>SSFA01000039.1 GCA_008015155.1 Thiothrix sp.
GGAGGCGGCGGTTGTGGCGGTGGCGGAAACGGAGGTGGCGGTCACGCAGGTGGTCACGGAGGTGGTCACGCAGGTGGTGACGGAGGTGGTCACGGAGGTGGTCACGGAGGCGACAAAGGCATGGATGGACATGACCATGGGGGCTATGACGGCGATAAAGGAATGGGCGCGAGTAGCCACGGGGAAAGCCACGAAGGCCATAGCGATAAAGGAGCCTCTGGCAATAAAGGCTTACCGGGTGTTCAAGGACTCCAAGGCTTTAGTGCAGGGATTGTAGCCTCAGGCAAGTGCAGTGGCTGGCAGGCAGGTTCCTGTGTCAGTACTCAACATGTGAAGCGCACGCAGTCCTAGCCAAACTTAATTATCTGTGCTATCAACGAACTAGCTCTAAACTTGAGATAGTCGAATGCTTAGCAGAGTTTACCCACGGCAGGCTGCTTCTTTAGCTAGCCTGTTATTCAGTATAATGTTTTGTTCGTCAGCTCATGCAGCTGACGCTTGGTATTATAACCAACGCTTAGCCAGTCCCGCAGATAGCCGCGCTATTTTAATGCCCTATCATTATCCACAACGAAAGCTCTCCTCTTTTGCTCAGCAACCTGCTTTACAACAATGGACATGGCTTAAACAACAACATCTAAAAGGTATAAAGCTAAGTCAGCCAGCTCTTAAGCCTAAGCAAAAACATCTGCAAGGACGAGCTTTACCTTTTTGGCCTGACCTCAAACCTAAATAGAATTAATCGGAAAAACTGTATAAGCGGGTTCTTCATAAGGGTGGCTTCGCATCAGTGCTTGTAAAGTCGCTTGCAGATATTCATCAGCACAGACTAGTTCAACACGGTATTCATCGACTAAATGCAGATGATTTTCCTGACCCAAAAAAGGATTACTGCCTGCTAGAGGTCTAAATTGACCCGTGCCTAAGCATTCCCATGCACAGTGATCGTAATTTCCAATACGCCCAGCACCTGCGGCAAACACAGCAGCTTTGACTATTTCCTTATGAGTTACTGGTACATAAAAAATCAATTGATACATGGTGATTTATCAAGGTGGAGCCAACCATTGCATAGTAAAGCGCAGGACTTGTTCATGCCAAATTAGAGCCACAAATCCAGCCATCGCTAGCCAAGGACCGAAGGGCATTGGCAGGCTTTGTCCATTACGTTTAATGAGCATCCAAGCAATCCCAAAAACCGCACCGAATGCAGAAGAGGCAAACACTATGAAGGGTAAAATTTGCCAACCACCCCAAGCACCTAAAGCGGCGAGCAACTTGAAATCACCATAGCCCATCCCTTCTTTACCAGTAAGGAGTTTGAAAAGGTGATAAATGCTCCATAAGGACAAATAGCCAAACACAGCACCCAAAACACTATCGCTTAGTGGCACAAACCAGCTATTCATATTTAGTAAAATACCAGCCCACAATAGCGGATAGGTTAGCGCATCTGGTAACAGCATGGTTTGCGCATCAATCATAAACAGCGCAACTAAAATCCATGTGAAAAATAATAAACCTAAGGTTTGCCAGCTGAAGCCATATTGATAAGCCACTAATATCGATAGGAGGGCTGTTGCAATTTCTACCAAAGGGTATTGCATGGAAATAGGGGTGCGACAACCTGCACACTTACCTCCTAGTATCAAATAGCTAATAACTGGGATATTTTCCCAAGAGGCAATTTTATGTCCACACACAGGACATTGTGAGCGTGGCACTACGAGATTGAAAGAGCCGGTTTCGCTACTGATTATCGCTGGGTCCCCGCCTAAATACTCGGCACATTCTTGCTTCCATTCGCGTTCCATCATGACAGGAAGGCGGTAAATCACCACATTCAGAAAACTACCAATCAGTAGCGAAATCAGCCCCACAAAGACCAGTAGCCACGTGCTACTAGTTGCCAGCAAGTGAATTAATTCCATAGTATTTTGTTAGACCACAGCCCCAAGTTTGAAAATTGGCAGGTACATTGCGACTACCAAACCACCTACCACAACACCTAGTACAGCCATGATCAAGGGTTCAATTTGTTTTGAGAGCGTATCTACTAAATCGTCGACTTGCTCTTCGTAATAATCAGCTGCTTTGCCCAACATTTCCTCTAAACGTCCCGATTCTTCACCAATCCGTGTCATCTGTACTACCATATTTGGGAAGATTTGGGTCGTTTGCATAGCAACGTTTAATTGCAGACCTTGAGCAGTATCGCCCTTCATCCGCATGGTTGCATCATAATACACAAAATTACCAGTACTACCTGCAACGGAGTCCATTGATTCTACTAAGGGAACACCCGCTGAGAACATCGTTGATAAGGTGCGACAAAAGCGTGCAATTGAGGACAGGTTAATAATATTTCCAATAATAGGAATCTTTAAAATCATTCTATCGACTATTCGTTGGAATTTTGACGAACGTTTAAGTGCCGTCTTAAAGGCATAGCCGCCAATCGCCATTGCTACCAGCGGCATCCACCAATAGGCTTGTAACCATTCAGACATAGCGATAACCATCAAGGTAAACGCTGGTAAGTCCGCACCGAAGCTACTAAAGACTTGTTTAAATTGTGGGATAACCCAAATCAACATAATCGCTGATACGACAACTGCAGCGACCACAACAATGACTGGGTACATAACGGCTTTTTTGATCTTAGCTTTTAAGGATTCAGTTTTTTCTTTGTAGGTTGCCACTTTATCAAGCATGGTTTCTAAAGTACCTGCTTGTTCACCTGCTTTAACTAAGTTAACGAAAAGACGGTCAAAATATTGAGGATGTTTGCTAAGAGCAGTACCAAAGCTTGAGCCCGCTTCAATGTCTTGTATGACCTTTTTGATCAGATCATGCATAGCGACGTTGTCACCACCACCTCCGACCATTTGTAAAGATTGCACCATGGGTACACCAGAGCGCATCATGGTTGTCATTTGCCTAGCAAAGTGAGCAATATCAGCCGGTTTAATAGCGGGTTTAAATAAGGGCTTAGGTTTTTTGACAATACGTCCGGGGTTAATTCCTTGGCGGCGCAAGGTAGCTCTTAGCCAGTTAGCATTTGCAGCTTGCGTTTCACCTTTAATTTTTACGCCATTACGGTTTACACCCTCCCATTTGAAAGTTTGCATTCCATCGACAGCGCTTGGAGTTTTCATGGTGCTTGGATTACGTGGGCTAGCCATAAGCTTTCGTCATCTCGTTTATTATTATAATGATTGCGTCCAAGTGTAGCAGTTTTTTGCAACTAGTCTTGAATACCCCAGATGAGCGGAATTTAATCCTTAGTTACACGTGATATTTCAGCTAAAGAAGTAATTCCTTGCTTGATTTTCATTAAACCGGATTGACGTAAGTCGAGAATGTTTTCGCGCTGAGCTTGTTCAGCCAAGTCCATCGAGTTACAGCCATCCATGACCATTCGCCCCATCACTTGCGAAATAGGCATAACTTGATAGATACCAACACGACCCTTATAACCTTGTGAACACGCGGAGCAACCTACTGCTTCATATAGGGTAAATTTACCAATTTCTTCATCTTTGAAACCGAAGCTACGCAAAACATCAGGTGGAACCGTCGAAGGCTGCTTACATTTGTCACATAAACGCCGTGCTAAACGTTGAGCAATAATTAAATGCACGGATGAGGCAATATTGAAGGGCGGTACACCCATATTGAGTAAACGAGTTAAGGTTTCTGGGGCGCTATTGGTGTGTAAGGTGGATAAAACTAAGTGGCCTGTTTGAGCGGCCTTAATGGAGATTTCAGCAGTTTCTAAGTCACGAATCTCCCCTACCATAATAATATCAGGGTCTTGCCGTAGGAAAGAGCGCAAAGCTTCGGCAAATGTCAGCCCTACTTTAGGATTAACATTAACCTGATTAACCCCAGGCATATTAATCTCAGCAGGGTCTTCCGCGGTTGAAATATTGCTCTCTGGAGTATTCAACATCCCAAGACCAGTATAAAGGGTGACAGTTTTACCACTACCGGTCGGGCCAGTGACTAACACCATGCCATCAGGTTTATTTAAAGCATTCACAAAGTCGGCTTGTTGTTTAGGATCAAAGCCAAGTTTCTCGATACCAATCGTGGCACTATCGGAGTCCAAGATCCGCATAACCACCTTTTCACCATAAATGGTAGGTAAGGTATTCACGCGAAAGTCTATATTTTTCTTCTCATTCAGGGCAAAACGAATCCGCCCATCTTGTGGAACTCGGCGCTCAGAAATATTCATTCGAGCTAGAACTTTTAAACGCGAGGTAAGTTGGGCAGCAATACCAATAGGAGGGGTAGCAATAACCTTTAGAATACCATCAACACGATAGCGAATTCGTAAGTTTTTCTCGTAAGGTTCAATATGAATGTCGGATACTTTAGAGTTAATAGCATGTGCTAAAAGCTTATCTACGAAAGAGATAATTTCAACCTCTTCACCCTCAGCCTCTTGCTTCTTAATATCTCGCGTATCAAGAGCGATATTTTGGGTAATAGCTTCACTTGAGACTGCCATCCCCGATTGCATAGGCGAAGCGCTACCACTAAAGCCACCACCGTTCGCTAGATAAATTTGTAATTTATCAAACTCAACGAAAACAGGTTCTGGCTTGAGATTGGTCGCAAACTTAACATCATCTAAGTTGGGCAAATAAATTGGATCTGCTAAAGCAACCAGCAAATGATTGCCATAACGATAAATGGGTAGTAAGTGTAAGCGTTGCTTTTGTTCGTCAGAAATTAGGTCGATCACTGTAGGACGAATATCAATAGCATCTAAGTCAATTACGCTGATGCCATATTCATCGCTAGCAGCTCTAGCTAAGTCTTTAGCATTAACTAGTTGCTGATGAAATAGCCACTCCATCACCGATATTTTATCAGCATGTGCTTTCTTGACAGTTTTTTCGGCAACGCCTATGTCCAGCTTGCCTGTGGTGACTAATTGTTTGACATAGCCGGGAAGTTGGATGTTAGGTGCGCTCATGGAATTTAACTATTTCTTTATTATTTATAATTAATTTATTCTAGAAATAATAATACGTGATTAAATCAATTGCTAGCTGAGCAGCCGAATGGTAAATAAATTTATACCTATGATAGCTTAGGTACTCAGGTTGTGATAGGGAAGGCGTAAGTAGACCTAGCAACATGCTATCATTTGCTTATTTTTTTAAAGGAGTATATTTCGTTGAGTGTTGGATAAAGCTTATCTTAGTAGTTATTTTTCCATCAGACCAGAATCTTGGAGCTGTATGGAGACTGTTTTGTTTTTTTAAATCTACAAATTCCCATTGATAAATAGTAACTGCTAGTAATAAAAAAGCCGGTAAAATTAGTGTAAAACGTGTTATGGTGGAAAGCTTAAAGTTAGGTACTTCAGGTGTCCAGGTTTTCATAAGATTAATAGTAGCACCAATTATTATGGCCATATAGGTTAAACTGACTGGCATAACCATTACACCATCTACCAAGCTTGCAGCAAAAGCTGAGCTAAGAGCGGCAGTCATAGGTAAAGCTAAAGGCTCTCTATTAATAGGATTTTGAGCAATTAATTTCCTCCACTTATGTATTAAATATATGGTTAAAAATAAAAATAATATAGTGAAAGGCAATCCCCATTCGGCCATTAATTGCAATATGAAGTTATGTGGGTGAGCAACTGTTTTTAAAGCACCATCGGCAGCTGTCATCATTGGACCAATACCTAACCATGGATTATTAAAAGCAATGTGGATTGTCTGCATCCATATTTCTACTCTTCCGCTTGAGTTTGTAAAATCTCTATGTACGGTGCTCTCAAGAGCCGCATGATTATCTATTCCAAAGAAAGTTGGGATGAGAAAAATCATAAGTAAATAAATAAAAGCCCCGATAGAGCTTGTTGTTAATAAATATTTTAGATAGCGTGCCCACCAGTTTGGTGCAAATATAAAAACTGAAATAACTGTAAAAATCATGCCCAAAATAAATGCTCTAGTGCCTGTGATAAATGCTAGAGCGAAGCTTAAAGAGGCTGTAATTAATATGAGTTTTGTATGCCTCGTTCGATCTTGAAGCGCAAGATAACCTATAATGAAGGGTAGTGTCCAACTAAGGAATTGAGCATAAAATCTAATATTGTCAAAACCATCTATAATTACCCAGGCATCAATTTTGTCTCTTGATGCTATTATCATAAAATAGTTTGCTAGCGATCTACAAGCATAAATTAATTGAACTAGTGTGAAGATCAAGGCAAGATGCTTTATTTTATTTCCATTAATATTCATTGTAAATGATATAGTAAATAAAAAAATATTGAGGAAAATAAATAGCTCTATGGTTGACCAAAATGAATCTAAAGAATGTATAGTTGCCATTAGTCCCATGGATAAAAATATAAGCAAGACTCTTAACTCATTTTCCCTCCATATCTCATATTTTAAAAGTGAGTAGGTGAGCAAGCATCCAATAAATATTGTACTAATTAGTCTTTGTGAGTCATGAAATGATGAGCTTATTAAGAAAGGCAAAACAGCTAAGAAGATGAGGCTTATGGCAATAATAATTAAATTCTTATTTGATATTTTGTCTAATAAGTTACTCATGCTTCACAAGGTCCATGGGTTGATTGCTAGTATATCAACAGGGTCACCGCTTGCACGATCCCAAGCCCAAAGAACATCTACTTCTTTGCCAGAAAGTGGTAGAAATGCATAATTATCAGCATTTTTACCATAGCTACTCAAAAACTGATTAAGTAATTTTTTGTTTTCTTTTTTGGAAAGTATTTTTTGTGGATCAATACCTCCTTTTAATATTTCATTTTTATATTCTTCAAAAGGCTTATAATACTCTGGCCTAGAATCAATATCAGGCTTACCAGATAATACTTCGAAAGTGATTTGAGCTAGCTTCTCTTGATCGTTAGGTAATTTTACATAAACAAACTTAGGTTTCCATAGGCCTGTGCTTTTTAAAGATGGCTCCTGCACTTGGTCTAATACAGAGTCTTTAAAGTTAATTAAGGTAAACCTATCAACTGTATAAGCTACGTAGACAGGATGCCCTTGATGAATCGTATAAATACCGTATATCAAAGCAGTAGCTTGCATCATTATAATAAAAAATAAATCAAACTTTAGGCTGGGCTTATTAGGTTTATATACAATGAGGGTTAAAAGTGGGCCTAAAATTAGATCGATAGCTAGAACTATAAACAAAATTTCCTTTAGTCCAGAGGATTCAAGGAAGGGAGGTGGGTACCAAACTAAAAAAATTACCCCTAGCAATACAGTGATGAAGAATGAGCTAAGTATTAAATGCAAAAAAGCTTTTTTTATTTTTATAGTAAGCATGTTTATATTTTTATTTGCAGTTATAAGGACGAAGTGTTGGATCAACAGTTCCACCAGTGCAATCCCATTTGATGGTACTATCTACTAGGGTAGGAACCATAACTATAGTAGCATTTTCTGCTACACGTTGGTTATAAGTCAGGATAAGCGTTCCATTCTCAACAGCTATTGATTTTATAGCATTGCCTTTTATAAATTCAGGCATTGGTAGATATATATCAGAGTTATTTGCTGGAAAAGTACTATACATATAATAGTATTCATATACAGCAAACTTTACCGCACTAGCTAATTGTATCCCTTCAAGAACATGTGTACGTTTTACATAGCCCTGATAGGCTGGTGTTGCAATCGCTGCTAGCATACCGATAATCGCAACAGTTACCATCAATTCTATGAGAGTAAAACCGTTTTTGAGTAATGATGGCATAGGACTAGTCTCTTAAATATACAGTTAAGCTCGTATTTCACGAGCTTAACTTTAAATCCACCAAACTTAACTATTAAGTTGCACTGCGGCAAGTAGCTGGACGGAATTTTGATGGCACGTCACCACCAGTACAAGTCCAGGTTACAGAACCTTTAGCATCAGCAACAGTTGGTGTTAAGACAATCGTTTTACCATTATCAACTTTAGCATTATAAGTTATAGTAATTGTGCCACCTGTGGCACCTACTGCGACGGACGTTACAGCATTGCCAGTAATATCAGTTGCAGCAGGTAAGCCAGCTGCTGGGTTAGTTGTAGGCCATGCACCGCGATCAGCATAGAACTCCGTTACTGCTAACTTTGCAGAGCCTGCTAAGCTTAAGCCTTCAGAAACGTGGGCACGTTTGGTGTAATCTTGATAAGCAGGTAAGGCAATCGCAGCTAAGATACCGATGATCGCAACAACGATCATTAACTCGATTAAAGTGAAGCCTGCTTGTACTTTTTTCTTCATGGACATTTTTATAGTTCCTTATTGTTGGTCTTAAGTTGGTTTTTCTTGTTTAAGAATCTTTTGCCTTAGGGCATCAACAGTATTGCAGGCATTGTGCCAACTTTAGATTTTTTTATAAGTTATTGATTTTATTTAATTATTAATTTATTTCTAATCAGAAATAGATGACAGCTGACACAATTTCCTGTCAAAAACTGACAATTTAATTAAGCTTGTCAATTTTAGTGATTAAAAATTCGTAATTTTGTCAGTCGTGCAGCTTTTTAACGCATTAATTGTCAGAACTTAGAAAACGCTCGGGCAAAACAGGTCATTTTACCCGATGATAAGTGGAGCCGATTAGTGGGTGTCTAATTCGTATTTCTGAATGCGATAACGCAATTGCCGGAAGCTCATTCCTAATAATTCTGCCGCTTTGGTGCGATTCCAGCGGGTTTGATCTAAAGCTTCAATAATCATACTCCGTTCAGCTTCTTCATCGGTATGCGGCGTCCAAGATGGCTCTGTGCTTGTATTTGTATTATTGGTATGTGCCAAGGTGGGTTGCGTGCTATAGGGACTCACTAGATCAGGTGGGACGGATAAGAGGACTGGGCGTGAAGCCTGTGCCTGCTGTTGGGTCACATGATTAGCACCTGAATGAGTCACTTGTGGTAATTGCAAATCTTCAGCTTGAATGGTGTTGTCTTCACAAAGGGTACTAGCGCGCTCCAGAATATTTTCCAGCTCACGCACATTACCAGGAAATGAATAGCTTAGGAGCATATGCCGTGCTTGCAACGAGAGTTTAATAACAGGCATCTGCCAGCGCTCGGCAATTTTTTTCAAGAAATAGTCGGCTAATAATTCAATATCATCTTGGCGTTCGCGTAAGGGAGGCACTTTTAATTTGATGACATTCAGGCGGTAGTATAAATCTTGGCGGAAGTTACCCGCAGCGACTTCATGTTCGAGACTTTTGTGCGTGGCACTTAAGATGCGTACATCGACAGAGATTTCTTCCAAACCTCCCACGGGTTTAATCGCTCGCTCTTGAATAGCGCGTAACAGTTTGACTTGCATGGTGAGAGGTAAGTCAGCCACCTCATCTAAAAATAAAGTACCTTTATGTGCCGCTTGAAATAAGCCTTGTTTGTCACTGACAGCACCAGTGAAGCTGCCTTTCTTATGTCCGAAAAACTCACTTTCCATTAGATTTTCTGGAATCGCACCGCAGTTTACGGGAATAAACGGGAATTTTTGCCGAGGGCTTTGTAAGTGTATTTCGTGGGCTACTAACTCTTTACCACTCCCAGATTCGCCATGAATATAGACGGGTGCTTGGCTACGCGCGAGTTTGCCGATGGTGCTTTTTAAGGTTTGCATAGCCGTTGAAGAGCCTAAAATCCGGCCTTGGCTGGCATTATCTTCTGAGGCTTTCGGGCGTTGATTTTTTTCCCCACTCGTGAGCTTTAAAGCCGTTTGAATCAAATCACGTAATTTCGGTAGATCCACTGGCTTAGACACAAAGTCATAAGCACCAGCTTTCAAGGCTTCAACGGCCGCATCCATACTGCCATAAGCTGTAATCACAGCGACGGGAATATGCGGATATTCTTTCTGTAGGAAGCGCACAATATCAATGCCGCTGCCATCGGGTAAGCGCATATCAGTCAAACACAGATTCGGTTCATGCGCTTGAATTTGCGCCAGTGCTTCTTCGACATTGCCTGCTGTCAGGGTATCTAAGCCCATGCGTAGCAGCGTGATTTCTAAAAGTTCACGAATATCAGGTTCATCGTCGATGATGAGTACACGTTGTTCAGTCATGATGATCCGAGCTTCTTGTTATTGTTCATTAATGTGTTGAGCGCGAAAAGGCAATTCGAAAGCAGCTGCCACCTGTAGGGAGCGAGATATACTCTAAGGCTGAGCCATTACTTAGGCACAGCTCTCTAGCCATAAATAAACCTAAACCGGTTCCTTGTGTGCTAGTGGTGAAAAAAGGTTCAAATAAGCGTTGGCGCAAATCCTCAGGGATGCCTCGACCATTGTCAATAATATTCAATAAGACATCACGACTATGAGCGGGGGTGCCACCTTGAATATCTAGCTGTAATTTTTGTGGATTATCATGCGCATATTTAAAGGCATTGCGGCACAAATTCCACATAATTTGATGCAAATGTGCAGGATCAAACTCAATCATCAAATCAGCAGGCTCTATAAATAAAGTAACCTGTTTTTCTTTCAGATTGTGCTGCAACATGAAGTCGCGCAAGAAGCTATGCAGCCAGCCTTTGAGCGGCAAGCGCTCGCGCTTCGGCTCTTTCTTACGCGACAGGTTGAGTACACTCTCAATTGTTAAATTCATCCGTTTAGCATTAGCTTGGATAATTTGCAGCAAGCGTGTGTCGGCTTTATCTAAGTTTTGGGATTCGCTCATCAGTTGAGCGGCATGGCTAATCGCGCCTAAAGGATTACGAATTTCATGCGCAATACTGGCGGTCAGTTGGCCTAGAGAGGCAAGTTTGACACCTTGGACTTTTTCGCGCTGCTCACTGGTATCTTCGAGATTAATTAAGGTATTACGACGCGATTGGGTGCCCAATTGAGTGAAGCGCACGCGTAGTTCAGTCGCTTGTTGATGTTTAAGATCGTAGCTCGCTGTGCGTGGGCTGACTTCATGTATCCATTGCTGATAATGTTTATCCAGTTCAGGAGCGAATACTGCGAGGGGTTTGCTGCGCCAATTGCCCGGATTACCTAGTAGATGCCAAGCGGCGGCATTCATATGTCGAATCGCCCCCGAGGTTTCGACCACCACAATCCCAGATTCTAAGCGATCCAAAATGGATTGGTTCAGCTGAGAAAGGTTAGCTAAATCAATCCCTCGACGATTCGCTAGTTTAGCCATCTCATCTGCTTTGCGAATCCAACGATCACCCAACCAACTCGCGAGCATAATAAAAGCAGTTAGAATACCGCTATGAGTGAGGCTGGTAGTATTACTCTGATGCTCATTTAAGCCTAACCACACTTCGAGACTGATTAAGCAAATACCCGTGAGTGCAGCCATCGCTATCGATACTTGCCCGGGCGCACAGATATAAGGAATAAGCACTGGTACTACCAGCAGAATACCAATGCCTACACTAACGCCGCCACTGGTATAGAGAATCACAAATAAAACAATGATATCGATGATTGAGTAGCCTACCCCTTGAATCGTCAGATCAGGCCACTGGAAATAAGAAGAAAGATTGCTAATGATCGCAATCAATAAGTAAGTAGCGGTAATCCAGCCAAAGAGTTCTTTGTTTTGCGCGCCCAATTGGACGAACTTGGATTGACCAACCATCGCCAGCAGAAAAGCCCCGGCTAGGGCTAAGCGATAAACATGATAAAGCCTTAAGAGATTCCAAGGGTCTTCATGCAGGAAAAAAGGCGCTACCGTTTGGGTGTTGATCGATTCGTGAGTTGCGCTTGCTGCGCGTGATCCAGACTGCAAAAGAACTTACCCCCGTGCTGGACGGCTTCATTCTCAGGGATATGCAGGCCACATTGTTGGCAACTCACAATATGCTGTTGGTTTTTTATTTTCCCCGAGCTTGGCTCGTCACGGCGTTGATTGTTTAATTGTTTTCTACGCTGCCATGATTTTAACAGGAGATAACCAACTACTAGCAGAACAAGAATAAAAATTATGCGGGACATGCTGACTTCCAAAGTTTTCAGGTATAGTTTCTAGATCATCATCTTACTGTTCTAGACTATCGTGCAAAAGAATAATCGAAGCTTAAGCGTGGCCTTGGCACAACTCAATCTGTGCGTGGGCGATATCACCGGAAATACCCAGTTAGTTATCAAGGCTATTGAGGAGGCGAAGGCTAAACATGCTGATGTAATTGTGTTTCCTGAGCTGACTTTATCGTCTTATCCACCTGAAGATTTAGTTTACCGTGAAGATTTTCTACAACAGTGCGAACAAGCCATCGAGTTAATTAAACCGCACACCGTGGGGATTACAGCCTTGGTGGGCATGCCGATGCTGCGGGATTATTTAATCCACAACTCGGCCTATGTGCTGCAAGATGGTGAAATGATTGGTGAGTATCATAAGCAAGATTTGCCTAATTATCGCGTCTTTGATGAAAAGCGCTGGTTTGAACCGGGGCAGGGCAGCTTAATTATTGATATTAAAGGCGTGCGTGCGGGTATCTTAATTTGTGAAGATATTTGGCACGATCACCCCATGGATTCGGTGATGGCTTTAGGCGCGGAAGCGATTTTAGTCTTAAATGCTTCCCCCTATAGTCATGACAAACCGGAGAAACGTGAGCAAGTGGTACGTCGGCAAGTTTTGAAGCATCAAGTGCCGATGGCTTATGTGAATCTGGTTGGTGGCCAGGATGAGTTAGTTTTTGATGGCGATTCGATGCTATTCAGTCGTGACGGTATACGTACTTTAAGGACGCCTTTGTTTGAAACTGGGGTGTTCGTAGGTGAATTGATCATTGATCAAACCACACCAGTAGTACCCACCAGTTATCAACATGAAAGCTTGGAGGTTCATGTTTATAAAGCGCTAGTCACTGGCGTTCGCGATTATGTGCGTAAGAATGGTTTCAAAGGGGTATTGCTTGGTTTGTCAGGCGGGATTGATTCTTCCTTAACTTTAGCCATTGCTGTGGATGCTTTAGGCGCGGAAAATGTCGAAGCCATCATGATGCCTTTCCGTTATACCGCAGCCATGAGTGTGGAGGACGCGGCTGAGCAGGCGAGAATTATGGGGGTGAAGTATCGGCAAATTCCGATTGAACCCATCTATGAAAGCTTTGTGCAGTCCTTAGCCCCCGAATTTGTGGGTTTCAAAGCGGATGTGACCGAAGAAAACTTACAAGCACGGATTCGTGGCATGCTGTTGATGTCCATGTCGAATAAGTTTGGGAAACTGTTGCTTACGACCAGTAATAAAAGTGAAACTGCAGTTGGCTATGCCACACTTTATGGTGATATGGCTGGTGCGTTTGGTCCTTTGAAAGATGTTTACAAAACCTTGGTCTATCGTTTGGCAGCTTATCGTAATACCTTGGGTGTAGTCATTCCTGAACGGGTCATCACTCGTCCGCCTTCCGCTGAACTAGCGCCAGGACAGGTGGATCAAGACTCCCTACCACCTTACGAGATTTTAGACGGGATTTTAGAGCGCTTTATCGAGCAAGATGAGCTGCTCGAAAACATCGTTGATGCTGGATTTGAGCTAGCGACCGTGCGCCGCGTAGTAAATCTGGTACTATTAAATGAATACAAGCGCCGTCAAGCAGCGCCCGGTGTCAGGATTACGCGGCGTGGGTTTGGCAAAGATTGGCGTTATCCGATGACGTCAGCTTGGCGTAAGCAATTACCCCTAAATTAGGACGAGGAGATTACGCAATGAAAATGGTTCAAGCCATCATTAAGCCCTTCAAGCTGGATGATGTTCGCGAGGCTTTAACTGAAATTGGCGTGACTGGGATGACTGCAACCGAGGTTAAAGGCTTTGGTCGGCAAAAGGGTCATACCGAGTTATACCGTGGTGCTGAGTATGTGGTTGATTTTCTACCTAAAATTAAACTCGAAATTGTAATTAATGACGAGAAAGTAGAAGCTGTGATTGAAGCCGTCCTCAAAGCTGCCCAAACGGGCAAGATTGGTGACGGCAAAGTCTTTGTGATGGATGTCGAACAAGCCATCCGTATTCGTACTGGCGAAGAAGGTAATGACGCTGTTTGAGTGCGGATCAGCCTCGGCAGTTTTTGCATCTCACTGGCTCGCAAGAGGATTGCTTGCGAGCTGCACAGCTTAAGTTAAGCCAATACAGAGTGACTCTGTGGATTTCCAATTCTTCTCTCATTCCTGAAGCTTTATCTGCGAAGAAAGCTCGCATGGTCTTAGGCCAAGAATTTGACGCAGTTGTGTTTGACGCCTTTAGTGGTTTGGATGTCAATGCTCTAGCGGCGGTTAGTGGTAGTTTACGGGGTGGCGGTGTGTTAATGCTACTTAGCCCTCCACTGGAGGATTGGCCGCGGTTTCCTGATCCTGCTTATCAACGGTTTTTGCCCTATCCATTTACACCAGTTAGCGTTCAAGGCTTATTTTTAAAACGCTTTCTGCGTGTGCTAGCCAAGCCATTGACTGTTAAAGCCCCAGCAGTAGATGTCAAATTAGGCTTAAATCAGACTCAAGTCATTGAACGTATTATCCATTGCACGACCGTTTTAGTATTAACTGCTGATCGTGGACGGGGTAAATCTGCTGCTTTAGGGCTAGCCGCTAGCCACTTAATCGCTCAAGGCCAACAAGTTGTATTAACAGCGCCCTCACGCGCAGCTGTGGACTCAGTATTCAAGCATGCTAAGTTAGCTCCAAGATTTTATGCACCTGATGATTTACTACTAACTCTGCCCACCGCAGATCTCGTGCTGGTGGATGAAGCCGCTGCCATCCCTTTAAATTTATTACTTAAGTTAGTCAAGGCTTATCCAAGGCTAGTGTTCTCTACTACTTTGCATGGTTATGAGGGGAGTGGGCGGGGTTTTGCCTTGCGATTCCAGCAAGCTTTGAGTGAAATAGTCCCAACTTGGCAGAGTTTACGCCTAGAGCAACCTATGCGTTGGCCGCAAAATGACCCATTGGAAGCTTTGCTGTATAGGCTCTTGTTATTAGATGTAGAAGCAGCAGAGGTACAAGGTGATTTTCAAGCCAAGATTCAGTATCGGCAAATTCAGCAGGTACAATTATTTGAAGATGAGAGCTTGCTACAGCAAATTTTCGGCTTGTTAGTCACAGCGCACTATCAGACTAGGCCTTCCGATTTACAACAAATTTTAGATGCACCTAATGTATCCATTCATGTCTTAGAGCAAAATCAGCAAGTCTTAGCAGTGGCTTTATTATCACGCGAAGGTGGCTTTGACCCAGACTTGAGTACAGCGATTTATCGAGGGCAGCGCCGTCCACACGGGCATTTAGTGCCACAAACCCTGACTTTTCATGCACAACTTGCAGGGGCTGCGGAGCTAGTTTGTGAGCGCATTATGCGGATTGCGGTACACCCGAGTGTACAGAGGCAGGGTTTGGGGCATAGGCTGATTACGGAGCTAGTCACTTATGCCAGCGCAAAAGCAGCCGATTATTTAGCAGTGAGCTATGCACTCAGTCCAGAACTACTGCATTTCTGGCAAGCGGCTGGCTTTAGCTTAGCGCGGATTGGGCATCGGAAGGATACCGCCAGTGCGAGTCGCTCTGCTGTGCAAATTCGAGCTTTAAGCACAGCAGGCGCAAGTTTAGCTGAGAGAGTTTTAATGAACGGTCCAATTGACCCAGCCTGTATAAGCAGTGATTAAAACCACTATGCCGAAAGCAATCCGATACCAAGCAAAGATAGTAAAATCATGATTACTCACATAGCGAATCAAAGCACGCACGACAAATAAGGCGCTAATAAAAGAGAAAACAAAGCCTACCGCCCAAGGGGCTAAATCCTGCACGGTTAAAATATCCCGCGCTTTATACATCGAGTAAATTGACGCAATGCCTAAAGTAGGTACTGCTAAAAAGAAAGAAAATTCAGCAGCTGCCGTCCGCGATAAGCCAAATAAAATGCCACCAATAATCGTTGCACCTGAACGTGAAGTACCAGGAATTAAGGCAACAGCTTGTGCTAAACCAAGCTTGAGGGCATCAATAGGGCGAATATCATCCACGGTTTGAATGGTGACGGTTTTTTGGCGGCGCTCTGCCCAAAGAATAATGAAACCCCCGACAATAAAAGCAATGGCTACCGGTACGGGTTTGAATAAATGAGCTTTAATGATGTCGCCAAACAGTAGGCCCAAAACAGCTAAAGGTATGAAAGCAATAGCGATATTAATAAACAAACGATTCGCAATTGGGTCACGGCCTAAGCCGGTAAATGTACTAACAAAGCGCTGCCGATATTCCCAAACAATGGCTAAAATAGCGCCTAATTGAATAGCAATTTCAAAAACATTGCGCTTCTCGTGATCCATAAAGTTGAGTAGATCGCCTGCGAGAATGAGATGCCCAGTACTGGAAACAGGCAAAAATTCAGTCGCGCCTTCCACCAATCCCATGATGGCTGCTTTGACCAATAAGAGAATATCCATATGATCCTTTGTTTAAAATTTTTGGTTTGAAAATTGATAGAAGCTTATAGTCGGTGTTGACGGTCGCTCAGTCTAAAGCCGAGTAGGGGAGTGGTAAACCTTTTTGTGAGTGCGATGACTTTAAAGCGTTCACCCATCTCTGAGGGTAGACTTAAACTACGAACCTGTTGCGCAAGTTGATAGCGAGCTTCGGGTGCACCATTTAGTGCTTCGATAAATAAGTCTTCTAAACCACTACTCGCTAGAAAAACCGCTTGAGTGGTATAACCTGCTAGTTCCAAGCCAGCCTCGACACCTGCCTCAGCCGTGGCGGTAAAATCCACACTGGCGGTTAAATCTTGCAAACCGGGGTAAATCAGTGGGTTATCGTGGACGCGATGTTGGTAGTGGCAAAGTAGCGTACCTTGGCGGCGTTCTGGATGATAATAATCAGCTCGCTCATAACCATAGTCGATAAGCAATAACAGCCCAGCCGCTAAGCAATCGGCAAGGCTGTGTATCCAAGGTTTCAGGCTTGGATTGAATTCCGAGGTATAGGGTAGAACTAAGTCAGGCGGCAAGAAGGCTTGAATAGCATCGGCATGCTGTGAAGCTTGCTCCGTAAAAACCAAGTCATTCTTATCTAGACTCACGTACAGGCTAGCTATACCAGTGTCTTTGACAGTAAATAGCTCGACAGGCATGGCATCGAGAACTTCATTGCCTAAGATGACTCCCTGAAAAGGATGAGCCGGTAAATTGACGAGCCACTTTACTTTAGTGAGTAGATGCGGGGCTAGGAACTCCAAGGTTTCGCGCTGACGAACC
Source organism: Thiothrix sp. (assembly GCA_008015155.1). GTDB lineage: Bacteria > Pseudomonadota > Gammaproteobacteria > Thiotrichales > Thiotrichaceae > Thiolinea. The sequence continues at coordinate 17,245 of SSFA01000039.1, forward strand.
TGTAAATCGGGGCTAAGGTCTAGGATGAAGTAAGTTTCGGGTAAACAATCCAGTTGCTCTAAGCGCAGTAAAATGTCTGCAGCCATCCGCCCACTCCCCGCTCCTAATTCTAAGATAGAGCTATTAGGCAGTTCTGCCAACACTTGTGCGCATTGATTGGCAATACAATATGAGAACAAACTAGAAATTTCTGGCGCTGTCACGAAGTCGCCTTCTGCGCCAATTTTGCGTAAACCTGCGACATAATAGCCAAATTTTGGCTCGTACAAGGCAGTTTGCATAAAATCATGAAAGCTGAGCTGCCCACCTTGAGCTTGAATTTTTTCACAAATAAGCGTTTTGAGCTGCTCACTATGCGCTAAAGCTTCCGCTAATGGGGTGGGTAAAGTATCTGTAAAGTGCATGACAAGGTATGATATGGGCAATGCATGATCATAACCCGAATGCACTAAAGAGATGATAGAGAATTCGCTGACAGGAAAAGTTGCTTTAATAACAGGTGCAGCGCGGCGTATTGGTGTGTCTATAGCCCGCTCTTTACATGCTGCGGGAGCAACAGTCGTACTGCACTATCGAAATTCTGCTCAGGAAGCCCTCAGTCTACAGGCAGAGTTCAATGCTGAGCGAACCGGTTCTTGCCTAGTGGTACAGGCTGATCTATTAAAAACTCATGAACTAGCGCCTCTGATCGAGACAATCATCCAACAAACTCAGCGTCTGGATATTTTAATTAATAATGCATCTAGTTTTTATGCGACGCCTTTAGCTAGTGTCAGTGAGCAGCAGTGGGATGATTTACTAGGGTCGAATTTGAAGGCTCCCTTGTTTCTTAGTCAAGCAGCTACTCCTTATTTGCAGCAACATCAGGGTGTAATTATTAACTTGGTTGATATACATGGGATACGCCCTTTAGCAGAGTTTTCGGTATACTGCACTGCAAAAGCCGGGTTAATTATGTTAACTCAAGCCCTCGCCCGCGAACTTGCGCCAGCGATTCGGGTCAATGGTATAGCTCCTGGTGCTATTCTTTGGCCGGAAGACACTATTGAGGAAGACCAAGTTCAGCTTTTAGCTAAAATAGCTTTAAAACGTAGGGGTAGGCCTGAGGATATAGCCAAAACGGTTTTATTTTTAGTGCGAGATGCGCCTTATATTACTGGCCAAATCATAGCGGTGGATGGTGGTCGTTTACTGAATCATTAAGCAGCTTGTGATGGGTTTCCTAAGGAATAGGTTTGCGCCCTTGGATGGGGTATTGTATGGTGCGCGTGTGGTAAGAATGACGCACTGCTTAAGTAGTGGGTAAAACAAGCTATTAAACTGACTTTGGTTCCCTCCAATCATGTTAATGTATCTACGAGTCCTGTTTCTTTGCATGCTGTTCCCGTTATTGACGGGTTGCACAGGTATTATGAAATATATCGAGCGCTTACAGTCGCAAAGTGTTGATGAATACCAACAAAGGTCGGCTACTTTCCAGCCGAAATTTCAATTTCAGGCTCCAGCCCGTGAAGAATTAACTGCAGAAGAGAAGCGTCTGATTGGTGCTCCACCGCCTCAACAGGGTGAGGTCATTTTAGATGGAGTACGTTATTACTCAGGGAATGGCTATATTTGCCAATACTTTACGCAGGGGCGTGGGCGTAATGATCCTCGACCTAAATCAGCTTGCTGGATTAACGGTCGTTGGGTGCTTGCAGCGCCGATTGTCAACACGGAGCCGGCTAAATTCTAAATGTCTGAGATTTTCAAGGCGCTTGCAGTTCAAGCTCGTGTTGTCTATGCGTTTATCTTACGGGATATGCATACTCGCTTTGGGCGTAGCCGCTTGGGTTATTTCTGGGCAGTTTTCGAGCCATTAACAGGTATTTTGGCTTTAGCTTTAGTCTTCAGCATGATCGATCGAGGCTCACCGATTAATGTCGATATTCACCTGTTCTTCTTCACAGGGATTATCCCTTGGCAATTATTCTCACGTGGGGTTTCCATGATGAGTAATGTCATTGAAAGTAGTGCGCCACTGCTCACTTATCCTCAAGTCAAAGTAGTGGATGTAGTGATCGCCCGTATTATTTTAGAGTTCTCAACTATTTTCATTGTTTGTATTCTCTATTTAGTGGTGCTGTATTTTTGGGGTATTTTCGATCGTGTCGAAAACCTGCTGATGTCCATTACTGTCCTGATGCTCTGTATTATTTTTGGCTCAGTGTTTGGTTTAGTAGGCGCTGTGATTAAACTCTATTTCCCTAGTTATATGAGTTTTCAGAGTTTGCTCCTTCGGGTGCTCTTCTTTATTTCTGGGGCTTTTTTCGTCGCAGATAGCCTGCCATCTGCTGTAAAAGATATCCTCTGGTATAACCCAGTTTTACATTTACTTGAGTGGCAGCGGAGTGTCTTCTTCTACGGTTTTGAAAGCCAATTTTATGAGCCTATGTACCCTATTGTCTGTATGCTGTGCTTAGGTTTTTTGGGCTTGGCGGGCGAAAGGTTAACGCGTAGTAAGCTTAGGCAGTTAGGCATATGATCGAGTTTATCAAGGTCAGTAAGCACTATAAGCTGAGTAGTGGCGATTATCGCACGATCTTAGATGAAATATCTTTCAAGTTTCCTGAGCATAAAAATATTGGCATTTTAGGCATGAATGGGGCGGGAAAATCGACTTTGCTGCGCCTCATTGCGGGATCTGAACCGCCTGATTCTGGCAGAATCATACGTACCGGACGTTTTTCTTGGCCATTAGGTTTTGGTGGTGGCTTTAATAACAACCTCTCTGGTGAAGAAAATCTGCGTTTTGTTTGTAGGATTTATAATGCGGACCTGCATCAGGTGCTAGACTATGTGCGCGAATTTTCTGAGCTAGGTGGTGCCTTAACAGAGCCAATGCGGACTTATTCCAATGGTATGAGAGCGCGCTTGGCCTTTGGTCTAAGTCTAGCTATTGAGTTTGATGTTTATTTAATTGATGAGGTAATGGCGGTTGGCGATCCTGTGTTTAGGAAAAAAAGTAAAGCTGCTTTCGAGGCACGCCGCCAGACGGCCAGTCTGATTTTGGTATCACATGACATGCGGACTATCCGCGATTATTCAGACGTGATTATCATCCTAAATAATTATGAGTTGAGTATTTTCGAGGATGTGGAGGCCGGTATTAAAGTGTATGAGAGCTTAGCTGGGGTGAAACGATGAGTAAGCCTAAGAAACGCCGATCGTTTCCGTGGTTATTTCTTTTACTAGTGGTATTACCCACCGTACTTGCCACGGTGTATTACTATCGCTATGCCAGTGATCAATATGTCTCTGAGTCACATTTCATTGTGCAAAGTACTGCCGGAGCTAGAGTAGATGTACTAGGCGCTTTAACCGGTTTGCCCGGTGCTGGAGCATCAGGCCCTGATGCGATGATCATTCGCGATTACTTAATGTCAGGTGATTTTATTAATGATATCAAACCTGAACTCGATGTACGTACTCACTATTCCAATCCGGCTATTGATCAATATGCTCGTTTACCTGTCGATGCTAGCCAAGAGGATTTAGTGGAATACTGGCAGAAAATGATCGACGTTGAATATGATCTTACTTCGGGCATCAGCACCTTAAAAATTACGGCGTTTGATGCTGAAACGGGCAAAAAGCTAGTTTCCTTAGCCTTAAAACAAAGCGAAATAGTTGTTAATAAATTGTCTTCGAGCTTACGCACCGATACCTTACAGTTAGCTGAGAAGGAAGCCATAGCGGCTGAGCAAGAGCTCAATAGTTTACGTGAGCAACTAACAGACTTTCGTAAGCAACAAGATGTATTAGATCCAGGCTCACAAGCTAATACACGCATTGAGCGTGAAGAAACGGCTCGGGTTACTCGCCTATCAGAGCTTCAAACACAGCTATCACAAGCAGAAGCTGAACTGGCTCAAGTCAGTGCATTTATGCAACCTGAAGCCATGCGTGTCAAAACTTTGCAGAGTAAAGTCAATTCACTGCGCCAACAAATCGCTAAAGAGCAGTCTGTTTCTGTGACGCAATCTAGAGGGCAACGTACCGAGGTTGCAGGGCAATTAGCCCAATACACTGAATTACAAAGCCGTTTGGGCTTTGCTGAGCAGCTCTATAAAGCGAAGCAAGGTGCTTTAGAGCAAGCACGGATAGAGCTAGAGCGTAAGCAGCGTTATTTAACGGTAACAGTTCAACCAAGTTTGCCTGACGAAGCCATCAAGCCAGAAAAGATTCCAGGCATTTTAACCGTGTTCTTATTAAGTTTCTTGTTCTGGGGAATCGGTTCTTTGTCAGTAGCAGCAGTCCGCGATCATGTGGGTTGGGTATAAAGAATGAGTTATTTTAAGAAGATATTATTAGCCTTAAGCCTAGGCCTTTTATATATAGCCACGCCTATTTATGCCGAGGAGCAAACGGCGGTTACAAATACGCCAGTAGATTCGAGCACGCTTAAGACCAACAGCAGCGACCTGCTAACGGCTGAAGAGAAGCCACAAATTTTCGACGAAGGTTTACCAAGAGCTAGTCGATCAGGGCAAAACTTACAGCCTTTCGGTGCGAATCTGTTTGCAGGTAATTATGTAAGTCGCCGTGCTAATGCGCTAGACCCGAATTATCAAGTCATTGCTGGGGATAAAATTTCCCTGCGCATGTGGGGTGAAGCAACGGCTAATGAAGTGATGACCGTCGATGCGAATGGCAATGTTTTTATTCCCGATGTGGGCGAGATCCATATGGTGGGGACTAGAGCCTCTGAGGTATCGAATAAAATTAAAGCAGCTGTTGGCAAGGTTTATAAAGATGGTGTCGACGTCTATGCCAATTTATTAACTGCTTCTAGTAAAGAAGTGACAGTGTTTGTGACAGGTAGTGTACTCAAACCTGGTCAGTATACCGGTTTGCCAGATGATAGCGTGTTGGCTTTTCTCCACCAAGCCGGAGGAGTCGACCCAAAGCGCGGCAGTTACCGCCAAGTCTTAGTGAAGCGCGGGCAACAGCGCATTGCGAGTGTGGATTTATATGATTTTGTGAACAACGGTAGTTTGCCAAGAACACTATTCCGCGATGGAGATACCATTGTTGTGCGCCCACAAGGCAGTATGATTAGCGTTGAAGGCGATACTAGGAATAACTATCGCTTTGAGTTTTTAGGTAATAGCATCAACGGCGCTCAGCTGGTTAAATATGCGCGCCCGGATAGCAGTGTCACTAATATTGCCGTTTCTGGAACTAGGGATGGCTTGCCTAATTCTTCTTATATTTCCTACGAACAGTTTTTGCGCACGCGTTTATACGATGGTGATAGTGTGCGCTTTGTCACAGATGCGCCTACTCCAGTAATGGATATCAGTTTAGAAGGTAGTCATTTAGGGAATTCTTATTTAGCGATCAAGCGCGGCAGTCGCCTACAAGAAGTCTTAGATTATGTTTCCGTTGATCCAAATGAAGCTGATATTGGCAATATTTATATCAAGCGCAAAAGTGTAGCCATAGAGCAGAAAAAGAATATTGATGAAGCTTTGCGCCGTTTAGAGCGTAGTGTACTCACAGCGCCTGCTAGCTCCGACGGCGAAGCGGCCATTCGTGCTAAAGAAGCCGAACTGATTCTGAAATTCGTAGAGCGTGCTAGTACGGTACGTCCGGAAGGGAAAATTGTCGTCTCGGATCGCGGTAAGGTCGCTAATATTCGTATGGAAGATGGCGATATTATTGTGATCCCAGCCAAAAGCGATGTAGTCATGATTAGTGGCGAAGTCCAAGTCCCACAATCCGTGGTATATGCACCTAATGCAACGCTTAAAGATTATATCGCACAAGCAGGCGGCTATACGGAGCGCGCTAATGAAGATAGCCTGATGGTTGTCAAACCGAATGGCAAAGTCATTATGGGAAGTAATTTGCAGGTGGCTGCAGGTGACCAGATCATGGTTTACCCTCGTTTAGATACTAAGGATATGCAGTTTACTAAGGATTTAGTGCAGATTGTTTATCAAATTGCAGTAGCAGCCAAGGCAGTAGGTTTATAGAACGCAGAATGAAAAAGTTTAATATACGCGGGCAAGAATTTGATAAGTTAGTCTTCATTCATTTGACTAAAACAGCGGGAGGGACACTTAAAGAGCTTGTAGCAAGTGAGGCTTCGTTTTCTCCGCTGTTTGTTTACAATCTAAACGACTGGCAACAATACGATCGTCAGCAACATAATGTCATTTATGGGCATCCAGATACTTGGCTGTATGGGAAAATTGGCGAATCTTTAGATGAGAGTCATGATCGCCTCGCTTATATTACTTTTCTGCGCCACCCTTTAACGCGAACCATTTCTCATTTCTATCATTTAGTGCATGTGGACCGTGGGCCTGTGGGCGAACGCTTACGCTCCTATAAAGATATCAATGAGTTTTTTGCCAAGGACTACCATTGGGAATTCAACAACTATTATTGCAAGGTGTTTTCCACGCATTCCAATCTAAGAGATAACCAAGATTTCGAGCAACGTGTGGAAGAGGCGCGTGACACGATCCAGAACAAACTCAGTTTTGTTGGTTTCCAAGAGTATATGGGACTTTCTTTGTTAGCTTTAAATAGTATGTTGAATACAGAGCTAAGAATTGGTTCATCGGTTAATCTAGGAAGTTATTCCTACCAAGGTATTTCCAAAGAAACGCTCAAAACCATTATTCTTCTGAATGAACATGATTTAAAACTCTACAAACTCGCGCATAGGATTTACCTAGGGAATGAGTTTTTGAAGTCCAATGGTGTTTTCTAATGCCTGAGTTTAAGCAAACTGCCATCCTAGTCGCTGGCATGCACCGTAGCGGCACCTCTGCTTTAACCCGGGTCTTCTCCTTACTAGGTGCAGATCTCCCCAAGCGTTTAGCTCCCGCTCTACCAAATAATAATGAAACTGGATTTTGGGAGTCGGTTGATTTGATGGTGGAGCATGATGCTCTATTGGAGTCAGCGGGTTCATTTTGGAGTGATTGGACAGAGTTCAATCCCGCTTGGTATGCCTCCACAGAAGCTTTCAAATACAAAAAGATTATTGCTGATATTTTACAAACTGATTTCGCTGACTCTTCACTATTTGTTATTAAAGATCCGCGCATTTGCCGCTTTTTGCCCTTTTGGCTAAGTTTACTAGAAGAGCAGGCAGTTAAACCTTTCATTATTATCCCGGTACGCAATCCCTTAGAAGTCGCTCAGTCCTTGAAAAAGCGAGATGGTTTTCCTTTGTCTAAAGGTGGCTTACTTTGGCTGCGGCATGTTTTAGATGCAGTTTATTATGCTCAAGCTTGCCCAACCGCTTTTTTGAGTTATGAGCAATTGATGCAGGACTGGCAAGGTTTTGTTCAATCCATGCAACAGCAAATTGACTTAGCGTTTCCCCGTCAATCAGTGCTAGCTAATTTGGAGATTGAGGCGTATCTAGAAGAAGACCAAAAGCATAACTCTTTGACCTTAGCAGATCTTAAGCAGTCATCAGAATTTTCTGCAGCTATTGTGCAGGCTTATGAGTATCTAATGCAGCTAGTTGCAGGCGAGCAGCGAGAACAAGCGATAGCAGGCTTACTACGCTTGCGCTTGGATTTCAATCAAGACTCAGCGCTATATGCTAAAGTTCTGCTTGCGGAAGAACAATTAAACCTTAAACAGCGTAAAACTTTAGAAACTAAGCATTTGGATTATGTCGAGCACCTGAAGCGTGTTCATGCAAATGATTTGAATGAACTCAAGCTTATGCAAGCTGCCTCTGAGTCTGCTCTTCAGCAGCAAGACTATATTTTAAAATTACAGCTAAGCAAACACACTCAAGCCATCGAGCAACTGAAAGAGCGGCAAAAACACGAGCTGGCCTTACAGCATAAGCGTTTAGTGGAGCGTTCTGAGCAGGCTCATCAACTTGCGCTAACCAACAAGCGCTTAGAGGCTGAGCTAACTCATCTTGCTAAAGATCGAACCGCCTTACGTAACAAAGTTTTGGCTTTGAGTGATCATCAGACAAAATCTATGGCTCATCCGGAGCGAGCTAAAAAACTGTTGGATTTAGGCCTAATTAAACCTAATTTGAAAGCGGCAAAAGTGCCAGCTATTAAATTGATCGCGCAAAGTGGTTTGTTAGATGTCGCTTTCTATCAAAAAACCTATCTAGACTCTGTTAAGCTCGAACAGTCTTTAGTGGAACACTATTATTTTATTGGTGCTCCACAAGGCTATGATCCAAATCCTTTATTTCGTACTAGTTGGTATCAGCAAAACAACCCAGATTTACAGGTCTCAGCTGAAAATCCTTTAGTTCATTACCTAACTAAAGGCGTGTTGAGCAAGCAGCAAACCCATCCTTTATTTGATGTGGATTGGTATCTTGAGCACTATGCGGATGTACGCGAAGATGTTGAAAAGCAATTAATTAATCCGCTTTGGCATTATTTGCGGCATGGTGGTCAGGAGCTAAGAAATCCTAACGCTCTATTTTTAGCAGCTTATTATGTGGCGGAATACCCTGAGGTGAAGCAGTCTGGTTTAAGCCCGTTAGCTTATTACCTGCAGTATGGCCATGCATGGCATATGGATCCTCATCCTTTATTTGACAGTCGCTATTATGTACGGCAAGTGGGTGGTGAACTACCTGAAGGTAGTTCAGCTTTAGAGCATTATTTGCTTAATCCTCATACTTGGCGAATTGCACCTAGTGCTTGTTTTGATGGAGCTTGGTACTTAGCTGAATATCAAGATGTAGATGCCTCGCACGTAAATCCTTTGGTGCATTATCTAAAGCATGGGTACAAAGATGGACGGAAGCCGCATCCAAAATCTGATCAAGCAGCCTTTGTCCTGCAATATCAAGATAGATTTCGCAAGGCTGGTATTCAGTTACCCTCAGTGACTTCAATAAACGATCTAAACCAGCCAACAGCGCTAGTGAATCAATCCTTAGAGCAAATGATGCTCTTTACAGAGCAAGCTTTAAGACCCGCTAGTAAGGCGTTTACTAAGGATAAACTAGTCATTCACTGGGTAACCTGTGATTTCGCTCGCCAAGGTGGCGGCGGTAATATGACGATTTTCCGCTTTGTGCGTTTGTTTGAATTGTTTGGACACCAGCAGCATATTTGGCTTCATAATCAAGTCGTGCATCAAACCACGGCTGAGGCTTATGAAGATTTAGTGCGCCATTATCAGCCTGCTAGTGCGCAAATTCATTTCATCGATGAGTATTTCAGTCAGGCTAGTGGAGATATCATCATTGCCACTGATTGGGAGTCAGTGTGGCCCGTCTTATCGGCCTCAGGATTCAAGCGGCGGTTTTATTTTGTGCAAGACCATGAGCCGTCTTTCTTTGCGACTGGTAGTCAAAGTCTAGCTGCCGAAATGACCTATCATGAAGATTTAGACTGTATTTGCGCGGGGCCTTGGTTGGCTAAGTTAATGCGTGAGCGCTATGGACGTTGGGCAACGCATTTTTGGTTGGCTGCTGATCAGCTAGTTTATTATCCTGCTACCCTTAAAACACTGAACCCAATACCCAAAGTAGCTTTTTATGCTCGAACCTCTACCTCACGGCGCGCGGTTGAGCTGGGGGTTTTAGCGCTGAATTATCTAGCTGAGTCAGGCCTTGCTTTCCATGTAGAGGTCTATGGTGGAGACAATAATGCTGCGTGGTTAGAGCAAGTCAGTTTTTCTTATACTGACCATGGTGTTTTGTCAGCTGAAAGCTTGGGTCATCTGTATCGTGCTTGCGATGTTGGCATGGTGTTTTCAGCGACTAATTATTCGCTCGTGCCCCAAGAGATGATGGCCTGTAATTTAGCCGTATTGGAATTAGATGGCGAGAATACTCGTACTATATTACCTACAGGTACGGTCGTACTTGCCAAACCTCATCCACGGTCTATTGCAGACTGTTTGCAAGAGTTGCTTGAGAATAAAGCGTTGCGCGATGCTACTGCGACCTTAGGCGGTGAGTGGGCGCGGCAGTTTGATTGGCAGTCGACGGCAGGGGAAGTCAATCAAGCAGTTCAGCAACGTCTAATAGACTTAGGCTATCAGATCGAGTCACCCGCTCAGCCTAGTATTAAAGTGTCCGTTGTCATTCCTACTTTGAATGGTGGCAAGTTATTGGGTCAAGTGGTGGATAGAGTACTGGCGCAACAGACTCCTTGGCCCTTTGAGCTATTAATTATAGATAGTGGCTCGACAGATGGTTCTATAGAATCACTGAAAGCGAGTCAGGTGAAAATTCACGCGATCCCTAAAACTGAGTTCAGTCATGGTGGTACGCGTAATCTCGGCGTTGAACTGACTTCGGGTGAATATGTCGCATTTCTAACTCAAGATGCCTTGCCCACAGATGCATTTTGGTTGTTTCATCTCGTTTCAGTCCTAGAGCATGATCCCCAAGCTGCTGGCGCTTTTGGTAAACATCTTGCTTACCCTGAGGCATCTGCTTTTGTAAAACGTGATTTAGATGCTCACTTCAAGCATCTAGCACAATATCCACTTTATCTAGATAAAGACACGGACAGAGAGCGTTTTGATACTGGTGAAGCAGCTTGGCGGCAGGTTTTGCATTTCTACTCCGACAACAATTCTTGTTTAAGGCGTTCAGTTTGGAAGCAAATCCCTTATCCGGTGATTGAGTATGGCGAGGATCAAGTCTGGGCTGATTTGATTATTAAAGCAGGTTACAAAAAGGCTTATGCACCGCATGCAGTGGTCTATCATTCCCATGACTATAATGAGCAAGAAACTTTAGAGCGTAGCCAGATTGAAGCCTCATTTTTCTATAAGCAATTTGGTTATATTCTATTGTCTGGTAAAGCGGCTTATCGTAAAACCTTGCAGGCTTTAAATACGCAAGATACAGCCTATGCAGAACTCAATGGGCTGAGCGCAGAATCACTTAAACGGCAATTGGCGCTGAATGAAGCGCGTTTAAAAGGCTATTTAGCCTTGGATTTTAGCGCGTAACTTAACGCGCTAAAGGATTCTGATTATGCCAATTCATTGGAGTTAAACGGATACTGCTCCAATGTGCATCCATATTCGGCATGTCTTCCGCACGAGGCATATGGTAAAAGGATACTGTAGGCCAAATAACGATATCTGTGTTCTCAATAGATTCGTCATTGACAAACTCTGCCAGGTTATCAGCACAAACCTCGCCTTCATCTAAGGTACCAGCATTGTGTGAAGCATAAAGCTCGCAGCTCTTTTCTTTGGTGACATACAGATCATACTTAGTAAACGGCTCAATAGCTGGGCCTTCGTCACGTTGGCCTGATTGATTCAGTTGGATCTCATAGCCCATCGGCTGTTTTTTATTATTCTTAAGTGTTTTAGATGCAACCACCCAAGTACGAGCTAGATCAGGTGCGACAGAACTACCAGCTTCTTTAGTAAAAACAGTGCTTTGTCTGACCAACTTTGCGTCTTGTGTAGTGAAATCAACCTGTTCCAAATAATCTTGGTTGCCTTGCCCACCGAGGTCAAAATCCAGACGCCAAAAAAAGTTATGTAAGTGAGAAATACCTACTTTATCAAAACCGATATTCCATCCCGGCCTTTGTGCTTGATCATCGGCTACAATCCGCTGCAAAGCACCAGTTGCCCCGACAGAAAATTCCATACTGCCATCATCAGCAAAAGTCCAGCGAGGTATATAACCATAAGAGCCAATTTGTGAAACGCTAAATAGACTGAGCGCTTGCCCTTGTTTAGTTTCGCTACCCAAACGATAAGCCTCATCACGATTTTGAACGGTTTGGCAGATGACAGGTTTATCAAAGAAACTCAGTAACTGACCTGTAGGGCAATCGTCTGTTGCTAAAGACAACATCGAAGTACGGCCAAAGCCATAATCCGTAATATCATGGTAGCGAATCCCATTATCGTCATACGGCACATGAACTTGCGCAAGCTCAGCTCGGTATAAAACCATCAAACGCTTGCCCTTAGGTGGCTTATAGAAGATATGATGTAAAGAGATACCGTTTAGCCCGCGATGTTCCCAACACATATCCCAACTAGTCTGATTGGGCAGCGTAACCTTGATAGAGTAAACATCATCGCAAAACTCGGCTGCTACGCCTAAAGAAGGTAAGGCCAGAGCGCTTAGTAGCAGGCCTAATGTTTTATAAGCATTCATTGGTTTGTACTCTACCTAAGTGCTCAAGCTTAAAATTGGTTTTGACTATGCCAATCTCTGGGAACGAGTTGAAAGCTGCTCCAAAGGGTGCTTAATCTTAAGTTGTCATCGCTACGTGTAAGATGATGAGTAGTTTGCCGATACCAGACTACACTATCAGCCCCATTAATTGATTCTCTGTTGCCAATGTACCTAGCAAGGTTATCAATTTTTTTCGGGCAATTATCGATTACATTCTTGGCAGCATAACGTTCACAAGGATTATATTTGCTGAAATAAATGTCTTGTTTTAACCAAGGCTCGTTTAGAGCATTAAGGCGGCTAGAGTTGTACTGGCTTGGCACAATATCGTAAGCGGGCACGCTCACACCTTCATAAGGAGTGCTGCCATCACGCACCACCCATAAACGTTTAACCTCAGGGTCTTGCAGGCGGCCAGCTTCTCTATTAATGCCTCTAATAGTGACAACTTTAGTCAAGCGATCCTCTGCTGGAGTACTGGTGACTTCAAGGATTTGGTCATCACTTCCAGTAGAGCCAAGATCAAAGTCTAAGCGCCAAGCAGTATGGCTTGTAAAATTATCAAAAACCTTATTACTATTTTTTACTAACTGACCACTGATCCCTAAGGCAGGCTCAATAATGCCATTTTCATAAAACCGCCAACGGAGATTCAAAGCTAAAGGACTTAAGTCATAGCGAGTACTTAACTCCAAATAGCTGCCTTGCCGCTGAGTAGCATATTTATATTGATAACCGTATTCTTGAGTAGTTCTGCATAGTGCATCCAGCTGGCCTAAGCGCTTAATAGCTCCATTGCTACAGTCATTACTAGAGAGGGCTAGCAGCTTATTACCTAAACCTTGTTGAGTGACTATATAACTAGCTGTGGCCGCTGAATCAGAGACTAATTCGAGTTGTGATAAGCTGGCTTCAGCTAAAACTCGCCGCGCTGGCTTGTTTGGTGCTGCATAATAGACTTGTGTGAATGTTAAGCCTTCAGCTGCTTGCAGCTGAGCACACATAGTCCAAGTGGCTCCTGAGGTGAAAGTTTTGGAAATGACCTGATCAGCAGGACAAGTTTGTGTAGGTTCAGGAGCTGCGTAGCTGGCTTGGGAGTAGAATAGTAATAGTGTAACTACGCTACCTAAGCACTCTGGTTTAAACGACACATTAGAATCCGATAACTTGAGTAATTAAATTAGCCGATAAGTTTACAACTGGGCTGACTTCAAACACCACCGAATCATGAGTATATAACAAAATTTGTGCACAGCGATGTAAACCACATTGTTGTGAAGCTGAGTTAAGCTGTTCTGGAAGTGTATCAGCAGTAAAGACAAAGGCTTTAGCCTCTAAATCTTTTGAGGAATTGAGTACCTTACCTGTAATACGTTGATACTCATTCGCAATCAGCTCAAAGGTTTCTTTATCAGCAAAGATCAAATTAACAGTTCTAGCAATTTCATTTTCTGTCAACGGTAGCTGGAGATTCTTTCTGCGTACCGAGGACAGAATTTTGTTAGTTGCGGTGTCAATGCGATAGACGATGGTTTCGTCAGTCTGATAGTCATACACAAATGCATTGCTACGACGCGCACCAGATTTTTTATCTTCAGACCGATCCCTCTCAACTAACAATAACTCGTACTGATTGGAGGAAGATTTGGTTTTTAAACTAGGTAAGGTTGACTCCACTAAAGTACTGGCTTGCAATTGCTCATTCGGGCTAAGCGGATCCTGATTGCCCGCTAGGGCAGTAGTAGCCATGACTAGCATAGTGAACAAGCTCAAACTCAGTTGCTGTACACGGCTGAAGGTTGATTTAGCTCTCATCGTATCGAACTCGCTAGTGGGTTGCTGTTATGCCAGTCAAAAGGTTTAAGACGAATCCCGCTCCAGTGGAGATTCATATTGGGTGCGTCTTCGGCACGCGGAATATGATAGAAGGATGTAGTGGGCCAGACAATTAAATCCTCATCCAAGGTTTCACCATTGAGATAAGTCGATAAATCTTTGGCACAATAATCGGCAGTACCATTATGAGAGGCAAAGCGTTCACACTCTTTGGCTTTCGTGAAGTAAATATCGTATTTAGTAAAAGCTTCCTCTTCTGGTCCTACATCGCGCTGGCCAGCCTGATACAGTTGAATTTCGTAAGCTAGCGGCGAGTTAACAGCATTTTTCCGCTCTTTATCGGCTACGATCCAAGTGCGCATGGTATCTGGGTTAACATCTCGACCTGTTTCTAATTCAAGTTTTTCATGTTTAGCTTTAAGACCCTTATCTTCACGCACAAAATTGATTTCCTCAACATAATCATTGGCTCCATTCCCAGCCAGATCAAAATCTAAACGCCAGAAGAAATTATGCAGATGCGATAGCCCAATCTTATCGGGGCCAATAAGCCAGCCTACATCACTTTCATTACCTCTAGTAAACTTTTGGAGCGCACCCGTAGCACCGACACTGAACTCCATTGTCCCGTTGTCAAAGAAATCCCAACGTGGGATATAATTGTAGGAACCTACTTGGGAAATGCTAAAAATGCTCAGCTTATAGCCTTGTACACTGGTATTTTGAGAGCGGAGTTCTTCACCACGTGCAAGGATTTGTTGGCATAAAACGGCCTTACCATAATATTTAATCAAGCTACCGTTAGGACAAGTTTGCTCATTAAGTTCTAAGAGATTTCTTTCGCCAAAACCATAATCACTAATATCGTGGTAGCGTGCACTATTATCATCATAAGGTACGTGCACTTGCGCGAGTTCTGCGCGAAACAAAATATCTTGCTTTGGTCCTTTTTTAGCTTGATAGGCGATATGGTGCAAGCTGATACCATTTTGCAAGGTCTGCTCCCAACACATAGACCAACGTGCCCCACTAGGTAAGGTTGTTTCAATTGCGTATGCTGAACCACAGGCTCCATCCGCTACGGCGTTTAGAGCAGTTACTAAACCTATAAAACCAGTACTCAGTCTAGCTATTCGAAGAATAAAACCTTTTAGAGAATTCATAACGGATTACCTGCAGTCCAATCTCTTGGCATTAATTGGAAGCTTACCCAATCGGTACTGATATAATCGCTATCATCGCTACGGGGTAAATAGTGATAGTGTTGTTTGTACCAAACGACTAAATCTGCTCGGTTAATATTTTCTTTATCTTGGATGTAGTGCAGTACATTCCTTGCGCAATCACTGCTGTTGTTATCGGACGCATACTTCTCACATTCTTTGTAACGAGTGAAGTAAAGATCGTTTGCTAGCCAAGGACGCCCTCTGACATTGCTAGTACTTTGATAGTACTGAGAGGGAATGATCTCATAAGCAATTGCTTGGCCAAATTCATTAACCTCATCCCCATCCTCAACTAGCCAAGTTGTTTTAAGCTCAGGATTTAAGTCACGAGCAGCTTCAGTATCCAACACTGCTATGCCCAGCCTCCTTTGCCGTCGGCTCGCGCTAAGTGTACTGGTGAGTTCTTTAACCCTGTCATTATCGCTGTCTTTGCCCAAATCAAAATCAAGACGCCAACCCAAGTAATTACTAAAACCTAAAGCCAACTGCTCAGAATTTTTTACAGTGCGTCCAAAACCTAGACTGACTGGAGCATAGCGGGGAATTTTACCACTGAATCCAAGGGCTGGTTCGATGACTCCGTTTTCATAAAAACGCCATCGTTGAGTATAGGTTTGAAAATCGGTAGTTTGGCTGATGCTAAAAATCTCTAAAAAGCTGGTTTGTCGCTGAGCTTGATAAGCATAATTATAAAGTAAACCAGCCGTCTGTAGGCGGCTACAGATGACTTTGCGGCCTGTCTGATCAGCATATAAACTTCCGCCTTCACAATCTTTAGATTTTAAGCTAATCAGTTGGTTTCCACCGAAGCCCTCTCGAGTGGTAGCAAAACTAGGCGGATTCCTGTTGTCATCAAAAACGGTTTCAAGTTGCGCTAAGCTTCCTTTACCAAGCACACGCCTAGTTCTGTTAGCAGTAGTATATGTAAGCTGATTGACAGTTAGACCCTCTTGGTCATCTAAGCTAAGGCACATAGACCAAGCAGTATCCGATGTAAATGCTTGTTTTAGGTTTACACCAGCACATTGAAGAGATGGATTAGGCGCAGCTTGTGCAGGAGTGCAAAAGCAGACAAGGCTGATAGCTCCGCACAAAAATCGATAGAAAAAGCTCATGGTTTTTAGCATCTCGCAATCATGCTTGTTAATTTTTGTGAGTTCTTATCCTATATATAGTAAATTATATAGTAAATATTTACGCCTTCATCTTGAGCTATATTCAGCCAAAAGGTAGTGTTATAAGCTTAAGGCAACTATAGTTTTAGCTATAGATGGGAAATTAACAAAAAAGCACTAGTGGTAGATTTACGACACTAGGCATTGCAAACTTAATACAGCAGCTATACAATCGCGCTGTACTTATTGGATGGTCAGCCAGTGTAGTTGGCCTCGGCTGGTTCTCCACTAGGGCTAGTGATAAGTAAAAAGTAAACAATGCTTGGTAAACTAAATTTATTTGCGCTATGCTTGAGTGCTGTAAGATGGTTTAATGCTTGCCACCGGTCAGGGGGTTGGTGTTCCAGCTTGTGATAAACTTAGATAAACTTAACTGATTAAGTGAGGTTGCAATGAAAAATCTGTTTAAAAAAGGCGCAGTCGCAACGGCAGTTGCTGGTTCGCTGATGATCTCTGGTGTAGCGAGCGCTGATTCTGTGTTGGCTCCATTGGTAATTGGTGTTTCTGGTGGTGCACAGACTTATTTCTCCATCAAAGCACGTGGTAATGGTACTGCTAACTTAGGTGGTACTTCCGGTTACTCTGCTAATTCTAATCTACATTATGTTTGGTTCCAAAAAGGTAAGTCAGTTGACGATTTGTACAACTTAGCAACTCCTTGTACTGTTAGTAATAATAACGGTAAAGTATCTCCTTGGGATATGGTTTTCCAACGTGCTGTAGGTAGTGCTCCTAGTAACTTTAATTTAGCAGCAGGCTCTGACAGAAGTCAGCCAAATGGTTATTCAGCTGGTGATTTCGTAGGCTTTGTAGTAATTACTGATGTTGCTAACAAAAATGCTAACCCAGCTGTAAAAGATCTTGCCAACGAAGGTGAGTTGTCTGGTTTTGGCTATGTAGTTGATGCAGGAAATAGTTTTGTTTTAGACTATAAACTCTTAAACAATCATCGTTCAAAAATCGAAGGCGACTTTAGTGCAGGCTTTATTTCTAAAAAGTCTATCGATTATTCTTGGATGCCAACAAGCTTAGCTACTACTGAGTGGTTAACAGTTGTAACTGGCGATGACATGTTAAAAGCTGAAACAGGTGCGGGCAAGTACGATGCAACTGTTACCATTTCTCAAGATACTTTAGCTGGAAGTGTATCTCCTCGTCTTCCTATGGGCGGTTCAGGGATCTATGACAATGATGAGACTGTCATCAGTGGTAGCACTCCATTGAAAGTAACCTGTATGGGTGCTTATAATCGTGCTGCTTTCTCTAATGATCTTCAGTTAAGCGGTACACATAATGGTGGCTGGACTCGTATGAGTGTTGCTGCTAGCAGTGGTTCTACGCAAGTTGCTAGTGGTGCAATTACTTATAAAGCAGAGCTGTTAAATTTTGCTAATGCTGCTCCTGAAGCCTTATTTGGTGTTACTTCGTTTGCTTCTGGTGTGTTTGGTACTGCAACTCCAACTAAAACTGATGGTGCAATTGAGTTGTCAACAAGTGATGCTACTCCTTATGACATTTCTCCACCATTTACTAGCAAGCAAGCTGGCGTGATTTCTTTCCAACCTGAGACTAGTGGTCACTTAAGTACTACCCCAGAACCACATCCAAATCGTCCATACTAATCGTTTAAGATTAATATGTTAACAAAAAGGTGGGATTCCCACCTTTTTGCTTTTATAGGTAATTAAATTATCGTTCGGGCAGATTCAAATTCATGAAGAAGGTAGCTTTTTTTTTGTTGATGGCATTAAGTGTTTTTTTAGCATCGTGTCAAGATAGTTCTAATGAAAAACAGCCTATTGAAAAATTCCAACTCTTATTAGCAAAAGCCGGATTTACAGTTAATCCCACTGCTTTAGCTATAAAAAATAAATTAGTTCTGGTTTTAGGGGAAAAGAAAGGTGTTGTGTTTTATGAAGTCGGCAAAGAGCAGGTACTTTCTGAAGATCAATCTACTAAGCAATGGCTGCATTATGATGGTAAAACACTATATGTGATTTGGTGGACGACTAATGATAAGAAAGAAAAATTTCTTAAGCTCAGAGTTTCAAACGATGATGGTCAAACATTTTCACCTGCTACTATTATTAACACTGATTTAGGTGTCTTAACCGATATTTCAGTTGCTTCCAATGGCCAGGGAGCTATAGCTATTGCCTATACCGACGAACGCCGACCCGGATATGGTGTTTACATCAATTATTCAACAGATAGCGGTAAAACTTGGGCTAAGCAAGACTCACGTTTGGATACACCAGTTATTACTAGTGCTATGAAAACTGAGAATAATCAAGACATAGCTACTTTTGCAAACTCTCCTAAACTTAGTTATCTAGAAAATAAGTTAATTGCTGTTTGGCAACAAGTAGATATGACTGAGATGGGTCAGAGCATGCTGCGTATTGTTACAAAAGCATCCGATGATAATGGTAAAACTTGGGGAGCAGAATCTAATATTTTTACAGCTCCTAATATGCAGCCTGTGGAGTTCCAAACATTTGAGAATGATAAAAAAATTTATATTTTCGCTATGTTAACTGGTGATACTCAGGCAAAAGGATTTACGGGTTTTTATAATACTGACCCTACATTTAATCAATGGACTGAGATTAATAATGCTGAGTTGGGTAGTGATTTGAGTAAAAAGACTACTAGTTGGTTTAATGGGGCTTTTAGTGGTGAAAACTTGATACTTACATTCACAGCCAAGCCTATGGATGGGACAGGAATGGTGCATGCAATGTCTGCTGTTTTATCAACAACCAATAACCAATGGTTAGGTAAAGCCAAGCAGCTTGATGCAGACAAAGGGCATGAACTAACTAAGTCTACTTTCCCTTATGTAATCGATGCAGGTGATGCGGGTGTTATGGTTGTGTGGGAGGATTACCGTTCTATAGTGCCAACTATTTACTCAGATATTAGTAAAGATCATGGAAAAACTTGGTTAACTAGTGCAAAGCCACTAACAACACCAGGCCTTTCAGTTGCTAAAGACCCAAAGCTGTTTTTAAGCCAAGATAAACTATGGTTAACTTACTTTATGGTCAAATTAGATGGTACGAACCCAAGTGGTACTAGGGTTTACCAAGAGTTCATGAAAGGATCTGATGGCCAGTTACAACTGCCTGATATCAAAGTTGCTATGCCAGATGCAGAAAAGTTAAGAGAGCGCTTGATCGAGCGCGCTAATAAATTCTGGGCTTTGCGTGAAGAGCGTAAGTGGGAAGAGACTTGGGACTATATGGAGCCTGTTTATCGCGAGCGTTTTGATAAAGCTCAATGGATGGCTCAGCAAGGCAAACTTAGCTTTTCAAAGACCGTCGTTGACGAAACTAGTATTGATATCAAGGGTAATTTAGCGTTTTTGATCGCTAATGTAGAGGTCAGTGTAAATCAACAAGTGAGCGAGGAAGGATTACTAGAAAGTGCACCACCCAATCAGCAGAAAGTAGATATGAAATGGGGATGGTTTTACGATGACTGGTATTTTATGCCGAGTATAGTTTTTGGTGATCACTTAGAGTATGACCGCTAAGTAAAGAGTGCCAGTGATGGGTAGAAGCTAGCTAGTGTTTCTACTCATCAAATTTTTACTCTTGGTATGATGAATTATGTATGAAGACGCTAATATTGTTGCTACTAACCACAAAACTAATGTCTTATTTTACCGGGATTATATAAGATTTCAGGGTGGGCACTTAAAAGTTTGGCATTATTTTAATCACTTAAAGAATTCAAATTCTTATAATCCCTTGATTTGTTTTTCACAAAGATCTATTCAAGATAAGACTAATCCATGGTGTGAAGTAGATAAACTAAGCGCTTGGTCGCCTATAGGTATAGATACTTTATTTTTAGCTGGCTTAGATTGGCAAATTGCCCTCAAAAATGATGACTTTAATAAAAATAAGATTAAGTTGCCTGTAATTAATTTAATACAAGGTCTAAGTCATGCTGAGCCAGATGATGTTAAGTATCAGTTTCTTAGCGAACGAGCTATTAGAATTTGTGTGAGCAATCAGGTTTCTGAGGCTATTCAAGCTACTGGGCGTGTGAACGGGCCTATTTTCACAATTCCTAATGGAGTGGATTTAAAGGTATCCGATGTCCCCCTTTCGATCGACGAAAAAAATATCGATATTCTAATTGTTGCTATTAAAAATCCAGAGTTAGGGTTGGCTTTTGAGCAGCGATTAACTGCAAGTTCTCAAAGCATTAAGCTGATTACTGAGCCATTACATAGACCCATATTTCTAGATTTATTGAAAAGTTCTAAGATTTGTTTATGTTTACCTATGATGGCTGAAGGTTTTTATTTACCTGCTTTAGAAGCTATGGCTTTGGAGGCAATAGTTATTTGCCCAGATTGCATTGGCAATAGATCATTTTGCATAGATAAATATAATTCTTTTATGCCTAGTTATGATCAAGATAGCTTATGGTCTGCTCTGCAGACAGCCTTATTACTTTCTAAAAAAGAGCAAAAAGTTATGTTAGAAAATGCCATTAATACTGCAAGAGCGCATGAGCTACAACATGAATTTAGACAGTTTCTTGATATAATGCACAATATAAAAAATCTTTGGTAAGTGCATGCAAAATAACTTTTCTCAAAAAAATATTATACTAACAGGTATTCCACGCTCGGGCACGACTTTAACTTGCTACTTGCTCAATAAATTGCCAAACTGTGTGGCTCTACATGAACCTTTAGTACCTTTTGAGCTTGTTGAAAAAGACAAAGAAAGTCTAATTGATTTTCTTGTTCAATTTTTTAAAAAACAGCGTAGCGAGATCATACAAACGGGTCAGGCTAGAAGTAAAAGTTTTGGTGGTAGGGTTCCAGATAATCCTTTGGCTGGTCTAGATAGTAATACTGGTAAAAGAATTCGTATATTAGATGGTCGTTCAATACAAATAAATAAACCCCTTAATCCGGATTTTTCACTAGTAATAAAGCAACCAGCTTTCTTTACTTCAATTCTAAAAGATTTAATAGATTCGAACTGCTTTAATTGCTTTGCGGTCGTCCGTAATCCTTTATCTGTTTTATTATCATGGAACACGGTAGAAATGCCTGTTTCTCAGGGAAGGGCTCCAGCTGCAGAAGCCTTTGATTTAGAGTTAAGTAAGACTCTACAAGCTATTCCCAATATTTATGATCGGCAAGTCTATCTGCTGAATTGGTTTTTTGAACGATATCTAGAGCTATTGCCAAGAAATCATATTTTAATGTATGAACAGACGATATCTACTGGCGGTAAATCTTTATCTATAATCCAAGAGTCTGCCTCTGGTTTTAGTGAAACACTAGCATCAAAGAATTCTAATCCCTTATACAATGAGGACTTAAAAGCATTACTTTTAAGTAAGCTTTTAAGTAAAAAAGACGCAGCTTTTTGGAGCTTTTATTCTCAAGCAGATATTTCAAATTTGGCAGTTACGAATTAGGATCACGTACTAAGCGAGCAAAGTAGTAGTCATACTTATAATTCATACTATTTTGACCATAGTTAAACCTAACACTCCAGGCATATTCACCAGCGCCAATATAAGGAGTAGATGACCAGAAAATGCCTGAAGGTGTATCCGGAAATACAGTTAAATTTATTGAAGGTCCATAACAGGCATTTTCAATAATAGATGAAAGTTCTTTAATGTTAGGCAAACGCCAAGTCACGGCATTTGCGAAACCAATATTATTTATTTGCGCAGCCCTATCCAAAGCTTCTGGCCAGTTTAGCATTAAGGCTATATCTGAGTCAGGTTTGCATGTGTTTGTAGTTGATTGCCAAGTTTGCCCCTCAGTACATTTCTTCCATATTAGTTTCGTTTTTAAATCAGTAACAGTACCATCTTTATTATCTTGAAATTGAGTAACTGGTGTTGTGGCATTGATTAAGCCTATTTTACAGTATTGGTCTGCGCTCCATACTTCCGATTGAAAAGCTACTAGTGTAAACAGGGCAAATGTTATAAATTTATACATAGGATTTAGTGATTTTTCTTGATATTAATTAATCATGAACCAGTCGGACAAAATGGTTGTAATATTTTTCCCAAGGGCTCCCGCCTCCTGATTGAAAACTAATAGTCCAAACGTGCTCATTTCGGTAAGCGTAAGGAACTGAAGTCCAATAGTATTGAGCCAAAGTATTAGGAAAGTAATTCAGATCAATACTTGGCGATAAATCGTAACTAACTAATGAGTCTAGTTCAGATCGGGTTGGTAAGCGCCAATTTGTTGCTCCACAGAAGCGACTTTCTTTAACCCGATTAACAAAGGCTTTGGTGTTGCAATAGGTGCTTGATTGACCTGTGCTGAAACCGTAACAGGTATGATCACTTTTACTACTATCATAATCGCTAGCTTTTTCATAACCAGGTAGGCCACCATAACCTACGCGTGGGTCATTTTCATACCATACATAAGTATCATCTTTATCATGCAAGCCGCCGTCGTCAGTTTTCATTTCCCAAGTCAAACCAGTCACATTGTCTTTTACGCAGCTCCATTGTGTGGCTGAGCTAGCTAGTGCATTCCCTGAGGCATCCAGTTTCGTAAAACTGAAACCTTTACGCCCATCATCATCGTTAGGAGCACTGATATCCCGTCCTGATACACCATCTTGGCCGCTAGGAACTGGATCCCCATTGCTATCTGTTAAAAGGTGGCAGACCACATTATTATTGCTAATCCCACTATGACCTCGTGCATAATCACCACAAGTAGTTACCCCTGTATCATTGATTTTCGTCAGACTCTCTGCGGGTGGGGGCACAGGTTTAGGCTTAATAGTGATGAAAACTGTATCAGAGGCTTTAGCATTTTTTGGATCAACCGCGCTAAAGATGATCTGTATACGGGTTTTTTTGCTGAATGCCGGCGCAACAAAGCTTGCATTAAGGCTGTTCGCATTGTCGATACTGATTTTGGCTATTTTCTTAGCTGGGTGATTCCATAGATAGCTTAAAGGCTCACCTTCCGGGTCACGCGCACTAGCTGATAAGGTAACAGTATCGCCAGAGTAGACAGTTTGATCTAAGCCTGCATTAACCACAGGCTTAGTATTAGCGGCCAGCGTAGGCTCACTATAGCCCCCAATTGCTGTCAAAACAGCAATAGTCAAAGCGAGTTGCCTTGAACTTAAATCAATCAAATTTTTATTCATAGCGAATTACTGAGCGTTTTTCCAAGTTTTTATATTTTTAAAGACCGCAGTATTAATGCGTTTCCCTCGGTTAGATTTAGGGTATTTGTAAGTGTGTATACCAACAGCAAGAATACCTTTACCATCGTCATACCAGATAGGGCTACCACTCATGCCAGCAGTGGTATCGTTGGTATAAATCAGCCATTCGGCTGTTTGTTGACGAATTCTGTCAAACGCCACCCATTGCGTTTGTGATTTTTCACCGGGATAGCCTGCAATGGTTGCAGGTAAATCCACGGTTTCGTTAGGTGCTGCAAAGCCTATCCAACCTGTCGTGTTGCCAATTGTACAGTTTAACTTGATAGCGCCATAGTCATAAGTCGTTAAGCCCTTTTCACCCCAACCTGTGGTTGTGTAAGTTCTTTTAACACCGCATTTACCGTAAGGGAAGGATGTTCCACTCGCACCCGGGTAAACAGTCATATTATCTACATTTCTCCACTGCCCGGTGCTGCCACCACTATGAACACAGTGCCCAGCCGTTAATACTGTATCTGGGCTAATCAAAGCACCTGAACACAAAATATTGTCTGCGGCTATCAGTGTCATAGCACGATAAGGATAGGGGGTAGGGATAACCTGTACTCGCGTATCCAAGCCCCAAATAGCTCTTGGCTCATAGTGGTTATGCGTATAGCCAATCAGGCCCCGTAAGGCTGCCATTTCAGTATCTGTAACTGATGTTGTGTCCGCGCCACTAGTCATTAAGGTGGCAGAGCCGCCTGTTGAGCCTCGCTCAACAAGAGTACTGCCTATGGGAGCCGGTGTTGGTACGGAACCGTCGCTGGACATCATGTCATGGTTACCTGCTAAAGCAATCGAGCTAAAGCTAATACCGATGATGGCTAGAGTGGTGTTTAAACATGTCATGATTGCAAGGCCTAAATAGCTATAAAACTTATTCAGATCATAGGTGATCTGTAGGGTGAATAAAAGCCTTTGCTTCGTTAGTTAATTTTCCGAAATAGTTGGGCGGCTTATAGTGAGTGACAAAATCCTTATTGCGGATTCCTTGATATTCTTTAAGCATCGACTCCCAAGGATGCTCTTCAAAGCTCACATTGGTAGCCACCCCACCATGAAATTGGTGGAAAGTCGCCTCACCCAATAATAAAACAGGATAAAAACCTAGATCTTCATGGATACGATTGAAAAAGTCCAAGTTGACTAACCCGCCCCCTTTGCTAGTGAAAGCCTCATCAAAACCACCTAACTGTAAATAATCACTTCTCTTCAAGCAGAAGCAATTGCTTTCAGCAAAGGGCGAGAAAAATCCATTGCCGCTAGACAGTGCTGTGCTGGAAATAGTGAATAGTTGATAGCCGTTTCTTTGCCAATCAATGCTTGCTAATAATTGATCTTCAACAGCTTGATTGTATCCTTCAGTCACACTCAGGTTTTGAGGCTTACTACCTAAATGCATACCCATCGTATAAATGAAAGGATGAGGCGCTAGCCTAGTGGCTTGTAAACTTAAGCTCAGGATATTCGGCGATAAAATTCGTGCCCCATCAATACAACAAGTAATGAACTCACCTTTAGCTAAACGAGCAGCCTGATTGAGCGCTTTGCAAGGGGATACTGAGCCAGTTTTTAGATGATGATACTGAAAATTTTGCCCAAAAGATTTCACCCATTCAGCGTCTAAGGGCTGAGTAGAA
The DNA here is from genome assembly GCA_008015155.1 of Thiothrix sp. GTDB lineage: Bacteria > Pseudomonadota > Gammaproteobacteria > Thiotrichales > Thiotrichaceae > Thiolinea. The sequence continues at coordinate 42,526 of SSFA01000039.1, forward strand.
CCATTATCGATCGCTAAGACCTCGTACTCATCTGCTTGAATATTCTGTTGGTAAGCCGTTGAGAGAGAATATAAAGTGCGTTCTGCCTCACGTCGCATATTATAAAAGTTAACAATCACCGAGAGGCGGGGGCGCGATTTAAAAAGTCTCATGATGCCCAAGTCAGATAAGTCTCTTGTAATTGTTGGTAGCAGTCTAGGTATTTAGCTTCTGTGAGGCGTGGAACATCCAAAGGGGCTTGATCTTGAGCTGAGCGTAATTGCTTTTCAAAAAATGAATGCTCATGAGCTTGATAGTCAAGCTGAAGCAGCTGACAAGCCTGTTGAAAGTTCTGGCTATAAATGGCTGGGGCTACGTCGAAGGATAAGATAGGAAAATGATGCTGTTCCCAAGTAGATAAAAGTTTTTCATTGTACTTATACCAGAGGGCTAAGCCATCTTCGATAGGAGTACCGTTGCGTTTATGTAAAGACTGTGCAACTGCTAGGGGGTGGCGAAAAGTACCAATCAACTGAGTGGTGTGTTTGTCTTTCAAGCCATCTAACCAAAAGTCTAAATTAATTAAAGTGCGCGGATCTTTAAACCCCCAAGCCTGTTTAGCTTCTGTAGCTAAGCACTCAATAATTACCTCACGCTGTTGAGCTTGCTCAGTTGACCAGTGCACTGGATGATGTGGCGGATGATCCCAACTTCCCTGATTAGCTAACAATAAGCTTTCATTGAGCTGCATGATGCTTGGATTTTCGCGATTCCCTTTTTGATTATGTGGATTCCATTCATAAACTTCACCCAAGTGTACGCCTTGCTGTTGTAGGCTCCCTGCGAGGCAACTGGTGCCGCTACGGTGCATACCTAGAATCAAAATACAGAATTTTTCTCGGTGAATTGGCATAATTTTATTCGTGAATCCAATGGCTAAAGTCTTTATCTAAATAGCGGCTGAGTGATTGAATCTGTGGAGTATAAAGATGAATAAGCGCTTGTTTCAATGTGGGCCTGAGTTCATAGCCTTTACCCGCGAATACTTTGGAATCTAATAACATCCGCTTGAGTTGCTGATCCGTAAAATGCTTGATACCCAAATGTTGGCAACATAAAGACAAGACTGTGCTCGGCTCGGATTTAATCAGATCGTAATCCAGTAACAGCAAATTTTGTTTAGGATAGACTGAAGTCCAGTTGCGTATGCAGGTTTCATAGTCACCACGTAAGCGTGAGCCTTTAGAGTAAAAGTGATCCAAGAACCATTGGTCGCTGGCTTCCTCAAGTTCCATTTGGGATTTGGTCAGAAACATACAAGCCGCTGACCAAGCACGCTGAATTGGATTACGTAGGCTATAAATCAGTCTTAGCTCAGGAAAATGCTGATAGATCACTTGGATCGTTGTGATGGGAAGGCTAGCATAGGCAGGCGTGATTTCACCTTCATAGCAGTCGGTGTGCTGAAAGAAGTTTGAGTAAGCTTGCACGGGTGAAGTGGGAAATTGTTTATCCCAATAATGCAATTCTTTAGCGGCTGGCAAAATGAGTTGCGGGTGTTGGCTAAGCATCTCATGCAGCCAAGTGGTTCCTGCTTTTTGTGCGCCTATACCAAGGAAGTGCAACATGAAAAATTCCTGCGAATAATCGATAAGTTCTATAATATGCTGCATCCTAACCTGTGGCTGGTATTCGCGGCTATAGCTTAGTTCGTAAGTTACTGTATTGAGGCTAGTTTAGTGGCAAGTCACCTGCCTAGTGCTCGCAGCTTATCCCAAGGTTTTACTTTGGTGGAATTGCTGGTTGCGCTCTTTGTATTTTCTTTAATTTCTGCCTTTGCCTATCGAGCGGTCAATACGCTGGTCAAAACAGGTGATGCAATCGAACTAGAAATGACAGCTCTCACGCATACGCAAAGAGCTGTGCAAATCATCGAGCGCGACTTAAGGCAAAAAGCTGTGCAGGTAGTAGCTCAATTGGATGCTGAGCCTATCAATTTAACTCCAGAAAACCAGCAGCTAGATCTAAGTTTAGTTGCCCATTCGCCAGCAGGTGCTAAACCAGTTTTGAAACATATCCGCTATCGTCTACAAGATAAAATCTTGATGCGTGAGCTATGGAGAAATAATAAAGCGACTAGCGAGGAGCCTGATGAAGTAGTCGAACTCTTAAAAGATATCACTAAGGTCGAATTTACTGCTTTAGATTCAGCGGGTGCTAGCACGAGTGATGCTTGGCCAGCTTATTTCCGGATAGTGCTAGAACAAGATAATTTAGGATACATTGAAAGAAGCCTGTATTTTGGCGTGAAAAAACCGGATTTAAATTTTAGCTCTCTTACTGAGGCAACTAACCCTCCCGGAGGTGGAGGTTCAGATGGCCCACCAAGTCCTCTTTGTGAAGGCCCTACTGATCAAAATTGTGATAAATAACAGCCATCTATGATCAAACTCATTTACAAAGCAGCTAAGCCCTATCTTTACCCGAACTTAATTAACAAGAGAGCAGTTCAAGCGACCTTGTTTGAAACCTATTTTTCAATGAAAACCTCGACGATTGCTCAGGAGATTAAAGCGGGTTGGTATATGTTAGAGCTAAAGGCTAAAGGCGAGTTTGCGACGGCTGAACTCAATTTGCATTTCTCCGAGCAGCAAAGTTTTCCAATAACATTGCGCGCGAAGCAGCTTATGAAGCGCATTGTTTATTTGTCTAAACCTACCATCCAAATAGAGCTCGAATTTAAAGTTTTTGGCGAAGGTGACTTAACTCAATTGCGCTTGGTTCCAATCAAAGAACAGTTCGCAGTGGATCGTATGCTGAAACGTCTAGCAGGTACTACGGAGAGTCAGGCTGACATTATCAGCAAAATCCAGCATAGAGCCGCTCTTAAGCAGCAGGAAACCCATCAAGTTTTGTTCGCAGCCTATAACCGACTATTTTCTAAACTTAGCGAGGCCGATTACAGCTACTGGCTCGAGGAAATTGAACTCGATCTAATTGAAAAATTTGCGCATGCATATCCGACAGCACCTAGCGACTTAGACGGCTATCTGTGTATTCTTAATCCATCCTATAAGATGGATGAGTCTTCGCAAGAATTATTGATCAGGTTTTTAAGTCAGCACCCTGAAGCTGTGTTGGTGTATCCAGATGAGGATCAGTTAGATCGAGCAGGTAACCGTATCAAGCCTTGGTTCAAAACCGATTGGAATCATGATTTATTCTTAAATCAAGATTATATTTCCCAAGGCTTCGTTTGTAGGCGCAGTTGGTATGAGCAGCATCTAAGTATGTTCCAAAGTTTAGGCACTAGCCAAGCGCTGGCATTCTTATTACCGAGTTTGTCTAGACAGCAAATTCTGCACCTGCCGCTGGTTTTATTGCACAAGCTGTATGGGGGGCAAGCCTCACAGCTGATTGAACCGTTTTCTGCAACTCGTACAAATCGCTTCCAGCTACCAGAACCACAGCCTTTGGTCAGTCTGCTGATTCCGACAAGGAATAAGTTAGATATTTTAAAGCCTTGTGTAGAGAGTATTTTAGAAAAAACCAGCTATAGAAACTTTGAGATCCTAATTTTAGATAACCAAAGCTCTGACCCTGAGATTTTAGAGTGGTTTCAAACGATTCAGTCACATGACCAAGTTAGAGTCTTAGCCTATGATCATCCGTTTAATTATTCGGCGATCAATAATTATGGAGTAAAACAAGCTAAAGGCTCAGTGATTGGTTTGATCAATAATGACGTAGAGGTCATTTCCGAAAATTGGTTGAATGAGCTGCTGACCCATGCTTGTCGGCAAGAGATTGGCTGTGTGGGTGCCAAGCTTTATTATTCCAATGGCCAAATTCAACACGCGGGTGTGATTTTGGGTTTAGGCCATGTAGCTGGACATGCACATCGTTTTGCTGAGCGTAATGCGGATGGCTATTTCGGCCGCCTAAAACTAGTTCAAAACTATTCAGCAGTGACAGCCGCTTGTCTAGTGGTGCGGCGCGAAATTTATGAGCAAGTGGGAGGGCTAAATGAGCAGGATTTAGCCGTGGCCTATAATGATGTTGATTTTTGCTTACGGGTTCAGGCAGCAGGGTATCGAAATTTGTGGACTCCCTATGCGGAGTTGTATCATCACGAGTCAGTGAGTCGTGGTGAGGACGATACACCCGAGAAAAAAGCCCGTTTTGACAAGGAGGTTGCTTATATGCGAGCAACTTGGGCCAAGGAACTCGAGAACGACCCTTACTACAATCCTAACTTATCTAGAGTGCGTGAAGACTTTTCTATACGCGATTTTTTCTAATTAAATCTTAACTATTTGCTTTGGAGTTCGATTTAGTGGCTCGCCTTCCAATCGAAAACGCTTATTTATTTGTGCATATTCCTAAAACAGCAGGTACCAGCTTTCGAGATTCTTTAGCAGGAATCTTTGGAGAGGGTCTTTATTGTGATTATGGTGTTGATGAGCCGACCACCAGTGAAGTGGTGTTAGATTATATTCATAAAAGAACTGCTTACCCTGAATTCGGCAGTTTTCTCGCTGAGCAGAAAAAAGCTATTTGTTTATCCGGGCATTATCCGATTAAAAAATACGGCCCCCTTTTTTCTATTCACAAAGTGATGATGTTTGTTCGTGACCCGATCCAACGAGTGATGTCACAATATGAGCATGTCTGTCGCTTAGACGGTGTAACAGAGTCTTTGGAGTCTTTTTGTTCAAAACCAGCCCACATGAATTTGCAGAGCAGAAATATAGGGCGCGTACCTTTCAGCTTAATTGGCTTTATAGGCCTACAAGAATTGTATAGTGAATCTTTACAGTTGCTTAAATCACAAATGGGGTTAGATATTCAAGAAGCCTTTTTAAATATCAACGAACAAAGAGCTAGTGTCAAGTATCACCCTGAAGGTGAAGTATTAGATCTTTTAAAGAAAAATAATGAACAAGATTTAGTGCTGTACCAGAAAATCAAAGCTTTATTTATGCAGCGTTATGAGCTGCTTACCAAGGGCCAGCAGTATATTCATGGTGTTGTTAGTTCAATTAGTGATAATCGTGTGGTCGGCTGGGCGCTTGACCAAAACTCTGACGAACCAGTTGAGCTGACTATTATGGTTAATGGCCAAAAGCTAGGTGAGACTTTAGCGAATACTTATCGTCATAACTTACGAGAGTGGAATGTAAATAGGCAAGGCTATGTAGGCTTTGAGTTTACAGTGAAGAATTTAGTCGCCGGTGATCACATAGAATGTCGAGTCAGTAAAACTGGCCAGTTATTGCCAATGACCAGCTAGAGAGCAAGTTTTGTTTTTGCAAAAAATTAGGCAGTTCATTGAGTATAGAAAGAAATTTAAACGCCTTAGCAAAGAGCTATTATTTAAAGTAGCTTGTAAGAATCAAACTGCTAGACGTTTACAACTCGATCACTGGCTCTCACAAGCACGTAGTTTGAGTCTATTGACTAAACAACAACTGGTAGACTCTTTCTATGAGCTTGTGAATGCACAAGGGATCGACAATTCAGCTTATCAGTTATGGTTGATTTGTCAGCTGCCTCTGAATGCAAATAGTGATTATGATGAATCTTGCTTTTTAACGCTAGGCAAAGATGTTCAGTTAATCTCTGGAGCATCTCAGTTAATAGCTCAAGCTTTCCACGAAAACCCACAGGTTTTACTGATCTACACTGATCATGATGAGTTAGATGAGTATGGAAATAGAGTAAATCCTCATTTTAAACCCGATTGGAATATAGATTTATTCTATTCTATTAATTATCTAGGCGAGTCTATTTTTATTCGTCAAGCTTGGTATCAGTCCTTAAAAATTGAACCTCAAGTATCTGTAGAGGATGTTTTATGGAAACTATTACCTAAGCTGCAATCTTCTCAAATTCTGCATCTCCCAGTTATTTGTTACTCTAGTTTGGGAGCTAAGCAAGCTCTAGAATCCTCAGAAACTAATCCATTGATTGCAAGTATTACTGGCGCAGAGATGGCAATAGGTCATTTGAAAGCGAGTAGGTATTTGCTATTTCCTTTACCTAAAGATTTACCCTTAATCTCCTTAATTATTCCAACTAAAGATCAACTTAAGTTATTGCAGGCTTGCGTGTACTCTATTTTAGAGAAAACATCTTATAGCAATTATGAAATTATTATTATTGATAATAACAGTCAACTATCTGAGACTTTAGCTTGGTTAGATTCAATTCGGGAGAGTTGTAATAAAGTAAGGGTATTAAAGTATGAGAAGAGTTTTAACTACTCAGCGATTAATAATTTCGCAGTCAACCAAGCTAAGGGAAGTATAGTTGGCTTGATTAATAATGATATCGAAGTTATTAATTCAAACTGGCTAACTGAAATGCTACGCCAAGCCTGCCGTCCAGAGATAGCTTGCGTGGGTGCGAAGCTATATTACCCTGATGGGCGTATTCAACATGCCGGGGTTATTCTAGGGAGTGGAGGGGGAAGTGGCCATGCGCATCGTTATTATGCGGGCGATGCGGAGGGTTACATGGGGCGTTTAAACTTAGTACAAAACTTTAGCGCAGTGACGGGAGCTTGTTTACTGGTACGGAAAAGCTTGTATGAGGCAGTTGGTGGGCTGAATGAGGTAGATTTACCGATTGCTTGGAGTGATATCGATTTGTGTTTAAAGCTTAAGCAACGGGGCTACAGGAATCTGTGGACGCCTTATGCTGAGCTTTATCACCATGAATCCGTCAGCCGTGGTCGAGATCGAACTAAGCAGCAACGCAAACGCTACCTCGCTGAGAAAGCCTATATGCAGCGAACTTGGGGTGAGTGGATGTACCAAGACCCCTGTTACAATCCAAATTTGACGGTCATTGGCGAGGGTTTTTCTTTAGGGCTTCCTATTAAGTCGTGTAAAGATTAAGCTTCTTTAGCTTTCATCCAAGGCTACTAAAATCTGCTCTAAGTGCTTTAAATGTGTTTCCCAGCGATCAGGTATATAGGCTGATTTTAGTTGAGGTTTAGCTTTTAAGGCGTCGAGAATAGCCGCTTTCCAAGCCATACTATCAATTGGGTTTAGATAAACGCAGTGATCTCTCCCACACTCTCTTAAAGCACCTAAGTCAGAACAGATGGCTGGTGTATTTAAGGTAAGTGCTTCAGCTAAAGGCATGCCCCAGCCCTCAGCGAAACTTGGAAATAATAAAGCTTGAGCTTGTTGAGTTAAACTCAACATTTCTTGATCGTTCGCATCTGAAATTTCTAGCACGGTTTGTTTAAGTGCAGGTGAGGCATCGAGCAAGTGGAAAATATGCTCAGCTTTCCAGCCACGTTTGCCAATAATGACTAATTTAGGACAGCGTGTACCTAACTCGGCATATAGTTCTCGCCACAGATGCAGTAAGGATAAATGGTTTTTACGGGCTTCAATGGTGCCAATCGTAATAAAATAAGGTGAGTTGGCAAGTTGGGCAAAGCGTGCAGGTAAAGCTTGTTGAGGCTGCTGAGCAGCCTGTACAAATGCCTCTTCGACACCAATCAATAAGACTTCTACTGGCGGCTGCGGTAGTTGATGTTGCTTACAATAGTCTAAGAATTTTTGCCGCGAGTCTTGTGAGTTTGCCAAGATTAAGCGCCCAGTGCTCGCCATGGTTTTGAGTCGGCGTTGATGCATTGTTAAGGCATTGGGATTATTAGTGTATTCAGGAAACTCAATCGGGATCAAATCATGCAGATAGTAGATCATATCAGCCTGAAACTGCTGCCTAATTTGTTCATGTAAATCAAGATGGTGTAAAGTGCCGTGCCCGCTATGAATGTAAATCGGTGGTTTAGTTGAAGCTTTTAAAAGCGCTAGTAGTTTGGGGTCAATCAGCTGTTGGCGAACTTGGCGTAAGCGTAGAGCAGGCCAGTGACGTAAATAACTAGCTGTGGTGTTCAGCGGATGCTGAGTCTGTTTACTGCCCTTTAGCCAGCGCTGTTCTAAATTATTTATGAGCTTTTCTGCTTCTTTAAATGGCACTAAATAGCTAAGATTCTGGCGCTGACGGATAAAGTAGATAGATCTTTCCTGAGCCTGCTGCAACATAAACAAGGCGTAATGCAGGTCAACGCGATCGACTCCAGTCGGGCTAGGGCTAGGAAAGCGATCAATAAGTCTATGTAAATTATAAATAATTGGGCGAAAGTTTGCCATTTGGGTAGTCACTAGGTTAAGCGGGCTGCAGTATATTAATAGATATTACTCAATCGAGAGTAATCAAATAGCTTGAGGATGGTAGGTCACTGTTGGACGATCGCTGCTTGTTGATAATAATGTTTTGCTCCTGTTGCGCTCGGTGAGTGCCTGCGGATGAAGCCATTGATAACGTGCTCTGCTAAATTGAGCCGCCATTTCGGTTTAGCCGCCTTGCTTGAAGCACCGCTGATTTATGCCAAAGAGGCTAGTCAGGTCATTGATGCACAAGCCGTGTTAGCTTGGGGGCGTAAACCTAGTGCGACTAAAGCTGAGCACTTGGCACAAACCTTAAATCTGCCAGTATGGCGTTTGGAGGATGGATTCATCCATTCGTTGGGGCAGGGCGTTTTAGGTGCTAAGTCCTACTCCTTAGTGCTTGATCGACAGGGCATTTATTATGACGCAACTCAGGCTTCTGATTTAGAGGATTGGCTAGCTAACGATCCAGAGCGTCGCTTGTTGGATAGTCAGTTATTAGCTAGAGCTGAGCAATTAATTCAAGACATTAGATACCATCGTGTCTCTAAATATAATAATGCCAGTCTAAATAGTGCTTCATTGCGCTTACCAGCTGGAAAAAAAGTGTTGGTGGTCGATCAAACTGCGGGCGATATGTCTCTTAAATACGGTTTGGTATCAGAAACTAGTGCTGAGCAAATGTTGAGGGCTGCTTTAACCGAGCACCCTGAGGCACAGATCTTAGTCAAAACTCATCCGGATGTGATTGTTGGTAAAAAACGGGGGTGTTGTCCAACAAATTTCCAGCACCCCCGGCTACATTGGATCAGCCAAGCGATTAATCCCCTGAGCTTATTGGCTGAAGTGGAGCATGTTTATGTTTTAACTTCACAGCTAGGTTTTGAAGCTTTGCTGATGGCTAAGCCGGTCACTTGTTTTGGTGTGCCTTTTTATGCAGGCTGGGGATTAACGGATGATCGTGCAGATCACTCTTTAGCGGTTTTTCAGCGGCGTCAGCGTAAGCGTTCAGTTATTGAAGTATTTGCTGCAGCCTATTTACTGTATTCGCGCTACCTTGATCCAGAACAGGGAACTCGTTGTGAGCTTGAGCGAGTAGTCGAGTATATCGCTCTGCAAAACCACTATTCCTTGCTCAATGCTGGGTCTTTGTATGGCTTTGGCTTTAGCTTTTGGAAGCGTAATTATATTAAGCGCTTTCTCTATGCACCCCAGAGCCAAGTAAAATTTGTTTGGAAAAAGTCGCAAGCTTTAAAACAAGGATTTAATCAAAATTCTCGTTTAGTAGTCTGGGGCGAGCGTGCTGCGCCTGAGGTGCAAGCGCTGTCATTGGCTACTAAAGTTCCAGTCTGGCGTGTCGAGGATGGTTTTATTCGCTCCGTAGGATTAGGGTCTGATTACACCCCTCCGCTATCTTTAGTAGTCGATCAAAGGGGCATTTATTACGACCCAAACCAAGCCAGTGATCTAGAAAATTACCTTGAGAATAGTGATTTTTCCCCTAAATTGCTCGAACGTGCGTCCCTTTTACGCAACAGGCTGTTGCAAAATCGACTCAGCAAGTACAATCTTGGAGCGGAGTCAGTAGTGGATGCGATTAAGGCAACTCCAGGTCAGCAAATTATCTTAGTGCCAGGCCAAGTGGAAGATGATGTTTCGATTCGTAAAGGTTGTGTGGATATTGCGGATAATACTGCTTTACTAAAAGCGGTAAGAGCTGCAAAGCCTGAGGCTTATATCATTTATAAGCCACATCCTGATGTTGTGAGCGGGAATCGTCAAGGCAAGGTCGAAGCGGGTGTGCTTAAGCAATACAGTGATTTAGTGCTTGAAGATGCGAGTATCCCTGATTGTTTAGATGCAGTTGATGCAGTGCATACGATGACCTCGTTGGTGGGTTTTGAGGGCTTGTTACGTGGCAAGCAGGTTGCTTGTTATGGCTTACCCTTTTATGCAGGCTGGGGTCTAACCACGGATCGGCATAAAATTAAGCGGCGTACTCGACATTTAAATCTCGATCAACTTGTTGCTGCTACCTTAATCTTGTATCCGCGCTACATCAATTGGCAGACTGGGGCTTTCACCACGCCTGAGTACGCTGTTGAACTATTATACCGCCAATTGCAGGAGCAAGGCGGTCAACAGAAAAATAAAGTGAATTGGTTATATCGCCAAGCGCGGAAAGTGGTGCATGTATATCGTGGGGTTTTCAAGTTCAGGTATTAACCCTGTAGAATGCGCCCTTGGCCTATCCTCCTGATTTTTTAGACTGTGACCATTGTGAGTAATAAAAAAACGACTTCTCAAGCCTGCATGCATGAAAAAATAGCGATTGTAGGTATAGCTTGCCGCTTACCTGGTGGTATTGCCTCTTTGGATGACTATTGGCGGGTTTTAAGTCAAGGGCAAGATGTTGTCACAGAAATTAGCAACGAACGCTTTGGCACGGAGTTTTTCCAACACCCCAACCGCAAAGAAGCAGGTAAAAGTGTTACCTTTTCTGCGGGTGTTTTGCATGATGTTGAGCATTTCGATGCAGCTTTCTTCGGCATATCCCCACGTGAAGCGGAACAAATGGACCCGCAACAACGCTTGTTGTTGGAGTTAGCTTGGGAAGCCTTAGAAAATGGTGGTCAAATTCCAGACCAGCTGGCAGGTTCTGATTGTGCAGTGTATGTAGGTATTGCTAGTACCGATTATTTGAATCGGCGAGTTGATGATCCAGCCTCAATGGATGCTTACACCATGACGGGCAATACGGCGAGTATTGCTTCCAACCGTATCTCCTATATTTTGGATTTACACGGTCCGAGTGTTTCAGTCGATACGGCCTGTTCCTCTTCTTTGGTAGCGGTGCATCAAGCTTGCCAAGCGATTCGTAGCGGTGAAGCGAGTATGGCGATTGCAGGAGGCGTGAATATGCTGCTGCATCCTTTTGCCTTTGTTGGCTTCTCACAAGCATCGATGCTGTCAGCACGGGGGCGTTGTCGTACTTTCGATGCTAGTGGTGATGGCTATGTACGTGCGGAAGGTGCTGCCGTTTTATTCTTAAAGCCACTCGCACAAGCTGAGGCCGATGGCGATCCCATTCATGCAGTGATCGTCAATTCAGGGATTAATGCAGACGGTAAAACTAATGGTATTACCGTACCTAGTTATAACCAACAAGGTAAATTATTACGTCGGGTTTATAGTGCTGCAGATGTTGATGTGAATGATCTAGTGTATTTGGAAGCGCACGGCACTGGTACATCGGTGGGTGATCCGATTGAGACACGTGCCATTGGTGAGGTGCTCGGGCAGGCTCGTCATCCAGATAATCCCTTATTGATTGGCTCGGCCAAAAGCAATCTAGGGCATTTAGAAACAGCCTCTGGAATGGCTGGTTTGCTTAAGGCAGTTCTGACCCTAGAAAAGCAGGCTTTGCCGCCATCAATTCATGTTGAAACCTTTAACCCCAAAATTGACTTTGCAGGCCTCAATCTAAAAGTAGTGACTGAGCTTACGCCCTTAAAAGCGACTCAGCGCCGTCAGTTGGTTGGTATTAATTCATTCGGTTTTGGTGGGGCTAATGCGCATGTCTTAATTGAATCGTATAAGCCAAGCTTAGCCATAAACGCTACTAGCTCGCAGCTCACTCAACTCCCGCCGCTATTGTTGTCTGCTCGTGGAGAGCCTGCTTTAAAAGCAATGGCTAGCCAATATGCTGAACTATTAACAGATGAAACCAAGGCTTATGAGGATATTGCTTGGAGTTTAGCTAAGCATCGAACGCATTTACCACAGGGCTTAGTGGTAGCTGCGCCGACTCGGGCAGAAGCCATTCAGGTTTTACAACAGTATGCAGAAGGCAAGAAAAATCTAGAGTATTTGGTTGAAGGGCGCGTTTTAGCTAAAGGAACACCACTTGCTTTAGTATTCTCTGGAAATGGCTCGCAATGGCAAGGTATGGGGGCGGTGCTATTTGAGCACGACTTAGTGTTCCGTGCCGCCGTTGAAGAAGTTGAGCAGTTATTAAATCCATATGTGGACTATTCGCTGATTGCTGAGTTTAAAGCTAGCGCTGAGCAATCGCGTTTGCATCTGACTGAAATTGCGCAGCCTTTACTTTTCGCTTTGCAAGTGGGCTTAGTGCGGGTTTTACAAGCAGCCGGTATTAAAGTTTATGCGACTTTAGGGCATAGCGTCGGTGAAGTGGCAGCCGCTTGGGCAGCAGGGGCTTTATCTTTGGAACAAGCCGTGCGTGTTATTTATGAGCGTAGTCATGCTCAAGGTAAAACGCGTGGACAAGGCCGCATGGCTGCCGCCAGTTTAGGCCTCATTGCTATGCAGGCAAAACTTAAGGCTCTGGGCCTGCAAGATAAAGTGGAAATTGCGGGAATCAATAGCCCTAATGCAGTGACTTTATCGGCGAGCTTAGCGGATCTTGAAATCCTTAAACTGTCGTTTGAGCAGGATAAAGTATTCTTCCGCATTCTTGATCTGGACTACGCTTTCCATAGTCATTGGATGGATAGCACTAAAGCGGATTTATTGGCCGCTTTAGAAGGCTTACAGCCCGTTAATAAAGATACAGGCATTCAGTTTATCTCTACCGTCTATGGGCGGGCGATGGCAGGCTCAGAGCTAACAGCTGAGTATTGGTGGAATAATATCCGTCAACCGGTTGCCTTTGAAGCAGGTATGAATCTACTACTGGATAGCGGTGTAAAAGCTTTCCTTGAAATAGGGCCACATCCGATTTTACGTTCTTATATTAAAGAATGCATGGCGGCTAAATCAGTAGAAGGACTTAGCTTAGGCAGTGATCAACGCCATGCTGAGCAAGCTTTGACTGCGAAGAAGACCGCTTATAGTGCTTGGCTGGCGGGTGGTGAATTAGATTTATCACTAGCCTTTCCTGCAGGCGGGCGTTTCATTCCCTTACCGAATTATCCATGGCAGCGAGAGCGTTATTGGTATCCTTTGACCAATGAAGGCCCCAACTTAGTGAATCGCCAACGGGTGCATCCTTTATTAGGTTATCGCTTAAAAGATGCTGATGCCACTTGGGAGAACCAGCTCGATACTGCGAAGTTGCCTTATTTAGCTGACCACATTGTTGATGGTGCAGTGATTGTACCTGCGGCAGCTTATGTAGAAATGGCCTTAGCTGCTTCTGCACAATGGCAAGAGCTGGCAAGTCATACGTTAGAAAATTTCGAAATCCATGCACCTATTATGCTGGAAGAAAGCATTATTAAATTAGTGCGCTTCAGCTTGCAGATGAGTGATGGCAGCTTCACCATTACCAGTCGTGACCGTCTGAGTGACAATCCTTGGACTGTTAATGTGGTTGGGCGCTTAACAGGATTGGTGCTAAAAGAGGTTAATGAGCTTAAACCTGTAGATAATAGCCTCAAAGCTCAAGCCGCGATTACAGCGCAAGAGCATTATCAGCTAACGGAAGCGGTGGGTTTAACTTATCTAGCAGCGTTCCAAGGTGTTAAGCAAGTATGGGTTAAGGGGCAAACGGCTTTAGCAGACTTGCAGATTCCTGAGAGTCTGGAAGCTTCATTTGCCAAACATTTGCTGCATCCAGCTTTATTGGATGCAGGTTTCCAAGTATTAGTGGATATTTTCCGTGAAGATATTCAACAGGGTCAGTTCGCAGCACTGATTCCAATTCAAATTACTAAGCTAAATTTATTTCAAGCCTCCGCTCGCGTGCGATCGCTACAGGTTAAGCTTAAAAAGCAAAGTCCACGCTCGGTACTGGCTGATTTTGTTTTATGGGATGAACAAGGCGAGCTTGTCGCTGAACTGTTGAATTGTCGTTTCCGCGCAGTGCAATTTGCGCGTACACGCCAGACCCAGCCTGAGCTGTATGAGTTTATCAAAATTCCTAAGCCCTTAGTGACTCAGGCCGATCTAACGCCAGCTATTAATATTAAGCAGTTAATCCAAGCAGCTGAGCAAGTTTTAGAAGCTCAGGAGGCTAACTTACAACGCCAGAAGCATTTTACGCAGATTGCTCCACTTTTTGATGTATTGGCAACAGCGTTTGTTTGGGAAGCCTTGCAACCGCTATTGGCGAGTTATTCGGAGCCAGTTTCATTACAAACCCTGCAAGCTGATCATGCGCTTGTACCTGAGCAACAACCCTTACTCCAGCGCCTACTCAATTTATTAGAAGAGGACTGTTTAGCTGAGCAAACGCCGCAGGGTTGGCAATTAGCAGAAGAGGCGGAACTTCCAAGCGCCCAAGATATTTGGCTAGCTATCTTAGGTGATTCTCCAGCTCATGTACCTGAGTTAGTTCTCTTAGGACGTTGTGGTGAGCATTTACTAGAAGTTTTGCAAGGTAAAGTCGATCCAGCGAGTTTGTTGCTACCTGCGAAAAGCAGTAATTATGAGCATTGGCTCGATAGTTCACCTAGTTTGCGGGCGAGTAATTTAGCCTTAGCTGCGATGCTCAAACAGTTAGTATCTGATTGGCCAGTCGCACAACGTTTAAGAATTTTAGAGCTATCTGGTGAGAGAGCTGCTTTAACGCAATTGATCGTGCCGGTGCTGTCTTGTAAGCAGGTCGATTATTGTTTTACTGATCGCGATGCGAGTCATTTGGCGCTGGCTAGCGAAGAGTTTAAAGCCTTTCCAAATTTCACTACGCAACTACTAAGTCCTGAGTTTACTAGCGAACAAGCGGCTAGTTTAGTTCAGGAGGGTAAATTCGATCTGGTAGTTTGTGCGCAAACTTTAGAAAACTGGGGTGACCTTGATCAGTTTCTGCCACGTTTATCTCAGCTTGCCAAACCTAATGCCTTAATTTTGTTTGCACAGGCTGCATCGAGCCGTTTCTTAGATCTCACTCAAGGTTTACAACCGCATTGGTGGCTACCGGTTGCTGATGAAACAGGCCAACATTTTGTAGCGCGTTTGCATACACCGCAAGAGTGGCAGGCTTTGTTAGCTAAGCATCGCTTTGACCAGACTCGAATTAGTTTCGAGCCTTATGATCAGGAGAATGAAGCCGGGGCTTTTATCGTGGCCGCTCAACTCAATACTGAGATTGCGGTACAGAAACCCAATATTGCTAGTCAATCTTGGTTAATCTTGGCTGATGAATTAGGTTATTCGGCCGATTTGGCGAGTGCACTGCAAGATACGCTCATGAGTTATGCGCAGCAGGTGACCGTGCAGACTGAATTTACCTCTGCTAGCCAATTTGACCATATTATCCATTTACAGGGCTTGTGTTTTAATGAGCCAGTGGACTTATTGGCTTTACAAGAACAACGTTGTATTAGCACTTTAGGTTTAGTCCAAGCTTTAGATAAAGCAGCTATTACTACTCAGTTGTGGTTAGTGACCGCAGGTGCTATGGAGGGAACTCAGCCAGCACAAGCACCGCTGTGGGGTCTAGGACGGGTACTGATGAATGAGCACCCTGACCTCAAGGTCAAGCTCATTGATTTGCAGAAAAGTCCAAGTTCGACTGAAGCAGCGAAATTGTTAGTGCAAGAATATCTGTCTGCCGATGCTGAGGATGAGGTGCTCATTTCCACGGGTCAGCGTCAAGCCTTGCGTTTACATCAGACAGCACTGCTAGCATCTGAGCCCACTACACCTGCTGTTGCCTTAGATTTCACTGCACCCGGTTTATTAAAGCATCTTTATTGGCGAGCCTTACCTGAGCAGGTTTTACAGGCTGATGAAATTGAAATCCTCCCCAAAGCTACTGGCTTAAATTTCCGTGATGTCATGTATGCGATGGGCTTACTCTCGGATGAGGCAGTAGAAAACGGCTTTGCGGGTGCTTCCTTAGGCATGGAGTTGTCGGGCGTTGTACAGCGAGTAGGTAGGAGTGTCACTGATTTCAAAGTAGGGGATGCCGTTATTGGTTTTGCGCCAGCTTGTTTTAGTACACGGGTGATTACTCGCACCACTGCAGTTGCGCATAAGCCCAGCGGCTGGAGCGATGAAGAAGCGGCTACCGTGCCAACGACTTTCTTTACAGTTTATTATGCCTTACAACATCTAGCCCAGCTGGAGCCTGGAGAGCGTATTCTGATTCACGGAGCTTCAGGTGGAGTAGGCTTAGCCGCGATTCAGTATGCGCGTTATAAAGGTGCTGAAATCTTCGCTACGGCTGGTACGGATGAGAAACGTGATTTTGTACGTTTAATGGGGGCAGATCATGTCTTAGATTCGCGTAGCCTTAAATTCGCCGAAGATGTGATGCGTTTAAGCCAAGGTCAGGGGGTGGATGTAGTCCTCAACTCTATTTCGGGTGAAGCAATTAACCGCAACTTGAGTATCTTGCGTCCCTTTGGCCGTTTCCTTGAATTAGGCAAGCGGGATTTCTACGAGAATAGCAAGATCGGTTTACGTCCTTTCCGCAATAATATTTCTTATTTTGGGATTGATGCAGATCAGTTACTCATAGAGCGTCCACAGTTGGCTGGACGTTTATTCCAAGAAATGATGAGCTTATTCCAAGCTGGTGTGCTGCGCCCACTGCCGCACCGAGTATTTACAGCACAGCGCATTCAAGAAGCTTTCCGTTATATGCAGCAATCACGGCAAATTGGCAAAGTGATTGTATCTTTTGAAACTGAGCAACTACAGCCCAGCCTTCCGGTTAAGACCGAAGGCCATTTGCAGTTAAAGGCAGAAGCAAGTTATCTGATTACCGGCGGTTTAAGCGGTTTTGGCTTGAAAACGGCTATCTGGCTAGCTGAAAAAGGTGCAAAGACACTCGTGCTATTAAGTCGCAGTGGTCAAGCTTCTGCAGAGGATCGGGAGAGTCTAGAGCGATTAACAGCAGCTGGAGTGCAATGGGTTACTTATGCCTGTGATGTGACTGATAAGGATGCTTTGGCGGATGTCTTTGCTGAGATTCAAGCGAAGTTACCACCCCTGACTGGCATTATTCACGCTGCTATGGTTTTAGACGATATTATCCTGCGTAATATGAGTGCGGATAGTTTCCGCAAGGTCAGCGCGCCGAAGATGTTGGGTGCTTGGCATTTGCACGAACTCACTGAGGATTTAGCACTCGATTTCTTTGTGATGTATTCCTCTATTACCACTTACTTAGGAAATCCGGGGCAAGCTAATTATGTAGCCGCAAATCTCTTTTTGGAGTCTTTAGCGGAGTATCGCCGTCAACAAGGTTTGCCAGCTAGCTTCGCTGCCTGGGGGCCAATCGCTGATGCTGGTTATCTCACACGTAATGAGGCAGTGAAAGATGCCTTACAAAGCCGGCTAGGTGGTGCTGCTATCACCACTGCTCAAGCTTTAACTGTTTTAGAGCAGTTGCTACAAAGTCAGCAAACCGGTGTAGCAGTGGTGAATTGGGATTGGAGTACGCTGCAACGAGTCATGCCGAATGCCCGCTCGGCTAAATTTAGTGAGTTGCAACATGCGTTAGCGGGTGGCGATGAAACTAATGAGGAAGCAAAGGATATCCATGAACTAGTGGCAGGTTTAAGCCCTGAGGCGACTCACAAGTTGGTCACTGAAATGTTACTCGCTGAAGTCGGGCATATTCTGCGCTTACCGAATGATAAACTATCAGCTGATAAGTCGGTGTTTGATTTAGGCATGGATTCTTTGATGGGGATGGAATTAGTGCTCGCGATTGAGGAGCGTTTTAAAGTACGCTTACCTGTAATGGCTTTGACTGAGGGGGCCACGGTAAGTCGGATCGCTGAGAAAATCGTTTCCCACTTACATCCACAAGACTCGGGTGCTACACCGACCGAGCAAGAACTGAAACAACAATCGATTGCAGCGGTTGTAAAAAAACATGGTTCAGACATGACAGATGCTGAGCTAGCACAATTAGCTGCCAATTTATCGGCAGAAGAGGCGAGGAATTAAGCCATGACAGGTCGGAATTTATTTGGTCTGAGCGATCAGATTAAAGAACGGCTAGCCAATGAAATGCTAGAGCGACATCGCAAGAAACTCGATAAGATTGCTCAGGAAGGCTATCCGAATAAAAAGAAATTATTCCGTCGTGATGAAATTCCTGAAGCGTTCTATCGTTTCGATCAAATGCCTGGCTACCAGCAAATTCGTGTCATTGAGCAAGGTGGTAAGCAACTCGGTATTGATAGTCCCTTCTTTAAAACGCATGATCAGGTAGCACGGTCGACCACCTTTATTGAAGGCAAGGAGTATATTAACTTTGCCAGCTATAATTACTTAGATTTGTGTGGGCATCCTAGCGTCAACCAAGCCTCAATCGAGGCGATCCAGCGTTATGGCACTTCAGCTTCAGCTAGCCGAATGGTGTCTGGCGAACGTGCCGTGCAGCAAGACTTGGAGCAGGGATTAGCCAATTTATACGAAGTCGATGATTGTGTTGTCTTTGTCAGCGGCCATGCGACGAATGTTACTACCATTGGCTATCTGTTTGGGCCACGCGATTTAATTCTACATGATGCGCTGATTCACAATAGTGCTGTCCAAGGAGCGCAGCTTTCTGGGGCTAAGCGTATTCCTTTCCCCCATAATGATTGGCAAGCAGTCGATGATATTCTTAGCCAGCAGCGTAAGGATTTTGAGCGGGTGCTGATCGTGGTGGAAGGCATCTATAGTATGGATGGTGACTTCCCTGATTTACTGCGGTTTATTGATATAAAGCGTCGGCACAAAGCTTTCCTAATGGTCGACGAGGCACACTCCTTAGGGATTATGGGTGCTACCGGTCGTGGTATTCGTGAGCATTTTGGCGTAGCGGGCAAAGATGTTGATATTTGGATGGGGACGCTCAGTAAAACTTTATCTGGTTGTGGTGGTTATATAGCGGGTGAAAAAGCCTTAGTTCATCATTTAAGGATTTCTGCACCAGGCTTTTTATATAGCGTTGGCATGTCGCCTCCTTTGGCAGCTGCATCGGCGGCTTCTCTGAAAGTGATGTTGGCTGAGCCGGAACGTGTCCAGCAATTGCAAGCCAATGGTCGTTTATTCTTAGATTTGTGTAAGAAGCATCGAATTGATACGGGCTATAGCGCAGGTTTGGCAGTAGTGCCGGCTATTTTAGGTAGTTCAGCACGCGCAGGTTTAGTGGCCAATCGCATGTTTGATCGTGGGATCAATGTGCAACCGATTTTCTATCCAGCGGTAGAAGAGGGGATGGCTCGTTTACGTTTCTTTATTAGTACCAGCCATACTGTCGAGCAAATCCAATACACCGTCGAAACTTTAGCTGAAGTGATGGCTAAAAAATAGTGAATACACCTCGCCGCGTGATTTTGTGTACTTACCCCAGTGTGTATTCAGAAATAGTATTGCATGAACTATTAACAGCACCCGAGATTGAGTTAGTAGGGGTGCTGAGTTCCACTAGGATTTTGAATAAATCCGATACAAACTTACGTGCTGGCTTGCGCCAGATACAACTGTCGGGTTTGCGCTATGCAGGCTATTTGTTTGCCATCACGGGTTTATACACTGGCCTGCGTTGGTGCCTGCGTAAGCCAAGCTTCAAGCAGCAGTTAACCGCTAAAAAAATTGCTTACCTAGAAACTACCGATATCAACTCAACAGAGAGCCTGCAGTTTTTAAGTAGTTTAAAGCCCGATATCTTATTATCAGCTCATTTTAATCAATTACTTAAAGCAGAAGCTTTAGCTCTACCCAAGTTGGCCTGTTTAAATATCCATCCCTCTTTATTGCCTGCTTTTAAAGGGGTGGATCCTGCTTTTTATGCTTTGCTGCGCCAAGCGCGTGAAACAGGTGCGACGGTTCATGTACAAGATGAACAGTTTGATCATGGAGCGATTCTAGAGCAAAGCAAGCTCAGTATTCGACTGAGCGATACACTTTTTAGTCTTAACTTAAAGTTATTTAAGCTAGGCGCTTTAGCCGCTGTTAGGCAGATCATAGCCTTCAACACAGAGACGGTAGGTATCCCACAAACCTCAGCGGGACGTTATGATTCATGGCCGAATCCTTTGGATACTAAGCAATTCCGGCAGCAACGTACCTATTTTCGCTGGCGGGAGTATCTAGGTTTTATCCGCTATACCAAAACCAGCTCGTTTGAGTAATTCAATACCTAGTTGTTCAATTGAGAGCTCTATTTGCTGATTGGGCTGCTGAGTTTCACGGTTATTCCAGATTAAATATTCACTGCGCCCATCTTGCCAATTCAGCTCTTGATACACAGCAGGCATACTAGGAATATGGTCCCCATACCAAGCTAGCCAAGTCATTTCTTTCCTAGCTTTAAGACCCTCGGTTAAACTCAGTAGCATACGATCTGCATTTTTTAGATGTTTCAAATAAATAGTTAGATCATGATGTTGTTTGGGTGGCTCGCTCTGATAAAGCTGATTAAGATCTGTTTCTGTGTGGCTTTCTAAATGCAAGGGGCCATGATTTTCCATGGTAATAGCAAAAATAAATAAAGCTTGAGTATCAGGTTTTTTATTAAGCAACTCTTGGATTTTTTCATAAACAGCTTGATCACTAATATAAGGCCCCGCAGTCTGACTGCTATCAAACTCTTTAATATCAATAAACTCATCAAAATCTATTAGGGGAAATATTTTGTCACGCTTGAAAAAAGCAGAGTGATTAGGGTGTATGCAAATGCAGCGATAGCCTAAGCTTTTAAGATAGCTTGCGATACTGACCGAAGAAAAGTTTTGCAAAAACTCATAGGGATTATATCTATAGTAGCTAAGTTCTTGATTATTAAAGCCACTCAAGAATGCATATTCAGAGCGTAGAGTATTTGCGCCCCAAGCAGGTATTGTTAATTTACCTGTTTGTGCTGAATTAGTTTTGATCTTATCAAACGCCTCAAGCACTTCAGTTTTGATGCTAGGGCTTAACTGTCTTGGATCAAAAAATGATTCACTCTGGATAACAATAATAGTAGGGTGCTCGCCAGCTAGCTGAGTTGATTGGGCATAGGGCGAATTTTTTTGAACAAGATTTTTAAAATTATCTAAATGCTTTTTCTGTAAGGCTTGAGTGAAGTAAATAATTAAGCTATTGAAAAACCCAAGTTCTCTAAGATCCTTTTTGGTTTGAAAGCTGAGTTTGAACTCTAGCGCTAGTTTTCTTATAGCTACCAGCAAAAATAAGCTCATTAATAGTGCCAGTAGGCTAACTATCATCCTATTTATGGTTAAAGCTGGCTCTAAAACTGCAGCTAAATAGAGTAGGGCTAGGCCAATACTAATTGCTAGAAATGTAAGGGGTAGATTTAAAAATGGTAGAAATAAGCGTGGGTGGCTGAAGACTTGTAAATAAAGATAAATATCTGAAAAAACTAAAGGTTCTGCTAATGCTTTATATTTAGCTTGATTGACCACTAAAAAGACAGTACTCAAGGCTAAAGTTATGATGCTAGCTAAAAAAGGCCGATAGCTAAGTACTAAGGCAGCTGTAAAAACTAAAGTGATTAAACTAATTTCTAGGATGAGCGCTTTGACGCTTCTATTGTCAGGACGTAGTTCTTTTGCAATCAAATAAATTTGCGCTTGTTGTACTAATACGCAAGTGAGTACATAGGCTAGCAAAAGGCTGAGCATAGGCGAGGTGTTATTTAGGTTTTCGAGGCGAACGCGGACGATTATACCCAAATAGACCTAAAAAATAAGAAGCTAGTGGAAAGGGCAGCACTGATACGAACCACATACCCCAAGTGAGTGGGAACGGGAAAGCAATCACGGCTTGATTACGTTCTAAACCTTTGGCAATGAGAGTAGCTGCATGCTTGGCAGAAATCATCGTCGGGCGAGTACCAGGAAATTGATCGCTTAACTCGGTTTTTACAAAGCCCGGGCAGACTACATTAACCTTAATGCCTTCTGGCGCTAACCAGCCACGTAAGGCTTCGCCCCAAGCTTTAATGGCGGCTTTACTCGCACAATAGGACGGTGTAATAGGCATACCCCGCCAAGCGGCCAGCGAACTAATCATGGCAAGCTGCCCTTGCTTACGGCTACGCATCCGTTCAATCAGCGGGTGTAAAGTATAAACAACGCCATATAAATTAGTATCCAAAACTTGTTCAATCGCAGTGAGTTCTTCACCTGAACCTTGCGCCGTTAACATGCTGGTGACCCCAGCGTTGGCTATAGCTAAGTCAATAGGGTATTGCTGATCGAATTCATCCAACCACTGTTTAAGTGCTTTTTGATCAGTCACACTAAGGCTAGCGCTAGTCACTTTAGCACCTAGGTTGCTACAGCTGGCGCTAATTTGTGCTAAACGGGTTGAATCTCTGCCAATTAAAGCCAGATGCACTTCAGGTGCAGCGTAGTGTTCGGCAAGAGCGGCCCCTAAACCATTACTGGCACCGGTAATTAGAATGGTGCGAGCCATTAGATTTAACGCTCTTTATATAGATAGCTAGCTTCAGGTAGTTTGCCACCGTAGATCACTTTGGTCGGTGTCAAATTCGGCACTGGGCTGAGGCTAGGTACAGGCTTGGCAAGCTGAGGACTGATTTGCATAGCCAGTAAACTCCCCTCTATTGCCAGCTTAATGCCTTTACGAGAGTAAAAGTCACCATTAATTTGGGTTTCTTGAATAACACGCCGCCGAAATTGGCTAAAGAGATGTGGATCAGCGGGTTGACCTTCTGTCCAAAAACGATCTAAACCGTGTTGGAAAGTAAGGCCTGGAATGTCAAATAAGGCAGTACCCAAAGCAATAGTTGGTGAGCCATGATGCAAGGCAGAAGTACCTGTGGTGCTATTCACCAAAACGGTCCCTTTAGTATGCTGAAGCAGGGTAGGTAAATGCCCAGTTTCTAAAAATAATACTCTATTACCGATGCCTAGATTCTCAGCAATTTGTTTGACTTTTTTACAGTGCTTAAGTAAACCAGTGTCTAAGGGGTGATTTTTAATTACTAGCTTAGTACCAGGTGGAGCGTACTTAGCGAATGAAGCCATCACAGTGAGGATCACTTGCTGCATACTAGTAAAGGCTGAGTGGACGCGAATTTGGGCGTCAGAATCTAGTTGTAGAGGCAGCAGGTAATAAGCTTGTTTTGACTTAACCAGTTGTTGAATTTTCCTGTGTTCCCAGCGCTCACGCCACAGCTTGTTATTGGGCATGCGTTGTGCCCAACCTAAGTATTCACGATAAGCTTTAAAAGGGCGATGGGTTTTATAATGAGGATAGCTAATTTTGAAAGCTGCAGTAGTTAGGCGATAACAAATATCATGCCAAGCTCGTGGCAGAAAGTTTTTGCCAATGGTATGTGCTAGCTTTAAATCTTCACCGTCTTGGTTGAGCCAGAATTCTGGATTTTTATTAAGTAAGCGTGAATGGCCATTGACGCCATTTTGCTCTAGGGTAATCCAATCAGGTCGGAAATAGCCTTCCTCGTATACATAAATCTTTAAACCCAAGCGTTGCAGCAAAGGTAAAGCATAGAGGTGGACAGGGCGCGTATCGCCGAAGAGTACTACATCAGTAAACTGATGAGCTTGATGCTTGGCTTCTAACCAAGCGGGTAGTTGATCTAGGCTAGCGGTAAAACGCCAACTGTTTTTGTGCTGACTAAACCAGCTATCACCACCGCAAAAATTGACCCGAAATACTTCGTATCCATTTTCTTGAATCGCTGCTCCTAATTTGCGAAAAAAAGGAGTAGCGACACCCTGTAAGAAAAGAAATTTTCTGGATGTCATTATCTATGTTTCGGGCATCAATAATTATTTTAGGTAAGACGAGTATAGGTTATACCTATCTTAAAGATCAACTTTTGTAGCGGTTTAACAACAGCTACCCTGTCAAGCAGCTAGGAGTTTTGCTGGAGAAATAGCCAATTTAGTTTGTTTGTGGAGGATTTCCAACAAAATAATAGCTCTTTCTTCACCATCATAGCTCATAAACACGCCATTTAGACCACGAAAAGGGCCTTCTGTCAAAGTTACTTGATCACCTTGATGGAAGCGATCGAGATCAATGGCTCGTTCACCTAGGAGAGATTCTTGATTTTTTAAGTTGAAAATTAAATCACTAGGAACAATCGCGGCTTGTGTGCCAAAGCGTACAAATTGATTAACGCCTTTAGTTGAGCGGATAGGTGCCCAGTTATCAGTCAGTTCATTTAAAGCAATGAACAAGTAGCGCGGAAATAAGGACTCCGTCTTCTTGACGAGTTTGCCCCGCTGTTTGCGCAGCCGTTGTGCTAAAGGTCGATAGACTTCGTAACCTTGTTTGCCCAATTCAATTTCTGCTAGTTCATCTTTAAAAGGCTTGCTCGTCAATAGATACCATTGACGTTCAGGGATGCTAGTGCGAGGCATGTTCAAAGCTTACCGAGAGATTAATTGTTTTTAGGTTAGGGTGATAAAGCAGTGTAGTCAATTGCTTTTTTTTGTAATTAGTTTACAAAGTGCGCCCTAGGCTGCTACTTAGTTCTAGACCTATAACTTTAGTAACTAGAGCCTAGCCTCTAATGATTAAACAGGAGTGACAGCTTAATGGAGTCCACCATGTTGCTCGCGGCAGAAGGCTTATCGCGTTATTACAATGAGCACTGTGCAGTAGAAAATCTGGATCTGCATTTGAAAAAAGGTGAGGTTCTGGGTTTGTTAGGCCCTAATGGTGCAGGCAAATCCACTACTATGCAGATGCTGACTGGCAATTTAGCGCCCACGACAGGCTCGATTCAAATTAATGGTATTGATCTCTTAGAAGAGCCACGCCGCGCAAAACAGCATATAGGCTATTTACCCGAACAGCCGCCGGTTTATCGTGATCTGACAGTGAATGAATATTTAGACTATTGCGCCAAACTGCATGGCTTGCGTGGAGCTGGCCGAATACAAGCTATTCATTTAGCACGCGAGCGCTGTAGCTTGCAGGAAGTACAAAATCGTCTCATTGCTAATTTATCCAAAGGCTACAAGCAGCGGGTAGGGATTGCTCAGGCCATTTTACACAATCCAGCGGTAGTGATTTTAGATGAGCCTACTGTGGGCTTAGACCCTTTACAAATTCGCGAAATTCGCAAGCTTATTCGTGAGTTAGGCCAAGAACATAGTGTGATTTTATCAACCCACATTTTGCCTGAAGTGCAAGCTGTCTGTGATCGTGTCCAAATTCTGAATCGTGGGCGTACGGTATTTAATGACTCACTTACAGGCGTTGAGTCCCTGGAAAAGATTTTCTTTGAGCTAGTTTATCAAGAAGATCCGGCCTTAGCGGATCTTGAGGCGGAGAAAATGGAATGAATATGATCTGGACGATTGCCCTGACTGAGTTTCGGCGCATGTTCTACTCCCCCTTAGCGTGGAGCATTTTAGCAATCGTACAATTTATTTTGGCTTGGATATTTTTGCTAGGTCTGAATGAATATGTAACACAAATCCAGCCGGCGATGGCAGGGCGTGAAAATGCTCCGGGCTTAAGTGATTTGGTGGTCTCTGCTCTTTACCTTTGGGCTGGTGTTATTATGTTGGCAGTGATGCCGATTTTAACCATGCGCTTATTCGCCGAAGAGCGTATGAATCAAACCTTGCCTTTACTCACTAGTGCTCCGATTTCGATTAGCCAAATTGTCTTGGGCAAGTATTTGGGTTTGCTGCTGCTTATCCTCTTAATGGTCAGTATGCTCACTTTGATGCCCGCTTCTCTCTCCTTAGGCACTGATTTAGATTGGGGCAAGTTGGCAGCAGCGATTTTTGGTTTATTTTTACTGTTAGCCTCTTTTGCAGCAGCCGGTTTATTTCTATCCGCCTTAACTCGCCAGCCTATCATCGCGGCAGTCAGCACCTTTGGGTTGCTACTGTTTTTGATGGTTTTGTATATCTCAGGCAATTCACAAGGCTCAAGCAGTCAACTATTCATTTATCTATCCCATTTTGGGCATTTCCTGTCTTTTTTAGAAGGGCTATTTGATAGTAGTGATTTGGTATATTACCTCTTGTTTATTCTGGGGTTTTTGCTGTTGACCATTCGCAAATTGGATAACGAACGGCTGCAGAGATAGTAACTATGAAAATGACTAAAGGGATGCACCGCTCTATCGGTGTGCAGAATGCGATTTTTTATCTACTGTTTTTTGCAGTAGTGGGCCTACTTGCTTTTCTCAGCCGTGAGTTTCACTTTCAAGCGGATTGGACTTACGGCAGTCGCAATAGTTTAACGGCGGCAACACGTGCGCTACTAGAAACAACTAATCAACCTTTAAAGTTTGTAGCTTATGTCCCAGAAGACGCAGCCTTGCAAGAACAGCTGCGTAAACTGATCGCTAAATACCAGCGGGTCAAGCCAGATATTAAATTGGAGTTTGTGAATCCTGATTTAGAACCAGTGCGTGCTAAGCAGGATGGCATTCAATATGCGGGGCAAATGGCAATTCACTTAGGTGAGCGTAGTGAAGTCGTTGAGCAAACAACTGAGCCGGTGATTGCTAACGCGATTCAACGGATGAGTCGCGGCGCAGAGCGTCTAGTGGTCTTTCTAGAGGGACATGAAGAGCGTGAGCCTTTATCGGATAAGTCAACTGGCTTGAATCAGTTCTTAAGTACTTTAGAGCGGAGTGGCTTTAAAATACAGCCGCATAATTTGGTGCGTACTCAGTCGATTCCACACAATGCGCGTTTTCTAGTCATTGCTTCACCACAAAAAGATTTATTGCCAGGTGAAGTAGACATTATTAAAAATTATGTAGAGCAAGGCGGCAATTTACTCTGGTTGCAAGACCCAGGTGGCTTACATGGCTTAAAACCCTTGGCTGATGTCTTAGGCTTAAAAATCAGTGAAGGGACAGTGCTCGATGCGAATGAGCAGTTACATGCAGTGTTAGGCGTGACACATCCCGCCATTGTACCAGTGGTCGATTACGGGCAGTCAGCTATCGTTGAAAAATTCACAGGCTCGCAAAGTTTATTTCCCTTTGCAACTATGGTGGAGCGTAATCCGGTCGAAGATAAGAATGCTTTAGCTTGGAACACACAAGAACTACTTACAACCTTACCGAATAGTTGGCTAGAAACGGGGCCAATTGACGGTGCGGTAAGCTATGAAGAAGACAAGGGTGATGTGTTAGGGCCTATTGCTATTGGTTTCACCTTGACGCGGTTACTGGAACAGCCTGAAAGCGCCTCAGCGGCAACCACTACCACAGTCGCTAATCCTCAACAAGAGCGTCAACAGCGAGTGGTCGTGATTGGTGATAGTGACTTTATGCTAAATAGTTCTATTGGGCAGGGGGTGAATTTAGATCTGGCGACTAATATTTTTAATTGGCTCAGTGCTGATGACAACTTATTAAATATTCAAGTGAGTAATGCACCAGATACTCATTTTGCTATGGGCGAAACCGCGAGCTTTGTGTTGGCAAGTTTCTTCCTAATCGTTTTACCTTTGAGTTTAATTGCTTTTGGGTCTTTAATTTGGTTTAAACGGCGGAGACGCTAAATGATGACTCCTGTAACGCTGCGTCGTTTAGGCGTGAATCTAGGGTTGCTCGTTTTAGTGCTAGGCTTAGCTGGGCTAGTTTGGTGGCAGTTACAGCAAAAAGAGCAGGCTTTGCAAAGCGCACGAGTATTACCACTCAGCTTATCTGAAGTGAATTCAGTGGTGGTCGAAAGGAAGCAGGAGGGCATTGACTCTAAGCTAGTGCTTAAACGTGAGGGCGAGCAATGGCAATTAGTAGAACCACAACAATTGGCGGCCAATCCTGTCAAAGTCAGGCAATTATTTACTTTGCTTGATGAAAAAGTGGAGTCCACTTATCCGAGCGCGGGTAAAGATTTGAGTGCTTATGGCTTAAATCCTGCTGAGCTTAGCTTGAGTATTAATGGGCATCAACTGGTGTTTGGTCAGACTAATCCCGTTTCAAATAATCGCTATCTTCTCAATGCAGGGCAAATCCAATTAGTGAATGAGGCAGTCTACAGTTTACTGCAGGAGCCTTGGGTCAATTTTGTGGCTCTCCAATTAGTACCTGATGATTTTCAATTAAGTGCTGTTCAGCTTCCTAGTGGATTTGCCGAATTACCCCAATTAGTGAGTAACTGGAAAAATGCTGAGGCACTACGCATCGATAGTTTTGATCCCCAGAAGCTGACAGCGGATCTACCGAAAGTCGTGTTAACGGGTAGCAGTGGAACTAGAGAGTTAGTCGTCGTGAATTTAAAAGAGGACATTGTCTTAGCAGATCCTGTCAAGCAGCTCACTTATGTCCTACCCATATCGCAAGCAGCTCAATTGTTTCCTGCAAAAACCAGTTTGGAACCAAGCACTAAATAGTCTTACAGAAATCAGTCGTAGATTGTAACTATGCTTAATAATCCGTAAGATTCGGGATGAGTTTGTACCATACCCCGTTTAACAACAGCGAAGGGTGAGTTTAGCTAGTCAGTAGAGTTTAGCACTAACCTATTGACTTTCAGCACAATTGCTTGATTTAACAAGGTCTATTCGGTCGTACTAGCTTGCTTACCACCGCTGCAATAATAAGGTAGTCCACATGAAAATCACCAAAGGTCTAGATATACCTATAGCTGGGCAACCAGTACAAAAAATCTATGATCATCCCAAACCGACTACTCTTGCTGTTCTAGGACGCGATTTCCATGATCTAAAACCTTCTGTGCAGGTGAAAGAAGGCGATATCGTCAAAGCAGGGCAGGTTTTGTTTTCACACCGTAAATCGGAAGGTGTAAACTTCACAGCCCCCTGTGCTGGAGTCGTAAAATCGATCAATCGGGGTGATAAACGCGCTCTCGTTTCTGTGGTGTTGCAAGCAGCTGCTGAGGAAGAGTTCATTGACTTTGGTGCGCATCATCCAGAAGAGCTAGCACAATTAGATGAAACCACTATCCGCCAGAAGCTCCAAGATTCAGGTCAATGGATCAGTTTCCGAACTCGGCCTTATAGTCATATTCCGAATGCTGATGCTAAGGCTAACGCCATTTTTGTGACAGCGATGGATACTCGGCCTTTGGCGGCTGATCCCAAAGTAGTGATCGCTGAATATGCAGAAGCCTTTCAACATGGTTTAACCGTATTATCCCGTCTAGCGCCTACCGTTTATGTCTGCCATGAGGCTGGCTATGAACCCCCTAAAGTAGCTAGTTCTAATGTACTCTACAAGCCCTTCTCGGGCGTGCATCCAGCGGGTTTGCCTGGTACCCATATTCATTTTTTGGAGCCTGCCAGTGAACACCGCTTTGTTTGGCATCTTAACTATCAAGATGTGATTGCCATTGGCAAATTATTTACGACTGGTAAGTTATTTGTAGAGCGTGTCATTGCCTTAGCAGGGCCTGCAGTGAAGCAGCCACGCTTGATTCGTACGCGTTTGGGTGCAAATACCGATAGTATTGTTAGTGGTGAGCTGATAACTGGGGGTTATCGAGTCATTTCTGGCTCAGTCCTTGGTGGACATACTGCTAAAGATGCGGGTGCTTATTTAGGGCGTTACGACTTACAAGTATCAGCAATTTCTGAAGAGCAAGATAGAGTCTTCCTCCATTGGCTGAATCCCTTGTTATCGCAGTATTCCATGATGCGGGTATTTCTAAAGCCCGGCTTAGCGCAGCAGCAGTTTTCGCTAACGAGTACCCAAAATGGTAGCCATCGAGCAATGGTTCCCTTAGGTAATTATGAACAAGTAATGCCTTTAGATATTTTAGCGACTCAATTACTACGATCCTTACTGGTTCGTGACACCGTCATGGCGCAACAGCTAGGTGCTTTAGAATTGGATGAGGAGGATTTAGCTTTATGTACTTTCGTTTGTCATAGCAAATATGAGTATGGTTCCGCGTTACGCGATTGCTTACGCATGTTGGAAAGAGGGGAGTAAAGGATGATCAAGAATTTGCGTAAGTGGTTAGACCAGCGTGAGCCAGATTTTTTGCCGGGTGGAAAATACGAAAAATACTTTAGCTTGTATGAAATGGTGGATACGTTGTTATACAGTCCGCCCAATCGTACTACTAGTTCTCCGCATGTGCGTGATGCTTTAGATTTAAAGCGGGTCATGGGCTATGTCTGGTTAGCAACTTTTCCTGTAATGTTCATGGCCTGCTATAACACCGGCTTGCAGGCGAATTTAGCACTGCAATCGATGGGTTTAGAACAAGCAGAAGGTTGGCGCGGTGCAATTCAAAGCTTGTTTGGCTTTGACCCGAATAGCTTCTTTGACAATTTCTTTCACGGCCTGTTGTACTTTCTACCGATTTATATGACGACCTTTATTGTCGGCGGTATTGCGGAGGTTATCTTTGCTACTATCCGTGGGCACGAAGTGAATGAAGGTTTCTTTGTTACCTCTATCCTTTATACCTTAACCTTACCGCCTGGAACACCCTTATGGATGGTGGCTTTAGGTATTTTGTTTGGGGTCGTGATTGGTAAAGAAGTTTTCGGTGGAACTGGGAAAAACTTTATTAATCCTGCATTGGCCGGACGTGCTTTTCTTTTCTTTGCTTACCCTTCCTATATGTCGGGTGACACGGTTTGGGTGGCTGTAGATGGCTATTCAGGAGCTACTGCTTTAGCAACTGGTGCTGCCAGTGGTATGCAGGGGATTTATGCTAGTGGTCTTACCTGGTGGGATGCCTTCATTGGTTTAGAGCCTGGTTCTTTAGGGGAAACTTCAGCCTTAGCGATTTTTATTGGTGGTGCGTTTCTGTTGTATACCGGGATTGCGAATTGGCGGATTGTTTCCGGGGTACTATTCGGCATGATTATGACCACTATCCTACTGAATACTATCGGTAGCGAGACTAATCCTATGTTCGCTATGCCTTGGTGGTGGCATTTAGTCTTAGGTGGTTTTGCCTTCGGTATGATGTTTATGGCGACCGATCCTGTAACAGCGGCTCATACCAATGCAGGTCGCTGGTGGTTTGGGGTCTTGATTGGTTTCATGGTGATTTTGATTCGGGTCGTCAATCCAGCTTTCCCTGAAGGCATGATGCTGGCTATTTTATTTGCCAATATGATTGCACCACTCATGGATTATGTGGTCGTGAAAGTAAATATTCAGCGTCGTCTTAAACGGCAAAAAGCAGCAACTGGGGAGGTCAAAGCATGAGCGTAATCAGTGATGTGTTAGCTTTACCCAATGACAGTCGAAAAAAGACTTATATTGTTGCCTTTGTCTTATGCTTAATTTGTTCGGTTGCTGTTTCTTCCGCTGCTGTGTTACTTAAACCAGTGCAAGATAAAAATAAGCAGCTTGATAAGCAGCAGAATATTGTCGCTATTGCCGGTCTTGCTCAAGAGGGTGTGTCTGTCAATGAAGCCTTTAAGCAGGTAGAGGCCAAAGTGATTGATCTACAAACAGGTGAATATGTAGATAATATCGACCCTAAAACTTTCGATGCACGTGCTGCTGCAGTTGATCCTAAGCAGAATGTTGTGTTGACCAAAGAGCAGGACATTGCATCGATTAAACGTCGCGCCAAATATGCTACCGTTTACTTAGTGAAAGATGGGCAAGGACAGCTGCAAAAAATTATTCTACCTGTCTCAGGTTATGGCCTATGGTCGACCTTACATGGGTTTTTAGCTTTGCAAGCGGATGCTAATACCATTGTGGGTTTGGGTTTTTATGAGCATGCTGAAACCCCTGGTTTAGGCGGTGAAATCGATAATCCCAATTGGAAAGCACAATGGGTTGGGAAAAAGTTATTCGATGAGCAAGGTCAAATTGCGATTCGAGTCACGAAGGCAGCAGTTCCTGATAGTGATCCGCGTGCTGTCTATGAGGTTGATGCTTTGTCCGGCGCGACTCTAACCAGTAATGGTGTGAATAATTTAGTACATTTCTGGGTAGGCCCTGATGGCTTTGGCCCTTATCTACAAAAATTACGTCAAGGAGGTGGAGCATGACTACCGAAACTCGTAAGGTTCTGCTAGGGCCTTTATTTGACAATAATCCTATCACTTTACAGATACTTGGGATTTGCTCGGCACTAGCGGTGACGAGTTCAATGAATACAGCGCTTTTGATGTCGCTCAGTCTGACTTTAGTGGTTGCGTTTTCTAATATGTTTATTAGTACAGTACGCAATCACATACCGAGTAGTATTCGGATTATTGTGCAAATGACCATCATTGCATCTTTGGTTATTGTGGTTGATCAAATTTTGCGTGCTTATGCATTCGATACTTCCAAGCGTCTGTCAGTGTTTGTCGGTCTGATTATTACCAACTGTATTGTCATGGGACGGGCTGAGGCCTTTGCTATGCAAAACCCTCCAGGTATTAGTTTCCTTGATGGCATTGGCAATGGCTTGGGTTATAGCCTGATTTTGATGTCCGTTGCTTTTATCCGCGAGTTATTTGGATCCGGCTCTTTATTTGGACTCCAAATTATTCCCTTACTAAAAGACGGCGGTTGGTATGTGCCGAATGGCTTATTACTCTTACCTCCTAGTGCCTTTTTCCTGATTGGCATCTTGATTTGGATTTTACGCACCAAAAAGCCAGAGCAGCGTGAAGCCGCCGAGTTTAGAATTCACGAACCTGCCAAAGGGGAGTATCACTAATCATGGAAGGCTTATTGAGTTTATTTGTTAAATCAGTCTTCATTGAAAACATGGCACTCACTTTCTTTCTGGGAATGTGTACGTTTATTGCCATTTCGAAAAAGATTGAAACTGCAATTGGTTTAGGCATCGCTGTGGTCGTTGTCCAAGCTATTACCTTGCCTGTGAATAATATTATTCTGAATGTTTTCCTTAAGGAAAACGCGCTCATTCAAGGTGTTGATTTACGCTTCTTGGGCTTAATTACTTACATCGCGGTCATTGCTGCAATTGTACAAGTGCTAGAAATGACACTGGATAAATTTGCACCTGCCTTGCATCAAGCCTTAGGAATTTTCTTACCCCTCATTACCGTCAACTGTGCGATTTTAGGGGGTACTTTATTCATGGCTGAACGTGATTATACCTTTGTAGAAAGTGTCGTGTATGGCTTTGGTAGCGGTTTCAGTTGGATGTTAGCCATCATTATTCTAGCGGGTGTGCGAGAACGCTTGAAATACAGTGATGTGCCAAAAGGTTTACAAGGCTTAGGAATTATTTTCATCACGGTTGGCCTGATGTCCCTTGGCTTTATGTCCTTCTCTGGCATCCAATTATAGGAGCTAAGCATGTCTACTATTTTATTAGGCGTTGCCCTGTTTATCTTAATGATTGTAGGCCTAGTCTATGTCATCTTGTTGGCTCGCCAACGCCTAGTGGCTCAAGGCGACGTACACATTCTAGTGAATGGTGAAAAAGACTTGGTGGTAAGTCCAGGTGGTAAATTACTCGGTGCGCTTGCCGATAAAGGTCTTTTTGTATCCTCAGCCTGTGGGGGCGGTGGAACCTGTGGCCAATGTAGAGTCAAGGTACTAGAAGGGGGCGGTACTTTATTGCCCACTGAAGAAGGCCATATTAATCGTCGTGAAGCAGCTGCCTGTGAGCGCTTAGCTTGCCAAGTTGCAGTTAAGCAAAATATGAAGGTTGAAGTGCCGGATGATGTGTTTGGCGTGAAAAAATGGCTCTGTACTGTGCGTTCAAACGAGAACCGTGCCACTTTCATTAAAGAATTAGTTTTGGATTTACCGCCGGGTGAGAAAATCAATTTTAGAGCTGGTGGCTACATTCAGATTGAATGCCCTCCTTATAGCCTAAAGTATTCAGAGTTCGATATTCCGGAAGAATACCGCGGGGACTGGGATCGCTTCAAAATGTGGGATATCACCTCACAAGTCACTGAACCGGTGATGCGCGCTTATTCGATGGCTAATTATCCAGAAGAAGATGAAGTGATTATGCTCAATGTGCGGATTGCTTCACCGCCCCCGGGCAAAAATGTGCCTGCTGGAAAAATGTCTTCTTATATCTTCAATTTGAAACCGGGCGATCAAGTGACCGTATCGGGCCCCTTTGGTGAGTTTTTTGCGCGTGAAACTAATAAAGAAATGATATTTATTGGTGGTGGTGCAGGTATGGCACCGATGCGCTCACATATTTATGATCAGTTACGTCGCATCAAAACTAATCGCAAGATGACATTTTGGTATGGTGCACGTAGTTTGCGCGAAGCTTTCTATGTTGAGGAATTTGATCAATTAGCTGCTGAGAATCCTAATTTTACTTGGTTTATGGGCTTGTCTGATCCACTACCTGAGGATAATTGGCAAGGCTATACGGGCTTTATTCACAATGTTTTATACGATAACTACTTGAAAGATCATCCAGCGCCCGAAGATTGTGAGTATTACCTATGCGGGCCACCCATGATGAACTCATCAGTGACTAAGATGTTACTTGATCTTGGTGTGGAACCCGAGAATATTATGTTCGACGATTTCGGAGGCTAGCCATGTTGGTATTTGTGATTGCCTTTGCGGTGTTTCTTGTAGCTTTTGCTGCGCTGTCTATTACTTGGTTTTTTAATCGAGAAACCATTAAGGGTAGCTGTGGCGGTTTAGCTAGTTTACTGGGTGACGAGGGTAAACAATGTGGCTGCAAGAAACCCTGTGAAAAGCGCCTGAAGCAGCTTGAACAAGCAGCGCAGGGTGTTAGCGAAACTAGAATTGACTTTAAAGCTTAAGCTCCACAATTAGATGCCAGAATTACCGGAGGTTGAAACTACCCGTCGTGGTATCGAGCCCTATTTACTGGGGCAACGTATCCAAAGTTTTACTGTCCGCCAGTCTAAGTTACGTTGGCCAGTTTCTTCAGAACTAGAACAATTGAATGGCGCAAGGATTGAGGCAGTGCGGCGTCGTGGTAAGTATCTTCTATTAGAAACGCTGCATGGTACTGCCTTAATGCATCTAGGTATGTCTGGTAGCTTACGTATTTGTGCTGCAGACTTAGCCGCCGAAAAGCATGATCATGTGGACTTAATACTCGATAGTGGCCTAGCTTTGCGTCTACGTGACCCGCGTCGGTTTGGTGCAGTCCTCTGGGCTGGCTGTGGTGAATTGCATCCTTTGCTAGCAAATCTAGGTGTTGAGCCACTGACGGATGAGTTTACTCCTGAGTATTTACTAGCGCGTGCTCAAGGTCGGCAAGTTAGTATTAAAGAGTTCATAATGAATTCGCATGTGGTCGTTGGAGTTGGCAATATTTACGCGAACGAAGCTCTATTTATAGCGGGCATCCATCCTCGCTGTGCTGCAGGTCAAGTGAGTCTAAACCAGCTGCAGAAGTTGGTGGTTGCCATTAAAACGGTCTTAAAGCGAGCTATTGAGCAGGGTGGGACTACTTTAAAAGATTTTGTGCGTGAAGATGGACAAGCAGGCTATTTTCAAATTGAATTACAGGTCTATGGACGAACGCAGCAAGCTTGCTACGCTTGTGGGAGCTTGATACAGCAAATTCGCCAAGGGCAACGCTCCACTTGGTATTGCCCTCACTGTCAGCCTGAATAAGCTTAGGCTGGAGAGTGTGGTTGGCGGTGTCTCGGTTTGGAATCAGCCATTTCCACAATTCCGCTGAGAGTTAACTCACGTAGTAATTGACGACGCACGCCGCGCTCAATACCTGCATCAATCCCAACTCGGTAAAAGACATAGCATGGAATGCCAATAACGATTAAGCCGATAATAAAATCAATGACCATGTCCCACATCAATGAAGCTCCCTTATTTTTTTATTACTGATAAAGATAACGTGATTAGCCTGAACCGCCGATTTACTGTGGCCCCGATGTTAGATTGGACTGACACGCACTGCCGCTATTTCCACCGCTTACTGAGTAAACACGCTGTTTTGTATACAGAAATGGTGACCACAGGTGCGCTTCTACATGGACAAACGGAGCGTTATTTAAACTTCAATCCTGCAGAACATCCGTTAGCTTTACAATTGGGTGGGAGTGAACCTGAGGACATGGCCAAATGTGCGGTACTAGCTGCAGATTTTGGTTATGATGAAGTGAATATTAATGTCGGTTGCCCAAGCGAGCGCGTCCAAAAAGGTGCTTTTGGTGCTTGCCTAATGGCGGAGCCCCAATTGATCGCAGATTGTGTTGCGACCATGCAGGCTAAAGTGTCGATTCCGGTGACGGTTAAAAACCGTATTGGCATTGATGACCAGGAAGATTATGCAGGGCTGCATAAATTTGTTTCGACGGTGGCTGAAGCTGGTTGTAAAACCTTTATTATTCATGCGCGTAAAGCGTGGTTAAAAGGTTTAAGTCCGAAAGAAAATCGCGAAATTCCGCCCTTGCGATATGAGTTAGTTTATCAACTAAAGCAGGCATTTCCACAGTTAGAAATTATTATTAATGGTGGTATCAATTCCCTAGACGCTGCTCAGACGCATTTGCAATATGTGGATGGAGTCATGTTAGGACGGGAGCCTTACCATAATCCTTGGATCTTGGCTCAGGTCGATAATGCTATTTATGGTGAGCCAGTAAGCCCACTAGATCGCTATGCAGTTCTAGAACAGCTACTAATCTATATCGAGGAACAACAGCGTCAAGGTGTGCGCGTCAGCCATATTGGGCGACATATCTTGGGGTTGTTTCAAGGCTTGCCTGGTGCTAAACAGTGGCGGAGGCATCTTAGTGAGCAAATGCATCGTCCTGATGCTGGTGTAAATTTGTTTAAAGCAGCGGCGAAAAAAGTGCTTGACGCCTCACCCCCTTCTTTGTAAGAATACGCGCCTCGGCAGTTCCCCGATAGCTCAGTCGGTAGAGCAAATGACTGTTAATCATTGGGTCACTGGTTCAAGTCCAGTTCGGGGAGCCACTTATTCAAAAGGCTGCATTGTGAAATGCAGCCTTTTTTGTTTTTGGTAGTTGTAAAAACTTAGCTCTAGTCGTTAGACAACTACCAATGGCTTATAGCTGAGCTTTTTTCTCTTCCTGTTCTTTTAACGTGCGTGTTGCATGTTCGCGTTCAGCCTCACTAATATCACCCAAAGCTTCACCAGCCAAGTTATAGCGCTGTTGATGATCTAAGACTGCTTGTAAATATTTACCATGATTACAATGCATACGTAGTAAGCGTTGTACGACTCGCTTAGATGCAGGTGGTTGGTTTTGATCCATTAAATTATAGAGATCAGTTTCCACACCTAAGGCTAATGGCTTATAGGTAAGCCAGACCTCAAAACGATCGGCTAAGAAACGATCCATCGCTTTAGCTTGAATTTCAGAGGGGGAGGGTTCGGTGGTCTTAGTAGGTTTATGGTCTTTTGTTTTATGAAAGGGCTGTTTATTTTTTCCCAGATTCCCTTTGCCTTTAGCATTGGATTTGGGGCGGCTTGGCTGTGCTTCTTCACGACGAATAATAATGCGTTTGCCTAATAAACGGGTTTCGCGCGTAGCTGGCTCTGGTTGCTTGGTGGGTGGGCTTGCGCTGGAACTTACTTCATTATTAGCTGTTTCAGGCACAGGCTTACGTTTGAGGGTTAGGGTTTTTCGCGGCGTATCGGTCATAATTTGTCGTGTGTAGGCTAAAAGTGAATGAGCGTGTTTAATACCAATCTATAACTAATATACAGTTTAACTCGCTGATCAACGGTTTTTCTATAGAGAAATTCACTCATTCATTAACAAAAAACCCCGCAAGAGCGGGGCTTTTTGGGTGTTGAATTTGGCGGAGAGAGCGGGATTCGAACCCGCGATAAGCTATTAACCTATACACACTTTCCAGGCGTGCTCCTTCAACCACTCGGACACCTCTCCAGTAGGGGCAGAATCCTACTCCACTCACTAATATTTGTAAACTGCTACACCTAAATTGCCTAGTCATCTGCCAGTCATCGACAAAGGTCTAGAATTTTTGTAGTATCAAAAATAATCTAGGGCTTATAAATAATAATTATTAAAATGATCATCGACAAGCTTAAGCAGTTTATGAGCTGGTGGGGCGATAATCTTTATCGAGGCCTACCCAGTGCTTTGCGTAGTTTATTCCGTGCTAGCCAACCCAGTTTAGCGCTGTATATGGCGAATGAGCGCCTAGCTTTGAGTTGGCAACAAGATGGCAAGCGCCGCGAATGTGGTGAGTTTGTCTTAGATAGTGCCTTTGATTTTAGTCGAATTGCTAAAAAAGCCGCTCGCAGTCGTAATTATCAGTTAAAGCTTGAATTAGACGAAAAACAAGCCTTGCATTTACAGCATACTTTTCCTGAGGGTGTGCAAGATAATATCAAGCAAGTAGTTGGCTATCAGCTCGATAGAATTACACCTTTCACCCTCGATAATGCTTATTTTGATGCTAAAGTTGCTAAGCACGATAAAGCCAATAAACAAGTTATTGCAGATATTTATATCTCACCTAAACAACATATTGAGCAGTATCTAAACAAACTGCGTCATTTAGGTGTGCCCGAGATTCAAGTCATTTCAGCGATGGCTAGCCCGACTCAATTAACTAGGGGCTTGAGCGGCAATGCAACAGCACCCGTGGCCGCTTCTTTGATTCCATTCTATTTATTTTTGTTGGCGTTGACTGCGAGTTTGATAGCACCTATTTGGTATAAAGATCGCCGCTTAGGACAAATTGACGAAGCCATTGCGAGCTTGCAGCAGCAAGCCTCAGCACAGATTGAAGTACGTGATAAATTATTAGCAGCAGAAGAAGCTTTAAGCTTTATTGGAGAAAAGCGCAAAACCGCGCCTGTGATGTTGGATGTCGTTGAACATCTATCGATGGAAATTCCTCCGCATACTTGGGTGGAGCGCTTGGAGATTACCGGTAATCAAGTGCAAATCCGTGGTGAATCAGAACAAGCTTTAAGCCTAATTGATACTTTAGAAGTGTCACCTTATTTTGAGGCAGTTAGTTTTAAATCACCTGTGACGCGCAATCCGAGCACCGGTAAGGATAAATTCCACTTGCAAGCGACAGTGGAGGCTGCTCATGAGTGAAATGCTAATTCCAGCCCGTAGCCAGCCGCTGATAGCTTGGTTGTTGTTCTTACTAGTCGTACTGACTGTGAGTTTTTTTGGCGTAATTCCTGCTCTGCTTAAATCTCAGGAGCTGAATGAGCAAATCGAAAGTGGCTATAAACGCTTAGAGAAAATGCGCCAAGTGGCTCAGGCAGCCCCAGAATTAACTGCAGAATACGAGCGTATTAGCCAGCAGGGGATTGATAAGCTGTTTTATCCGCAGGGAATGACAGCTGCTCAAGTGGGTAAAGAACTACAAAATCAAGTGGCTGCAGTCGTGGCTCGGAAGTGATTGAGTATCTTCAACAACAAACCAGTACTGAAGAGCAGGCAACGAGTGACTATCAACGCGTCACAGTGCAAGTGGTTTTTCAAGGTAGAACGGAGTTGCTACGTGAGGTGCTGCATGCGGCTTATGTATCTCGTCCCCTGATTTTTGTAGATGGGGTTGAGGTTAAGCCCTTAGAAGGTACTGATCCAAAAGACCAGCTCGTTCGAGTCACTAGAATTAACTGCAGAATACGAGCGTATTAGCCAGCAGGGGATTGATAAGCTGTTTTATCCGCAGGGAATGACAGCTGCTCAAGTGGGTAAAGAACTACAAAATCAAGTGGCTGCAGTCGTGGCTAAGCAAAGTGGAACTTTATTTAGCTCGGAAGTGATTGAGGATATTCAACAACAAACCAGTACTGAAGAGCAGGCAACGAGTGACTATCAACGCGTCACAGTGCAAGTGGTTTTTCAAGGTAGAACGGAGTTGCTACGTGAGGTGCTGCATGCGGCTTATGTATCTCGTCCCCTGATTTTTGTAGATGGGGTTGAGGTTAAGCCCTTAGAAGGTACTGATCCAAAAGACCAGCTCGTTCGAGTCACTAGAATTAACTGCAGAATACGAGCGTA
>SSFA01000006.1 GCA_008015155.1 Thiothrix sp.
ACCAAGCAACAGGATGCATACAATTAAGAGGTAATAAAAGCACACTGGGATGATCTAAACCTTGCTTTCCCCATGTTTACGCCTAAAAATCCAAACTTAAAGTCCTTGGATAGGTGCTAATGGCTTTTACCTTCAGGCTTATTGTTGCCGGCTACTTCTTCATGAATAGGAAAAGCTGAGCGGGTACTGCACGTTTGTGGTGTAGTACATGAAAAGAATTTTAATTAATGCGACACAGGCCGAAGAAATTCGGGTCGCGATGGTAGACGGGCAGCGTCTTTATGATTTGGATATTGAGCATCCATTCAAAGCGCAGAAAAAGTCTAACATCTATAAAGGGGTCATTACTCGGATCGAACCGAGCCTTGAAGCAGCCTTCGTCAACTATGGCGCACAGCGTCACGGTTTTCTATCCTTCCGCGAAATCGCGCCGGAATGTTATCATCCTGAATCCGTAAGAAAATATGGCAATAGCAGCAAAGTTAATGTCAAAGATATGCTGCGGGAAGGCCAAGAAATTCTCATTCAGGTGGATAAAGAAGAGCGCGGCAATAAAGGTGCAGCTCTTACCACTTATATCAGTCTCGCGGGTCGTTATTTGGTTTTAATGCCAAACAACCCTAAAGCTGGTGGTGTTTCAAGGCGCATTGAGGGAGAGGATCGGCAACAAATCAAACAAACCTTGAGTGATCTAGAAATTCCTGAAGGTATGGGTGCTATTGTGCGTACCGCTGGGGTGGATCGTGAGTTGGAAGAACTCAGTTGGGATTTAGACTACCTCAAGACTTTGTGGGAGGCGATTACTTCCGCAGCTAACCAGCACAAAGCACCTGTACTCTTATACCAAGAAAGTAATGTGATCATCCGCGCCTTGCGTGACTATTTCCGCCGCGATATTGGGGAGCTAGTGATTGATGATCCTAAGGTGTTTAGGCAAGCGCAAGATTTCATGCAAGCCGTGATGCCGCATAATCTGCGTAAACTTAAGCTTTATCAAGACAATACACCGCTATTCAGTCGTTATCAGGTTGAGTATCAGATTGAAACTGCCTTCCAGCGTACCGTGAACTTGCCTTCTGGTGGCGCGATTGTCATTGATCATACTGAAGCACTGGTCTCTATCGATATCAACTCAGCACGAGCTACTAAAGGGCAAGATATTGAGGAAACAGCCCTCAATACCAATCTTGAAGCTGCTGATGAAATCGCGCGTCAACTGCGTTTACGGGATTTGGGTGGCCTTATTGTTATCGACTTCATCGATATGTTGCCTAGCAAACATCAACGTGATGTTGAGCGTCGTTTGAAAGAAGCCTTAAAAGTTGATCGTGCGCGCGTCCAAGTTGGGCGTATTTCGCGCTTTGGTCTTCTAGAAATGTCACGTCAACGTTTACGTCCTTCTTTAGGTGAGTCTAGCCAATTGGTTTGCCCACGTTGTGAAGGTCAAGGTCATATCCGTAATACCGACTCCCTGGCGCTCTCTATCCTGCGTTTGATGGAAGAAGAGTCCATGAAGGAACTCACAGGTCGTGTTATTGCTCAAGTGCCTGTACCTGTTGCTGCTTATCTATTGAATGAAAAGCGCGATTCGATTGTAAATATTCAAAAGCGGCGCAATATCGAGCTGACCGTTATTCCAAATCCACATATGGATACCCCGCATTTTGAGATCATGCGCGTGCGTACCGATGATATGGAAACTGTTGGCGCTAGCTACACACAAATTAGCGAGCCAGAAGAAACCGACGCGGATTTAATGGCTGAGCGCTTAGCGAACCCAGTCCAAATCCAACCAGAAGCGGTGGTAGGGAATGTAATTCCAAGCCAACCAGCCCCACAAATTGATCGCACTGAGCGTGAGCGTCGCCCAGCTGTTCCTACACCTGAACCCGAAGTTCTGGATGTACAGAAAAATCCAGGGCTAATTCGACGCATTCTCAATGGCTTATTTGGCAGTAGCGCTAAAGTTGAACCGACTATAACGCAAGTTAAAGCTAAAGCTGCTGAACAAGCCGCTGCTCAAGCCTTAGCTGCTGAAAATGCAGCACCAGCTCGTCAGGAAACCGCTACTGGTGAAGAACGGCGCTCTAATCAAAATCGACGTAATAATAACAACCAGCAACATCGTCGTCATGGTGAAGAGCGTCGGCGTGGGGATGATCGTCGCCGGCAGAATCAGAGCACTAATGAAGATCTGCCGAATAACGAAACCAATGAAGTTGCTGCCCCTGATCAGCAACAAACTCCTCGTAACGAGCGACAGGAGCGTCGTCAACCTCGTCATGAGCGTCGCCAACCAGAACAGCGAGCTCAGCTTGAAACCACTCCTGCTGAAGATAATGTGCCAGAAGCAGTCAGCACGCCCCCCTCTGAAGGGAATAATCAGCAAACTCGTAATGAGCGCCGTGACCGTAACCGTAATCGGCAGGAACGTGATCGAGATAATCGCCAACAGAACCGGCGTCATCGAGAGCGTGAAGTAGTGCCAGATGCGAGTCTCGAACCAGAGACAGTGATTCTAACCGCAACGACTGAAACTATCGTCGTTGAAGAAATTGTCATTGAAAATCTGAGCCAAACCCCTCAAGACAATACACAACGTCGGGACAATCGTCGTCAGCGTAATCGTGGACGTCGTGAGCGCAGTAATCGAACTAGTTTTGAAGCAGGCGCAGAAAACAGTTATGAGCTACAAACGACAGAGATTTGCTTCGAACAGTGGCAAGCTGATATCACTAAGT
This sequence comes from Thiothrix sp., assembly GCA_008015155.1. Taxonomy (GTDB): domain Bacteria; phylum Pseudomonadota; class Gammaproteobacteria; order Thiotrichales; family Thiotrichaceae; genus Thiolinea. The sequence goes on from SSFA01000006.1 coordinate 2,742, forward strand.
CTAGTGCGCCAGCCGTTGAGCCTAGCGATTCGGGAGTAGAAACGAGTGCCCCTACTCCACAAATGGAGCGGCGAGTACCCCCTCCAGAAACGCTTGAGCCTTTGATTATCGACCTGATTCCGAAAAAGCAATCTCGTCAAGAACGCCGCCAACGTCAGCCTGGTCAGGGTAATCCACGCAAAACAGAGCAAGTCGCGGCTGAAATTCCACAGGCAGCTACTAACCCTAGTCTAGTTGAAAAGGTGGAAACCAGTCAGGTCTTCACCTCTGAACCATTACCTAGTGTGTCTGAAACTACGCTGATGCGCCCTGAGAGCTTAGAATCAAGTAAAACTTTGCTAGAAGATTCAGAGCCAGTTAAAGCTGCAGGTTTACCTACTCTTACTGAGTCAGCATTAGTCTCTGAAGTTGTTGAGACAGCTAGCACAATGGCTTCAACTATAGAGACAGTAGAGACAATACATCACCCTGTAGTTGAAGCGGTGCCAAGTGCTACAAGCCCAGTCATAGTTCCTGCGGAAGTTCAAAATGGTTTAGCGCATCAATCAGAAGCTTTAATGTCTCAAGAAACAAGCCAAGCGGAGCCTACTCAACAGACCTCTGAAACTGAAGCACAACTGCCAGTTCCAGCAAAAGAACCTGCTACTGAGACTAATTCCAATGGAAGTGAATTAGCAGCAGAAAGCGTTTCAGATGCGACACCTACACCTGATTCACAAACACCAACTAGCCTTGAACCAACCGTGGCTGTCAAAAAGCGGCCTATTTGGATGCATGCCGATTAGTTAAAGCATTGGGAGCGGTTGGTTAAGCTGACCGCTCTAAATGATGGGTACGAATTAAATACTCGAGTAAGCCCTCTGAGGCATCCTCAATCATATCGAGAACCCGCTCAAATCCCTGTGCGCCTCCATAGTAAGGATCTGGAACTTCACGCTCCCGCCAGCGACTAGCAAACTCCATAAACAGGCGTAGATTTTTTGCCTGACGAGCTTGGGCAATACGCTGCAAGGCCTGTAGATTATTCAAGTCCATGGCTAAGATATAATCAAACTCGCTGAAATCGGTCGCTTCGACTAGACGGGCACGCTGGGTTGATAGATCAATGCCCCGTCCTAAAGCAGCTTGCTGTGAGCGACGATCAGGTTGGCTGCCAATGTGATAGGCGTGTGTACCCGCAGAATCCACTCGAATTTGAGCACCCAAGCCTGAACTTTGGACGAGCGCTGCGAATACACCCTCTGCAGTGGGTGAACGACAGATATTCCCCATACATACGAACAACACACTGACTGGCTTCATTCCACAACTCCTTACTAGTGCCTAAGCCCGACAACAGCTTTCACCTTTTAAGCTTAGCAGCATAGCAGCTCCCACTAATTTCAGCGAAAATCCTCAATGTTGGTGATGGGCATCTGGATAATGCGCATGCGTATGGGTCAGAGGCTCATGTCGATGCCAATGCGTGTGTTTTTCGCCCAAGTTGCTTACAGGAAAATCATGCAGATGCTGATGATGTTCATCATGGCTATGTGCATGCGTATGCTCTAGAAAGTCATGATGGTGCTCATGACTATGATATTCGCTAAGATGTAACCATACCCCTACAGCCATCAAGATACCTGCTAATAGCAAGCTCCAAGTGATCGGTTCATCAAGCAGAATCACGGCTAAAATTGCACCAAAAAATGGCGCAACTGCAAAATAAGCTCCCGTACGAGCAGTGCCTAAATGCCGTAAACCCACAATAAACAAGCTTAAACTCACACCATACGCTAACAGGCCAAGAACTAATGCACTAACTAAGATACTCACTGACGGGAACTGTGCTCCCATCAACAAGGCTAAACTTAAATTCACGCTACCTGCTACTAGGCCCTTGATACAAGTCAGTGCAGTTGCATCATTAAGCGAGACTTTGCGTGTTAAATTATTGTCTAGCCCCCACAGGAAACAAGCTAGTAGTACAGCTAGAGAGGGCCAGAGACTGCCAAAGCTTAGATCCGTTGAAGCACTTAGAATTACAGCACCCATCACAATCACAAGCATGCCTAATAAAATTCGCTGATCCACATTTTCACGAAATACTAACCAAGCCAAGGCCGCAGTAAATACCGCTTCAGCATTCAATAAAAGTGAGGCCCCTGAAGCTGGCATGGCTTTTAGACCTAGCAGCAACAGAACTGGAGCTAGCACTCCACCCGCTAAAATGGCTGCTGATAACCAAATTAACTCAGATTTAGGCAAATGCAGCTTGGGTAGCCTTCTTACCCGCCGATACAGGAATAAGCCTAAGCCCGACCCTAAATATAGTAGCCCTGCCAAAAGCCAAGGATTAATAGTACCCAGTAATAGCTTAGCTAAAGGTGTACTAGCTCCAAACAAGACAGCAGCTGTAAGAGCTGCAAAAACTCCGGGTGATTTGTGAAAATTTACTAACATGCTTGATAGGTTTAAAGTTTAGCCTTCCGTTCTACAGGTTAGCATAAAACCAGCTGTTACTAAGCACCGACCTAGTTAGATTACAGTTATTCAATTAGCTAAGATCATATAATTATATAAATTTATTTGATATAAAAATTATTTGCTATAAGACCTAAAAATAGAACTGTATTATCATAGAAAATATTGATCACAATAAAATATGGGCTAAAAAATGAAAAACTTAAGTGTGCTAGGTGCGCTGTTCGTACTGACTGGTTGCACAGTCGTGCCTATTCCTCTAAATACTGCTTTACTCCCTGGCTTAGTTCCACAGTCGCCGCCTACACACCGTGCCTTACAAACGGAAGTTGGCATGCCAGTTTTGCCTGACCCTTACACGAATACGACGATTGTACCACCTTCACTCAATCCAACAGCGACGGTAAGCAACCCTACACCAATTACTACCGCTCCCCTACCTAGTCATACAAACTCAACATTGGTTACCACAGTCGTAGCTGCCTCTGCTCAGGATATGACAGCCATTGGTGAACGAATTTTTCGTAATGAAACCAATGGTGATGCGTCTAAATTATTACGCTGGAACTCCAAAGGAAATTTTGCTGATTTAGGTATCGGGCATCTAGTATGGTATCCAGCTAATCAACGTGGTAACTACACTGAAACTTTTCCAAGCTACCTGAAGTATGTGCAAAGTCAAAATGTACCGCTACCTCGCTGGCTAGCTAACCGCCCTAGTGATGGTGGACCTTGGGCAGATAAAGCAGCTTTCGATCGGGCAAAAAATGATAAGCAAATGTTAGAGCTAGCTACCTTCCTAGAAAAAACGGTCGGCTTGCAAGCTGCCTTTATGACCGATCAATTACGCAGAAATATGCCAGCGATGGTACAGACTTTACCCCCGCAGTATCGTCAAGCTGCCTTAAATAGTTTCCAAGTGATGGAAAAAACTCCGGGCGGGATGTATCCGGTTTTAGATTACATGGTCTTCCAAGGAGCAGGCACCAGCAACACTGAACGCTACAATGGGCATGGATGGGGCTTGTTGCAAGTGCTATTAAATATGGAACGTGTTCAACCAGGGCCGAATGCTTTAGCTGAGTTTATGCGTTCTGCTGGTGACTCCATTACTCATCGTGTGGCTGCAGCACCTGCTGAGCGGCACGAAGCTCGAATGCTCACTGATTGGCAGACGCGTGTGCGTACTTATAAAGTACCAACCCGTGTTGGTGTGGCTAATCGCTAAACTTGCTACTTCCTAAGGGTTCACACTTGAGGTCAATAAATGTTTGACCTCTTCTCACTGCTTCGTTTTCAAAAAAATCTTTTAGTGCCGATTATAGACTAATCTAAGCCCTTCATAACTTCAAACAGCATCCATTCTAAAAACTTGACTACGTTACTGCTATCAGCGTTGAGGGTTTAGCATGCAGTCACGGGTAAATGAAATTGATTTATTGCGCTTTATAGCTGCGCTCGCGGTAGTATTTTTCCACTATGCTTTTCGTGGTCATGCAGCCGATCATTTAAGTAACTTACCTTACCCACTGCTTGCCCCCCTAGCCAAATACGGCTATTTAGGTGTTGAGCTATTCTTTATGATTAGCGGCTTTGTAATTTTAATGACTGCCAGTAACGCTAATGTAAAAAGTTTCGTTATTTCTCGCATTAGTCGTTTATACCCAGCTTTCTGGATTGCATGCACACTTACCTTTGCAGTGACTGTGTACTTAGGTGCACCACGCTTTAAAGCTAGTTTCTCTGAATATCTAGGCAATATGACAATGCTCGGTGAGTTTTTCGGAATCAACGCGCTGGATGGTTCATATTGGTCTTTATTTATAGAGCTACGCTTTTATCTACTTATTTTTCTACTATTAGTACTAAAAAAAATTCATCACGCAGAGACCTTTCTAATAGTTTGGTTAGTGATTAGCTTTGTTTTAGAAATCAAGCCCGTTGCTGCATTAGAGACTTTATTTATTACGGATTACGCTGCTTTTTTTATTGCAGGCGCAACCTGTTTCTTGATTTGGGCAGAATCACTTTCTTTGAAAAAATTTTTAATGCTTTTAAGTGCTTGGGCGCTCTCTGAGTACGAAGTACTGAGCAGCTTGCCTTCTTTGGAAAAGCACTATCAAACTACCTTCAATCGATTCACCATCATAGGTATAGTGAGTAGTTTTTTTCTAATCCTACTGCTTATCGCACAGCGTTGGACAGGGCTGCTTGCGCGCAAACGCTGGTTGGTCTTAGGTGCTTTGACTTATCCTTTGTACCTAATTCATCAAAATATAGGTTATATACTCTTTGATCAGCTCTATCCAGGTGTAAATCCACATTTATTATTCTGGGGAACTTTAGGCGTGATGCTCGGCTTAGCCTATAGTATTTATGTGGTATTAGAAAAACCCTTAGCTAATAAATTACACCAGTTTTTAACACAGATTTTAAAGGTGAACGCGAGAGATCAGAATAACAATTCTTTAAATTCTGTTAATTGAGGCAAGTCTTCAAGCGATTTGAGCTGAAAATAGTCCAAAAACTGTTTAGTTGTACCCAATAATTCAGGGCGGCCCGGGACTTCTTTGTGCCCTAATACTCGAATCCACTCACGCTCAAATAAAGCCTTCAACACATTAGCATTGACAGCTACACCACGAATTTCTTCGATTTCTGCACGCGTAATAGGTTGACGCCAAGCAATTAAAGCCAAGGTTTCCAAAAAGACTCGTGAATATTTCGACGCTTGCTCTGCCTGATGCCTTCTGATCCACTGGCTATAAAGCTGCCTAGCCTGTAAGCGATAACCACTAGCCGTTTCAATCAACTCAAAGCTGCGTGTTTGAGTCTGCTCAGCTAATTGCTTTAAACCTAGCTTAAGAGCTGTTTTATCGATCGCGGGTTCTTCGGCAAAAAAACCAGCGAGCTGTTCTAAACTGAGTGGCTTGTCAGCGGTGAGCAAAATAGCCTCTAGAATCAAAGCCAATTCAGTATTCATAAGTTTTCTGTTGCTGCTAAGCGGATATATAAAGGCGCATACGCTTCCTCTGTTTGACTAATCTCGATCACATGCGCTTTCAGTAACTCTAGAATGGCCATTAAACTTACCACCACCCCGCGCCGACCTTCTTCATAGGTAAATAAATCACTAAATACAAGGACAGGCTTAGCTTGTAGTGCTAGCAAGACTTTGGTCATGCGCTCCCGAATGGATAAAGGTTCGCGTTGCACTTGATGATTTTTGAATTGCGCCGCACGCTTAAGCACTGTTTGAAAGGCAAGCAGTAACTCTTTTAAGTCTAGCTCAGGCAAAGGCTTTGCTTGTTTAGGTAAGTCTACTGCGGTTTGTACTAGCCAATGATCACGCTCTAAACGAGGTAGCCCATCCAAGGCTTCAGCGGCTTGCTTACATTGCTCATAGTCTTGCAAGCGCCGAATCAATTCAGCACGTGGATCATCTTCTTCCTGCTTTTGAGTTAAGCGAGGCAATAGCAAGCGTGATTTAATTTCTGCCAGTAAAGCAGCCATTACTAAATATTCAGCAGCCAAATCCAGCCGAAACTCCTTCATTAGCTCCACATAATCCATGTATTGACGAGTAATTTCTGCAATGGGAATATCACGAATATCTAGATTTTGCCGTTTAATTAAATACAGCAATAGATCGAGCGGCCCCTCGAAAGCATCTAGAATAACCTCGAGTGCTTCAGGCGGAATATAAAGATCATCAGGGAAATGATGGACTGGCTCCCCTCGCACTAAGGCGAGAGGTAGCTGATGGGGCAAAGGAATCAAGCAGCTAAGCCAGTCTTAGTTATGATGTGTAAAATGCACTGCTTCAAAAACATCGCGCATGGTTTCCCGTGCAACCTCACGAGCTGCTTCTGAGCCTTCGCGCAAGACTTTACGCACGCGTTCACGATCATTTTCGTATTCGGCAGCCCGTTCTTGAATCGGTTTCAGCTCTTCCTGTACCGCGGTAATCACTGGACGCTTACAATCAATACAGCCAATTCCAGCGGAACGACAGCCTTCTTGTACCCACTGACGAGTAGATTCATCTGAATAGACTTGATGCAATTGCCAGACAGGACAATTTTCAGGATTACCCGGATCAGTGCGGCGCACACGCGCCGGATCAGTCGGCATAGTACGAATTTTCTTTTCTACATCGGCAGGGTCTTCACGCAGTGCAATGGTATTGTGATAGGACTTCGACATTTTCTGCCCATCGAGTCCGGGCATTTTAGATTCTTTGGTTAAAACTGCTTGCGGTTCAGGGAGGATAATTTTTCCAGAGCCTTCCAAATAACCAAACAAACGCTCACGATCGCCTAAAGAAATATTTTGTTGGCCTTCCAATAAAGCGCGTGCTTTAGCTAAAGCTTCTGCGTCCCCACGTTCCTGATAAGCTTTTCGCAACTCTCGATAAAGATTCGCGTTTTTCTTACCCATTTTATCGGCCGCTTGCTCAGCTTTTTCCTCAAAGCCCGGCTCGCGACCATAGAGATGATTAAAGCGCCGTGCGACCTCGCGAGTCAATTCGATATGGGCTACTTGATCTTCGCCCACGGGAACTAAATCAGCTTTGTAGATCAAAATATCCGCAGACTGTAACAGTGGATAACCTAGAAACCCATAAGTAGCCAAATCCAAATCACGCAGCTTTTCTTGCTGGTCTTTGTAAGTAGGCACCCGCTCTAACCAACCTAAAGGAGCAATCATGGACAGCATCAAATGCAATTCGGCATGTTCAGGGACGTGCGACTGCACAAACATAGTAGCGGAACTTGGGCTAATCCCTGCCGCTAACCAGTCAATCGCCATATCCTCTACATTACGCGCCACATCATAAGGCGTTGCATAATGAGTGGTTAAAGCGTGCCAATCTGCCACGAAGAAAAAGCATTCGTGATTAAGTTGCATATCCACCCAATTTTTCAGTACACCATGGTAATGACCTAGATGTAACTTACCTGTGGGGCGCATCCCCGAAACGATTCGCTGATTCTGCAATGGCGTTGTGTTCACGTCCGCAATCCTTTAAAGAAAAATACCTGCAATGAAAGAGTACAATGCACCAATAATAGGCCCAATCACCTTATCCAACACACCGAAGTATAACAAGGCAATCACAATCAGAAAGCCATAAGGCTCTATTCGATCTAGAGTATTCGCTAAGTTTCTAGGTACAAAACCACTTAAAACCCGCCCACCATCTAAGGGGGGAATAGGCACTAAATTCAGCACCATCAAGATCAGATTAAACACCAAACCAATTTGCGCCATCGTTAAAAACCCGGATGCAATCGCTTCATCCGGAATGACCCGCGCAAAAATCGTATACATGATGGCCCAGAAAATCGCCATCAAGAAATTCGCCAATGGCCCACCGACCGCCACAATCGCCATGTCACGGCGTGGTTGTTTAAGATTGCGCGTGTTCACAGGAATTGGCTTGGCCCATCCAAAAGCAAACGGAGTGCCTGTGGTTGCTAAAGAAAACACTAACATGCCAATCGGCAAAGCTACCGTACCAATCGGATCAATATGCTTGAGTGGATTAATGGTTAAACGTCCAAGCATTTTTGCCGTGCTGTCGCCTAATTTATGTGCAATCCAACCATGCGCCACTTCATGCAAAGTGATCGCAAATAACACCGGAATCGCCCCAGCTGCCAGCAAAAAGATGATCCGATCAAAATCCATGCCTTCCATTCAATGCTCCACTAACCAATCGATTGCCCCTTTGCCTTGGCGGAGAATAGCTGGACGCTCACCAGTTAAATCAATCACGGTGGTTGGGTCATGTCCACAAAACCCGCCATCCATTATCAAATCCACTTGATGTTCAAGATAGACTCGAATTTGGTAGGGATCAGTCATAGGTAGGTCTTCTTGCGGCAGAATCAAGGTACTTGAGACTAAAGGCTCATTAAGTTCTTGTAAGAAAGCTTGAGCAACGACATGATCTGGAATCCGAATCCCAATGGTTTTGCGCTTAGGATTTTGTAAGCGGCGTGGTACTTCCCGCGTCGCTTTTAAAATAAAAGTATACGCACCCGGGGTTAAGGTTTTTAGCAGTCGATAATTAATATTATCAACTTGCGCATAATGCGAAATTTCGGATAGGTCTCGGCATACTAGGGTGAAGTTGTGCTTCTCATTCAGTTGCCGGATACGCTGAATGCGTTCCATGGCCGCTTTATCATCTAACAAACAACCGATAGCATAACTAGAATCAGTCGGGTAAACTACGACACCACCATCACGCACAATATCAACTGCCTGCCGAAGTAGACGCTTTTGCGGATTTTCCGGGTGAATTTGAAAATATTGGCTCATGAGGGCAGTGTTGTTATCGTTTAAAAAGCAGGATTTTACAGGTTAATGCTAAGAAATACAGTGCAGGCGATGGCTTAAGCTGACGCTGCATTCAATAAAATGATGGTTATGACCTTAAAACTGCATCCAGTAAAGATTCAAGCATTATGAAGTTTTTCTTTGATTTTTTCCCTGTTTTGCTATTTTTTTTAGCTTACAAGTTTTTTGGTGATATGCCACCCGCTTTGATCACAGCGGCCAATCAAATTCCTTTCGTGGAGCTTTCTCAAGCTGAACCTAAGCATGCGATTTTATTTGCCACTCTAGTGATTATCCTTGCCACGATTGTGCAAAATCTTCTGCACTACGTGTTCTATAAACGTTTTGAGCGGATGCATTTAATCTCTTTAGGGATTTTGCTGGCCTTCGGTAGCTTAACTTTAGTTTTGAAAGACTCTGCTTTTATCCAATGGAAAGTCACTGTTTTTAACTGGATTTTTGCCCTAGTTTTCATCGGTAGCGCCTATGTGGGTAACCGTAAGCCTCTGGTAGAGCGGATGATGTCTAATGCAATGCAAGTACCCGCACCAATATGGACAAAAGTTAATTGGATGTGGGCTGCATTTTTTGTTTTTATTGGCGTGCTGAATCTAGTAGTTGCTTATAATTTTAGCGAAGACATTTGGGTGGACTTCAAATTATTTGGAATTTTAGGACTGACACTGGTCTTTGTGATTGCGCAAGCCTTTTATCTGCAAAGACATGTGATTGAGACCAGTAAGGAACCTTAAAATGTTATATGTGATTATTGGCGAAGATTTTCCACAAAGCCTAGCCAAGCGTTTAATAGCACGACCTGCACACCTTGAACGTTTGCAAGCTTTACAAACGCAAGGACGTCTAGTGCTCGCCGGCCCAAATCCTGCGATTGATAGTAATGATCCGGGCGAAGCGGGTTTTACGGGCAGTCTCATTATTGCTGAATTTGAATCATTAACCGCAGCACAAGCTTGGGCCGATGCGGACCCTTATGTGGCTGCAGGCGTTTACCAACAGGTAAGCGTCAAACCCTTTAAAAAAGTTTTACCATAAGAGCCTATTGTTTAAGGAAATTGATAAAGATGCGAATCATAACTAACACATTAATCGCAAGTAGTTTAATTGGGCTGGTGCTGGGTCTAAATACAGTCAATGCAGAAGATGCTAAACCTGCTGCCCCCGCAGCTACTGCAACGACTACCGCTGCACCTGCTGCTGGTACTGAAGCTAAACCAGCCGGTTCTGATGAAATTGTTGCGATTGTTAATGGTGTTGATATTAAGCGTGACACTCTCAACACCTTAATGGATATGGCCAAGCGTTCTGGCGCGGGTGACCAAGTAGACGAAAAAACGATGCTAGAAGACTTGGTCGTGACTGAGCTCGCTCGCCAAGAAGCGAACAAATCCGGCTTAGCTGAACGTGAAGATGTTCAAGAAAAATTGAATAACTTCAAAGATAAACTAGTACTGAATACGTGGATGCAAGAAAAAGCGGCTGCTTTAAATATCACGGATGATGAAGTTAAAGCTGCTTATGACAAAGCGACCTCACAGATGTCTAAAAGCGAATACAAAGCTCGTCACATCCTCGTAAAAACCAAAGATGAAGCGAAAGCGGTCTTAGATGAACTCAAAGCAGGCAAAGATTTCGCAGATTTAGCGAAAGCTAAATCGACTGATACGTCCGCGCAAATGGGTGGTGATTTAGGCTGGTTCAAAACCGACAGCATGGTCAAACCGTTTGCCGAAGCTGTGGCAGCGATGGAACCCGGTCAAACTAGTACTGAACCTGTTGAAACTCAATTCGGTTGGCATGTCATCAAATTGGAAGAAAAGCGTGATGTGAAACTGCCTGAGTTAGAAAATATGAAGCCGCAGCTCAAGCGTCAAATTGAGCAAGAAAAAATGATGGCCTACATGAAGGATTTACGCGCTAAGGCAGATGTTAAAGTTTTATTGAAAGATGAAGCAAAACCAGCTGCTGCTGAAACGCCTAAGGAAGAAACTAAAGAAGCTGCTCCAGCAGCCCCTGCTGAGCCTGCCAAAACTCAATAATTAATTTGAGTTTTTGACTCCCTGATCCCTTGTTAGATTGGGGAGTTCTCGACATTTTCTATTAATCGCACTACCGTTTTAATGATCAACAATAACGAGAGGCCGCGAGATGAAGCCAGAATGGAAAAACTTTCTGATTGAACAAGGTGCCGAATTCGACGGCTCTACCCTGTTACACTTTGGTAACCCTGAACGTGAACGCCGCATCCCTCCACAAGGCGCGATACTTTGTGATTTATCTCATCAAGGTTTAATCAGTGCCACTGGCCTAGATGCCTCCGCCTTTCTCCAAGGGCAACTCAGTAATGATATTAACCAAGTCAATGCTGAACGCGCCCAACTGAGCTCGTATAGTTCGCCTAAAGGCCGTGCCTATACAAGCTTTCAAATTATGCAGCGCCAAGGTGTGTATTATCTAAGCCTCTCTAGTGATGTTTTAGAAGCAGTACTCAAACGGCTCCGTATGTTTGTCATGCGCTCAAAAGTATCTTTAGAGGATGCGCGCGAGAGTTTAGTACAGTTTGGGTATGCCGACCCTGCAGGTGAACAACGCCTAAAAGATGCACTCGGGCAGTATCCAGCAAAAAATTTAGATGTGGTGCAAGTGGGTAATTTAACAATTGTCCGCCAAGCTGCTAGCGTTCCACGCTTTGCCATTTATGGCGAACTCGATGATGCCCGCCAATTGTGGAATCGCTTGAGCGTACATGCTGCGGCTGTTGGCCCTGCTGCTTGGGATTATTTTGATACTGAAGCTGGAATTCCCAAAATCACTACTGGCAATATGGAAGCTTGGGTTCCCCAAATGCTGAACTTACATCTCATTGATGGGATTAGCTTCAAAAAAGGTTGTTTTCCAGGTCAAGAAATTGTCGCGCGCTTAAAATATTTGGGTAAAAACAAACGGCAAATGTATCGAGTGGCGATTGAGGATATTCATCAGCCTGCAGTCGGTGCCAAGATTCAAGATGAAAAAGGCGAAGAAGCGGGGGAAATTCTCAATTCGGTACTAAGTCCTAGCGGTGACCATATTGAGGCTTTAGCAGTGTTAAAAATTGCAGTAGCTGAGCAAAACTTAAATTTAGCAGGGGCAAAACTGCGCTTACTACCTTTGCCTTATTCCTTGGAAAGCGAATAAACGATAAACGCACCACTAGGGTGCGTTTATTTGGTGTCTCAGGCAAATTTAAGCCTTACATGAAGGATTTCATCCGGTCGATTACGACTTGGGTGAATTCATCCGTATTCAGCTTTCCTTTCAGATCGCGTGTACATTCACCTGCTTCAATCGCACTTAATAAGCCCAAACGCAGCGCATGACCTAAGTCATAACGATCCACATGATCTAATAACATACCGAAGGCTAATAAGACTGCTGAAGGATTCGCAACATTTTTACCAGCGATATCTGGAGCAGTGCCGCCTGCAGGATCGAACATCGCAATATCAACACTGTAATCATCATTGAATGAGTAGTTACCGCTCGCGCCCGTGCCTAAGCTACCTACTAAACCACTCGCCATATCCGATAGAAAATCGCCGTACTCATTCAGAGTGACAATCACTTCATAATCTTGTGGCTTCATGATGATTTTTGCGAGTAGCGCATCAAACAATTCAACATTGTGTGGCACATCCGCATAATCAACGCTAACTTTTTTCACGATTTCTTCAAACAAACCATCAGTTACTTTCTGAATCGTGTGTTTAGAAGACGAGGTGACTTTGTAATTCCGCCCGCCATAGGTTTGGCCTTTTTTACGAGCCAGCTCAAAAGCAAAATGTGCTGCCTGCATACAAGGACGCGTTTCCACCATACGAACAGAAATCGCGCTGTCTAAACCAATGCGTTGACCCGGATCATCATAAGTACCACCCGTAGCAACACGGATAATGTGCAAATTAACGTTTTCTTTAAAGTTTGAGTTAATGCCTTTAATGGAAATAACCGGACGATAGATAACGCTGAAATTTAAGCGGCGGCGAATCAGAGCATTCGGGCTGCGAGTACGAGTTTCAGTGGGATACTTTAAAGCCAATTTAGTCGCACGCATGGACTCTTCAGCTTCATCAATAGCTGCTAGACCTTTCGCTTCGCGAGTGGCGACTGACCAATCAACTGGCTTAAAACTAATATCAGCGGGCAAGGCTTCAGCAACTTGATGAATAGATGCGGCTATTTCTGGCCCGATACCATCGCCTAGTAATTCGGTAATTTCGATTTTTTTGCTCATTAAAGCTCCTCCTTTGGTGGTAATGACTGAAGACATTGATGAGTGATTTCTGCAGCGCAATATTATACAGGGAACCACTAATTGTCGACAATTGATTCATTTTATTCCCTTAAACAGACTTAAAACACCTTGATTTGTCGACAAAAACGCACTAAAACCAAGCAAGTTCCTGCTAAATGCTTACTAATGAGTAATGGTTGCGGTACATAAGGTGCTGCTATACCATTTCCGCCAATCTATTTAGGGCAGGCATTATGGAAGCATCTACGGGTCTCAGCCGCAATATCGCTAACACCATCCTCGAAGGCTTTAATCGGCACTTTAGTATCTTTCAACAAATTACCTCAGGTGCACGCGAGCGCTTTGAACAGGCCGATTGGCATGCAGTCCATGCTTCCTCACGTGAGCGTATTACCCTTTACGATCAACGAATTAAAGAAACGATCACTAAAGTCCAAGAGCTTTATAAGATTGCAGGTCTTGATCTAGACTTATGGCGTGATACCAAGCTCTGTTATATGCGTCTGTTGTCTTATCATCTGCAACCGGAACTTGCAGAAACTTTTTATAACTCTGTGTTCTGTCATCAATTCGACCGCATTTATTACACCAATGAATTCATTTTTGTGCGCAATGCCATTTCTACCGATTACATTGAATCGACTGACTCAGAGCGTGTGAGCTATCAATCTTATTACCCCAATGAGATTGGCTTAATAGCGGCAATTCGCCAAGTAATTCAGCAAGCTGGTTTTCAAACGCCCTTTGAAGATCTTGAGCGCGATATGCGTAGTATTCGCAAAGCTATTGTAAAACGCTTTCGCGGTAAACTTGCCCGCAAAACACATTTGAATTTTCAGCTGAGTGTGATTTGTAGTCCTTTCTTTCGGAATAAAGCAGCTTATATTGTCGGTCATTATACTAACGGCCGCGAGGATGAAGGCTTTGCGCTAGCAGTTCTAAATAATGAACAGGGCCAATTATATATTGATACTTTGCTGATTGGCGAAAAGCAGTTGTCCATCGTGTTCAGTTATTCACAAGCCTATTTCATGATTGAACACCAAGTGCCGTCTGCAATTGTAGATTTCTTACAAAAAATTCTGCCTGAGCGCACTCGTTCTGAACTGTATTCCTCGATTGGTTTACACAAACAAGGCAAATCCGATTTCTATCGGCACTTCCTGCATCACATGCGCCACTCTAGCGATAAATTTGTGATTGCGCCGGGGATTCGCGGGATGGTAATGATGGTATTCACCCTGCCCTCTTATCGCTATGTCTTCAAAATCATTAAAGACAAATTCGCCCCACAAAAAGAATTTACCCGCAAAGTCGTAGCAGAAAAATACCAACTGGTTAAACGCCATGATCGGGTTGGGCGCATGGCGGATATGTTGGAATATTCTGATGTCTCCCTCCCTCAGGATCGAATTCACCCTGATTTATTACAAGAACTCCTCGATACTTGTGCCAGTAGTATGACGATTAGTGATGGCAAGGTAATCTTCAAGCACTTATATATTGAACGCCGGATGATTCCGCTCAATATGTATTTAGAAACAGCCACTGAGTCACAACTAGAACGTGTCATTCGCGACTATGGCGATGCGATTAAACAATTAGCTGCTGCGAATATCTTCCCCGGTGACTTTTTATATAAAAACTTCGGTGTGACTCAGTTAGGACGGGTAGTTTTCTACGACTATGACGAAATTAATTATATGACGGAATGTAATTTCCGCAAAATTCCACCACCACGTTTTCCTGAAGATGAATTCAGTTCAGAGCCTTGGTATTCGATTGAACCGTTTGATGTCTTCCCTGAAGAGTTCGGTACTTTCCTGTTAACCAATCCCAAAATCCGCAAAGTTTTTATGAAATATCATAAAGACCTACTCAGCGCGGCTTATTGGCAAAAGAAGAAAGATAATATCCTTAATGGTATCTATGAGGATGTGTTTCCTTATCCTGAGGGGTTAAGGTTTAGGCGCTAAGTTTGTCCTTGCAGCGCGTCCAATCGTTGATTAACACTTGAACGCGCTAGAGTGCTCTATAAAAATACTAGAAAGCAAAGCTACCCGTGGCATAATCGCCATTATTAGTCTTACTAAGATTCAAGTAGTAATTTCCTGCTGGAAAACTTGCTGACCAAGTTGTCGAAAAACTCTCTATATATCCAGCTTCCATTGGTTTACTACGTACTGCATAACATTGGTCAGGCCAAACGGCTATATCCCGACATAGCTGCATACTAACAGTAGCATTCATTCCCATGCGAACATTAGTAAGATTTGCCGATAGTTTACTAGATGCAGGTTTAGGAGTTGGGTTGCTCGCTGTGCTAAAAGCAACCCGCATATTGAAAGATCCTGAATAATAAGCCCTTGAACTATTAAATTTCTCAGGACTAGCTTGTAATATAAGTTTTTTCTCTCCTTCCTCAATAGCTAGCATCTGCTGATAATCTGCATTTGTTAAAAGCCCTGCTAGCTCACCATCTATATAAAACACTGATTCTTGCCCAGTTACATCCTTAATTTGAGTACGGCCATTTTCATTCTTCAATTGGACACTTAAACCTCTCGTAGTATCCGTCAAAATTGCTTGTTTTACTTTGCTTTTGCTCGCAGTTAGCGAAGCTTCTGTTAGAGATAGCAATCTTTTCTGCATATCTTCTTTGTCTAACATAAGCTTATATGTTTCATCTGTCCAATCATTAGCTTGCTCGCCATCAAGCCATGTGACTAACTCTCCAGTTGCAACATTGGTAACTTTAGTTTTACCATTAATATTTTCAAGCTGTACAGTTAAATTTCGAGAAGAATCAGTGACTAATTTTATTGTACTCTGATCATCTGAACTGACAACTGTACTCAATGAATTCAACATAACAAAAGGCAAAGCAAGGTAAATTTTATTAAAATTCATAGCATAACTCACATGTGAATAATATAGGATACTGATAGTATCAAGTATCAAGTATCAAGTATCAAGTTCAATATTTTATTGTTGGCATGAGTCACTCATAGATTGAGACTTCTTAGTATTTCATTTTCAAAACGCCACATGGTGTTAAAAATAAATAAAAATCAACCTATTATATATAAATGTAACAATCTACTTACTCTTCGATTTTTTATGCTTTGACTGGACACAATACCCAACAAACTTAAACAGTCCCGCCGCACTGTTTCAGAAAGCATTGCATTACTCGTCACATTCAATGTGTGCAAATAAGCCGCTAACTTCCTTGAAAAGCTTTGCTCCTGCGCAGGAAAGCTTTTCAGATAAGCATCCAAAACTAGTGTTTTTCGACGTAAATCATTCAACAGACCCTGCGCTAAACCGCTTGCTTCATGTACAAAACTCGGTTGTTTTAAAGGCTGCTTCAAGCTCGCTAAGCTCAGGCTCAATTTCGGGTCAGTCGGTACTACAACACAAGCACCTAAAGGCAATGAACCTAAACTCAATTCACCCTGTGCATTAGTGGTGGCTGTGTAGTAATTGACAGAATCAAAAAACAGATTAAAACCTAAATTAGCAGCAGCTTGCCCCTTACCAGCAACCAAGACTCGCGCATCAAAATAAGCTGTTTTCACTAGATTACTCGGTTGCTGCGGTTCTAATAAAAACTTCAAAGCTAATTCGCGGCGTTGATTGGCTAAACCTAAATCCACTAAAGGCTGCACTTGAGCATGCATAATCGCTAAGCGCTTCATCGCGAAGCTGCGAATCGGGGAGTGATCTAAATCGACTAAACGAATGTTTTCAGCCGAACGCGCTTGCAGGACTTTTAAAGCAGGCTGCAAAAACTTCTCACCAATCGTTTGTTGCTCAGTGCCAACTGCGCCTAAAGGATGATTGTCGGGTCGGCCTTGAGTGAATTCTTGCACACGAGTTTGTAACCACAGTTCGAGTTGCTTCGCACCAAACGGATCAAATTGGCGATATAGCCCCAGTGTCAGGCTCGAATAACTTGCTAAATAAGCATGGTAACGGAACTCGGTTAAGCCAATCCCCAAACGCATAAAGCCCTCAGGAATCGAGCGCCGCATATCATTGATGCGTGCCTCAGTTTGGGTTCCATCTACACGCTTCACTTGGTTTGGGCTTTGCACGATAATCGGCGCATAATCTAAAGTACGCTGCTTGGGTTCATTGGCAAAGCCTAAAATACAAACCACGCCATCATCTGCGATATTGCCGCCAATCCGTGCGGGATAGAGATTGACCTTTGGTAGCTCCCCACCCGCAACTTCCTGCAAAACATTGCCGGAAATTTCACAACCATCTAACACACCGGCTAAAGAAATCGAATGCGCGCCCTTAGTGGCAATCCGATTATCGCGAATGCATAACTGCCGCTGCATACCGTCACTAGCAAAAATACCTTGCAAAGGCCCATTCGGTGCATGGATCTGGCAATTTTGGACGGTAACATTTTCCATGATCGTACCAGCCATCTGATCAGCGAGGCGGATATAGAAGTCCGCTTCACGTCGCCCCAAGGCCGGTGGAATTAATTGAATAGCATCCCGATGAGCTTCTGTGTAACTGCGCTGATCGCTAATCACTAAACCATCCACCACGACATTATTCGTCCATACCCGTACTGCATCCGTTTGTTCCGGGCTAGTCAGTTGGATATTGTCTTTGCCTTTAAAAACCGCGAGTTGCCCACTAAATAATAGATTCTGCGGCGCTGCCGCAAACTCCTCCCAGTTGATCGTACTGGCTTGGCTGCTTTCCTCATCCAACATGTACAAATATTCGCTTTGCTTATCACTTGGCGCGAGGAACAACTCATTGGCCGCCATCAAGGCTTGTAATTTGGCCGGGTATTCGGCTAGTACCTCTTGAGCCTTAGCGGCTCTTTGTTGATAAGCAGCTAAATTAGCTTGCATGGTTGTGATTTTTTGTTCGATATCGGCGGGCAGCTGGGCAGAATTTTTCAAAGCGTAGAGATTTTGAATATAGGCTGGTAAATAATGAGGGGATTGCGGATCAAGGTATTTATTCGTCTGAGCTAAATCCTCATTCGCTTTTTTCAGTTGGCGCATATAATCGGACGCAAGCGTATGCCCCTGAATTGTTTCACTCATGCCGCTGATCCCCTGCTGAATTTTTAATGTGTAAGCTTAGCCCATGACTTGAGGCTGGCCGGTATTTTCACGCACACTAAACCACAGTTCACCACTTGGATTCACTGAGCGCCGCTGTCCTTTGAGTGCGCGAATCGGTACATGAGTTAAGCGTCCATTCCAATCACCAATCAGCATGCCACCTTTACCAGCCATCGCAGCATGAACGGCTGCGCGTGCGAGCTGGTCACAATATAATTGATCGAAAGCAGTCGGTGGGGCGGAGCGAATCAAATAACTCGGCTCGATATACTTTAAGCCAAATGGCATCGACAACTTACTAAAATGCTCAGTGATGCGCGTTTTTAAATAAGAGCCAATATCACCTAATTTCGCATTCCCCGATGCATCTTGCCCAACCCCATGCACCAAATCCTGCCCTGCTCCTTCAGCCACGACGACCACCGCATGATGCCGATTGGCCAAGCGCTGTTCTAAAAGTGCTAATAAACCTGATTTACCTTCTAGGCTAAACGGGACTTCAGGCAATAAACAGAAATTCGCATTCCCTGAAGCCACACAAGCAGTTGCTGTAATAAAACCTGCATGTCGTCCCATGAGCTTTACCAAACCCACACCATTGGGCATACCTTTAGCTTCAATATTCGCTACATTAATTGCTTTCACAGCTTCTGCAACAGCAGTGTCAAACCCAAAAGTCCGGCGCACATAGGGAATATCATTATCAATCGTTTTCGGAATGCCAATAATAGAAATCGGTGCAGAGCGCGCTCGCACTTCATCCCATAAGGCTTCTGCACCACGCATAGAACCATCACCGCCAATCACAAACAGCATATCAATCTTGCGTTTTTGTAGATTATCGACTAATTCATGTGTGGGTGGTGTACCACGCGAAGAGCCTAATAGCGTGCCACCATTACCTTTAATACCAGAGACAATATCAGGATTCAGCACTAAAGGTTCGCTGCCTTGATTACCCAAGCCATGGTAGCCATAACGAATACCTAGAATGTCTCGGCAGCCGTAAACATGCCATAATTGCATCACCAAACCACGAATTACTGCATTTAAGCCCGGACACAACCCTCCACAGGTAACAATCGCTGCGCGGGCTTTGTTGGCTTCAAAAAACAAGCATTCACGTGGCCCTGCAAGTTCTAAGGTTTCGTTGGTTTGTAAAACAAACCCGCTATCTTGGCAATGAACTTCGGGTTGTAAGAGTAGACGTTCTTGCTCAGAACGATAGCTCACATTTAATAGGCGATGCAAAGGATTGGGATACTGACAAACACCTAATTGATCAATACTAAAATCAGTCACGACGCATCCTTTAACATAAACATAGGTAAGGCAAATAGATGTTAAACAATACCACAGACTGGCTAACGCAACACGATACACTCCTGTACTGGATCGGCATTATTTCACTCTTAATGTTTGTCTTTTCACTCTTACTTTTGCCGATTTTAATTAACAAAATTCCTGCCGACTACTTCAGCTTGAATGAACACGAACGCGCTATTGATTTGTTAAAACCACGCAATATTCTACGCAATGTTGTTGGTTTAATCGTGCTGTTAGCAGGTCTAGCCATGCTGTTCTTACCCGGTCAAGGCCTTATATGTGTATTGATTGGTCTGACTATTATGAAATTCCCGGGGAAATATGCCTTAGAGCGCTGGATCATTACTCGTAAAGGCGTATTAGCAAGCTTGAATTGGATTCGGGAAAAAGGTGGCAAACAGCCTCTAAAAGTTTAAGCTGAGCGCTACATTCTTTTTAATCCTCAGGTAGTTAATATGTACCGTCAAATATTCAAAACAGCTAAGTTTATGGGTTTAATTGTCTGCAGTCTGAGTCTCAGTGCTTGTGTAAGCCCTCCAAGTACAGACCCAAGTACTCATAGTGCTATACCGAATAACAGCATCAATACCAGTGGGCGCTTTAAAGATAATGGCGATGGCACCGTGACTGATTTCAACACTAAACTAATGTGGAAAAAATGTATCGAAGGCTATAGTGGTAGGAATTGTGAAACAGGCAATTTTGATACCCGCGAATTTTTATGGACAGAGGCCAGTACTCAAGCCCAGCAAAGCTTTGCTAATCATCAAGATTGGCGGATTCCGAGTTTAGAGGAATTACGTAGTTTAGTACGATGTGGTGATGGTAAACCATCCGATCCGAAAGCGGGTGTCGTAGGTTGTATGGGGGTTGATAGAAAAGGTAAATACACTAGTCCTACGATTGATACCCAGGCCTTCCCTAATCCGCGCTCTATGTATGCCACTTACTTTTGGACTAGTACAAATGATGAACCCAGTCGGGCTGGTTCTAATATGACTCTGAGCTTTGATGATGGTGGCGTCAACTCGTCTTATAAAAACAATACCAGTCGCCACCAAGTACGCTTAGTTCGTAATGCACGCTAGTATATAAATGCAAAGCCCAGCTAAATGCTGGGCTTGCTGATCATCACATTTAGAACTTAAATCTTGCGTCGTCTCCAGAAGGCCAAGCCGGTCAAAAGCATAGACAGTATGCCTAAGCCCCACTGACTTAAAGTAGGAATCTGCAAACTGCCTTCCGGTGCAATAAAGCCAAAGCCAATCGTTAGATTGGTAGAAGGATCATTATCCCCATCGCTGGTCGGCTCACTACCCCAAATTAACTTAATGGGTAAACTACTTACAGTACCATCGCTCTTAGTAATGCCATTGCTATCATTCAGCACATTGTCATTCGGATCGCTGCCACCTTGAGTTAAGGTAAAACCAGTGGGCGGTGTCACCTGCAGCACATAATCACCTTCACGTAGATTACCGAAGAAGTAATCCCCATTTGCACCTGTGATTTGCGGCTGCACGACCTTGCCATAAATATCCGTGACTGGTTTACCATTCACATCGACTAAAGTGACAGTAGCTTTGGCTACACCTGGCTCACCCGGATCTTGCTTACCATCCGCGTCAAGATCTATCCATAAACGATTGCCTAGACCGACCGAGCGATAGAAGCCACAGTCAATCGCATTATTTAAGACACCGGTTTTACCGTCTAAGCTCATAATCTTAAAGGATGGCGTTTGGAAGCCACCTTCAACCGCTTTACAGTTACTATCTGCATTAGAGGTGTTGGTGTCAGGATCAGCGCCACCCGGTGACAGATGATAGCCTGCCGACGGTTTAACATTAACGGTATAGGTGCCTGGAATTAGATTAGTAAATTGATATTTACCATCCGTACCAGTGGTCACACTGTTGACCGGCTGGCCAGTGACATCGGACACAGTAGAGATACCATCAGCGCCCGTGAGACTGACCACTGCACCGCTTAAACCTGGCTCACCCGCGTCTTGTACACCATCTGCATCTTTATCTTCCCAAACCGTGTCACCGATCTTCATACTCGGATAGAAACCACAGTCCACGCTTAAATTACTGTTAGTACCATCTCCGTCAATTAATAGATCAGGCTCAGTGCCTTCTGCCAAACTGAAAATTGGTGTTTTAGCCAGACCCGTCTTATCGAGCAAACAATTGCTATCCGAATTATTTGTATCCTCATCCACATCGAGTCCGCCTAGACTGAGGAAATATCCCGTCGGTTGTTGGACTGTGATTTGATAATCACCTGCTGCTAAATGTGTGAATAAGTATTTACCATCCGCGCCTGTGACCTGCGCGGCAACGTCTTTACCATCCAGATCCTTTGCAACGCTGCCAGTGGCTGTTAAAAGGCTTACTGTAGCCCCCATTAAACCTAATTCGTCCGTATCGCGCACCCCGTCGGCATCGCCATCTGTCCAAATCAGATCGCCCACACTGACTGAAGAAGGGGCAACTTTTGGCGGAACCACTCCAAAATCAACGCTTAAGTTCGAGCGATTATCCTCTGTGCCCGCCCCATCGTCGCCAGCTATACCACTAGCAGTCGGTGCTTCTTTAGTAGGCTCATCATCTGCCAAAGTGACTAAACTTGAACACAAACCACTGGCAGTGGTATCTGAGCCATTATCGTTATTATCGACATTTAGATTGGCATCCGTTTCATTTCCATTCGTGCTAGCGGTATAACCCAGTAATAAGGATTTCGCCGTGAAATTAGCCGCTGTTAAACAGACTTGATAATCGCCTGCGGCTAACCCACTGAATAAATAGAAGCCATTAGCGGTGCTGGCTGTTTGTAGGACTTTACCCGTATTGTCGCGCAATTCAACTTGCACACCATCCATGACTGGGGCTTCACCCGCATCGCGCTTACCATTATTGGCATTGCTGGAGACACCTGCACCATCATCAACCCAAACTTGATTACCAATACTGTGAAGCGGAGTTTTTGCTAGGTAGAAACCACAGTCTACTGTCAGATTGCTATTCGCATCATCACCATCCGTATCGGGTTCTGTGCCTGCGGTTAGAGTAACTGGTAGAGTCTGCGCGCCACTATTATTCGCGACACAGTTATTGTCTGTGTCACTGGTATCAGTATCGGCATCAGCACCCCCTGAGCTGACTAGATAGCCCGCTGGTGGCATGACTTTAACAATATAATCGCCTTCTGGCAGATTAGTGAACTTATAAGCGCCAGTAGCGTCTATGGTTTGGGCAGCGACCACTAAATTATCTAAATCACGAGCTACCGTGCCATCTGCCTTCAACAGGGTGACAACCGCATCGACTAAACCAAACTCACCCTTAGTTTGCTGACCATCTTGGTTACCATCTAACCAAATATAATTACCTAAACTGACAGGTGTTTTAGCGGTTTTACTAATACTAACTTGGTAGTCCTCAACCTCGCCATCAGCAGCTTCTCCGGTAATCCCATCATCACCTAAGCTTGAACAGCGGAAACGTGCATAGCTCTCGCCAACCACAGCAAAAGGTGGAACATCCACGCTCAACTGATTAGCACCTGGCGTCAACTGCACATTTGAAAAAACTTTTTCAGCAGGCCCTGTCCAGCTACCATCTCCATTCCAGTCGATCCAAGCGTTCAAGCGACAAGCTGCATTAGCCACAACACCGACCGCTACTCCAGATGCACCAACCTCCAAAGCACCCAGCGTGACACCATCCTCATCATCCCCATTGGTACAAGCACCATAAGCTGGGGTATCGACACTGGTGTCATCTTTGGTAGCCATACCACCTAAAGCGCCGCCACCCGCCATGACTCCCGGATCACTGTCTACACAGCTTCCTAAGAATACCCCAGTACCTAATTGATGCCGTGCACCATTACTCGCAGCTAAAGAAGGATAAGGTGTATCTGGAGCATCCCCATAGTCAAAGGGGACGAGTAATTTTACACAAGCCTCATCATCCTCGATGGGTAAACCGGTATTACGATTGCCGGGCGTCGAGTCAATATCCGTCCCATCAGCTTTAATGACTTGCGTACAGTTGGTAATAGTCTCACTCGCTTGTACGCTGGAAAGCACAGCCAGCAAACTGAGGATGGATATGCTTAAAGGGAGCTTTGTTATTTTCATCATTAATGCCCTGGCACTTGTTATAATTGATGTCTGCTAAATTCTGTCTTAAAAAATAAGCCTTAAATCAAAATAAAAAATTCGCCTAAAAGCCGAAGCAGCAAACTACTTCGGCCTCATTAGCTAGGTAACTATTACTTCACAGTAGCGGTAATGACGAGGGCTTTGTTAGCACCATTTGCTACATCACCCACGCTCCAAACACCTGTAGCTGTATCAAAAGCACCAGCAGCATCATCGCTTACATAGGTCAAGCCGCTAGGCAGCACATCAGCAACTTTCACATTAGTGGCATTGTCTGGCCCTTTATTTGTGACAGTTAAAGTGTATTTCACTGTATCGCCCCGACGTGCAGTGTCTTTATCAAGAGTCTTGGTCAACTCAATATCCACTGTTGGCGCAATAGTGACTTTTGCAATATCGTGATCGTCTTCATCATTGTTAGTATTGTCAGTGACATCATCTTCAATGCCCTTCTCATTGGCTGGATTAGTATCTGCAGTGGAATCCACATCGACTGCACTAGCCCCTTTATCATCTTGAGCAGCGCTAATTTCAGCGGCATTCTCTAAAGTACCTGCGGCTGCTTTGCTATCAACAATCAGTTTAATATCAACGGTCGTGGTGGCACCGGCTGCTAAGGCTGCAATAGTAGTAGTGGCAGTCGTTCCGCTGACAGACCATTTCGTATCACTTGGGTCTAGGCTCATACCTGTCGGGATATAATCTGTAATGACAATGGCTTGAGCATCTACAGTGCCTTGGTTCAGTACTTCAATGGTATAAGTCACCGTATCACCAGCTTTAACCGTAGTGGCTTGACCTGCTTTTGGTTTCTTAGTTAAGGCTAA
Organism: Thiothrix sp.; assembly: GCA_008015155.1. Classification (GTDB taxonomy): domain Bacteria; phylum Pseudomonadota; class Gammaproteobacteria; order Thiotrichales; family Thiotrichaceae; genus Thiolinea. The sequence continues at coordinate 27,300 of SSFA01000006.1, forward strand.
GTCAAATTGTGGTTTAGCTACAAAACTAACTTTATAGTCCTCAACTTCCCCATCAGTTGCTACACCTTTGGGATTAGAAGCCGTCAAGGTATCGGTACTTAGACGGCAACGTGCATAGCTGCTACCTTTAGTATCAGCAGTAGCCGTCGCTGGCACTTGTGGCATTACTACATCTAAGGCCGCTGCTGTAGTACCTGCTGGTACAGCCACTGCACCTGATTCTGATCCATTCGTAGCAAACTGGCCGTCACCGTTGTAGTCAATCCAGCACACTAAAGTACCGGCTTTAGCGGTGGTATTAGTCACATTCACACTTAAAGTTAAGGCTTGTCCATCCGTTAAGGCTGGAATATTCACTCCATCCTCATCGGTACCATCTAAGGCAGCATCAGGGTCTGGTTTTCCATCAGTTTCATCATCAACATTTGCGCCCAATTTTAAGCCAGGAATGATTTCATGTTGAGCGCCGCCGCTGGCTGCTAAGGTGCCATAAGAATCAGGAGCGTCGCCTAAGTCATAGACAGATTGTACGGTTAAAGCCACACAAGCCTCATCATCTTCCTTGGCGTCCCCTACCACCATAGGACTGCTCCATACAGCATTATTCACTGTAGAGTCACTATCGCCTTCGGTCATAGCACTGACTTGAGCACAGTTCACAATCGAAGTATTAGCGGCCCAAGCAGCATCTGCCGATGCTAAGACACCGACTGCACAGAAAGTCAGCAATAATCGCTTGGATGGTTTTATTCTTTTCATCATTCTCTTACCCTTTTTATTATTAGCTGTCTAACTTAATAGTAGCTGTGATTGTTAATGGTCTTGTGCTAGCCCCTAAAACATCAATAGCTGCTTTGCTGCCAACGAAGTAGTATTAGATGTTCAACCATTTTTAAAAAATATTTTATAGGTATTAAAAAATCGCCTACTGAACCAAACCTATAATATTCAGGTTTTTGGTAGTACCTACTGGCAAATCACCGACCAACCAAATGCCAGTGGTTTCGTTATAGACATCTGCTCCATATACAGTTACCCCATCATCACTGAGATAAGTTAAACCAGCGGGTAATAAATCTTTAATCTCCACTTGAGTGGCCGCATTTGTCTGACTTTCATTAGTGACGCTGAGTGTGTATTGCACTTGCTCGCCCCGTTTGACTGTAGTTTTATTTACAGTTTTAGTCAGAGCCACATCAGTGACAGCCGACAGCTTGAAACCGAAATCAAGACTATGATTATTTTGGCCACTTTTCCCAACTGAAAACTCAATGACCGCACTACCTGTTTGATCCACAGCGTCTGAATCGTGCAGATCAGTATTAGGCTCATTACTTGCTTGCCCTTCGGCATTTTGCAGGGTGGCTTTGTAACTAGTTAAAGGTGCTTGATTCGGCGCAATACTTAAACTGCAGCTTTCATCTTCATCGATAAAACTCGCATTACTGGCATTCGAAAACAGATATTCACCTGCTGCATTTGTAGTTACCGTCGCTACTTGCTGACTATCTTGGCTACATTGCAGTTTAACCTCTACGCCGGCTACACCAACCTCTTCAGGGTCTTGAATACCATCAGCGTCAGTGTCGATCCAGACCCGGTTACCTAATTCAATAGGTGCAGGATCAGTCAGCAGTTCCAAATCACCTACACCCGCACTTTTGCCGAAAAGCCCCGGTTGATTAGTAGCTGTAGTATGCCAACGAATAACCCCACCACTCTCTAAGCTAAAGACTGTAAAACCTTGGGTATAGATATATTGAGGATCTGCCATTGGCGCAGCTGGATCGTGCGGATCAACCACCACACTAATCAATTCACGCGAACCTTTTAATAAAGCTAAACCACCTAAAGCACTTTCTGGATTAGCATCGACCGAACGATCATTAAAGAATTCTCCATTGCCCCCCGGCCCTACATATTGCGCTACCAACGCACTTGCAGGGCATTCGGCACTGCCCTCAATACTGTAACCAGTACTGGTTTTACAAATCTTTAAGAGATCACCTTCTGCTATTCCATCAAAATGTGGGCTAGTCGCTTGGGAAAGAGGTGGCAATTGTTGGCGTCCATGTTGAGCACCAAACAAGTCCATCACTTCCACATAGATATTGCCTTGCTCATCAAATTCGATATCAGAGAGTAGACCCTGCGGATAGACAACCGAATTTTCTTGATTGTAGATATTCGCTAGCTGTGGCAATTGACTTGGTGTCAGCCAAGGATTAAAGGGGCGATTAAACCCTGGGTCGCGAGTGTACTTGAGCGGAAAATCATAAACTTTGCTTAAACCTGCAGCCATATTCGCAGGATCGAACTGCATCACATAGGCGCGTAAATCATTAGGATCTTGGCTGGTGATTGCATCACAACTTAAGCCTAGATAGCCCATAGACCGATTGAAGCCTAAACCCCAAGGCCGTAACTCGCCCCCCACGCAACTAGGCAGACCAGCTAAATTGTCTAGTACGTATTGATTCACGATTCCAGGCAGCTTTGTCGGATCCGGATTACTTACATCCACACTAATCAAAGCTTTTTGCTGTGTATTTACTAACCACAAGGTATTGCTGTTGGGCTGGATATCGGTATCACCAAACCCTACTCGGCCTACTTTAAAGAAAGCATCTAGATCAATACTTGCAGTACTACGATCCTCTGGCAACACATAATCACTAGCAATGCCTGTATATCCTGCTGTTGCAGCACAGGTACTATCACGACACACTGAGCCTAAATCAATGGCAGCACCGCCATTCGCGGGTAGTTTACCTTGCAAATCAAACTGAGCGACTAAAGAGCCTGGTTGCGACTGCTGATCAAAGACATACACATAGCCCAAGCCATCGCGAATGCCAACATGACGCTTTAAGACTGTTGCCCCAAAGATGCGTTTTTTATTAGGCTGCCAAGCCATCCCCCACAAGCTACCGACTTCGCTTAAACTGGCAATAGAAGTACCTTGATAAGAAGCATTGGCATTATACGGATAGGTACTGAGCGCAGGGTCGTTATAGGTATCACCAGCACCTGATACATAACTAGGCAATAACAGGGGTGGTAAAATTTGTGAATAATCTTCTGGATATTGTAAACCTAAATCAGCTGTACAACTGGGACTACTTAGAAACTGCACAGAGGACTTAGACGCAGCTCCTACAGGACCACTGTACAAACCCGTACTCGGTTGATATTCAACGCGTACTGGGAAACTAGGTGAATTAACAGACCATTGCCCATTATCATCAGTGATGGCCGTTTGGATAGTTCCTGAATTATCAGTCACTTTGACGGTCAGCCCGGCGATACCTTTTTCATTATCGGCTTGGCGGCTACCATAGGCATTTGCTTCCTCCCCATTACTAAAAGCACGTATGGGTAACTCTAGATAAGCTGTACCGCCAACATCGGCTAGATTGCAGGCTGCATAGCCAAGACTAGGCAATAGCCCGATAGCACAGCTCCCTATTAAAGCAGATAACTGTTTTCCTCTAGAAGCTATGAACATAAAAGGCATCCTGAACTTTATAATTATTATGAATAAAACAGGCCAAGCAGAACTCAGTTCAAAGTATTTAGCCCTAAGCGCAAGCCGCTTCTTTGAGAGCCTCAATAGCTCTTGATAAAAGCAAGCTCAGTGATTATTTGGCGGGCAAACCCTTAGTGAGCCACGCTCACCTGTAGCGAGCTAGCAGCACACTCCACCAGATGATGTGTCAAGATACAGCAGCCTTAAGTTTATAATAAGTCAATTCTATCTATACATAATTAATATCATATTAACTTTGCTGATAAATTTACTCCAAATTTTACCGCTATCATCTACTCGTTGTCGTTTCTAAACGGCTAGAGAGGAATTGCCAAGTATCTTTATCTGCTTGATAACTGAAATTATACGCACGACGCTTTAAATTATTCTCGGCCAATAAGCGAAAACTAAACTCAAGCTCTTTGACTTGTAAAGCATAAGAACTGCCTGCTTTCGTAAACATAAAGCGCCTTACACTAGTCGTGTTACCGTTAGGTAAAGCAGCTAGCGCAAATTCGTGACGTGGTTGATTGATAAAATGGCCTTGAGCATCTAAGGGCACGGAGTACACATCTGAAGAACGTGCTGAACCAAAATAGAATCGCTTGTGAGGCACGCCATTAAATACCCCTACTCCAATGGCATCGACCTGTTCAAGCTGATCTACCACTTGTTTGCTAGCAACATCAATTTGATATAAACGTCCTTGAGCTTGCTGTGGTGTAGAACCTGCTAGAGAACTTGCATAGAGGCTATGCGTATCACAGTCATAAAATAAGCCCATAGCACCAAACGGATTAGCCGGCGAGGGCTGAGCTACAGCTGGTAATTCCAGCCAAGTTTGCATTTCACCTGTTTGGCTATCAATGCGGTAAATACGGTTTTGTAAAGCAGGTGGGTTCTCCGCCAAGCTTACTTCGGGTGTAGGTACAAGATAAATATTTCCTTGTCGATCCCGGGTGTTAGCACCCACATGCCCTGCATCATCCCAAGTTGGATGCTGCCAAGTCTGACCTGTTTGTGCTTGTACTAAGCGCACTCCCACATACCCCTGTTGCTGGGTATCAATGGCCACTTGAGTTCCTAAGCCAGTATTTTTAATAAAAGCTGGCATGGCTCGGCAGTTATCAACCAAACCCGGCGTAAAACGACCCATATCAGGCTTAGAGCAGGCAGTGAGTAATAAACAACTTAGGCTAAGGACTAATTTCTGCATTATGACTGCCCTTTCACAGGCACAAACATCGGCCCCGACCAACAAGGCCAGACTTGAATAGCTTGCACACCTTCTTTAACACGCGTATCTGCCCAGCAATACTCACTCCCCGGATTACCCTCATTTTTAATTTGCGGCACATACCAGAGCACTAGATCCTGATTTGCTAAAGCTTCCGCTGGCTCGATAAACTGTTCAGGGCCTTGCTTATAATCCGTATTACAACAAGAACCCAAAGTGATTGTATCCTGCTCTCCTTCGGCTGGTTTACGCACACTCAGGTAGCTATAAGCATGATCACCCCGCCCACCATCTGCAAATTGTCCCCGTCCTGGCTCAAGGTAATAACCCTCCCCTTGTGGATTAGTAAAACGATATTGATAACCCTCCGGAGTGAGTTCAACTTGATCTTGTAAACGCCATTGCTCGTTTTGAATAACCGCCCACTGATTATTCTTCCACTCCGCTGCACTATCTAAGCCTTCTTGGCTGGCATCCAAATCTATACGCACGACAGGCCGATAAGTACCATCCGTGCCACAGCCACGCCCAAAATCTGCTTGAGCCACACGGAAGCGCCCATCTTTGTAAAACTCAAAGCGCTGTACATAACGATAATTACAGGGTGTTGGCCAAGGCGGCTGGCGAAAATCTTGCACTACTGCAAACCCGACTACTTCATCAGCTTGCACAATAGGCTCGGTTTTAGGGCCATCATAAGCGATCACCACTGCCGAACTAAACATCGGACAACCAATCGCATCACTATATCCAAAGCCTTCGCGTGAGGAATAACTGACATGCCAATCTAATAATTTGACATTTTTCAGTACTGGCTTACCTTGATAGCGCACATTTGTGAGCTGCAAACCATCTGAACCTGTCAGCACATAATCCATGCTCCACTCATCTTGTTTGAGCTGATTGACCTGCTCACAGTATTTATGAAAAGTAGCTTCATTTTCCAAACTGCGCTCAGTCACCACGGTAGATGGGCCACTTATACCCAAATCAGTCCAGCGCGTTCCAATCAGTTTTCCCTCGGTTAGATCAACAATCGCCCACAAGGCATCTTGCTCAAATACATAAGTAGGAGCCACACATAGATGATGGGAGCGTTCGCAGAGTGAATCATTTAAGGCGGTTTTAAATTCAGCTTTACCAGCCTGTATTTTACCGGCTTGCTCAGCTAGTACCGCTTTGACTTCGGGTGCCTCATCGGCAATAGCTTTAGCTAAAGCAACTAGGCGTGGTGGTAAATCCGGTTGTGCATAGTGTTGGCGGCTGATGGCTCGTACTTTTTGCTGTTGTGGCTCTACGAAAACCACCGTTGAGCTATTGTCGAAATGACTATAAATCTCGACCCGATAACATGAGCCTTGCGTGCAACCATCTGTATTGCCGTTAAAATCAGCAGGTAAAGCCTGCCGGACTGACATCACTTCATTGCGTAAAGCGACACCTTGAGGATCGCGTAAATACCTTTGAACTTCTGGATCGTTAATGGCTAGCTGTTGAGCTTGCTGTTTGGTGGCATCGCTTAGCTCCTCATCCGTCAATAAAAGTACAGGTGGATTTGCTTCTAAGGCAGCTGCAATACTTTGTTGGTAAGTGTGCAGCGCTGGTAAGGGCTGACTAGTAACAGCGGTTTGTACTAGTTGCGCTGAGCCTTGATGTTTATCAGTAGTAGTGGGTAATTGAATGATTTTTGTTTGATTATCACAAGCCACTAAGTTAACACCTAGCAGCATCATGACTAGCCCCCTAGTCCAACACTTCATAACAGCCCCTTGATTATTTGGAGCTGATTATATCGACTAGGATAAGCTTAATAAACTAACAGCTTGGCCTAGGCGTGATCACGTGAGCTATCGTGGAAGCCAGCCATTAGATGCAGATGCATATGGAAAATCACTTGCCCACCTTTTTCACCACAGTTCATCAGAACGCGATAACCATCACCATAACCTGCATCAGCCGCAATTTGTTTCGCCGCTAAAAACAAACGCCCCACCAATTCGGCATCACCGTCTTCCAACTCATTGATGGTAGCGATATGTTTACGTGGGACGATTAATACATGTAGCGGGGCCTTAGGGTACAGATCATGGAAGGCAATGACGTGTTCATCTTCATAGACTTTTTTCGAAGGAACTTCACCATCACGAATCCGACAAAACAAACAAGCAGTCATTAGTATTTTCTCCGTCCTTCAAAAGCGTGTGACAAGGTACCACTGTCTACATATTCCAACTCGCTGCCCATTGGTACTCCGTGAGCAATACGACTCGTGGCAATCTGGCGTTTAGCTGCTAGCTCACTAATATAATGCGCAGTCACTTCACCTTCTACCGTAGGATTAGTCGCTAGAATCAATTCCTGCACACTGCCCTCGTCCATACGTTGCTCTAAAATATCCAAGCCAATATCTGTAGGACCCACCCCATCTAGAGGTGATAATCGTCCACCTAAGACAAAATAATACCCCCGATAAGCGGTGGCTTGCTCAATCGCCACCACATCGGAAGGATGTTCAACCACACATAACAAACTGCTATCTCGTGTCGCATTGCTACAAAGGCGGCACACAGTTTGTTCAGTTAAAGTTCGGCAACGTTGGCAATGCTGAATATTTTGCATAGCCGCTGACATTACCGTCGCTAAGCGCTCACCGCCCTGACGATCATGCTCTAATAAATGGAAAGCCATGCGCTGCGCAGTACGCGAACCCACACCGGGTAAACACCGCAGGGCATCAACCAACTCTTTGAGCAATGAAGATTCTGACATTCAGCACCTTAGGCGATTAGCCAATTAGAAAGGTAGTTTGAAACCTGCCGGCAATTGCATCCCAGCGGTAGCATCCGCCATCCGTTCACGGGTGGCTGTTTCTAGGCGTTGTACTGCATCATTAAAGGCTGCTGTAATTAAGTCTTCGAGCATATCTTTGTCATCCGCCAACAAGGAAGGATCAATCGTAATGCGTTTACAAGCATGGCTACCTGTAATCACTACAGCAACTAAGCCGCCACCTGATTGACCGGTTACTTCAAGTTGAGCAATTTCTTGTTGAGCGCGTTGCATGTTTTCCTGCATTTTTTGCGCTTGCTTCATCAAATTGCCAATGCCACCTTTCATCATAATTTTATCCTCATTTCTTTCATTAATTGGATGGTATTTTACCCTATTTTTGCTCAGGCGTATGTGGCCGGATGGAGCCAGCCACAATACTAGCGCCAAAGCGCTCTTTTAACTGTATCACAATAGGGTCATGCTCAATTGCTTGCTCAGCTTCTGCCTGCCGTTCCTGTACCATTCGTAACCGTCGTTTTTCAGGCGTATCTGCCAAATCGGCTATTAATTCTAGACTCAATTGAACTTCTTGATCTAAAGCAGTACTTAAAGCAGCGGCAATTTGCTCTTCCGCACGACTAGTTTGCAAATTACTAGCACTACTATCCAACCATAAGCGAACTTGCTTACCTTCGATTTGTTTAATTAAACAGTGTTCGGCTAATTGTTGGGCCATACCGTTCAAATTCAAGCATGGCAAGAGCTTATGCCACTCATTATTTAGAACTGGCGGCTCTGATTGCATCGGTTCAATCATCCTCGGCAAAGGGGCATTGTCAGAAGCTTTAGGCTCTGACTTTATGCTAGGACTTACCGATGGTACAACTAAACTGACTGAAGGTGTCTCGAGGCTGGGTTTGGACTCGAGAGTTGGTTTAGATATTTCTACCGATCTAGCTGCCTGTACTACTGAGTTTTCCGGCTGCTGAGTGGGTGTCTGTACTTCAGGTGCTGGATAAATTAGTTTTTTTTTTGCTGCTGGTGATGTTTTTCCATCATCCAAACGAAAGGCTAACATGCGCAATAGCATCATTTCAAAGCCGGTGCGTGGATCAGGATTCAGTGGTAAATCACGCTTACCATACAAAGCTAGTTGGTAAAAGAGCTGTAAATCAGCTGGCGAAAAGAGTTCTGTGGGTAGCTCTGTTGCTTCCTCTAGAGAGTGTGGTACTAATTGAGCGACAGCTAATTGATGTAATAAGGCAATTAAACTATCAGCTGCAGTATTAAAATCAGTAGTGATTTGAGCCATTTGTTCAACAGCTGCTAATAAGGCAACTGCATCATTCTGCGCTAGTGCCTCTAATACTTTATGTAGATGCTCACTAGGTAGTAGACCTAGCATGTCCTGCACAGAAGCATCACTGATCTGACCGCCGCCGGTAACGATCGCTTGATCCGTTAAACTTAAGGCATCTCGCATAGAGCCATCAGCAGCTTTAGCTAAGATCTTTAGTGATGAAGGGGTAAAAGCAATTTGTTCTTCTGTCAAAACATGAGCAAGATGGGCACTGATCATCTCTAAAGGCATGCGCTTGAGATTAAACTGCAAGCAGCGTGACAACACAGTGACTGGCAACTTTTGAGGGTCTGTTGTGGCTAATAAAAATTTAACATGCGGGGGTGGCTCTTCAAGCGTTTTTAACAAAGCATTAAAGCTATGCCCTGAAAGCATATGCACTTCGTCAATCAAATAGATTTTGTAACGGCCGCGGGTAGGCGCATATTGCACATTGTCTAAAAGATCGCGGGTGTCTTCGACTTTAGTCCGAGAGGCCGCATCCACTTCTAATAAATCAACATGACGTCCTTCAGCGATTTCAATACAGCTATTGCAGACACCACAAGGAGTAGCACTAACTCCAACTTGGCAATTTAGACATTTGGCAAAAATACGGGCGATAGTCGTTTTGCCAACTCCGCGAGTACCCGTAAATAAATAAGCGTGATGTAGACGATTGGCTTCAAGTGCAGTAAGCAGAGCACGTAAGACGTGAGTTTGACCGACCATCTGTTGGAAGTTCTGTGGCCGCCATTTTCGCGCTAGTACTTGATAGCTCATGGAGTTTTCTAGTCTATTAGAGTGGAGGCAACCTGTACCAGCCACATCCCGGCGCCCGAATCAACTGCTACCGCTGCTTCCTTCCGGACCTGACGGGGTTCACAATCTATCGTCGCGAGAGAACCAATACAGGCTACCATTGCGAAGAGGAACGGATTATGACTAAAAAATGCTTGGGGAACAAGTTTATTCACCGCCGCTAGGCATTTATCTGATAAGTGGAAATGAATAAGCTATTTTAAAAGCCATAAAATAAAAAAGCCTCATCCCAAAGATGAGGCTTGAAGGGGGCGCTTGGCATTGACCTACTCTCACATGGGGAGGCCCCACACTACCATCGGCGATGACACGTTTCACTTCTGAGTTCGAGATGGGATCAGGTGGTTCCATGTCTCTATGGATGCCAAGCAAACTGGACGGGTATCGAGGAGTTACGGTTTAGTG
>SSFA01000024.1 GCA_008015155.1 Thiothrix sp.
GAAATTAATGAGTCATTGATTGTTGAATTGTACTCTAAGTAATTTTCAACCGACTCGTCAACGATTACAGGGACTAGCATGACCTCAAAAACGATTGATTTACTGAAACCACGTAATGTCCAGGTTCAGGAGTTGGGGCTAAACACATCCCGTATCACTCTAGAACCACTGGAGCGCGGTTTTGGACACACGCTGGGCAATGCCCTGCGTCGTATTCTGCTGTCCTCAATTCCGGGCAGTGCAATTACGGAAGTACAAATTGCCGGTGTTGTTCATGAGTACACAACGATTGAAGGTGTGCAGGAAGATGTAGTTGAAATCCTGCTCAATCTCAAAAAGTTAGCGGTACGCTTGAATTCACGTGATGAGGCAACTTTAACCCTGAAGAAAAAAGGCAAAGGTCCAGTAACAGCTGCAGACATTGAATTAGATCATGATGTCGAAATCATTGATCCTAAGTACGTGATTGCACACATTACTAAAGACGATGTCGAGTTGGAAATGAACTTAACGATCACTAGTGGTCGTGGTTATCAGCCTGCTTCAGTTCGTCGTGGCCCTGATTCTCCAGAGTTACCTTTAGGTACCTTGGTATTAGATGCAAGCTACAGTCCCATTCTACGTGTTGCCTACAATGTAGACAGTGCGCGGGTTGAGCAACGCACTGATATGGACAAGCTCATTGTTGAGATTGAAACCGATGGTTCTATCGATGCAGAAAATGCATTGAGTATGGCTGCGCAGATTCTGCAGCAGCAATTAGCCGTCTTCTTTGATCTGCATATTGAAGAGCCTATCCGCCACATCGACAATCAACCTGAAGTTGATCCAGTCTTGTTGCGTCCAGTGGATGACCTTGAGTTAACAGTTCGTTCTGCTAACTGTCTGAAAGCCGAGAATTTATTCTATATCGGTGATTTGGTACAGCGCACAGAAACTGAACTTTTAAAGACGCCAAACTTAGGTAAAAAATCTTTAACAGAAATTAAAGATGTATTGGCTTCACATGGTTTGACTCTGGGAACTAAGCTGGATAATTGGCCGCCTGCTGGTCTCGATCACAAAGATAGTAAAGTAGGTTAACCGCAAGGTTAGCCTAGCGCCTGAAGGATTTTAAGATGCGTCATCGTAAAACCGGTCGTCAATTAAGCCGTAACAGCAGCCATCGCAAAGCACTGTTACAGAGCCTGACCAACTCATTATTGCGCTACGAAGCGATTAAAACCACTCTGCCTAAAGCGAAAGAATTACGTCGTGTGGCTGAGCCTTTAATCACTCGTTCTAAAGAAGACTCTGTGCATAACCGTCGGATTGCTTTCGCACGTTTACGTGATGAGACAGTGGTTGCTAAGTTATTCACTGAATTAGGCCCACGCTATAAGCAACGCCCAGGTGGCTATTTGCGTATCATTAAGTGCGGTTTCCGCGCTGGTGACAATGCACCAATGGCTTATGTTTCCTTAGTCGATGGTGCTGGCGAAGCTCAAGCTGCTGAATAAGCGCTAGGCTCAGTCAATAAGAATAAAAAGCCGGTGTAATAGCCGGCTTTTTTCTTGCATGTCATTTGTTCTGTATCATTGACAGTTGGATCAAGCAAACTAGACTTAAGCGCTTTCTAATAAAGGATACTGTGAATCATGAGTACAAATGCCGAAGTAATCACTGCTGAAAGCTCCCGCAAAACGGCGCGAATTTTCTATCTTGGGAATATTTTAGCGGTACTCATTCCCTTTCCGATCTTTATCCTTTGGTTTGGTGCGTCCATGTTTGTGTATGCCATGCTCCGGCATCACCCTAATCCAAGAGTCGGTTATTACACCCAAATTGCGGCTTATCACTATTATGGTTTGGCGGGGCTGTTAGTACCCGTGTTAACCTTTGCACCGGGTGACTTTTTTGTGAAGTACTGGGTGCATCTATGGGTCGTTTGTGCTGCTGTCATTATTCCTTTAGCAGTGATCCAAATTATGAAGATCAATAAAGAAGTATGGCAGGATGTTAAAATTGAGAAGTGAGGTTTGAGTGTGACTGAATTACGCCATGACTGGAAACTTGAGGAAATTCAAGCGTTATTTGCCTTGCCTTTCAATGATTTGATGTTTAAAGCCCATCAAATTCATCGACAAAATTTTACAGTCAATCAAGTACAGATCAGTACGTTGTTGAGCATCAAAACTGGTGCTTGTCCTGAAGATTGCAGCTACTGCTCGCAAAGTGCGCGCTACGATACGGATTTACAGACTGAGCGTCTCATGCCACTGAATGAAGTAATTGCAGCAGCTAAGACCGCGCAAGCCAATGGTGCTACCCGCTTTTGCATGGGTGCTGCTTGGCGTAATCCTACGGATAAGAATTTAGAGCGCGTGATCGAAATGGTTAGCTCCGTCAAAGGCTTAGGCATGGAAACATGTGTAACTTTGGGGATGTTGACTGATCGCCAGGCTCAACGCTTAAAGTATGCAGGCTTGGATTATTACAATCATAATTTGGATACTTCGCCTGAGTTCTATGGGCAAGTGATTACTACACGTACTTACCAAGATCGCTTAGATACCCTTGAGTCTGTGCGTAATGCCGGTATCAATGTCTGTAGCGGCGGCATTTTAGGAATGGGCGAATCGGAGCGTGATCGTGCACGCTTGTTGCAACAATTAGCCAATATGAAGCAACACCCTGAGTCAGTGCCCATCAATGATTTAGTGCGTATCGAAGGCACGCCTTTAGCCGCAAATGACAAATTAGATCCTTTGGATTTTATTCGGACGATTGCAGTAGCCAGAGTTTTAATGCCCAAGTCCTATGTGCGTTTGTCAGCAGGGCGCACTGAAATGAGTGACGAAACGCAAGCATGGTGCTTCTTTGCTGGGGCAAATTCTATGTTTTATGGCGATCGTTTGTTGACAACAGATAATCCTGACGAGAATCATGATATGCAACTGTTTGCACGTTTAGGTATCCAACCTGAACGAGCTGCTGCTGTTGAAGCAGAAACAGCTTGCCAAACTTGTCAGGCTTAAGAGCTTAGTGTGGAGTAGTCATGCGGTATCCCCAAACTTTTGATGTCATTGTAATCGGTGGCGGTCATGCAGGTACAGAAGCAGCCTTAGCAGCGGCACGCATGGGGCAACGTACGCTGTTACTCACTCATAATATCGAAACGATTGGGCAGATGAGCTGTAATCCAGCGATTGGCGGAATTGGCAAAGGACATTTAGTTAAAGAAGTAGACGCCCTAGGTGGTGCTATGGCGCATGCGGCGGATCGCGGCGGTATCCAATTTCGCATTTTGAATTCCAGCAAAGGCCCCGCTGTGCGGGCTACACGCGCTCAAGCCGATCGTGTGCGCTATAAGGCAGCGATTCGGACTATGGTTGAAAATCAGCCTAATCTGCAAATCTTCCAACAAGCAGCGGATGATTTAATCCTTGAAGGAGAGCGGGTTGCTGGCGTTACCACCCAAATGGGGGTGAGTTTTAGCGCTCGCGCCGTGGTTTTGACTACAGGCACCTTTTTAGGTGGCAAGATCCATATTGGTTTAGAAAATCATTCTGGCGGGCGTGCAGGTGATCCACCTTCCATAGCCTTAGCGCAAAGGCTGCGGGAATTACCCTTCCGGGTAGATCGCTTAAAAACTGGCACACCACCCCGCATTGACGCGCGTACTATTGATTTTACTAAACTACAAGCACAACCTGGTGATACGCCAACGCCAGTCTTCTCATTTTTAGGGAAAGCTGAAGAGCATCCAACACAGATTCCTTGCCATATAACCTACACCAATACACGTACCCACGACATTATTCGCGGTGGTCTAGATCGTTCACCTATGTATACGGGGGTTATCGAGGGGATTGGGCCACGTTATTGCCCATCGATTGAAGATAAAGTAGTACGTTTTGCAGATAAGGATCGCCATCAAATTTTTCTCGAGCCAGAAGGCTTAGATACGCACGAAATTTACCCCAATGGAATCTCTACCAGCCTGCCCTTCGATGTGCAATATGCTTTAGTACGCTCGATGGAAGGGATGGAGAATGCGCATATTGTGCGTCCCGGCTATGCGATTGAATATGATTTCTTCGATCCCCGTGATTTAAAACCCAGCTTAGAGACCAAAGCCATCCAAGGCTTATTTTTTGCCGGGCAAATTAATGGTACGACTGGTTATGAAGAAGCAGCTGCACAAGGCTTATTAGCAGGTTTAAATGCTGGGCTGTATGTGCAGGAGCGTGAGGCTTGGTATCCGCTGCGTGATCAAGCTTATTTAGGTGTATTAGTTGATGATTTGATTACGCTCGGTACTAAAGAACCTTATCGTATGTTTACCAGTCGTGCTGAGCATCGTTTACTCTTACGTGAAGACAATGCTGATTTGCGCCTAACTGAAATAGGGCGAGAATTAGGTCTAGTTAATGATGAGCGCTGGTCCGCGTTTTGTACCAAGCGCGAGGCGATTGAGCGCGAACAGCAACGCTTACGTACTACTGTTTTACATCCTAGTAGCTTAAGCACAGAAGAGACTGAACGCGTCTTCGGAGATGCTCTAGCGCGTGATTATAAACTATATGATCTATTGCGCCGACCAAATGTGAGCTATGCAAATCTGACCAGTTTAGCTGCTGTAGGTTCGGAGGTCACTGATCCAGCCGTGGCCGAGCAAGTGGAAATTCAGTGTAAATACGCCGGCTACATTGAGCGTCAGCAGGATGAAATTGATAAGCAGCGTCGGCATGAAGAAACACGTTTACCGCCGGATTTTGACTATAACAAAGTCAGTGGTTTATCAAATGAAGTGCGTCAAAAGCTCCTCGCTCAAAGGCCTGCAAGTATGGGACAGGCTTCACGTATTCCGGGTGTGACACCTGCTGCGATTTCGCTGTTGCTAGTGCATTTGAAAAAGCAGTCCTTAGCCTCTATGCGTGAGTCTGCTTAATGACCATGCAGTGGCCGGGTGTACCTGCTGAATTAGGTTTAGACCTAAGCACTGGGCAGGATCAGCAGTTGCAGCTTTATTTAGAGCTGTTGCAGCGTTGGAATAAGGTTTATAACCTAACTGCTGTGCGTGATCCTGCACAAATGTTGACCCTGCATTTATGGGATAGCTTGGCTGTAGTACCTTTTATTCAGGCGGATGCTTGTCTGGATGTAGGGAGTGGAGCAGGCTTGCCGGGTATTCCTTTAGCGATTTTGCGTCCCCAGCAAGAATTTACTTTATTAGATACCAATGGTAAAAAAACCCGCTTTATGCAGCAGGCTGCTTTAGAACTGGGTTTAAGCAATCTGAAAGTCGTACAAGCGCGGGTTGAGCACTGGCAGCCAGTACAGCGGTTTACTGCTATCATTAGTCGCGCTTTTGCCTCTTTAGCTGATTTTGTTACAGTCAGTGGCATGCATTTAGCTACTCAAGGCAGTCTCTATGCTATGAAAGGACGTTACCCTGAGAGTGAAATTGCAGAGTTGCCTGTAGGCTGGAAGCTAGCTCGTAGCCACTCTTTAAGCGTCCCCGGCTTAGAGGCTGAGCGTCATTTATTAGAACTTACCCGTACTGCCTAAGCAGTGTTTGACCGAGATAAGCATGAGTAAGGTAATTGCAGTTGCCAACCAAAAAGGTGGAGTTGGTAAAACCACGACGAGTGTGAATTTAGCCGCTTCTTTGGCCGCTATGCAGCGCAAAGTCCTACTAATTGATATGGACCCGCAAGGCAATGCGACGACGGGTATGGGCTTAGAGAAGCATAATCAATTAGTATCGCTCAATGATGTGCTGCTTGGCAAAGCGCATGCTCAGGAAATTCTCAAGTTCATCCCTGAGTTAAAGCTCTCGATGCTCCCAGGTACGCCTGATTTGACCGTAGCCGAAGTGGAGTTAATGCAAAAAGATCGGCGCGAGTATCGCTTACGCGAGGTAATCGAAGCTTTACGTGAGCAATTTGATTTCATTTTCATTGACTGTCCACCCTCACTCAATATGCTGACAGTCAATGCTTTGGTTGCAGCAGATAGTGTCCTGATTCCTATGCAATGTGAGTATTTCGCTTTAGAGGGTTTGAGCGCTTTAGTAAATACGATTGATGAAATTAAAAGTACAGCGAACCCCGAACTAAAAATGATGGGCTTGGTGCGTACTATGTTTGATCCACGCAGCAATTTAGCTCGTGATGTATCAGATCAATTGCAAAATCATTTTAAAGATAAAGTCTACAATACATCTATTCCGCGTAATGTGCGTTTAGCCGAGGCACCTAGTCATGGTTTACCCGTCTTAGAATACGATAAGAATTCACGCGGTGCTTTAGCCTACTTAGCGCTTGCGGCTGAAATGTTGCGGCGTAATGGGGCAGGGTTACCACAAGAGGCTCCGTCATGGTAAAAAAACCAGGCTTAGGGCGCGGTTTAGATGTGCTATTAAGTTCTGCACGTAAATCTAGCCCGCCTGAAGATGAAGTAGTTTTGCAAAAGCTACCCGTCGAACAAATTCAACCTGGTACTTATCAGCCACGTAGCCAAATGGATGCACAGGCCTTACAAGAGTTGGCTGATTCGATTAAGGCACAAGGCTTAGTACAACCCGTCGTGGTGAGGCGTTTGAGCCTAGGTGGATATGAGTTGATTGCAGGTGAGCGCCGCTGGCGCGCTGCTCAATTAGCAGGTTTGAAAGTTATTCCAGCCGTCATCCGCGAAATTCCTGATCAGGCTGCTGCTGCTATGTCTCTGATCGAAAATATTCAACGTGAAGATCTTAATTCACTAGAAGAAGCTTTAGCTTTACGCCGTTTAATTGATGAATTCGGTTTGACCCATCAGCAGACTGCTGAAGCAGTCGGGCGTTCGCGAGCGGCAGTGACTAATTTGCTGCGTTTATTGGAATTGAGTTCAGAGGTTAAGCAGCTCTTAGAACAACGCTTACTCGAAATGGGACATGCGCGTGCTTTACTAAGCCTGAGCCAAGAAGAATTGCAAATAAAAATAGCGCAGAAAGTGGTACAACGTCAGCTATCCGTACGCGAAACTGAGCGTTTGGTTAAAAATCTGTTGGAGGGGGTTCCTCCACGTAAAGATACATCTGTATCTGCTGATGTACAGCGCTTAGAACGACAACTCACCGAGCAGTTAGGGGCGCGTGTTGAGATCCGCTATAACAAGCGTGGTCGTGGCAAGATGGTCATTGAGTATAATACGCTCGATGAGCTGGACGGGATTTTAAGTCAAATTCAGCGTTCTGACGAAGAATAGCCTTAGGCAGCTGACCATTTAGCTCTTTTTTTGCTAGGAACTAGATTAATTCTTGAAGCGCTCTTGAATTATCTGCATAATACGCGGCTTAGTTTTAGATCGGTTTTGCGGAGAAGACCCTTGCCTAATATAAAGTCAGCGAAAAAGCGCGTTCGTCAGGATGAAAAGCGCCGTATGCATAATAAACACCTGCGTTCACGCATGCGCACTTCTGTTAAGGGCGTTCTGAATGCAATTGCTGCAGGTGATCGTGAAGCTGCTCTAGCAGCTTATCAAGCTGCAGTACCAGTGATTGATTCAACAGCAGATAAAGGCATTATTCACAAGAATAAAGCTGCTCGTTTTAAAAGTCGCTTGAATGCCCACATTCGCGCGCTGCAAGCACCGGCTGCAGCCTAATTTAGCGTGTTTGGCGAATAGTTCTGAAGGCCGGTTTGGAAACAAACCGGCCTTTTCGTATTGAGGTTTGTATGCTTAAAGTAGGCCTAACCGGCGGTATTGGTTGTGGCAAAAGTAGTGCAGTTGCTATTTTTAGGTCTTTAGGTGTACCTATTGTTGATGCTGATCAATTGGCTCGTGCAGTCGTACAAAAAGGTGAACCCGCTTTAGCCCAAGTTGCGGCTGTTTTTGGGGCAGAAGCCTTAACCCTAGAGGGTGAGCTTGATCGGGCTTGGATGCGAGCAAAAGTATTTCACGATCCTAGTGCACGTGCTCAATTGGAAGGCATCCTGCATCCTATTATTCATGCGCGCATTGGACAGGCGATGCAATCTGCGTTTGAATCGGGTGCAGCTTATGTGATTGTCGATGTGCCTTTACTGGTTGAGCAAGGTTACCAAAGTCTGTTTGATCGGATTGTTGTTGTGGATTGCCTACCTAACCAGCAACTAGAACGGGTGCGGGCTCGTGACAAGACAGCGGACGGCCAAACTCAGCAAATTATGCAAGTACAGGCATCGCGTGAGTTAAGACTGCAAGCTGCAAATGATATATTAGATAATACTTCCACTAAAGAAGTGCTGGAACTCCAAGTCAACCAACTCCATAAGAAATTTCTCGGTCTCTCCAGTTGTTAATTTGCCGTTTAGGTAAGTTTATTTTAGTATTTAACGTTAATCTTATTGAGTTGTGCCTATGACCATTTACGAACAACCGCTAAATGAAAAGATCAGGCTTTTCCTGCGGCTTGAGTTTTTGGTTAAGCGCTTCCGCTACCACTTAGCACAAGCGAACCAAGCAGATACCTTAGCAGCTTTAGATATTTTGCTGGATCTTTATAATCTAGTCGCACGTGTCGATATTAAAAGTGATGTTATTAAAGAATTAGATCGGGTTGCTCAATCAGTACGACGTGATTTCGACGTTCAAGATCAACAAGATGCGACTTTAGAAGCTTTAACGAATCATGCGAATGAGCTTTATCATTTACGCGGTGCTTTAGGTCAACATTTACGTTCTCATATTTTCTTTAGTAGTTTAAGACAACGTACTTCTTTGCCAGGTGGGATTAATGGCGTTGATATTCCGCTTTTAAACCAATGGCAAGAACAAGAAGCCGAAGTACGTGTGGCGGATTTAGTCGCTTGGGGGCAGCCCTTTGTGACCACCGCAGATGCGATTTCTTATATGTTAAATCTGATGCGTAATTACTGTGATGGTGAAGAATACACAGCACGCGACGGATTTTTTCAAATGTCTCTGGGTTTAACCAAGGCTTATCAATTATTGCAATTAGAACTTCCTGCTAACAAAAATATTTACCCTGAAATTAGCTCAGGGAAGCAGCGTTTTTCTCTACGCTTTGTAGAGGTCGATATGTTGTCAGAACGTGGGAAGCAGTTACCGGAAGATGTGATTTTCCGCTTAAAATTATGCGCGTTTTAGAGAGAGGGACGCGATTATGGATGAACAAACACGCTTAGAAGTAGAAGCAGCTGCATGGCGTAAGTTAGTCGAGCATTTTCAAAAACGCACGGATGTGCAAAATATTGATTTAATGAATATGGCTGGTTTTTGCCGTAACTGTATGTCGAAATGGTATGCAGGAGCAGCTAATGAGCGCGGCACTGAACTTGATTATGAGCAAGCCCGCGAAATCATCTATGGTATGCCTTATGCCGAATTTAAGGATCGCTACCAAAAAAAGGCCAGCGCTGAACAATTAACGGCTTATAATGCGATTCGCCCTGAACAAAAAACTGAATAAGGCAATGCAGTGTGATTTATGGCAAAAAAAGAAACGACTAAGCCAGATTTCGAGACATCCCTCCAAGAATTAGAAGCCCTTGTCCAAAAAATGGAAAGTGGCGAATTGTCCTTAGAAGAATCCCTCCAAGAATTTGAGCGTGGTGTGCAACTAACCCGGCAATGCCAAGAGGCTTTAACCGTGGCCGAGCAACGTGTAAGGCTATTAGCCGCTGATGGTAGCCAGACAGATTTCAAAGAGGACAAAACCAAGTGAGGGCTGTGAGTCTTGCTTTACAAGACTATCAAGCACGGATTGAAACGGTCTTGGATCGAAATTTGCCTTCAACTGAAGTACTGCCAATGCGCTTACATGAGGCCATGCGTTATTCAGTATTAAATGGTGGCAAACGCATCCGCCCTTTATTGGTCTACGCGACCGGTGAGGCGTTAGGCATAGCACCAGATGTTCTTGACACGCCAGCGGCGGCTATTGAGCTTATTCATGTCTATTCTTTGATTCATGACGATCTGCCAGCAATGGATGATGATGTTTTGCGACGCGGTAAGCCTACCTGTCATTGTGCCTTTGATGAGGCAACGGCTATTCTAGCAGGTGATGCTTTACAAGCTTTGGCCTTCCAGTTAATTGCCCAAGCTCATGAAAGTATAAGTGCAGATCAGCGTCTACGTATGCTCCAACAGTTGAGTATTGCAGCTGGCTCGCGTGGCATGGTCGGTGGGCAAGCGATTGATTTGGCTGCAGTGGGTAAAGAACTCACAGAGCTTGAGTTAGAGCAAATGCATATCCATAAAACGGGTGCTTTAATTCGTAGTAGTGTTCTGTTAGCGGCCTATACTGCGCCTGCACTGCCTGAAAAACAGTTAAATCAGCTGGATCATTATGCCAAGTGTTTGGGCTTAGCCTTTCAAGTTCAAGATGACATTCTGGATATAGAAAGCGATACTCAAACTTTAGGTAAAACACGTGGCGCTGATGCAGCTGCTGGTAAGCCTACTTATCCTTCTATTATTGGGATGAGTGCTGCGAAGCGCAAATTGAACGAATTATATTTAGAAGCAGTAGCTGCTTTAGAAGGGTTGAATGCGCCCTTATTATTGGAAATAGCTGAATTTACCGTGAAGCGTGTTCGGTAAGAACTAAGCTGAGTCCTACTGCCAGTAGAATTATTAGTATTGAGTGAGGTCGCGCATGCTTGAATCTATCCAGTCTCCGGCTGACTTACGCCGTTTAGACCCTGATGCTTTGCCCGATCTGTGTAAAGAAATTCGTAATTTCCTGCTAACGAGTGTTTCTACAGGCGGTGGACATTTTTCTTCTAATTTAGGCACTGTGGAGCTTACAGTCGCTCTGCATTATGTATTCAATACGCCAGAAGATCGCCTAGTGTGGGATGTAGGGCATCAAGCTTATGCACATAAAATCCTTACCGGACGGCGCGATCTCATGCACAGCATTCGCCAAGAGCATGGCTTAGCTGGTTTTCCTAAGCGCAGTGAAAGTGCTTACGATACCTTTGGGGTGGGACACTCTAGTACTTCCATTGCTGCTGCTTTAGGGATGGCGCTGGCTGCTAAACACAAGGGTGAAGATTGGCAAGCCATTGCGGTGATTGGCGATGGTGCGATGACAGCGGGTATGGCTTATGAAGCACTCAATCATGCGGGTGATTTAGATGCTGATTTACTTGTTGTCTTAAATGACAATGAGATGTCGATTTCACCGAATGTCGGTGCTTTACGTAAATATCTGACACGTCTCCTGTCAGGGCCGATGTATTCGAGCATGCGGGAAAATGGCAAAAAGGTTTTATCGAGCAGTAAGTCACTCTCAAAGCTCGCTAAACTGACTGAAGAGCATATGAAAGGTATGGTCTTGCCCGGCACTTTATTTGAGGAAATGGGTTTTCAGTATTATGGCCCTATTGATGGGCATGATGTCAGCGAAATGGTCAATGTAATGCGCAATCTCCGGCAGATTAAAGGCCCACGCTTATTGCATGTCATCACGCAAAAAGGGAAAGGCTACGAGCCAGCGGAAGATGATCCTTGTACTTATCACGGGGTGACACCTTTCAATTTAAAAACAGGTCTCGTTTCAGGCAAGAAAGCTTCAACGCCAACCTATACCGAAGTCTTTAGTACTTGGCTTTGTGATATGGCAGCGCTAGATAATCGCTTAGTGGGTATTACGCCAGCGATGCGCGAAGGTTCTGGCTTAGTGAAGTTTGCTGAACAGTATCCAGAGCGTTATTTTGATGTGGGCATTGCAGAACAGCATGCTTTGACTTTGGCGGCTGGTTTAGCCTGTGAAGGTTTAAAGCCTGTAGTCGCTATTTATTCGACCTTTTTGCAGCGTGCTTACGATCAATTGATTCATGATATAGCCATTCAGAACTTGCCAGTGGTATTTGCGATTGATCGTGCAGGCTTAGTGGGAGCTGATGGGCCCACACACTCAGGGAACTACGATCTTTCTTATTTACGCTGTATCCCGAATATGATTGTCATGGCGCCAGCGCATGAGGATGAGTGTAGGCAGATGTTGTTTACTGCTTTCCAACAAACCTCTCCTTGTGCAGTACGTTATCCACGCGGCAAAGGGGTTGGCATCCTTCCCGAGACAGAGATGCACGCTTTGGAAATTGGTAAAGGCGAGGTCTTGCGCGAAGGCAAAGCAGGGATTGCTATTTTACTGTTTGGTTCTCTTTTAAAGGAAGCGCAGGAAGCAGCTGAGCTTTTAGATGCAAGCCTTGTCAATATGCGTTTCGTCAAACCACTCGATGTTCAGCTCATTCAGAGCATGGCTAAAACTCATGATGTGCTGGTGACGCTTGAAGATAATGCGGTGCAAGGTGGGGCAGGTAGTGCAGTGAATGAATCTTTGGTCGCCACAGGGCTATCCACATGTGTACTGAATTTAGGCTTACCAGATACTTATATCGAGCATGCCTTACGAGAACAGCAATTAGTGGCCTGTGAATTAGATGCAGAGAGTTTGGTACGACGAATTCGGGCTTTTTATCCTACTAAAGCTGAATCCATGCCGAAACTGGTGGCTGTGCCGCGTCAAGTAGCGCATTAATCGGGCAGTTCAGCAGAATCTTCATCAGACAATCTGGAGTGCTGCATATATACTCCAATCAGAGTTAATGGATTGCGCGAGCAAACGCTTTTCTTTTTAGGAGTGAGTATGAAATTTATTTTGGGCTTCTTCAGTCTGCATTGGCTAAGGGTGTTTGATTTTCTGGCCCCTTTAGCCATTCGTTTACTCTTAGCACCTATTTTTTGGGTCGATGGCGTTAAACGTCTAGGCTTATTCACAGGCGCTGACTTTATCTGGTACAACCCCGTAACTTGGTGGAATCAAGAGGCCTTTATTTCGGGTGCGAGTGCTATGAATGACACGATTTTAAGTGTATTCGGGGCAACAGGTTCAGCTGTGATGGGTGGTTTAGAAGTAGCAGGTGCTATTTTATTGATTTTAGGCTTTGCAGTACGTTGGATCGTATTAGGCCTATTCGTCGTTGTCGTGGTCTTGGGTTTGCAAGCAGTCGGTGGGTTGGGTAGTGTTGGACCTGCAGCTAAGCAATTCTTCTTTGAGCATGGCTATACTACAATAGGATCTACTCCATTTGCCTTATACCTTACCTACTTCATCCTACTCCTCACGCTATTTTTCATGGGAGCAGGTCGGTGGTTTAGTTTAGATTGGTATATCTATCGTAATTTCGCGCGCAAAATTGAAAATGCTGAAGCTGCTCGCTACGATCCGTTTGAAGTGGATGCAACGGATGAGCTAGGCTTGCGTACTAGCCGAGTTTAAAAACTTTAAGTCTGTGTAAGAAAGGCTGCAAATCGCGGCCTTTTTTCATGATAAAACCCTATTTATTACCGCCACAGTTCTTTTAATTTTTACCAATTGTCTTGAGAACTGAAGCGACAAAGAAACTGCGTATTGTGACCTTGGGTGCTTATTTTCATCATGAGTACTGCCGACTGATCACCGATAAATTTCAGTCTAAATCAAGGACAGATAACAATGCGTAATCTAATTAATAATAGACCTACTAATACCAATAACCAGCTTGCTACTAACCCCAGTCTTAACACTAATTTCACCAATAGTTTTGCAGTACAAGGGGTGGCAGGTGCGGATAGCTTCGCGAATGGCTTGCGGGGTGGCGGAAATAATCCAATTTTTAATATTTTGCTCAACTTCTTAATTGAGATCCTCAAGCAATTATTAGAGCAAATTAATCAGGCTCAGAAACCTGAATACCGAACTGCGGATGGCAGTGGAAATAATCTGCAAAATCCAGATTGGGGTAAACAAGGTAGCTCTTTACAACGCCTGTCTCCTAAAGATAGTACGCGCGAACCCGGTGGCTCTACGGAAGTGAATTTGCCAAGTACTCGTGAAGTCAGTAATGCCGTTTCAGCTCAAACCGAAAGCACCGCTAACCGTAAAGGCTTAAGTGATATTTTCTGGATGTGGGGACAGTTCCTCGATCATGATTTATCTCTGGTACATGCGAATACAGGCACGAGTATTGATATTCCAGTACCTGCGGGTGACCCCTACTTTGACCCCAAAGGTACAGGGACAGCGACCATTCCTTTAACACGTAGCAATTCAAGCTTAGATGCAAATGGAGTCGCTCAGCAAACTAATACCCTCACGGCCTATATTGATGGCTCCATGGTGTATGGCTCAGATAAAGCCACTGCAGATGCTTTACGCTCGTTTGAAGGCGGGAAGCTGCGTACTAGCGAAGGTAATTTATTGCCGAAAAATGCAAATGGAGCTTTTGTAGCGGGGGACGAGCGTTCGAATGAAAATCCAGCTTTAACCTCTATGCATACCATTTGGATGCGCGAACACAATCGTATCGCTGAAGAGTTAGCGACAAAAAATCCTAGTTGGTCGGACGAGAAGCTTTATCAAGAAGCAAGACGTACGGTGATCGCTGAGATTCAAGCCATTACTTATAATGAGTTCTTACCGAATTTATTGGGTGAAGATGCTTTATCAAAGTATAAAGGTTATGACCCAACAGTGAATGCTGGCATCAATAACGAGTTTGCAGCCGCTGCTTTCCGGTTTGGGCATACCATGCTGTCTCCAACTTTATTACGCTTAGATGATCAAGGGCAGGAGATTGCACAAGGCAATGTGTCACTGCGCGATGCTTTCAGTAAGCCGGGCTTAGTGGATCAAGCGGGGATCGAGCCTTTCTTGCGGGGTGGCATGTCTCAAACTGCACAAGCCTTTGATCCGATGGTGATTGATGATGTGCGCAATTTCCTCTTTGGCCAACCCGGCTCAGGTGGTTTGGATTTAGTTGCTATCAATATGCAACGTGGGCGTGATCATGGTCTAGCGGGTTATAATGATGTACGTGAGTCTTTAGGCTTATCGCGCATTGAAAGCTTTGACGACCCTATTTGGCAGGGTGATTTTGGCCAAAAATTGGCTCAAGTCTATGACAGCCCCGATGATGTCGATTTATGGGTAGGTGGTTTAGCTGAAAACTATACGGGTGATTCTCTAGCCGGTGAAACCTTAACTACGATTCTCACCAAGCAGTTTGAAGACTTACGCTCAGGCGATCGTTTCTGGTATGAGAATCAATTCTCAGGTCAGCAGCTTAAGGATTTGAATAAGCTGACGCTCTCCGATGTCATTCAGCGCAATACCACGATTCAAGATGTGCAAGACAATGCTTTCTTAGCCTCGAATGTGCATTTGCAAAGCTCTACTGCAAAGACTCAAGCTGCTGAACCCGCTGCTCCCACTGCAAGAACTATGGCTCCCGCTAGGATGATGGCTATAGAACCAGCACAGCCTGAAGTGACCACGCCTGATTTGGAGCAAATTCGCACCCTCCAAGAAGCTTTAGCAAAAGGCCTATTAGGTTAAAGTCTAAGAAAGATAGGGCAGCAGGCCTGTCCTATCTTTTCATGCTCGGACTAGGCTGGCTTATTTCAAAGCCCTCAAACCTGCTGTAATCCCCATTAAGGACAGGGGCAAGCTTACCGGGCGTTGATTGGGTGTAGATAGATAAGAGAGAGTAGCAGCTTGGCCTTTTTGAAATTGTTGGACAAGAGGCGTTGTTAGTTGAAAGCTCGCTGTACAACGCTGCACACTACATTTACCTTTGAAGCGAGTCACTGGTCGCTCATTCATGCTCAAAGTAAAGCCAGCCGGTAGGTGAATATTGGGTGGTAATTCAAAAGCCATACTCGGTACCTTCTGCCCCGGAAGATAACCAATCACACTAATCATGACTTTTTGCTCACCATCGTGCAGTACTTGTTCTAAATAACAATGCTGCCCCTGTTGAGTAGCTTGGCAATTGCCACCCCAATCCTGAAAGCGTTTGCCTTGGATATTACCCGCCGCCTGCGTATTAAGGCTCAAGACGAGCAGTGAAAACAAGCCAGCTTGGACTAGCTTAAGATAAGGGAAGCCCATGTTTTATCTCCTGTTTTTTTATAATAGCTGGGCTAGTCTAGCATGCTTTAAGGTAAAAAGAGGATCTTATCAAAAGCGTCCATTTCACCCATTTCGTTACCCGCACCATCGTATTGCTTAGCACGCCCCACGCTAACCTGAACTTTTTTCTTCAGAAAGCTCGTGGGCATAGCAGCGACTTCATTCCAACTATCGCATTGAGGGGCAGTGCATAAAGCGACATGGTCGTTGCCTTGTTCATCTTTCACCGTTAGATAACAGTTATCACCACATTCATAGCTGACGATACTGCCAGATAGTGTCTTGCCTGCTGGTTTAGGAGTAGGTGTAGGCGTTGGATTGTTATTAGTTGTTGCTTGAGTTGCTACAGGTTTAGCCGATGGATTCGCGGGGGTGCTAGCCACGGGTTGCTGATTTTTAGCAACTAGATGAATGAGTTCGCTGATGCGGGTTGTGTAAGCTTCGGTGATGCAATCTACCTTACTTGCACAAGCTTCACGGGCTTTTAGCCAAGCAAGCTGTGCTGTTTTTAAGGCTTTGGCGTCTGCACTAGCCTCGAGTGCTTTATTGAAGCTTAGGACTAAAATTTCATCTAAATTAGCTAGGCTAGTAGTGCCGCAAATAGTCTTTTCGCTAGGGCTTTTCGCTTTGCTGCAATCGAAACCAGCAGCATAACTAGTACTGGTACAAAATAAACTGGCTAGGATCAGCGCTGGGATAATTTTCATAAGTTGAGAACTCACAAACAGTTGTTATTAGAAGTTCTAGCTTAGAACTTAATTTGCGCTTAGCTCAAGTACGTTTACTGTCTAAATACAAATACAAGCTTAAGACATGCACTAAAATCACAGAGCCTGCAAACAGATACAAACCATAATGCACAGTGATATTCGCTAAAGTACCCAGTTTCACGGCTACAAATAACAGCGCTACCACAAATACATCCAGCATCGACCATTTACCCCAGACTGCTAAAATCTGTAAAAACAGCTTATGGCGCTGCTGGTAACCTGTGCTGCTATTCACCACTAAAGCGAGGCCAAAAATTTTGACTAAGGGTGTGAGAATGCTAAATAGAAATAAAAAAACGAAGAGAAAATGCTCGCCTTGCTGCCATAAGTCTTGCAAGCCAGAGTAGAGGGAAAATTGGTTTTTAAAAACCCAAAATTTTTCTAGCTCCATCAAAGGTGCGAACACGCCTGTGACAAATAAACAGAGGGCTGCTAGTAAGCCTAAATTGATGAGCCAGCGTACCAGCACCTGCACGTTTTATCCTTATTTTGGGTTAAAGGCCGTTATGTTAGGGCTTGCCCACAAGCTGAGAAAGCATTTTTTCCAGCTTGCTTGATTTGCGCTACCATAGTTTTTTTAAACTTAATGCGAGAGCTATCATGCGAATTTTACACACCATGTTGCGCGTGGGGGATTTAGATCGTTCGGTACAGTTTTATACACAAGTATTAGGCATGCGTGAGCTGAGTCGGCAAGATTATCCAGCAGGGGAGTTTACTTTAGTTTTTTTAGGCTATGGTGAAAAATCAACTAGCACCGTGTTAGAGCTCACCTATAACTGGGGTGTATCGACCTATGAATTGGGTACTGCCTTCGGACATATCGCCATTGAGGTTCCCGATGTTTATGCTGCTTGCGAAAAAATGCGGGCGGCGGGTGGTAAAATCATTCGTGAAGCAGGCCCGATGAATGCTGGCACTACGATTATTGCGTTCCTAGAAGACCCTGATGGCTATCAAATTGAATTAATTGGGGCTAAGTCCTAAGGTATGCAAGTACCGTTTTCCATTACTGTGTTTGCGACCACAGGCGATCCGCAAGGGATTCGCCATGTGGATAAATCGAATTGGTCAGGCTATGGAGTTGTTTTCCCTAAGGAGTTGTTTGCTAATCTGAAATACGAACCTGGTTTTAATCAGGCGGGTGTGTATGTCTTGGTGGGCAATGCAGCGGAGGAAACCATTTATATTGGTGAAGCCGATCCTTTGGGGGAGCGTTTACGGACGCATGTCGCGAATAAAGAAGGTTGGGATTGGGGCATCTATTTCTTCGATCAAAATCACAAAATCGGCAAAACGGAAGTGCAGTTTCTAGAGCATGCTTTAGTAAACCTTGCACAACAATATAATCGAGCAGTCTTGCTGAATAAGAATACGCCTCTGTCGCCCACTATGTCACCGGTGGCACGGGCTACAGCTCAGGCTTTTTTGGCAGATATGTTGCTGATCTTACCGATGTTGGGAATTAACGCTTTTACTCCACCGAAACCAGAAGACAAGCTTACCGAATGGCAACGCCGTTTATTAGCAACTAAGCAGGATAAAGAAACCTTCGACACCCTAGTGGTGCCTGTAAAAGAGGAGGGGATGGAGAAAACTTTTTTAGAAGCTCAGCAATGGTTGGCGGTACGTATTCAAGCCAAGCATTTACACAAGATTAAGCATTTAGCGGCTTATCAAGTCGCGCCGGTGAGTGCAATTACGCATATTGCGGATATTGAGAAAATCGAACCCTATGAAAATACGGGTAAATACGTGATCAGTTTCCGCCAGCAAGCCAGTATGATTAAGCCAGTCTTACGTCGGGAAGGCTGTCATCTATCGATGCAAGCTCCCCGTTATGCGTTACGCGATACGATTTTAGCTGCGAAATATCTCGATCAAATTTGGCCTTGAGGTTTACCCTCGCGAAGCATCATCGCATGCATCAGCTCTTGGTTATTCAAGAGTGGTAAAACTTTCTCTGGTGTATCAATCAATGGATTGCGGATACCTAAACGTCCATGTACCCAATTGTTATAAGCTAGCTCCCAACTGCTTGGCATATCAATTTTCGCCCAATGTACTAGGGTATCAATATGGCGTTCATAGAGTTCGTCAATCCCGTACACAAGCAGCATATACAAAAGCGCACGGGCTACATCACCGCGATTCCGGGAAGGAATCACCCATTCATTATCCTTGTCAAAGCCCGTGCGTTCAAAAGCCTCAGGCTGTAAATCAAAATTAAACGGGCGAATAATCTTATCGCCATCAAAGTCGAAAGCGAAGTTCGAGCGCTTAGCATTCAAGCCTCGTTCTGAGGGCGCGAAATTGAAAGGATTAACCGTTGCACCATTGCGGACATGTCGTGGTTGATGCTTTAGGGCTAGATAACGGTCGAGGAAATCGAGTGGAATCACATGCTCGATACTATGCCGCTGCTTTTGATAGAGTTCATCGACCGGCATAGAGCCATAAATTGAGGGAACCCAGCCGTAAGCGCTATCAAAAAAGAAGGACCAGAAATTGTTCCATTTATCAGCGCTACTCCATTGACGGAAATGCTTGCTGGATTGATAAATTCCACCCGCTAAATCAATAAAATCTTGGCGAGTCGCTAAGTTAGCTGCATCACGGTAAATAATGGGGCTGCCAATTTGTGGTTCATTGGCTTGATCATGGGTAGGAATCAGCGTAATACAGACTAGTCCATGATCAGATTGCAAGCGATTAGGGATCCCATCATCATCTAAATGCCGATTCCAGACTTGATAATCTAAAACCTCTGCTACGGCTCGACCATTCTGTGGATTTAGTGAGTTAGATACGAGGATATGATCTAAGCAGCTGCCTGCACCATGATGAATATGTGTAAATGGGCGTGCGGACTGGCGCATCGTGGGTGCTATCCGGAAACTGTCACTTAAGCGATAGTCATGTAGTTTGGGGATTAAATCTTCTGGCCACTGCTCTTGTTCAATACCACCGATTGCGTAGATTTTGTCTTGCATGGTGAGTGCTTCAAACGCAGTTGAGCGTTGGTCATCATTTAAGTCACCTAGGACAACAATTTGCCGCTGGCGATTGGTTTTTAAATCTGCACTGACACTATGATAGATCAGAGTAGCTTCGGCACCGCGTTGTAGGAGGGAGGCAACATTAGCTCTCGATAAACGCAGCAACGTATCACGTCCACGCTCTTCCCAAGCGATGTCGTCCATATAGGTAATGTCAAGGCTAGCAGCCCGCTTAGATTTGAGATGCATCACATAGACAGTGACTTCGCCAAGCTCTGGCGATTCGACTTCTGCGCAGACTGGTAAGCGGCTAAATTGAAAGCCATCAGGCAGGAATAGCTCGGTTTGCACTTCGGATTGCATGGGTACCGTGCGAATATTTTTTAAGGGAAAGCGCGAAGCTAAAGCGACAATCGAGCGCATAAAAACTTGTGCATCATCAGGGAGCGTACCGGGAACATCGACCGTTGCAAAATAAGGATAGCCTGCTGCTGTACACAAGGACTGCAATTCGTGAAAGCTAAACACTTCTTGAAAGCCGATGACATCGGCATCCATCGTGCGAAGGCTTTGGCTAATCCAAGCCTGTTTTTGTGTCCACTCTGCTGCGGTATACGTGTTTCTTGACTCACGTTGATACCAATAAAACTCAGGGGCAACATATTGAAACAGATTGAAAGTAGCGAATTTCATAGAGGCTTCCTAGAGCGATACGCAATGCAAACTATGGTAGCATTTTTAAATCTCAGACTATGCACGGATTATTCGGCACTATTTACTGATTGAAGACAGCGAATTCATCGGCGCTTGAGGTTTATACGCTAAACTAGCTAAGCGACTGATATTAACGATAAAGGAGCAGTGCAATGAGTCAATATTCGACTTTAAGTTCGATGGGCGTACAGAACCCGATGCAGATTATTGGTTATACCTTAACCCAACCGCGAGCAGATACGGATGTGTTACGAATTCGTTATGAGCGTCCGAAAGGCTCATTTTTGCCAGTGGTGCGTAGTTACACCTTCGGGCGTTCACAGCGTACTCAAGTAAGTAATGGTGCTTTAAGTCAAGCTGAGCTGGTATATGAAGTTTCACCGGTGCTTTCTAAGGCAATTTTAGAGTTAGATTCAATTGTGCAATCTAAACAAGACCGTAACGAACTCAAGATCCACATTCTGGGTGAAATTGAACGCTTACAAGAAGAGTTCAATGCGGAGCTGAATAGCTTAAAACAACTGGTTAGTCGCCTAGAAAATTAAGCAGGTTTAGAACGCACCAGTAGTAGGCGTAGTATCAATAAGATCCAAGGTGTGCCATGCAAAATTAAGTCGAAGATATCAATCGGCCGACTTAAAGCACCATTCGCCAGCAGCTCAAGTTTTTCCCATACATGAGGTACTGGGAAAAACGGCGCTAAACCCAAAGTGAGGCAAGCGATCACTAATAAAGAGAGTGGGATTTTACTCAGTAAACGGCTTAAGGTTTGCATGAATAGATCTAGAGTCTAGGTTGATAGGGTTAAAAGCACTCAAAGTTCGGCACTAAGCTAATCACTCTTGAATCTGCGCTATTATCCCGATTATTAGCTAAAACTAAATAAAAACCTTCCAAAATGTGCATAGCTTAATTGACTTCTCTAATGGGTTGTCTAACACAAAGCAATAAGTTCTGTGCTTAAAGGTGCTTTCCTCTACACTCAGTTTCTTTGTCTAGTTGCTTATGTATCTATGCTAAGTTTTAGCCGTCACTTGTTATTAAGCTTGATGATCTTGCTTGTTTGCATGCCTAAGCTCTATGCCAGTTCTTTAGCTGAGCTCAGCCACGGCCTTAAGCTTGATCCTGAGCAAATCTCGGTTTCTGGTTTGTCTTCAGGGGCATTTATGGCAGTGCAGTTACAGGTCATTTATTCCAAAAGCATCATGGGTGCTGGCGTGATTGCAGGTGGGCCGTATCGCTGTGCCGCAGGCAGCTATCTAGCCCCTTGGCTAGATGTCACACGCACTTATTCGATGCTCAGCGTTTGTACGCATACATTGGCTAATCGCTGGAGACGCTTGACCCCCGATGTTAGTTTCTCGATCCAAGAAACTAAGCGCTTAGCGGCGGCGGGGTTAATTGATGATCCCAAGTATTTAGCGCGGCAAAAAGTTTGGATGTTCTCAGGTGCAAATGATCCACTAGTACCTACAGCCATTATGAACACACTGCAAAGCTATTATCAGGCATTTATACCAGCAGAAAACATTAGCTATGTTAAAAATGCCAATGCCAGCCACGGTATGATCACGGAAAATTATGGTCGGTCTTGTGACCTAGCCTTGCCACCTTTTATTAATGATTGTGATTTTGATGCAGCAGGTGCTTTATTGCAGCAGATTTATGGCAAGCTTCAAACCAAAGCTCCAGTAAAAACTACGAATCTGTTTAGTTTCAATCAACAAACATTTTTTGATAGTAACGATCGCAGTATAAGCATGCATCAAAATGCGCATATTTATATTCCCAGTGCTTGCAAAAATGGACAACGTTGTAAATTGCATATTGCACTGCATGGTTGTGCACAAACTGAAGATTGGATTGGTAATCGTTTTTATACTCAAGCCGGCTATAACGCTTGGGCAGAAAGCAATCAAATCGTAGTGCTGTATCCGCAAACTAAAGCTTGGCTAGCCAATCCACAAGCTTGCTGGGATTGGTGGGGTTATAGTGGCGAGCATTATGCAGACAAAGAGGGGAAGCAAATCCGTGCCTTGAATACAATGATTAGGGCTTTAATAGACTAACAGGTTGCTCAGTGGATGTCGGGCTCACGTAATTTAATGCTACTCGATAATGTTTGGACTCTTTTACTAGTAGCTCGCTATCTTTGCGAAAAATCAGCTCGACCAGTTTTGCACCTTTAAATTGGCCTTGAATAAATTCAAATTTATTTTGACAATGAAATCCACCTTCTATTTCTAAAGGTTTAATCACTAACTTAGGAGTGGCTGGAAACTTCTTGTTAAAAATATCTACGAAATAGCCATTGTATGAAGTCACAATAGGCACTTCATTGATTAATAAGCCATCGCAGCTGCTATCTTTTCTGAAATAGCCAAACCCGATTAAGTCACCTAGTTCCGTGGTATCCAATTCAATAGTTTCACGAATACGTAGGAAGTTAATGTTGACTAAGCTATTGTAAAAATGACGTACAGGGCGGTTAATTCCTAAGCTTTGGATTTTTAGCAAGGTATAGGGAGATTGAGTCACAGCACCTTCTCGTGGTTTGCGCCATTCAAGCTGCGATAGTTCATTACTCAACCATAGACCAAACTCATAAGACTTTTCGTTTATCAAATGAGTGTCGTTGAAAAAATCACTATCTACAAACGCTGAGTTATTTAAGTCTAATAAAGTAATTCTATATTTTTTGCTTAATTCAATAATGCTATGGTAGTAAGCATGATTTTTATGTTTTTTATATCTTTTAATAGGAAATAAGAGGTTGATAACATTAATATTTAGACTAGATAAAAGCTTATAAAGATCCTCTACATAAACTCGATAGTCAGCACCATAGTCACTAGCATAAGACATCATGTCATTAATGTAGTGATCAATAATAAGTAAATCACCCTCTTCAATTTCCTCTTTTTTGTCTAGAAGAGTTTTGATGTGCAGTAAGACAGGGCTTCTACCAACAGAAATATTAAATACAGTATGTTGCTGCCTTAAGGCAGTCGTATAATTGCCCTGCATAATAGAGTTGGACGTACCAAGGACATAGATATTCATGCTGTCTATATAGATTGAGTTTTACAGGGTTGGCAAAGCTAACACAAACTTCAAGAATCTGCGATCCTTAACTACTTGCCTGAGTTAGGTTTTTACTAATTAACAGCCTTAGGGCAGTTAAATAAATGACTTCCTAATATGATCTACTTAGTACTCTAATTTTTTCTAAAAAATTCTCATAAATTTTTCTCGAGATTGCCTAGCAGGCTAAGCCCTCCTACAATGCGCTCTTCCCACAGTTAAGAGCGATTTCCATGTTCAAAGGCTTTTCTCTAGCGCATCTGAGTGCAGGTTTTGTCGCTGTCTTAGTGGGTTATACCAGTTCAGTTGCTATCATTTTCCAAGCGGCGCATACCGTGGGGGCTACAGAGGCGCAAATTGCTTCATGGATGTGGGCCTTAGGGATTGGCATGGCAGTTTCGAGTATGTCCCTATCGCTGTATTATCGTATTCCTCTTTTAACTGCATGGTCGACACCAGGGGCTGCTTTATTGGTGACTAGCCTTGCGGGTGTGTCTTTGCCGGAAGCAACGGCTGCTTTTATTTTCTGTGGCTTACTGATTGCGCTGATTGGCTATGCAGGCTGGTTTGAACGCTTTATGCATCTCATACCTTTACCTTTAGCATCAGCGATGTTAGCCGGAGTCCTTCTTAAATTTGGTTTAAATGCCTTTGTTTCGTTGCAACAAGAGCCACTATTAGTGGGGGGAATGTTGGCTAGTTTTTTGTTGATGAAGCGTTTATTGCCGCGTTATGCCATTCCAATCACGCTATTAGTAGGCATGCTTATCGCTTGGTTAAGTGGTTTGATGGATCTGAGTAAATTATCGCTACAATGGGCACAGCCAGTTTTTGTAACGCCAGAGCTTCGTTTGGAAGCTTTAATAGGAGTCGGCTTACCGCTATTTATTGTGACGATGGCTTCGCAAAATATACCCGGTGTAGCTGTCTTAAAAGCGAATGGTTACGCAGCTCCACTATCCAAAACGATTGGTTTTACGGGCTTAACTACCATAATACTTGCGCCCTTTGGTGGCTATGCTTTTAACTTGGCAGCAATTACCGCAGCCATTTGTATGGGTGAAGAGGTAGATAAAGATAAAGGGAAGCGTTATTTAGCCAGCTTCAGTGCGGGTTTATTTTATCTGCTAGCAGGCTTATTTGGTGCGAGTATCACCAGCTTATTTTTGTCTTTCCCACAAGCTTTGATTTTAGCGATTGCTGGGTTTGCCTTAATTGGCACGATTGCTAATAGCCTGCAGACAGCCTTGGCAGATAGCGCTGAGCGTGAAGCAGCTTTAATTGTATTTTTAGTTACCGCTTCAGGTATTAGCTTATTAGGCTTGGGGAGTGCATTTTGGGGCTTAGTGTTGGGTGTAATCGCACGCTTTTGGTTAGTGCAAAAGCGTGCGGCTTGAGTTAGTTAAATACTGCTTGAAGGCGTTCTAAAGCTTGTGCAATACGACTACGTGGGGTGGCGAGATTAAAGCGTAAATAAGTCTCTCCGCCACTGCCAAAGGTCGAGCCATAACTCACAGCAATACCCGCCTCTTTTTGCACTTTATCAATCACTTGCTGTGGACTTAAGCCTGTTGCTGAACAATCCACCCAAGCTAAATAGGTGGCTTCTAAATGCATTGACTTGAAGCCTTTTATTTGCTCAATCCCAGCATCAAAGAAGCGCCGATTTCCCTCTAAATACTCCAGTAAAGCTTCAAGCCACGCCTCACCCTCAGCATAAGCGGCCGTTGAAACTAAAACGCCAAAGCGATTGGGGGAGCTACCTGCGGCTAACATAGCTTGGCTAAATTGCTGGCGTAACTCAGGATTTTCAATAATGGCATTACCGGTTAAACCACCTGCAATATTGAAGGTTTTAGTAGTCGCAGTCAGCATAATTAAACGCTGGCGAATTTGGGGTGCAGCCAGTGGCATCACTGCATGTTGATAGCCTTTAAACACGAGGTCATGATGAATTTCATCCGATACCAACAACAAATCATGCTTTAAACAGAAATCAGCCAGCTCATTCAATTCATCGACTGACCACACTCGGCCACCCGGATTATGTGGCGAGCAGAGAATCACCATTTTCTCTTGACCCGTTAGTTGCTGGGTCAAGCCAGTTAAATCCATGCGATACAAGCCTTGGGCATCGAGCTTTAGGGGTGATTCAACGACTTGACGCTGATTGGCTTTAATCGTCCGTGCAAAAGCATGATAAACCGGTGTAAATAAAATAATACCATCACCTGGTTGTGTGAAAGCTTGTAGGCATAAAGCGACGCCTGCAACTAAACCATGTACTGTTCTAATCCATTCAGGATCAAGTTCCCATTGATGACGTTTCTGCATCCAGTTGCAAATCGCCGCTTTATGCGCTGATTCATCGCCAAAATAGCCATGTACCCCATGCTCAATCTCAGCTTGTAAGGCTTTAGTGACGGCAGGTGGCGGACGGAAGTCCATATCGGCGACCCACATCGCAAGACCCGTATCTGGCGAAACGCCATAGAATTGCTGCATTGCATCCCATTTCATACAGTTCGTATGGCGGCGATCAATGATTTCATCGAAATTCATCGCTAACTCCAAAGGTCAATCAGCAGTTATAGACTGCTTAGTTTTTTAAATTTATTGGCTTGGCCAGCAATAAAAGCACCACCAACAATAGCAAGGCAGGCGAATAGAATCGTCAGACTAGGTTCGGCTTTACCCGCTAAAATCAGCACCAACACTGAGATTAACGGGGCTGCATACGATAGCACGCCCAGCAGCTGTAAGTTGCCATGTTTGACACCATAATCCCAAGTGAAAAAGGCAATGCCGACTGGGCCTAAACCTAAACCAATCACGCCGAGCCATTCAATCCCATTAGCTGGCCAAATTGTGGTTTCCCATACCAGATGACAGATTAAACCTAATAAGGCAGTGACGCCACAAAACCAAGCTACTGCATCGGTCGGAACTTGCTTAACCAAGCGACTAGCCACCGAATAAGTTGACCATAGCAAGGCACAAGCCAGTGCGGCTAAATAGCCTGTTAAATAGTCAGGGCTAAAACCTTTGCTACCACCGCCAATTAAGACCCAACAGCCGGCTAAAGCCAAGACAGCACCAATTAAATGAAATTTGGATAAATGCTCACCGGGTAATAATGCTGAGAGTAAAACAATCAACAGTGGCCACAAATAAGCAATTAAGCTCACTTCCACGACAGGCGCATGAGCCATTGCTAGGAAATAGAAAAAGTGATAGCCAAATAAGCCACCCACACCTAGTAACCAAGCAAGTAGAGGTTGGTGTATATACTCTAAACCTGTTTTACCTTGGCGCAGCCAATTACCCAGCATTAATAAAAAAGCAAGCGCAAACGTCATGGCCAACATCTGGAAGGGAGGAATTTTGCCATTACTTAAGCTAGTTAAGAGTGCCAGCATGCCCCATAACACAATAGAAATAAAACCGATCGCTGTTGCGCGGTTGACTGAACTCATAAAAAAAACTCCGGTTTAGAGACGAACGCTTTGCGGATGCTGGATACGATTACTCGGGTCAAGCTTGCGCTTTAAGGCCTGCAAACGGGGATAAGCGTCTGCATAATAAGCTTGTGCCCAATGCTTCAAACCAATATCAGGGTAATTAGCGTAATGTGCCTTGATACCTGCTTGAGTAAACTGTGCTTGAACTTGATTGACCAAGGCTTCAGCTTTGGGGCTGTCACTAGAGCGTTCATAATAGACTTGAAACTCACCTAAATAAGCGTAGTTTCGATGTGGATAGGCAGCACTCGTCGCACTAAAGCCATCGCGAATAGCACCACCGAGGGTATTAATTTGAATAAGATTTTGCTTTAAAGCTGAGGCTTGCATTTGTGTAAACAGGCTCGGTAGGACGGACTTAATGTCCGCATAGCCATGGTAATACCCAGCAGAGACATTCTTAAAATACATCGGCTCTGTACCGCCACGAAAGCGCTGAATACCACGCAGAAATTCATCTTTCTGCGCACCTTGCACTGTGGTCGCATCCTTGCCAAGTTGCCGCAGAATGTTCTGCAATTGCGGTGCAGAGCGTTCAGCTATATCAGTGATTAGAATCGTTAGCTGCGCTGGCCCTAATACCCAAGATGAATAACAAGTAGTGGGGAGGTTAGGCATTAAACCAAACCAACGCTCTGCCAAGCTACTGACTTTATTCGGCGTCAAACTGCGATATTTAAAGCGATAATGAGTAAAACTAGCAGGGGCAGGGTGCGTCTTAAATTGTAATTCAGTGACGATCCCTAAGCTGCCATTATTCCCCCCTTTACAGGCCCAAAGTAGTTCAGCATCGTTTTTGGAATCTAACAGCTTACCTTGTCCATCGACCAATTTCACACGGGTTAAACTGTCGCAAGTTAAGCCTAATTGTCTTGCAAAGAAGCCATAGCCCCCACCTAAAGTTAAACCTGCTACCCCAACGCCCGCACACGAACCCGCTGGAATGAGGCGCTTAAATTGTGCCAGATAAGCATAAACCTCACCGAGTTTAGCTCCGGGTCGTGTAGTGAAGGATTGATCAGCGGAGGCATACTTAAAGCTTTTCAATAAAGATAGGTCAATGAGTAAGCCATTATTATTCAGGCTATAACCTTCAAAGCAGTGTCCACCACTTTTCACTGCAACAGCTAAATTATTCGCTGCCGCATATTGCATGGCAGTTTGTACCGCCTGATCAGAGAGACAAACTGCAATCAAACGTGGCATTAGGCCAATGCGCTTATTAAAGATTTGCCGACGCTGCTTGTATTCAGCATCAGTCGGCTTGAGGAAGTAAAGCTGCCCAGCGATTTGCGGCAAATTCGCATCTGCAAATGCCCATTCTGCTTGATAAGCCGCAGGTAGAGCTAAAGCGGTTAACAGAGTCTTTAAAGTTTCGCGCCGTGTCATGCTAGACATGTTTACTCCTGACTACATAGGCTGTTCAGCGCTTAAGTCGGTTTGACGTAAAAGGCTTTGCAGAATGTCTTTATGATGGATAGCCCCAACTACTTTCCCTGCCTGAGTCACTAATAGGGGCTGTTCAGTTTTTTGTGCGACTTCGACCACATCCTGCATCCAGGTATCAAAGTCGACCGTTTGCACTGGGTGATCTGTTCCATTCAGGCGTAGGCTAATGGGGTTATTGGCAGCATCAAATTGTAAAATCCAACCACCATCTAAGGTGATTTGATCTTGAATTCGATTAAACTGATTCAGCGAACGCATCAAAACCCCCGCGTAGAGCACGTGCAAGGGATTGATATTGGCCACAAAGCGGCGCACATATTCATTGGCTGGTTTGAAAATAATATCTCGTGCTGTACCTGCCTGAATGATTCTGCCGCTTTCCATAATCACAATTTGATTACCTAGCTTAAGCGCTTCATTGAGATCATGGCTGACAAAAATAATAGTGCGCTTAAGCTTTTTTTGCAGCTCTAAAAGTTCATCTTGTAAGCGGTCACGAATCAAAGGATCAAGCGCTGAAAACGGTTCATCCATTAACAAAATATCAGCATCGGTTGCAAAGGCTCGTGCTAAGCCGACCCGCTGCTGCATACCACCTGATAATTCATTAACTTGCTTATCCGCCCAATCGGAAAGATTCACAAGTGCTAGTTTTTCATTGGCAATACGCGTGACTTCATCTTTGGGTACACCTTTGACCGATAAGCCAAAGCCGACATTTTCTCGTACTGTACACCAAGGCAATAAACCAAATTGCTGGAAAACCATAGCAATACGATCGCGGCGTAATTCGCGCAATTTACTGCTCGAAATCTTCGCCATATCGACTGTGCCACCTTGGTGAGCAATCAATAATTCGCCCCGAGTGACTGGATTTAAACCATTCACACAGCGCAGTAAAGAAGATTTACCAGAACCCGATAAGCCCATGAGCACGCAAATGGTACCTTCTTCCACCGTGAGGCTAGCATCTGCGACCCCTAAGACTGAGCCCGTTTCAGCAAGGATTTCATTGCGGGTTTTACCCTGATCAAGTAGTGCTGCTGCGCGCTTTTGATCTTTACCAAAAATCACATCAACATGTTTAAATTCAACTGCAGCCATTTAGTGTGCTCCTGCAGGTTGTTTAACAGGTTGCTTGAAGAGGCGATCCAAAAGAATGGCCAGAATCACAATCGCCAAACCGGCCTCAAAACCTTTCTCAATATTCACTGTATTGAGGGCGCGTACCACCGGTTTACCCAAGCCATCCGCTCCCACTAAAGCGGCAATAACCACCATAGAAAGTGACAGCATAATGCATTGAGTCAAACCCGCCATAATAGTGGGCATCGCATACGGCAGCTCAATCCGCCAAAGTAATTGGTTCTTGGAGCAGCCAAAAGATTTACCCGCTTCGATTAAGGTATTCGGTACGCTAGAAATGCCCAACCAAGTGAGTCGCACGGGAGCAGCTAGTGCGAAAATAATGGTTGAAATCAGCCCTGGAACGACCCCTAAACCAAATAAAATCAGGGTTGGAATCAGATAAACGAAGGTTGGAATGGTCTGCATTAGATCTAGAATAGGGCGCAAAATCGTATACAGCATCGGGTGATGTGCCGCTGCAATGCCTAGCGGCACACCGATCAACATACAGAATAAGGTCGCATATAAGACCAGTACTAAGGTTTCTATGGTTTCCTGCCAATAACCTAAATTGACAATCAGCAGTAAAGACAACACAGCAAATGCCACCAAACCCCAACTACGATGTAACCACCACGCTAAACCCGCGATTCCGGCAATCA
Organism: Thiothrix sp.; assembly: GCA_008015155.1. GTDB lineage: Bacteria > Pseudomonadota > Gammaproteobacteria > Thiotrichales > Thiotrichaceae > Thiolinea. The sequence continues at coordinate 30,265 of SSFA01000024.1, forward strand.
ACAACCAAGCAGGAATCCACAGTAGGGCAGCAGTTGTGCCGTTGAGGATGGTTTCCAATACCATCGATAAACTATCGAAAAAGCCAGAGGCATGCTGATTCAACAGGTCAACCCCTTGGCCTAACCATTTACCAATCGGCAATTTATGCTCTGTGAGCCAATCCATAGAAACCTACCTTGCTTAGAGTTCGAGTGCTTTCTTAACGGCCTCAGTTGCGTCTTTGCCGTCTTTGGTGGTTACACCGTCTAACCAAGGTTTGATAGCGTCCGGATTCTTTTTCAGCCATTCTTTAGCAGCATCATTTGCCTCTTTTTTCTCATCCAAAATTGCCCCCATAATTTGGTTTTCCATCGGCAAGGTGAATTTAAGATTACTAATGAACTTGCCCACATTCGGGCATTCAGTGAGGTAACCCGCGCGCACATTGGTATAGATAGTTGCGCCGCCTAAATTAGGGCCAAACACCTCATCGCCACCCTCTAAATAAGCCAGTTCGAACTTAGAATTCATGGGGTGAGGTTCCCAACCTAAGAACAAAACGCCTTCTTTACGTTTAATGGCACGTTCGACTTGAGCCAGCATGCCTTGCTCGGAGGATTCCACCATTTTGAAGGATTTGAGGCCGAATTTGTCGCCATCAATCATGCCCTGAATTAAGCGATTGCCATCATTACCTGGTTCAATTCCATAGATCTCCCCATTTAAGTCTTCCTTAAATTTGGCTATGTCCGCGAAGGTTTTCAAGCCTTTGTCATAGAGGTATTTAGGTACGGCGAGGGTATATTTTGCGCCTTCTAGATTAGCAGCTAAGGATTCGACCGTCTTATCATCCAGATAGGGTTGGATATCCGCTTTCATGGTAGGCATCCAGTTACCAAGAAAGACATCAATGTCTTTATTTTTTAAACTAGCATAGCTAACCGGGACAGAAAGCACTTGTGAGGAGGGCTCATAACCTAGGGCGGTGAGTAGGGTTGAGGCTAGTGCTGTGGTCGCTGTGATGTCTGTCCAGCCCACGTCGGCAAAGCGCACTTTGCTGCAAGATTCAGGCTCAGCAGCTTGGACACTGACCCCTAAACTAGCGGCGACGATTAAGGTAAGGGCAGTCAGTTTTTTCAAACTCATATATTCCTCCTAAGTAGACGATAATTGTTCTGCTGATGCAGGCTTTTATAAACCTAACATTCTCCTCTGGCAGCAGTTTATACTTGCCAGTACGAAAAGCAAACCTAACCACAGAGCAGGAAAATCTATGCATAATTCAAGCCCACAAGCACTGTATATTGGCGGTCGCTATCAAACTGCTAGCTCGGGTGAAACCTTCGATTCGATCAATCCAGCTACTGGTGAAGTGCTCGCGAGCGTGCAACAAGCGTCCATCGAGGATGTAGATAAAGCAGTCCAAGCCGCTGAAGCAGGTTTTGCAGAATGGTCAAGTTTGAGCGGTATGGAGCGTGGGCGGATTTTAAATAAGGCAGTGGCTTTGCTGCGCGCTCGCAATGATGAGTTGGCGCTATTAGAAGTCCAAGATACGGGCAAGCCTCTGCAAGAAGCGATAGCGGTAGACATTGTGACCGGTGCTGATGTGATTGAGTACTATGCAGGTTTGGCAGGCAGCATCCAAGGTAGCTATCAAGATTTAGGGCAGGGTAAATTTTTTTTTATTTGTTGCGAGCCTTTGGGCGTTTGCGCAGGGATTGGTGCTTGGAATTATCCGATTCAAATCGCTTGTTGGAAGTCAGCGGTCGCTTTAGCTTGTGGGAATGTGATGGTGTATAAACCTTCAGAAGTGACCCCTTTATCAACCTTGAAGCTTGCTGAAATTTACACTGAAGCAGGCTTGCCTAATGGGGTTTTTAATGTGGTGCAAGGCGATTATCGGGTGGGTACAGCTTTAACCCAGCATCCAAAGATTGCCAAAGTCTCCTTCACAGGCTCAACCGTGACGGGCAGTAAAATTCTAAGCAATGCTGCGAATACCATTAAAGATGTGACCTTAGAATTAGGTGGGAAGTCGCCTCTGATTATTTTCCCCGATGCCAAGTTAGATAATGCTGTGCATGGTGCATTATTAGCCAACTTCTATACACAAGGTGAGGTGTGCACGCATGGAACGCGCGTCTTTGTGCATGAAAGCATTTATGATGAATTTTTAGAAAAAACGGCTGCTATTACTAAGCAAATGATCATTGGTGATCCGACTAATATGCAAACTCAGGTAGGAGCTTTAGTCTCAGCAACACATTTGCAAAAGGTCTTGCACTATATCGATTTGGCGAAAAACTCGGGCGCACGTTTGATTTGTGGGGGCGAGCGTGAAACAGCTAATGGTTTAGATAAGGGATATTTTGTCCAACCGACTATTTTTGCTGACTGCACGGATGAGATGCAGCATACCCGTGATGAGATCTTTGGCCCAGTGATGTCAGTGCTTAAATTCAAAGATGAAGAGGAGGTGATTCAGCGTGCTAATAACACCCACTATGGCTTAGCTGCAGGTATCTTCACCACCGATTTAGCAAGAGCACATCGAGTGATTGCACAGCTACAAGCGGGTATTTGTTGGATTAATACCTATGGGCCATCACCTGCAGAGATGCCAGTGGGTGGTTATAAGCAGTCAGGCATTGGGCGCGAGAATGGCTTAGAAACGATTAAGCATTATACGCAAGTGAAGAGTGTTTTTGTGGAATTGGGCGATTTGCCTCGGCCATATTGAAGCTAGTTTCCTCGCACATAAAAAAAGACGCCCTGTCAAAAGACAGGGCAAGCGAGGGAGTAAGGTCTATGAAAACAACGAAACAGCAATGAAAATCTATCTAAGTTACTAAGTTAAGAGCGTCCAACCGCGATAAAGCGCTTTTGGTCATCCCGTTGAATCAGCATGGCTAAGGGCTTGTCAGCCGGTGCTTTCTCAACAATGGACTTCAACTCTTCGGGTGATTTAACTCCAGTGTTATTCACTGAAATAATCACATCACCAGCCTCAAGGCCAGCCCGACTGGCAGGGCTATCAGTACGGACTTCGCGAACTACGACCCCGTCCGTACCAATATTCGCATCCTTGCGTTCCTGTTCGGTTAATCCTGCAACCGCCAAGCCCAAAGCACCCGTTCCAGCAGTGCTGTTCTGGGCTAGTTCTTGAGGTTCACCCGCGTCTTTATCCGCAAGCTTCTCAATCGTTACATTTAAGGTTTTCTCTGCACCTGCACGTAGTACTTTTAAAGGTACAGTACTGCCGATGCTAGTAGTGCCCACTAATAAAGGTAAGTGGTCAGCTGAACTCACTTCAGTGTTATTGAACCCCATAATAATGTCACCAGCTTGTACGCCCGCTTTGTCCGCTGGACTAGAAGGTTGCACACTAGCCACTAACGCACCTTGCGGTTTAGCCATGGAGAAAGAATTCGCTAACTCTTGGTCAAGGTTCTGAATTTGCACACCTAACCAGCCACGATTAACCACACCGGCAGTCTTGAGTTGCTCAGTGATGTTTTTAACCAAGTTAACTGGAATCGCAAACGAGATCCCCATATAACCGCCACTACGGCTATAAATTTGTGAGTTCACCCCAACCACATTACCGTTTAAATCAAACAGTGGGCCGCCCGAGTTACCCGGATTCACAGCCACATCCGTTTGAATAAAGGGAACGTAAGTTCCATCCGGCAAACTACGGGATAAAGCACTCACAATCCCTTGCGTCGCTGAGTGATCTAAACCGAAAGGTGCGCCAATGGCCACTACCCATTGACCGACTTCCAGTGCATCAGAATCACCTAAGCGTACGGTCGGTAAACCAGTCGCTTCCACTTTTAATAAAGCAATATCACTGTATTTATCTTTACCAATTACCTTAGCAGTCAGTTCACGCTTGTCATTCAAGGTAACTTTGATTTTGCTAGCATTATCAACTACATGGTTATTGGTGATAATGTAGCCATCTTGGGAAATGATAAAGCCAGAACCCATGGCTTGAGAATCACGTGGCTGTGGTGTACCACGTGGCATATTTCGGAAGAATTTCTCCAATTCTTTCGGTAACTCTTGTCCATCCGGTAAAGCAAACATCTCACTAGCAGCGTTGCTGGCAGCTTTGTTGTCGATCTCAACCGAGATATGTACAACTGCATCGCGGTTATCTTTAATCAGTTGTGTTAACTGAGGCAAAGTATCCGCATGAACCATCGGCGCTGTTAGTGGAAAAGCTAAGGTACAAGCCAAAGCACTGGCCGCTAGTACCGAGAGTTTTTTCTTGTTAAACAGTCCAACAGGCAGTAAGTTTGACATTTAGTAAATCCTCAAATGCGTTCAATATGTGCTGATCTTAGTCGAGTCAACCTTACCGCGGATTTTCCAAAAAGTTAAAAAACGGTAACTTACAAAGGTTTATTGTCAATCCATCCAATCAGTTTCATAGCCGCGATTAAATTGAATACATTCGTCACGAGTCGAAAGAATCTGAATCTGCTCAGGTGCGCCAGCTTCATCAAAAAATACCCGGCCAATCCCACTACCATTATATAAGCGTTGATGAGGATAACGGCCACTATGCTCACTAGGACGCCGTTGTTGAATACGCATATGTCGGCGACGGGTGAACCAGTTCAAAGGGGAGTGGCTGGCAAATAACCACCGGTTTAGCCAATCAAAGTTTTTTAAGAGCTTTTCAGGGAAGGCATTTTTAATACCAGACGCGGTAATCTGCCAAATATGCGGTGTTTGTTCGTGATGGCGTAAGCGCACATCATAGACGAATGAGTAATGAACATCGCCTGATAGGATCGTGAAGTTATGTGGGGTACGTCGATGGCGAAAAATATTTAAAATCACATTAGCAGAACCCGGATGCGCCATCCAATTTTCTGCATCAACCATCAAGGAACCACCAAACCAAGTGAAAATGCGTTGTACCACTTCAATCAGTTTGACACCAAAGATTGGCGCTGGTGAAACTAAAATGACCGCATTTTCGTGGATCAGTTCTTGCTGCAGATCACTGAGTGTTTCCCAATCCATTAAGCCAGAAGGGTCAGCGGCACTGGTTTCAGAACGCCAGCGTTGAGTTCGTGTATCGAGCACCACAATTTTGGGCTGGGTCGCTAAGCTATAATGCCAGCCTTCCATTTTGAGTAGCTGATCAATCAGTAAATCATGTAAAGCGCCTTTACCTGTCAGGAATAGCGCTTGTGCTGCTTTAATCAAAGGTTCTGGAAAACGCTCTGGAGCATTACCCCAAGCTTGGCAAAGCAAATAAGCAATCAAGGCATTGCCAATAATCCGCCGTGACAAAGGGTGACCATAGGCGCTTTCTTCCCAATCTCGGGATAGATTCCAATCATCGGTTACATCATGATCGTCAAAGATCATATAAGTAGGAATATTAGCTAATACGCGCTGTATTTTGGGTAAACCTGCTGCGAATTGCTTGATAGCCGGAAGTTGTCTTTGGTAGGTTTCTAAAGCTTCCGCATCTAAACCAGTCAAATCGTCTAGGTTGACTAAGGGCCATAAAGCAGGTGACCACACTAGTAAATACATCCCTAACACTTCAGCTAGTGTAGCCAAATGATTGGCGGCATTGGCTGAGGTGAAAATAGGCTTACTGGCACCTTTTAAAATTTTTCTTAAACCTTGTCCGCCTGGCGCTGAAGGCAAGAGTTCAAGACGACGATAATAGTGCTGACGATTACCATGCAGCTTACGACTATGCTGTAGTTCGGTTTTATCAAGTGATTCTTCGTACAAGCCTAAAACAGCAATTACTGTATGGATAGCATGTAGCATGGGGCCGGCCACATCATCAGTGTAAACTTGATCGCCTGTCATCATAAGCAGCGAGGGTTGTGCACTAGGCTGCTCTAAGTGACGTGCTTCAGCGAGCTGTCCATCAACGACTAACAGCGCATCGCCGCCGGGGTAGTGCGGCTTACGACAAGAACCATGCAAGACTTGCGTAATCTTCGGTTTAAAAGCAAAGCGTGGACGACTTTCATTCTCATACAGAATCTGTGGTGTTGTCGTCGCTAGCCACTGCAGCTGTCCATCCTGTTCTAATCCAAGATCGTAACTTAACCAAGCATCCTCAGGTAAACCTTCAGGAACATTTATGGTGAGTAAGTGTAAAAAGGCATGTCGACCTAAAGTGATTAAGCCCCCATGGTCTGGGGTAAAACTAGCCGAAGCTAACAGCGCTTCACCTTGATAGCAGCGTGCTTGAATGGCATAGTTTTCAGAGGTCACTAGCCACAAGACCAGTTGCTGGCGACTGACCTGACGCAAGATCGGCCCGGCTAAAATAGCAGGCAAAGCTTGAACATTCTGTGTAGATACAGCGGCTTCATTAGTAGTCATGCACGGCAATATAAGGATGTCTAGGTTGGTTTCAAAGTTATAGCTGGTCACTAGCACATTAACAAATGTTCATGGCAAGCATTTCTCCAGCTCGTTATGCTTTCTAGTATGAACATATTACTCATTGAAGATGATATCCATACAGCCAGTTTTATCCAGAAAGGCTTGGCTGAAAGTGGTTATATTGTTGACCATGCCGCTGATGGTGAAGATGGACTGCATCTTGCTACCACAGGTCAATATGATGTGCTCATTGTTGATCGTATGCTGCCGAAACGAGATGGCTTGTCGGTGATTCAAGCCTTGCGTACCCGCGGGATGACTACACCCGCCTTAATTTTAAGCGCTTTAGGTGAAGTGGATAATCGCGTGGAAGGTTTGCGTGCAGGGGGTGATGATTATTTAGTCAAACCCTATGCTTTTAGTGAACTACTAGCACGGCTACAAGCACTAGCGCGGCGCACACAACCTTTACAAGAGCAAACCACTTTACGCTTATTAGATTTAGAAATGGATCTGATGAAGCGCCAAGTCAAGCGTGCTGGTACAGTGATTAATTTACAGCCCCGTGAATTTACCCTGCTAGAATATTTAATGCGCCATACCGGTCAAGTAGTCACTCGCACCATGCTACTTGAAAAGGTCTGGGACTATCATTTTGATCCGCAAACAAATGTGATTGATGTGCACATTAGCCGTTTGCGAGGCAAGATTGATCGCGACTTCGACCCACCTTTACTGCATACCATTCGTGGAGCAGGTTATATGCTCTATGATCCGACGGCTGCTTAATACCACTGTTTTTCGCCTCTCCTTAGTTTATGCCTTGCTGTTCAGCCTAGTAGCGGGAGCAGCAATGGCCTCCATCTATTGGGTGGCAGCCGGTCAAATTCGCGAACAAACCGATGCGCGCTTACAACTACAAAGTGATTTATTAATCAATATCACCAAAACCTATGGCTCTCTGCAAGCCTTGCAGGACGCGATTCAAACTCGCAATGAAGAGCATGATGATCGTGCAGAACCCCATTTTTATGTTTATGCCTTAACAACTAATACCAAGCTACCGTTTACTAAAAAATTGACAGCGGAGTATGTGAGTGAGGATGGGCGACGTGTATTCGGTACGCTTATGTTCAGCGATGTACTGGATATCGTTAACTTAGATGTAGAAGTAAAGCGTGATGCGTATGCGCGGGTGATTATTACCCGTTTGCAGGGTGGTGCACAGCTGTTAGTCGCCGCCGATATGAGCGAGCAAAATACTTTATTATTAAAGCTCTACAACAGTATGTGGCTGGCCGTAGGTTTAATGTTCTTATTAGCCGTTTTAGGTGGCTGGCTGATGGGCTATGGTGTATTGCGGCGAATTGATAGTATTCGGCAAACAGCTGGGGAAATTATCAATGGTGACCTTAGCCAACGAATGGTAGTGACGCGCCGCAATGACGAGTTTGACCGTCTTAGCTTAGTACTCAATAGTATGTTGCAGCGTATTGAAAATTTGATGAAAGCGACTCGAGAGGTCACTGACAATCTGGCGCATGATTTACGTAATCCACTGAATCGTTTGCGTAATCGCTTAGATACGAGTCGTTTTCAGTCAATGGATGTTGAGCACTTTCAACAGCTTAGGCAAGATGCCCTGCAAGATGTTGATGATTTAATTAAGACCTTTAATGCCTTATTGAGTATTGCTCAAGCAGAGTCAGGTGTGCATCGGGATGATTGGACTTCTATCCAACTCGATCAGTTAATTAACGATCTAGGTGAGTTATATGAGGCGGTCGCGGAAGAAGATGGCATTCGATTTAGCCATACAGCACAGCCCGGTTTGGTGTTACAAGCTAATAAGCATCTGATTGCACAGGTGATTACCAATCTCTTAGACAACGCAGTGAAATACACCCCTAAAGATGGTTTGATCCAACTCCAGGCTGAACAGCAACAAAGCCATATCGTAATAACTGTCAGCGATACGGGACCTGGGATCCCTCCTGAGGAACGCGAACGAGTATTTAAGCGTTTTGTGCGCTTAGACAATGCCCGTAGCACACCCGGTAATGGCCTTGGCTTAAGTTTAGTCAAGGCGGTTGCTGATTTACATGGTGCTCAAGTTGAGCTAGCGGATAATCAACCGGGTTTGAAGGTGATTTTACGCTTTCTTGCTTAAAATTTTTATAGCAATGAGCTAGTGCTAATACCATAACCTTGATTCACTCGTTTTCGTCCGGAGTGAAAATACAGGTTCAACAAAGTAGGTGCAGGCGTTTCTAAGGTGCGTGCAACTCTCATCAATGTAGATAATTTTGCTTCCTGAATATCTGCTCGCATGAGTTTATGCCAAGTCTGGCGTGAAACACCTGAGCGTTCAGCGGCGGCTGTCACTGACAAGCCTAGGGTGTCCATACGTTCTTGTATATATTCAGCTAAGTCGATTCCCGACATAAAGGTACCCTCATTCAACATATCTCCCGACAGTTCAGAGTGTTACCGTTTAGCGGAATCCCTTCAATATGGAAATTTCCATATTTTAAGCCTGCGTTCAAATCACTTGATAAATGATTAGATAAGGTCGAGTAAGTGTAGCTGTCCGATCAAATACATCAACTTATCTTTGGTAATACCGCCCATGCGTGCGCGCAGTTCGTCGAGCATATTAGCAGCATAACGATAGGAGATACCTTGACCAATTTGTTTGAGGTGATAACCCAAAGCTAGATGTCTAAGTATCTGAATTTCTTTGGGTTTCAAGGTCTGTAAAAAAGGCTGGGCAAAAATAGAGAAATTGCGTGAGTTGCCGAAGCTAATATCGTGGAAGACCTGTGTGCAACGTAGTAAGGTCTCCATATTCTCTTGCTTAAGCTCACGAAAGCTGGAGTCTTTCTCACTGCTAATCACGCTCATCCCACCAAGACCTGCTTCAGGGCGCTGGGTTGGGATAGTCAGGGCATTACGGATGCCATATTCCTCACGCGCGATTTGGATAACGCTATTTTCAGCATAGCTGATTAAACCTGCTATTTCATGTTCGCGCCAGTCAAGGGCAGTAGGTAAGGGAGTTGCTTTATTTAACCGTAAGCTATTTCCGACCCGTATCGTGAAATCACACTCGTGAAAATTAGCCTCAGCATAATGCTTCAAAAAAGCTGTCGGATATTCTTGAGTATGCAAAAAAATAGGTGAGAAGGAGCTATTGAACTCCCAAAGAGCATTAGGGAAGAAGGTATAGGTAGCTCCATCAAAGCCGAGTGTATGAATGTAATGTTCATAGACAAGAAAACGCTCAGATACCGTTTCAACCTGATACAAGTCATCGACAAAATGACCCACCAAAACATGCTTAGGCAGCATGAGCGTTTTACACCTCTACATATCGTAAGCTGTCAACTTACGATGATTTGACTTTATGTTTTTCTTAATACTATAAAGTTTAAGCCACCTTGGAAGTGCTTTTGATGGCATTCAATCACTTCAAACCCCACTTGTTGAGTTTGCTTGATCAAGGTGTCCATACTGACAAAATTAGCTTGCGGATTAGCTGCTAACTGCAGGTTATAGTCTTGAAAGGCCTGAAAATCAGGATGAGCGACTAATTCCTTCCGCGCATCTTTGGCCAATTTACTTAAACTTAAACCAGGGTTTGGGGTTGCTAATACCAAATGTCCACCTTGAACTATAAGGTCAGCAATATGTTGCAAAGTTACTAAGGGTTCTGGCCAAGCGTAATAACTTTGGATTGAAACGGCTGAGTCATAAGAACCTGCTGTATCTTCAATCTTACTATGCTGAATGCTGAAGTTATCCCGCTCTAAAGTACTGACTACCCATTCAGCAGCTGTTACCATTTCTGCTGAATAATCTACCCCAGTATAGCTGCTAACTTGTTCATTATCAGCCAAAAATGGAGCTATCTTTGCACTACCACAGCCGCAGTCTACTACGTTACCCTGTAAATGCAAACAGGCCTCACGATAAACTGCAAGTTGTACGGAAGTGGTCACTGCAGCGAACAAACGTGCATAACTATTCCAATCAGATTCTGGATAACGGTACTTTTGTTTTTGATTAATATCTAACGCTTTCATTAATAGCCCTTATTAAAGTAGAGTGCCTAGTTAGGCTTGAGAGTAAACTGGATCGTTTGCCTTAATTTCCCACTCCAACAGTGAGAAGGTATAGTCGGTGCCGTAGTTGTAGCCAACATCCTTACAAATGAGGTTAGCCCCCAAGGCTCGCCGATAAAAACCAATATTTTTTTCACGGGTAATAAAAATTAGTGAATTAATAGCGTTTTCACGTGCTAGCTGATAATAAGTCCGTAAATAAATGGGTAAAACCCCACGAGCAGCCTCAGAAATAGCAAAGCGACTAGGTTCGGCAACAGTGCCACGTTTTTTTCTTAAAAGATTGATTTCATTGTTAATAATTTCATCGGCTGGTAAGCCTAGATCTGTATCTAATACTAAGCGCCCTGTACTCGTAATATCCCCAGATTCATCTTCCGTGTATAAAATACAGGAATAATTATCGTAATCATCATTCGCTGCATCATTCATGGCAGGATAATATTTGCCGTATTCACTTTGTCTTAACTGCCAAATTTTTTTTATGTCAGTCCCCTCATTAACTACTTTTAAGGGCTGATAAATGCTGTCATATTTATAGTTGATTGTTTTCATTATGATTGGATCTCAAAGCCTGTGCGGATCCAAGCGCTTGGTGAAGCCATTGCATGCACAATAATTATGCTATATTTTCAGGCTATTTTTAAAAAGAACACGACAAGCGGTGGCAAATTAAATACGTTTTTTCAGGGGCTTCAGTTAAACTCTTTTTATTTCCAGTTATCTAAATAATAAATAAATTGCGAGGAAAAATGATGAAAATTAAAGCAGTTCAATCTAGAAAACTGATCCTAATCGCCTTATTCAGCGGAATTTTGACTTATACAGTCTATGCAGACCAATGCGCTCTGATTTCTGCAGAGCAAGCAGGCAAAGCTTTGGATTTCTTGAAACCTGGTGGCATGATCGTTGAATTCTGTGAGCCTTGTGGGGATAAAGATTTCTATTCCAAATCTGCACAAAGCATCACTGAGATACAAGCGCGCCAAGAGCAGGAATATTGGGCAGTGAAAGTCAATGGCACTGCCCTTGATTTAGCTTATACCTTTGTGCGTAATGCTGAGGGTTCATATTTAAACCTCTCAAAATTAGCTGATTGTCCTTCAGATGATGTATCCGTTGGCTTTCCAGCGACTAACGCGAAATAATTTAAAAGGGACGCGAGTTAGAGTCCTCTGGCTCGCGTTCAGTTAATAAAGATTTTTGATAGTCTTTTTCGCTACTTAATAAACTAACTATGATGCCTAAACCATCATTGGGTGTTTCACCTTCGCGGGTTACTACACCTAAAGGAATTAAATTAATAATAGCACCCGCTAAAGCTGCATAGGCCAAGGCTTGCCAAGCTAGTTTTGCATAATCATCTTCAATAAGAAAAAAATTATCCCAGCCCATGATTAGAATGATGCTGAAGGCCAATAAGAGTTCAATACCTGGACCTGCGAAGTAAGTCAGGGCATGTTTATAACGCATGCCGCGACCATAGACTGGATTAAACTGTACAAAACCTTCAATCGGTATCAAGCGTAGCTCTAATGGAGCACGGAATAATTGCCCTTGATAAACTACTCGACCGAATCCAATCACGGTACGTTGTATCTGCCAGCCCAAGGCATTTGCTACCACAGCATGGCCCCATTCATGCACAAAGACTAAAGGTAACCACCAGAGAATGAAGAATAAGGCGGCTAATTTACGCGGTTCATAGTTCGTGAAAATCTCTAATAGCATTAAACCTAAAAACAAAGCGGTTAATCCATAAACCAACCAGCTTTCACCAAGGCTGTTGGGTTTTTTATCATAATGGCGCTGGTCAATTTTCATTTTTGTAAAATTATTGGTCTAGTTAACAGGTCTTTAGTATTCACTAGTTAGAGCAAGTTCCCAAATTCCACTACTTAGCCTGTTCATTGCGTGCTTGACAAGGCAGCTCAAACTCACTATAAACATCCATATGGATGGTAAAAAGATTCCATATGGATGGTAAAAAAATCAATAGAGATAGTAAAATGAGCAATACAACACCACAGAAATCCAAGGCTGGTAACGATACAGAAAAAATTACCATCAATTTAGGGTATGTCGATTTAGGCCAGATTGACCTGATGGTGCAAGAAGGTTTTTATACGAATCGCAGTGATTTTATTCGTACTGCGATCCGCAACCAGCTGACCACGCATGCCCAGGTCGTACAGCAAACCGTAGTGCGTAAAACCTTAGAGTTAGGTTTAAGGCATTACAGCAAGCAGGATTTAGAAGCGGTTAAAGCCGCCGGTGAAAAATTAAATATTCAGGTGGTCGGTCTAGCGACCATTGCTAGCGATGTCTCACCTGAACTCGCGCTAGAGACGATAGAAGCCATTACCGTACTTGGTGCCCTGCAGGCTAGCTCAGAGCTGAAAGCTGCTCTAGCTGGACGCATTCGCTAAGTCATTTGAAATTATTCAGGAGATTCGTCATGAAAGCTCGTTTTTTGAATTCGATGCAAGAAGCCTTAGGACTCGTACGTTCGGGTAAATTGCAACAAGCGACTCAATTAATTCAAGAGTCATTAGGACGCAATTTGCGTCAAGGGACTCCTGCGGAAAGACAAGCGCCTGACAAGGTGATTGAAGCCGAATTTGTCCGTAAAGCTGAGCACACTGAGCAGGTGTCATCAAGCAAGTCTGAAACGGCCAAACCAGCAGAAGCTTATACGCCAGTAAACAAATCAACGGCTGGGCAAGATGCACAATTTATCACCCGCAACTTTAGCAATGAATATGGTTCGCGGGATTATAAGCTATATATTCCAAGTACTTATACGGACCAGCCTTTGCCTTTAGTGATTATGTTGCATGGTTGCACGCAAACGGCTGAGGATTTTGCCTTGGGTACAGAGATGAATCGTTTTGCTGAACAATACGGTGTGTTGGTAGCTTATCCAAACCAAGCCCGCTCAGCTAATTCAAAAGGCTGTTGGAATTGGTATAAAACGAAGAATCAGCAAGCTAATCGCGGCGAACCCGCACTAATCGCTGGCTTAACACAAGCTATCATACAGAGTTATCATGTTGATCCCAAACGGGTATATATAGCTGGCTTATCAGCAGGTGGAGCAATGGCCTCGATTATGGGCGCTACGTATCCAGATCTTTATGCAGCAGTAGGTGTCCATTCAGGCTTAGCAGCGGGCAGTGCGACCAATGTGATTGCAGCATTGGCAGCCATGCGCCAAGGCAGTCGCAGTGTCCAAGCACTAGGGCAAAATCCGGGATTTGTGCCAACCATAGTATTTCATGGAGATCAAGACCAAATCGTCAACCTGAAGAATGCTGAGCAAGTCTTTGCGCAAGCTAAGCAGCGTTTAGAGGCCAGCAATGATGCTTATTTTAATACCGAGCAAACTACCTTAAATCCTCCAAGTTCACGCGCTTACACACGCATGCAAATGAAGGATGAGGATGGTCAAACTCAAATTGATTATTGGCTAGTCCACGGCGCTGGACATGCGTGGTCAGGTGGGGATATTCAAGGTAGTTATGTCGATCCAACTGGCCCTAATGCTTCTGAAGCTATGCTGCGTTTTTTCTTAGCGCATACCTCAAAATAAATTCTGATTAACCCCAAGAGCGACAAATCGTGGGGTTTTCGCCTTCGCCCTGAGAATATGGCAGACTAGTTAGCAGTCAAGTTAAGAACAAAGGAAGCCTCATGTGCGGAATCAGCGGCGAATTACGGTTTGATGGTCAAGTTCCTGAACTCAACAACATCAATGCAATGATGTCTAAGCTCGAAAAGCGCGGCCCTGACCATGCGGGCAGTTTTTCGGATGGACCTTTAGCCTTTGGGCATCGCCGCTTGTCGATCATTGATTTATCGTATAAATCCAGCCAGCCAATGGTCGATGCCGAACTCGGTTTGGCCTTGGTATTCAATGGCACGATTTACAATTACCCCGAATTGCGCGCCGAACTCAAAGCCAAGGGCTACCATTTTTATTCCGACGGTGACACCGAAACTATCCTCAAAGCCTATGCCGAATGGGGCGAGGATGCGCCTAAGCATTTGATCGGCATGTTCGCCTTCGCGATTTGGGACATGAAGAAAAAGACCCTGTTTTTGGCGCGCGACCGCATGGGCATTAAGCCTTTGTACTATACGCAAGACGCGAAATCTTTGCGCTTTGCCTCCAATACGCAAGCGCTGCTTGCCACTCCGAATATTGATACCAGCCTTGATGCGCTCGCGATTCATAACCTGTTTACCCTGCACGCGGTTGTGCCTGCGCCGCGTACCGTATTAAATGGCATTCGCAAAATGCCACCTGCGCATACGCTGACTATTCATGCGGACGGTCGCCAAGAGTTAAAGCGTTATTGGAACTTGGTGGCTAAGCGCCCAAGCGAGTCACGCACTGAACAAGAATGGATTGAAGCGATTCATGAGGCTTTAAGAGTTGCGGTGCGTCGCCGCAATAATATTGCTGATGTTCCCGTTGGTGTGTTGTTGTCAGGTGGCTTGGATTCCAGTCTCTTGGTCGCGCTGCTGGATGAAATCGGCATTAAAGACATTCGCACTTTCACGATTGGATTCGACGACCAACCGGAAGAAAAAGGCAGCGAATATGAATATTCTGATGCGGTGGTGGAGCGTTTCAAACCCAATCACCACAAATTCCATATTCCGAATGAGCAAACCTTACAACGCTTGCCGGAAGCCGTCGCGAATATGGCAGAACCGATGTTCGGGCAAGACGCGATTGGCTTTTACCTGTTGTCTGAACAAGTTTCCAAACACGTTAAAGTGGTGCAATCAGGGCAAGGCGCGGATGAGGTGTTTGGCGGTTATTTCTGGTATCCGCAAACCCATAATGATTTAAACCCCGATAAATTAGCGCGTTTTTCGAAATATTATTTCGACCGCGACCACGCTGAAATGGCGCAAATGCTCCAGCCTAAATTCCAAACACCAGATTATACAGGCGAGTTAGTGCGTGAGTTATTGGAAACGGAATTTGCAGACGAGCATTTAGACGCCGTACTACGTGCTGATGTCACCACTTTCATCGTCGACGATCCAGTCAAACGGGTGGACAATATGACGATGGCATGGGGCTTGGAAGCGCGCGTACCGTTTTTAGACCAAGAGCTAGTCGAACTCGCCGCACAAATGCCACCCGAATTAAAACTACGCGACGGCGGCAAGTATGTGTTGAAACAAATCGCGCGCGGCCGTGTGCCGGATAGTGTGATTGACCGACCCAAAGGCTATTTCCCCGTACCTGCTTTGAAATTCGTGCGTGGGGAGTTTCTCGAGATGATGCGCGATATGTTGCATTCCCAAAAAGCCAAAGAGCGCGGTTTATATAATCCCGCTTATGTGGAAAAAGTCTTGAGCAAACCGGAAGAGCATTTGACACGGATTCAGGGGAGTAAATTGTGGCATATGGCGTTGTTGGAGATGTGGTTGGAGTTGAATCACATCTAGCACTAAAGCTTAAACTTTGTAACCAGCAGCTCTCAAGTCTTTGAGAATACTATATGCAGCTTCTTCAATATTATTGTTGTTGAAGCTTTTGTAGATCATACCATTTACATCACTTGGGAGACTGACATTTCCAGTGTGTAGGCAGCAGACTCTTGAGCGACCTAGCTTCCCAATAAAATAACCAAATTCAAATATGACATTAGGTCGTGCACGATATTCTTTTTTACGCTCATCATCTGGCTTACTATCTTCTGCTTTAAGGTAAGCAATTTCATCAGGAGTCAATAAGATAAATGCATAGCCTACCTCGCTATGCTTTTCAAATTTTTCAATGATTGTTAAACCTTCGTCAGCTTGCCGATGCAATACGATTGGTTCTAAGCCATTTTCCCTTAGAAATATGTCTAAATTATTTTTAGCGCTTTCATTATGACCATGAACTACAAAAACTTTATTAGTTGCTTTATCGGTACTAGATTTGGTATTAAGTGGCACGTTTAAATCGTTTTGTTTTTGCTGTATTAAAGCTATATCTAATTTCTCAACAATTAAATCTAGGCTATGTAATTTTTGATACATTTTGTTATGAAGAGTCTTTATCTTTTGTGAGATTGACACTGATCTCAAAGATAGACTTGTTAATGCAAAATCGTCGTTTAACCAACCCTCATAATTTTTAAGATGTCGATCTGTAGTAAAAATTCCACTTAAAAGCTCTTTATTAAAAGCATCCCATCTGTAGAATTCATCTCTAACTGACTCGAACTCTATCTCATTGGAAATACTAATTGAAACCAACTCATTACCACGGGTTATTCGCTTCAACAATTTTTCTTTCGCCTCACTGATGGGAATTAGTAGCTCCACTTTTTACCTCATTTCTGATCTTTAGGGTTGCTTCTTAAGCAGTCAAATATTAAGGATTTATATCTTCATGTTTGGAAAGATTTTTTATTTTCTAAGCTTTGCAGCGTTATGTAAAGGACTAGCTTTACTGAGACGGGTGTTGCCCCACCAAATACAAAACTGCTCGCAAATTCTGTAAAGCACTACGATTTAATTGCAAAGCCTCAACCGTTGCGCGACCAGTCGGAGTTAAACCAATAATTAGTGTGTAGTGTTCATTCCATGAAAAATGCTCAGTCCAAATTTGCTGACGCGGATGAAACAAAGACACCATTTCATTGTTAATTGGGTCGGGTGCTTGGGTTTTATTATATTTATGACCATTACAACCTGCACAAGACAACGCCAAATTATCTAAATGAGTCACACCACCTAAAGAACGTGGATGTATATGCTCAACACTAAAGGCTTGAGGAGAAAATCGTACTTGGCTCAAACAGTATTCACAACAGCCTTTAGCACGCTCGCCAACTTGCTGACGAAGCTGGTTGGTGACGCGTTGATCAGGCATAATCAGGCGTTTTAATGCCTAAATCACGCATTAAATCTGGCACAGAAACTTGGCGCAATGCTGCTAATTTAGTTAAAGCCTGCATACGTGAGACCGTAAACTGCTCAATTTGTTCGATGAGCTTCAGTAGCTCTTGATGCTCTACATCTGTTAAGGTTTCGTCTTTGCGCTTTTGCTCTAGATTCGAAAAACGCGCTTGATCCTGTGCAGACAAACCTTGATTAATTTGATGCAATAATTGAGCTTCTTGATTGGGAATACTGGGTACTTTTAACTTTGCACGTAGCGCCAAAACCTTATCAACAAACTCCTCAAACTCGTCTGCGGGCAAGCTCGCCACACCTCGCAATAATTGCTCGGTAGAAACTTGTGACATGATTTGTATGGTAGTCATAGAGCTGACCTCGAAAGATTCATAGTTGCAAGCATAGCAGATTTACTTATTTGGATGCTTTAACTCGTCAAAGAGTGCAAGATTTCAAGCTGCTGTCAGCGGCCTCTAACAAACCCACATCTAAAACATGATTTATTCCTAAAGACATTACATCCTAAGAATAGCGAGGATCGAAGGGTTTTAGTAGCGGCTTGAAAACACCCATTTAGCAAGCTCATGCGAGTCTACTAAAAGCATAATTATTCTTTGCTAAATTTCTAGTATAGCACGCGGCATTGAGCGAGCAGGTAGTGCCAAATCCCAGCCTTCACTCACCTCTAAAAATTTTTGCCGAGCACGCGAGCCAAAACCTTTATGTGGTATCTGCGGAAAAAGTACCCGTTGCAAAATACGCCACACTTATTCTTCCATTGACCAGCCTTTTTGAGCAGCACGCACCCGCAAAGCCAATTTAAGTGAATCGTCTATATTTCGAATAGTTAGCATACCCATGAGCCTACTCCTATGAATGCAAATAGCTGTAGGTTTTCTTTCAGCAAATTTAAATCTTAGTGAGACTCTTATTGATGGTCGATTAAATTTGGCTGCCCAAACACCTGCTTAAAAGTAAAGGCCTCAGCACTTGGGCCTTGAGCTTGTAATAACTCCAAACGTTGTTGAGCTTCTTCAACACTGGGTTCATGTCCTGCTGGCACCCACCAAAGCACCATATAGGTCTGCATACGCGCAAACCATTCACGGCGGCGGCTCATAATCGGGGTATGTGCGCTACGATACACAAACTGATGCAGTGCCTCGACACTTTCCCACACGGATAAATTCACAATCACATCATCGCCAAACGGACGCAAAGCGGTAGCATCGCCGGCTGGTGTCTGTAGCCGCCAAACAAAACCTTCTGATTGCTCGGCTAAGGCATTAATTCGATCTAAATTATCCACAAAGTCTTTCAGCTGTGGTGATTCGAGGGGTGCTAATAATTGGGCGATGTTGAGTTGGGCTAGGTGATAGTTCATAAGTTTTCCAAGGCTTAGGGATAAGTTTCTAAAAGTTAAGTACGACTGTTCCTAAGGTTTTAGCCCCAAAACACTCTTAAGCTATTGCTATAAACCTGCGGCAATAAAGTCTCTACTTCTAAGCCTTTTACTCTAGCTACTTGTTCAGCAATAAACGGCAAATACTTTGGCTCATTCTTCACGCCACGATAAGGCATCGGGGTTAAGTAGGGCGCATCGGTTTCAAATAAGATTTGTTCGACAGGCGTAAGGCCAATAATCTCGCGCACATTCTCCGCTTGTTTAAAAGTGCTGATACCATTAAAGCCTAAGCAAAAGCCTTCACCTAAACAGTATTCGGCTAAAGCCTGACCTGAGGTGAAACTATGGATCACACCGCGCTGTTTCATGTGCCCAACGAAATTTTGCAAAATGGCTTGGGTGTCTTCATCAGCTTCGCGGGTGTGAATGACAACAGGCCTATCTAAATCAATAGCAATTTGCAGTTGGCTTTCAAACACTTGGCGCTGTATAGCACGATCCGAGTGTTCGTAGTAATAATCTAAGCCAATTTCACCAATCGCAAGCATTTTAGGCTGCTGGGCATTGGCACGAATTTGCGCTTCGACACTGGGCGAATAGTCTTTTGCATCATGGGGATGGATGCCTTGCGTACCCCATACCTGTTCATGGTTTTGCGCCAATTGTATCACCGCTTCAAGATTATCGGGCGACACGCCAATCGTGATAATTCGCTCGATATTCACTGCTTTAGCGGAGTCCAAAGCAGACAGCAAAGCGCCACCTTCGAGATAATCTAAATGACAATGCGTTTCGATGATTGGATTATAAAACACAGGGATTTCAGGTTTTTTCGACATGCTAATTGGTTCGTTCACATAAAAATATGCGGTGTATTGTAAAGCTTCGACTGCAGAGGGCAAAGCAGGGTCTAGGTAAGGTAGGGTTAATTTATTCCATACAACTAGGTATGCTGAGCCATTTTCTGAATCTAGCCTAGTTAGCGTTTGTTGTAGTAAAGGATATAGTGATGGTAACAGCCTTCTTGAAAGGTTTTGGGATGGGAGCGGGTTTGATTGTGGCGATTGGTGCACAGAATGCTTTTGTATTAAGCAGTGCCTTACGTAATCAGCATGTATTGGTGGTCGCTGCCTTGTGTATCTTGATTGATGCAGTACTCATTGTCGCTGGTGTCTGGGGCCTGGGGGCTTTGATTCAAGAATTTCCAGCCTTATTGCAAGTAGCGACTTGGGGTGGTGCTTTATTTTTATTCATTTATGGTCTATTGGCGTTCAAGCGTGCTTTGCATCCAGCGCAATTGAATGCTAATAGTACGACTGCACCCACGCTCCAAGCCGCTGTACTCACCACCTTAGCCTTGAGCTTATTGAATCCGCATGTGTATTTAGACACCGTTATTTTACTGGGAAGTATTGGTGGGCAGCTGCCCAAGCCTCAGCCTACTTGGTTTGCTATCGGTGCGGTCTTAGCTTCATTGACTTGGTTCAGTGTATTAGCTTGGGGAGGGCGGCGTTTAGCCCCTTGGTTTGCTAATCCCAATAGTTGGCGTATTTTGGATCTAATAGTAGGGCTGACGATGTGGTCGATTGCCGCCAGTTTGTTGGTCAATGCTTGATTTTCACTTCGCCTCCGTGACGAACTCGCTTGAAGAAACTCACTATCAATTAATGAGTCATTTTATCCCCTTGGGCGGAGAGGGAGTGATGTGAGCTGAGGCCAGCTGAAACCATATAAGTCATACCTTGCGTCAAGGCGTAGCGGGAATCAATCACTTGAAAGGGAATTGCAGTCGTTGGTGGTATTTTGTTTTTGGAAGTTTAGGACGTAGAGCTGGTTTAGCTTTAAACTAACGCAAATTCAAAACCACACTGTTCAGGTTAGCTTGTGTATTTAACAACTTTAGAATGGCTCTCATTGCTATGGTTTTTAAGCTGTTGGATTGGCTATGGGCGTTATTCTGGCTTGAAATCAACCCATGGGCAGCGTTTGCAAGACGCGTTGCAAATCTATATTAGTCGCTGGATTGCTCAAGTGGGCAAGCGCGATAATCGGATTGTTGATACCTCTATCGTTGCAAATATTGAGCGTAATGCAACTTTCATGGCTTCCAGCAGTTTGCTCATTATTGCTGGTTTAGTCACGGCAATCGGCTCGACTGAAAAATCCTTGTCTTTATTTACTCAACTCCCCTTTGTCCGCTTTGATCCACAGACTTGGGAGATTGGTTTGATTTGTCTGACGCTCGCCTTTGCTTATGCTTTTTTTACCTTCACTTGGTGTATTCGCCAGTGGAGCTTTGCCTCTATTTTGATTGGTAGTGTACCGAATGCCAATCAACCGCAAGATGAGCGCTTAGAACAGTCTCTAGGGCAGTTGATTAGCTTGGCGGTTTATCATTTTAATATGGGCTTACGAGCCTATTACTTTAGCGTGGCTTTGCTGACTTGGTTTATTCACCCTTTGGTCTTTATGTTGGCCACGACTTGGATTGTGCTGGTGCTGTATCGGCGCGAATTTCATTCAAGAACTCTGAAAGCTTTGGCAGCAGGTTTGTGAGTTAGAGATTAAATTGGATTAATAACTGCGGAAAAGTGCAGGCACCTACTTAAATTTCTTAGCTATTCAGCCATAATGCGCAGCTCTTATAAACTAAAAACTTGAGCAAGCCTATGAGCACCACCCGCATAGAACACGATTTACTCGGCGATAAAGCCGTGCCTGCCGACGCCTATTATGGCGTTCATACCCTCCGAGCTGTCGAAAACTTCCCCATCACAAGTGTTCCCATTTCAATTTATCCTGAGCTGATCTTAGCCCTTGCGCATATCAAACATGCAGCCGCCTTGACCAATCATGAGTTGGGTTTATTGGATGAAACGAAGACACACGCGATTGCTAAGGCCTGTGAGGAGATCTATGCAGGCCGTTGCCATGATCAATTTGTGGTTGATGTGATTCAAGGGGGAGCAGGCACCTCAACCAATATGAATGCGAATGAAGTCATCGCCAATTTAGCGCTAGAAGTCTTAGGGCAACCCAAGGGGGCTTATAATGTTCTGCATCCCAATCAGCATGTGAATATGAGCCAGTCCACCAATGATGTTTACCCAAGCGCCTTAAAAGTTGCTGGCTATTTTGGGGTATTAAAATTATTGGACGCGATGGCTGTGTTGCGCCAATCGTTTGAGAATAAAGCAGAAGAATTCAAAGATGTGCTAAAGATGGGGCGTACTCAATTGCAAGATGCCGTACCGATGACGTTAGGTCAGGAATTTAGCACCTATGCAGTGATGATCAGTGAAGACGAACAACGCTTGAGTGAGGCTTTAAGTTTAATTACTGAGATCAATTTGGGTGCGACTGCGATTGGTACTGGCATCAATACGCCACCTGCTTATGCAGCTTTAGTGTGTAAACATTTGCGTGAATTAACGGGAATTCCTTTAGCAACTGCACCCAACCTGATCGAAGCCACTCAGGATTGTGGTAGTTTCGTGCAATTATCAGGGGTCTTAAAGCGGATTGCGGTGAAGCTCTCGAAAGTTTGTAATGATTTACGCTTACTCTCCAGTGGCCCGCGTGCAGGTTTTGGGGAGATTAATTTGCCACCCATGCAGGCAGGCTCTTCTATTATGCCGGGCAAAGTGAATCCGGTGATTCCGGAAGTCGTCAATCAAGTGGCCTTTGAAGTGATTGGCAATGATGTCACCGTGACCTTTGCCGCCGAAGCAGGGCAGTTACAGCTGAATGCTTTTGAACCTATTATCGCGCATAGCCTGTATAAAAGTGTGAATCATTTGCACAATGCTTGTTTGACCTTAGCTCATAAATGTGTAGATGGGATTACGGCTAATCGTGAGCACCTACGTCGCACGGTGGAAAACTCTATTGGCATTGTCACCGCTTTGAATCCTTATATTGGCTACACCAATGCAACCGAGATTGCTCAAGAAGCTTTAGTCACTGGTGGCAGTGTCTACGACTTAGTGCTGCAAAAAGGCTTGTTATCGAAAGAAAAACTAGACGATATTCTGCTTCCTGAAGTATTGACCCAGCCGCGTTTAGTTTAGGCATTGATAATTAGTTAGTGTTTAGACAACTCTTATCATAGAGTTGTCTATTCATGACTATATGAAATCCTACAGGGCTTAGTCTGCTAGGTAAATTGCAAGGCTTTGAAATTCTTATTAATTCACTGTTAATTTGTAGCTTACATGCGTTAAGTCAGCATCCTATTTTAGATATCAAGTTACATAATTCCTTATGTGCTGTTAAGTTCTGAAATTGGCAAGCAGGCGTCGTCATCACTTGCACAATTGCTCGCTAGTTTATTTTTTATTTATGCAAAAAATCTAATTAAACTTTCTAAAATCTCATGGGTCTTAGACTGATAATAAATCAGTTGAGTAGGGTGTAGATGCTCTTAATAGATTGAAAAACGATGATTTAATGCTGACTGGCACTAAAAAACTAAATTTGCTAGCATCTGAATCAGTTTAATGTTTAATTGTTACGACATTGTTGCGAATATGATCTTTTAAATCATTTCCCACCCAAAGCTTTAACAAATAATTACAAATTTTTTAATAGGACTACTCTAAAAGGAATTGCTTTGTATTTATCAAGCACCATTTTTAAAAAAAATAGTAGATTTTTAGTCAATTTTGCTTTATTGGTTATATTATATGGATGTAACTCTAATCTATCTAAACCACCAGAGCTGCTAAATCAAGAAGAAATTATTCAATCTTTAAATAAAAATTTTCAAGCAAATAAGCAAATAAAAGTTCCAAATTGGTGGGTAAGCTTCAATGATTTATTACTGAATGAATTAGTGAACTCCACTTTAAAAAACAATCCAGATTTATCGATTGCACAATCTAATTTAAGATTAGCTAAATCCCAAGAAGAATTAGCTGCACGTAGCTTTTATCCTACCTTAAATGCAGATAGCTCAGTTTCCAAACCCTTTGCTAAGCAAAGTGCTTATAGCTTTGGTTTAAGTATGGCTTGGGAAACCGATTTGCTTGGCAATAAACGTCTTAATCAAACGATTCAAGGCATGGAGGTTGCTACTAGTGGCGAGCAATTAGCCGATACCCAACTCGCCCTAACAGCGGAAACAGCCCGCGCTTATGTGAGTTATCGCCAAGCTCGGCTGAATCTGTCCAATACTTTAGGTAATATTAAAGACCTGAATGAAACTTTACAGCTCACTCAAGCCAAACAGAAAGTGGGTTTAGGCAATGGGTTAGATACCGCACAAGCTCAACTTAGCCTGACTCAAGCACAAGGGCGAATTCCAAGCCTTGAAGCGAATTTACAAACGCAAATTAATTTACTTGCCCGCCTGACAGGGATAACCGCAGATGCTTTGGCAGTACGTTTAAAACCACAACAGGCTCTCCCTCGATTAAATCAAGCTTTGCCTACCGCTATTCCGGCTAGTGCTTTAAATCAACGCCCCGATATTCGTATGGCGAGCGCGCGCGTCAAAATCGAGTCTTTAAAAATTAGCAGTGTGCAACGTTCAAAATATCCGGAGCTTTCATTATCTGGCTCGTTAAGTTGGGGAGCGCAGAATTTAGAGAAATTATTTGATCCCGTCAGTTTAGCTAAAAGCTGGAGCATAGCTTTAGGTAAAGCCTTGTTGGATGGTGGGCGGAATGAGCAACAAGTCTTCGCTCAACAAGAAGCTTATGCCCAAGCGGTACAAAACTATCGTAAAACTTTAAGTACCGCGCTAGAAGAATTAGCCAATGTTGTGGTGAGCCTACAAACCATCAATCGTCAGCAAGCCACTACACGTCAGGCTTTAAACCAAGCCAAAGAGGCTTATCACTTAAGTCGAAGTAGTTATAAAGTGGGTGCTACTGATTTTATGAGCGTGTTACAAGCCCAACAAACTATCGATAGTCTAGAAAATGAATTAACCAATTTGCAAGGTGAGCAAACCCAAGCCACGATTAGCTTATACAAAGCCATAGGAGGAGTTTGGTAGTTAATCAATAACTTTTTAACTCTAAAAAAACTACGCAATTTAAAGGATTAATCAGTGCAAAACCCGACTGGACAGACTTTAGAAACTGCCCCTGTACAAGAGGTATTAAAATCTCATAAAAAACGGCGGGTATGGTTATGGTTATTACTACTCGGCTTAGGTGCTGGAGGTGCTTATTACTATTTTATTTATCTGCGTGAGCCAGAAGTTATCTTGCCCACCTATCAAACTGCCCATTTGGAACAAGGAGATGTGACTGCGACACTTTTAGTCACCGGAACCTTACAGCCTCTTAAACAAGTTGATATTAGTACGGAGATTTCTGGTCAAGTCATGGAAGTGAAGGTTAGCTCTGGTGCTTCCGTAAAAACGGGGGATGTATTAGCCCGCTTAGACCCTAAACAACAAGAAGATGCGATTGATAAAGCTAAAGCTGCGCTGATTTCGGCTAAAGCCAATGCAGCCCAATCCCGAACTCAAGTTACTCAAGCCGATGTCAAAATCATTCAAGCCGAAGCGGGTCTCAGACAGGCTCAAGCGACGATGCGCCAAACGGTCGCCCAAACTGAGCAAGCTGAAACCCAAGTAGCCCAGCAAGGCAATACCATTCAACAAGAACTGGCTAATATAGAAACCGCACAGTTAGCGATTCAAGAGGCTAAAACTCAGCTCAATCGTTTATTAGCTTTAAAAGCCGAAACCAATGGAAAACTACCTTCAGCCCAAGAACTCGAAACGGCTCGGGTCAATCTGCAAAAAGCGCAAAATCAAGAAAAAGTAAATCGCGCTAGCCTGAACTCCGCGCAACAACAAGTCAAAGGTTCATCGGCTAATGTACGCTCTTCGCAGGCCAGTCATCAGGCTAATCAAGCTAATTTAGATAGCGTTAAAGCGGCGATTGATAGTGCAAAAGCTGAACGCTTATCGGCTATCGCAGGTTTAGAATCAGCTGAAGCGAATGTGGCTTCGGCTGAGGCAGCCTTACGCACTGAAACCAATAAGCTCAGTAAAACGACCATCACTTCTCCGCTTGATGGCGTTGTACTTAAACAGTTGATTGAAACAGGTCAAACCGTCTTTGCTACTGCCTCCACGCCGCCTGTGTTATTTACTTTAATTGACTCACTCCAGCGCATGCGTTTACGAGTATTTGTGGATGAGACGAATATTGGCTTAATTACTACCGAGCAGACCGCCACATTTACGGTCGATGCTTGGCCGAAAAATTCTTATAAGGCCAAAATTACTAGCATAGGAATTAATGCTGAAACCAAAGAAAACATTGTCACCTATCCAGTGGATTTTGAGGTGAATAATGAGGATTTACGCTTAAAACCAGGGATGACGGCAACGACCAGTATTGCCCTGCAACAAGTGAAGAATGTTCTAAAAGTACCGAATGCAGCTTTGTATTATGTGCCTAGCGTAATGCCTGCCCTTGAGAATGAAATTGATAATGAGCCTAAACAAGCCAGCGCACCAGTATCAGCAGAACCAACCGAGCCAACCGCTGTAGATACAACTGATTCCCCCCCAGATCCGACTACTGATGAGTCTGATGAGAATGCCGATCAAGACTCAGACACCTTGACTTCTCCTAGTGCTGAAGACGAAAACCAAGCACAAATTTGGGTTCTTAAAGATAAGACACCCTATGCGGTGACCATAAAAAAAGGCCTAACGGATGGAAAATTTACTGAGGTAGCACAAGTGATCAGTGGCGAGTTACCTAAGGATGCACACGTGATTGTCGGTGAAGAAGAATTGGAGAGTGAAATTGACCCAGCCGCTGCCCCACCCCTCTTCTAAGATTCAAGATCGGCCTATTTTGATTGAACTAAAGCGACTGACTAAGGCTTATGGGCAAGGCCAAGCACGCTTTCAAGCACTTAAAGGCATTGATCTCACTATTTACAAAGGTGAGTTTGTAGCCCTGATGGGGCCAAGTGGCTCAGGCAAATCAACAGTCATGAATATTCTAGGCTGCTTAGATACTTTGGATACGGGCAGTTATCAATTTAGAGATGTGCAAGTACAAACGCTTTCCTATGATGAGCGCTCTTTATTGCGTCGCTATTACTTTGGTTTTATTTTTCAAGGCTTTAACTTATTAGCCCGCACTTCAGCACGTGAAAATGTTGAGCTACCTTTGCTGTATCGCGGTATCACTGCAAAACAGCGCCATCTTGCGTCTACTCAAGCCTTAGAACAAGTGGGCTTAAGCAAATGGGCTCATCATACACCGGCAGAACTTTCAGGCGGTCAACAACAACGGGTAGCGATTGCCCGCGCCTTAGTCACCAAGCCGCAATTATTATTAGCTGACGAACCTACCGGTAATCTGGATACGGAGCGCAGCCATGAAATCATGCAATTACTGGTAGAACTTAATCGCCAACAAGACTTAACTATCCTCATGGTAACGCATGAACCCGATATGGCGGCCTATGCGCATCGCACGATTCGTTTTGTGGATGGTTTAGTAGCAGCCGAGCACAAAGGAGGTGAACATGGGCATTCTCATTAGTAGTAGCCTCCTAGCGACACGAGAAATTTTCCGCCAACCCTTACGTTCCGCTTTAACGGTATTGGGGATTATTATCGGCGTAGTCGCTGTGATTACGATGGTCACCTTAGGCAAAGGCTCAACACAAAACATTACTAACGAGATCAAGTCTTTAGGCTTGAATACCTTAGAAATTTATGGAACGACTGGCGTACTTACTCCTACAGACCTTGATTTAATTAGAGAAAAAATTCGCCGTATTAAACTCATTTCTCCAGAATCATCAGCCAACGCTAAAGTAATTGCTGGCCGCTTCAATACTAAAACTAACATCTTGGGCATTACCACTGCATTTTTTCCAGTGAGTAGCTTTGCAGTTAGCAGTGGGCGCACCTTTACAGAGCGCGAAATATACACGGGTGCTCCTTTATGTATTATTGGCAAAACGGTACAAAAAAAATTATTTCAAGCTAACCCTCCTATCGGCAATTTAATTCGCATTGATAAATTTCCTTGCCAAGTCATTGGCATTCAGAAATCTAAAAAAGTAGGAGGGGGCATGTTTGATGCGGATGACCAGATTTTAATCCCTCTTAAAACATTACAACGGCATATATCAGGACAGCAAAATCTAACCCAAATAAGAGTCACCGTTAAAAGTGCACGTTATACTGCGGAAATCAAAGCTGAACTCACTCAATTACTTAGAGAATCACATAAACTAAAACAAGGGGAGCAAGATGATTTTTATATTAATGATCCCCATGAATTAATTAACTCATTTAGTAAAACGTCGCAGAGTCTAAATCTATTTCTTGCAACAATTGGCTCAATTAGTTTATTAGTAGGTGGTATTGGGATTATGAATATCATGCTTGCCTCTGTACATGAGCGCACGCGTGAAATTGGCATTCGTCTAGCGATTGGTGCTTTAAGAAATGAAGTGTTATTACAATTTTTAATCGAAGCGATTTTTCTAGCCTTATTTGGTGGTTTAATTGGCATTATTCTTGCGATTTTCTTATCAATGGGTATAGGGCACGTCATGGCAATTCCTTATCAATTTGACCCCAAGATTAATTTAATTGCCTTTAATTTTTCCGCACTGATTGGCGTTGTTTTTGGCTATTTGCCCGCGCGCAAAGCTGCACAACTTGACCCTATTCAAGCGCTACGGCATGAGTAAAATAACTCATAGAAGGCGTTTTAGTAGGCTAGTTTTAGCTTGATTCACCGCTTACTTGCCCCACTCATCGGTGAATGCAATCTTCTCCTTAGCCGTTTTATCCAACTCAGCTTCCAGCAAAACTGACTTTTTTATCTCTACACCTGCTTCAACAAGACAGTCAGTGAGGCTGGAATGGTTTGCAATGCGTCTTGGCAAGCTAGTTCAGCAGTGATAGTAGCTTCTTTAAATACGTGCTCACCGCTAGGGGTAAGAGAAGCATAAGCGATACGGGCATCCCGTTGATCACTTTGCCGCTCAATCAAGCCAATTTTTTCTAGTGGTAAGAGTGAGCGTGTTACCGCTGATGCAGTTAGCCCCATCAATTCAGCCAATTCACTTCGACGCAGCCGTGATAAAGGTGCTTGGCTTAAGTGATATAAAATCGTGAAGTCACTAAAACTCAAGCCGTGAATACTTGAAAGTTTACTATCCATGCGCCGCAAGTTTTCGGCATAAAGTCGGGTAAGCTGCACACACACCTTAGTAGCCGCTAATCTTTCTGTGCTTAGTGATTCTTTAGTAGGCTTGATCATATTGGCATATCTTTAATTCTTGGTCATTGGGGGCTTCAAAAGCTGCATCCATTGATCAATGGAGAAGCAGATTGCACGTTTCTCTTGCATAAGGCGTTTTGCAAGGGTGGATTTACCCGCATCAAGCGGGTCAAATAGTAGGTGGATAGCAGCAATTATTTAATTGCAATATACTTGATTATGCAAGTATAAAGAAAGTATAAATGAAGTACTA
Organism: Thiothrix sp.; assembly: GCA_008015155.1. Classification (GTDB taxonomy): domain Bacteria; phylum Pseudomonadota; class Gammaproteobacteria; order Thiotrichales; family Thiotrichaceae; genus Thiolinea. Next base: position 59,546 of record SSFA01000024.1, read on the forward strand.
GCCTATCTGCCTCACCCACTTATTCAATACCACCGCCTTGCACCTTGCACCCAAGCCCGTCAAAATAGTCCGCCTATAAAAATACTAATCTAAGGCTTACACATGAGCATCAATAATGTACTAGCGCTTTTGATCTCGCTAGCGGCTATCTTCAGTTATATCAATGCCAAATGGATTAAACTACCAACCACGATTGGGCTATTGCTGATCTCTGTCCTGATGTCACTTGGGTTGCTGCTACTGGGCTACTTCGGTTTTCATTTAGATGCTCACGCTCAAGCTGTCTTAAGAACCATAGATTTTAATGAAACGCTTATGCAGGGCATGCTGAGTGCTTTATTGTTTGCGGGAGCGTTGCATGTCAATTTGGAAGATTTAAATCGAGAAAAGTGGGTCGTGACTATTCTTGCCAGCTTCGGCGTGATTGTCTCTACCTTTATTGTGGGGTTCGCGGCTTACTTAATTCTGCCTTATTTGGGTGTACAACTGCCCTTGATTTATTGCCTGTTGTTTGGGGCTTTAATTGCACCTACCGATCCCATTGCGGTGCTAGGTATCTTAAAAAGTGTGGGTGCGCCCAAGTCTTTAGAAACCACGATTGCGGGGGAATCCTTATTTAATGATGGGGTGGCTGTCGTGGTGTTTTTGGTGCTATTAGGCTTTGTTGCTAGCGGGAATGGGCATGCACAGGCTGAACTAAGTGTCTTGAGTGTGCTTAAATTATTTGCACAAGAAGCTATTGGTGGCATTGGCTTTGGTTTAGTCGTGGGTTATATCAGCTACAAAATGCTCGAAAGCATCGACAACTACCAAGTAGAACTACTGATTACGCTCGCTCTAGTATTTGGCGGCTATTCCTTAGCGATGGCTTTGCATCTTTCAGGGCCAATCGCGATTGTGGTCGCTGGCTTATTGATTGGCAATACAGGACGTCAACTCGCCATGTCTGACAAAACCCGTGAGCATTTAGATATGTTCTGGGAGCTAGTCGATGAAATTTTAAATGCCGTTCTTTTTGTCTTGATTGGCTTGGAATTGCTCATTTTAGTGCTGGACAAAAATTACCTTTGGGCGGGCTTAATGATGATTCCAGTCACCTTAGCAGCACGATTTATTTCAGTAGCCATTCCCATTACCCTAATGAAAGCGCGCCGTAGCTTTAGTCCAAAAGTGATTCAAATTCTGACTTGGGGCGGTTTACGTGGCGGGATTTCAATTGCGCTAGCACTCTCGCTGCCTGCGGGTGCAGAGCGTGATGCTATTTTGGTAATCACTTATATCATTGTATTATTTTCAATCATGGTACAGGGTTTAACAGTTAACAAACTGATTCCAAAACCTTCAATCTAAATACGCTCGCTGAGGATGTAGTAGGGGTAATAGAGCAGATATAGGGGAGAAAATCATGGCCAAGTTAATGAAGGGATAGCTACAGGCAAAGTGGCTCAGTAGTAAGCTATTGCTTATCTGTCTTATTGGTAATATATTGGTATCTTAAAGATCATGATTTTCAATGATGATAGGCGAGGTATCCATCATGAAATATTTAGTCCAAGGCATTGCACTTGCTTGCCTAGCGCTCTTATCGTCTAGTGTTTATGCCGCTCCTTTACCTTATGGCGAAGTCACTTGCAAGTCAGGCTATGTTTGGCGTGAAGCGCATACCACGGATTATGTCTGTGTCACCCCTGCGGTGCGCGCCCAAACCAAAGCCGATAATCAACAAGCGAACAATCGGCGCAGTCCAACAGGTGGCCCTTATGGGCGTGATACCTGTAAATCAGGTTATGTCTGGCGCGATGCTTTTGCGGGTGATCATGTGTGTGTCACTCCAGAAGCACGTGCGCAAGCGGCTGATGATAATGCCCATGCGGAAGAACGTTTTGTGCGCTGATGTCTAAGCTCTTAGTGCTTTTCAAGGTTGATGCTCTACTGTTATGACCACATTGCCCTTCTTGCGCCCTGTGTCCACATAACGGTGAGCCTCAACCATTTGCTCAAATGGATAAATTCGATCAATCACGGGTTTGAAACTGCCTATCTCAGCCAAGTTTGCCAGTAATTGCAAATCCTCCAAGCGCTCAGCAGCAGGCCCTGCAATGATTTTCTTATGGCTGGTGATTGCAACCCAAGGGATCGGAAGCATGTCAGGTAAGCGTGCTAGCACCAAAAGCAAACGCCCGTGCGCTGTCAATGAGTGTTTGCTGCGAGAAAATGGGGCAGTGCCTGCAATATCCATAATGACATCATAAGTATGACCATTGCGCGCAAAATCCTCTTGGGTATAGTCGATAATATGATTAGCCCCTAGAGACCGTACTAGCTCTACATTGCCTGTACTACAGACAGCCGTTATCTCAGCACCGAAGTGTTTAGCCAATTGTATCGCCGCTGTGCCCACGCTGCCTGATGCTCCATTAATGAGCACATGCTCCCCACGACGCAGCTTAGCTCTTCTGAAAAAATCCAAGACAGTTGTTCCACCAAAAGAGAGTGATGCTGCTTCTGCATCACTCAAATTCTTTGGCTTTAGCAATACAGTTCCCTCTTCAGGCATGCATTTATACTGCGCATAACAACCCATCTTGATACCGCTAAATGCAAAAACGCGATCACCAACTTTGAATTTGCTAACAGTTTTACCTACAGCTTCGACTTCACCAGCTAGTTCTGATCCTAAAATAGGTTGCTTGGGTGCTGAGATACCTGTCACCAAACGCACAATGAGCCTAAAACCGGTCGGGACATCGAGACTACGCATTCTCCAATCCCCTGAGGTTACGGTCGTTGCATGAATTTTTATCAGTATCTCATTATCTTTAGGAGTGGGTTTTTCTACCTCCTTCAGTTGAAGTACCTCAGGTGCACCATAACGCTCATAAACAATAGCTTTCATAATTTACGCTCCTCGTTTCCTCGCTTGATAGTTGTGGACTCTGTCACCACCTGTTGAGCAGCACAGATTGGATCTACTTCAAGAGTAGGTGCTCAGTGGCTGACCTGCCATTGTTTCAAACGCGGCTGCACTAAACCGCTCAGCCAAGTCATAAACACCTGCACGCGCTGCGGCAAATGGCGTCGGTTTGGATACAATAAGTGCACGGGCATGGGTGCAGGTCGATATTCGGCTAAGACTTCGATGAGCTGTCTCTCAGCGAGCAGGTCTTGCACACCCACGGCGGGAATTTGGATTAGCCCCAACCCAGCTAAACAAGCACTCACATAAGCTGATGAATTATTCACCGTTATCGCGCCCGTCATGGCTAGCCTTTGCAAGCTATGATCGCGAGGGTCTTGATATTCAAAGCCTCCCGAACGCTCACCCAACACCGACACATAATGTACCAAGCGATGTTGCGCTAACTCGGCTAAATTTTGGGGTTGACCAAAGCGCGCAAGATAGCTCGGACTTGCGCAATTAATCATTTGATATTCGCCCAAATAGCGTGCAATTAAGCTCGAATCGCTTAGCTCACCGGCTCGCAACACGCAATCAAAACCTTCGCGTACAATGTCCACCAGCCGATCTGTGCTGCTGAGTTCCAATTCTAGTTCGGGATGCGCTTGCAGAAATGTGGGCAACTGCGGAATTACCAAGTCCCGCGCCACCGCTAAGGGCATATCCACCCGCAAACGCCCGCGTAAGGCGCTAGGTTCTTGGCGAAACAAGCCTTGTAAATCGTCCATATCTGCCAATAAATCTTTGCTGCGCTCATAAAAGACTTGTCCGTCTTGAGTGAGTTGCACTTTGCGCGTGGTGCGGTGGAATAAGCGTGTGCCTAATAATTCCTCTAGTTGTTGTATGGATAATGAGACACTGGCTTTGGGAACACCTAAACTCATCGCAGCTGCCGTGAAACCGCCTAATTCCGCAACTTGCATAAACACTTTCATGGCTTCGAGCTGATTCATGTTGAAGGCTTCATTGTTCATATAATGTGAACAGTATAATCAGAATTAGCCGGTTTATGTGCTTTTAAATTAGCAATACACTGCACCCATTGATTGATCATTAAGAGAGATGTCCATGAACAAGATTGCATTAGTGACCGGCAGCAGCCGTGGTTTAGGCAAAAATACCGTGCTCCATTTGGCACGCAAAGGCGTGGATAGCATCGTTACTTATCGCAGCCAAAAAGCTGAAGCAGACGAGGTAGTCAAAGAAATTCAGCAATTAGGCGCGAAAGCAGTCGCCTTGCAATTGGATACTGGCAAAAGCGACACCTTTGCTGATTTCGCCGCGCAACTCAAAACCGTGTTAAACGAGAATTGGCAAACGGATCACTTTGATTATTTAGTGAATAATGCAGGCATGGGTATTCATGCTTCGATTGCCAGCACCACCGAAGCGCAGTTTGATGAACTCATGAATGTGCATTTCAAAGGGGTATTTTTCCTTACCCAAACTTTGTTACCCATGCTGAATAATGGTGGACGGATTATTAATTTATCCTCTGGCTTAGCGCGCTTCAGCTCCCCCGGTTATGCTGCCTATGCTTCCATGAAAGGTGCGATTGAAGTGTTTAGCCGCTACTTGGCGCAAGAACTCGGCAGCCGCCAAATCACCGTGAATGTGGTCGCCCCCGGTGCGATTGAAACTGATTTCGGCGGTGGCCTGATCCGCGACAATGCGGAGATCAATCAGCGTGTAGCTGCTATGACTGCTTTAGGTCGTGTTGGCGTACCAGATGATATTGGCGCAATGATCGCAAGCTTATTATCCGATGATAATCGCTGGATTAATGCGCAGCGGATTGAGGTTTCGGGCGGAACTTTGATTTAACTAGTCTACAGTGGGGTATAGGATTCCTCTACCCCATTTGCTAGTTCGAACAATAATTTGCAGCGAACTTTTTAGGGATACGGTTGCTTTGCAAAACTTGGAAGCGTCTTCATTAATAAAATCTTTAGCCTACTGTGAACCTTGTCAGTTTGGAAAAGCCTAAACTAGCATCTATTCAGTACTAGCCTGTTTAAGGCGAAGGAAATAAAAATGTCTAAAGGTTTAATGACTGCGCTGTTTACGACGTTAATCGTTTGGTCTAATTCGGCACCGGCTATTGTTGCACCCCTATCACCCGCGCAGCGTGCCTGCAGTGAAATTATTAGTAAAAAAGTGCAAGCCCGTTATGGCGACGATGCATCCTTAGGTTATTTCAAGGATCGTACTGAGGTCGCTAAAGCGCCATTATTAAATGTACTGGGCCAAGCCGTGATTCTCAAAGCGAGCCAATCTATTCCTATTACCTTTAAATGCGTTTACAACGAAGACACTTTGCAAATTGTAAGTGCTGTCTATGCTAAGAAGCCAAAAGCTAACAAACCATAAATTGATGGTCTGCCGATTAGTAAAGGCGTCGCCTTAAAATTCGCTATACCTAAGTTTGCTCAGCACAGTTTTAAGAATTCCTAGTGGGCTTTGTCTCATCTGGAGTCGTTGTAAAGCTGTAAATCCAATTTTCTTGCATAGCCACACTGAATAACCAAGGTAATTGATCCGCAAATTGCTCAGCTAAATCGGCCATCGTAGCTTGGTTTTGAACAGCATTTAAAAACGCCCAATCGTCTGGGCTTAAGGTTGTCTGATGTAGACGGCGTTGCTCACGAAAGATTAGCACTTGTTGCGCTTCTTCTAGGTCGATCTCATCAAATTGCGGCTTATCCGGATACTCATCTTGATGGGCTAACCAAATGGAGTGAATCGGGCTGTGGGCGCTTAGTAGCTGGGCTGAAGCAGGTAATTGAAAGCGTAGTTCAGCTTGCTGCTCTGCACTTAAAGTTTCTAGCTGAGTGAAGTCACTAGCGACTTGATTGACGGTATGCCAAGCAGCATGTCTTGCCCATTCAAGCTTAGCCACTTCCACAATCCACAACATCTCTTGGAGTGCGGGGTGTGCGCTTAAATAAGCGGCAAAGTCTGCACCATAATCAGCTAAAAAGGGGCGAGTTGGCGGCATTTGGTCAATAAAACTATGCGCAGTACGCCCAAAAAATTCTGTTCCTACCAGTTCAAGGCAGACTGGATACAGCGATTCTAGGTAATCAAGCAGAATGCCATGCGCACTATTGCGATAAATCCCTACCCGCTGTTCGCTACTGAGACTACCTTGGGCTTTAACGAATTTAGCAGCTTCTGCTAATTGATCCCGTTGGAACAGCGCAGCAATCAAGCTGTGCTGTAGTTCAAGCAAAGGCATGAATATGTGCCTCCGTTGCTTTGTGTGCTTCTGCTAATAGCTCTTCTAAGCTTGGAATATTATTATCCCATTCAATTAAGGTGGGCAGAGCGCCGAAGCGTTGTAGTGCTAACTTGTATAAACCCCACACAGGATCGCTCACTGGTTGTCCATGTGTATCCAACAGATGGGTGCCCTTATCCTCATAACCGGCTAGATGAAATTGTTGTACGCGCTCAATAGGAATAGAGTCGAGGTACTTACAGGGGTCGAAATCGTGATTAAAAGCACTGACATAGATATTGTTTACATCTAGTAGCAGCTTGCAATCTGCTTCTTCAGCCACAGCGCTTAAAAACTCCCATTCGCTTAGATAGGACTCTTGATACTGCAAATAACTAGAGACATTCTCGATGACTAAGCGCCGTTCTAAGCGATCTTGTGCTTCCCGAATGCGTTGCACAACATGCTTAATGGTTTCTTCGGTATAGGGCAAGGGCAATAAATCATGCGATACCCAACCATGCGCCGCAGTCCAACACAAATGATCAGAAATCCAGGCAGGCCTCACTTGATCGGCTAAGGACTTTAAGCGCTGAAAGTATTCATCGTTAAAAGGCTCAGTCGCACCTAATGACATGCCGACACCATGCAAAGTCACAGGATAGTACTCAGCCACTTCGATAGCATAATCCTGTTGAACGCTACCAGGTGTTAGATAATTATCAGAAAGAATTTCTAGCCAAGGAATCGGTGGCTTGTCAGCAAGAATTTGGTCAATATGCTGAAAGCGTAAACCAATGCCACAACCAAGAATGGGGTTAGGAGTCATAGCAGCTTGGGCAAATTAAAAAAGGAAGTATGCAGAAAAAAAGCGAGATAAGCACCGATTACTTATCTCGCAACATGGAGAAATATTATTCTTTTACGACTGTACCACCGGTGATTTTCTCGCAAGTGCCTTTCGGTAAGGTGATCCATTCAGCAGGATCATTGTCTTTTGCTGCTTTGCCCGCACAACTATGTCCATTCGCGCCACAATCATTCATACCGGCTTTAACAATGCCTGCACATTTTTCAGTTTCGACTTTCTTGTCTTCTGCATTCGCAACGCTTAAAGCAGCACTTAAGCCAATCGCCATTAAAGTAGCAGTGATAATTTGTTTGTTTTGCATCATGTGTATCCTCTTAATGTCTCATGTAGTGTCGAAAAAATAAGTTTATATTGATTGAATAGTTCGGGCTATGAGTACTGATAGCATTACTGTATACGCAGGGTATTCAAGATTGGATGCAACAGAATTCGACTTTTTTACTGCTTAGCAATCATTAGATTTTTAAGTAGCCAGTTTAAGCGCTGTGCCAAACCACATCAGTGGTTAACATATAGCCAATTCCGTAAACAGTTTTAATGATACGTGGGTTTTTCGGGTCTGCTTCTAATTTCTTACGAATGCGTGACATACGAACATCAATACAGCGGTCAAAAGCTGTATCACGTTCTTGCATCAATTGATCACGTGAAAGAATCTGCCCCGGGGCGCGTAGCAAAGCCATTAATAAGCCTGCTTCGGCAGCACTTAAAATTTCACAGCGACCATTTTCATGAGAGAGTCTCAAAGTGCTGACATAAAAAGTCCAATGATCAAAGCGGGCTTGTTGAGCTTGCGGGCTTTCATTCAAAACCGCAGCCATTTTATCCAAGCGTCGTAGAATGCTATTAGTGCGGGCAACGAGCTCGCGTGGATCGAAGGGCTTGCTAATGTAATCGTCTGCACCTAGTTCTAGGCCTAAAACCTTATCAGTGAGGCTATCGCGCCCAGATAGAATAATAATCCCCATGCTATTGTTATGCATCAACTGTTTGACCAGCATCAGGCCATCCATATCGGGTAAGCCAAGATCAATAATGCAAATATCGGGTTGCTGCTTTTTTAATGCATAGAGCGCTTGCCCACCTGTACGAAAGGTTTGGGGTTGATGCCCATAGCGGGCTAGCTCATTAGCGACGAGCTTACAAATATCGGCTTCATCATCAATCACATAAATCAGCTTGCCAGCTTTCATGGGCTGCTCCTCCTTTAGCGGCACGCCAGAGCGCAAGGGCTAAAGCTTCTTGATCGAAAGGCTTGCGCAATAAGGGGAAGTCTAAGCTCTGTGGGTCTTCAGGGTCAATTTCCGGAGAGTAGCCGCTAATGAGTAAAATTAAGCTATTAGGTTTAAGCTCATATAATTGTTTGGCAATATATTCACCATCTAAATTTCCAGACAGCATTAAATCAGATATTAAGCCATCTAAATTCGGGATCGTTTGCAGCAGGGTTATAGCCTCTTCAGCATCGGCAGCTTCTAATACATGAATGCCCATATCCGTAAGCTGGCTACGAATCACTGCTCGCACATCTTCATTATCATCGACAATTAGCAGTAGTTTGCCTGCTAATAATCGCTTGATTTCGTCTACATCAAGCGGCGAGCTGATAGAGCTATGAGCAGTGGCCTCACTCAGAATCCTAGGAATGAGTAAGGTAATTTCTGAGCCTTGAGGGCTGGTTTGAATCTGAATATAGCCTTGTGACTGTTTGACGAAACCATACACCATACTTAAGCCTAAACCAGAATTAGTAGTTCCACTTTTGGTGGTGTAAAACGGTTCATAAGCACGTTGGTAGGCATCTTCACTAAAGCCAGAGCCGGTATCGCTAATAGTAATCGCCACATAATTGCCAAGTTTTACGGGCTCATCAAAGCCATCCAATGGCTCAGTCAGGCTCAAGGTTTGGGTTTTGAAAATAATTTTGCCGCCTTGAGGCATGGCATCACGGGCATTGAGTGCTAAATTGACGAGTGCATTCTCAAGTAAACTCGCGTCCACGCGAATCGAGGTATTTGCAGAATCGCGCTCATAGGCTAGGTGTATTGAATCTGGCAAAGAGCCACGTAATAAGTCAACCGTTTCATTAATTCTTTGCTCAACTGCTAAGGTTTCGGTACGCAAAGACTGCCGACGTGCAAAGGAGAGTAGGCGATGTGTAATCTCAGCGCCACGTCTAGAGGCACGAATAGCTGGGCTGAGCAATTCATCTAAGCCTTGTGCTCCTAAATACCGATCCCTTGCTAGAAGCAAGTTACCTAAAATAATCGATAGTAAATTATTAAAATCATGTGCCAAGCCACCCGCTAATTGTCCAACAGCACTCATACGTTGGGCGCGTGCATTGGTTGCTAATAATTCTTCAGTCCGTTGTTTAACTTGGGTGTCGAGGCTATCGATATTGTCTTTTAAAAGTCCGACCATACCATCAAAGCTTTCGGCTAATACGCCTACTTCATCACTGCTTTGAATCCCACTTTTAGCCAATAAATCGCCTGAACTCACTCGACGTGCGGTCTGTGCCAGTTGTTCTAAAGGTTGTGTAATGCGATTGACAAAGAAATAAGCTAAGCCTAAGGCTGCCAATAGCGTCATAATCGCTACCGTTAAAATACGAGTACTCAGCGTTTCTGAGCTGCTCCTAAGTTCATCTAAATACACTGATGAGCAAATATACCAATCAAAACCTTGTAAGTGCCTTACGAGAGAAAGTTTTTCATAGATATAGTTGCCCGGATCATTCGGCTTATCCCACAAATAATGTAGTTCACTACCCGTATCAGCGACTCGCTTTAATTCATCTCCAATTTTATTTTGACTAAGAGGGTTAAGTAGCTCGGCAACTTCTGTCTTATAAGCATTGGCATTGGGATGAATCAGAACCTGATCGTGAGCATCGAAAATAAACAAATAGCCTGTTTTGGCCACTTTAATTTCAGCAAGTGCTTTGCGTAGTTCATTGATTGCAGCGTCTTTACGCTGCTGAATGTCTTTTTCTAAATCATCTAAAAATACGCCAGCGCCCATCACTAAACCCCATTCAGGGTAGTTCTTCACATAGGAGTATTTATCTAAAGCTTGAGTACTATCAGAGGATGACCACTGGTATTCATAAAAGCCTTCACCATCGCGAATCGCATCTTTAACTAATCTTGGCACAATCGGATTCCCCGTATCATCGACTGTGTTCTGCATATTTTGCCCGTGAAAGCGTGGGTCAGGATGTGAAAGCATCTTATTGTGATAATCCGCAATCCAAATGTAGTTGTGATTGCCATAGTTGAAATGGCGAATAGTTTCATAGGCTTGCTGTAGCAACTCTTCACGCTGCTCAGGATGTTGCTTCACTTGGGTATGGATGCCAGCTAGATAAGACTCTGTAATTGATACAGCAACTTTGAGCTGTTGTTGATAGGCCTTGAGGGTTTGGGCGCGATAGTCTTCGACATTCGTATACATACGGCTAGCCAGCTCAAACACATTATTTAAAACAGTGCGGCTAGCATTATGTTCAATTTCAAAAACCGTTTGCTTAATCAGTGGAACTGAAAACCAATAAATAAACACAAAAGTGGCTAGCAAAATACTCAATAGCAGTAAAAAAAATTGCCTTGATAAGCGTGAGTTTAAAGATTTAAGCCGATACATGCCCAAGTGCTGCCTCAGTAAGCCGGACATCTAACAGTACAAGTAACAATACAGAGTCGACTAGTATTAAACCTCAGAAAATCAGCTTTTTGAGGTATTTTTTGTGCGCAACAATTCGTTACATTCCTGCAATAATGTTGCAAACATATCCTCGCATAATCGACTTGCAGGTGATTGAAGGAATCAAAAGCGTGAGTGAGCAAGTTATTCTGGAAGCCAACGGCCTGACCATAGGTTTTAAGGGTTGCCCCGCTGTCGATCGTGTGAGTTTAAAGATTCAGCGCGATCATCTTCATGCTTTGATTAGCTCTAATGGTGGTGGCAAAACTACTGAGAACGCACTTTTACTTCAAGCTTTTGGTATCAATCTACCAGGGTTACTGTCGGGTTTGGTGTGGCTTTAGCAGCTCTAGCGGGTGTTTTAGCCACATCTATTTATTCAGTTAGCCCGGATCGCCAATATCTTAATGATTTCCTTGGCGAGGATCGGCATCGCGGGGATAGGTTTGATTAGTGGAGTGCTTATTACAAGTATTGGTACGAGTGTTAGTAAAGAGCTCAGTAAGTGTTTTTATCCAGAAACACTCAACGGCCTTATTTTTATAGTCATGGCTGTCGTTTTATTCATTCAGCCGTGGCCTAGCTTGAGTGACAGCCTAGCAAGGTATTATTTCGCACTCACAGTATTTTTATTAGGTTTTTAGCCAATTAATCGCATCATGCAATCACTATTTAGTCAAGTTTTCAAAGCAATGCGTGGAAATGAACCACAAGCTATACCGCTTGACTATAATGTACCTAAATACAAATTAACAGCCTGTGTTCTATCAGCAGCTCTATCCAATTTTAAAGCCTTGGTATTCAAACTAGAATCCTTGGCTGATACACCTTGTTATCTATCAGGTAAGGGAGTGCTCATGACCTTGGTAGGTAGCATGTATAGGATCTTCTGCCTCTTAGTCGACGCGGTGCTGCAGTTGTTTTTTGGCTTGAAAACTTTTTTCAAGCAGTTAATTAGACTCTTACATTCACATCATTATGGGGCTCTTGTTTATTGTCTGTGTCTTGGCATTTAGAAGTGGTATCGTTGGCGAATGGAGTAAATTCGTGAAGAATAATTTTTAATTGGACAGGAGGAGTCTGAGCGATGTCTGATCGAAATATTTATGAGCAAGACTTGAATCAAGTAGCAGCCAATTACGAGCCATTGAGCCCTTTAACCTTTCTAGAGCGTGCAGCTTCCGTACACCCGAATAAAACAGCAGTCGTGCATGGTGAGGTACGTCGTACATGGGCCGAAACCTATCGACGTTGCCGGCAATTAGCCAGCGCTTTGCAGCAAAAAGGGATTGGTGTGGGGGATACTGTAGCCATTATATGCCCTAATTTACCTGAACATTTTGAAGCACATTTCGGTGTACCGATGGTGGGGGCGGTTCTTAACTCCATCAATACACGCTTAGATGCGCCGGCGGTTGCGTTTATTCTTGAGCATGGCGAAGCGAAGATTCTTTTCACTGAGCGCGAAATGTCGCCGATTGTGAAAGAAGCCCTTAAATTGGTGGCTAATCCTCCGCTAGTCATTGATATTGACGATCCATCTTTTATAGGTGGAGAGCTGCTAGGTTCTATCAACTATGAAGATTTCATTGCGCAAGGGAATCCAAGGTTTGCTTGGAAAGGACCTGACAATGAATGGAATGCGATTACCCTAAACTACACTTCAGGCACTACCGGCAATCCCAAAGGCGTGGTCTATCATCATCGCGGTGCTTATCTGAATGCAGTCAGTAACGCGCTCTCATGGGAGATGCCGAGTCGCTCGGTCTATTTGTGGACCTTACCCATGTTCCATTGTAATGGCTGGTGCTTCCCGTGGACGGTGGCTGCAGTGACAGGGGTGAATGTCTGCTTACGGCATGTGCGCGCTGATAAAATTGTTGAGTTGATTAAGCAGGAAAAAGTCGATCATTTCTGTGGTGCGCCGATTGTATTAAGCATGATTAGTGGCTTGCCGGCTGAGCAAAAAGCAGGGATTGAGCATACTGTGAAAGTCATGACCGCTGGTGCACCGCCACCTGCTGCAGTGATTCAAAGCATGGAAGAGATGGGCTTTAATGTCATTCATGTTTATGGCTTAACCGAAACCTATGGCCCTTGTGTAGTTTCTGAATGGAATGATGAATGGGATGATCGTTCAGTTGAGGAAAAATCCCGCCTCAAAGCGCGCCAAGGTGTGCGTGCACCAATGCAGGAAGGTTTGATGGTGGCCGATCCTGATACGCTTGAACCAGTGGCCCAAGATGGTCAATCGATGGGCGAAGTCTTTATGCGTGGCAATATTGTCATGAAAGGTTATTTGAAAAACCCACCGACCACAGAGGAGTCGTTTGCAGGTGGCTGGTTCCACTCGGGTGATTTAGCAGTTTGGCATGCGGACGGTTATATTGAGATCAAGGATCGCTCCAAAGATATTATTATTTCAGGAGGCGAAAATATTTCCTCTATTGAAGTAGAGGATGTTTTATATAAACATCCAAAGATTCAAGATGTAGCCGTAGTGGCTAAGCATGATGAGAAGTGGGGAGAGGTTCCTTGTGCCTTCATTAAGCTAGTCAGTGATGCTGAAATGACTGAGCAAGAAGTCATTGATTACTGTCGTGAAAATATGGCACGTTTCAAAGTTCCGAAGAAAGTTGTCTTCGTAGATTTGCCACGCACCTCGACGGGTAAAGTACAAAAGTTTATCCTGCGAAAATGGGCTGATGAATCTAAGTAAATCAATCCCTAAATAGCCTTCCTTCAAAAGAGGACGGTGTTGGCTGGTAGTAGCAGGAGAGAGGCTATTACCAGTGAGGCTTAGTCAGTTCAATTCTAGGTCAATTAAATTTAAAGGTTAGCTAAGATGAAGATATTGGTAGCAGTCAAGCGCGTCATTGATTATAGCGTCAAGGTGCGCGTCAAAGCAGATAACAGTAATGTTGATTTGACGAATGTGAAAATGTCGCTGAACCCGTTTTGCGAAATTGCCGTGGAAGAGGCATTACGTTTACGTGAAGCTGGTAAAGCTACCGAGATCGTGGTGGTGTCTATAGGGCCGAAAGCGGCACAAGACCAAATCCGCACAGCACTCGCGATGGGCGCAGATCGAGGGATTTTCATCGATGTGGGTGATACTGAATTAAATTCACTCAGTATTGCTAAATTGTTAGCTAAAGTCGTGCAAGATGAGCAACCCGGCTTAGTGCTGTTAGGTAAGCAAGCCATCGATTCGGACAATAACCAAACCGGTCAAATGCTTGCAGCGCTTTGTAATTACCCACAAGCCACCTTTGCTTCTAAAGTCTTGATTGAAGGCGATAGCACTACAGTCACTCGTGAAATCGATGGTGGATTGCAAACCCTGCAATTAACTTTGCCAGCGGTAGTCACTGCTGATTTACGTCTGAATGAGCCACGCTATGTCAAACTCCCTGACATTATGAAAGCTAAGAAAAAGCCTTTAGCAGTTACCAGCCCTGCTGAAATGGGTGTCAATGTTGCCAATACCATTACTTTAGTTCGTGTTGATGCGCCTGCTGAGCGTAGTGCTGGGATTAAAGTAGAAAGCATTGATGCTTTGATCGATGCTCTAAAAAACAAAGCTAAAGTTATCTAATTGAGAGGAGAGACCGAATGAGTAATTTAGTTATTGCTGAACATGATAATCAGAATTTAAAAGCGTCTACTCTCAATACCATTACCGCAGCGAGCAAAATTGGCGGTGATATCCATGTATTAGTGGTAGGCAGCAATTGCCAAGCTGTTGCACAAGCTGCTGCTGCTGTTGCTGGGGTCACCAAAGTACATGTGGCCGATAATGAAGCTTATGCACACCAATTAGCTGAGAACACTGCCCAATTAGTTGCTGCTTTAGCGCCTGCTTATAGCCATTTACTGGCTCCTGCTACACCAGCAGGTAAGAACTTAATGCCACGGGTTGCCGCTTTATTGGATGTGAACCAGCTCACTGACATTATGGCAGTGGTTAGTCCTGACACCTTCAAGCGTCCTATTTATGCGGGTAATGCGATTGCTACTGTTCAAAGCAGCGACAAGATTAAAGTCATGTCAGTGCGGATTACTGCCTTTGATGCAGCAGGAGCGGGTGGTAGTGCTGCAATTGAAGCCGTCAACGAAGTTTTCACTGCAGATAAAACCAAGTTTATTGGTGAAGAGGTCGCTAAATCTGATCGTCCAGAATTAACTTCAGCCAAGATTGTTGTTTCTGGTGGCCGTGGTGTTGGCTCTGCAGATAATTTCAAAATTATCTATACCTTAGCTGATAAATTGGGTGCAGCGGTGGGAGCTAGTCGCGCTGCAGTTGACGCCGGCTTCGTACCTAACGATATGCAGGTTGGTCAAACTGGTAAGGTCGTAGCACCTCAATTATATATTGCAGTGGGTATTTCAGGTGCGATCCAACATTTAGCGGGCATGAAGGATTCTAAAGTGATTGTAGCGATCAATAAGGATCCAGAAGCGCCTATTTTCCAAGTCGCTGATTATGGTTTGGTCGCAGATTTATTTACTGCTGTGCCAGAAATGACCGGCAAACTCTAAGTTTAGGTAGGAATAGATGGATACTACCGAAATTGAACGCGACTCGATGGAGTTTGATGTAGTGATCGTCGGAGCTGGGCCTTCTGGCCTAGCTGCAGCGTGTCGCTTAATGCAGTTAGCTAAGGATAATAGCCAAGAGCTAACGGTTTGTTTAGTAGAGAAAGGCTCAGAAGTTGGTGCACATACCCTATCTGGTGCCGTTATTGAAAGCCGTGCAATTGAAGAGTTATTTCCCAATTGGAAAGAAATGGGAGCACCTTTAAATGTGCCGGTTAAGCGTGACGAATTGTATTTGCTACGTAGCGAAACCAGTTCGGTCAAAATTCCGAATGCTCTCATTCCAGCCACCATGCACAACGAAGGTAACTATGTTGTAAGCTTGGGAAATGTCTGCCGTTGGCTAGCAGAGCAGGCTGAGGGCTTAGGTGTTGAAGTTTTCCCTGGTTTCCCAGCTAGCCAATTGCTGTTTAATGAGGATGGCAGTGTGGCTGGAATTATCACTGGCGATATGGGTGTCGGTGTTGATGGCGAGCCTAAGGATAGTTTTACGCCTGGTATGGAGCTACGTGCTAAATACACAATCTTCGCTGAAGGTTGCCGTGGGCATTTAGGTAAGCAGTTATATAGCAAATTCCAGCTTGATGCAGAAGCTGATGCTCAACATTATGGCATTGGCATTAAAGAGCTATGGGATATTGATCCGAGTAAGCATGAAGAAGGTTTGGTCATTCATGGTTCGGGCTGGCCTTTAAGTGGTGGGACCAGTGGCGGCTTCTTCTTATATCACAGTGAAAACAATCAAGCAGTAGTCGGCTTAATTGTTGATCTCAGCTATAGCAATCCCTATGTAAGTCCTTTTGATGAGTTTCAGCGTATGAAGCATAACCCGCTGATTTCTCAATACTTAGAAGGTGGCAAGCGGATTGCTTATGGTGCACGTGCTATTACTAAGGGTGGCTTTAATGCTTTACCTAAAATGCATTTTCCTGGTGGCTTATTAGTCGGCTGTAATGCAGGTACTTTGAACTTTGCAAAAATCAAAGGTACGCACACTGCTATGAAAAGCGGCATGTTAGCAGCTGAGGAAATCTTCGCAGCTATCCAGTCAGGTGATACAGGCGGCAAGGATTTAACGGGTTATACCGAACGCTTCCAAAACTCTTGGGTGTATGAAGAGCTGCAAGCTAGCCGTAACTTTGGCCCTGCTTTACATAAGTTTGGTTCCTTGATGGGTGGAGCTTTCAATTTTATCGACCAGAATATTTTTGGCGGTAAGTTGCCTATCACTTTGCGTGATCAAAAGCCTGATTATGCACAAATGCGCCCAGCCAGCGAGTTCACCCCGATTGATTATCCCAAACCTGACGGCAAGTTGAGTTTTGACAAGCTAAGCTCGGTCTTCTTATCGAATACCAATCATGAGGAAGATCAGCCTTGCCATTTAAAGCTGAAAGATCCTTCAATTCCGATCAGCAAAAATCTACCGATGTATGCTGAACCTGCCCAACGCTATTGCCCAGCCGGAGTCTATGAGGTGTTAGGGGAGGGTGCTGATGCGCGCTTCCAGATTAATGCTCAGAACTGCGTGCATTGTAAGACCTGTGATATTAAAGACCCTTCACAGAATATTACTTGGGTAACGCCAGAAGGTGGCGGTGGCCCGAACTATCCTAATATGTAAGGGATTTAAGTCAAAGTGGTAGCTAGGCTACCGCTTTAGACTAACAAGTCCTAACCGTCCGGCCTAGCGGGGGATAGAGCAAGCCAGACTCAGGATGTTAGCGACTAGGGAGGAATGAAAGAAAGCTTAGTCTACAAGCACAGTGTTTCTATGTCCTAATGCTCAGTTAACTTAGAGGAGAGTAACAGATTATGTTAGGCCAAATGATGAAAAAGCCCTTGCTCATTAGTTCGTTATTGGACCATGCAGAGCGTTATCACGGGGCAACCGAAATCGTCTCCGTCAATACCAGTGGCGGTAGAACCCGAACTTCTTGGGCAAACGTTGCTAAACGTTCCCGTCAATTAGCCAGTCGCTTAGAACAATTAGGTGTCCAAGCTGGTGAATGTTGTGCGACTTTAGCTTGGAATAATCACCGCCATTTAGAAATTTACTTTGGTGTTTCCAGCAGCGGGCGTATTTGCCACACCATCAATCCGCGCTTATTTCCAGCACAGGTTAGCTATATTGTTAACCATGCTCAAGATCAGGTGCTGTTTTTTGATAAAACCTTCTTACCCCTAATCTTAGCTCTGCAAGGGCAGTTACCTAGTGTCAAAGCTTATGTCTTGCTAGATGAGTTTGATGCAGAAGTTAAAGCTCAACTCCCCAATGTTTTATTTTATGAAGAGTTTATTTCGACAGGCGAGAGTGATTTTGCTTGGCCAGAGTTAGACGAAAACGAAGCTTCAAGCCTATGTTATACCTCGGGTACAACAGGCGATCCAAAAGGTGTGTTGTACTCACATCGCTCAACGGTATTACATTCATTCGCAGCCAGTTTGCCTGATAGTTTATCTTTGTCTGCCCGTGACCGAGTTATGCCGGTCGTACCCATGTTCCATGTGAATGCTTGGGGTGTTCCTTATGCGGCCGCTATGCTTGGTTCTAGTTTGGTGATGCCAGGCCCTGGACTGGATGGAGCGAGCTTGTTGAAACTGATTGATGAAGAACAAGTCAGTCTAGCACTAGGTGTACCGACTATTTGGCAAGGTCTATTAAGTGCGATTGAAAAAACCGGCTCAAAGGTACCTAGTCTAAAACGCAATGTCATAGGTGGCGCGGCATGTCCACCCTCCATGATCGCTAAATTTCGCGAGTATGGGGTAGAGACCATTCATGCTTGGGGTATGACCGAATTAAGCCCGATCGGTACGATCAATGCTTTATTGTATAAACATGAAGACTTATCAGTTGAAGAGCAACAGAAAATTCGCTTGAGCCAAGGTCGCCCGCTCTTTGGGATTGAATTACGTTTATTAAGCGATGATGGTGAAGTTGTACCTAACGATGGGGTGACTCAAGGCAATCTCCAATGCCGTGGGCATTGGGTCGTTGATACTTACTTCCATGCTGATAAGAGCGCTTTAGATGATGGCTGGTTTTCGACAGGCGATGTCTCGACCATTGATCCCGATGGTTTTATGAATATCCGTGATCGCTCGAAAGATATTATCAAGTCAGGCGGTGAGTGGATCAGTACGGTGGAACTAGAAAATATTGCTGTCGCGCATCCTGAACTGATTGGTGTAGCCGCGATTGCAGCCAAGCATGAAAAGTGGGATGAGCGCCCCTTATTAATTGCAGTATGCCGGGAAGGGTGTAATCCAACCGCTGCTGACATTTTAGCGTTTTTTGAGGGCAAAATAGCAAAGTGGCAGATTCCTGATGATGTGATCTTCGTGGATGCTTTGCCACTGAATGGAACCGGTAAGCTAATGAAAAATAAACTACGCGAGCAGTATGGCGATAGTTTATTGAAAAAATCTGACGATTCTAAACCAAGTGCAACGTGAAATCCTAAGGAGTCTGACATGAGTTATACCCATCCCTATCAGGATGCTGATTTTGTACTGCGCCACATAGTTAATTTTGATGAATTATGTGCAGAGGCCGGCTTAGCCGAGGCCAATATGGATTTGGCTGTCGCTGTGCTCGAAGAAGCGGGCAAAATGGGCAGTGAGGTGTTAGCTCCCTTAAATTGGAGCGGCGATCAGGAAGGGGTCAGTCTAGGTGAACATGGTGTACAAGAAGCACCAGGTTTCAAAGAGGCTTATGTTCAATTTGCTGAAGCAGGTTGGTTATCGCTGTCGGCTGATGAAGAGTTCGGTGGACAAGGTTTACCTAATATTTTAAGTACGGCCGTGAATGAAGTTTGGCAATCCGCCAATATGGCATTTGCTCTGTGCCCAATGTTAAGCATTGGTGCTATGGAAAGTATTGGCCATCATGCTAGTCATGAGTTGCAATCCACTTTTTTGCCTAAAATGGCTAGCGGTGAATGGACAGGTACGATGAATCTGACTGAGCCGGATGCTGGGTCGGATTTAGCTGCTGTTAAAACACGTGCTGTACCCAATGGTGACCATTATCTGGTAACAGGCCAGAAAATTTTCATTACTTGGGGGGATCATCAAATGACCGATAATATCGTGCATTTGGTGCTAGCACGCCTACCTGATGCACCCGCTGGGGTAAGAGGCATTTCTTTATTTATTGTGCCTAAATTCCTCGTAGATGCTGATGGTAATCCTGCTGAACGTAATGCAGCCCATTGCTTATCGGTCGAGCATAAGCTGGGTATTCATGCAAGCCCGACTTGTGTAATGGAGTTTACCAATGCCATAGGTTATATAGTCGGTGAGCCAAATAAAGGCTTATCCTATATGTTCACTATGATGAATCATGCCCGCCAAGCAGTTGGTTTGCAGGGTTTGTCTCTCTCTGAACGTGCTTACCAGCAGGCTCGTGTTTTTGCTAAGGAACGTTTACAAGGTACGCGTCGCGATGGTTCACGGATTCCGATTATTGAACATCCTGATGTGCGACGTATGCTAATGACAATTCGCTCTAGTTGCGAAGCGATGCGTGCTTTGTCATTTGTAGCTGCAGCTGAAGTTGATCGTGCACATTATGCGCAAGATCCAGCAGCCAAAGCAGCTCATGCAGCAAGAGTTGAGTTGTTTACTCCGATTGTCAAAGGTTGGTTAACTGAGTTAAGCCAAGAAATGACGTATCTGAATGTTCAGATTCACGGTGGGATGGGCTTTATTGAGGAAACGGGTGCTGCTCAGCATTACCGTGATGCACGTATCTTGACGATCTATGAAGGCACTACTGGTATTCAAGCGCTTGATTTTATCGGTCGTAAAACCCTAAGTGATCAAGGGGCTGCGTTAAGCTTGTTATTAGCCGATATACAAGCAACGGCGGAAGAGTTACGTGCTGCTAATACTTTACATGCCAGCATTTTAGATGGACTAGAATCAGCCCTTGCTCGTGGAGTTATGGCACGTGAGTGGTTATTGCAGTCTGCAGCTGCAGATGCAGATTTACCAGGCAGTGTTAGCGTGAACTTTTTGATGCTATTTGGCTATCTCTGTGGTGGCTGGTTAATGGCTAAAGAAGCCAGCATTGCTCAAGCTCAGTTAGCAACGGGTGAAGGGGATGCTAGTTTCTTAAACAATAAGCTCATTACTGCCCGTTTCTATGCAGAGCATTTATTACCACGTACCCAAAGCCATTTGTCAGCTTTGTTAGCGGGTAGTGAAAGTGTCATGGCCTTAGCAGAAGATGCCTTCTAGGAGTATATTATGCATAAAACGCTCCAAGTAGGGGATAAAGCTACTCGTCGTCGGACCTTTACTGAGACAGATGTTCATCAGTTTGCGGATCTATCAGGTGACCATAACCCTGTGCATTTAGATGCAGAGTTCGCAGCAGGCACTCAATTCAAAGCAAGAATTGTGCATGGCATGCTGGTAGGTAGCTTATTTACAGGCATCCTTGGCGAAGATTTGCCAGGCTCTGGCTCAATCTATATGACACAGAATTTGAACTTCAAAGCTCCAGTCTATTTAGATCAAGAAGTGATAGCGACAGTGGAAATCACAAATATCCGCGAAGGCAAGGGGATTGTGAGTTTGACTACTAATGTCACTGATAATACTGGCAAAGTGTTAGTCCAAGGTGAGGCTGTTTTGTTTGTCCCTTGGTTGAAGTCTTAATAGCTTAGTTATATCAGTCGCCCCTCCCAAGCTGGAGGGGCTAACATAAGCGGTTATTGTTGGGTCAGTTTCATATTCCCTTGTAAGTCTTTATAAACCACTACTTGATGCTTAGATCCATCTTGGAAATCAAGGTTTAATCGATAGTTTAATCCGGCCACTACCTGTTGTTCAGCTTTGGTCACCTGAGCCAGCAAGCCACCTAAACTTTGTGCGGCGAATTGAGCCGCTGCTTGTACGCCTTCATCATTACTATCTACACTCGTATATCCACCCACTATTTGTCCTGTTGGTTGCGGCTGAGTTTGTTGTGTTGGTGTTTGCTCTTGAGAGGTCGTTGATTGCTGAGTGGGTGCTTGCGCTTGTTGTTGAGTTTGGGTGGGCACTTCAGTCTGTGTCTGTGGCGGTACAGTAGCTAAGGGTGTGGTCGCGCTTGGCTCGGTATTACAGGCAGCTAATAAACAGCTAGCTACAAAAACAAGGCTAGTGACTAATGGTTTCATATCAAGTTCCTCGCGATTAAAAGGCGCTATCTATGCTAGTTATTTCTGCACTTGTCAATTGAGGCCTTAGCCTTTCTAGCGAACAATAAATCTGTTATTAATTCACCAAACTTACTACCGCTGACATTAAATCGATGCCCAAAATCTTTATCAGCTATTCACATGATGAAAGTAGCTTCGCCGCTGAGTTGCACGAAAAATTGCAAGAAGCTGGTTTCGATGTCTTTTTTGATGCCAAAGATATAAAACTCGGTGATGAAGTGTTTGACAAATTGAACACTGGATTAGACACCAGTGATGCTATGTTGCTAGTTGTTTCTGATAGCGTACAGAATTCTGTAGGGGTACAGAATGAATTTAGTGTGGCACAAGAAAAAGGCTTACCTGTGATTCCCGTTATCGCAGAAAATGTTCGCACACCTTTGTGGCTGCGCCATTTACAAACTGTAGATTTTAGTGAAGGCAAAAATTGGTCACTATTGCTAGATAGAATGAATCTTTTACTTGTTCAAGGTGAAAATTTAAGCTCGAAATCCACTTTGTTTGAAGATAAAGGAACCTCAAAACAATGAGCACTGGTAGCCAAGGTGTTTTAGATTCATTTGAAAATCAACCGAAGCCCATTAAGTTGTTTGTTTCATATTCACATAAAGATGAGCGTTATCTGAAAGAGTTTAGTGCGCATATGTATCCTTTATTAAGAACACAAAGAGCACGGCAATGGGATGATCGAGCTATTGATCTGGGTACAGATTGGGAGGAGACAATATACAGGGAACTAGATGCAGCCAATATTGTGATATGCTTTGTGAGTAGTGACTTCATTGCTTCAGATTTTTGCTATACAAAAGAATTGGCTAGAGCACTAGATGATCACAAGTTGCAGAAAAAATTAGTCATTCCGATTAGATTAAGATCTTGTGTTTGGGATGATTTACCTTTAGCCAAATTACAAGGTGTGCCTAAGAAATGGCTGACCTCCTATTCTAATAAAGACAGGGCATGGACTGAGGTTGTGGCGAATCTAAGGTCATTAATAATGGATTTTGAGCAGACTCTTTAAATAATTTTACGAGGGAGGAATCGTGAAAACAAGCTTAGCCAACTCTCTCTTTATCAGCGAAACGGACTATCTAGCCGCAGAAATGCACGCAGCCGATAAACACGAATACCTAAACGGTTGGGTTTATCCCTTGCATTGGAATCCTATTACTAATATGGCAGGCGCAAGCGATGCGCATGTGAGGGTCACTGGCAATGTACATTATGCTTTCAAAACCCATCTGCGTGGTAAAGGTTGTGGTTTATATGCGTCCGATATGCGCGTGAAAGTGGACGCGAAAGATAAAGCCTATTTTTATCCAGATGTGATGGTCACTTGTGAACCTGAAGACCAACAGCGTGACACAGCTAAACAGTCCCCACTTTTGATTGTTGAAGTTTTATCTCCCAGCACCAAAGATTATGATAAAGGCGGCAAGTTCGATGTGTATCGTTTGCTCAGCAGCCTACGTGAATATGTGCTGATTGATCCGACCGAATATTTAGTAGAGATTTTTCGGCTGAATGAGCATCAGCGTTGGGAGTTGTTTGTTTTCGAGGGTGCGGAGAGCAAAGTCGAATTTGCTAGTATTGGGTTGACAGTACCAATAATTGATCTATATGAAGATGTAGTATTCAGCTAGCCTGCAAAATCCCCAACATGCCCCGTGCTGCATTCGATAGTGTGCGTTTCCGATGCGTAATCACCCCTAACTCACGTGTCAGTTTTAGTGGGGTTTCCACTATTACCAGCTTTTCATCCAGTAAAGTATGTGGCAGCAACGACCAGCCAAAGCCTGCACTCACTAGCATTTTTAAAGTTTCTAAATAATTCGTGCTGACATAGACACTGAGTTGATTTTCTAGGCGACCTAGGGCTTGGCTAATAATTTGGTAGGTATAAGTATCTTTGCTGGGCAGCACACAACGATGTTGTACTAATTGTTCTAAAGATACTTTGCCTAGTTGGCTGAGGGCTTGTCTAGGGCTAGTCACAATATGGAGTTGGTCTGTCCAAATTACTTGGGCTTGTAATTGTTCAGGTAATTCATGCGGTAAAGTGGCAATCGCTAGTTCTAATTCGCCCCGCTCCACCGCTTGGCAAGCTTGCTCAGAGGCGACAAAGCGCAAATCCAGTTGTACCGCCGGATAGCGCTGATTGAATTCACTGAGAGCGGGTGGCAAGCGATGCAAGCCAATATGATGGCTCGTTCCCATGGTTAAAGCGCCGTGCACATCGCCGGATAGATTCGAGGCAAGGCGGCGAATATCTTCCAATTCAGTGCGCAAGGCTTGTACGCGTGGCAAGAGGGCGCGTCCGGCTTCAGTCAAAGTGACTTGACGATTAATGCGATTAAACAAGGTGGTGCCCAGCTCGGTTTCTAAGGCGCTAATGCGTTTACTGATTGCCGGTTGGGTCAGAAATAATGCTTCTGCTGCCAAAGAAAACGACTGGTAGCGAGCGACTTCAATGAAAGCGGTGAGCATGTTTAAATCCATCTTAGTATTCTAAACAAGAATGCATTAGATGAAAAATATGAATTTTATTTATCTAAAGTCTGGTGATATTCTGCACTGCGTCAATCATCTCTAAGGAGAAGCCCTGTGGCTGGAAAAACCCTTTACGATAAAGTCTGGGACGCGCATGTGGTGCGCCAAGAAGCTGACGGTACATGTTTACTGTATATCGACCGCCATTTAGTGCATGAAGTCACCTCGCCACAAGCCTTTGAAGGTTTAAAAATCGCGAAACGCCAGCCGTGGCGCACTGCTTCAATGGTGGCTGTGCCAGATCATAATATTCCTACCAAAGATTTAGATAAGGGCATTACCGATCCGGTTTCGCGTTTGCAGGTTGAAACCTTGCATGATAATTGCCGCGAGTTTGGTGTCACTGAATTTAATATCGGTGATCCACGCCAAGGGATTGTGCATGTGATGGGGCCAGAACAGGGCGCGACTTTGCCGGGGATGACGGTGGTGTGTGGTGATTCACATACCTCCACGCATGGTGCCTTCGGTGCCTTAGCGCATGGCATTGGTACCTCTGAAGTCGAGCATGTGATGGCGACACAATGCTTGATCCAGAAGAAAATGAAAAATATGCGCATCAATGTCAACGGTAAAGTCGGCAAAGGTGTCACTGCCAAAGACATCGTGCTCGCGATTATTGGTGAAATTGGTACTGCGGGTGGTACGGGTTATGCGATTGAATTTGCTGGTGAAGCGATTCGTGATTTAAGCATGGAAGGGCGCATGACCGTCTGCAATATGGCGATTGAAGCAGGTGCGCGCGCGGGCATGATTGCGGTAGATGACACTACGATTGAGTATGTCAAAGGTCGGCCTTATGCGCCAAAAGCAGAGCAATGGGATGCGGCGGTTGCCAATTGGCGTGATTTGCACTCAGATGCCGATGCGGTCTTTGATGCAGAGATCAATCTGGATGCCGCGAGTATTCAGCCGCAAGTGACTTGGGGTACTTCACCTGAGATGGTATTAGCGGTAGATGGGCTTGTGCCTGATCCTGACCAAGAATCCGACGTGGTTAAAGCGAATAGTATTCGTGCTGCTTTGAAATACATGGGCTTAACGGCGAATACCCCGATTAATCAAGTGTCAATCGACAAGGTGTTTATCGGTTCCTGCACTAATTCGCGCATCGAAGACTTGCGCGCCGCCGCAGAAGTTGCCAAAGGGCGTAAAGTTGCTGGTAATATAAAGTTGGCTCTGGTCGTTCCGGGGTCTGGTTTAGTGAAGCAGCAAGCTGAGCGTGAAGGATTGGATCAGATTTTCCGTGAGGCTGGGTTTGAATGGCGTGAGCCAGGGTGTTCCATGTGTTTAGCGATGAACGCGGATCGCTTAGAACCCGGTGAGCGCTGTGCATCGACGTCCAATCGTAATTTTGAAGGCCGTCAAGGACAAGGCGGGCGTACCCACCTAGTCAGTCCAGCGATGGCTGCGGCGGCTGCGGTAACAGGCCATTTTACTGATGTTCGTCAACTATAAAGGAGTGTCTCATGAAAAAATTGCTAGCCGTTTTATTCCTTATCCCTTTCTTAGTGACTTTAACAGGCTGTAACACCATAGCTGGTGCAGGTAAAGACGTTGCTAAAGCGGGCAAGGCGATTGAGAAAGAAGCCAAAGACACCAAGAAAAAAATGTAATGGAGTGACGCATGGATAAGTTTACGGTTCATCAAGGGTTGGTCGTGCCATTAGATCGAGCAAATGTCGATACGGATGCGATTATTCCTAAGCAATATTTGAAATCGATTAAGCGCACGGGCTTCGGACCGACGTTATTTGATGATTGGCGTTATAACGAGCCGGGCGAACCGGGGATGGATCACAGTAAACGTTCCGTGAATCAACACTTTGTTTTAAATTTCCCGCGCTATGTAGGTGCATCCATTCTACTAGCGCGGGAAAATTTTGGCTGTGGCTCTTCGCGTGAGCACGCAGTATGGGCTTTGGATGATTATGGGATTCGTGCCGTGATTGCGCCGAGCTTTGCGGATATTTTCTTTAATAATAGTTTCAAAAGTGGTTTGCTCCCGATCTATTTGGATGCGGCTACCGTAGATCGCTTATTTAAAGAAGTGGAAGCCACCACTGGCTATCAACTCACTATTGATTTGGCTGCACAGCAAGTCATCACCCCGAACGGTGAAAAAATCGCGTTTGAGATTGATGAATTTCGTAAGTATTGCTTAGTGAATGGCTTAGATGATATTGGCCTCACCTTGCAGCATGCCAACGATATTAAAGCGTATGAAGCCAAGCGCCAGCAATCCGCGCCTTGGTTATTTAATTAGGGGTTTACGATGACACATAAAATTCTTGTTCTGCCCGGTGATGGCATTGGCCCAGAAATCGTAGCTGAAGCTATGAAAGTGCTGAAGGTATTTGTGGATGAAGGCAGCCTTGCGCTGGAAACTGAATACGCAAACATTGGCGGAGCAGGCTATGATGCCGAAGGTAAACCCTATCCAGATA
Source organism: Thiothrix sp. (assembly GCA_008015155.1). GTDB lineage: Bacteria > Pseudomonadota > Gammaproteobacteria > Thiotrichales > Thiotrichaceae > Thiolinea. The sequence continues at coordinate 86,115 of SSFA01000024.1, forward strand.
GTACGCAAAAACTTGCTAAAGCAGCCGATGCAATTTTATTAGGCGCGGTCGGTGGCCCAAAATATGACACTTTGGATCGACCCTTACGCCCTGAGCGCGGCTTATTAGCGATTCGTTCTGATCTGGGTTTATATGCCAATTTGCGCCCCGCCATTCTGTATGAAGAGTTAGCCAGTGCTTCCTCGCTCAAGCCTGAATTAGTCGCGAATCTCGATATTATGATTGTGCGCGAATTGACCGGTGATATTTACTTTGGTCAGCCGCGTGGAATTGAAACCTTAGCGAGTGGTGAGCGTCGTGGTTTTAATACGATGGTGTATACCGAATCCGAAATCGAGCGGATTGGGCGCACCGCGTTTGATACGGCGATGAAGCGTGGCAAAAAACTCTGCTCCGTTGATAAAGCTAATGTGCTAGAAGCAACTGAACTGTGGCGTGAAGTGATGATTCGCGTGGGTAAAGATTACCCTGAAGTCGAATTAAGCCATATGTATGTGGACAATGCCGCCATGCAATTAGTGCGCGCACCGAAACAATTTGATGTGCTGGTGACTGGCAATATCTTCGGCGATATTTTGTCTGATGCTGCCGCGATGCTCACCGGTTCAATTGGGATGCTGCCGTCTGCCTCGTTGAATAAATCGGGTGTGGGCATGTATGAGCCGATTCATGGTTCAGCACCGGATATCGCAGGCAAAGGGATCGCGAATCCATTGGCGACGATTTTATCAGTGGCAATGATGTTGCGTTACAGCCTGAATCAACCCGAATTAGCAGCTCGGATTGAAGCAGCTGTGAAAAAAGTCCTCGCAAGCGGCTTACGCACCGGCGATATTTATACCGATGGCTGCGAAAAAGTCGGAACTATCGCGATGGGTGATGCAGTTGTTGCAGCTTTAAGCAACTAAAGTTTAAATTTTTCGCTATAATAAATTCTGTAGTAAAAGCCCTCAGTCTCGTTTTTGCAACCGGCGAGCTGGGGGCGTTTTTTTTGAGGATATTTAAATGACCAAAACCTATGATATTGCGGTAGTGGGTGCGACAGGCTTGGTAGGCGAGACGCTGCTAAGCTTACTGGCTGAACGCAATTTTCCTGTAGGCCAAGTCTATGCTCTCGCCAGTGATAATTCTTTTGGCAAAGAAATCGAATTTGGGCGCAAAACCTTAGATGTTGAAGCGCTGGCGGAGTTTGATTTTTCGCAAGTGCAGTTAGCGTTCTTTGCAGTGGATGCTGCTGTTGCCGCTGAGTATGTGCCGGTAGCCACTCGACTCGGTTGTATTGTAATTGATCATTCGACTTATTATCGGGACGATGCTGAGGTTCCGCTAGTGATTCCTGAAGTCAATCCGGAAGCTCTAGCAGGCTATACAAGCAAAAATATTATCGCTAGTCCGGGTAGTTCAACCATTCAGCTGGCACTGGCTTTAAAGCCGATCCTAGATGTCGCTAAGCTTACGCGTATTCAGGTGCTTGCCTGCGAGCCAGTCTCTGGAGCAGGTCGTAGAGCTGTGGATGAGTTAGCTGGTCAAACAGCTAGTTTATTAAGCGGTCGGCCTGTTGAATCTAAGGTTTTTGCAAAACAGATGGCTTTTAATCTTTTGCCACAAGTGGGTGAGATCAAAGAGCAAGGTCATACTGCACAAGAACTGCGTTTACTGAAGGAAACACGTCGAGTGTTAGCCCAAGCTGATTTACCTCTAAGCCCGACAGTGATTCGTGCCCCGGTATTTTTTGGAACGGCGCTTGAAGTGTATCTTGAAACAGAAACTCAGCTCCCACTCACTGAATTAGAGTCTGTATTAGAAAATGCTAAAGGCTTAGAAGTGTTTGCAGAAGAGGGTGATTATCCGACGCCTGTAGTGGAAGCTGCTAATAATGATCCTGTCTATGTAGGTCGTATTCGTGCTGATTTAGTGCAAACCAACGGCTTACATTTATGGTTGGTCAGCGATAATGTCCGTAAAGGGGCTGCCCTGAATAGTGTGCAGATTGCGGAATTACTCGTGCATGCTGGTTTAAAGTGAAGCTTATCGGTTAATTCAGCACAAATTAATTCGACCCTGTAACAATAGGCAAAGCAGAAAACTCTTACTCAATGTAGTGAGGGTAACTGTTGACTTTGGGAAAGATTGCTTGCTGTAAAGCACTGATATATAGTTGAATGCTAACAATACCAATAAATCACTATTCATCCAGAATTCTAAATCTAAGGGCTGACACAAACTCAGGGGATGAACAGAGATGCAACCGTTGCACTAGTAAAGGGGAATCGCAGTGAAAAAACAGGCTCTAAGTATAGCCGTGATGATCGCGGGTGCATATCCTGCGGCGTCGAACGCGCTGAGTCTTGGCGATATCGAGTCAAACTCCAACCTGAATCAGCCACTGCGTGCTAAGATCGAATTACTTGCTGCGGGTGCGCAGGACGCAAAGCAGTTACAGGTTCGCTTAGCACCTGCTAGCGTATTTAATCGTGTTGGTATCGAGCGCCCGGCTTTTTTAGATAGCCTACGCTTTTCTACCAGTGTGCAGAATGGCAAGCCCGTGATTTTGGTGAGTTCGGATAGACCGATCACCGAACCCTTTGTTAATTTCCTTTTAGAAGTGAGTTGGCCACAAGGACAACTACTCAAAGAATATACGGTGATGCTGGATCCGCCGGTACTGATGCAGCCAGGGAATACGGTTGCCGGAAACGAAGCTGCAGTACGGGCTGAGCCACGCGCGAACGGTACAGTGAATCGCCCGACACCTGTTGCACCGGTACAACCTGAGCCAGAGTTATTAGCAGAAGCACCAGTCCCTGCGCAAGCTGCAGTCCCACAAACAGCGCGTCAAGTGCGTGTGCAACAACAGCCGCGTCGTGCAACTCCCAATCGTCAAGCTGGACAACAACGTACAGCAGCTCCTGCTCAAGGTGGTAGCCGCACTTATCGTGTCCGTCCCGGTGATACTCTGTTCAAAGTAGCTAGCCAGTTGAGCCAGCCTGGTACTAATATTGATCAGATGATGATGGCCTTATATCGTGCAAATCCACAAGCCTTCATCGATGGGAATATTAATGGCTTGCGCTCAGGTGTGACTTTGAAAGCACCGGCCGCGCGGAGTGCTCAATCAGTGAGCCGTGCTGAAGCGCGTCGTCAAGTACGCCAGCATTATGTCGATTGGAAAAAGATTCGTAGCAATGACGTAGCTAAAGCCGGAGGCAATGAGTCTCCAGCGAAAGAACGTCCAGTTAATCGTGCAACTAATGACAATGCGCGTTTAGAAGTGCTCGGTAGTAAAGACAAAGCTGGTGGCAGTGATCCAGTGGTCGCAGGTGCTGGCAAAGAGCGTTTAGCGGAGCTAGAAAAAGAGCTAGCTTTAGCGCGTGAGTCCTTATCGAGCCAACAGCGTGAAAACACTGATCTGAAGTCACGAGTTGATGAATTAGAGGCGATGTTACGTAAGAAAAATCGTTTGATTACCTTACGTGACGAACAACTTGCTGAACTACAAAAGTCTATGAACGGTGGTCAACCTGTAGCAGGGCAAACACCGGTGACCGAGGCTAATACTGAGCCTAAGCCAGCCGAGCCACTATCTGCAGAACCCAAGCCTGCAGAGCCGACCGCAACTCAGCCAGAGCCACCCAACCCACTCATTAATGGGCAAACCCCACAACCTAATCCGGATTCGCCAACAGCTCAAACCAATGGCAGCGATATTCAAAATTATTTGGGTAATGCTACCAATAATAATGAAGTCGTGCGTACCAGCCCAGAGCAGCAACAAGCTGGTATGCAGAATGGCCAAAATAATGCGTTAATGACACCTGCGGAGCGTGCCGCAGCAGCTGCAGCTGCTTTGAATGGAAACGCGAATCCTAATGGTTCAAATGCTAATAACTTGCCAAATGGCATGCAGAATCCGACTCAGCAAAATCCGGTTCAACCAGGCACAGAGCTGAACCCAGCAAATCCTGGGCAGCCTGATCCACAAGCGATTGCACCACAACCCGCTGAGCCTATGCCGGTTCAGCCGCCTGCAGAAGTTAAACCACAACCCGCTGAGCCAGTGAAGCCTGCTCAATCACCTTTTGCCAATGGGCAAGATGGTAATGATTTAATGAGTATGTTGACTTCACCTCTCGCTTGGAAGATTGGTGCAGGAGCTCTACTTTCACTTCTACTCTTAGCCTTGTTAGCGCGGTTCTTGGGCAAGCGTAAGTCCACTCCGCCCCGTGAGCCAGCTTTTAATGAAGCTGACTTTGGCCTAGAAGACGATATTCCACCAGTCCATGCGAAGAGCACCGGCAAGGTTGATTTCTCTGATTTAGGTAAGGAGTTGGATAAAGCAGAGCAACAAGGTCCGAGCTTTGATGAGTTAGATGATGACCCATTTGGTGTGAAGTTAGGTAATACGCATCAAGGCAGTAAGGTGGACACAGCCAGTCATACGACCGCTAAGGCTGATCAGTCTGAAGATGAAGATGAAGTCTTAATGGAGGCTAATGTTTACATCGCTTACGGTCTACATCAACAAGCTGAGAGTGAACTTAAGAAGGCTTTAGAGAAACACCCTGAGCGTTTGGAATACCGCCATAAGCTTCTAGAAAATTATTTTGCTGCGAACAATCGCGAAGCTTTCGACGAACAGGCACAGATTTTTGCCAATAGCCGCAATGCTGATCGTCAAAGTAAGCTCTGGAAAGATGTCATGACTTGGGGTGCTAAAATTAGCCCTGATAATGCATTGTATAGTAATGGAGCTGCTAGTGGTTTAGGCAAAATGGCTGCAGGTGGAGCTGCAATCGGTGCAGTAGTGGCTGGGGCTGCAGGTTTAGCGGCACGCGATGTGCAAGCTGATGAACCTAAAACAAGTCTAGGTTTCGATGCGCCAGCTGATAATACAGTGAGCTTAAAAGATGATCTGACCGCAGCATTAAATGCTTTAGAAGAGGATGATTTCAGTCATGATCCTAAGCATGATGACTTTGATTTTAACCTCGACGATTTTGATAGCGAGTTGAATACCACAGCCGCTGCAGCAACTAGTGGTGCTGATCATGGGTTTAGCAAGGCGGGTCGCCAAGACTTCCATGAAGCTGAGACAGCCCTATTAGCCGATGATGATCTCGATTTTAATCTGGATGATTTAATTGGTCAGTCAACACCTGAGCAAAAACCGACCGTAAGCCATGCTCTGTCAGCAAAGGATGATCTGGACTTAGATGGTCTGCATTTTGATGAGCCACTAGACTTAGATCAGGCCATGGCTACTAAAGCGCCTGAGCCAGCGGTTGATGACTTTGAGAATATGCTGGATATGGATTTTGATGAGCTGACAAAAACCACGGATGAACCCAAAGTTGCTTCAGCTGCTGATGAGTTGGATGATGGTAATCTGCTTGATTTCGACTTAGATCAACTAACCATGGATGATGAGCCAGCTTCTGCAACGGGTAAAGCAGCTTTAGCGGCAAGTGCTGGAGCAGGTATCGCAGCGGTAGCAGCAGCGACAACTAAAGCTGCTGATAATGTAACTAGTCTAAATCTACATCTGGACAAAGACACAGGCATTAAGAAAATTCTGCCTCAGGATACTTTCTACACAGCACCTGACGCAGCACCTAATAATCCAGATGATGATTGGTTAGGGGATATTGATGAGGCCTTGTCCTTCCTTGATATGCCAGAAGAAGAGTTAGATCTACATGAAGCGCACATTAGTACGAAATTAGATCTCGCACGCGCCTATCTAGACATGGGCGATATTGAGGGTGCGCGTTCAACCTTAGAAGAGGTAATGGTTGAAGGCAATGACAATCAGCGCCGTGAAGCCGAAACTTTACTGCATCAAACGGGTTGAGACTTCAACGCAGAATCGCTATAAAGGCCGACTTGTTCGGCCTTTTGCTTGTTGGATACTATGAAATTAGCAGCTTGTGTAGAGTATGATGGAACCGCGTTTTGCGGTTGGCAGCGTTTGAGCCATGCTAGTACTGTGCAAACTTCGGTCGAGAAAGCTTTATCAGAAGTAGCTAATGAAAAAATTGATGCTGTCTGCGCAGGACGCACTGATAGCGGAGTACACGCGAGTGGTCAAATTATTCATTTTGAAACAACGGCTGAGCGGCCTATGCGTGGTTGGTTATTTGGCTCAAATGTCAAATTACCAGATGGGATTGCTTTACGTTGGGTACAACCGGTAGCGGATGATTTTCATGCACGCTTTTCAGCCGTCTCACGCCGTTACCGCTATGTAATCCAAAATCGCTGGGCTAAGCCTGCCATCTTAAAAAATAAAGTCGCTTGGTATCACCATGCTTTAGACGCTGATGCCATGCATGTAGCAGCGCAAGGGCTAGTAGGCGAACATGATTTTTCTAGCTTTCGTGCTTCCGGTTGCCAAGCCACACATGCGCGCCGTGAAATTCATAGCCTGCAAGTCAGTCGGCAAGGCGATTTCATTTATATCGACATTGTAGCCAATGCCTTTCTGCATCATATGGTGCGCAATATTGTTGGCTCTTTACTTGAAGTTGGCAGTGGCGAGCAAAAAATCGAATGGATGTCAGAATTACTGGCTCAGCGCGATCGGACTTTAGCTGGGATGACTGCAGCTGCTTCTGGGCTATATTTTGTTTATGTGGAGTATCCGGCACATTTTGGCTTGCCAGCAAACTATCGCTTGCCTGAGTTTTCTTTCGCTTAGCTGCCGGGGGTTTTGATTTTCTCTGCAGCAGTTTGCAGCAGCTGTTCAATTTGCTGAAGTGCAGGCGGTTTAGGAGGAGCATCGGGGCGGCTGAGATAGACTAATTGCTGCTGCTCCTGGCCAAGGCGAATATCCAATTTTTCACTATAAGCACGTTCTGGGCTGGCTTGGTCTTGTGCAGTTTTTAAGTTAGTTGGAGCTGCTTCCAGCAGTTGCTGTTCATGCAACAGGCTACGCAAAGCAGTTTCAGTGTCTGCATCTAAAGGGGCAGTCACTGTTTTTAAATCGGCTAGCGTCCAACAAGGTGTACTTTTAAACCATTGTGCACAACGATTGTCAGTATCTTCAAAATAGGTATAAGTAAGTTGCCCCTGTTCTAGCTTAATATCCGTGTAGCTGCCTTCGGTGCTAGTAAAATAATGCAATGCTAGTTCCTCTTCCATCGCCAAGCGCTCACAAGCGGTCAGTAATAAGGCAACTATAGTGAAGCTTAGGCTAGTTGACAGAAATTTCATGACAAGTATGCACCGTGGCAAAGCTAGAGTAATTACTTAGAGCTTATGAGGGAATTAATAGTTCGAGTGAATCGCAGGTTTAAACAATGGATTTTCTAAGGGTAGCTTTAGCCAAGCTAAAAACGCGCTAAAATCTTGCCTAGATTAGTTTTGAGGGTTCAGCATGAAATTCTGTAGCGCTTGTGGGTCTAGCCTTAGTTTAAAAATTCCTGAAGGTGAAGATCGTCTACGCCATGTTTGTGATACATGTGGCATGGTTCACTATCAAAACCCTAAAATTATTACCGGCGTGATTGTCACACAAGGTGAGCAGATTTTGCTCTGTCGCCGTGCCATTGAACCACGGTATGGCTTGTGGACTTATCCAGCAGGTTTTATGGAAAATGCCGAAACTTCAGCGCAAGCAGCTGCTCGTGAAGCACAAGAAGAAGCGCAAGTGGAGCTAAAAAATCAACGCTTATTTAGTGTCGTAGATGTGCCCCATGCCAATCATGTGCATGTGATTTACTGTGCAGAATTAGCTAATGACGCTTATGGGGCAGGAGTGGAAAGTTTGGAAGTAGTGTTATTCGATGAAGCCGACATTCCTTGGAGTGAATTAGCTTTCCAATCGGTGCAAAGAAATCTGGAGTTGTTTCTCGCCGATCGTCAGCAGGGTCTACAGCGAGTACATCATATTCAGTGTCTTTGAAAAAGACCCTAGCCCGAAGGCTAGGGAATCTCAGTGAGAGCAAAGTCCATGCAATGAAACTTTCAACTAGGCTGCAATGGCAAGATCGTTTGCAGCACAATCTAAGGCAGCGCTGATGGCATCTTCTACCTTGTCCATAAAGATAAAGGTCAGTTGCTTACGAGCATTTTCCGGTACATCTTCAATATCTTTACGGTTGCGTGCCGGTAGTAATACAGTATGGATACCCGCGCGTAATGCCGCTAAGCATTTCTCTTTCACACCACCAATCGGCAACACCAAACCCCGCAAGCTAATCTCACCGGTCATGGCAACATCGCTACGTACACAGCGTCCGGTCAACAAAGACACCAGTGAGGTATACATTGCAGCTCCAGCACTTGGGCCATCTTTAGGGATAGCCCCAGCGGGTACGTGTAAGTGAATGTCGTTTTCCTCAAACACTTTAGCGTCAATCCCAAGACTGGCAGCACGTGATTTCACCAAACTTAAAGCCGCTTGCGCACTTTCTTTCATCACATCACCCAGTTGTCCGGTGATAATGAGCTTACCGTGCCCGGGCATTTTAGTGGTTTCGATAAATAGAATATCGCCACCGACAGGTGTCCATGCCAATCCTGTCGCCACACCGGGCAGACTGGTACGCATGGCGATCTCGCTTTCAAAGCGTTTCGCACCCAGAATGGTTTCTACCGCTGCTTCATCAATAGGAATTGGCGTTTCGCCACCCTCAGCCACTTGCATGGCAACGCGACGCATTAAGGCACCAATCCTACGCTCGAGATTCCGTACCCCAGCCTCACGGGTATAATCCCCAATCACACTACGCAATGCTTGCTCAGTAACTTCTACTTGCTCAGGTTTTAAACCATTGGCTTTCAGTTGACGTTTAAGCAAATAGCGTTTGGCAATCTGGACTTTTTCCTCTTCGGTATAGCCCGGCAGCTCAATCACTTCCATCCGATCGCGCAACGGCCCTGGAATCGAATCCAAGACATTGGCAGTGGCAATAAACACCACTTGACTTAAGTCGAAGGGTTGCGCCAGATAATTATCGCGGAAGGTGCTGTTTTGTTCTGGGTCGAGTACTTCCAACAAAGCAGCAGAAGGATCACCGTGATAACCACCACCACCCAATTTATCGATCTCATCCAGCATAAATACCGGATTGCGCGTACCCGCTTTACGTAAGCCTTGAATAATATTGCCCGGCAAAGCACCTAAATAGGTACGACGATGCCCGCGAATTTCCGCTTCATCATGCACACCACCAAGGCTTCCGCGCACAAACTCCAAGCCCATTGCATGGGCAATGCTTTGCCCCATCGAGGTTTTACCCACGCCTGGAGGCCCTACAAAGCACAGAATGGGGCTGCGACCTTCCGGATTAAGTTTGCGCACTGCTAAATATTCCAGAATGCGCTGTTTCACTTTGTCTAAGCCAAAATGCTCGTCATCCAAAATCTCACGCGCTTTAGCAATATCAATGTTTTCCTCATCAACTTTGCTCCACGGCAATTGCGCAATCCAATCTAAATAGGTGCGCACCATCGAGTATTCGCCTGATGAATCTTGCATTTGCTCAAGGCGACGCAATTCCTTTTTCGCGTGCTCATCCACTTCTTTGGGGAGTTTGGCTTCTTCTAAAGCGGTACGTAATTCTTCGAGTTCAGCGCTATTATTATCGTCTTCACCCAATTGCTTACGGATCGCTTTCATTTGCTCACGCAGCATATATTCACGCTGACGCTCATCCATTGAAGCTTTGGCTTTGCTGTCAATTTCGCGAGTTAGTTTTAAGACTTCATGCTGTTTACGCAATAAAGTAGCTACTTGGTCTAAACGCTGATTTAGATCAGTGACTTCTAATAGTTGCTGCTTTTCAGCGGGTGTCATGTCCATGAAATTGGCAATTAAATCAGCTAAAGCACCTGCATCGCTAATGTTTTGCAGAGTTTGCGTGACTTCACTGGGCAATTGCGGCAAGAGTTTGGCGACTTCAATGGCTAAACCTTGTAAATAACGCCGCCGTGCTTCTAGCTCTAAATCATCGGATTTAGGATCAGGCATGAAACTTACCTCTGCCGCTAAATACGGCTCAGTTTGTAGATAATCTTGTATCTTGAAACGCTCTTCACCCTGAACCACTAAATGGTGAGTGCCTTCTTGGGTCGTGACATAGCGCAAGACATTAACCACTGTTCCCACCTTATAGAGATCAGTCGCGTCTGGTTCATCATCATTCGGATTGCGTTGCAGCACTAAGCCTAGGCGTTGGTTATTCCGCATCGCTTCTTGTACAGCAGTAATAGTAGTTTCACGTCCTAAAGTAATCGGAGCGATCACTCCGGGAAAGAGCACTACATTGCGCGTGGGTAAAATCACTAATACATTTGCAGGCAGGTCAACGCCGGCCTGGACGGCTTTTAATTTGTCAGTCATGGCTTAACCTCATACTTTATGTAAATTGATTTGCAGACACCCATACTGGAGTTGATGAGTCACTAACTCATATTTGCCAGCAGGCAAGGCGATGCGCCGTTCAAAACGTCCATAAGGGAGTTCTAAACGATGAATCTGTGCTGCACGCGCTAAAGAGGGCAAAGGACGAAAGCCGCTGACTACTAAGCTGCCGCCATTCAGATGCACTTCAATACGCTGTGGGTCGACGCCTGGCAAAGCAATGGTTAAATACAAGGCGTCTTGGGTTTCAAATAAATCTATCGGTGGTTCCCAACTAGGCTGACGCACGGCATTAATGGGTCGAAAAAATTGCCGCTGTAAACGCTCAGCCTCGGAAAGCACCTCACAAGCCTCGACCCACATTAAATGAATAGGACGGGATGGCATTCTTGGTTCTCACTGTGAATATATTATGGAGTCACACCATGCAACTCCTACTGATTTAGTCAACTAATATGGGCAGGATGGCAGATTTCAAGAGCTAAACTCGCTAAAGGCGCAAGCTGTTGGCAGGATTAACCATTAGAGGTTGGCTGCTTAGATTAATTCATTCTAATGGCTTTTTTTGTTATGGTAATAAACTGAGGAATAATCTGTGGAGGATATTACATGAGTTATTTAAATCGAGTACGCCGTCATTTATTAGCTGGAAGTATTGCGGTTGCTTTAGCCGGTGTGAGTTTCAATGCTCAGGCTGAGCAATTTATCAATGTGTTAGCAGGTGGCACTTCAGGTGTTTACTATCCTTTGGGTGTGGCCTTATCCAAAATTTATGGTGAGAAAATTGAGGGTGCTCGCACCCAAGTTCAAGCCACTAAAGCCTCTGTCGAGAATCTAAATCTGCTCCAGCAAGGTAAAGGTGAAATAGCCTTTGCCTTGGGTGACTCGGTCAAATTAGCTTGGGAAGGTAATGCGGATGCAGGCTTTAAAGCGAAGCTAGATAAATTACGGGGTATAGCTGCTATTTACCCGAATTATATTCAAGTGGTTGCTTCTAAAGATTCGGGTATTACTGCGCTAACAGAGTTAAAAGGTAAAAGCTTATCGGTTGGAGCGGCTAAATCAGGGACTGAACTTAATGCCCGTGCCATTTTGACCGCTGCTGGGATGAGCTATGCGGACTTGGGCAAAACCGAGTATTTACCGTTTGCTGAGTCAGTGGAATTGATGAAAAACCGCCAACTCGACGCCACCTTGCAGTCCGCTGGTTTAGGTGTGTCTTCGTTAAAGGATTTGGCAACTTCACAAGCCATCAATGTAGTAGCGATCCCGGCGGAAGTAGTCACTAAGGTGGGTGCTCCCTATATTACCGCTACGATTCCAGCTAATACTTATCAAGGTCAGGATAAGGATGTGCCGACGGCGGCTGTCATCAACTATTTAGTCACTCAAGCAGATGTTTCAGAAGAAACTGTTTATCAAATGACTAAGCTACTGTTCGAGAATCTTCCTGCGATGGAAGCTGCCCATCAAGCCGCTAAAGATATCAAGCTGGAAAAAGCCTTGGAAGGTATGCCCGTGCCTCTACATCCAGGTGCTGAAAAGTTCTATAAAGAAAAAGGCTTAATTAAGTAAATTTTAGGCGTATTCTGCTAGCTATCCCCTCTAAAGCAAATATTTCAGACTTTAGAGGGGGGGCTTTATGCCTTGTTCTCGAGGTGAAATATGCATACACAGTTACCTGCAAATGCTGTTCAAGACAGTCTTGAAGCTAAGTTTCCCAAGACTATGGCAGGGATATGGCTTTTTTGGTTAGCGGTTGCTTTTTCTAGTTTCCAAATTCTCACTGCGGCACATTTACTGGATTTGCCTAGTCAAATCGTCCGAGTGGTGCATGTTGGCTTTTTATTACTGATTGCGTTCCCTCTGATCGCTGAGGCTCGAAAGGCTAGTAGTTTAATGCGCTCGTTAGCTTGGGCTTTGGGTGGCGTGGCAGTGTTGATTGCCATTTATCATTGGGTTGAATACAGCGCTCTATTGCAACGGGCTGGTGATCCGACGACTTTGGACTTAGTAGTTGGGGTTATCTCACTGGCGCTTATTTTTTTTGCTGCTTGGCTGGCTATGGGCCCTGCATTACCGATCATTTCGGGTTTATTTTTAATCTATTGCTTATTTGGGCAATACCTGCCTGCACCCTTAAATCATCGTGGTTATGATTTTGCCCAAGTTATAGAGCACATGGCTTTTGGTACTGAAGGGGTTTATGGCATCCCTATTTATGTCTCCTCTTCTTATATTTTCCTCTTCATTCTGTTTGGGTCCTTTTTAGAAAGGGCAGGGATGATCAAATTATTTACCGATGTTTCCTTAGGTTTAGTTGGGCATAAACGTGGGGGAGCGGCTAAGGTTGCGGTGTTTTCCTCGGGTCTGATGGGAACGATTTCCGGCTCAGGTGTCGCTAATGTGGTTACGACCGGGCAGTTTACGATCCCTCTGATGAAAAAATTTGGCTATCAACCCGCTTTTGCCGGTGGAGTCGAGGCAACCGCTTCAATGGGTGGGCAAATTATGCCACCTGTGATGGGAGCGGTTGCATTTATTATGGCTGAGACTTTAGGGGTGGAATATCACGAAATTGTGAAAGCGGCGTTGATTCCAGCAATTCTCTATTTTGCTTCAGCCTTTTGGATGGTGCATTTAGAAGCAGGTAAACGAGGTTTATCGGGCTTAAGTAAACAAGAGCTACCCTCAGCTTGGCAAGCTTTAAAGGCTCAGTGGTATTTAGTCTTACCATTAATAGGTTTGGTTTACTTGTTGTTCTCAGGCTATACGCCACTGTTTGCAGGCACGGTTGGTTTAATCCTCACTGTATTTTTAATTTTAGGTGGCTCCATTACCTTGGGATTGCCAGTAGGCATGATCCGCTGGCTGTTCTGGATTGGTTTAGGCCTGATTGCGGGAGCTTTCTTTAAGTTTGGAATGTGGGTGATTCTACTGGCTTTGGCTCTACTAGTGCTATGGAATCTAGTCACTCAAACGGGCCGCCTAACCTTAAAAGATTGTGTCGAATCCTTAGCAGAAGGTGCGAAAACAGCCTTACCTGTAGGGATTGCGTGTGCCATTGTTGGGATCGTGATTGGCACGATGACTTTAACAGGTGCTGCTAATACCTTTGGGCAGTTTATTGTTTCAGTCGGCGATAAAAGTCTCTTTTTGTCGTTAATTCTGACGATGATTACCTGCTTAGTTTTAGGCATGGGTATACCGACTATTCCTAATTACATTATCACGGCCTCCATTGCAGGGCCTGCTTTATTGGAGCTAGGCGTACCGCTGATTGTGAGTCATATGTTTGTATTCTATTTTGGTATTTTGGCTGACCTGACTCCACCCGTCGCCTTAGCCTGCTTCGCAGCTGCACCCATTGCCAAAGAAAGCGGCCTGAAAATTTCCCTACAGGCCATTAAAATTGCCATTGCTGGCTTTGTTATTCCCTTTATGGCTGTTTATACCCCAGCCCTGATGCTTCAAGATTCTGATCCAGTAGCGGTTGTCTATATTGTCGTGAAAGCGACGCTGGCTATTGGCTTATGGGGTGCGGCGGTCATTGGCTTTATCAATGTGCCACTCACTTGGTGGGAGCGGGCATGGGCCATGTTAGCAGCCTTTAGCCTCGTAATGGCGATTCCCTTAACAGATGAAGTCGGCTTTGCTTTAAGTATTAGTTTGATAGCTTGGCTTTGGTTTAAGCAGCGTAAGGGCATTCAATTAGCATGAGCCTCTGTGTCTTAACCGTGGCTAAAACCTTAGTATTAGCCACGTCTAGCTTTAGTTTGTCTTGGACTCATTCAGTGGAAAAAGTGCAATGGCAAGAAGACTGGCAACTTAAGCATGATACCTTACAACTCGTGACTGCACGGGTGAAAGGTTCAGGAGCGGGCATGGAGCCGGGGGCAAACGCTAAGCTAGTTGATGGATGGTGGGAATGGCAGCCGAATCTGCCTGCTCAAACTGAATTAATACTAGCGGCTTCGGGGGCAACCAGCTCTGCTTGGACTTTGTGCCCTCAAGATTTAAGTTGTATAAATTTGGCTGAAACAGCCAGTGAACCGATTAAATTATGGGCTTGTGATGAGTGAGTAAAACAAGAGACTCCTAGAACTCAAGTATTGATCTGTTCACACGCGCTGACAGCTTGTAGATTCCGCGCTATTATGCGTTCATTCTAGCCGCTGCTCTGCGGTTTTATTTTTCAATGCATTCAATAACGGATAAGTCGATGCGTGTATCTCAATTTCCTTTGTCCACTCTACGTGAAACGCCTGCTGATGCTGAAGTCATTAGCCATCAATTGATGCTACGTGCTGGCTTAATTCGCCGCACGGCTTCTGGGCTATATACTTGGATGCCCTATGGTTTACGGGTATTGCGCAAAGTTGAAGCGATTGTGCGTGAGGAAATGGATAAGGCTGGCGCTGTTGAAGTCTTAATGCCTGCCATTCAGCCGGCTGAGCTTTGGCAAGAATCAGGACGGTGGGAGCAATATGGCCCTGAATTATTACGGGTGAAAGATCGCCATGAGCGTGATTTCTGCGTAGGGCCAACGCATGAAGAAATCATCACCGATTTAATGCGTAGAGAACTGAATAGCTATAAGCAACTGCCGGTCAATTACTATCAAATTCAAACGAAATTCCGTGACGAAATACGCCCACGTTTTGGGGTGATGCGTTCGCGTGAATTTATTATGAAGGATGCTTACTCCTTCCATTTGACTCAAGAGTCTTTGCAGGAAACCTATGACCAAATGTATGCGGCCTATTGCCGTATTTTTGAACGTCTCGGGTTGAGCTTCCGCCCAGTCGCAGCCGATAATGGCTCAATTGGTGGCAGTGGTTCCCATGAGTTCCATGTGTTAGCTTCTTCTGGAGAAGATGACATTGTGTTCTCGGATGCTAGCGACTATGCCGCCAATATTGAAAAGGCGGAAGCAGTCGCACCTGCTGGCGAACGACCAGATCCTAGCCAAGACATGCATCAAGTACATACGCCGAATACTAAAACCATTCAGGCTTTAGTGGATAATTTCAAGTTACCGATTGAAAAGACTATTAAGACGCTAATTGTCGAGGCCTCACCAGACAGCGGTGCAAAATTTGTTGCTTTATTAGTACGTGGCGATCATGAACTCAATGAAATTAAAGCCGAGCAACAACCCGAAGTTGCCAAACCCTTACGCATGGCAACTGAAGAAGAAGTGCGTTCGGTAATGGGTGCAGGCCCCGGCTCTTTAGGCCCCGTGAACTGCCCGATTCCTGTGATTGCGGATCGTACAGTCGCTGCGATGAGTGATTTCGGTGCGGGTGCAAACATTGAAGACTATCATTACTTTGGCATTAATTGGGGACGGGATTTACCTTTACCGAGAGTAGCGGATCTACGCAACGTCAAAGCAGGTGATCAAAGCCCAGACGGTAAAGGTACACTGTCGATTGTGCGCGGGATTGAAGTAGGGCATGTATTCCAGCTTGGCAAAAAATATTCTGAAACCATGAATGCCACGGTGCTGGATGAAAATGGTAAAGCCCAACAAATGATTATGGGCTGCTATGGTATTGGTGTGACGCGTGTAGTGGCAGCAGCCATTGAGCAAAATCATGATGAAGCGGGGATTCTCTGGCCGAAAGCGATGGCTCCTTTCCAAGTTTCACTAGTACCTTTAAATATGCGTAAATCCGAAGCGGTCGCTAAGGCCGCTGAAGCGCTGCATGATCAATTGCAAGCGGTTGGTATTGAGGTGCTGTTAGATGATCGTGATATGCGCCCAGGTGCAATGTTTGCGGATCATGAGTTAATGGGGATTCCTCATCGTATCGTTATCTCAGATCGGGGTCTGCAAGCGGGTAATTTAGAGTACAAAGCTCGTCAAGGTGGTGAGGCTGAGCAAGTGCCTAGTGCTGAGATCCTAAGCTTTTTGCAAGCTAAACTCGCTTAAGTACTGTGAGTGCAGTCTTTTATAGTTTAAAGGGCTGCACTTTGACCCAATCACCTTCGGCAACGCCGGCATTGTCTTCATCTAAAATCAGGTAACAGTTAGCGCGGCTCATCGACATGAGGATGCCCGAACCTTGTGTACCCGTCGTACGCACGGTCAAACCACCGCTGGGACTCTGCTCATATATAGCTCGTAAAAACTCGGTACGCCCCGGCTGCTTTTTAAGCTTTTGTGCAGAACGTGCGAGTACCACTAAAGGCTGATAATTGGCTTCTCCAGCTAAATACAGCAGGGCAGGTTGTACAATTTGCTGGAAAGTTACCATCACCGCGACCGGATTACCCGGCAAACCAAAAAATACAGTCTCACCTAATTTGCCAAAGGCCAATGGTCGCCCAGGTTTGATAGCGATTTTCCAAAAGCTGATTTCACCTAATTCATCAAGCATATGTTTGGTGTAATCGGCTTCCCCGACAGAAACTCCGCCGGAGGTGATCACCACATCGGCACTGTCAGCGGCCATTTTGAAAGCAGCCTGTAGGGCAGCAGGCTCATCCTTGACCACACCTAAATCTACTACCTCCAGACCTAAGTTCTTTAACATACCGAACAAGGTATAGCGATTACTGTCATACACGCAGCCTTTCTCTAATGCTTCGCCGATTGAACGTAGTTCATCGCCAGTTGAAAAAAACGCCACTCGCGGAGCACGGTAAACTTTGACCTCAGCTATACCCACAGAAGCCAGTAAGCCTAAATCAGCAGGAATCAAGCGACGACCCGCTTCAAGAATGGTTTGGCCTTGAGTAATATCTTCACCTTGTTGTCGTACGTTTTGGCCTGACCGATGCCCAGTACCTATTCTTACGCTGTATTCGTTTATTAGCTCGGTATGCTCTTGCATAACCACAGTGTCAGTACCCAAAGGCATCGGCGCACCGGTCATAATGCGGATGCAGGAGCCTGCAGGGCATTCAGCTGCAAAGGGATGTCCTGCGAAGGCGGTGCCTGCAATCGTTAAAGTTTTAATGGCATCTGTTGGCAAACTAGTGCTAGCTAATGCATAGCCATCCATCGCAGAGTTAGTATGAGTTGGTACATTGAGGGGGGAAATCACATTTTCAGCTAAGACTTGACCTAAAGCTAAACGCAGCGATTGTTTGATCACGGTTTTGATGGGGGTAATTGCCGCCAGAATACGGGTTTGTGCTTCTGCTAAAGAAAGGATAGATGCTTCACATGCATCAGCACAACTAGAGGTAGTACGAATCTCGGTCGATTTTTGCCCGTTGCGTTCACTCATCTGCTCTAAAATAAATTGTGCAATCGTCGCAGGCTGCTGCAAATCTAGCTGTTTCAACTGTGTTTGCGCTAGTTCAAGTTTAGTGTCACTAGCCACTGCAATAATCTGTGCATCATTTGGAAACAGTAGAGGATGACCCAAGCTAGGGCGATGTATTTCAATTTTAGGGAGAGAGGCATGCTTGAAACCCTCTACTAAAATGAGATCAATAGCGCTTTGATTCACTAGCTCTAAGGCGGAGGATAAGGAAACTTCAGCGGTGTCAGTCTGTTCAAACATAACAGCACGGCTTTTCTGCGAGGCTAAAATGACCTGATCAGCACCCGCCGTTTGAAAGCGAAAGGTGTCTTTGCCGGGTTGGTCGAGTTCAACTTTATGATGAGCATGTTTAATCACTGCGACCCGCAAACCTTGTGCCCGCAAAAGTGGAATGAGTTGCGTGATTAAAGTGGTTTTACCCGTACCGCTCCATGCACAAATACCAATGATAGGTAATGATCTTGAGCTCATAAGCGGCCTTCCTGCAGTGCTTGATAATGAGCAGGAGTATTAATATTTTGAAACATGATAGCAATATCACTACAGTCGACAGTAGCCATGCTTTGTTGTTCATACCAAGCCCGCAATTTACGCCCACCGCTTGCTAAAAATGCGCCTAGATTTGGTAATAAACTAACCGGTACTAAGGCATAGCTTGGTTGTAGCTGCTCACCATCATGCGCAAGCACTAAGTCAGACTGTGATGTATTCAAAGCCCGTAACATACGGGCGACAAAATCAGGGGCAAGATAAAAACTATCACCAGGAAGGGTAAGAATATAAGGCGTTTTTACAGCCTGCATTGCAGTGGCTAAACCGGCTAAAGGGCCTTGATAATCAGGGATTTGATCACTCACTACAGGAAAACCATAGCGTTGATAAATAGTTTGATTGCGGTTGGCATTGATGAGTATAGCGCCCAGGTGTGCTGGTAGTAGCGCAGCAAGTAAATGTTCAATCAGTGGTCGCCCTTGCCATTCGATTAAACCTTTATCTAAGCCACCCATACGGCTACCTTGTCCACCTGCAAGAATGACAGCAGTGATTTGTTCTTGCTTAATATGTGTCATTTAAAGTCTATACTCATTAAAGTCTTGAGCTTTATCTTAAGCGACTAGCAGACTTAGCTGAATTTGTTTTTGAGGCTATTATCTAGGCTTAAACACAGTGCTTCTAAAACCAGTCGAACCCTTCATCTATAGAGTTTCTGTACCAAGCATTAAATCACTTAAACTTTAGGAAATTTGCCCCTGTCTCTATAAATACAATAAGGATTTTTACAATGACTGAGATCACTAATCCATATTCACCACCACGCTCGAATTTGCGTATGCCTGAACAGCCGATTAGGCAGTTCCAATTGCTTGCTGAGCCAAAAGCAGTTCCAGCAGGTTTTGGTTGGAATTGGATTACTCAAGGCTGGACTTTGATGAAACCCGATCTAGGTATCTGGATTCTCATGCTATTAAGCGTAGCAGCATTTCATATTCTATTGTCTTTTGTGCCATTCATTGGTGGGGTTGCTACAACCTTATTAAGCCCTGTCTTCGCAGGTGGCATGTTGATGGCTCTGAGAACGGCTGACCAAGGCCAAGCTGTAGCGTATTCCTCGTTATTTGCTGGCTTCTCGACTAAATTTGCGCCTTTACTCGGTCTAGGTGCTTTAAATTTACTAATGTGGTTAATTATAGTTGCTATCATGGGTGTGCTGTTTTGGGCATTTTTCATGATTTATGGCGCTGATACAGCAGCTTTTGATATGCAAACCTCATTCTCCACCACGGCTATTTCGATAGCTATGTTGCTAGGTTTGATTGCCTTTGTCGCCATTAGCATGCTGTTATGGTTTGCGACCCCGTTAGTGGCTTTGCACGATGTGCCAGTGTTTAAAGCTATGGGTATGAGTATGCAGGCTTGCTTACGGAATATTGTACCTTTATTAGTCTATAGCTTAGTGGCTATCGGTTTAATATTCTTAGGTGCACTCCCATTTGGCTTAGGCTTGTTAATCGTCTTTCCTTTGTTATTAGCCGCGTTTTATAAATCGTATCAGCAAATTTTCCTGAAATAGATCACTGGTTTCATTGAAGGCTAAGACTCTGATACAGAGTCTTAGTAGTTTTTGAAGCCCCAGTTAAAGTGCTTATTTATATCCAAAATCAGCCTATGGTTTATTTTTGGTTTGAAATGAATGTTCATTCTAAATTGGGTCTATACTTTATCTAATCAAGGGTATTCACCTTTGAGGGTCTATGGTCTTAGAAAGGGTTTTGTTCAATCCCGGAGGAGAGTGAACTATGAGTTATTTCAGTAATTTATTAGCAGCCTTAGCTGGGCAAACTCCAGAAGCTTCACCCGCTGCAACATCTACATATACCCCCGAAATGCCTAGCACGCCCAGCTTTCGCTATAGTCATATAAAACTGCATCCACAGGTGGATCAAGGGATTAGTAAAGCGGTAGCTGGCTTTAATGGTGGGACTTTGAAATGTTTGTGCCCGACTGACCAAGTGGAGGTTCAGGTTTCCGCACAATCAGCACACAATCATATCTGCGGTTGTACTCAATGTTGGAAACCGCAAGGTGTACTATTTTCACAGGTCGCTGTGGTAAGCAAAGATAAGCTTAAAGTCACTGCGAATGAATCGAAGTTAAGCATCGTCGACCCTAGTCAAACGATTCAGCGTTATGCCTGCAAAGGCTGTGGTACACATATGTACGGACGCATTGAAGACACCAGTCATCCCTTTTATGGCTTAGATTTTATCCACACCGAGTTATCCGCTGAAAAGGGTTGGGATCCAGTGAATTTTGCAGCCTTCGTATCGTCTTTGATTGAATCAGGCACAAATCCAGCAGAGATGGGAAGTATTCGTGGGCGCATTCATGAGCTAGGCTTAGAATCTTATGATTGCTTGTCACCTGCTTTGATGGATGCGATTGCCACTCATGTAGCCAAAAGCAAGCATCAAGCTTAAGCCTGAACTAGAATTTTTTAGCCTCCAGCTCAGTCATCTTCGGGCTGGAGTTATTTTTCTCACAAGACAATTTTAAGCTCAGACACCTTTACATACTTTTACATTCTTCTAACCCACCTTTACAGCGATCTCAGGCAGACTAAGCTCCATTAAAAACTAGTTTAATGGCGGTTACTTTATGAGCTTGCAACTTCGTACAGCGGTGCTAACAGTGTCAGTCAGTTTGGCTTTAGCGGCTTGTGCGCCGATGACCGAAACCAGCAAGGCACCAGCGGCTGCTGTACAAACAGCTACTAAGCAATTAGCCGCCGTCAAAACCAACCGTGCACCGATTCAAGCGGCATGGTGGCAAAAATTTAATGACCCGCTAATGACTGCACTGATTCAAGAGGCTTGGCAAGCTAACCCTGATCTAAGTTCAGCTCAGGCTAGTGTCAAATCTGCCCGGGCACAAGGTGTTATTGCTGGGGCGAGTTTATTACCCAGTCTATCTTCTAGTGGCTCAGCACGGACAGCTAGTGGTTCAGGGACGAACCTTGCTGCTGGCTTGGATGCAAGCTGGGAGCTAGATTTCTTTGGTGCGAATCGCTTGGCAAATGCTGCAGCGCAAAGTGATGTGAAAGCGGCTGAAGCTAGTTACGAAGATGTGAAAGCGTCCTTAGCCGCTGAAGTAGCGAGTGCTTATGTGAATTTACGCTTGGCTCAGGCACGCTTAGGCGTCGCACAGCAAAATAGTAAATCACGCAAAGAAACCGTTAATCTCACCAATCTACGTCAACAAGCGGGTCTAACCAGTGGCTTAGAAGTAGAACAGTCCAAACTCAGCTTGGGCCAAACCCAAGCACAAATTCCTGCCCTTGAAGGCGCGGTATCTCGCTCTAAATATGCCCTAGCTGTCCTAACGGGTAAAACACCTGAAGCTTTAGATCAACGCTTAAAACTGGCTAAACCCATTCCAAATGCGACTGGGCGTTTAAGTGCAGATATTCCCGCGAATGCTTTACGCCAGCGCCCGGATATTCGAGTCGCTGAATATCGGGTCGCCGCTGCGAGTGCACGAGTAGGGGAGGCCAAAGCTAATCTTAATCCAAGCTTTAATTTAGGTGGTTCTTTAAGTCTAGCTGGCAAAAACTTAGGCGATTTACTGGATATTAATAGTTTGGCGCGTTCGCTATTAGCCTCGATTAGTGCACCACTTTTTGATGGTGGGCGCTTACAGCAACAAGTGGTAGTGCGTGATGCCGCTTATGAACAAGCCGTTGCAAGTTACCAAAAAACAGTACTCAGTGCTTTACAAGATGTGGCCAGCAACTTTGCCACTATCGCTGCCTTACAAAAGCAGCAGCCTATTTTAGCGCAGAACCTGCAATTAGCCCGTAGTGCAGAGAACCTTGCACGCTTAAGCTATAACGCAGGTACCGCAGATTTCCAAAATGTTTTGGATGCACAGCGCTCAGTGTTAAGTGCACAGGAAAGCTTATTGTCTGCGCAGGCTGATTATAGTCTAGCGCTGATTAGCTTATATAAGGCCGTCGGAGGTTCGTGGTAATACATCATGACAAATACAATATCCACTAATGATTCAGTGAAAGCAGTCTTGGGCAAGCCTGCCAATAAAAAGGGCGGTTTTGGAAAAACTTTAGTAACGCTGGCTATTCTTGCGGCCTTAGGTGCTGGCGGTTATTGGTATTATCAGCAATATCAAGCACATGGCGGAGTGCAAACGGAAGCACCTGCTTACCAAACGGAAGCGCTAAAGCGCGGTGATTTGAATATTACTGTGACCGCGACCGGCAATTTACAGCCCATGAATAAAGTGGATATCGGTACTGAACAGTCAGGTACCGTTGCTGAAGTATTAGTCGATGCGAATGCGATAGTGACTAAAGGGCAAGTGCTCGCCAAGCTCAATACGGATCAGCTGGAGGATAATATTACCAAAGCGGAGGCGGCTCTCATTAGTGCTGAATCTAAGGTAGCGCAAGCGAAGGCTCAACTGACTCAAGCAGATGCGAATATTCTGAAAGCAGAGGCGAGCATTCAACAAGCATTAGCAGGTGAGCGTCAATCAAGTGCGCAAATTCAGCAAGTGGGCGCTCAGGTGCAACAGAATAATGCACAGCTTCAGCAAGCGAATGCACAGATTCAAAGTGCAGACGCACAATTAGCTCAAGCAAAAGCCAGCAGCGCCGAGGCACGTGCTAATCTGGGACGCTTACAAACTTTATATAAAACCAGTGGGGGTAAATTACCTTCCAAAGCCGAACTAGATACCGCGCAAGCTGCTTTACAACGTAGCCAAGCAGCTGAACAAGCTGCTAAATCGAGTGCTGATTCAGCGCGTGCCAATGCGGCAGCAGCACGGGCAAGCATTTCAGCTTCGCAAGCGAATGTAGAATCCGCTAAAGCTGGTTCAGGGGCTTCGAGTGCGAATGTGGCTGGGTTAAAAGCTAGTGCTGCAGCCACTAAAGCTGAAAAATTAAGCGCTCAGGCGGCTTTAGAGGCTGCTCAAGCTGGAGTAAAAGAAGCACAAGCGAATTTACGTTCTGCCCAAAGTAATTTAGCGAAAGCGACGATTACTTCACCCATTGATGGGGTGGTTTTACAGCGCTCGGTTGAACCAGGGCAGACTGTCGCTGCCTCTTTATCCGCACCGACTTTATTCACCTTAGCGGAAGATCTGAAGCAGATGGAGCTGCAAGTGAGTGTAGATGAGGCTAATGTGGCTCAGGTGAAAGAAGGGCAAGCAGCAGAATTCACTGTGGATGCTTGGCCAGGACGCCGCTACCAAGGCACGATTACTTTGGTCAGTCTAGGCTCCACTCTAACCGATAATGTAGTGTCGTATTTAACCAAGTTGAATGTAGAAAATGCCGATTTAAGTTTACGTCCGGGGATGACTGCGAATGCAACGATCAGTACCCAATCACGTAAAGATGTCCTCTTAGTGCCGAATGCGGCTTTACGCTATAAACCGACTAGCCCCGATGAAGCTAAGCCGGCGGCTCCTGGGCAGCAGTCTGGCGGTTTAGTAGCCCAGCTAATGCCGCGCCCACCCATGCAGAATCGGCAGCGTGGTCAAGGTCAGGGTCAAGGCTTTGGGCGTGGACAAGGCCAAGGTCGGCGCGGTGGTATGGGTGAAATCTGGATTCTAAAAAACGGTCAGCCAACGGCAGTAAAGGTGAAAATAGGGTTAAGTGATAGTAAGTCGACGGAGGTTGCTGGTGATGAACTAGCTGAAGGGGATCTAGTCATCACTGGTTCTGGTGCAGGTGGCAAGCCATGACGAGTGTTACTGACAGGCTGATTGAGCTACATGGCATTACTAAAACTTATGGTCAGGGGCAGGCACAATTCCAAGCTTTAAAAGGGATTGATCTGAGTATTGATGCGGGTGATTTTGTAGCGGTAATGGGGCCAAGTGGCTCGGGTAAATCCACTGCGATGAATATCCTTGGTTGTTTAGATGTGCCTAGTACTGGCGAATATCATTTTCGTGATGTACAAGTTGAACAATTAGATCGCAATCAACGGGCATTGCTACGCCGGCACTATTTTGGTTTCGTGTTTCAGGGTTTTAATTTATTAGCGCGTACCTCCGCTCAGGAGAATGTGGAGTTACCCCTACTGTATCGTGGTGAGTCCACTAAAACTCGACATAGTGCCGCACGAGCCGCGCTAGACAAAGTCGGCCTAAGCACTTGGGCGGATCATACCCCTGCGGAGTTATCGGGTGGACAGCAGCAACGGGTAGCGATTGCGCGCGCGATTGTAACCAATCCAGTACTGTTATTAGCGGACGAGCCAACAGGAAACCTAGATACCAAACGTAGCCACGAAATTATGGAGTTGCTAGTTTCGTTGAATCGTGACCAAGGCATCACCGTGTTAATGGTTACGCATGAGCCAGAAATGGCTGATTATGCAAAGCGCGTGGTGACCTTCGTCGATGGCAAAATAGCCGCAGACAAGCGGCAAGCGGGGATTGGCTATGTTTTGGAATAGTTTATTACTCGCCATGCGCGAAATTCGCCGGAATTTATTGCGTTCTTTCCTGACGATTCTGGGCATTGTGATTGGCGTATCTGCCGTGATTACGATGGTGACGCTTGGCAATGGCGCTACCCAATCGGTGAAAAATCAAGTATCGAGCTTAGGAAGTAATCTCCTGCAAATTCGCACGGGTCAACGCATGATGGGGCCAGGTGGAGGCGGTGGTGCACCCGCATTTAAGATGGATGATGTAGTGGCGATTCGGTCTAACGTTAGTGGTTTAAGTGGAGTCGCTCCACAAGTCAACCGTACCGCTACGGTAGTCTCGATGGCAAATAACTGGTCGACTAGTGTGACTGGCACCAGCAATGATTTCTTTACAGTGGGGAATTGGAAATTAGCATCAGGTCGTAGTTTCACTGATCAAGAGGAACAGGTTGGTGCTTCTGTCTGTATTTTGGGCGCAACGCTTTATAAGCAGCTCTATGGAACTCAAGATCCTTTAGGTGAAATGTTACGGGTAAAAAACTTCTCTTGTGAAGTAATCGGTGTATTAGCCGCTAAGGGTCAAGCAGCGATGGGACGCGACCAAGATGATACTTTAGTTATGCCTCTGCGCACGGTACAAAGACGCTTAACGGGGAATCAGGATATTTCTACGATTCAAGTATCTGTGCAGAATGAAAGTTATATTAGCAGTGCTCAAGAGCAAATTGTTCAGGTCTTACGCGAGCGTCGGCGTATTAGTGAAGGTATGGATGATAATTTCAATGTCATGGATACTCGCCAGCTAGCTGATACCTTGTCTAGCACGACCAAAATTATGACGACACTTTTAGGCGCTGTTGCCTCGGTTAGTTTGTTAGTCGGCGGCATTGGCATCATGAATATTATGCTAGTGTCGGTGACTGAACGTACCCGCGAAATTGGGATTCGCTTAGCTATTGGGGCTTTAGAGCGTGAAGTCTTGATGCAGTTTCTGACCGAAGCAGTCATGCTGTCGGCTTTAGGTGGGCTTATTGGAATTATCTTAGCCACCATTGCTTCTTATTTTCTCTCCGGTTTGATGCAAGTACCTTATACCTTTAATGCACCGATTAACTTAGCGTCGTTTTTCTTCTCAGCCGGAATTGGAGTATTGTTTGGTTATATGCCAGCTAAGCGTGCGGCGCGGTTAGACCCAATTCAAGCTCTGCGGCATGAATAATTTTTTCCAATAACTATTTCCATTTAGCATTCTCGATTCTTGTAGAGTGCTTTTGTTTGTAGTATTTAATTTCAAACTAAGTTTGAAATTAAATACTATCTGAACTTATTAAACCCAGTTATATTCTAAGCTAGCAAGTGTGAGTTGTTTGAAGCGTGCAGTCTTTAGCGCTGTCTCGTGGTATCCAATAAATAATATTAAAAGGCAGATTGATCATGTCCTTGCTGCAAAAAATAAGTTTCATGGCGAGCTGTATTCTCATGACTAGTCATCCTCTCTTAGCAGCGGAATTAGAGCCTATCCAAGACCTACCCGCTTTAACTGAATTTCCAGCAAGGCTGAGTGAAGAGCCCAGTAGCGCAATTCCAACGGATGAATCGATCCCGCTAGTGCAGCCTAAAGCCTTAAGCCCTGAGGAAACGAAAACACTTCTTGGGCGTTTGCCACCCTTACCAACGCTTGAGGATGCAAAGCCTTTTGCGCTGCGTCCAAGTAGTGAGCCGCCACCTAAAGTGGGCGAGACCGTACAGCAAGCCTTTCCTCCACCAACAAGTACTACCTCAGCTCCCACCACGGCTAAATCAGGGCCACTCACAGTTACTCGCTATGCACCACAAGGCGAAGTGCCCGCTGCACAGCAAATTAGTATTTCTTTTGATCGGCCGATGGTGGCTCTTTCGACGCACAGTCAAACTGTGGCAGAGTCCGTACCCGTAACAATGACACCCGCGGTCGATGGTGCTTGGCGTTGGGCGGGTACGCAAACCTTGATTTTTGAACCTAAAGAGGGTGCACGCTTGCCGATGGCGACAGAGTTTAATCTCTCTGTACCCGCTGAGACACAAGCCGCTGATGGTACGCGCTTAGCTAAAGACTTAGCTTGGAGTTTCAAGACGCCAACACTCAAGTTAGAGCAATCTTATCCCAGTGGAGACTCGGTAGAACTTACCCCGACTTTATTTTTAAGTTTCAACCAACGGATTGACCCCCAAACTTTATTACCTTTTATTCAAGCCCAAGCTCAAGCTAAGCCACTGAAATTACGCTTGGCAGCTGCGGATGAAATCAAATCCGGAACTGAGCTAGACGGTTTGGTTAAGAATGCTAAGCCTAATCACTATCTAGTTTTAAAGCTTGAACAGCCCTTACCACCGTCAACTAAAGTGACCTTGAAATTAGCAGCACAAGCGCCTTCAGCGGAAGGTAAGCGCTTAGCTCCAGCGCAAAACCTATCTAGCTTTAGTACTTATGCGCCCTTACGTGTGCTAGAAAAAGCTTGTGGTTATGAAGATCGCTGCACCCGTTATGATCCAATCACGGTACAGTTCAATAATGCACTCGCTCCAGCACAAGAGCTAGAGAAGTTAATTGAAATTAGCCCTAAACCCACCCAGTTCAGGGTAGAAGCAAATGGCAATGGTTTGTGGATTCAGTCAACTTGGCAAGCTGATACTACTTATACGATTAGTTTACCGGCTGGCCTCAGAGATAGTTACGGGCAAACGCTAGGTAAGCCGCAAAGTTTTGGCTTCAAAATCTCTAAAAGCCCCGCTAGCTTAAGCATTATCAATAAAATTCTGCTGACTTTAGACCCGAATCTACCAGCGGCTTTAGCCTTCTATACGAATAATTTTAAAACAGCTAAAGTGACGATCCAGCAGGTAGAACCCAGTGATTGGCCAGCTTATTTTAACTTGCTGAGAGACTTTAATAATCGACAAGTTAAAGCGCCTATTAAGCTTCCCGGTAAGACCGTCAGCACTCAGCAAGTCAATATTAAAGACCAAACGGATACACTGGTTTCTACACCAATTGAGCTAGCACCTTGGTTGAAAGGTGGCAAATTAGGCCATCTCTTGGTCTTGATTGAGCCAGGCGAAGCGAGTATTAAACCACGCGCAATTGATGGCGAGCCACAATCCCGGTTAGTTTGGGTGCAAGGTACACAAATTGGGCTGGATGCTTATGCAGATAGCCAGCAGCTTCTAGCTTGGGCTGGTGATTTAAATACCGGTAAAGCCTTAGACAAGGTTAATTTAAACCTCCACAGCTCAGTTTCCAAAGCAACCAGCCAGCAAGCTGCTGATGCCCAAGGCTTAGCTAAACTCAATTATCTGAATAGTCCGCAGAATTCAGCTTCAGTGCTGCCACTGACTAGCAATGAACCAGCGATCCATTGGTTACAGGCACAACAGGGTGAGGATATCGCCTTGTTGCCGGAAACTGAATATGCATGGGCAGCTAATGTCTGGCAAGCTACACCGCTCACCAAACAATGGCTTTGGTATGTCTTAGATGACCGGCATTTATATCGACCTAATGAGCAAGTTCATCTCAAAGGCTGGTTACGTACCCGTGATTCAAGCCCCGCTAGTCCTTTATCACTAGCTAAGGATCTTACTAGTTTAAATTATGAGGTTTTAGATAGTGCGGGCAATAAACTTGCAGAGGGCAGTACAGCATTGACTGGTTTGGGTGGTTTCAATTTAGATTTTAAATTACCAGATACACCCAATTTAGGCAGCGCGACTATTAATTTTACGGTAGCCAATCAGGCGGAACCGATTGCTTATAGCCATAGCTTTGAGATTCAAGAATTCCGAACTCCAGAGTTTGAAGTGACAACCGAATTGACGAAGCCTGAACCTTATGTGGGGAATGCGCCGATTCAATTAGTGGCGAGTGCTAATTACTACGCAGGGGGCGGTTTAGCAGCAGCGCCCGTGAATTGGCATTTGAATGCTAGCCCACAAGCGTATACACCACCCAATCGGGACGAGTGGTCATTTGGCTTAGTGCAGCCTTATTGGATGCGTTGGTGGATGCCCCCAGTTGCGACGGTATCAGCTGATTTTCAAAGCAAAACCGATGCAGAAGGGCGGCAGCAGCTACTGATTCAGCCTGAACTGTCTAAATATCCTTTACCGCTTTCGATGACGGCTGAAGCACGCATCAGTGATGTAAATCGACAAGAGTGGGTCGCGTCTAGTACTTGGTTGATTCACCCTGCGACTACCTATGTGGGCTTAAAAACTGAGAGTCAATTCGTTGAGCCAAATCAGCCGCTCAGCGTACAAATCTTAACAACGGATATCGAAGGTAAAGAACTTGCGAACACTTCAGTAATCCTAGAAGCCAAGCTCGATGAGGGTTCTCAAAATGCCACTGAGGCTGCTGCAAAACAGCCACAATCTTGCACGGTACAAACCGATACCAAAGGCCTAGCTCAATGTGAGCTTAAACTAGCGGAGGCTGGGCAATATCTCATTACGGCAACCACGGTTGACCCTAACGGTCGGCAGAATATGACGCGCATTAGCCGCTGGGTAAGTGGTGACACTGATGTCGAGCCAGTAACTGCCAGCACGGTTCAAGCTCAACAGCTTCAAATCATTGCCGACAAAGAAACTTACACACCTACTGAAACCGCGAAACTGTTAATTCAAGCGCCGTTTAAAGATGCCGAGGGTTTATTGTTAGTCAATCATAATGGCTTGGTAGCGGAACAGCGGTTTAGCATCTCTGGTAATAGCAAGATTTTAGAATTAGCACTGAAGTCTGAATGGCTACCCAATGTACAAGTTTATGTCGAGCTAACGGGTAAAACTGCGCGCTTTACCAAGGATAAAACCCAGCCACTTCCTGAACAACCGGCTTTTGCGACAGGGAATTTAAGCTTAAAACTGTCTAAAGCAGAGCGTACTTTAAAGGTAGAAGTAACCCCAGAAAAGCCGCTCTTAGCGCCTGCGGAAGAAACCGCTATTCATCTCAGCCTACAAAATCAGCAAGGCCAGCCAGTCGCGAATGCAGAGGTGGCTTTAATCGTAGTCGATGAAGCGATTTTAACAGCAGGTAATTATAAATTAGCCGATCCCTTAGATATTTTTTATCCGAGCGTAGAGGCTTATATACAAGCTCAATCGCTGCGCTCTTCTATTGTTGTGCCTAGCCTAACGGAGCTGAGTGATGAGCAAGTAGAGGTAATGAAAGCTGAGACTGCAAATATGGGTGGTGGAATGGCAGCAGCAGCTGCCCCCATTGCACAAGCTAGACCAAGACCTCGTAGCCCAATAGTGGCTGAGGGCAAAATGTCTAGGTTTATGGCAGCAGATGCTGCGGCTAGCCCTGAGCCAAATGCCAATGCGGCTATTAATTTAAGATCTAATTTTAATCCACTGGCAGCCTTTGTACCGAATTTGCAAACGGACGCGAATGGCAAGGTTAGCACTACCCTTAAATTACCCGATAATTTAACGCGCTACCGGATAATGGCAGTGGCAGCACAAGAGGCGATTTATTATGGCAAAGGCGAAGCACATTTGACCGCCCGCAAGCCCTTGATGGTTCGCCCGAGTGCACCCCGCTTTTTGAATTACGGAGATAGCTTTGAATTCCCTGTGGTTTTACAAAACCAAACTGATCAGGCTCTACCGGTACAAGTGGCTTTAGCGGCGAGTAATTTAGAATTAACATCTGCTCAAGGTTATTCTTTTGAATTGCCCGCTAATCAACGTGTTGAAGTGCGATTCCCAGCCAAAACCGTCAAAGCAGGTGAAGTTCATTATCAAATTGCGGCGGCGGCGAATGACTTAAGCGATGCAGCGAATGGCAGTTTACCTGTGTGGACACCTGCTACTAGTGAAGCCTTTGCAACGTATGGAGTGCTAGATCAGGGCGCGATTAGCCAGCCACTAGAAACTCCCAAAACAGTCATTCCAGAGTTTGGCCAATTGCAAATTACGACTAGCTCAACAGCTTTGCAGTCGCTCACCGATGCGTATATTTATCTGCAAGATTATCCGTTTAGTTGCAGTGAACAAGTCGCTTCACGCATCTTAAGCACCAGTGCTTTGAAGGATGTCTTACAAGCCTTTAAAACTAAGGATCTACCAAGCCCTGAAGCAATTCAACAAAGTATGCAGCGTGATATAGCTTTGTTATTAGAGCGTCAAACTGGTGATGGTGGCTTTAGTTTATGGGATCGTGGGCAAACTTGGCCTTATGTGACAGCGCATACTGTGCATGCACTTTTACGGGCTAAAGCTAAAGGCTATGCAGTCAATGAGCCAGCTTTAGAGGCAGGCTTAAACTATCTGCGTGAATTGGATCAGCATTGGCCGAATGACTACTCGAAAGAAGTACGCCAATACATTAAGGCTTATAGCTTATATGTACGCCAAGTAGCCGGTGATCAAGATACTAAAGCCGCAGCAACACTGATTACCCAAGCTGGCGGAGTGAGCAAATTACCTAGTGAATCCTTAGGCTGGTTACTCAGCGTTCTAGCAACTGATAACTCAGCTACGCAACAGCGCCAAGCTATCTTAAAGGAGCTGATGAATCGCACGACTGAAACAGCCTCGGGTGCTTCGATTAAAAATGAACTAAATGCAGGCGGTTATTGGGTAATGCACTCTGAGCGAGCAGCGAATGGGATTGTGCTAGAAGCCTTAATTAAGTCACAGCCTAAGTCTGATTTAATTCCAAAATTAGTTAAAAACTTACAAGCCCGGCGTACTAAGGGCCATTGGGGTTCTACGCAAGATAATGTGTTTGTATTACTGGGCTTAGATCAGTATTTCCAAACCTATGAGGCACAAACACCAGATTTTGTGGCGAAAGCTTGGTTGGGCGCTGATTTTGCAGGTGAGTACAGCTTTAAAGGACGCTCTACTGACAGTCAGGAAACCGAAATTCCTATGGAGTGGCTCTTAAAAGGTGAGGCTCGCCGCGATTTAGTTTTAGCTAAGCAAGGCGAAGGACGTTTGTACTATCGACTTGGCTTGAACTATGCTCCACAAAACTTAGAGTTGGCTGCAGCTGAGCATGGCTTTACGGTTTCGCGTAGTTATCGGGGCTTAGATAAGCCCGAGGATGTGAAACAAACTGCAGATGGTGCTTGGCAGATTAAAGCAGGTGCTCGGGTTGAGGTCACTTTAACGATGCAAGCTAATGCTGAGCGTTATCATGTAGCTTTAGTTGATCCTTTGCCAGCGGGTTTAGAGGCTGTTAATCCTGCTTTGGCGGTGAGTGCGCAGTTAAGACCTGAGGAGCCTGAACCCGTCGCTTATAGTTGGTTAGGGGCTTGGTATGAGCAACAAAACTTGCGTGATGAACGGGTAGAAGCTTTCACCTCTGTGTTACCAGAGGGCGTATACACCTATCGTTATATTGCTAAAGCCACTACGCCGGGCAGTTTCATTGTCCCTCCAGTGAAAGCGGAAGAGATGTATGCACCGGAAACCTTTGGGCGCTCAGCATCCACAAAAGTAGTCATCGAATAATGATTCAAAGGACGCTTGGGGTGAGGTCGCAAAGCTTCACCCCAAGTTGTTGCGCAGTGATTAGAGCTGATGTTTAGCTAAAAAAGCTGAGATATCTGAATAGCTAGAATTTAAACCACGTAAAGGTTTAGCAAGGCTAGCTAACACGCGCACATGATCCACTTTTGGATAAATATGCAGCTCTACCGAAGTTCGCGCTTGCTGTAAGCTTTCTGCGAAGCGGCGGCTATGCTTAGGTAACACACGCTCATCCGCCTCTCCATGCAATAATAAAGTGGGTGGCAGTGGTGGCGATAAATTCACAGTTGCGTTCACCTCTTGCGGGTTGGCTTTGCCAAAAACCTGTGACACTTCTTCTAGTTCCAGCGGCAAATCATAAGGCCCAGCTAAGCCAATTAAGGCTTTCACTGGCGTCTTGATATTGAATTTTTGTAGATATTGCGGTTTAGTGGCTAAGAGTGCGGCTGCATGAGCACCAGACGAATGCCCCATCAGAATCAAGGGCTGTAAAGCTTGACCGAGTAGCTCAGGTGCATGCGCCTCTAAATAAGTAATCGCTTGCGACACATCGTCAATGATTTCTGGATATTTAACCGCAGGATAGAGCCGGTAATTGGGAATAATGACGGGATGTCCCAAAGCGGTTAAGGCTTCTGCGACGAATAGAAAATCTTCTTTACTGCCACTACGCCAAGCTCCACCAAATACAAAGATGATCGGTGCTTTACCTGCCACCGCTTGTTTAGGCAGATAAATATCCATACGCTGGCGCGGATCATTACCATAAGCCTGTTCGCGCAGCTCAAAGCCTGATTTCGGAATAGTGGCATTTAAAAATTTTGCAGGGGCGAGCGCAGCACAACCCGCTACGAGTGCTAATAAGAGCGCAGATAAACCAAGCAGTTTAAGTTTCATCTACTTACTATAGACAGATTTATTGGAGACTGCGCAAAAGCTGAGATTTATTAGGGTTGGAAGAAGCCATTAAATCCTTTATCGCTGGCTTCTATCAGACTAAGTTGAGCTTGATACTTCAGCTAAGTTATATCATGCACTGCTCAATCCCAATTCCAGGTACGTCATGCAGGCTAAGATGTTTAAATCAGTGGTAGTAACAGCTCTTGTATTCGGTTTAAATTTGTCAATCACTTCAAGTTTTGCCGAAACTCAACCAAACCTTAGCACCCCAAACCCATCCGTTGAGACTATTCAGCAGGAGATGGAGCGCTTAATCACTGAGGGCTTAGCGGAGAAAGTTCCCGACCCTAGTACTGAGCTGGAGCTGGGTTTAGCAGCTTATCAAGCGGGTAACTATGCATTGGCTTTCAAGAAATTGCAGCCACTGGCAGAGCAAGGCAATTCTTCAGCCCAAACGACACTAGGCATTTTGTATTTACAAGGCCAAGGGGTAACTCAATCGAATGCTGAAGCTTTAAAATGGTTACAGTTAGCAGTCAAGCAAGGCAATGCGCTAGCGCAAGCTAATCTAGGCAATATGTATTTAGAGGGGCGAGGAGTTGAACCATCGGCACAACAAGCTTTGAGTTTGTTCCAGCAAGCGGCTGCTCAAGGTTCGGCTTTAGGGCAATACAATTTAGGCGTTTTAAACTATCAAGGCAGCAGTAATCTAGCGCAATCTTATACAGAGGCTGCCAAATGGTTTCACTTAGCGGCTGAGCAAGGTTTAGCACTAGCCCAATATAATTTGGGTGTGATGTATGAAGCGGGTGAGGGTGTAGAGCAATCAATCACAGAGGCTAAGACTTGGTATGAGCGAGCAGCCAAGCAAGGACAGGCAGAAGCGATTCAGCGCTTGGCGGAGTAACTACTTGCAGTGGACTGAGCTAAGCCAAGCTTAACGTAGTGCTATGCTATTATGTTGAAACGAGCAAGCTTTTCTGCTGAGGTATTTTATGAGTACAGCACAACCCGCTTTAAACGAGCTTATCAATGAGGCAGATTATTTAATAGCTGAGCTACAAGCGCTTGAGCGTCATGAATATGTGAATGGCCGTATCTATGCCATGGCAGGTGCGAGTAAGCGACATAATCGGATTGCCGGAAATATTTATCGTGCTTTAATGGATAATGCGTCCTCATGCACAGCTTATATCAGCGATATGAAAGTGCATTCGGAAAAGTATCACAGCTATTATTATCCTGACGTGGTGCTTGGTTGTGACTCGGATGAAACAGATGACTATGTGCTGGAAAAGCCGTGTTTGATTGTTGAAGTGACTTCTGATTCGACTCTGCGCAAAGATTATTTAGAAAAATCCTTGGCTTATCAGGCGATTCCTTCTTTGCAGGCTTATTTGATAGTGGCTCAGGATAAGGTGCAAGTCGATATGCTAACTCGTGGAAAGGATGGTTCTTGGGAGTTGCAGCAGTTTAATGAGTTGGGGCTAGAGTTGAGTTTACCTTGTCCTGTGATGAGTTTAAGTGTTGCAACAATTTATAATGGGCTGTAGGTTTAATTTAATCAAAAACCTAACCCTGCAAAAAATTCTATTTTAGTATTGTTCAACCATAAATCTGGCTTTTTCAAACAGCTCACCAGACGTTATGATTTCTGAACTATTTATCTAAGCTCGAAAGAACAAGCCTATACCTATGAATGCTCGTAATGATTTCTGAACTATTTATCTAAGCTCGAAAGAACAAGCCTATACCTATGAATGCTCGTACCATGATGATACGCCGTTAAACAACAGGTCGCATCTTTGCAGATATTACGACCTGTTGTGCTATACAACCTACTTCACGGAACTGGTGTTGCTATCAAGGGAATCGCTCTGTTGAGCAATTGGAGGCTTAGATGGCAAGTAAATGCCTTCTGGTGCAATGGCTTTGATGCCTGTAATAACGACGTACAGAAAAGCTATCATAGTAAGAAACCATAATAAGGGATTTAAGTCGTTAATCACTTTTCTAGCCTCTTTAATGGCATTCGCTAAACTATTACCATCTATATTAAACATCTAGAATATTCTCCCAGATTATTTCTGCCATAAGTATGAAACGCCGTCGAATGACGCTGACTTCGTGGCTCAAGATAAATAGGTGGGATTAGTGATTCGGGGGAGGGTATGAAATACACGCACGCACGCACGAAACACTGCCAACCTATTCGGTTGACCGTTCCGTCGTTCGACGCACATCCTTGATAAAATTATTATAACTATGAAATTTAGTCGAATCAAGTATTTACCTAACTTTGATTTATGTATCACTCCTCCAAATTCCTAACAAAATTATACCCCCCCGAACCCTCCTTCATGCGATACAACGCCGCAGGCCGTCCATTCCCCTCTGAGCGCTTCTCACCGGTATCGATTAATAATTCCGCCTCTTCAATCCGCCGCCTAAACGATTTCTTTTGCAGTACTTTGCCTAATAACACCTCATGCAAATGCTGCAATTCGGGCAGGGTAAATTTTTCGGGTAAAGCATAAGCGGGCACGATCGAATACAAGGCTTTTTGGCGTAAGCGTTCGCGGGCGAAATCAATAATTTGCCGATGATCAAACGCTAAGCTTAAATCATCTAAATGTTCGAGGGGCAGCCATTGTGCATCACTGACGGTTTCAATATGTGCGGCACATTCTTGATAAGCGATTAAAGCCGTATAAGCGACCGTTACAGACCAGCCGCGTTTATCGCGAGTTGTTGAGCCGAAGCTATAGAGCTGCTCTAAATAGGGCGGGCTAACGCCAGTTTTTTCTTGAAGCTTACGCTGTGCCGTATCTTCCAAGTTTTGATCGTTAGCCATATCCACGAAGCCACCGGGCAATCCCCATAAGCCCCGTTCTGGATAAGCAGAGCGCTTGACCAACAGCACTTTGAGTTGTGCCTGATGATAAGTGAACAAGACGGGGTCGACGGTCAGCAAAGGCGCATCAAACTCACGGCGGTTGTAATGGGCTAAGAAACTAGCTTCATCGGCGTATTCGATCATGTTTTCCACAATTTGAAGGGGAAGGATTCCACCTTAATACGCTTCGTCGGCGGTTTCAATCTTTTTATTGTCTTTAAGACACTTAAAGATTGACAGAATAAAGTCTTTAAGACACTATGTAAATCATAAAGTGACTAAAAGACATTAATAAGGAGAAGCCAGCATGTTCGGCATTCAATATTACAAAGCAGATGCATCGACTTATGCGATCAAAACTAAAAAAGGTCAGGTGAAGCAACATGGGCGTGGTTTGAGCTTTTTCTATAATGCGGTTAATTCATCGATTGCTGCCGTGCCCGTGAATGTGCAAGAAGCGCCGTTCATTTTTAATTTACAAACCAAAGACTTCCAAGCCTTAACGGTTCAAGGGCAGATCAGTTATCAAATTACTGATGCACTCAAAATGGCAGGGATGCTGAATTTTACCTTGGCGAAAAATGGCACGACTTATGTTTCAGAAGACCCCTTAACTTTATCAGATCGTGTCTTGCGTATTGTGCAAGCTTCGATTCAAAGCCAGATTCAAGCGACTCATTTACGCAGTGCTTTGACTATGAGCCAAGCACTCGTGCAGTCGGTGCGTGAACAAGCGCATACCGATCTGAGTTTGCAAGCAATGGGCATTGAGCTATTGGAAGTATCCATTAGTGCGATTTTACCCACACCCGAAACTACCCGCGCTTTGGAAGCGGAAGCGCGCGAAACGATTTTAAAAGAGGCTGATGATGCGATTTATGCACGGCGTAAATCAGCAGTCGAGCAAGAGCGCACGATTCGCGAGGCCGAATTAAATACCACCTTGTTGATACAGCATAAAGAGCAGGAAATTGAAGAGTCGCGCATCGAAAATGAAAGGACTTTATTGCGCGCCCAAGCTGAAACCGAACGCGAGCGTTTACAAGCGCGGATTGCCGAGGAAATGCAGCGTAAAGATTTGGTGAATACGCAAATGGAAAACCGCCAAAAAGAAGCAGACACAGAAGCCTATGCCACCACTGTAAAAATGAATGCCTTCAAGCAATTGCCAGTCGAGCATTTAAAAGCAATGGCTTTAGCACAAATGCAACCCGAACAATTAATGGCTTTGGCTTTTGAAAGCTTGGCGCAAAATGCTAATAAAATCGGTGAGTTAACGATTACCCCTGATTTATTTAGCCAAGTCTTGAAAAGAGCAGGCCGCTAAAATGCAAACGAATAATCAACAACGCTTTATTTTAATTACCCGCAAAACGCGCCTACAGGAATTAGTGGAGCGCTTTAATACTTGGCCACAAGCGAAGTTTTATTTAGAGCATAATCAGATTAATGCACAGGATTATTTAGCAGAGCATGATCTCTACCAGCAGCGTTTGCGCGAGGCTGAGCTAATTTTAAAACCTTTAGGGCGCTTTCAAAGTTTGGAGCGCTCTTTTCTGCCCAATTATCAGTTTGGCTCAACCGATATTATTGTAGTGATTGGCCAAGACGGCTTAGTGGCAAATACCTTGAAATACTTGCAAGGCCAGCCAGTGATTGCGATTAATCCTGATCCAGCGCGTTGGGATGGCAAGTTATTACCCTTTGAAATGGGGGATTTAAAAAGCGCTTTGGAGCGTACCTTAAATCAAGCGGCGGCGAGCAAAACGATTACCTTCGCCGAAGCGAAAACCAATGATGGGCAAAGCTTATTAGCCGTGAATGATATCTTTATTGGCCCCAAAACCCATACCTCAGCGCGTTATGCCTTGGAATGGGAAGGGCAACGTGAGTTGCAGTCATCCTCAGGAGTTATTATTTCTACTGGCTTTGGTTCGACTGGTTGGTTTCGCTCGATTTTAGCAGGCGCTTTAGGTGTCACCCATCAGCGCAAACATGAATTATTGGATGGGTTTGCTTGGGATGCAAAACGCTTGCAATTTACCGTGCGTGAGCCGTTTCCGAGCAAAACTACCGGCACTAACTTAGTTTTTGGTGGGATTACCGTCCATACGCCGCTGCGTTTGGAGTCCCATATGCCTGAACAGGGGGTGATTTTCTCCGATGGCATTGAAGCGGATTATTTAGGATTTAATTCAGGCATGGTGGTAACGGTGGGAGTAGCAAAGACGCAAGGTTGTTTGGTCTGTCATTAAAAGATAGCAGCATAATGCCGCTATCGGTACGAGTTAATGTTGAAAGGGGTTCACAATTTTTAAACCTTCCAGCGTGCGTTGTGGCTGGATGACATCTGAATAAAGGATAGTGCAATTACATTTCTGCGCCATGCGGATAATAAGCGCTTCCCAGAAACTAAAGCCTTGTGATTTGTTGATTTCAATGGCTTTGAGGATGTCATCGGAGTCGATGCTCATCACTTCCATTTGGCTAGCCATCAGCTCAATTTTGCGCTGAGCCATGTCAATGGGTAAGCCAAATTTTTGAGTGGTCGCAGCAAAGTATTCGCGCAGAACTTGAGTCGAGATTACTGCATTACCGCTTGCCCAGCCAGCTTGTAATAAGGCCAAGGCCATGGCTTGTTTTTCTGGAGCTTGTGAGTCATCGGTGTACAACAAAATGCTGGTATCGAGAAAACTACGTTCTTTCATGTAATTCATCTCGATTAAAAGACCAACTGTGTTGTTTGCTCTTGCCGCTGAGGAAGGCGAATTCAGCGAAACTAGAGGCAGCTTTTTGTTCGTGAATCATGGTTTCTAAATAGTTGTTCACCAATTGATTGAGGTTTTTTCCCATGACAGTAGCAGCAATACGCGCTTCAGCCACTAATTTATCGTCGACAACCAATGGGGTGTGCATACAACGACCTCCTTTTAGATAGTTAGCATATAGAAATTAGGGATGCTTAAAGCGATTTCAAGCCCGGAGAACAAGACTCGTGTTGATAGCAGTCTTTAAGTTAGCTAATGATTTAGTTTATGTTTAATAAAAAGGCAAATTTTATGGTTTCTACAATGACAGATCGCCACGAATTAATAGACTACCTTGCTCAAGGTCACTCAGTGAGTTATTTGCATTTTTGGGGACATACCCAAAAGGCTGAAGCGATTGACAAAAGCTGCTTAAGCCAATGGTTTTATGCACCTTTTACACTGGAACAAATTACTTATCTCACGGCTGAACATTATATGATGGCGCAAAAAGCACGCCTTTTTAATGACTCAGCAAGATTGGCAGAGATTTTAGCTTGTCGTTCTCCTCAAGAAGCTAAGCAATTCGGGCGTATGGTTGAAAACTTTGAAAATTCAGTGTGGCAACAGCACTGCTTTGATTATGTGGTTCAAGGTAATTTAGGAAAGTTTAGTCAGAATCCTGCCTTATATGAATTTCTACTCAGTACTGGTGAACAGATATTAGTGGAGGCGAGCCCGCGGGATCGAATCTGGGGCATTGGTATGGGTGCAAGCAATCCAGAAGCTACTAACCCAAAGCTTTGGCGCGGACAGAATTTATTAGGCTTTGCCTTAATGCAAGTGCGTGCAAAATTGAAAGAAATAGCATGAAGGAACTAGCATGAATTTAACAGATTGGTTAATGGGCTTTGCAGGAGCCTCAGCAATTGAATGGGCAGGAACTATTGCTGGTTTTGTCTGTGTCGCCTTATATATTCAGCGCAGTATTTGGGCTTGGCCGGTTGGTTTATTTCAGGTGATTTTGTATGTGTATATCTTTGGTCAAGCCAAATTATATTCAGATATGGGCTTAAACATTATTTATATTTTTATGCAAGCCTATGGTTGGTGGGCTTGGTCAAAGCATCAAGACCAACAGGAAGAAGTAGTTGTCGAATGGGGTCTGAGTTGGCAATACGCGCTTTGGGCTTTGATTGCTTTGTTAGGCGCTTTCGGAATGGGTTGGCTACTAACGCATACGGATGCGAATTTGCCTTATGCAGATTCCTTGGTAGCAAGCACTAGTTTAGTGGCGCAATGGCTATTAACTCAACGCAAGCTTTTCAGTTGGGCATTTTGGATTGCAGTCGATGTAGTCGCGATTTGGGTGTACTACCAAAAAGGTTTGGCGCCTACCACCGTATTATATACCTGCTTCTTAGTGATGGCCTGTATCGGCCAATATACTTGGTGGCAGCGCTATCAAGCCCAAACTAAAGTCGAGCCTCAATATGCCTAAGATCGGTTTAACTTTGGGTAAATTTGCCCCTTTGCATCAAGGCCATCAACTGCTAATTGAAACAGCCTTAGCGCAAGTCGATCATTTGATAGTGCTTATTTATGCTTGTGATGAGTTGCCTTTAGTGAGCTTGGCAGAGCGTGTGCAATGGTTGCAGGCACTTTATCCGCAAGTTGAAATCCTAGCTGCCCCTGATGGCCCCAAAGAAACAGGCTATACAACAGCTATCATGCGCGCCCAAGAAAACTATATTCTGCAGATTCTTGCAGGGCGCAAAGTCACACATTTTTTTAGTAGCGAAGCTTATGGTGAGCATGTGAGCCAAGCCCTAGGCGCGCTAGATGTGCGCGTCGATAGGTCAAGGCAGATTGTACCGATTAGTGCGACGCGCATTCGCCATGATTGGAATTTAGCTCAGCAGTATTTAAGCCCTGTGGTGTATAAGAGCTTAGTGCAAAAAATAGTGTTATTGGGTGCGCCTTCTGCGGGAAAAACCACCTTGGCGCAAGCCTTAGCTCAAACTTTACAAACAACTTGGATGGAGGAGTACGGGCGTAGCTATTGGGAACAGCATCAACAAGAGCGGCGTTTGCAGCCTGATGAATTATTACTAATCGCCCAAACTCATCTTCAGCTTGAAGATCAAGCTACACTGCAAGCACAGCGTTATTTAATCTGTGATACCAATGCCTTCACTACTTGGCATTTTGCCCAGTATTATCATGGCTTCGCTTTGCCAGCACTCACCCAACTAGCTGAATCCTGTTGGCAACGCTATGCACAAGTCTGGGTTTGCGATATTGACTTCCCTTATGCTGATACTTGGGATCGCTCCGGTGAAACCAACCAGCGCGAATTCCAAGCCTTTATTTTGCAGCAGTTACAGGCGCGACAAATTCCTTATCGTCTAGTATCAGGTTCAGTTGAGGAACGAGTGGCCACCATCCTGAGCCAACTGCCAGCCGATCGCTTATTAACCCGCTAGCTAAATGCCTACACGAATGCAGCAAACTCTCTGTTTAGGCTAAAAAAGCGTAAGATAGACCTAAAGACTAGCTAGACTACTGTAGGAGTAAACCATGTCCGAGCGACAGCTGATCGACCGTTTTGGGCGGCGTATTAATTATGTACGCTTGTCAGTGACAGATCGCTGCGATTTTCGCTGTGTGTATTGCATGGCGGAGGATATGGTGTTTGTGCCACGTGAACAGCTATTAACACTTGAGGAAATGAGCCGGATTGGTCGCGCTTTTGTGCATTATGGCGTGAGCAAAATTCGTCTTACCGGTGGTGAGCCTCTGACCCGGCGGAATGTACTGCAACTCTGTGAAGATTTAGGCCAGTTAGATGGCTTGCGAGATTTCACTATTACCACCAATGGTAGCCAGCTGCCTAAATACGCTGCAGCTTTGAAACAAGCCGGTATCACACGTATTAATATCAGCCTCGATACGCTAAAGCCGGAGCGCTTTAAGGCACTGACTCGGACTGGGCAAATTGAGCAAACTTTACAAGGAATTGAAGCTGCTTTAGCCCAAGGTTTCAAACGCGTCAAATTGAATGCAGTGATTTTAAAACATCGTAATCATGATGAAGTGATTGATCTAGTCGAATTTGCTCGTGCTAAAGGCTGCGATATTGCTTTTATTGAAGAAATGCCACTGGGTGTAATCGGTGATCATGATCGAGCAGAGGCTTATTATTCTAGTGATGAAATTTTAAGAGATTTGCGTACTCGCTTTGATTTACAGCCTATTGCTGAACAGACGGGTGGCCCTTCTAAATATTATGCTTTTCCTGATCATTCGAGTCGTGTGGGCTTTATTTCGCCGCATAGCCATAATTTCTGTGGCGATTGTAATCGGGTGCGTGTTACAGCAGAAGGGCGCTTATTGTTGTGCTTAGGTCAAGAGCATTCGGTTGATTTACGGCGGGTGTTGCGTGCCCATCCTTTAGATGATCAGCCACTATATGAGGCTTTAGAAAAAGCTATGCAGATTAAACCAAAAGGACACGAGTTTAATCTGCAAGCTAAGCCAGTTTTATTTAGGCATATGAATGCGACTGGCGGTTAAGTAAACAATTGAGGCGTATTTAGCGAGACTGTGCTCCCCAACTCAGCTCCAAACCCTACGAAAATTCTAGCCTTTTGGCAGCACTCACAGCTCAGTCTATGCTTTGGGCACAGAAAATAACCAAGAAAGGATCACTATGAAGCTTTTTGAACCACTGCAACTAGGCTCGTTAACTTTGCCAAACCGTATGATCATGGCGCCGCTTACGCGCACACGTGCTGGTATGGAGCATATGCCTAATGCTTTAATAGCTGAGTATTATGCGCAGCGTGCAAGTGCCGGTTTGATTATTGCCGAATGCACTATGATTATGCCGAATACTTCAGCTTTTATTGCAGAGCCTGGCATTTATTCTGCTGAGCAAGTTGAGGCTTGGAAACAAGTGACAGCCGCAGTGCATGCTAAAGGTGGAAAAATCTTCCTGCAGATTTGGCACGCAGGTCGGGCTGCTCATCCCAATATGTGCAATGGTCAACAGCCTGTTTCAGCTAGCGCTATTGCTATTCAGGATGAAGTCCACACCCCTCAAGGTAAAGCAGCTCAAGTAGTACCGCGAGTTTTAAGTGATGACGAAATTCCAGGCATAGTAAAAGCCTTCGCACAAGCGGCTCGTAGTGCTATGCATGCAGGCTTTGATGGTGTGGAAGTACATGGAGCAAATGGCTATTTGCTTGACCAATTCCTGCGCGATGGTGCAAATAAACGTACGGGTAAGTATGGTGGATCAGTCGAAAATCGTGCGCGTTTCCTATTTGAAGTACTGACAGCTGTAACCAAAGAGATTGGTAGCGATAAGGTAGGGCTGCGTTTATCCCTACTGAATAGCTACAACAGTATGATCGATAGTGATCCAATGGGTTTGGCTAGATTTTTGGGCGAGCGGTTGAATGAGTTCAATTTAGCTTATGTGCACGTGATGCGTAGTGATTTCTTCGGTGTACAAAAAGGCGATGTACTCACACCGATGCGTGAAGCTTATACAGGTGTGATTATTGGCAATATGGGTTATAAGGCAGAAGAAGCTGAACAAGCGATTGCTGATGGCAAAGTTGATGCAGTTGCTTTTGGGACTGGCTTCCTAGCTAATCCAGACTTGCCTGAACGGATTCGCCAAGGTGCAGCTTGGAATGTGCCGAACCCAAAGACTT
Source organism: Thiothrix sp. (assembly GCA_008015155.1). GTDB lineage: Bacteria > Pseudomonadota > Gammaproteobacteria > Thiotrichales > Thiotrichaceae > Thiolinea. The sequence continues at coordinate 129,508 of SSFA01000024.1, forward strand.
TCTATACGCCAGGCCCAGAAGGTTATACGGATTATCCTTTTTTAAAAACGAGCATTTAAACTACCTCAGCAAGGGAACTAAAAAAGGGCAATCACTGCCCTTTTTTTAGTTAGCTTAGCCAAGCTAAGCAATGAAAGGGATATCTGGCATGTCCCAAGGACTCGATTGCTGCCACCAGCGAGTGGCCAGAGTTGCATACACTGAACGGAAATCAACATGATATTGAATGTCGCCCGCGTGTAAGGCTATTAAGTTGGGATGTTGCCCGTAAAAGCCACCTTTAACGCTGCCACCGATAGCAAAATGAGCTGCTGCAGAACCATGATCGGTCCCCATACTTTGATTTTCTGACGCTCTGCGGCCAAATTCGGAGTAAGTAAGCACCACCACATTTTCCCATTTATGTTGCTGGTACAGTACTTTACGGAAAGCCGCTAAGCCAGTACTTAATTCATGCAGCAAGCGCTGGTGCAGAGCACTTTGGGAGACGTGAGTATCAAAATTCCCCAAACTCAGCTTATAGATGGGGATCTGAAAATCGCTAATAATCATTCGAGCTATTGAGCTTAGGCCATCACCAAATTCACCAGCTGGAAACTGTTGCTTAATCGTTTGATTTGGCTGTAATTGGCGATCAATTTGCTCACTAGCCTGAAAAAGCTTCTGCTGCATTTCAAAAATATGCGCCAACATAGGATTGCTTTGATCCACACTGGTTCTTAGCTTATTAGTTCTTAATTTATCAACGTATTGCACAAATTCTTCAGGGCTATGCAAATTGATGGCATTGAAATGATCTGCCAGCAAAGGGCCAAGTTCATTACCAATAGCAACACCTTGTAAACTAGGGCTAGCGTGTGGAAATACTTGACCAAGCCAACCTTGATCAAGGTTAGGGTCTAAGCTGCCCGTTTCCCAATGATGAATGGAGGTGAAGTGTGAACGCGCTTGTTCTTGTCTAGGGACGCCAATACCTTGAATCCAAGCCATTTCTTTATTATTCCATACAGGCAGCAAAGCCTGCATAGCTGGATGCATACCCATCCCTTCACCAAGATTAAGGACATGTTGTTTGGGTATAGCCAGTTGAGGGCGTAGTTGATAATACGCAGGATCTTGATAAGGGATTAGTGTATTTAGGCTATCATTACCACCTTTAAGCTCTACTAAAACCACAATCCGAGGCATTGCGTTAGCGAAACTGTTGCTGCTAGCTAATAAAGACAAAAAAGGTGTTAAACCCAAAATTTTTAAAAATTCACGCCGATGCATCGAAAGCCCTTATTTCAGTTGGTAAGTGGGATCAAGCAATTGAGTTAAGGTTTGGGAGGGAAGCGGAGCTGCTAAACTGGCAATCATGCTATATCGATCTAGCAAGCTCTGTGCAGTAATCCATGCTTTGCCTTCTGCCCAACCTTTGGGGCTGGGAGGTACAAATAAATTTTGCCCTAGCTTTTCCGACCACTTCACTAGCTCAGTGGTTGGGACTATGGGGATAGGCTGAGATACAGATAAGCCAACAATTAAATCAAGCGGTGACTTAGTTAAAATATTGAGGTTTTCTGAGGCCCAAAAAGCATCGCTAAGGAAAACATTTTCTAACAGGGTTTTAATTTCGTAGCCAGAATTTCGAAAGGCTGTAGCCCAGCTGCTAATGACCTTAGGGTCAGGCTTTTGCGTGCTTACAAAAGCAGACCAACATTGTTCAGCAATGTGCTCGGCAGTACGTGGATGTTTCAACAAGACGTCTAAGACTTCATCGCCATCGCGTACTGTTTGTCCAAGAAAGCTCGCACCACTATCATCATGGTGCTCGCTCTCCAAGACGAAAGTATTTTTATACCGATCTACCGCCCAGCCAGTGAATGCTTTAGCGGCTGCTTTAATATCACTTTCTTGGTAGTGTCCTGTACCTAGGGTAAATAGCTCGAGTAATTCACGGGCAAAGTTTTCGTTAGGTTGTTCTTTGTAATTCATCCCAGCATCTAAATAAATCAGCATAGCTGGATCGCGAGCAATCGCCCGTAACAGAGTACTAAAATTACCTAGGGCATGTTCGCGAATTAATTGATGTTGTTGCAGGATCAACTGCGGTTGATTGACCTTATTGATCGAAGTCGTAAAGTGGTTATGCCAAAACATTACCATCCGCTCCACGAGTGGGCTCGCAGTGGTAAGTAAATGCTGCATCCACCACTGCTTAAGCAGCATCTTTTCTTGATTAAGCCGATCACGAGCTTGCCCTATAGCCCCGTTACTCAGCATACTTTCCCAGCTTCCCCAAGAAGAAAACTGTGGTATACCTTTGGGTTTATCCGTAGGAACCACTAACAATTCTTTAACAATTATGTCTGCGGGTTTGCTTTGGAGTGCTTGAAGCAGGAGATTATCTGCGCCAAAGCATGCACGTACTGCCAGATGTTTGGCATCTGGCAAATTTAATGTAGATGGGATCATTGTTTCGCAAGTCTGTTAAAGTCTAAATAGTGAACACTCACTGGACTTTTTGCCCTTAAGGAAGAGCCTGCTATTCTGTGATGCAGTGCTTGAGCGCGTTTATATAATAAAAATATTCTATTGTGAAGGGATGATGCTAAAAAATTGTATTAATTGATTTATTTATAACAAGTATGACTTAAAAAGTATTAATCTTATTAATGTCAAGTAGAGACTATTTCAAAAGCCAATATTTTTCAGTAATTTTAAATCGGTAAAATAAAAAAATTAATATAAACAAGAAGATAAATCGTTTTAGTTTTAAAGTTTATTAACATTAGACTTTTAGACTCCCCCAGAGCAAGCTCTAACGAGAGCCAAGCTAGACCCTGCTAGAGTCTAGCTAGCTTAGCCACAGAAAATACTTAAGGCTTAGAAGAATAGGGTTTTTTTATCTGAAAACCTGAAGCGCGCAGAGATGATAGGCAGTGGAGCCGCTAGTGTTTTACCTACAAACCCTAGCGGTGAGTCGGGCGCTTTTACTCAGGAATAACCGCTGTAGCCTCAATCTCCACTTTGGCTCGATCTTCAATGAGGGCGACCACTTGTACCATCGCCATAGCCGGGAAGTGTGCTCCTAATACACGCTTGTAAACACGGCCGATTTCACGCAGATTGGCCAGATATTCACGTTTGTCAGTGATATACCAAGTGAGGCGCACCAGATGTTCAGGCTTGGCCTTGGCTTCATGCAGGACTTCTACAATATTTTTTAAGGTCTGCTCAATTTGCTCAACAAAGTCATCCGTTTCAAATTCTTGTTGAGCATTCCAGCCAATATGTCCACCTAGGAAGACTATGCGCCCCTTCGCTACCACGCCATTGGCATAACCAATCGCAGGCTTCCAATGTTTGGGATGTAAAAATTCATGCGTAGTTTCAAGCGTTTGATTCATCGTTTTATACCTTCGCGAAACTTATAAAATAGTGCGTACATGCCAGAGTTCAGGGAATAGCTCGACTTCCAACATCCGCCGCAAATAGGAGACGCCACCTGTCCCACCTGTCCCGCGTTTGAAGCCAATAACCCGTTCTACGGTGGTGACATGATTGAAACGCCAGCGCCGGAAATAGTCTTCAAAATCGACTAGTTTTTCAGCGAGTTGATATAAGTCCCAATAGTGCTCAGTGTTTTGATAGACCACTTTCCACGCTTGCATGACGGTCTCATTAGCTTGATGGGGTAAGCGTAAATTGCGCCCGAGCACTTCTTGCGGGATCGGCAGACCTGCCTCGGCGACTAAACGCAAAGCTTCATCATACAGGCTGGGCTGCGCTAGTTCATTTTCTAGGAGCTGCAAAGTCGCAGGATAGTGCGCGTGAGGGCGTAACATAGCTTCATTTCGATTACCCAGAATATATTCAATCTGTCGATATTGATGCGATTGAAAGCCCGAACTTTGCCCAAGCTGCTCGCGGAATTGAGTGTATTCGCTCGGCGTCATGGTGCGTAATACGTCCCAAGCATTATTCAGCTGTTCAAAAATCCGCGCTACCCGCGCAAGCATTTTGAAAGCATTTGGCAAGCGTCCATCGCGTAAAGCTTGGCGAGCGGCGATGAGCTCATGCACAGCTAGCCGCATCCATAATTCTGAGGTCTGATGCTGAATAATAAATAGCATCTCATCATGCTTATCAGTTAAGGGCTGTTGCGCATTAAGGAGCGTGTCGATCTGTAAATAATCGCCATAGGACATGCGTCCATCAAAAGACATCTGCGCCCCTTCACGCTCTGGATTGTAAGGTGTATTACTCATGTTACCGCTGCCTTTTGCTGATATTCTGACTTATCCCATAAGCGCTCATTCATGACTTTAGCTAAGATTTCAGCCGCTTGTTTGACATCAGTTTCGTCAATATAAAGCGGGGTAAAGCCAAAGCGAATCGAATCAGGCGCACGGAAGTCACCAATGACGCCCTGTGCAATCAGCGCTTGCATGACTGCATAACCTTGTTCACAACGGAAAGATACTTGTGAACCACGCTCTTCTGGATTACGTGGGCTAGCTAGCGTGAGCATGGGGCATTTTTCTTCCACTAGCTTGATAAATAGCTCACTCAGGGTGATCGACTTGCCACGCACTTCAGGCATAGTGACTTCATCCCAGACATCCAAAGCGGCTTCTAAAGCAGATAGTGCCAATACAGGAGGTGTGCCTACGCGCATCCGTTGAATACCTGCTGCTGGCTGATAATTCAGATCAAAGGCAAACGGTGTTGCATGTCCCATCCAACCCGATAAAGCTGGTAAAGCGATATTCGCATGCTGAGGTGCAATATAAATAAAAGCAGGTGAGCCGGGGCCACCATTCAAGTATTTATAAGTGCAGCCAACTGCAAAATCAGCCTGAGTAGCCGTTAAATCGATTGGCACTGCACCCGCAGAATGCGCTAAATCCCAAATCGTAATAATCCCATGCTCGTGCGCTTTAGCGGTTAAGCGCTGCATATCATGCATGCGTCCGCTACGATAATCGACCTGTGTGAGCATCAATACGGCAACGCTATCATCCAGCAGCGCTTCAACGCTTTCTGGTTCTGGTGTCTTAAGCACATGACCTTGACCAAGCGATTTTAGTAAACCTTCAGCCATATACAGATCGGTAGGGAAGTTACCACTATCCGACAAAACCACTTTACGTGTTGGGTTCAAGGCGAGGGCTGCAGCCAAAGCTTGATAGACTTTGATCGATAAAGTATCGCCCATCACAATGCTGTCATCAGCTGCACCTAAAAGCTTAGCAATCCGATTGCCCACTCGACGGGGTTGGTCAAACCAACCGGCGGTATTCCAGCCACGAATCAGTTGCTCGCCCCACTCGCGTTCAACTACTTTATCCAAATGGGCTTTTACACTGGTAGGCAAAGGCCCTAAAGAATTGCCATCGAGATAAATGATGCCCGCTGGCAATTTGAAATAGGTTTTAGTTTTTACAAAATCTGAACTGATTGCAGCTTGTTGTGGACGTAATTTAAAGCGTTGAATCTTGCCGGTAGCCGTTTTAGGTAAGGCCGCCGTGAACACAATTGAACGTGGGTATTTATAGGGCGCGATGGTTTGCTTTACATAGTCTTGAAGGAGTTTGCTGGTATTAGCATCAGGTGCGACATTTGCCTCCAAGACCACATGAGCTTGCACAATAAAGCCGCGATCTACATCCGGTGCACCGACGACTGCGCACTCCACCACATAAGGATGCGCGAGGAGCGCGGCTTCTACTTCAGGTCCTGCAATATTGTAGCCGGAGGAGACAATCATATCGTCATTGCGTGCAGCAAAATGGAAGAAGCCTTGCTCGTCTTGAATGAAGGTATCCCCCGTCACATTCCAACCAGCTTTGACATAGTTGGCTTGACGCTTATCCGCTAAATAGCGACAACCTGTAGGGCCACGCACTGCCAAATGCCCAGGCTCACCACGCGGCAGCTCCTGCATATTGTGATCCACGATTTTGGCTTCATAACCCGTCACAGGATAGCCGGTAGAACCTGCTTGCGCGGAATCAAAGCGATTGCTAATGAAAATATGTAGCATTTCTGTAGAGCCAATCCCATCTAACATGGGTTTACCCGTTTTAGCTTGCCATTCTTCAAAAACCGGGGCGGGTAGCGTTTCACCGGCAGAAACCGCACAACGCAAAGACGATAAATCAGCACCTTGATCCATCGCACGCATCATTGCCCGATACGCAGTCGGTGAGGTGAAGCAGATAGTAGCTTTGTAAGTTTCGATAATATTAATCATATTCGGCGGTGAAGCCGTTTCGAGTAAAGTAGCGGTTGCGCCAAAACGTAGTGGGAAAACCGCTAAGCCACCTAGGCCAAAGGTAAAAGCTAAGGGTGGAGAACCGACGAAAATATCGTTGGGGCTTACCCCCAAGACTTCTTTAGCATAGCCATCAGCAATGATCAGCAGATCACGATGAAAGTGCATGGTGGCTTTAGGATCACCGGTAGTGCCGGAGGTGAAGCCAAGCAAGGCGACATCATCACGTCCAGTCTTAACTGCTGCAAAGGTATCCGGTTTGGTGAGTGCCGCCCGATCAAGCTCAGCATCGTGATGAGCTGTGCCATCAAAGCCAACTACATATTTTAAATAATCACTGGTTTTAGCGCATTCGATCAGTTCATCCATCAAGCGCGTGTCGCAAAGAGCATGGGTGATTTGCGCTTTATCAATAATTTTCTTGAGTTCGCCAGCTCGCAGCATGGGCATGGTATTGACGACCACAGCACCGGCTTTAGTCGCAGCCAACCAGCAGGCAACTAAAGCGGGGTTATTGGCTGAACGAATCAGAATCCGATTACCAGGTTTGACACCTAGATCATCCACCAACACATTAGCAAGTTTATTCGTCCACGCAGCGAGTTCTTTATAGCTACGTTGGCGATCATTACCAATCAGCGCAATATGCTCGCCAAAGCCCTGTTCAACCATTTTATCCGTCAGTTCTACACCGATATTCAAATAATCCGGATATTGAAATTGATCAAGTAAAAAGGCAGGTTGCTGATCTTCAGGCGGCAAATTGTCGCGAGTAAAGCTGTCTATATGGCCTGTCGGTCCGAGCATCACGATTCTCCTTGCTCAAAATTAAGCAATGTTTGGCGAGCTATGACTGTTTTCTGTACATCTGATGCACCTTCATAAATCCGTAGGGCACGAATTTCTCGATAAAGGCTCTCAACAATGCTGCCTTTGCGCACGCCATCGCCACCATGTAATTGCACAGCCATATCAATCACTTGCTGGGCAGTTTCGGTGGCAAATAACTTAGCCATGGCGGCTTCACGGGTAACGCGAGCGGCACCTTGATCTTTAGTCCAAGCCGCGCGATAAATTAATAAAGCGGCTGCATCAATATTCACAGCCATATCAGCGATATGTCCTTGCACCATCTGTAGATCAAACAAAGGTGCACCGAATAATTGCCGCTGTTGGCTCCGCGCTAAGGTTTCATCCAAGGCGCGCCGTGCAAAACCTAAAGCAGCAGCACCAACGGTGGAACGAAACACATCAAGTACCGACATAGCGATCTTAAAACCATCACCACGCTTGCCAATCAAACTCGTTGCTGGTAAACGAATCTGATTGAAGCGCAAGCGTGCTAATGGGTGAGGAGCAACAGTTTCAATCCGTTCAACTATCTCTAGCCCTTCGCTATCAGCGGGCAAGATAAAAGCAGAAATTCCACGCGCTCCGGCTGCTTGCTCAGGGCTTTCACTGCGCGCAAATACCACATAAACATCAGCTATGCCGCCATTGGAGATATAAGTTTTTTCCCCATTTAGGATGAAATCGCTGCCATCCCAGTGTGCGCTGGTGCTCATACTGGCTACATCTGATCCCGAAGCTGGTTCGGTGAGGGCAAAGCCAGCGATCGCTTCACCCTTACGGGTTTTATCGAGCCATTGCTGTTGTTCAGGAGTGCCAAACAGGCTGAGCGCGCCCATGCCCAAGCCTTGCATGGCAAAGGAAAAGTCAGCTAAGCCATCATAGCGTGCGAGGGTTTCACGAATCAGACACAGGGTACGCACGTCAATGCTTTCGCCTATTTTCGCGGCGGTGTATTCTAAAAAGCCCGCAGCACCCAGACTTTGCACTAAAGCTTGGCAGGCAGCATCTGTATTGTGGTGGTCTGCGGGCAAAAACTGTTGGCACCAAGCTTCTAAGCGAGTCGCTAGTTCTCGATGCTTAGCTTCAAAAAAAGGCCAGTGTAGGAAGCTCTGATCAGCCATTTAGTTACCCTCAAAAACTGGCTTAGCTTTATTCACAAAGGCATGATAAGCACGCTCAAAATCTTGAGTTTGCATACAAATCGCTTGGGCTTGAGCTTCGGCTTCAATCGCTTGCTCGGGTGACATATTCCACTCATGTGTGAGTTGTGTTTTGGTAATGCCATTCGCGAAAGTTGGGCCAGCAGCGATCCGTTGGGCTAATGCTAAGGCTTGAGCTTCCACCTCAATCGCGGGGTGGAGTGCATTAAAGAAACCCCATTGATAACCCTCTTCAGCACTCATCATCCGTCCGGTATAGAGCAAATCAGCGGCCCGACCTTGGCCGATAATTCGTGGCAGAATCGCACAAGCCCCCATATCACAACCCGCTAAACCCACCCGAGTAAACAAAAATCCCGTTTTTGTTTCAGGTGTACCTAAGCGTAGATCAGAAGCCATTGCAATAATCGCACCTGCGCCCACACAAATACCTTCTACAGAGGCGATGATGGGTTTATGACAATGCAACATGGCTTTCACTAAGTCGCCGGTCATACGGGTGAAAGCTAGTAGGCCTTTCATATCCATCTGCACGAGTGGGCCAATAATTTCATGCACATCACCCCCCGAACAGAAGTTGCCACCGTTGGAGGCAAATACCACCGCATCCACATCGTCCGCATAAGCCAGCGCACGGAAAGTATCACGTAATTCGGCGTAGCTCTCGAAGGTGAGTGGGTTTTTGCGTTCAGGTCGATCTAAGCGAATGATCGCTACTCGATCTTGCATCTGCCAACGAAAATATTTAGGTTCAAGCGAGGCCAGGTTCGTCATGGGGACTCTCCTTGTGTGCATGTGCTTTTAAGAGGTTGAGCAATTGCTCAATCTCTTCTGAATTAAAATCTGCGAATAATGCATTTACTTTGGCTTCATGGGCTTTAGCCATGACAGTAAATTGCTGTTGACCCTGCTCAGTTAAAGATACCCTCAGGCTACGACGATCATTCGCTTGCTGCTCGCGTATTGCCATACCATCCTGTACTAAGCGATCGACTACTGTGGTCACATTGCCATTCGAGACTAAGAGATAGCGTGATAGCTCGGTCATGGTTAAGCCGTTTGGCGCTCGATACAAAGCCGCCATCACATCAAAACGCGGTAAAGTCGTATCATGCTCTAGGCGCAGGAATTCTCTTAGCTCAGATTCCGTGCTGCGCGTAGTACGCAAAAGTTGTATCCATAAGCGTAAGCGCTGCTTGGAGCTAGAATCGTCCTTATTCATACCTCTCCTCCAGCAATCGCCAGTGCTTGCCCATTAATACCTTCAGAGCCTGCAGTACATAGCCATAAAGCTGCACTCGCCACCTCCGAAGCTTGAATTAAGCGTTGTTGTGGATTGGTGGCTGCTAAAGCGGCAAGCGCTTGTTCGCGGCTCCGTCCCGTTTTTTGCATAATATTCGCGACACTGCGCTCGGTCATTTCTGTATCTAGAAAGCCAGGGCAGAGCGCATTCACGGTAATACCTTTGGTTGCCACTTCCAAAGCTAAGGAGCGCACCAAGCCAATAACCCCATGCTTAGCCGCTGCATAAGGTGCTACATAGGCATAACCCTTCAAACCTGCAGTGGACGCAACTACGATCAAACGCCCCCAAGGCCGTCCTTGCATTTGCTTCAGTCCTTCCCGCAAGGTCAAAAACACACCGGTTAGATTCACCGCTAGCATATTTTGCCAAGCCGCTAAGGAGGTTTTGCTCAAGGGTGCTGATTCTGCGGCCCCTGCATTTGCAATCACAATATCAATAGCACCAGACTGCGCGAATAAGGCTTGAATACTAGCTTCATCGGTGACATCAGCCGCAATACCACGAATCGCTGTATGTTCAGCAGCTATTTTCTCCAAAGCTGCTAAGCGTCGCCCTGCAATAATGACTTCAGCCCCTGCTTGAGCAAAGGCTAAAGCCATTTGCGCACCTACGCCAGAGCCGCCTCCAGTGATCAATACACGTTTACCCACTAAGCTTGGAGTGCTCATGCGTGAATCGTATCCTTAGGCCGATCTTTAATGCGGATTAATTGATCACGACCACCGCGATATGGATCCGGCCATTTCTCTTCGTTGTCATTAATTTGTATAGCAGCGTGCAAAGTCCAATAAGGATCGGCTAAATGCGGCCGCGCTAAGCAAACTAAGTCGGCACGACCTGCCATCAAAATTGAATTCACATGATCAGGCTCGTAGATATTACCCACCGTCATGGTTTTAATGCCGGTATCATTGCGAATGCGATCAGAGAAAGGTGTTTGGAACATACGTCCATAAACTGGCTTCTCTTCTTTAGCCACTTGACCTGCCGATACGTCGATAATATCCGCACCTGCTGCATGGAAGAGCCGAGCAATCTCGACCGCATCCTCAGGGGTAATACCAGACTCACCCACCCAATCATTCGCCGAAATCCGCACCGACATCGGTTTATTTTCTGGCCAGACGGCACGCATGGCAGCAAAGACTTCAAGCGGATAGCGCATGCGATTCTCTAAACTACCACCGTATTCGTCCGTGCGAGTATTGGTCATGGGCGAAATAAAGGAAGAGAGCAGATAACCATGTGCTGCATGCAATTCGATCATATCGAACCCAGCGCGCTCCGCCATCTGTGCGGCGGCTACGAATTGAGCGCGCACTTCATCCATATCCGCTCGATCCATAGCTTTAGGCACTTGGTTTTCGGGAGTTAAGGCAATCGCTGAGGCGGAAATCAATGGCCAATTCCCAGAATCTAAAGGGGCATCGATCTTTTCCCAACCGAGTTTAGTAGAGCCTTTGCGCCCAGAATGACCGATTTGGCAACAGATTTTGGCATCCGTTTCTTGATGCACGAAATTGACTAAACGCTTCCAAGCCGCTTCATGTTCAGGCGCATATAAGCCAGGGCAGCCTAGCGTAATACGTCCAGTGGGACTCACACAGGTCATTTCGGTATAGACTAAACCAGCGCCACCTTTGGCACGCTCTGCATAGTGCACAAAATGCCAATCGGTTGGGCAGCCATCCACAGCCTTGTACTGTGCCATCGGTGAAACCACCACGCGGTTTTTAAGCTGCATATCGCGTAGTTGAAAGGGAGCAAACATCGGTGCACGCTTGGAGCCGGGATTGCCTGCTTGGGTTTGGAACCAGCGCTCGGCAGTTTCTACCCAGTTAGGGTCGCGTAAACGCAAGTTTTCATGACTAATCCGCTGAGAGCGAGTGAGCAGGGAATAGTTGAATTGCACCGGATCTAGATCGAGATAGCGCTCAACTTGCTCAAACCATTCCATCGAGTTACGAGCAGCAGATTGTAAGCGTAAAACCTCCAAGCGGCGCTCTTCTTGATAGCGCTCAAAGGCTTTTTCCATATTAGGTTCGCTGTGTAACAAGCTCGCTAAAGCAATAGCAGACTCAATCCCTAATTTACTGCCCGAGCCAATTGAAAAGTGTGCTGTTGCTGAGGCATCACCTAAAAGCACAATATTTTTATAATGCCATTTTTCACACAGAACGCGCGGGAAGTTTAACCAGGCTGAGCCGCGTAAATGCCGTGCATTACTAATGAGGCTATGGCCATCTAGATAGTTTTTAAAGATACGTTCACAGGTGGCAATACTTTTGTCTTGAGTCATCTCCCCAAAGCCGAATTTGTTCCACGTATCCTCTCTACATTCGACAATGAAAGTGGCCGTGTCGGCATCAAACTGATAAGCATGTGCCCAAACCCAGCCGTGTTCAGTGTTCTCGAAAATAAAAGTGAAGGCATCATCGAATTTTTGATGCGTACCCAGCCAAACAAATTTGCACAGGCGTAGATCAATATTTGGCTTGAATTGATCGGCTAAAGCAGTACGTGTTTTGGAATTTAAGCCATCCGAAGCTACCACTAGATCATATTCATGCATGTAATGATCAGCGCTTTCGGCCTCAGAGGAAAAATTGATTTTAACGCCTAGCTGCAGTGCGCGAGCTTGTAAATCGAGGAGAAATTGTTTGCGCCCAATGCCACAGAAACCATGCCCAGACGATACGGTTCTGACACCGCCATGATACACCGCAATATCATCCCAATAGGCGAAGTGGGAACGGATAACTTCCTCACTCACTGGATCATTAGCGCGCAGATTGTCAAGCGTTTCATCGGAGAGCACCACACCCCAACCGAAAGTATCATCCGACTTATTCCGTTCAAGCACGGTAATATCGTGGGAAGCATCCCGAATCTTCATACTAATGGCAAAATATAAACCGGACGGCCCGCCACCAAGAACTAGAATCTTCATCGCTCCAACCTCTTTTACAAGCTGATAACTATCATCTTGGCACTGATTGAATTTAATTTCAAGTTTAAAATATTTATATTTAAAATAAAACTCTAAGCCTTGACTTAGCCTAGCGATCCGCCTAAGTATAAGCTTATAAACGAGTTCCAATAGCGCAAGCACTGGGGGGAAAACTATGATTACAGACTGGGACGATGCGTATAGCAATGGCGCTTATATCGAACATGCTGAAACTTACCCCAAGCTTTGGGCTGATTTAGCTGCGCAATTTCGCGCCACGGCACAGGCGGAACTCAATCTAAGCTATGGAATAGGGGAGCGTGAACGTTTCGATCTCTTTTATCCGGTAGATACGCCGAAAGGTTTGGCTGTTTTCGTACACGGTGGCTATTGGCTAGCTTTTGATAAATCCTCATGGTCGCATTTAGCAGCCGGTGCGCTAGCCCAAGGCTATGCGGTCGCTTTACCAAGTTATCCACTCGCTCCACAAGCTTCTATTCCAGAAATCACTCAAAAAATCAGCCAAGCCATTCACCAAGCTGCGCAACTGGTCAGTGGGCCGATTCATTTAGCAGGGCATTCGGCTGGTGGGCATTTGGTCACGCGCATGATCTGTCAGGATTCACCCTTAGCTACTGCCATACAAACCCGCATCAAAAGTGTCGTGTCGATTAGTGGTCTACATGATTTACGCCCTTTAATGCGCACGACCATGAATCAAAAATGGCAGTTAAGCACTGAAACAGCAGTCCAAGAAAGTGCTGCTTTGCAAGCACCTTTACCCGATATTCCAGTGGCTTGTTGGGTCGGTGCTTTAGAGCGCCCAGAGTTTTTGCGCCAGAATGATTTATTAGCGAATATCTGGACAGGTTTCGGAATTGATATTCGGGCGCATCGCGAAGCAGGGCGGCATCATTTTGATGTGGTTGCGGATTTGGTGGATGCGGATTCGGGGTTGGTGAGTGCTTGGCTCAGCCCATAATTAGCCAATTTCGCATGCACCTCAGCCATTTGCTCATCGGTTAAAATCACTGCCCCACCCAATTGCAAGGCGTGATAATACTGCTGTGCTAGTGTTTCTAATTCACTCGCTAGCCACATCGCTTTTGGCAAGGTTTCAGCAGCAACTAGCATCCCATGATTGGCTAGCAAACAAGCTTTGCGATCTTGCATGGCGACTAAAATATGATCGGATAATGCCTGTGTGCCATAAGTTGCATACTCAGCACAACGGACATCATTTCCACCAAATAAAGCAATCATATAATGTACTGCTGGAATCGAGCGCCGAGTCATCGCTAGGCTAGTGGTATAAGTTGAGTGGGTATGGACGATAGCACCAATATCGGGGCGAGCGCGCATCAAATCATAATGAAAACGCCATTCGCTGGAAGGTTTATAGGGGCCTTGCCATGCAGCTGTCTCATCTAAAGCAATGGCTGCCAGCATTTCGGGGCGCATCGCTTCATAAGCCATCGCGGTGGGAGTAATAATGAGCTTATCTTGAGAGCGGGCTGAGATATTACCTGAGCTACCTTGATTCAAACCCTGCGCATTCATCCATAAGCATTGCTCAATAATAGCTTGGCGTAATCGATATTCCTCATGCTCCATGCTGTGCTCCTACACGTTGCTGTAAGGCGGGCAAGAAAAATTCGCTAACCAATAAAGGCTTATCAGCGCCCACAAATAAGGTTTTGCGTCCTAGTAAACTTGACTCAAGAGTGAAGTTTAAATTCTGAAATACTTGTGCTTGGTGGGGGAGTTCTGCAAATAGCAGGGTTTGACGCTTTAAAACTGGCTCGGAAAAAATCCAATGCCCGAGTGGACGGCTGCCTAAGGCTCTAAGCTCTTGATAGCGCCCATGTAAAGCTGCTTCGGGTAAGAGCGAGCAAGCAAAGACTAAAGGCTCATCACCATCGCAAAGTAGTACTTCGCGTTGCAATACAAGCGCTGTGGGCTGAATAACTAAGTCTTCACAGACAAATTCTGGGGCAGTAATAAACTCATGTTTCAGAACTTGCACCTTAAATTCCTGCTGACAAACTTGTTGTAAGCGCTGCGTAAGTGAACCGCTGGCTAGTAGCCAATGCAATTGCCAACTAGCAGTTTGTGGTGGTGTTGCTTGCCAAGTCGCGGTAAATAAATCTTTCATGTAGTTTGAAGCTTGGAGAAGGATGGGCTTGTATTCTGCCTGTTCACATTCTTATCTGCCAATACTCTGAAGCTGCTGGGCGGTTTATACTCTTTGTCTGCTCATCCACCAATTTGGTAGCTTGATATGCTTCATCCAGACAGTTTAGCTCAGCTCCATGCTTTACTCGGCGACCAAGGCTTACGCACCGATCCTTTAAGCCTGCAAACCTACGGACGCGATTGGACGAAAACCTATGAACCCGCGCCATCAGCCATCGCTTTACCCAATTCCACTGCCCAAGTGCAAGCCATTATTCAACTCGCTAATCAGACGGGTTTTAAAATCGTACCTTCAGGTGGACGCACTGGTTTAAGCGGCGGGGCGGTGGCGGCTCAGGGTGAAGTGGTGTTGTCGTTAGAGCGTATGCATAAGCTGCTTGAGTTTAACCCGCAAGATCGTAGCTTAAGCTGTGAGGCTGGGGTGATCACGGCGCAGATTCAACAGTTCGCCGCTGAGCAGCAATTGTTTTATCCGGTTGATTTTGCCTCAGCTGGTTCGAGTCAAATTGGTGGCAATATTGCGACCAATGCGGGCGGCATTAAAGTCATTCGTTATGGCTTAACGCGCCAGCAGGTTTTAGGTTTGGAGGTGGTAACGGGTAAAGGTGAACTTCTTAAACTCAATCATGGCTTGGTCAAAAATGCCACGGGCTATGATTTACGCCATTTGTTTATTGGCTCAGAAGGCACACTTGGAATTATCACTCAAGCCACCTTACAGCTCTTGCGCCCACCGCAAAATTTAACCGTATTCGTATTAGGCGTGCCAGCGTTTGCAGCCTTAATGCAGGTCTTACAGCGCTTTCAAGCCGAGTTAGATTTAACAGCTTTTGAGTTCTTTTCAGATCGGGCTTTGCAGTATGTTGTATGGGATAAAGGCTTAGCTAAACCGTTTGAGACAGCAGCGCCTTATTATGCTTTATTGGAATTTGAAAACGATAGTAGCGGGCGTGAGCAAGCGGCCTTACAGGCTTTTGAGGATTGCTTAGCCCAAGGCAGCGTGCTGGATGGAGTAATGAGCCAAAGTCAAACTCAAGCGAAAGCTTTATGGCGTTTGCGTGAGATGATTTCAGAAACGATTTCGGTGTATACGCCGCACAAAAATGATTTGTCGGTGCGGGTATCGCAAGTGGCCGCGTTTTTACAAGCGGTCGATCAGATTGTTGCTGAGCGCTATGCCGCCTTTGAGGTGATTTGGTATGGGCATATTGGCGATGGTAATTTGCATTTGAATATCCTCAAACCTAGCACGATGGATAAGGCTGAGTTTTTTGAGCATTGTGCTGCGGTGAATGAGCAAGTGTTTGCTTTGACGCAGAGTTTGCAGGGCAGTATTTCGGCCGAACATGGAGTGGGTTTATTAAAACGCGACTATTTGTCTTATAGCCGTAGCCCTGAGGAAATCGCTTATATGCGCGCCATCAAAGCCTTATTTGACCCGAATCAGATTTTGAATCCGGGCAAACTACTGGATTAAGCTTTCTTTTTAGGTGGCGCTTTCAACAGAAACACCAAAGGAATCGCAGCCATCGTTACCCACATCATCAGGCGGAAATCTTGCAAATAGGCCAAGGTTAGGGCTTGGATATTCACTTGATTATTGATGGCTATTAAACCTTGTGGTGTCTTTAAATCAAATACGCCCTGTTGTATGCCTTCATTCAAAGCCAGATTAAAAGGCGTAATATATTCAGCGAAAGCGGCGTGATTGATTTGCGTGCGTTGCGCTAAATAGCTAATCACAATCGAGATCCCAATACTGCTACCAATATTACGTAATAGGCTAAATAAAGAGGTGGCTTCATTGCGATATTTGGGTTGAAGGGTGGCAAAACTAATCGCTGACAAGGGCACGAAAATAAAGCCTAAGCCAAAACCTTGAATCATGCCTACGGAAACAATTTGAAACGGGGTGGAATCAACGGTGTAATGCGTCATCTGCCATAAAGAAAACACGGTGAATACTAAACCTAAAAAGATTTCCTTACGCGGATCGACTTTGCCTGAGAGTTTGCCCACCGTAATCATCGCCGCCATTGTGCCAATCCCACGCGGGGCTAAGAGATTGCCAACATCCAACACCGGATAGCCCATCAAACCTTGCATAAAAGGTGGCAATAAAGCCATCGTCGCTAACAGGATAATGCCAATAATAAAAATAAAAATTAGTCCGATCCCGAAGTTACGATCTGAAAAAATCAGCGGATCAATAAAAGGTTTGTCGGTGGTAAAGATATGTGCAAGGAACAGATAAAAGCCAGTTACTGCCAGCATGCCTTCCAAGATGATTTCTGGGCTATGGAACCAATCGAGGGATTCACCACGATCCAGCATCATTTGCAAAGCGCCAATGCCGATGCTGAGCATTAAAAAGCCAAAGATATCAAAGCGGCGCGTTGAGTCGGTGGGCGTTTCTTTGACATAGGCCACCAAGCCAAACCACGCTAATAAGCCAAAGGGCAAATTAATATAAAACACCCAGCGCCAACTATAATATTCAGTCAGCCAACCACCCAGTGATGGCCCTAATACAGGCCCAATCATGACGCCTACGCCCCACATCGCCATCGCGGAGCCATGCTGTTCTTTTGGATAGGTATCTAATAAAACCGATTGGGACAAGGGTACTAAACTAGCGCCAAAAATCCCCTGTAGTAGGCGAAATAAGACAATTTGCTCAAGATTTTGTGCCGCACCACAGAGCATAGAAGTCACGGTAAAACCCACCACCGACCAAATGAAAACCCGCTTGCGCCCCAAACGCGCTGTCAAAATACCTGTAAGTGGCATCCAAATAGCAGCGGCGACAATATAAGAGGTCAGCACCCAAGAAATTTGATCTTGTGTCGCCCCCATAGACCCTTGCATATGCGGCAAAGCGACATTGGCAATGGTGGTATCCAAAGCTTGCATAATGGTGGTTAACATCACCGAGACGGTAATGAAGCCGCGATGTTCCACCGCTTGGGTACTCATGGATTTTGTTTAAGGGTGGCGTCAATGGCTTGGCTAGGGTTTAGATCAGCCTGTAAAGCACTCAAGCTGATGCCATTAATGCGTCGCTCGTGCTTGGTATCAATACTAATCGTGGTACTCAAGCCCGCTTGTAAGGGGGGCTGCCCAGCTTCGGGCTTGATCTTGATACGCACAGGTAAGCGCTGGGCAATCTTCACCCAGTTACCGGTCGCATTTTGGGCTGGAATTACGGAGAATTCTGCGCCAGTGGCTGGGCTAATGCTTTCCACTTCACCTGACCATGTGTCTTTAGGATAGGTATCAACTTTGATTTCAACCGGCTGCCCGACCTGTACATAAGTCAGCTCTGTTTCTGGAATATTCGCTTCAATCCACATCTTGCTGCCCGTCACTAACACTAAAGCCGTCATGCCCACATTAAGATATTGCCCCGGTTGCGGGGGTTGATAGACCGTACCAGATTCGGGCGCGACCACCACCGAACGTGCAATATTTAATTTTGCCGCCTCTATCGCTGCTTGTGCGAGTAAATAGCTAGGGTGTTGCTCGGTGGGCACATTCACACTTCCGCCTAAAGCAGCGGCCGTTTGCGCTGATGGCTGCATAGCATAAGAGGCACGTAGGGTATCTAAATCATTGCGAACTTGCGCTAATTGAGCTTCGGCTTTATGTAAATCGACTTGATAGGAGGAATCATCCACTGTAAACAAAGTCTGCCCCTTGGTGACCACTTGATTATTGGTTACGAAAACTTTCGTAATCAGGCCGGGGACAGCGGTGCTAACGGGGATTTTATCGGTTTTGATATAGGCATTTTCTGTCTCGACATAGCGCCCACTTTTGAGATAGAAATAGCCGCCTACTAACAGGGCTATCAAAGGAACTACCACCAATAAAACTAGGCGTTTGGTTTTATTTTTATTAGCCGCTTTAGGGGCAACAGTCGGTGCGGACGGCTCTTGTGCGGGATCACTCATGACAAGCAATAAACTCCATAGCTTTTATAAACTCCATAGCTTTTAGGATGGGCGACTCGTTAATAGATTGTCGCGGACTTGAATCAGCGTTTGTTTCAGCTGCTCATAATCTTGCTCAGATAAACCCCGACGCATATCAGCGCGCAATAATTCTAAAACAGTATGAATCTGCGCTAGCACCGGTTGGGCCGCTTCCGTTAATTTGATTTGATAAGCGCGGCGATCCAAGGGGTCAGGATGGCGCTCGACCCAACCTGCTTGCACGAGTTGATCTATCAAGCGCACTAGATTCATGGGTTTTACTTCTAGTAAATCGGCTAGTTCGATCTGACGAAATGTTTCATTGCGCTCGACATACAAGAGCACTCGTGCTTGCGCTAGGGTTAGATTGCTACCTTCTAAACGCCGCTGGAAAGCCTGACGCATCAAGCGCGAAGCATCAGTCAGCAGAAACCCCACGGTTTCCATAGCAGGTTTAGTGGTCATGATCAGCAGAGAAATTAATAACGTGACGTTATTATATACTTAAGCAAGTTTTTGTAAAGTTTGCTTGACTTGAGCCGATAAAGCGCCAAAGGCCTTGCTTTGGATGAGCCTTGTAAACGTCAAGGAGAGTCATAAAGCAGGAGCGCTGCCCTAGAGCACTAAAAGGCTAGCGCCTACTTAGCCTTTTAATAAACTCTGCAATTTCACACTCGTATCTGCCAAGGCTTTAGCATCCACGGCTTTACGCTGCTCCATTAAACGCTTGGACACTTTAATATCCATAGGGCTATTAATGGCAATCACCGCGTCGAGTTGGTTTTCGTCATTGAGATAAAACGCGCTAAAGGAGGGGCTTGCTGGGTCGCCACGATACACTGGAGTTGACCACTGTTGCGGCATACCCAGTGCTTGTAAATTCACCGCATATTGATCCGACCAAAACCAAGGTACTTCATGATACTTAGCATCTTGTTGGAGAATGGCTTTAGCGGTAGCAATGGCTTGATTCTGCGCATTCGCCCACGACTCCAAACGCATCATGCGCCCTAGCCACGGATGAGGATAGGAAGTCACATCGCCGCAAGCAAAAATATGCGCATCTGTCGTGCGCCCTTCAGCATCGGTGACAATGCCATTATTCACCGCTAAACCAGCCGCTTGGGCTAATTCCGCATTGGGAATCACGCCTATGCCGACTACGACTTGATCGGCTTCAAGCACGGAGCCATCCGCCAAATAGACTTTAATGCTAGTGGGAGTTTCTTCGAATTTTTCTAGATTCACGCCGAGTTTAACCGTGACACCCTGTTCTTGATGCAAGTGGAGTAGGAATTCGGAAAACTCCGGCGGTAAAGCCCGTGCACTTAAACGCTCGCCTGCTTCTAAGACTGTCACCGTTGCGCCACGTTTACGCGCACTAGCGGCTACCTCCAAACCAATCCAGCCGCCGCCAATCACCAGCAAGGAACTGCTCTCACTTAAGTCATTACGCAACTGGGTGCAATCTTCCATATTGCGCAAATAACGCACGCGTTGTGAATCGCTGCCTGCCAAATTTAAGGTGCGCACTCGACTACCCGTGGCTAAGACCAAGGCGTCATAAGCAAGGGTTTTGCCATTGTCGCCCGTCACAGTCTGTTGCTCACGAGCAATAGCCGTCACGCGAAACTGGGGCTGCCAATTAATATTAAGGTCGCTTAATTGCTGCTCTGACCATAAATAGGTCGTGTGATGATCGGCATCACCCAATAATACCGCTTTGGATAAAGGCGGGCGTTCATAAGGTGGATGCGCCTCATCCCCCAATAAGTAAATTTCACCCGTAAAGCCTTGATCACGCAAGGTTTTGGCTACCCAGCCTCCCGCTTGTCCAGCCCCTACAATCACCACTGTATTGAGCGTATCCATAGCTTACTCCGGCAAATATTGACGGCGGGTATGGCCATCCACCCCACCATTAATCGCCCACTCGGCGTAGTTTTCATTGCAAGTGACCCAATCTTCTTTCGGCTGCCAGTCGGCGGTTAAATAATCCTCATCCGAGTAATATTCAGCCAAGCCACCGCAAGGATTATTTACATACCAGAAATAGGCTGAGGAAATCGGATGGCGGCCGGGGCCAATTTGGGTTTTCCAGCCACAACGCGAAATATGCAAACCGCCGCCAAAAACTTCATGAATATCGCGCACCGTAAAGGCCACGTGATTCACGCCACGGCGAGTTTCCGACACGCGCAATAAAAACATATCATGATGCCCGCCTGCTGGATTACAGCGCAAAAATACCCCACGATGAGGGTAACGATCGGAAACTTGAAAGCCTAATAATTCGCGGTAAAACTGCTCGGTTTGCTCCAAGTTAGGCGCGAAAAATACTACATGCCCGACTTTGACCGGCTCAGCACGATCATAGACGGTACTGCGCTCATCAATACGCGCATCGGGTCGATCATAGGTATTCATCACCGAACCTTTGACGGGCGCGTGGTGACGCTCACTGACACGAAAGCCGATACACATCCCATTTGGATCTATAAAGCGTTCTATACCATCGCGTGCTGCCACCTGCGGTACTTCAGGATGAGACTTGAGCTTAGCCACTAAGGCATCCACATCCGCTTGCGACTCTACTCCCCAAATCACTTCCCGCAAAGTAGAGCCCGTTTCAAACGCAGGAGCTAACTCAGGATTATCCAATTTACACACTTCAATCTGCGAGCCATCTTGGGTGCTAAAGAGTAAATGCTCAGCCTCAGTGGTAAGGGGTTTTAAGCCCCAATCGGTAAAAAAACGTTGGGCGCTTGCCATATCCTCGACCCCATAAGTAATGCGGTCAATGCCAGTAATAGCCATGATGTTCTCCTAGTACGCCCAAGGATTGGGAGTCTCATTCAAGCCCCAATACACACTCTTTTGTTGCTGATAAGCGCGAATGCCATGCCGACCTTTTTCACGCCCCAAACCACTATCCTTAAAGCCGCCAAAGGGTGCGGATACCGAAAAGGTTTTATAAGTATTAATCCACACGGTTCCAGCTTGCAAAGCACGCGCAATCCGCCAGGCCTTTTGATAATCACGCGTCCAAAGCCCAGAGGCTAAACCAAATACACTGTCATTGGCTTGGGCTAATAAATCGGCTTCATCCTTAAAGGGTAAAACGACTAATACAGGGCCAAAAATTTCCTCTTGGCAAATCCGTGCTTGATTGTTTAAGCCGCTGATAATGGTAGGTAAATAATAAGAACCTGCCGCATATTGTTCACCTTCCGGTGCTTTGCCTCCGGTTAACAGCTTGCCGCCTTCCGCTAAGCCGACTTGCACATAACTATCCACACTCTCGCGATGGGAAGCACTCACCAACGGGCCGACTTGCGTGGTCGGATCTTCAGGATGTCCAACCCGCAATTGCTCAGTGCGCTTTACCAATTCACTGACAAATTGATCATAAAGAGTGGCTTGCACAAACAAACGTGCTCCTGCAATACAAGCTTGTCCAGCGGAGCTGAAAATGCCGTATAACACGCCTTGTAAAGCATGCTCTAGATCGCAGTCATCAAATACAATCGTCGGGGATTTGCCGCCTAATTCGAGTGAAATCGGCATGAGTTTTTCAGCAGCAATATGCGCTAATTTACGCCCTGTCACTGTGCCGCCGGTAAAGGAAACCTTTTTCACCAAAGGATGGCGCACAATTGCATCGCCTACCACCGAACCACGCCCGGGCAGAATGCTGAGTAAACCTTTAGGCAAGCCCGCTTGCTCAAATAGCTTGCCTAATTCCAAGGCTAATAAAGGTGTAGCATCGGCTGGTTTAACCACCACTGCATTACCCGCAGCGAGTGCAGGGGCGATTTTTTGCATTTCACTAGCAATCGGCGAATTCCACGGAGTAATGGCTCCAACCACTCCCATTGCTTCGTGAATACTTAAAGTCATATAGCTGCCGCGTGAAGGCGTTAATTCTTCCTCCAGCGTTTCACAAGCCGCCGCAAAATAGCGACACGTACCCGCTGCGCTCATGACTAAAGCCCGCGTTTCACCCAAAGGCTTGCCATTGTCACGAGTTTGTAACTGGGCTAAACGCTCGACATCCGCTGTGATTAAATCGCTGACTTTGTAGAGCACACTAGCGCGTTGATGCGGCAATAAAGCGGCCCAAGCAGGCCAGGCGGCATGTGCTTTTTCAATCGCTTCTTGCGTGTCTTCAATACTCGCGGTGCTGACTTCAGCCGTTACACTGCCATCGGCTGGAAAATGGCTAGGCGTGATCGCACCACGGCCTTGACGCCATTCGCCCGCGACTAAAATGGGTTCAGCCATCATTGCACTCCTTAAATAACAATCCAATCGCCGCCATGCCGCAATGCACGCACCGCACTCAAAGCCGCTAAGGTTGAAGTTTTAGGGTTATCCACCAAGGGTTTACCGCGCAACTCAATATCAAATTCGCCAAAACTGCCGCGTGCATGAATGCGATGCACATTACCTTTCACGGTGGGATCAGCGACTAAACGCACGCGAGTTTTTTCAAAGCCTAAGCCAGCCAACGCAATAGTGGCAGCGACATTGGCATTGGCGGGGAATTGACGCGCTGCTTCACGCGCATTGCCTTCATAAAAGGCAGTCGGTTCGGTGAGGCTCTTTAAATCCAATAATTGCTCAGCCGGAGAATTCAGCCAACTCAAAGGGGGTTTGCAGGAGCTATAAATCACCTCATCCAAGCCACCTTCACGGGCTGCTGCTAAGGCATCAATGCCTGCTACCGCACCGGCTAGAATATGCAATTGGCTTTTGCCCGCTTGAGCGGCGGCTTCTAATTGATCCATTAGCGCTTTATTGGCTAAAGCACCGACTGAGACCACGCCAAAATCAATGCCTTTCGCTAAAAATTCAGCGCCATATTGCTCGACCGCACCATGCCCCGCACATTCCAAGGCAAAATCTGGCACTGCTTCGCATTCCTCCAACGAGGTCACAATATGAATCCCAGAACCTGCCAACGCCGCCTCGGTTTCGGCACGTTGCGCTTCACGAATGAGTAAATGGCTAATCTGTAAATGATCCGGCAGCTCCTGCAACACTTTACGCGCCATCGCGCCGTGACCAATTAAAAGAATATTCTTTTTCATGCCTGTTACTCCGCTTTTTTCCGTACCGGTGGGCCTGCAAAGGCTTTGGCGAAGGGGCCTATTTGGGTCATATCCACCTCCACTAAGACGGGGCCTTTTAATTCAAAAGCTTGGCTCAAAACACCCTCAGTTTGGCTCATATCCTCTAGGCGCAAAAAGGCCAGGCCCATGGTTTTGGCAAGCTCACCAAAGTCAGGCGTATGCAATTCAGTGTAATAATGCCGCCCACCATACACCGCATCCTGAATATTGCGAATCACGCCATACCGCCGATCATTCATCACTAGCATCACCAAAGGTGCTTGCTCTTGAACCGCCGTGGCTAATTCGCCCAAATTCACATAAAAACCACCGTCCCCAATCAAGGCAATAGTTTTACGTTCGGGTCGCGCTAGTGCCGCACCAATGCCCATTTGCATACCTTGTCCAATCCCACCGCCGAGCGCATGGACACCATCATAGGGGGCAAAGATTTTGAGCAGTCGATTGCCCCAAATGCTGTTGGACAGGGTAATGTCGCGCACCCAGTTAAAGTCGCGCCCCAAAACTTTTTGTAAGCTTGTCACCAGTGGCTCATACGGCCCCAAACCTGATCTGACTTCATCCTCAGCACCGGCACGCGCTTGCGCAATATCAGCACTGAATTGACTATCAATCTGCATGCGCCCGTCTAGTAAATCCGCTAGTGTGTCAAGGCTTGCCGCGCTATCGCCACAAATCGAGTATTGCGCTGGATAACTGCGGTTTTCCGCTAAGGGATCAGCGTCGATTTGATACAGCGGCTTGGGTAATTTGACGTGATATTTCAGGGTTTCATTGCTGCGTAAGCGTGAACCTACGACCAGCATCGCATCACAAGTTTGATACAAAGCTTCCACGCTAGCTTGAGTGGTAAAAGCCCCTAAGGATTGCGGATGATCTTCCGGTAATACGCCACGGCCTTGCACACTGGTAATAATCCCAAAGCCCATCTCGGCTAAACGCTTGACCGCCGCCGAAGCATGACGCGCCCCACCACCTAACCAAATCAGGGGGCGTTTGGCTTTAGCTAAATCATTGGCTAGACGCTGAATGGCTTCAGGGTGGGGCCTAGCCGCAGGAATCGGTAAAGGCGCTAAATCTTGCGGCCAGTCGATTTTAGCCTGTTGAACATCAATCGGGATTTCAATGCTCACCGGGCCACGTGGGGCTGTCATCGCCTCGCGCACCGCTTGTTTTAAAATCGGTAAGGCGGTTTCGGGGGTGAGCACGCGATACGCTGCTTTGGACACCGCTTTCAGCATATCCAATTGCTTATGCGCTTCGTGAATATAGGCGCGTTGCTTATCCAGATAGGGGATTTCGATTTGCCCCGTGATATGCAAAATGGATGAACCAGCGGTTAAAGCTTCAACCATCGCACCCGCTGCATTACCCGCTGCGGTTCCGGTGCTGGTGACACACACACCTAAGCGATTGCCCACGCGCGCATAGCCATCGGCCATATTGGTGGCTCCCGCTTCACCGCGTGCCATAATAAAACGGATTTTTTCGCGGCGCCCAAAGGCATCTAAAATCGGCATGTTGTGAATGGAAATAACGCCAAACGCCATTCCTACCCCGCACTGCTCTAAGAAAGCGGCGACTACATCGCCAACGGTTGTTTGCTCAGACATGACGTGCTAGTCCTCCAGAAATATCTAAATGAGTACCCGTGGTATACGACGCTAAGGGCGAGGCCAAAAATACAATGGCGCGCGCGGGTTCTTCAGGGCGCCCTAAACGCCCTAAGGGGATTTCTTTTTGCTGCGCCAATTCTGCCGACCATGCTTCCCAAGATTGATCGGGATCAGTGCGTTGCTGATAGCGTCTGCGCCACTGCCCCGACTCCACCAAGCCTAATAAAATAGAATTCACCCGAATCGGCACTAACTCCACTGCTAGTGAATGCACTAGATTCAAAAGAGCGGCGCGAGCAGCTGAAGTCGCCACCATATGCGGCTCAGGCTGTAAGGCCAGTAAGGAATTCACGCAGACAATCGAGGCAAGGTCAGACTGTTTTAAATACGGCAAAAATGCCCGTGTGGGGTGGATGACACTAAAGATTTTTAAATCTAATTCTTCGCGCCAAGCTTCATCCGTGGTAGAAGCAAAGGTAGACACCCGTCCTTGTCCGGCATTATTGATGAGGATGTCTACTTGCCCCCATTGCTTATGCACGGCCTCGGCAAAGGCTTGGGTTTGATCGGCATCCAACACATTACAAGCATAAGCCAAGCTCTCTACCGACGGAAACTCGTGTTTTAAAGCCTCATGTACCGCCGTTAAACGCTCCACATCGCGCCCACAAAAGGCGACTTTCGCACCTTCAGCCAGTAATAATTTCACGGTGGCTAAACCAATGCCTGAGGAACCTCCGGTGACTACGGCGACTTTATTTTGAATTTGGAAATCCATGCGCACCTCATTACGCTGATAAGCGCTTAATGTTTGTGTAGCCAAGACCTAAGGACAGTTGCTCAGCCGCGCTTAGCACTTGCTCTAATAAATCCCCGTGTAAACGCTCCCGATCCACTTCACCTTCACGCATAATCAAATTAATCACCGCTACTACTTTGCTACTGGCATCACGCACAGGTACGGCAATCGCATTAATACCTTTTTCAAAAAAGCCTTCGCTAATGATGTAGCCGCGCTGGCGATCTTGTTCGAGTAAACGCTTAAGCTCAGTGAGATTAATGGGAGTTTGTTTGGAGGTACTGACCAAGAGACTATCGTGATAGAGCTCATCGAGTTTTTTGCTAGACAACTCCGATAAAAACATCCGCCCCATACTGGTGGCATGTGCGGGTAAACGTGTACCCACACCAATATTAAAATTCAGTGCAGAATGGCCGGGGAAGCGCAGCAAATACACCACATCGCGCCCATCACGAATCACTAAATGGGTCGAAAAGCGGGTATCGTCACGCAAGCGCTCCAAAATAGGTCGGGCTAATTCGGTAATATCTTGGGGAGCTAAAAACGCAAAACCCAAGCCTAATACTGCTACCCCTAATTGATAGCTGCGCCCGCCATTGGCTCTCACCAGAAAGCCTGCACTTTCCAAAGTTTGTAATAAACGAAATACGGTGGTACGCGGAATCCCTAATTCCTCAGCAATTTCCGGCGCATCCAAGACCTGCCGATCACGCCGAAACATACGCAAAATATCCAAGCCACGCATCAGGCCGGGTACGAGGTAAGTATTGTCTTTTTCTTGCTCTTGACTCATACAGCACCTTTGAGAAATTGACTGAGAATCTGATTAAAGGCCTGCGGTGCTTCGATATAACTAGCATGACCCGCGTTAATAATTTCAAAGCGCTCGGCTTTAAAAGCCTGTGCGACTTGTTGCACGCCCTCGGCTGGCGTAATCGTATCCGCACTACCGGCTATCACCAGCACCCGTTTAAGGGCAGGACTGGCATCAGCTAATAACCTGCCTTGCGCTAATAACTCGGAAGCCTGCGCATAGCCTGCTGGCACTAAGCGGCGCATATTATATTGGACTAAGGCTAAGTGTTCGGCTGAGGCTTGCGGCGAGAGTAAATTCGCGGCGCGCTGCTCAGCTAAACCCTGTGGGCCTAACGCTTGCATTTGGGCTAAACGCTCCCGCAATTTAAGCTCACGAACTTGTACATCCGCCGTACCATAGCCTTGTGCAGCATTGGCGAGAATTAAGCCTAAGACTTGTTCAGGATGCGCTTTGGCAAACGAGGCTGCCATCAGCGCGCCCAAAGAATGTCCCAAGAGATAAACCTGCTGCAGATTTAAAGCAACCAAGAATTGCTGTAGGGCTTGCGCATACTCAGCCGCTTTCGGTTTGGCACTAGTTAAACGAGTCGATTCACCATAGCCCGGCGCGTCCCAAGCCACTAAATAATACTCAGCACTTAAAGCCTGAAACTGCTGCACCCACGACCCCGACCCCGAGCCAATGCCATGCAATAGCACCAAAGCGGGCTTAGCAGGATTTCCGGCACTGCGATAGCTAAAGCTTTGGGCATCCAGCCTTAGCATTTGCAGCGGAAATTGTTCAAGGTGGTCAATGAGTGCAGCCATAGTCTTAATCGCGTTTAATGCTTGCTAAAGGATGATCCGGTGGATAGGTCGGGGTAATCGGTTTCTTAGCCCCTAACATCACACACATCAGTGCATCTTCATCACCCACATTCACTTCACCGCGATATACACCGGGTGGAATGGAGATTAAATCGCGATCGCCCGCAATCATTTCCCAAGTTTCACCGTCTTTTTCGCACATGATTTTCACTTTGCCGCGCATCACGAAAAAGATTTCTTCTACATCGGTATGAATATGCATCGGCCCTTCATGCCCAGCCGGAATAATCATGGTGGAGAAGGTGAAATGCTCAGACGGCACGGTATTCATATCACTCGATACGCCCGTACCCCCCGTACCCACATAACGCATTTGCGCTCGGCGGTATTTCGGGTCGTAATCGGCTTGGAATTTTAGGGCATTCCAGTCATAACGGCGTGAAGCAAAACTAGCAACACGCGACTCCATCCATTGGGCAAAACTAGCCCCCTCAGGGCGCTCCCAAGAAGGGCGTTGAGTGGCTTCAGTAGCATCAGACATCGTTATTTCCTCACAAACTCACTTTTAAATTAATGCATGACGAAGCCGCCATTCACGGGCACTAATTGCCCGGTAATAAAGCGTGCTGCATCGGATAAGAAAAACACCACCGATCCTGTGACATCATCGGGCTGCTGTTCGCGTTGTATCGAGCGGCCTTCCACATACAAACGATGACGCGCGGCGGGTACATACTCCGTGGCTTCGACCAAAGTCAGGCCGGGGGCAATGGTGTTGACGGTAATATTAAATTCACCTAATTCGCGAGACATGGAGCGCGACATGGCAATCACCGCGCCCTTACTCGCTACATAGTGCATTAAGCGCGGTGCACCCCATAAAGCGGTGTCGGAGGCAATATTAATCACCGCTCCTGCACCGGCTTGTTTAAGATGCGGCATGGCAGCGCGAGTCATTAGCCATGTGCCACGCACATTAACAGTCATGACGCGATCCCACGTTTCAAGATCAATCTCGTCCATGAGCTTGCCGCCAATGCCGGTCGCAATCGCTGCATTATTCACCAAGCCATCCAAGCCACCCATCAGCTGTGCTGCTTGATTGGCGCATTCAGTAATCGACTCAGGCTTGGCTAAATCCAAAGAGACGAAATCGACATTGAAACCTTGCGCTTTAAACTCGCTAACTGCTTGCTCACCACGTTCTTGCAGAATATCGGCAATCACGACTTTGGCTCCGGCTTCGGCAACCGACTGGGCAAAGGCATAACCCAAACCGCGGGCGCCACCCGTAATCAAAACCCGTTTATTCGCTAAAAGGCTCATGATGTTGCGCCAGCGCTTGCGGTTTGCGTCGCTAAAGCTTGACGCTCAGCCACTTGCTTTTCAGCCGTTTGTTTCATCAAGCGCCGTAGCCGTGCCATACCGGTATCGTGTTGATAGAGGAACTCATGTTCACGCGCATTCGGTGCCATGTTTTCTAAAATAATCCGGTCTTGCTCCAACACCGCCCAATGCAAACCTTCCAAGCGATTGCGGTACATAAAGCGCCACACATCGCGCTGCCAGCCTTGCACTTTGCGATTGCGCCAGAAGAACACCAAGGTATTGTTTTCATCCATCGGGGTGGCAAAACCGACAATTCCAAAGCTAGGGCCTGGGCCAGCACCCGGACCATAGGGTATTTCTAGACGCAACCAATGCGCACCCGTATCGCCAAACTCCACCCAGTCAAAATTCACGCCGCGCTGAGTCGTTTTTTCAAAGATAAAACCGTGTTCGGTTTTGCGTGCTGCCATTTCGGCTTCTTTATCGCCGCGCGCCATCGAATGTGAATCCGCATGCAGATAAGAGCCATGCATCGGGTCCATGACATTATCCACCGCATAGCGATAATTACATTTCCAATGTGCGGCACATAAGAAGCTGCTGTAGTCATCCGAGCTAAGTTGCTCAGGCAAGACTAAAGGTGGTGGATCAGGTTGTACTTCATCGCCGAAATAGGCAAAGATCGCGCCGCGCGTTTCAATAATCGGATAGGATTTATTGGTCTTTTTGCCTTCCAATGGACAGGCACGTACCGCAGGCACTTTCTCGGTGACACCCTCCGCATTCACTTGCACACCGTGATACCAGCAAGCTAATTTCTCACCCAAGTTCCAGCCTAAGGATAAGCGTGCACCACGATGAGGGCAGCGATCGGATACCGCATGCACTTGGCCTTCGCCATCGCGCCACACCGCCATATCTTCGCCTAAACGGGTAATGCCGACCGGATTATCTTTGACTTGCCAACTGGGTAAAATCGGATACCACAAGCGGCGTAAACCAGTATTGAGTAAAGTGTTCACATCAGGAACTGCGTTATTCATGAATCACTCCTGTCATTAAACTTGTGGGCCAGTGGAACTGCGTTTAGGGATGTAATGCAGCACTTTGTTTTCTGCCCAAATCACCGCCAAGTAAGCCACCAAACCAATTAAAGTCAGCATAATAATGGACACAAATACCATCGAGGTATTCGCTGAGCCACTACCCCACACCAGCAAATAACCTAAGCCTTCATTGCCGCCGACCATTTCGCCAACCACAATCCCGATCACCGCTAAGGTCGAAGCAATACGTAAACCGGAGAATAAAGAGGGCATAGCCGCTCTAAATTCCACCTTCCAAAACAGTTGTAAGCGTGAGGCTTTAAAGGAATTGACGAGATTAATTAAATCGCGGTCGATGGTGCGAATCGCCCCCAACACATTCACCATAATCGGGAAGAAGACGATGAGCACGGCTACCAAAATTTTCGGGGTGCTGGTAAAGCCAAACCACATGACAAATAAGGGGGCGAAAGCCACTTTCGGCGCAATTTGTAAAGCCAAAATATAGGGTGAGAGGACAAATTCAGCGGTGGGCGACATGCCGAGGATATAACCAATAATCATCCCTAAGAGTGCGCCTAAGAAGAAGCCAATCAACACCCCTTTCGCGGTATACAAGGTGTGGTACATCAGTTTGTCGCTGCCGAGCATGCGAATAAACTCGTGATACACATCCGAAGCGGGGGGGATAATATAATTAGGTATTCCAAACCAAGTTGGCCCCCACTGCCAAAAAATCAAAAACACAATAAAGACTGCCGTACTAATCAGTACTTCTTTGCGATTAAACATATTCTGCATGCGCTTAGCCATAGTCGGGGTCGGCGCTACGGTGGGAGCTAACTCAGCCATGATTCCTTACCTCACTATTTGACAAACTCATTGCTGTAGAGGTCTTCCACTTTCGACTCTTTACGAATGATTTGTTGATCGAGATAAAACTTCTGTACCTTTGCCAAACGCTCGGCATCCATCGCACCTAGCTGCGCGGGCTTGCCATACACGTATTCGTTATACAGCTTGAAAATGCTAGTAATGGTGGCTTCTTTGCCTTTGTGCTCAGGAACAGCAGCGACATAATCGGCGGTGGCTTTTTCAGGATCATCCATAATGTCCTTCATGCCTTTTAAGGTGGCTGTGACCAGCTTTTTAATCAGCTCAGGCTTTTCTTGGATCATTTTGTCCGAGGCAATAATCGCTTGCGCCATACTCGGGAAGTATTTGCCAGACGGAATAATATTGACCTTTTTACCACCCGCTTGAACTAAGCCAATCCAATCCGGTACTGCGGCCATCGCATCCACATCACCGGATAAGAATAACTTCCACACATTGGCAGGGCCTGCGGCTTGGGCTTGTACATCGTTTTTGGTTAAGCCCGCGCTGGCTAACATACCGAGCAAGGAATAGAAGGTAGTGTCTTGATAAGCCATCACCGAAATGGTTTTACCTTTCAGGTCTTTAGGCTCTTTTAAAGGACTGTCTTCATTCGTGACTAGCTGCATGAGTGAGCCTTCACCTAACACCGCGACCGCTTTCACCGGAATATCATTAGCGCGCACAATAATCGGGGTGTCACCAATCGCGCCACCAATGGGTGCATTGCCTAAGCCCACTTGTTTAGCGACTTCCACTCCACCTTGCGCCGATTGGAATTCCACCTCCAAACCTTCATCTTTGAAATAGCCCTTTTGTTTGGCAATCATCCACGGCGCAAAGGCAGGCAAGGACGGTAAAGACGGTAATAAATAGGTAACCTTTTCTAGATCGGCTGCTTGAGCGGGCGTACTAATAATCGTGCTCATGCCTAAGCCCATGGCTAGCCAGCAACTTAAGGCAATACGTGAAACGGAAGCGTGTAACATCACAAAACTCCTCTATTTTTGTAGAAAACGCTAAACCTTGGCGCCACTTTCACCAATATGTAATAACTTCATTAATTCCGGCACATAGTGGGCAATGCCCGGATCACCACGCCGTGCCATGGGGTCATCGCGGTTCGCTAAATCAATCACAAATTCTTGAATAATCGTGCCCGGGCGTTGACTCATCACCAAGACCCGATCCGAGAGCGCGACAGCCTCCACCAAATCGTGGGTGATAAATAACGCGGTCTTATTGGCTTCTTTTAAGGTGCGGGCTAGATCTTGTTGCAAGACCATTTTGGTTTGCGCATCCAAGGCGGAGAAGGGTTCGTCCATCAGCAATACGGTCGGATCTACCGCTAAGGTACGTGCCATCGCTGCACGTTGGCGCATACCGCCGGAGAGTTGATGCGGGTAATGATTTTCGAAGCCACCTAAATGGCATTTCTTTAATAAATCCAGCGCTTTTTCACGACGCTGCTCGGCTGCTATGCCACGAATTTCCAAGCCTAATTCCACATTTTCGCGAATCGAGCGCCAAGGCAGTAATAAGTCTTTTTGCAGCATAAAAGCGACGTGTTCACTAGGGCCTGTCACGGGTTGCCCATCAATAAACACTTGGCCTTCGCTCGGTGCATCGAGACCTGAGCCCATATTCAATAAGGTACTTTTGCCGCAGCCGCTAGGGCCGATAATAGATACGACTTCGCCTTCTTTAATGGCGAAATCCACATGCTGTACCGCAGTCACAAAGGGTTCAGTACTATGCTGGCTTTTATTCGCAAAGCGCTTGGTGACATCACGAAATTCAAGACGGGTTTTACTCATCGCCTTACCCTCGAGCATTAACGCCCTAAACGCGCCATTTCGGTTTGAAAAGACTCTTCAGTCCAATAACGACCATCGGGGCCGTGCATCCCCAGCTCATTCAAGCCCTGCACAATTTCCGCCAATTCCATTTTGTTTTGGCGAAATAAGGCTTCGAGTGCATCCGCTAAGGCATTTTCATACTCGGTAGGTGGTGCCATGCGGTTTTGCCAGACAATGTTTTGAATCGAGTCCATGTGCTCAATCGAGCCAGCTCCACCTTTATTGCTGGGTTTAGCGCCACGCCAAGGAGCTAGTGTGGAATTGTATTCAGACATGCGTTCTCCTCCTCTTCCTCAAACACAACAAGCGCTAGAGCGCGATCAATACTTGATTGCCTTCAATCCGAATCGGGTAGGTTTTAAGGTCGCGCTCAGCGGGCGCTTTTAAGCATTTACCAGAAGGAATATGAAACACCGCTTCATGCAAGGGGCACTCGACATTATCGCCATCAATAAAGCCTTGGGTGAGGAGTGCATAAGCATGCGGGCAAATATCTTCAATAGCGTAGAAGCTGTCATTCACTTTGAAAATGCCAATTTCATTGCCATCGACTTTGACAGCTAGAGGTTGGTCTTCGTCAATTTGGTCAACGGATGCAACGGTGTGCCAATTTTCTGACATAAAAATTTTCCTCCTAACTGCTTGTGTTTTTGTTCCATATATGAAACAATGTTTAATATATGAATTATAGTAACATTGACCTAAATGTCTTGGCAAGCGCTAAGTCATGGCTATGCCATTAAAGACCACTAAAAATTTCGTAGGCGGGAAGGATGATTAGGCTGGCAAAAATGCAAAAAGCCGCAAAAGCGGCTTTTCAGAAAGCGGGAAGTGATAAGCTCGTCACAAGCTGGCTACTCAGTGGGTTCGTAGCCCCTAGTCATAGGCTAACGCGCAGAATGAGTTGCTGGCAGCGCACAAACCCCATCCTCACATACTTCACCTTGGGCAGCACTAGTCGTTAACGGTTGATTGGCTGCTTGTTCTGCTGCTATTTGTTGCAAGGTTTCGCGGAAAGCTTCACGCGGCAAAGCGCCCGGAATTGCCACTTTTTCCTCAAACACAATAAAAGGGACACCGTGAATTTTCAGTTGCTGCGCGATCTGCTCATCCTGACGCACTTGCTGGGCAAATTGCTGGGAATTTAGGATTGACCACACCTCAGCTTCTTGCAAACCCACTTCCACCGCTAATTTTGCGACCACCTTCAGATCGCCAATCGCTTGGCCTTCCGTGAAATAAGCGTGCATAAAACGCTCACCCAACTCGTCTGCCAGCCCTTGAGTTTGGGCATATTGCATTAAGCGATGCATATTAAAGGTATTGCCGGGTTTGGCTGTTTGCCACTGAAAATCAATCCCTTCTTCAGCCGCAGCTTGGGCAGTGCGAATCTCGGTTTGAATCGCTTGTTCAACACTCATGCCATAGCGTTTAGCTAATAATTCCGGCAGTGATTCTTGGTATTGGGCGGCACCTTCCGGCATTAGTTCATAGCTATGCCAATGAATATCCAGTTCAATGCCTTCTTCCGCTGCGACATGTTCGAGGCGTTTTTTGCCGATGTAGCAATAGGGACAAATAATATCCGACCAAATATCAATACGTAGGCTCATCACGAGCTCCTTAAAAAGCTTGGCCTAATCTAGGCGATATAAACTCTTTTGTACTAAATAGGGTATATTTCAAGAGTTCGCCGAAAATATTCAGGAGTTGTTATGGCACGTACCCCTTCCACCATGTTAGCGCTAGGCACTGACGCACCGGATTTTGCACTATTTGAGCCAGCGACGGGCAAAACCATTTCGCTCAAGGATTTTCAAGGCAAGCCGCTGTTAGTCGCCTTCATCTGCAATCACTGTCCTTATGTGCTGCATATTCAAACCGTGTTCGCACGCATGGCCGAGGAATATCAAGCCAAAGGGATTGCGGTGGTGGCGATCAATGCCAATGATGTAGCGAATTACCCCGACGATAGCCCCGAGAAAATGGTGCAACAAGTCAACGACGTGCCCTATACCTTCCCGTATTTATTTGATGAAACCCAGCAAGTCGCCAAAGCCTATCAAGCCGCCTGCACACCGGATTTCTTCTTATTCGATGCGCAACATAAGCTTTACTATCGCGGTCAATTTGACGATGCGCGTCCGCGTAGTGATGTGCCAGTGACCGGCAAAGATATGCGGGCAGCGATGGATAGTTTATTGGCGGGTATGGCAGCGCCGGAGAATCAAGTAGCGTCCTTGGGATGTAATATTAAGTGGAAGGCGGGGAATGAGCCGAAGTTTGGTATTAAGAGTTGAGGCTTAACCTAAAATCAGTCCATTTCTCAGGATTAATTAGCCTCTCATTAAAGAAAGGCTAAGGGTTGCCTATTAAAGAATAGTCCTAAAAGTCAGATTAAAGCGAGATTCATTAACATTTGCTCTTTTAGGTACTGAATGCTGCCAAAAATGTTGTAATTCGCCTTTCATAATGAGCAATGTGCCATGACCCAAAGGAATTGATATTTTTTGTGATTTGTCGTTTTTTCTAATTATAAAATCTCTGGTAGCACCAAAATTAACAGATGCAATTATTGGATTTCTCCCCAACTCTTTTTCGTCATCTGCATGCCAGTTCAAGTAGTCTTTTCCATCCCTATACCAATTCATTAGTACACTATTGAACTTACTACCAGCCACTTTTTCTACTTGCTCCTTGAAATAAAGCAAACCTTTATTCCATTCATTGGGTGCAGATTTAATACCTGAATAAGTGTAGTCTCTTCCTTTATCGCCATACCAAGATGTGTATCTTGGAAGTGGAATACTTTTACCGTATAATTTAATACTATCACGTTTCCACTTTATATTTTTAAACTCGACTTTAGAAAATTCCTCGTCAGATATCTCTCTCCAATTTGTTTTATCTAAGGACAGTTTGTCATTTTCAAGAAAATACTCGAGTGCTCTATCACTTATTTTCTTACTAAAAAATCTTTCACTATAAAATAATTCACCATTAGGTACTTTTATGCAAAACCCCTTTAAACTCTCATCCCATTCTACCGAGTAACCTTCAATCTTAGGCAAAGCAAAAGGAATTTCTTGCGTGTTTTCCATAGCAAATAAGTCCATTGCTAAATCTCTACCTGAATATTTAAACATATAGCCGGCATACCATTTTCACAATTGAATCGTCGGATTTCGGAGCTAACCTTCTTAAAAAAATGTGCATTTTTTTCATAAACGAAGGCACTATGTAGTTCTTCTAATCTAGGAGCTCCTCCATCGAAATCTCTGTCATGGCTAACAGCCAAAAATACATGCTTGCCTCTCTTGCCAATTATCTTTCTAAAAAGCTTAAAAATATCAAATGTATTTATGTCTAAAATGTTTGAGAAAAGGTGTATATAAGTACTATTGCCATTGGCTCGCAAATAATTATCTTTTAGATCATCAAGCTTTAAGTTTATGCAGTTAATATTATGATTTTCATTATAGCATTTGACAATAGCATATGCCCTTCTCAAGGCTATCGCAGATGGTTCTATCAATGTTATTTGACGAACTTCTAATTCTTCTTGTTGTAAGAATTTATCAAAGAATAAGCTACATGCCAGTCCTTGACCACAAGCATAGTCTATTATTTGAACATTCCTATCTTCCAACTCAAAAGAACTCAATACGTTAATCCATTGACTTTTTATCATGAGACCGTAGGTATGAAGATATTGATTTAATTGCTCTTGAGTTGCCAATATTGCTCTGCCCCATTGCAACTCATTTTTTACATTATTCTCTTCTCTACCATGGTTCCTGATTAAGTCAAAACTTATATTGTTAGAGTTTAATGTTTTATTAGTTATTTTCTTAATTAACTTATCGTTTGATACACCACTCTCATGACTATCCAGAATCATATCTTCAATCATATCTTTATTCTTTTTATCATTGGGGACTTGATAGATAACATGATTTGTATTTTTTTGAAAATCATGTCGATATATGGACGCTGGAAATTGAGCAGCTTTGAGATAAAACTGATATACCTTTAATCAATTGCAATAATTTAAGCCAAATCAAGCAAACGTTTGATTACTCCTATTCATATGTTAAGGATTGAATAACTAGTGGATAGTGGAATGGCTCAATACAACATCCCAAACATCCACAATGGCACACGCCTTCCATCTCCTACCACTATATCATCTAGCGCTGCATAACTTTGAGCTTGCCCTTTGAGCTGTTTTAAACTTTTATTCGCGCCGCCAATCTCGAAAACCCACTGCTCATCCACACTAAAATCACCTTGATCGTGGTAATGCACTTGATGCTGATAACTTAATTGAGAAACAAAAAAGGTTTCGCGTAAAGAGCCACTATTAGGTGCGGCGCACAGCACCTGAAAGAGATTGGCATTATCCAATAGTAATTTATCTGGTTTATTTACTGTACGCATACCCGAACCTGCTCGCACGATATGAATAAGGCTGCCTGCTTGCATGCGCTCCAAATATTTCGCTAAAGTCGCCCATGATATACCAACCGCTGCACTGAGTTTAGAAATATTCAACTCTACTGGATCGGTGCTACACAGCATATAGAGCAGCTTTTTTAATTTATCGAGCTTGCTAGTTTCAATCGAATAAATACCTGCTAAATCAGAATCTATGGTTTGATTAATGACTTCTAATAGTTTGCGTGGGTAATTATCCAAAGACTCACGATAAAATGGATAAGCGCCATAATTTAAGTATTTTTTAAACTGCTCAATCGGACGAACTTGGCGCATGATTTGCTGCGCAAGATTCACATGCTGGTCTAATAATTCCGGCAAGCTCACAGCAGCAAAGTGCTGACCTGTCTCAATCTCCATAAATTCACGCAAGGATAAAACCGGCAAGTGGTAGACCACCGCACGGCGTGATAAATCGCCTAACTCATGTTCAATGCGTAAGGCTGACGAACCTGAAAAGATCACTTGCAAGTCAAAGGTGTCACGAATGGCTTTGAGGTGAGCCGCAAAATTTTTGCTCTTGTGAATTTCGTCTAATAATAATAATTGCCCGCCTTCTTGGTAGAAGGTTTGGGCTAGCTCATACAAACTCACATCAACCATCGCAGGATGGTCACAGGCAATATACAAAATCCGTGCAGGTTCAAGACTAGAATTTGAGGCATGTTGTAGCAATAAAGTGGTTTTACCACAGCCTCGCGCGCCTTTAATACCAATCAAAGCTTCTTGGAAATCAATTTTTTGGAGCAAAAAACGCTGATAGCTTGGCTGTGGGCGAGCCAGAATAAAAGCTGATGCTTGGCGTAGGATGTTGGGGATCATAATTACATTTACTCCATAAGCTATGAAGTAGAGTTTAGAGCAAATTAGTTATTGTTAGTATTTCTATTTTATAGAAAATTGGGTTTTCTTCTCATTTCATAAACTGATACAACTCCTCCACACTCACATCCAAACCTACTGACTCCAAGCGCACGCTTTGCCCTGTAGTAAAATACTCCATGTTCCACTCATTGCGTCGCCGATAAATCTCTACATAGGGTGAGTCTTGCGAACACAAGACATACTCTTGCAAGGCTGGAATGAGTCGATAGCCATTGAGCTTTTCAGCGCGATCTTTTTGCACCGTACTAACTGATAAGACTTCAATAATTAAACAAGGCGCTTTATTAACGTAAGTATCGCTTTCTTCCTCGCAGCTGACTTGCACATCAGGATAGTAAAAGCGCGTGTCGCCTAAGGTTTCGATCGCGACTTTCATATCGGATTGGAAGACTTGGCAGCGGGTATTGCTTAAATGCGTATACAGTCGTGCAAACAATGCGCCCGAAAGCAGGTTGTGATTGCGGCTCGCGCCTGCCATCGCATAAACCAGCCCATTATTGTATTCGCAGCGCGTACCCTCATCAGCACGGTCATTTTCTAGGCGCAAATAGTCATCAGGGGAAACATAGTTGGTTGGTGGTACTGTACCCATTAGAAAATATCCTTTTCTAACAACCAACGTTTAAGGGATTCGCCGAATGTCGCCAGCAGTGGTTTGTTGAACAGCTTCATTTAGGACGGTTTCTAAATAAACCAAGTCTTGGAAACGATTACTCACTGACCGAATGACTACTGTTCCAAAGCTTCGTTGCTTGAAGTTTTGTTGAAACTCTAAATTACCATCAATCGTAATAAAAACATTAATCTGTAATTCTTCTAGTTTAGCCAATAGTTCTTTATCTTTAGTTCCAGCTAAACCTAATTGAGGTACGGTTTTAGCATCGGCCTGCTGAATTAGCTTGGTTAAGCGTTTAGGTAGGCATTCATCAATGGCTATTTTCATGCTTAAGCTGCCATTTTTTCAAAAGCTACTTCCGCACCTTGTAAAACATGACGTACTTGCTCAAAGGAAACCGTGGGAAAGTCTTCTAAAAAGTCCTTCACGCTATCACCAGCTAATAAATAGTCAAATAAGTTTCTAACGGGAACTCGCGTCTGACTAAAGACTAAGACTCCGCCTAAAACCTCTGGATTGCTACTGACCATCGACATACTGAGTTACCTTAAAGAAAAGGGTAGTTAGTGATTATATCAAAGATAGATAAGTGTTTAGACCTAGTATTAGTGATTTATAGACAAAGCCGCTAGAATAGCTCCCCATCTTCAACTCCCAACAACTAGACCTGCAATCTGGTTAAGGAACTCAACATGAAAAAGCCTGAGCTACTCGCGCCTGCGGGTACCTTAAAAAATATGCGCTACGCCTTTGCGTATGGAGCCGATGCGGTGTATGCGGGGCAACCACGCTACAGCCTGCGTGTGCGGAATAACGATTTCCAAAACGACGTACTTGCCACTGGCATTGCGGAGGCACATGCGCTAGGCAAGCAGTTTTTCGTTGCTGCGAACACTATGCCGCACAATACCAAAGTCAAAACCTTCATTCGTGATCTCGAACCTGTGGTACAGATGAAACCGGATGCCTTTATTATGGCCGATCCGGGGTTAATTATGATGGCGCGCGAAACGTGGCCGGATTTAACCATTCATTTATCGGTGCAAATGAATACCGTGAATTATGCCAGCGTAAAGTTTTGGCAAAAAATGGGCGTGAAACGCATTATTTTATCGCGCGAATTATCCCTCGATGAAATTGCCGAAATTCGCCAAGAATGCCCTGAGATGGAATTAGAAGTCTTTGTGCATGGCGCTTTGTGTATTGCGTATTCTGGGCGCTGTTTATTATCCGGTTATTTTAATCACCGCGACCCAAATCAAGGCACTTGCACCAATTCTTGCCGCTGGGATTATAAAACCTCTGAAGCAGCTGAAACGCCTGATGGCACGATTGTGCCACGCGAAGCTGTATTATCGATGGACGTGTTTAATCAAGTCGCCAAAACCGCCGATTGTGGTAATCAACAGCGCCATCCTTTAGCGGATCGGGTATATTTTTTGGAAGAAGCCAGTCGTCCGGGCGAATTATTGCCGGTTATGGAAGATGAGCACGGCACGTATATTATGAATTCCAAAGACTTACGCGCGATTGAGCATGTGCAGCGCTTGTGTGAAATTGGTGTAGATAGCTTAAAAATTGAAGGTCGCACCAAATCGCATTATTACGCGGCCCGTACTGCGCAAGCCTATCGCCAAGCGATTGATGATGCAGTAGCGGGCAAACCCTTTGATGAAAAGTTATTGGGGGTTTTAGAGAATCTTGCCAATCGTGGTTATACCGATGGTTTCTATGAGCGCCACCATACCCACGAATATCAAAACTACATGCAAGGTGCTTCCATGAGCCACCAGCAGCAATTCGTGGGCGAAATGACCAGCTACGATGCGGCGAGCGGTTGGATGGATATTGAGGTGAAAAACCGATTTGGGGTGGGCGATCGTTTAGAGCTGATCGTGTCGAATGGT
Source organism: Thiothrix sp. (assembly GCA_008015155.1). Lineage (GTDB taxonomy): Bacteria > Pseudomonadota > Gammaproteobacteria > Thiotrichales > Thiotrichaceae > Thiolinea. Next base: position 170,399 of record SSFA01000024.1, read on the forward strand.
AACAATCAAGAAATCTGGCTAGAAGCGATGCGCAATAAGCACGGCGAACCGATTGAACTCGCACCGGGGAGCGGGCATTTTGTGAAGATTCCGGTGCCGAATTTGCATACCGATAAGGTGTTGATTAGTCGGTTTATCTAAATAAGCCTTAGTGATAAGGGCTTAAATACTAAGCTCTTATTACAGTAACTCCCGCTGTTTCGTAGCTAGTTAACACTGCCTCAGCCACTTGGTTATTGACCAGCAAACTACTGACTGCGTTGAGTGCACAGATCCTGTAAGGTGAAACCTTATCCAGTTTTTCTGACGAAGCGAGAACTATAGTTTCTGCTGCTTGTTGGCTAATTGCTCGCTTCATGGTGGCTTCTTCTAAATCCCCAGTCGTTAGACCGTAGCTGCTATGCACACCTGTCACACCCATAAAATAGAGGTCAACACGCAAGTTATGGATCGTTTCTAAGGCGCTTGCACCTACAGTGACAATTGAATGCTTAAATAACTTGCCACCAATCAAAATAACCTCGATCTGTGGAAAATCGACTAAACCTAAAGCAATCGAAGGGCTATGTGTCACCACAGTAAGTTTTAAAGTTTTTGGTAATTGCTGCACCACTTGCTGTGTGGTAGTACCACCATCTAAAAAAATAGTTTGCTCTTCTTGAATGAGTTTAATGGCTGCTTGAGCAATCTGGGTCTTTTCTTCAGTAGCAATATTTAAGCGTGTATTGAAATCACCCACAGCAGGGGAGATAGGTAAGGCTCCACCATGCACACGTTGGACGAGACCTGCTTTAGCTAATTCACGTAAATCGCGGCGAATCGTATCCTCAGAAACCGCTAATTGCTGCGCAATCACTTTAGCGATGACTTGCCCTTGGCTTTGCAAGCTAGCTAATAAGTATTGGTGACGTTGCTTAGTTAACATAGTGCATGAATTTTCTTGAATTGGTAGATTTAAAACGGAATAATGCACGAATTTTCTTGAATTATCCAGCCATAAGGAAATCATCGTGAATGAACGTGTAAAAATCCATAAGATCGAAGTACTCTCAGATAATTGGTATATCTTGCGTAAAGCCACGTTTGACTACTTACGCAATAACGGTGAATGGCAGACGCAAAGTCGTGAGGTTTATGATCGTGGCAATGGGGCGACGATTCTGTTGTATAACTTAGCGCAGCAAACGGTAGTACTAACGCGGCAATTTCGTTTTCCAGCTTTTACAAATGGCTTGGAGAGTGGCCTCTTGATTGAAACTGCTGCTGGCTTATTAGATAGCGCTAGCCCTGAAGAACGAATTCGCTTGGAGGCTGAAGAGGAAACCGGCTATCAAGTACAGGCGATTCAGAAAGTCTTTGAAGCCTATATGAGCCCAGGTTCAGTGACTGAAAAATTGTATTTTTATGTAGCAGAGTACCAGCCCAAGGATAAGTTAGCGGCAGGGGGCGGTTTAGAAAGTGAGGGCGAGGATATTGAAGTTTTGGAACTGCCTTTTAAACAAGCGCTTGAGATGATGAAAACTGGCGAAATTCAAGACGCGAAAACAATCATCTTATTGCAGCATGCTGCTTTGCATCTCTTTATTTAAGCCGCCTAACAGGCGTAGTTTTAGCAACTATACCGAAAAAATATTTAGTTGCTATGATCTACTGGTTTTGTGCTAAATAGCTCATTCATGTAATTAAAAAAATAGTGAGGCTAGATTAATGAGTAGCATGGATATAGTGGATTATCAAATCTTTGGAGCGGATTCTCAATATGTGGAAATTGAGCTAGATCCGGGTGAGGCAGCCGTGGGTGAGGCTGGTGCGATGCTCTATATGGAGCAGGATATTGTAATGGAAACCATCTTTGGTGATGGTTCCGCCTCCACGCAAGCTCAAGGTTTTTTCGGTAAATTGATGAAAGCAGGCGGACGCTTAGTCACTGGTGAATCGCTATTTACCACGGTGTATATGCATCAGGGCAAGATGTGGAAGCGCAAAGTAGCCTTTGCAGCACCTTACCAAGGGCAAATCGTACCCATGCCTTTAAACCAATTGGGGGGTGAGCTAATCTGTCAGCGAGATTCCTTCCTGTGCGCCGCGAAAGGTGTGTCTTTAAGTATCGCTTTCCAGAAGAAAATTGGTACCGGCCTATTCGGTGGTGAAGGCTTCATTATGCAGCGTTTGCAAGGTGATGGCTTAGCCTTCATTCATGCTGGTGGGAGTTTGATTGAACGAACCTTACGCCCCGGCGAAAAACTACGTGTAGACACAGGTTGCTTGGCTGCGCTCATGCCCAGCGTTGATTATGATATTGAATATGTAGGTGGCTTAAAGACTGCTTTCTTCGGTGGTGAGGGCTTATTTTTTGCTAGTTTAACTGGCCCCGGTAAAGTTTGGTTGCAGTCTTTGCCTTTATCGCGTTTAGCCAATCGCATTGTTCGTGCTGCACCTGGTGGTACGGGTGAAACTTCTGTCTTAGGCGGTTTAGGGAGCTTTTTTGGAGACAATTAGTGAGTACTAATCAGGTAGTGGTGCGTGGACGGTTCTATTCACCGGCAAACCCAGCTCAAGGTGAGGCTATTACTGCTTATAGTGAAGCTAGCGATTTGGTAATTGCTGCTTTGCAAAATAACGGAGCTGACCTACGCCTACCTTTAGTTGCTTTAAAACCTCGGTACGGTGGTTTTAATCGTGAGCAAGTGTATTTCGATTGGAAGTCAGCCCAAGGTGAGGCCTGCTCTGTTTGCTTTAGTGCCAAAGATGCAGAATTGCTTATGGCTCAAGCCCAAGCTACAGCTACTCAGCCATATCAGCAAGTGCGCCGTGAGCAAACCAAACGCAAGCGACGTTCCACTATTGGCTTGGGACTGTTGGCGCTCTATTTGATTTTACCTTTTTTACTTTTACTCATACTGCTGTGGAAATCGCACCAAATCGCTGCTTGGGTTGCCGGTTATGTCTCCATCGAACAAGAGCAGGCTCTCGGGGAAATGGTGTTTGCTAATGCCACGGATGGGATGAAATTACGCCAGACTGGTTATGATTATGAAGTGCTCAAAAGTATTGGTGAACGTTTAACCCAAGGTTCTGTTTATGACTATCATTGGTATCTTGCGGATACGGAGGAGATCAATGCTTTTGCTGTGCCCGGTGGTTATGTGGTGGCGAATACTGGATTGCTAAAAGCGGCCGATTCAGCGGAAGAGGTAGCAGGTGTACTTGCACATGAGGTACAACATGTGGAGCAGCGGCATACCCTCGAAGACATCATTTACAGTTTAGGTTGGCAAGCTTCGATCGCTTTAATAGCAGGGGATGTTTCCTCACTTTGGATTACGCAAGCAGCCACACAATTGACTAGTCTAAAATTTAGTCGTGAGTTAGAAACAGAAGCTGATATAAAAGGGCTAGAGGCTCTACATAAAGCGAATATTGCTCCGCAGGGTTTAGTCACCTTTTTTGAAAAACTAGCGGAGAGCGAGGAAGGCTTAGATAGCTTGACTTTCTTATCTACCCATCCCGCTTCAGACCAACGTAGCGCTAACCTAAAAAAAGCGATTCAACAGCAAACTAACTGGACTACCCTAGCATTGCCCTATGATTGGCCTAAGGTGAAAGCAGCAGTAGAGCAGAACAAGCACACAATTAAATAATGTCTTGTTAGGTCAAAGGAACTTGAGGAATAGCCTTAAGCGAGGAGGCAGTAGTTGAGTACACGAATTGCTTTGGCGCAATGCGCGCCTATGCCTAATCAGCAGCAAGCGCTGGCTTATTTAGAACAGTTATTAAAACAGGCTAAAGCGCAACAAGTACAGTTAGTAGTCTTGCCGGAAATGTTCTTAACTGGCTACAACATAGGCGTTGATGCAGTACAAGCTCAAGCTTTAGATTTAGCAGCTAAGGGTTTAGCACAGGTTCAAGCCCTAGTAGCGCGCTACCAAGTCGCTTTAGTGGTAGGCTTTCCAGAGTGCGACCAGCAGTCTATTTTTAATTCGGTGGCTTTCTTGGGTGAGCAAGGGCAGATTCTGAGTATCTATCGGAAAACTCATCTCTATGGCTCAGTTGATCAGTCGCAATTTAGGGCTGGCTGTAGTTTAGGCACAGTGTTTACTTGGCAAGGCTGGCAATGTGCACTGGCGATTTGTTATGACATTGAATTCCCTGAGGTGGCACGTAGCTATGCTTTGCAAGGCGCTGAACTGTTATTAGTGCCCACTGCTAATATGCAGCCGTTTGAATTAGTTTGCTGCCACACTATTCCGAGTCGTGCCGCCGAAAATACCATTTACTTAGCCTATGCCAATTATGTTGGGTCTGAAGCTGAATTTAACTATTGTGGTTTGTCCTGTATGTGTGATCCACAAGGGCAAGTGTTAGCACGAGCTAGCCGCGATCAGCCAGAGCTTTTAATCGCTGAGCTAGAGCCAGCCCTATTGAAAGCGGCACGGGAAGCTTTACCTTATTTAACAGATCGCCGCCCCCATTTATATCAATACTAAGAATGCTTTAAGGAATCTAAAATGCAGCCAGCAGTTAGTTTATTCGGCCCGGATTTCCCGTTTGCTTATGATGATTGGCTTAAACACCCCGCTGGTTTAGGCTCGATTCCCACCGAGCAGCAGGGTAAAAAAGTAGCGATTATTGGGGCTGGCATTGCAGGTTTAGTCTGTGGCTTTGAATTGATGAAACTGGGTTTAAAGCCCGTTTTTTATGAGTCGGGGCAACTGGGTGGGCGCTTGCGTTCGCAGTCTTTTGAAGGCGTAGAAGGCGTTATTGCTGAATTAGGTGGAATGCGCTTTCCGATTTCCTCACGCGCTTTTTATCATTATGCGGATTTAGTGGGTGCTGAAAGCCGTCCCTTTCCTAATCCACTCACACCTGCTGCGGGCTCGACCGTGATTGATTTAGAAGGTGAAACTTTCTATGCAGAAACCTTGGCTGATTTGCCAGCAATTTTCCAAGAGGTCGCCAAGGCTTATCACGATGCTTTAGAAACAGGAGCTAGCTTTAGTGCATTGCAACAAGCCATACGTGAGCGAGATAAAGCGCGGATTAAAGAAATCTGGAATCCCATCGTTAAGCAATGGGATGAAGGTACTTTTTACGATTTTATTAATAAATCCCAAGCTTTTAGCCAACTCAGCTTTCGCCATCGGGAGGTTTTTGGCCAAGTCGGTTTTGGCACGGGTGGTTGGGATTCTGATTTCCCGAATAGCATGCTAGAAATTTTACGGGTGAATGTCACAGAGTGTGATGATCATCAACGCTATTTTGTGGGTGGGGTAGAACAGATTCCGCAGCGCTTGTGGACTTATGAGCCTGAGGGCTTAGCCCATTGGCCACAAGGGACGAGCCTTGCCAAATTGAATCATGGAGCACCACGAGTCGGGGCGAAAGAGATTTATCGCGATGAACAAGGGCTCCTAACCATTACTGATCAATGGGGCAGTAAGGCCAGTTATGATGCTGTCGTTGTGACTTGCCAGTCATGGCTATTGACTACATCCATTCAAACTCAAGAAAGCCTATTCAGTCAAAAGCTGTGGATGGCTTTAGATCGCACCCGCTATATGCAATCGTCTAAAACTTTTGTGATGGTCGATCGGCCTTTTTGGAAGGATAAGGATCCTGCAACCGGTCGTGACTTAATGTCTATGACTTTGACTGACCGGCTCACGCGTGGAACCTATCTATTTGATAATGGGCCAGATCAACCAGCAGTGATTTGTCTGACTTATTCGTGGATGTCAGATGCTTTAAAAATGTTGCCTTTACCGATTGAGCAGCGAGTGAAATTAGCTTTGGATGCTTTGAAGAAGATTTATCCAAAACTCGATATTCGCCAGCATATTATTGGAAATCCGATTACAGTTAGTTGGGAGAACGATCCAAATTTCTTAGGAGCGTTTAAAGGTGCTTTGCCCGGGCATTATCGTTATAACCATCGAATGTATGGTCATTTTATGCAAGGGACTTTACCAGCTCAAGAACAAGGTATTTTCCTTGCGGGGGATGATATCAGCTGGACGCCTGCTTGGGTGGAAGGTGCAGTACAAACGAGTTTGAATGCAGTCTGGGGCGTAATGCGGCATTTTGGTGGGTCTTGTGCAGCCGAAAATCCAGGTCCAGGGGACGAATATCCTTTATATGGCCCCGTCGATTTGGGGGATTAGCTGGTTTAATGCGAGCGTTTTAGACAACAGACTTATCGAGGCCAGAGTGTCGAGTCCAGATAGGTATATCAATGAGCAGGGTCGTGTCGAGTCATATAGGTGAGCGGATATGCAGTTAGCTAAGCCACTTAGAGTTTTAGAGCCGATGCAGTGGCAATCTGAGTTGCAGGCCGTTTGTGGGCATTTTCGCACAGTGACAGAGGCTGCTAGCATTTTGGGGCATGTAGAGGTGGTGCATAAAGGGCATGCGGATTTTGCTTTAGTGCAGCATAATGCGCAGCAAATTGTGCGTAATTATCGCGATATTGCTCAGGACGGGCATGCTTATTATTTCCTCATCATCCATCTAACTGGACATGCTGAATTACAGCAAGGCAAATCGCGGGCGGTATTGCGTGAGCACGGCGATATGACTTTGATTGACTCGTTGCAACCTAGTACCTTTAGCTACGACCCGCGCCTTAATACTAGTCAACTGTCTTTACATTTGCCGCGTGAGCTATTACACCAACATAATCCCCAAGTACGCTTTGATCCCGCCACTTTGATTAGTGCTCAAAGCGATTACGGTCAGTTGATTAATGCGCAGGTAAAAATGCTCCTAAATACAGCTGAAAATAGTGCCTCCCAGCAGCATTTATCCAATAGTTTATTGGAGCTATTGTGTGCACAATTTGCCCACGCTTCCAATGCTGATGAATTAGCCGCTAGCCAAAAAGCACTGCAACACCTGATTAGTATTTTGCATGCACATGCTCTAGAGGATGGGTTTAATGTCGGGCGTTTGGCAGAATTATCGGGTTTATCCACGCGCAGTATTCAACGCTTATTGGCCGAAGCGGGCTTGCAATGTACGGAGATGATTCAACAAATTCGCCTGCAACGCTTTGCTAAGCGCCTTGAGCTCATCCAGCGCCAAGGTGATAAACTGCATATTGCTGCCCTGGCTTATGAGCATGGGTTTGGTGATGTGTCTACGCTGAATCGCTTATTTAAAAAGCACTACGGAGTCTCTCCTAAACAGTATCTGTTACAAAACGCTTCCTAAGGATTGGCGCTAACTGCATAGAGTTTGGCGCTGCTTACCAAGATTTTCTGGCTCAGCTATGAAATGCTAGGTAGCAATCATAATCAGGAGGAGTTTATGAGCGTCACAACCTACACTAATATCTGTAATGGGCAAGCCGTTACCTCTGCATCCACCTTTGAATCCTATAATCCTGCTACCGGCGAAGTCTTAGGTTTAGTGCCTAGTTCCACTCAAGAGCAAGTACAAGCAGCGGTCGCGGCTGCTAAAGCGGCTCAGCCTCAATGGGCTGGCTTAAGCGATGAGGCACGCAAAGGCTATTTAATGCAAATGGCTAAAGTCTTGGAAGATAACCTAGATTACCTCTCCAAACTGGTGACTCAAGAGCAGGGTAAACCACTCGCAGGCCCCGGCTCGGTCTTTGAGATTCAAGGCTGTATTGGCTGGACGCAAGTACCAGCGAGTCTTGAGTTACCCGTTGAAGTGGCTTTTGAGGATGACACGCGCCGCGATGAAATACACCGCACCCCCATTGGCGTAGTGGCTGCGATTACCCCGTGGAATTGGCCGCTATTAATTGCCACTTGGCAGATTATGCCTTCCTTACGCACCGGCAATACCGTCGTTATCAAGCCATCCGAATATACCTCGATTTGTACACTGGAGATGGTGCGCCTACTCAATACCGTTTTACCTGCAGGCGTGCTCAACTCAGTGTCGGGTGGGGGTGAAGTGGGCGGTTGGCTGACTTCAGCTCAGGGTGTGGACAAGATTATGTTCACCGGTTCATCGTCCACAGGCTCCAAAATTATTCAAGCCTCGGCCAAAAATTATGCGCGTATCACCTTGGAGTTAGGTGGCAATGATGCCGCGATCGTATTGCCGGATGTGGATGCCGCCAAAATTGCGCAGGGGTTGTTCTGGGGAGCCTTCCTGAATATGGGACAAACCTGTGCCTGTATTAAGCGCCTCTATGTGCACGAAGCAGTACATGATGCGGTAGTGGATGAGCTGAATAAACTGGCTGCTGCTATGCCAATGGGCAATGGCTTGGAAGAGGGTATCGTATTAGGCCCTGTCCAAAACCAGATGCAGTTTGGCAAAGTAGTAGATTTGGTAGAGGACGCGAAACAGCAGGGTGCGACCTTTGTCAGTGGCGGCGAAGCGCTGCAGCGCGCAGGCAATTTCTTCCCCATTACCTTAGTGACCAATATTGATAATTCCGCGCGCCTCGTACAAGAGGAGCAGTTTGGCCCAGTCTTACCGATTGTGAAATTTAGCAATCTCGATGAGGCGATTCAGATGGCGAATGCAGTGGATGTGGGCTTGGGGGCGTCGGTCTGGTCTAGCAATCCTGAAGCTGCACGTGCAGTGGCGAATCGTATGGAAGCCGGTACGGTGTGGATTAATCAGCACGGAACGATTCACCCGATGGTGCCGTTTGGTGGGATTAAGCAATCTGGCTTTGGTGTGGAGTTTGGCGTGGATGGCTTAAAGGCGGTCACTCAACCGAAGATTATTAGTATTAATAAAGCCTTAGCCTAAACTTTGCTGGGATAAGAGGAGGAGACTAGATGAAAGTATTAAATGCTTTAGCGTTTAGCATTGCTTTGGCGGTAGCAGGTGGAGCAGTTTGGGCAGAATCTGCTACTACAGAAACCAAAAAGGCCGAACCGACACCTACTAAAGATGCTGCAAAAACTGATCCCGCTAAGCCTGCCGAGACTGCTACAAAACCAGCAGACAGTGCTGCTACCCCTAGCCCACAAGATGGTTTAACAGCGGATGAGTATAAGCAAATCACTGCACTGTTAAAGGAAAATGGGGCTGCTAGTGATAAAAGTTTGTATCCACTGATTGAACTCATTGAGCCAGATAAAGCTGCAGTTTTAAAGTGGAAAACGGATAAAACGCCCGTTACCCGCCGTGTGATGGCGCAATTCACCACCGACAAAGGTGTGCAAGAAGCTATTATTGATTTAACCAATAAAAAAGTGGAAAGCGCCAAGACGCTGGATAAAGAAACGATGGTAACCTTCACCGAGTTTATCTCGGCGATGGATGTGGTACTCAAAAATGAAGATTTTGGCAAAGCCTTAGCTAAGCGCAATGTGAAATCTGAGGAGGCGTTCTGCTTGCCGCTGACCGCGGGCAATTTCATGATTGAGGAGGATAAGGGCAAGCGTTTAATGAAAGTGCCCTGTTATATCAAACCAACCACCAGCTCCAATTTCTACGCCAAACCCATCGAGGGTTTATATGCGGTAGTGGATTTGCGTGAAAGTAAAGTAGTTCGTATTGAAGATGATGCAGTCGTGCCCGTGCCCAAGGATGATTGGGGCTATACCGAAGAGGAAATTGCTAAACGTAAACCGCTGCGTCCTGAAACCAATCCCGCAGTCGTTACTCAAGAAGGCAAACCGAATTACAGGATTAATGGCAGTGAGATTACTTGGGATATTTGGAAATTCCGTTATAGGATTGATAAACGCCCTGGTATGGTGGTCTCGGATATTAATGTCAATGACGATGGTCAGTGGCGCTCGGTCTTATACCAAGCACATTTGTCCGAGGTGTTTGTGCCGTATATGGACCCGAGCAAAGGTTGGTATTGGCGTACTTATATGGATAGTGGCGAATACGGTTTTGGCTTGTTCTTAAGCCCTTTGACGGCGGGGATTGATTGCCCAAAATACGCCACCTTCCTACCAGCGCTCATTCATGACGATAATGGCAATCCGTTGGAAATCCCGAATGCAGTTTGTGTATTTGAGCGCAATATTGGTGATCCTGCGTGGCGGCATTTTGAAGTCTTTGCTCAAACACCGGAAAAACCAGTGCCTGCTGAAGGTCGCCCGGATACCGAGCTTGTCGTGCGTACCGCGTCCGAAGTCGGCAACTATGACTATTTGATTGATTATCGCTTTCGGCAAAATGGCGATATTTACATTATGGTTGGCGCAACTGGGTTAGATGCGGTCAAAGGGGTCGCTTCTACTAATATGAATGACCCCACCGCTAAAGCGGATACCGCACATGGCATGCTAATCGCGCCGAATTTGGTTGCCGCCAATCATGATCACTTCTTCAATTTCCGTATGGATTTTGATATTGATGGGCAAGACAATACCTTCATGGTGATGGATTTAGCTAAAGAAGAGCCAGCCGCGGATATTCCACGCCGTTCGCTTTGGAATCTGACCCATACGCCTGTTACTAATGAAATGGATGGGCGCTTTAAAATCAGTGCACTCAAGCCACAAATGTTCCATGTCATGAATATGAATAAGCAAGGGCCACTTGGGCATAATCCTAGCTATATGATTCATCATGGTAATGTAGCGTATAGCCCCTTTGATTTTGAAAATGATCCACCGATGAAGCGCAATGCTTACGTAGAATACAGTGTGTGGAATACGCTGTATGACCCAACCCAGCGTTATGCCGGTGGGAAATATGCGTTTGCCAGTGACGGTTCCGATACTTTAGCCGAGTGGGTCAAAGCCAATCGGAATATTGCCAATAAAGATGTAGTGACTTGGTTTACGGCGGGTTTCCATCACACCCCACGCATGGAAGACTGGCCGGTGATGACTACCGAGTGGAAAACGGTACATCTAATGCCCTATAACTTCTTTACGCATAATCCGGCGATGACTTTGCGTAAGCCTAAGGAGTAGGACTGAGTAGGGCTTATATGTGAATGGGCTAGTTAATATATAAGTTAACTAGCCCTTTACTGCGTTAGTTCAAGCAATTTCCTGATCACATAACTGAGTACGACGCACGATATAGCCTTGTTCCAATAAGGCACCTGGAGCCACTACGGCATTAGCGCCAATACGCACTTGATCACCTAAGAGCGCCCCAAATTTTTCCACATTAGTAGCGTGTAACTCACCAGCCTGACGCACTAAAATGGTTTTGTCAGCACGTTCATTGCGGTAATTGCAGATAATGCTGCCTGCTTCGAGATTGACACCTTTGCCCACCACTGAATCGCCAACAAAATTAAAATGCGCCAATTTGCTGCCTGCAAATATAAAGGACGATTTCAGCTCAGCACCGGGTCCAATAATGACCTCGCTTTCTAACCAGCAACCACCCCTTAAATACCCGCCTGCTGCAATGAAGCAATCCGGCCCAATGATTAAAGGCCCTTTTAAGATTGCACCGGCCTCGACTTGAGCACTAGGGTGGATGGCAATCTCATGATTAACAACATAGTCACTAGGCAGATGGCTCAGTAGGCTACGCACAATCATCTCAGAGCGTGCTGCAATTTCCCACGGCTGCAAATTGTTCCATGGCGCTAAGGTAGAGTGACTAAAGCCATCGATATATTCATCGAGTTGCATGGGTAAGGCCATGGCGCGGTTCTCCAAAAGGGCAAGACTTCTCCTGTTAAGGAGCATAAAGGGTCTAATCAGAGGCTAGAAGCTTTTTAGCATTAGCAATCTGTAATTTCACCTGATTAGGCGCAGTCCCACCCAAATGATCGCGTGCTGCTACTGAGCCTTCCAAGCTCAACACTTTAAATACATCCTCTTCGATCAGAGACGAAAAAGCTTGTAACTCTTGCAAGGTCATTTCGCTTAAATCACGTCCAGTTTTTACACCCAAACCCACAGCGCTCCCGACCACCTCATGCGCATCACGGAAGGGCAAGCCTTTACGCACCAGATAATCGGCTAAATCGGTCGCAGTCGAGAAGCCCTGCATGGCAGCACGACGCATTTTTTCGGGTTTGGTTTGTACATGCGGCATCATATCGCCAAAGGCACGCAAGCAGCCCAACACCGTATCAACTGTATCAAAGAGCGGCTCTTTGTCTTCTTGATTATCTTTATTGTAAGCGAGGGGTTGGCTTTTCATTAAGGCGAGTAAGCCCATTAAATGCCCAAACACCCGCCCGCTTTTACCGCGTACTAATTCAGGTACATCCGGATTTTTCTTCTGCGGCATGATGGATGAGCCGGTACAAAAGCGATCGGGCAGACGAATAAAATCAAATTGCGCTGAAGTCCATAAAATCAATTCTTCCGAAAAGCGCGACATGTGCATGAGGAGTAGGGCAGCGACTGAGGTAAATTCAATAGCAAAATCCCGATCACTCACCGCATCCAATGAATTGCGCGCTGGACGCTCAAAACCTAATAGCTCAGCGGTGTAATTGCGGTCAATTGGATAAGTAGTACCCGCTAAAGCAGCAGCTCCCAAGGGCATAATATTCACACGCTTACGGCAATCCATGAGGCGCTCATAATCACGTTCGAGCATTTCAAACCATGCCAGCATGTGATGCCCGAAGGTAATCGGTTGAGCGACTTGCAAATGGGTGAAGCCGGGTAGGATAGTGTCAGCTTCGCGTTCAGCCACCTCGCCTAAGCCTGTTTGTAAGCGGCGAATCTCGTAGGCTATATGATCAATCTGATCGCGTAGCCATAAACGAATATCAGTCGCGACTTGGTCAGTGCGTGAACGTCCTGTATGCAAGCGCTTACCTGCAATGCCAATGCGATCAGTCAAGCGTGCTTCGATATTCATATGAATATCTTCTAAAGCGATCTGCCAATCGAAATTTCCAGCCTCAATTTCAGCTTCGATTTGGTCAAGACCCGCTAAAATAGCCTCTAAATCAGTGGATGAGAGTATTCCAGCCTTATTCAGCATCTTGGCATGAGCACGTGATCCGGCAATATCATGCTTGTAGAGGCGCTGATCAAATTGGATAGAAGCGGTGAATTCGGCAACAAAGGCATCCGTGGATTCGGTAAAGCGTCCGCCCCAAGATTGATTTTTGGTAGCAGGTGAAGTGGGTCTGTTGTGATTTTGAGCTGTCATGAGCGCGGTTTCGTTAAGTTTTAATCAGTTAAGCGGAAAAACTTGAAGTTTATTCTTTCCTTATGGAAGAATCGAGCAAAGCCTTCAGCAATCAGCAAGGCGCTGAGCTATAGTATGAGATGAAAGCTCGATCGTAAGGTGCGATCTGGGAAATTATAAAAATAACAATTAACTTAATCCTGTCGGATTTTCAGGCAACCTACCTTTGGTGAGCCTGAAAAAGACAAGAGCTAAAAAATAGAATGTCTTTATCGATGAGCAAAACTCTTGGTTATTTACCCAATATCTGCGGCCCTCAACCGTTACTTCGAATCGTAGCAGCAGCTCTATTTTTAGCAATTATTTTAGCTTTAGCGGCTGCAGATGATCTTAATGAGTTTTTGGTGAAGTTAGGTCTGAATGCTTTATTTATCTTGTGGGTCACTTTAGCTTCAGCTTTGGTCTTGTGTCTGATCAATCGTTTTTACACGCCAGCCTCAAATAAGCTGGCTACAGCTATCATTACTAGTGTGGTCTTGGTCTTTACTTTACTAGCTTCAGTCATTGGCTTATTTCTTATTAAAAATAATAGCTTAGATGAATTGGGGGGCGGGGTAGCACTGTATTTTTTAAAAAATATTGTGATTAGCGTTGTACTGAGTTTAGTCGTTCTGCGTTATCTGTATGTACAGGGTCAGTGGGAAGCTTCTGTTGAGGCTGATTCGCATGCGAAATATGAGGCTTTGCAATCACGGATGCGCCCACACTTTTTATTTAATAGCTTAAATACGGTAGCGCATTTAGTGCATAAAGATCCACAACAAGCCGAGGAGGCCATTTTGGACTTGGCTGACATTATGCGGACGACTTTAGATCGACGTAATCGCATTAGCTTACAGGAAGAGTTGGATGTGACCATGCGCTATTTGCGGATGGAAGGTTTACGTTTAGGTAAGCGTCGCCTCACGGTTGTTTGGGATATGGATCGCAATACCTTACCGTTTGACATGCAAATTCTACCACTAATCTTGCAACCCTTGGTCGAAAACGCCATTTATCATGGGATACAACCACGTAAAGAAGGTGGCACATTAGGAATCAGTTTATACGATGCGGGAAGCCACTTAGCAGTATCTGTTACTAATCCACTCTCACCTAGTGGGGCTAGCTCGCATCAAAAGGGTAACCACATTGCCCAAGAGAATATGAAAAACCGACTTCATCTCGCGTATGGAGATCGCGCTAATCTGCAAATACAAAAAACTCCCCAGCAGTACCGCGTCTCCTTTTCCATCCCCAAGGAGTAATAATAATGTCGATTAAGATTTTGGTTGTAGATGACGAAGAATATGCCCGCGAAAGAATCAAAGGCTTGATTGATCGTTACGCGGATTACGATGTTTGTGCTGAAGCCGAAAACGGGGCGGAGGCTGTAGTGATGGTGGAACGTTTTCAACCTGATATTGTGCTAATGGATATTACGATGCCCGGTATGGACGGGCTAGAAGCTGCTAGACATATTTCAGGAATGGAGATGCCCCCAGCCGTCATATTTACCACAGCGTATGGTGAATATGCTTTAGAAGCCTTTTCAACAAAAGCAACAGGGTATCTTATGAAACCGATAAGACAAGAACAATTATTACAAAGTCTAGAACAGGCCCGCTCGCTTAATCGTGCTCAACGCTTAGAAATGTTAGAGCAACGCACTGGGGGGCAACGTTCATCCCGTAAGCATATCTGCGCTCGGATGCGTGGCAATTTGGAGTTAATCCCAATTGAAGATGTTGTTTATTTCCAAGCAGATCAAAAATATGTGACTGTTCGCCACAATGGTGGGGAAGTGATTATTGAGGAGTCACTCAAGTCCTTAGAAACTGATTTGGCTGATCGTTTCATTCGCATTCATCGTAATGCGTTGGTAGCGAAAAGCCGGATCACAGGTTTGACTAAGTCTGATGTAGGGCGTACACAAATTACTCTCGATAAAGTACGTGACCAGTTAGAAGTTAGCCGTCGTCATTTAGCTGAAGTACGCCGCTTCGTGCGCGGTCGTTAAGCCTTGTTTTTGGCAGTACTACTTTTAGTCGTACTGCCGCCTCTAGCAGGTTGTTTTTATGCTAGCCATCCAGTTAAGCTTTTCTTGCTTACTTTTAGTCTTAGCTTTGTATCTGCTAAAACAAAAATCATTTATCTTCGCTAGATTTAGCACAAGTTCCTCGTGCAACTCCCTGAGCATTAATTTTCTTAATTGTCGACAGTTGAACAATTAAACTACTGCTACGTCTGCCAGTAGGAGATTGAATTTTCTGAGACTTAGACTTTAACCAAGCCTAGATTATTACTCCAAATAGACTGCTATAAGTAACCAATTTCTCTCAAACTGCCGCTAACTTGGTAAATTTTCTAGAAAAAGACTGCAAGACTAGCGTTTTAGACTGAGTTTCGATAATTTGGTTTTAAGTTGCTGATAACCATTGCAGCTTTTGTAAATTAGTGGATAATGTCGACATAATTTTTGTAGGCAGCTTCAGTAAGCTACACCCATGGAGTGTGTGGGCGGTCATTGGTTTTGCGACCTAGAGTTGACCGTATATTAGTATATATTTATACTCCCGCCGGGATTTGGAAATCAAGGGGCTAGTTCCCCCTCCAGAGATGCAGATGCGCAACATACTGACCATACAATTCGTCCTGATAGTAGTGTGTGCTGCTATCGCTTTCTACCTACAGGGCGAACGTGCTGTACTGCCTGCACTATATGGCGGCGCAATTGCTCTAGCTAATACATTTTTATTGTCTCGGCGCATGGGTAAAGTAGGAGGAGACGCCAACTTTGACCCAAAACGTAGCATGATGTTGCTATACCTAAGTGCGGTC
>SSFA01000025.1 GCA_008015155.1 Thiothrix sp.
ATTAGATGGCTGTCGCGTGGTCTGGCCGTTTAAAAAGCCCCGACAGCGCGAACTCGAACCGGAACAGAAAGCCTTTAATCAGCACTTAGCTCAAGTACGAGTCAAGGTAGAGCATGCGATTCGTCGTTTGAAAGTTTTCCGGCTGCTTAAAGGGATTTATCGTGGACGGCGACGTGGGTTTGAGCGGCGTTTGATGCTGATCGCCGGTTTGGTCAATCGCAACCTAGAGGGACAACTACTTTCGCAAGAGGTCTAATATAATCTCAGTTCAAGCATTGACTAAGCCAGAAACCCTCAACTTCAAACCAGATTATGGTCTTGCTAATAAGAAATTAGGTATTGATGAAAATGTGCCTTTTTATTTTTATAATGAGCCTATTTATCATATCATAAGAATTGATGATCTTACTTTCACATTTATGAATGAAAGAGAATCAGGAGGAGTTATTTATGCAGTTTCATTTGATATTCCAGCAGAGCTATTCCTGAAAGTCATTAATTCCCTACCAAAAGACAGAGCCTTTGAGATAATGAGCAAACTGACAAAGCAACCTTATTCAACAGACATAGATCCGCCAATATACATCACATTTGAGTCAAAACTTGGTACATTAGAAGTCAATAACAATGAAGAGTATATTCCTTTTAGACTGACTGACCTTCAGTCAGCTGAATTTTAGAATTAATGATTCCTATCCAAAAATCAACACAATAGCGATTCTTAGATTCTAAACCACACACCGTTCCACCAAATAAGCCACCGAGCGATACTGCCGTCCACTATGCAAGGTCAAGCCAATCTCACAGGTGCGGCTATTACTCACCCCTTCATGACAAGCTTCCGGCAATTGCTGTTTCAAACGCGCTAGAGCCGCTGCATTTAACTCCGGTGTGATAAAGCCTTTATCACCACCAAAACCGCAGCAGCCTTCTTCTTCCGGCTCAATTACTTGCGGCGCACATAAACGTACTAACTCACGTAAGGTTTTATCCAAGCCCATTTTGCGCGCGCTACAGGTAATGTGTAGGGCAATCGGTTCGGCTTGGGGTTTTAGGGTTAAATGCGGCAATAAAAATTCGTGAATAAAGCCTGCGGTTTCGTAAAACTTCATCGGTTTCGTCGCGCTCTCAATCAAGCGCAAGGTGCAGGGGCTGGTGTCACACACAATCGGGTATTTGCCCTGTTCACTCGCTTCCCAAAGTGCCGCTTCTAACTCACGCATCGAGGCCACAGCACTTTCGGGCAAGCCTTTACTCGCAAACGGCAAACCGCAACATAAGCCACTCACCGTTTTCGGGGTAATGATTTCAAAGCCTGCTTTTTGCATCAGGCTTTGCATGACTTGCGGCAAATCGCGCGTTTCAGAATCGCTGACCGCCGTACCCATTGAGCGTGTCACGCAAGCGGTAAAATACACTGCTTTGCCATTCGTGCCTTGAGCTTGTGGAATTTCAGCCTTAGCACCGCGCGGCAGTGCGTCATACCAAATCGGCGAGCGGTCGCCTGTGAGTTTGCTAAAGCCTTGGGTAAGGCGCGTAAAGTTCTGATGGCCAAACACCTTGCCTTTGAAGGCAGCCGCGTTTAAACCAAAGCGCGTCATTTTGGTAATCGGGGCAATATGGGTTTGCGCATAAGCGCCGATTTTCTTGGCAGTTTCACCGTTTTGCTCAGTCTTGAGTGCCCGCACCAACTCACCCGTATTAATGCCGACCGGACAGCGCGTGGAGCACAGCCCGTCAATCGCACAGGTTTCCAAGCCTTGATAAGCAAAGATTTTATCCCATGCCGCTAAACCTGCTGCATCCTTGCTGGTTTTGAGGCGGGCATGTTCGCGCCATGCCACAATGCGTTGGCGCGGGGTCAAGGTCAGATTGCGTGAGGGGCAAATCGGCTCACAGAAACCACATTCAATACAACGATCCACTAGTTCATGCGTGGCAGGCATCGGCTTGAGGTTTTTAATATGAATGGCTGGGTCTTCATTCAACACCACCCCCGGATTGAGCAGGTTTTCAGGGTCGAAGAGGCGCTTGATTTTCCACATTAATTCATAAGCATCGCGCCCCCATTCCAATTCCACAAAGGGAGCCATATTGCGCCCCGTACCGTGCTCGGCTTTGAGCGAACCGCCGTATTTGACCGCGACTAATTGCGCCACATCGTCCATAAAGCCGGAATAGCGATCCACTTCCGACTGCGTGCTGAAATCTTGGGTAAACACAAAGTGCAAATTACCTTCGAGCGCATGCCCGAAAATCAGTGCCTCGCTGTAATGGTACTTGGCAAAAATAGTCTGCAAATCGCGCACACCTGCCGCTAATTGCTCAATCGGGAAGGCCACATCTTCAATAATCACCGTGGTTCCGACCGGACGCACCGCACCCACCGCAGGAAATAAACCTTTACGCACCCCCCAGAATTGCGCGTATTGCACGGGGTCTTGGGTAAATTCGGCGGGGAATAATAAGGTTTGGGTAGCGAGTATGTTTTGCACTTCGGCGATTTTAGCACTCAACTCTTCCGCATTCGGGGCGCGTACATCAATCAATAAAGCCGCCGCTTCCAAGCTCAAGGTTTTTAAAGCATCGGGCATACCGGCTTTACCTTGCACCGAGCGCAAACCCGCGCCATCAATCAATTCCACTGCATCGACGGGCGCTGGCTTTAAAGCTGTGACCGCCAAACAAGCTGCTTCCACATGTGGGAAAAACACCAAGGAGGTCGCTTTATTCGGGTAATCGGGTACGGTGTGATATTGCACCGCCGAGATAAAACCGAGCGTGCCTTCCGAACCAATCATTAAATGAGTGAGAATTTCCAGCGGGTCGGTGTAATCGACTAAGGAATTGATGCTGTAGCCCGTAGTATTTTTCAGGCGGTATTTATGACGAATTTTAGCAGTGAGCTCGGGATTGGCTTGGACTTCAGCAGCAAGTTTACTGAGTTCATTTAACAGCGGCTTTTGGGTATTGAGTGCGATTTGCCGACCTGTGTCAGTGCGGGTATCAATCACCGTACCATTGGCCAAAATCACTCGCATCCCACTTAAAGTGTGATAGCTATTCTGCGCGGTACCGCAACACATCCCTGAAGAATTATTCGCGGCAATCCCGCCAATTTTACAAGTATTAATCGTCGCCGGATCAGGGCCGATTTTGCGCCCAAATGGCAGCAGATATTGATTCGCTTGCGAGCCAATAATACCCGGTTGCAAGCTGATTTTTGCCCCCGCCTCCAAGACCTTAAATTCGCGCCAGCTATTTAGCTCCAACATCACCAATACCGAATCGGTCACCGCCTGCCCCGACAAACTCGTTCCCGCAGCACGAAAAGTCACTGAAACCTGATGTTCACGCGCCAAACGCAACACCAATTGCAACTCATCCTCATCCTTCACCTTCACCACCACCTCAGGAATCAAGCGGTAAAAACTCGCATCCGTACCATAAGTGAGGCGATGAAACTCGTCTTGCAATACGCGCTCTGCTGGCAAAGTTTGTAGGAGGTTTTGGCAAAAGGCTTGATGGGCAAGGCTCATGAATGGATTCCTAGCAATAGTCTTGATTTTTGGTAAGACCAATTATAATCATTTTTGCAAATTTGGCTATCGAATTGTTGCGATTTGCGGAAAATATCTCTATGATTCGCCGCAATTTGGTAAATTGGTAATACCAATAAATCGAATGAGCACATCCCCATCACCACAGTAGCACCGCTCTAGGAGGAGTCGCATGCAAACTTGGGCTCAAGTGTATGATCCGCTAGGCAATTTATGGCTATCCGCCCTAATTGCTCTTATCCCTATCGCTTTTTTCTTCGTCGCACTCGCTGTCTTTCGCATGAAAGGCCATATCGCAGGCACGATTACCTTAGGCTTAGCGCTCTTAGTGGCGATTCTGCTGTATAAAATGCCGGTCACTATGGCACTCGCCTCCGCCGCTTATGGCTTTATGTATGGCTTGTGGCCGATAGCGTGGATCATTATTACCGCTGTTTTCCTCTACAAAATCACGGTCAAAACCGGGCAATTCGATATTATCCGTAGCTCGGTTTTGTCTATTACCGAAGACCAACGCTTACAAATGTTGCTAGTCGGTTTCTCTTTCGGTGCCTTCTTAGAAGGTGCAGCAGGTTTCGGTGCTCCAGTCGCGATTACCGCCGCTCTTTTAGTCGGTTTAGGCTTCAATCCTTTATATGCCGCCGGTTTGTGCTTGATCGCCAATACCGCCCCTGTTGCTTTCGGTGCAATGGGCATTCCCATTACCGTCGCCGGTCAAGTCACAGGTTTAGACCCCTTCCACATTGGGCAAATGGCCGGTCGCCAATTACCACTCCTTTCGGTAATCGTTCCGTTTTGGTTGATTATGATTATGGATGGCTGGCGCGGTGTGAAAGAAACTTATCCTGCCATTTTAGTAGCAGGCGTATCCTTCGCGGTCACTCAATTCTTAACGGCTAACTACATTGGCCCCGAACTGCCGGATATTACCTCCGCGTTAGTGAGTTTGGTGTGCTTAACCTTGTTCCTGAAAAAATGGAAACCAAAGAATATCTTCCGTTTTGAAGGTCAAGAACTGAGCAAAACCAAGGCTACCCAAACTCCAACCTATACTACTGGTGAGATCATTAAAGCATGGTCGCCCTTCATGATTTTAACCGTGATGGTAACGATCTGGAGCTTAAAACCCTTCAAAGCGCTGTTCGGCAAAGACGGTTTATTAGAAAGCTGGGTATTTAAGTTCTCCGTACCTTACTTAGATAAATTGGTTACGAAAATGCCACCGATTGTGGCTGAAGCGAAACCTTATGAAGCGGTCTACAAATTTGATTGGTTCTCAGCCACTGGCACAGCGATTCTCTTAGCTGCAATCATTACTATTTTCGTCTTGAAAATGCGCCCAGCCGAAGCGGTAAAAACCTTCTTTGAAACCGTGAGCGAACTCAAGCGCCCGATCTATTCCATTGGTATGGTATTAGCCTTTGCCTTTGTGGCGAACTATTCTGGTTTGTCTGCTACCTTGGCCTTATTGCTGGCGGGTACAGGTGCGATGTTTACTTTCTTCTCGCCCTTCTTGGGTTGGTTGGGGGTGTTTTTGACCGGTTCCGATACCTCTTCCAATGCGCTGTTTTGCAGTCTACAAGCCAATACTGCACATCAAATTGGCGTGTCGGATACTTTATTAGTTGCGGCGAATACCACGGGTGGCGTCACTGGCAAAATGATTTCCCCGCAATCAATTGCCGTCGCTTGTGCGGCAGTGGGCTTGGTGGGTAAGGAAGCTGATTTATTCCGCTTTACCTTAAAACACAGCCTGATCTTTGCCACCATTGTGGGCATTATCACCACGCTACAAGCCTATGTGTTTACGTGGATGATTCCTTGATTGGTGCGCTAAAAGCCCCTAAACTCGGTCTTATCAAAAAATTGGTAAGACCAGAGTACATGAAGAAAATCCGCCTTTCTGATCAAATTGCTGAACAACTCGAGACCATGATTGCCACTCAAGGCTTAAAAGCAGGGGATCGTTTACCTGCTGAGCGCCAATTGGCAGAACAGTTGGACGTGTCGCGCCCCTCACTGCGCGAGGCGATTCAGAAATTGATTAGTAAAGGTTTATTGGTGAGTCGTGCGGGTGGTGGCACTTATATTCAAGATGTCGCTACCGCAGGACAAATCGATCCACTCGTGACCTTATTTCGTGAAAATCCCGAATACCGCTTTGATGTCTTAGAAATTCGCCATGCAATTGAAGGCAATGCAGCATGGTATGCAGCCTTACGGGCTACGGATGAGGACAAACAGCAGATTCGTGAACGCTTTGAGGCCATGATTGCGCAACATGGTAGCCCTGATCCTATGGATGAAGCCTGCGCCGATGCGGCCTTTCATCTCTCCATTGTGGAAGCCTCACATAATCTCGTCTCTTTACACATTATGCGTAACCTGTTTGAGCTACTGCAAAACAGCATCTCGCATAACCTCGATAAGCTCTATACCCAAGCGCGGGTGTTCGATCCTTTGAGTCAGCAACATCGTGAATTGATGGAAGCTGTATTAGCCAGCGACCCTGAACGCGCCCGCCAAGCCGCAGAACAGCATTTAGCCTTTGTGGAAGACTCCTTAAAAACTATTGATGCCGATGAAGCGCGCAAAGTACGTTCTTTGCGTCATTTATCCCGCTAACGGAGGCACATAATGTTTCCATTTTTTCGTCTATGGTTAGCGGTACAAAAAGCCAAACGCGCCCCCGCGCTGAGTTTAGATGAAACCTGCATTGTGCCGATGCGCGTGACTTTGGGTGACTGCGATATATTCATGGAAATGAACAATGGGCGGCATTTGACCCTGTTTGATATTGGGCGCTTTGTATTTTCGGTGCGCACTGGTTTATGCGCAGAAGTGCAGAAAAATCGCTGGGGCTTTGTGGTAGCGGGTAGTAGTGTGCGCTATCGCAAACGCCTGAAACCGTTCCAGCGTTATGAACAGCATACGCGCGTGCTCGGGCATGATGAGAAATGGTTTTACTTCCAACAAACCCATCAGATTGGCGAGGTGTGGCACTCCTCTGCTTTGATTCGGGCAGCGGTAGTGGATAAAGGCAAGATTTTACCCACGCAAACAATTTTGCAGGTGATGAATCAAGCCGATTGGCAGCCAGAATTACCCGAATGGGTTAAAGCATGGATTGCGGCCGAAGCTTTGCGCCCTTGGCCTGAAGCTTAATTGAATTGGCAATACGCCTTGGCAATCGCACTCGCCAGCCGCGCATTATTCAGCACCAATTGAATATTCGAGGCCAAGCTATCGCCGCCAGTGAGTTCACACACACGGGCTAATAGAAACGGGGTAGCCTGCTTGCCGCTAATGTTTTGCGCGTTTGCTTCCGCTAAAGCTTGTTCAATCGCGCCATCAATCGCCGAACTTGGCATCGCGTATTGTTCAGGAATCGGGTTAGCGATCACTAGCCCGCCTTTTAAATGCATAGCCCATTTAGCCTGCATCACCTGTGCAATACTCGCTGCATCCTCCAGCCGATAATCCACTTTAAACTGGCTGCCGCGCGTGAAAAACGCGGGTAATTGTTCAGTTTGATAACCAATTACCGGCACACCATGCGTCTCTAGATATTCCAGCGTGAGACCTAAATCCAGAATCGACTTTGCCCCCGCACACACCACCGCCACCGGCGTTTGCGCTAATTCCTGCAAATCGGCGGACACATCAAATGAAGTTTCCGCACCCCGATGCACCCCCCCAATCCCGCCGGTCGCAAATACGCGAATCCCCGCCATCGCGGCAATAATCATGGTGGAAGCGACGGTCGTTGCACCCGTTTTGCCTTGCGCCACTATAAAAGGCAGATCGCGGCGGCTCACTTTAGTAATACTCTGCCCACCTTGACCAAGCTGCTCGATCTCATCGTGACTTAAACCCGCTTTTAAGCGCCCCTTGATAATCGCAATGGTCGCCGGGATAGCGCCATTTTTGCGCACTTCCTGCTCGACTTTGAGCGCGGTTTCAACATTTTGCGGATAGGGCATGCCGTGCGAAATAATGGTGGATTCGAGTGCGACCACCGGCTGATTAGCCGCTAAAGCCGCCGCAACGTCGGGGTGAATATCAAGATAATTCATAAGCATCCTTAGTCATGATTCGTGGTGAGTGCCTAATAATTGCCGCACCGCCGCCACCGATAAACTCGCGCAATTCGCAGGCTCCACACTCACGGTTAACGCCGCACAGCCTTGGGCAAACTGTGCCGCTTGCAGTAAAGAATAGCCGCTTAAATAGCCATACACCAGCCCCGCCATGACAGCATCACCAGCCCCAGACGTGTTACGCACTTTGACTGCGAGCGGTTTTACCCAGCCTTGTTCCTGCTGATTGGCACAATACAAACCACTTTCCCCTAGGCTCAACACAATCTGTTGAAGCCCTTGCTGTAAAAACCACTCGGCCACCGCGGGCGCTGTTGCAGGATTTAGCATCATGCCTGACAACTGTTCTGCTTCTAAACGATTGGGTTTTAGGGTATGAATTTTCGCTAGGTGAGGGCGAATTTTAACGGCTTTTTGCACCGAGACCGGATCAATAAATAGCGGTTTTTGAGCGGCTTGGGTGAATAAGCCATTTAAGCAATCCGTTGTAAGATTGGTGTCTGCCACGATCAAAGCAGCTTGCTGTAATAAAGCACGGTGTTCTTGCAAATACTCAGCCGTCACCTGCTCCAACACCGCCATATCATTCACCGCCAGCTGTAAATCACCTTGTGCATCATTGACTGAAACATAAATGCCAGTGCGTGCTTGAGCCACGCGCAACACTGGTTTGATATTGACGCCAGTTTGCTTGGTATGTTGTAACAAGCTTAAGCCATTCACATCGTCACCCACCGCACTCAGCAAATGGCAATTCAGGTCTAAGCGGGCAAGATTTTCGGCAATATTACGCGCGACCCCGCCAAAGCTGGTGCTAATGCTGCCCAGATTAGAATCATGCATCAGTAGCGCAGCTGTAGCCTGCGCAGAAATATCGAGATTAGCGCCACCGATCGCCACTACATAGCTCACTGCTCACCCTCCTGCCAAGCTCTTGAAGCAAAACACAATACAGCATCACCTAAACCAACTCAATGCAAGCTAACAACGCTGAATACTAACTATATTGGTCTTACCAATTAATGAATGATTTTTGGTGAAGCGGTAGTTTTTCATTAAAAATGCTGATTTATCGAGGAAATACTTGTGTTAAGCTGCTAGATTCTTTACAGTAAAATGGTAATACCAATTACTTAACATCGTCACCCTGCTAGGAGTGAGAGCATAGCCCATGAGCGAAACCACCCGCACGCCCAAACCTGATTCTGTTTATTTCTTTGGCACTTGCCTGATTGACCTGATTTACCCCAAAGCGGGTGTTTCTGCGGTGCAACTCTTGCAGCGTGAAGGCGTGAAAGTGATTTACCCACAAGCGCAAACCTGCTGCGGTCAACCGGCGTGGAATTCGGGTTACCGAGACGAAGCGCGCAAAGTAGCACGTGCCCAAATCAAACTCTTCTCCAAACCGATCCCGATTGTAATTCCGTCTGGCTCCTGCGCGGGCATGATGAAAACCCACTACCCCGAACTCTTCAAAGGCGAACCCGACGAAACGGAAGCTTTAGGTGTTGCGAATCGCGTGTATGAACTCACCGAGTTTTTGGTGGATGTCTTAAACGTGCAATTACAGGATTTAGGCGAGCCGGTGGACGTTGCGGTACACACTTCTTGCTCAGCGCGGCGTGAAATGGGTGTGGCGGATAAGATTGAACAGTTACTTGGGCAACTTTCCCAAGTCGCTGTGAAAGAGCAAGCTTATAAAGCCGAATGTTGTGGCTTCGGTGGAACTTTCGCCGTGAAAGAACCGGAAATTTCGGCGGCAATGGTGGCGGATAAAACGCAGCATATTCGCGCGACGGGTGCGACGCAATTGGTGAGCCAAGATTGCGGTTGCCTGATGAATATTAGCGGTGCATTTGCTTATCAAGCCCAGCATGAAGGTAAACCAGCCTTGAAAGCGCAGCATATTGCTGAATTTTTATGGGAGCGTACGTCTAACCCATCCCCAGCCCTTCCCTTGTCAGGGAAGGGAGTAGCAAATAGCATTCCGTCAAACATGTCTCCTCCCCTGACAAGGGGAGGTCGGGAGGGGTTCAGCGCATGACGACCGAATTTCGCATTGATGTAAAAAAAGCCTTAGGCAAATCCGAGGTGCGCGCCCACTTCCGCAAGGCGATGGACACGCTGATGATCAATCGGCGCAATCAGTTTCCCGATGATGCCGCCTTACAAGCGCTACGCACCCAAGCCCAAGCGATTCGTGCGAATGTTTTGAGCAAATTACCAGAATTATTGCAGCAACTTGAAACCAATTTGACCAAAAACGGCGTACAAGTGCATTGGGCAGAAACCACTGACGAAGCCAATCAAATCGTGCTAGCGATTATGCAAAAGCATGGCGCGAAGTCGATTATTAAAGGTAAATCGATGGTGTCGGAGGAAATGGGTCTTAACCATTTTCTGGAAGAGCGTGGGATTGAAGCGCTCGAGTCTGATCTGGGCGAATTCATTATTCAATTGGATGGCGAAACCCCGTCGCACATCATTATGCCCGCTATTCACAAGAGTAAAGAGCAGATTTCCACCCTGTTCCACGAGAAGTTTCCCGATATTCCTTACACCGATAATGTGGATGAATTGACTGCTTCGGCGCGGCGGATTTTGCGTGATAAATTTTATGCTGCTCCAGTTGGTTTGTCCGGTGTCAACTTTGCGGTTGCGGAAACCGGAACCTTGTGTTTGGTGGAAAATGAAGGCAATGGGCGCATGTCCACCACGATTCCACCTGTGCATATTGCCGTGACGGGGATTGAAAAAGTGGTGGAAAAACTCAGCGATATTCCGCCGCTTTTAAGCATTTTGCCGCGCTCGGCCACGGGTCAGCCGATTACTACTTATTTCAATATGATTTCAGGGCCACGCAAAGCGGATGAAAAAGATGGTCCCACTGAGGTGCATTTGGTGCTGCTGGATAATGGTCGTTCGCGCATCTACTCCGACTCTGAGCTCTTGGCAACCTTGCGTTGCATTCGTTGCGGTGCGTGTATTAATCATTGTCCGGTCTACGTGCGTATTGGCGGGCATAGTTATGGCACGGTCTATCCGGGACCGATTGGCACGATTCTGGAGCCGCAAAAATCGGGTTTAAGTGTGCATGGCGAATTGATTCAAGCCTCATCTTTATGTGGAGCTTGTGGCGAAGTGTGCCCCGTGCGTATTCCGATCCCGAATATTATCAATCGCTTGCGTTATGATAGTGTACGCAAAGACAGCGAAAACACCCCCACCCAAGATGCAGGTACGAAACGCAAACCCCTAGAAGCAGCAACATGGCAAGCCTGGTCATGGGCTGCGAGTACACCAAGCGTCTATAACTTCGGCGGCAAAACCGCGACCCAATTACGCGGCCTAGTCCCGAATAATTTAGGCGCATGGACCAGCGTGCGCAGCGCCC
This sequence comes from Thiothrix sp., assembly GCA_008015155.1. GTDB lineage: Bacteria > Pseudomonadota > Gammaproteobacteria > Thiotrichales > Thiotrichaceae > Thiolinea. Next base: position 11,055 of record SSFA01000025.1, read on the forward strand.
CCAAACTCGCCGAACAAACCCTGCACCAACAACTCAAAGCCCTAGGAGTCGACCATGAGTAAAGCACGCGCCGCGATTTTTGAACGCTTAAATGCGGTCGAGCGTCCCGTGGTGGAGGTGAGTGAGCGGGAGGATTTCAGTGTATTTGCTTGGGATAAAGCAGAAAAAATTCGCCGCTTTACCGAGCGTATGCAAGCCGTACGTGCTGAAGTGCATCAAGCGGATCGCAGTAATTGGCTGGATAAAATCGCCGAGATTTGCCAACAAAAGGGTTTAACCAACCTACTCTTATCCCTCACTACCGAATGGGGGCAAGCGATTAGCCAAAACGCGGCACGCTTCCCTAGCCTCAAGCACTACGAGCGCAGCATTGAAGACTGGAAAGAAGAGTTGTTCTATCAAGCCGATGCGGGTTTAACTTCAACCTTGGGCGGCATTGCAGAAACCGGAACTTTAATGCTGTGGTCAAGCCCTGATGAGCCGCGCACTTTGTCACTCGTACCACCGATTCATATTGCGATTTTGGATACTGATAAGCTGTATACGACTTTTGCTGAAGCGGTGCAGGAACAAGGCTGGCTGGAACAAGGTTTACCGACTAATGCGCTCTTGATTTCAGGGCCTTCGCGCTCGGCGGATATTGCGCAGGTGTTGGCTTATGGGGTGCATGGACCTAAGGAGTTGGTGGTGGTGTTAGTCTAACTCTGGTTCTTGCTCAATAACTTGAGACTGGCGTTTCACTTGATCGAGTGTGCGCCCGTCTTTGTATTTCCACTCAACCCAGCCATTAGCAGCACGTCCTAAAACTATCGCAGCTGCTCCGCTAGGTGAAGTAAATACATAATCTTTTTGAAAAACCAAGATATTATCTTTTTGTTTTAATATGTCAGCTGCCAAAAGCTCAGCACGCACTCTAACTGCCCAATCACCAGCAGTTTTAGTAAGCTCTAAATTGCAGATCGAGTTTGCAAAAACAACTAAACCTTCCTCTGTATACTCACCTTCAGCTTGCGCGTCTTTCCCTTTACAAATAATAATCTCTTTAGTTTTAGGCTTAATCAATTCATCAAAAATCGGATAATCTAATGTACCTGCTAATATTTTAATAGTTTCAAAATTATCATACAAATCAGCTTCCGCTGACTCAGATAAATGTGGCTTGGGTGGATTGTTACCATTATTAAGGGTATAGCGACCTGCTTTTTTTGCTAAGTCACAACATAAACATTCCAAAAATTTAATATGGGTTTTAGTGAAGTAGTGTGTTTTGGAAATAAACACTAAAGCATGATCCCAAAACTCTTTTTCTCTGTTGTGCTGCTTGAGGCGATTTAAACTATTTTCTGCCTCACCGATATAAGCATAAGAGCGCCCCTCTTGCTGCCCAAACAGAATATAAACCCCAACCTGGTTTAACTCATTTCGCTGTGCAGCATCTTCTAATTTAGCGCGCGGAATGAGGATTGCAGCTACTGTGCGACTGGTAATATCTGCAATTTTAATACTGCGTGGATTGCCATCAGGCAAATAGATTTGAATGGTTTTTCCCGAGGGTTTCATAGCTTAACGCTGAGGAGAATTCAAGGAGATGCTTTTATAACATGCTCAGCTGTTAGCAGCCAGAAAAAGACAAGAGTACAAAAAGACCAAACCACATTACTCAGGAAGTCTTTAGAGGTCATGTGGTTTGGTTAAGCAGAGACTAGTTAGGCGTTGACGCTCACATTGTTTAAAATATAAGTGACATCGTCAGCGCTGGTTTGTTCGTTGTTGCTGAGTAGGACAAACTCAGGGAAACCTCGATTTGGGTTATAAAGTGCATCAGCACGTTGATTAGCAGAAGTTGCTTGGCGAATGTTATCGAACATCTGCTCAATAGTTGGAATCGTACTAAACACTTCTGCACTGACTGCCGTACCATTGGCATAGGTAGCACTGCTGACTTGACTATTAACTACATTAACGTTGATGGGATCAGAACGTTGACCTCCAGTCGTTTGTTGTAGCGTAAATGAATAGTTTTGATCGGCTAAATAAGCTTCCCACTTTGCCAGATTAGCATTTAAGTTATTCAGGCTTACGCTGGTGGTCAGGTTGAGATTGCTATTCGCATTCTGATTATTCGAGCCATTATTGGTTGCTGTGTTTTGATTAATCTGGCTAGTTAATTGTTGGGTCAAATAATTAACATTATGAGCCACAGGCGCATTAGCTTGTGCAGCGGAGCTATTATTAGCTTCAAAATTACTAATTAACCGGTCGAAAAGGCCTTTCTTGGTAGTGGCAGCATTGGCTGCGTTACTAGTGCCTGTAGCATTGGCGTTGTTAGTTTGTACTGCAGCGGTATTTTGGTTGGCTAAGGCGGATACTGCTTGTAACACAGGTTGCTGTGATACTACTACCATGGGCTAAGTCTCCTTTAAATCAATTAAACTTGGTAGTTTGACCAAGTACTAACCCAATTAATCGTCCTTTATTTTGCCGCAACGGCAAGGTCTTTGATCGTATAACTCAGTTCTTCATCCGCGATCATAAAGCTTTGATCGACATAGACAGAGCTGGGATAACCTAAACTTGGGTCGTAGCTCACATCAATCCGATCAGCACCACTCAAATAGGCTTCTTCTAGCTGATCAAAGCGCTCATTCATCGTTAACAAGCCATCACGAATATAGCTAGGGACAGCCTCACCAGTATCGGCATAGGTGGCATCAATGATTTTGCCGTTTTGCTCGGTGAGATTCATGGGGCGAGTATAATCCGGTGGGCAAAAGCAACTATTTTGTGCAGTGTAAGAGACGCTTTGGGCATTGCTGCTGGCTGCGTCCCATTTGGCACGGCTATCAATGAAATCTTGTGGAAGGCTGGTATTGCCATTCAGCTGGTCAATATCTTTTTGTGTGAGGGTATGACGGGTAATTTCACCACCGGTAATTCCACCGGATATAACCACCACATCACCAGCACTTAAGGCTTTGTCGCGTTGCTTATCCAACACTTTTAGGCTAACGGCTTCATTACTAAAGCCCAAAAGGTTTTTCAGGCTAGTTTCTTGTTCACTCGTCAGATTCAAAGTCGGAGTGCGATCAGGTTTAGGATGCCCACCTTTGTGCAACATACTCAGTAGCTGTTGCACTAAATTCATGATGCCATTGCTAAGCTCTTTAGAATCATTTAGCCCATTATTCAAAAATAAATTACTCTGATTTTTAGTTGTAGTGTTGCTTGAGAGTGAGTTACTGGTCTGAAATACCGAGCCAGAGCCCAAACTACGGTTGTAATCATTATTAATCATGAGGTGTTTATCCTTGAGCTGCTGGCCTTAATCTATTCTTTATAATTTTGAGGATGCACCCAAGGCTGGGGTACTGCACAGTAGTTTCAGGATAAAAGCTACTTTTTCTGGGAATAGGGGTAGCTAGGCTTGGAAGGAATGAAAACTCTTAGGGGATGGGCTTCTGAAAACGCTCAAGCTACAATAAGCCCCCTTTTCCTTTGATTTAAAAGACGCATTATGAATATTCGTCAACTGCTTGAGCAACGTCTCTCAGCGGCTTTACAGGCAGCAGGTGCTCCTGAGGCTACACCGGCTATTATTAAACCGTCCGCTCGCCCCGAATTTGGTGATTATCAAGCCAATGGTGTGATGGCAGCTGCTAAGCAGTTAAAAATGAATCCTCGCGACTTAGCCGCCAAGGTGCTAGAACAGGCTGATTTGAGCGATATCGCCGATAAAGTGGAGGTTGCAGGCCCTGGCTTTTTAAATATCCATTTGAAAACTGCTTGGCTAATTGCAAACTTGCCGACTAATACTGAGCTTGATGCCGTTGCACCCCAAACAATCGTGGTAGATTATTCCAGTCCAAATCTGGCTAAAGAAATGCATGTCGGACATTTGCGTTCTACGATTATTGGTGATGCGGTCGTGCGTGTGCTGGAGTTTCAAGGGCATCATGTGATTCGGCAAAATCATGTGGGCGATTGGGGTACTCAGTTTGGTATGTTACTTGCGCATATGGCTGATTTAAAAGCAGCCGGTGGCGAGTTATCTATGCAGCTGGCCGATTTAGAAAGCTTCTATCGTGAGTCTAAACAGCGTTTCGATGCAGATCCTGCTTTTGCTGAGCGTGCGCGTAATTATGTCGTGAAATTACAATCGGGTGATGCGGAGTGCTTAGCCCTCTGGCAGCAATTTATTGATATTTCTCTCACTCATTGTGAAGAAGCTTATCAAGAACTCAATGTCTCACTCACGCGCAAGGATGTAATGGCCGAAAGCGCCTACAATGATGATTTAGCTAAGGTAGTTAGTGATTTGCAGGCTAAGCAGTTACTGACCGAGAGTGATGGCGCATTGTGTGCTTTCATGGAAGAATTTAAGAATAAAGATGGCTCGATCACCCCTCTAATTATTCAAAAAACCGGCGGTGGCTATTTATACGCAACGACTGATCTGGCGGCGATTCGTTATCGCCATAAGGTTCTGAAGGCGGATCGCGTTTTATATTTTGTCGATGTGCGCCAATCCTTACATTTCCAACAAGTCTATACCCTAGCGCGTAAGGCAGGTTTTGCACCTGAGACTATGTCCTTAGAGCATATGGCCTTTGGTACGATGTTGGGCGAAGACGGCAAACCCTTTAAAACCCGTACGGGTGGAACCGTCAAGCTCGCGGACTTATTGGTAGAGGCGAAAGAGCGTGCTTATCAATTAGTCAGTGAGCGAAGCCCTGAATTAAATGAAGCGGAGCGGCGGGAGATCGCGCACACGGTGGGTATTGGGGCAGTTAAATATTCTGATCTAGCAAAAAATCGAACTTCAGATTATGTGTTTAGTTGGGATCTAATGCTGAGTTTGGATGGCAATACTGCGCCTTATTTGCAATATGCTTATGCTCGTATCCAGAGCATTTTTAGAAAAGCTGGAGCGCTGGAGCAAGCGAGTATTCAATTAACTGAGCCAAGTGAACGTAGCTTAGGCCTAAAACTGTTGCAATTTAATGAAAGCATTGACAGTGTAGAGCGTGAGGGGCAGCCACATCATTTATGTAATTATTTATATGAGCTGGCAGGTCATTTCATGAGCTTTTATGAAGTGTGTCCGATCTTAAAAGACGATGTACCCAGTGAGGTGCGGGCGAGCCGTTTGCAATTGGCACAACTAACCGCGACTACCTTAAAAACGGGTTTAGGTTTATTAGGTATTGGTGTACTAGATCGGATGTAATTGGGAAGAGGGAAAGAGTCTGCAGTTCCGACTCTTTCCTTAGATTTAAGAGCTTAGTAGCCGAAACTACGCGGGCCAGCAAACACCCACTCCACTAAATCATCATGCGCAGCTCGTACAGAGGCACGTGCACGCGGATCATTATGTAGAATGGAGATGACATACATTTGCCCATTTGCGGCTTGTAAATAACCAGCAAGCGCCCGTACATCGCGTAAAGTTCCTGTTTTAAAACGCCCACGACCAGCAAGGCTGGAGTTTTTCATACGATTCTTAAGCGTGCCATCCACGCCCAAAACCGCCATGGAGTTCATCAAGTCGTCACGGTAGGGGCTGTTATAAGCATCAACTAACATTTCACCCATATGTCTTGGTGTAATCTGTTCAATGCGGCTTAAACCCGAGCCATTTTCTAAGCGCAACTCAGGGAAGGCTAAGCCACGTGATTCTAGCCATTGTCCAATCGCTTGAGCGCCTTTCTGTGGTGTGCCCGGTGCACCTAATTGCTTAGCCCCGACCGACAGTAGAATTTGTCTAGCCATGACATTATTACTGTCTTTATTCACTTCCATGATCACTTCACGCAAGGGACGTGAACGATGGGTATAGACAAGTTGTGCACTTTGCGGTGTGCCCGCGCGCACGAAAGTACCTTGCATTTGTCCCCCTAGTTCACCTACCCAAAGTTTCCAGAAGCTACCGAATAGATTCACATTTAAAGCTTGGCGAGCTTGTGCATTAGCGGGCATGATGGGGCAGATTTTTTGAATCTTACCTTTTAAGTCGCGGAATTCGTAGCAGCTGCCGCGCTCTTGATACAGAATAGCTTCGGGCTGTGCATTATAAGCCGCACCCGCATTCCCATCGAATGCGCCTGGGTCTTGATAAGGCACATTAAAAAAGCCGGTATCTGCAACGAGATTGCCTTTAATGCTACGGATACCACGTGCCCTTAAGGCTTGGAGCATTTGCCTAAAATCATTTTCAGCAAACTGTGGATCTCCATAGCCGCGAATGATTACATCGCCGTAGAGCGTGCCACCAGTGACATTGCCATTGGTATAGATTTCAGTTGGCCAACGATAGTCAGGGCCAAGAATACCCAAAGCTGCATAGGTAGTGACCAGTTTCATGGTAGAAGCAGGGCTTTGTGGATTATCTGCATTAGCGGTAAGCAGTGCAGGTTCTCTAGCATTTGCTAGACGTACATAAGTACCCATGCCTGCTTCAGAGATGCCACTTGCGCGTAAGGTCGTTGCGACTTGATCGGGTAAGCGGTTAAAGCGTCCAGGGCCAGTATACATGCGCCCCACAGCAAACTGAGCGACTGGACGATTATTAGGTGTATAGCTATTAACCGTAGGTGGAGTACTAAATTGCTGCTGTACGCGCTCCATGCGTTGCCGTTGTTGCGCACGGATTTCTCGCGAACGTTCTTGCATAGCGAGTTGTTGTTGGCGAGCAACATCCGCTTCTTGCTGCGCACGTTGCTCGCGCTCGCGCCGTTGCTCTGCCAATAGGCGTAAAGCATCCTCTTGGCGTTGAGCTTCTTGCGCACGTTGTTCTTGCCAACGTTGTTGTTGGTTATAACGCTGCACATTAACGGATTGCTGTTGTTGTTGAGCCAGATAGCGTTGCTGTGCTTGTGGGACTGAGGTAAGTTCTCCAGCTGCTGGAATCTGATTGCGTGGTGCAGGTGCCGTTCCACAAGCACTGACCAAGGCTGAGCAAACAGCAAGTACACTGAGGCGTAAAGTTAGCATGTAAATTCCCCGATCTTTTCCATCATGCTGAGTTCAAGGGTCTAAGGGTAGAATCTGTCTATAGAAAAAACAAGCTCATGATTAATTCAGGTTGCGCAATATGCGCAGCTATAAATAAATATTCCCTGAATTCTTGAACTAAAAAATCGATCAAAAGGCGTTGTATATCTACCACTGCAAAAATACAACAGTGAATTTAGAAAAACTTATGGTATTTTCGCCCGAAAGCAACAACTTACAGAGGGATAAATAATATGAAGAAAGTTCTCGTATCAGTGTTGGGGTCAATGCTTATTTTAATGAGCACGACCAATGAAGCCGCGACTCGGCATTCAGTGAATGCCAATAAACCTGCTGCTGTGAGCGAGGGTTATGTAGGGTTGGCTTCCTTTTATGCTAAAAAATTTCACGGTCGCTTTACTGCTAGTGGTCAGCGCTATACCAATGAAGGCTTCACAGCTGCACATAGTTTGCTACCGTTTGGAACTAAGCTCAAGGTGACAAATTTACGTAATAAACGCAGCGTTGTCGTGACGGTTAATGATCGAGGGGCATTTCATGCTTACGGACGGATTATTGATTTATCGCGTGCTGCAGCTAAAGAACTCGGTATGATTAACCGCGGTACCGCTAAAGTAAAACTAGAAGTGCTAAACTAAGCGTTTTAATTGATAGCAGATTCTAAGGTTTCATGAAATTTACTTTAGTACCAGTCGTAAGCCTAAGCTTAGGTCTGTGGATGGGAACCGCCCAAGCCCTTGATTGTGAAGCGGTACGAGCACGTTTTCAGTGTGATGCACAGACTAAGTATCCCCTGCATTTAAGCTTCGACGATGGCCCTGCTTTACAAACAACTGATGTACTTAAGGTTTTAAAGCAAGAAAAAATTCCCGCTACTTTTTTTGTTATTGCTAACAAAGTCGATTGCCCCAGTCTTGCCAAACAATGCCAAACCGAACACGCTAATGATCCCAAAGCTTGCCTACAACCGATGCGGGAGTGTGAGCAGCGTAAACAGATTTTGCAACAAGCTAAGCGTGAAGGGCATGTGATTGGGTCACATTCTTATGAGCATTTACATTATTCAGAAGTGGCTCCATCATTAATGCGTGAGCATTTTCGATTGGCGCGGCAAGTCCTTGATCCTTATTTGAATACGACGCCCCCTTTATTTCGTTTGCCTTATGGGGATGGTTGGTTTAATCGCGAACAAAAGCCTCAGGTTTTGCAAGCCCTCAAAGAAAATGGCTTTCAGCATATTGCTTGGCAATTTTCAGCTTTTGATTGGGATGAAAAAAACCAGCAAGGTGATAAGATTCTATCCAATGTACTCGAGCAGGTTTGCACACGTAAACAAGGCGGGGTCGTATTATTTCATGATGGGGTGCATGACCAACTGCATGAGGGTCGGTTGTTTACCACGACACATTTAAAAGAATGGATTCCTTCCTTGCGTTGTGTAGTGGATTTCAAACCCCTGTCTTTTTTTGAAAAAGGCTATACTCCACGCCGTTAAATAAATGTAGGTATTAAAACTGATGGACAGGCAACCGCGCGCTGTGGCTCTGATTTCAGGTGGGCTAGACTCAATGCTCGCCGCGAAAGCAGTGATGGAACAGGGTGTGCATGTAGAAGGTATCAATTTTTTCACTGGTTTTTGTGTTGAGGGTCATACTCATGCGATTCGTAAGCAAGAGCGGGATAAACCCAAACGCAATAATTCCTTATGGGTAGCAGAGCAACTTGGGATCAAACTGCATATTATTGATATCGTCGAAGAATATAAAGAGGTAGTACTTAATCCCAAACATGGTTATGGTTCTAATCTAAATCCTTGTTTAGATTGTAAAATCTTCATGGTAAAGAAGGCTAAGGAATGGCTACTTCAGCATGGTTTTGATTTCATTGTTACTGGCGAAGTGGTAGGACAACGCCCGATGTCGCAGCGTGCTTTTACCATGCCCATAGTCGCAGCTGAATCGGGGGCAGAAGACTTATTGCTACGGCCTTTATCTGCGCAAAACTTGCCAGCTAGCCGAGCCGAGCGCGAAGGTTGGGTTAAGCGTGAACAGTTATTTAAATTCAGTGGCCGCAGCCGTAAGCCACAAATCGCTCTAGCCAATCAATGGGGTATCCATGAGTTTGCTCAACCTGCAGGTGGTTGTTGCTTTTTAACCGATGCGAACTACTCTGATAAATTGCGTGATCTATGGGCGCATCGGCCCAGTCGTAATTATGAGCTAGACGATATTATGTTATTGAAAATTGGTCGGCATCTACGTCCACGTGCACATTTCAAAATGATCCTGTCACGTGAGGAAGGTGAGACCAATTTCTTAGAAGGCTATAAGAATGAGTTTATCTGGATTAAAACCGCTAGTTGCTCAGGGCCACTTACCTTGTTAGATGGTGATGATCTAACTGAGGATGATATTCAGCTAGCTGCTCAGCTAGCAGCACGCTATAGCAAAGGTAAAGACGCACCAACAGTCGTATGCAAAGTCGGGCATTCACGTGATGAATTTCGTGAGATTAGCGTGCAACCTTTTCGTGAGTCTATTCCTTCAGAGTGGTTACTTTAAGCCTAACTGCCAGCTACTCAGCTGGCAGTCTTGCCTTGGTTAGGCAGAATTATTTAAACGCGCAACCTGCTTGAATCCCCAGTTTTTTGAAAATCAAAGCAGCAGGGCAGAATCCGGTAAAAGCAGATTGCAATAGATTGACGCCCACAAAACCGGTGAGCCATAGCCAATTTATATTGTGATAAACAGCTAATAAGACGCTTAGCAGTACCATTACCCCAGCCATAGCCAATATCATTCTATCAAGAGTCATCGTTACCTTCCTTATATTTGATTTTTATTATATTAGAATATAATGATTTAAAACGCCAGATCAAAACTTAGCTAAGCCAGCAAAGGCTAGCGCTTAACGATCAACTAGCCTGATTAAGCGCGAGCTTCCTAAGAAGGGCGGCAAACACTAAGCTTACGAATTAAATCTTCTACTTCCTGTGGACTGAGCTTATGACCCGGTTTAAGAGCCGGTTCTGGTTTGATAGTTTTGACGCCAACCGGTCTGGAACTAGGCTTAGCTTGGCTCATCGCTTGTTTAGCTTTATCCGCTTCAGTGCTAGGGGGTGTGGCATTGACCTTTGCACTTGGAATAGGGGCAGCTACAGGCTCAGTACTTGGGTTTTGTGCACAGCCACTTAAGAAGGCTAGGCTAGTCAGCAAACTTAGCGCCATTAAGGCAGACGATTTGGACATTGAATGCTCCCTCGCATTAAATGAATTGGGGTGAATGATGATATCACGAGCTGAATTAAGGAGGGTGTGTGCTCATCAAACAATAATGAGAATTCGTCCCTTTTTATTGCGCTGTAAATTGTCCTTTGAGTGCATAAAATCTACAATGATCTCGCCTGATTGATGCATAATTTCAATATATAGTAGGGGAGGAGAGCGACATGGAAAAAATATGGCAACAGCACTATCCAGAAGGTGTTCCTTTAGAAATTGATACGCATGTCTACAGTTCTTTACAGGATATGTTTTTGCAAAGTACTAAACGCTTTGCCGATTTGCCCGCTTATGTGAATTTAGGCAAGAGTATCACTTACGCGGAAGCTGAACGTTTGACAGGGTATTTTGCAGCTTATTTGCGGCATGAAATCGGTCTGAAAAAAGGCGATCGTATCGCGATTATGATGCCCAATTTAATTCAGTATCCCATTGTTTTATTCGCAGCATTTCGGGCTGGCCTCATTGTGGTGAATACTAATCCTTTATATACCGATAGAGAATTAAAGCATCAGCTCCAAGATTCCGGTGCAACAGCCATTGTTATTTTAGAAAATTTTGCAACCACTCTACAATCAGTATTAGCTGAAACCCAAGTCAAAACCATTATTACCACACGTATTGGCGATATGCTTGGCCTCAAAGGCCATTTAGTTAATTTTGTAGTCAAACATGTTAAGAAAATGGTGCCGCCTTTCTCTCTACCGAATGCCGTAAGCTTTAAGGATGCTTTGCGAAAAGGTAGGAATCACCCTTTTAAAGATGAAAAGATTGAACATGAAGATATAGCCTTTTTGCAATATACAGGCGGTACGACTGGGGTTGCAAAAGGTGCCATGCTTACGCATCGGAATATGCTAGCGAACCTTTTACAAGCAGATGCGTGGACAGCCCGTGATTTGAGTCCGGGGAAAGAAGTCTTTATCACTGCCTTACCGCTTTATCATGTGTTTGCTCTGACCGCGAATGCTTTATTTGCCTGCAAAGTAGGCGCGAAAAATATCTTAATTACCAATCCTCGAGACTTTCCTGCCTTTGTTAAAGAATTAAAAAGTGAAAAATTCTCCTTTATCACCGGGGTGAATACTTTATTTAATGCGCTCTTGAATACACCAGGTTTTGAGCAAGTGGACTTTTCAGGTTTAAAAGTTACCCTAGGCGGTGGGATGGCAGTACAAAAAGCTATAGCCGATAAGTGGCAAAAAGTTACTGGCTGTGTACTGTTGGAAGCTTATGGTTTAACTGAAACTTCACCAGCAGCCTGTATCAATCCAGTCGATCTTAAAGCCTACAATGGCATGATTGGTTTGCCTATTTCATCGACTGAGGTCGAAATTCGTGATCTCGAAGGTAAAAGCTTAGGAATTGGTGAAGTTGGCGAGCTGTGGATTCGTGGCCCCCAAGTTATGAAAGGCTACTGGCAACGGCCAGAGGATACCGCTAAAACTATCGACGCTAATGGCTGGTTGCGTACAGGCGATATGGGCTTTGTGAACGAAAACGGCTACGTCAAACTGGTGGATCGTCTTAAGGATATGGTCTTGGTGTCTGGTTTTAATGTCTATCCAAATGAAGTGGAAGATGTGCTAGTCGCGAATCCTAAGGTCTTAGAGGCGGGCGTTATTGGTGTGCCAGACGGTGCAGCGGGTGAGGCTGTGAAAGCCTTTGTGGTGAAGAAAGATGCTAGTTTAACCGAAGCTGAGTTAATGGGTTGGTGTAAAGATCAATTGACGGGTTATAAGCGCCCAAAATCGATCGTGTTTGTCAATGAATTACCGAAAAGCAATGTGGGTAAAATCCTACGGCGAGAATTACGTAATTTGAACACTTAATTGATCTTGAGGATGTTTAGGTTTTTTACTAAGCAACGGCAGCTTTCTAAACAAGCTATTTTAGGTTTATTTATACTGTCTGCCGTTTTAGTAATTGCCAGTGTTTATTATTCAGTAAGTTTCTCCGCTCAAGCCCGTTTACAAGAAAGCTCAAAAAATTATTTAACTCGTCTAACCGGTTCGTTGGAATCTGCTTTGTCTCGGCATAGTTATTTAGCTGTTTTATTAGCGCAAGAACCCTTTATTCAAAACTATTTACAAAATCAGGCCAACCCAGCTGAAACTGTAAAAATCAATCAATATTTAGAGCGTATCAATGAGATAGCGGGTACTTTAGATATTTACTTGATGCGACCTAATGGTGACACCATTGCAGCAAGTAACTGGCGTAAGGAGCAAAGTTTTATTGGGAAAAACTTCGCCTTTCGGCCTTATTTTCAGCAAGCGGTACAGGGTAGCTTAGGCCGCTATTATGCAGTAGGAACTACTTCCAATGAGCGTGGTTATTACTTCGCATTCTTAGTCAATGATGTAAGGGGGCAGCCGTTAGGGGTGGTGACTGTCAAAGTCAATGTAGCGGATATTGAGTCTTTCTGGAAAGGCGAGCCTATCAATTTTTTGGTGACCGATTCAGAGGGAATTATTTTTCTAGCCAGTCAACAGCAATGGTTATTTCAAACCATCAAGCCCCTTACTGAATTACGCCGCCAAGCCATCCGTGATGTAAAGCGCTATTTAGCAGAGCCTTTAAAGCCGCTGGATGATTTTCGTCTATTGCCACAGACTAAGCCTTATCAACGCGCTCGTTTGCAGGGTAAAGATTATTTATTAGCTGAGCGTACGATGAAGGAGGCCGGTTGGGAAGTTTATGTCTTATTAGATTGGCAAGAGGTTACGCGTCCTGCAGCGATGGCTCTGACTTTAGCCAGTATCCTTTGGTTGCTAACCAGCCTATTGGTCTACTTATTATGGAAAAATCAGTCACAGCGCCAGCGCTATAAACAAGCGGCACTAGCAGCCTTAGAATCGAAGGTTGATGAGCGTACTCGAGAACTACGCTTAGCTCAAGAAAGTCTAGTGCAAGCGACGAAGATGGCCGCACTGGGGCAATTATCTGCAGCAATTAACCACGAGTTGAATAATCCGTTAGGGGCTATTCGTGCTTATGCAGATAATGCCAGTCAATTTTTGGAGCGTGGCCACCCAGAAATTGCCAAAACCAATTTGCAAGAAATTTCGGCGCTCACCGAACGGATGGCAACTATTACCCGCCAATTAAAGATTTTCTCTCGTAAGAGTAGTGGTAATATCAGTGACTGCCCTCTGCAACTAGCCTTAGATTCTGCTTCTTTAATTGTGCGTCCTAAGCTTGCTCAGACTAGCGTAATCCTGCACGATCAGCGTGCTGAGGGGCTGGACTGGGTTAAAGCCGACTTGGTATGGCTGGAGCAAATATTAGTGAATTTGCTGAGTAATGCGATTGATGCAGCGACAGAGCAAGCGAATGGACAAGTGTGGTTAAGCACTCAGCGGGTAGCGGATAGAGTCAGTATCCAAGTGCGGGATAATGGTGCAGGTATTCAAGAGCAGGATAAGCCACATTTATTTGAACCTTTCTTTACGACGAAAGCCTTAGGCAAAGGTCTGGGCTTAGGTTTATCTATTTCCTATCGCTTAGCCAAAGACATGCAAGGTGAGCTATTAGCTGAAAATGCGCCAGAGGGAGGTGCGATATTTAGCCTATTGTTACCTTGCGTAGAAACTTCATTGGAGACTAAAGATGACCAAACTACTGCTGGTGGATGATGAGAAAATCATTCGAGATTCAGTAGGGCAGTCATTAATGCTGGCAGGGTTTGACGTCGAGACCTTTGCGAGTGCCGCTGAAGTATTGCCCCAATTAAAAGCTGATTTTGATGGCTTACTGATTAGTGACATCCGTATGCCTGAGATGGATGGCTTAGAGTTAATGGAGCGAGTGCATAGGCTAGACGCTGATTTTCCAGTTATTCTCATCAGTGGACATGCAGACATCGCTTTAGCGGTCAATGCGATTCGTGAGGGCGCTTATGATTTACTTGAAAAACCCTTTGCTACCAGCGAACTGATTGAAAGTGTTAAACGTGCTTTGGAAAAGCGCCGCTTAACTTTAGAAAATCGTGCTTTAAAAGCAGAATTAGCGCAGCAGCAAACGCTGATAGGTCCACGAATTATCGGGCAGGCGCCCAGTATTATTACCTTACGCAAAATGATTGCCCGGATTGCGAATGTCGATGCGGATGTTTTAGTCTGGGGCGAAACAGGAACAGGTAAAGAATTAGTCGCCCGCTCCTTGCACGAACAAAGTAAGCGCCGCAATCATAATTATGTAGCCATCAATTGTGGCGCCATTCCCGCCAATTTAATCGACAGCGAATTATTTGGGCATGAAGCAGGAGCTTTCACGGGCGCGAAGGGCTTACGTATCGGTAAGTTTGAACATGCGAATGGGGGCACGCTGTTTTTAGATGAAATCGAAAGTATGCCCATGACCACCCAAATGCCACTGTTGCGTGTCTTACAAGAGCGGCAGATTGAGCGTCTAGGTTCGAATCAATTATTACCTCTCGATATTCGCGTGGTAGCAGCGACTAAAATCGATTTAAAGGAAGCGGCTGAGCGTGCAGAGTTTCGCCGTGATTTATATTACCGCTTAAATGTCGTCACCTTAGAAGTACCCCCACTGCGTGCACGGCGTGAAGATATTCCTATGCTCTTTCAGCATTTTATGTTGATTGCTGCTGCGCGTTCTGAACTCGAAGTTCCGCCTTTAAATAGCCAAGCCTTGCATGTGTTACTCGGGCATGACTGGCCGGGGAATATTCGCGAGTTGCGTAATATTGCTGAGCGCTATGTACTGTTAGGGGACGCTTATAGTTATGATCTCGCCGCTTTGATGAATGCGAGTGCAGTACCGGATGGCCTATCACTGGCTGAGCAAGTGGCTTGTTATGAAAAAACGTTGATTGAACAAACCTTAAATCGTTATAACGGCAATCTTAAATTAGTGATGGAAGCCTTAGATATTCCGCGCAAAACACTGGCGGATAAGATGAAAAAATATGGGTTGGAGCGGGGGCAGTTTTTGGAGTGATTGCCCCCCCTGCTATGATTTGAGCTAGTTTTTATCTTTGGCTTTTTGTACTAAACCGACAATAGCTAACACAAAACTGACGGTGGAAACAATGAAAGCCAAGGTTTTTAGGGTTTGAGCTGAGCCATCTGTACCAGTTAAGTAGTCAGGCAAGTAATAGGTAATAATTGAAAGAATCAATAAGGCGCCAATTACAAAGGTATTTTTCAACATAAGCTAAACCCGCTCCCCCCAAAGATCATGCTCATCGGCGTGTGTAATCATCACATTCACAAACTCACCCACTGGCAATTCCACACCTTCAATAATCACCTGCCCATCAATCTCTGGAGCATCCCGATAAGTCCGGCCAACACTTACCTCATCACCGGCTTCATCAATCAGCACTTGCATGGTTTTACCCATCAAACTGCTGAGTTTATTCGCACTAATCTCAGCTTGCAGCTCCATAAAGCGTTCTAAGCGTTCTTCTTTGATTTCCTCAGGTACAGGATTCGCCAATTCATTCGCGGGCGCACCTTCTACCGGTGAATACGCAAAAGCACCCACACGGTCTAATTGCGCTTCTTCTAAGAAATCCAGCAAGGTTTCAAAGTCTTCTTCCGTCTCGCCCGGGAAACCAACAATGAAAGTACTACGCACGGCAATATCGGGGCATTGATCACGCCACTTGTTTAAGCGCTCTAACACTTTCTCGGCATGAGCTGGGCGGCGCATATCTTTTAAAATACGTGGGCTGGCGTGTTGGAAGGGAATATCTAAATAAGGCAGGATTTTGCCTTCGGCCATTAACGGCAACAGATTATCCACGTGCGGATAAGGGTAGACATAATGCAAACGTGTCCAAACGCCCAATTCGCCCAAGGCTTCGGCTAATTGTTGGCTATGGGTTTTAATCGGGCGACCTTTCCAGAAGCCAGTGCGGTATTTGGTATCAATCCCATAAGCACTAGTGTCTTGGGAAATCACTAGTAATTCTTTCACACCGGCATTCACTAAATTTTCCGCTTCCTGCATCACATCGCCAATCGGGCGCGAGACTAAATCACCGCGCAAATGCGGAATAATGCAGAAGGAACAACGATGATTGCAGCCTTCAGAAATCTTTAAATAAGCATAATGGCGCGGCGTCAGGCGAATACCTTGGGGCGGCACTAAATCAGTATAGGGATCATGTAGTGGGGGCAAGTGCTCATGCACCGAATTCATCACCGCTTCATAAGCATGTGCGCCGGTGACCGCGAGTACATTCGGATAAGCGCTCAGTACTTTTTCCGAGTCCGCGCCTAAACAGCCAGTGACAATCACTTTGCCATTTTCATCCAGCGCTTCGCCAATCGCATCTAAGGATTCTTGAATCGCCGAATCAATAAAGCCGCAGGTGTTCACAACCACTAAGTCCGCATCATTGTAAGTTGGACTAATGGCATAACCCTCCGCGCGTAGCTGGGTCAAAATACGCTCGGAATCAACCAAAGCTTTCGGACAACCGAGGCTGACAAAACCGACACGGGGGTTAGTGGATTGCTTCATACCAAATATACCGCAAAACTGCTTAGCAAAGGGAGGCTATCATAGCCTATTCATTGCCTAGATGCTGCTAGAATAACGTGCTAAAACTGACTGAACCTAGGCTCGGTTAGCGAGTTTTTTACGCACTTATTAACAACTAATAAGTAAAATTTATTAATGGCCAATTCATACTCATTAGGTAGTTATATTAATAATTTCTTTTCTCTTTCATAGGCTTAGCTAAAAATTAAACTATATCATACTGAGGTTGGAGTAAAATTATAAAAAATCATCAACTGACTTATCCACAGACTAAGAGGTCAGTGAGTCTAGGTTGTGGATAACTGAGTCTATCTCTAGACGAGGGCTACTCCCACCCTTAAAGACATATACTGCTTAGTTGGAAGCATTGGCTAGAATGAGTGCTATATACTTTGATTGATTAAGGGGTGGATATGTCTAAGTTGCATCCAGTTATTGCAGTGACTGGTTCATCCGGAGCAGGGACGACTTTCGTCAAGCGTACCTTTGAGGGCATTTTCCGCCGCGAAAAAATCAAAGCAGTGATTGTTGAAGGTGACAGTTTTCATAGTGTGACGCGTGCTGAATTTAAGTTGCGCTCCAAAGAAGAGCGATATTTTAGCCATTTTGGGCCAGGGGCTAATGATTTTCATGCTCTAGAGGCCTTATTTAAAGCCTATGCTGAGTCAGGAACGGGTAAAAAACGCTATTACTTACATAATGATGAGGAAGCGCAGGCACATGCTAAGCGTTTAGCGCAGCAAGGTGTGGATTGTACGGCTGCTTCTGGGGAGTTTACGCCTTGGGAGGATTTAGAGCCAAATACCGATATTCTATTTTATGAGGGACTGCATGGCTTAGTCCTCGACGATAGCGCTGAGCGTAAATACGGTGGCTATAATGTCGCGCAATATGTCGACTTAGGTATTGGCGTGGTGCCGAGTGTGAATTTGGAGTGGATTCAGAAAATTCATCGCGACCATGCCGAGCGTGGCTACACGGCGGAGGCCACCGTAGATACGATTTTGCGGCGCATGCCTGATTATATTAACCATATTACCCCGCAGTTTTCGCGCACTGACATTAACTTCCAGCGTGTACCCACTGTCGATACTTCTAACCCGTTTATTGCCCGTGATATTCCGTCACCAGACGAAAGTTTCGTGGTGATTCGTTTTCGCGATCCAAAGAAATTTGATACAGATTTTCCTTATCTATTAGCGATGATCCACGATTCTTTTATGTCGCGGCGCAATAGTATTGTCGTGCCCGGAGGGAAGATGACTTTGGCGATGGAGTTGATTCTTAACCCCATCATTCACGATATGTTAGAGGCACGCACCCAATAGATAAACTTTCAGAGCTGTAAGGCTTGCTGAATTTGCTGAATTCTTTGTTCCGCTAAGCTCGGTGAATAAGGCTCAGCGGCAAATTTACCCCAGACAGGTGCAGGCCAAGCTGGATCAGTTTTAAAACGAGCAATATGATGAAGGTGTAGTTGCGGAACCATATTGCCTAGGGCTGCCATATTCAGTTTATCAGCCTGATAGAGTTGCATGAGTTTTCGGCTAACTAAATCAGACTCTTCCCAAAGTTGCTGGCGTTCGCTAGAGCTCAGTTCGTAAATCTCACGAATCTCAGCCCGCTCTGGGACTAAAATAAGCCAAGGATAGCGGCTTTCATTCATCAACAGTACACGACATAAAGACAAGCGCCCTACAAATAGCGTATCAGCTGCTAGCTGAGGGTGCAGCTCGAAGCTTTGGCTCATGCTTGTTTCTCGGCTAAGGCTTTTAAGGTATCCGGACTATAATCAAAGGAGTCTGAATATAAATGCTCAGCTGGCAAACCACATGCTAAAAAGGCTTCGCGTCCAGCAATAATCATGGGGGGTGGGCCGCTCATATATACTTGATAGGCTATCAAGTCTGGAAAATCCGCCACAACCGCTTCATGCACCCACCCCGTGCGACCTTGCCATTCATCTTCAGGCTTAGGCTCGGATAGCACAGGAATATATTTAAATTGTGGGTAGCGGTTCATCCAGTCACGCGGCAAATAGTCCATATATAAATCCTCTTTGCTGCGTACTCCCCAGTATAAGTAGACGTTTTGCTCGAAGCCTTTCAGCTTTAAGTATTCGATCATGCTTTTTAAGGGCGCAAAGCCAGTACCGCCGCCCACTAAAATAATCGGTTGTGTGAGTTCGCGAATATAGAAACTACCTAAGGGCCCCTGCATGCGCATTAAGGTTTTTTCTTTCATCTCATTGAATACATGCGAGGTGAAATAGCCGTTGGGTACATGACGAATATGCAATTCAATAAAAGCCTCACCCGTGGGGGCATTCGCCATAGAAAAGCTGCGGCGTTTGCCATCTCGCAGTAAAAGATCAATATATTGACCGGCCATAAAGCGTAAGCGTTCAGTAGCTGGCAGCTTCAAGGTCATTTCCATAACATCCTGATTAAGCTTACGAAGCTTTTCTACACGGACGGGTAAGGTTTTCACTTCAATATCCGCTAGCTCGCCAATTTGCGGGCAATCAATTTCTAAATCAGAAACTGCCACTGCCTGACAGAGTAAAGCCCGACCTTGCTCCATATCATAGGGTGAAAGTGCTAGAGGCTCGCCTTGCGGATAATCGACACTGCCTTGTTTAAGTGTAACCATGCAGGAACCGCAAGAACCCCCTCGACAACTATAAGGCAGAGCAAGACCTTGTCTTAAGCCAGCATCCAGCAGATTTTCTTGTTCTTCAGCATTAAACGTCTGGCCGCTAGGTTGGACGGTGACTTTGTACATTAAGCGATCTTCCTCTACCAAAATTAGTAGGCCTAGTGTAACGATTGCGCGGGAATTAGGGAATTTAGCGAGGTTTAAAAAGGGCATCTTAAGATGGATGACAGATGCCCCGACGGGAGATCGTTTACATAACGCCTAAGAGCTTAGGGAACCATAGGCTAATAGCAGGTACATAAGTGACCAGCACTAAGAAAGCCAACATGGACAGTAACCAAGGCCAAACCGCGATAGTGAGTTCAGTAATACCCATTTTGGTAATACCCGAAGCCACATAGAGATTTAAGCCTACTGGCGGATGGCACATGCCTACCTCCATATTCACCACCATGATGATGCCAAAGTGAATAGGATCGATACCTAGCTTCATAGCCATGGGGAACAGAATCGGTGCGAAGATCAAGACAATGCTAGAGGGTTCCATAAAGTTACCTGCTACTAGCAGCAGAATATTCACTGCTAATAAGAAGATAATCGCATTCATCCCTTGAGCTAGCATCCAATCCGCTAAGGTTTGAGGAATTTGCTCACTGGTGAGGATGAAAGAGAACATGACGGCATTAGTGATGATATACAGCAACATGGCTGACATACTGGCTGAGTTCAGCAGAACTTTAGGTACGTCTTTTAAGCCCATGTCTTTATATACAAATACAGCCACAATAAAGGCATAAACCGCACTCATCGCTGCTGCTTCAGTGGGAGTGAAGATACCGGTATAGATACCACCCATGACCACAACAATTAGCAACAAGCCCCAAATAGATTCACGGAAAGCTTTCCAGCGCATTTTCATATCCGCTTTGGGTTGGCGTGGATAATCAAATTTGCGTGCGCGATACCATGTTGTGAAGGCTAAGAAACCGGCTAGCATCAAGCCTGGCACAACACCTGCCATAAACAAAGCACCCACAGAGCTATTTGTGGCTACGGCATACATAACCATGACGATTGAAGGTGGAATCAAAATCCCCAAAGCACCGGAGGTGGTAATGACACCGGCACCAAAGTTTTTCGGGAAGCCAGCTTTGAGCATCGCAGGTAATAGAATCGAGCCAATCGCCACCACCGTAGCAGGGCTAGAACCAGAAACCGCCGCGAATAAAGCACAGGCGATAACACCCGCTAAACCTAAACCACCATACCAATGCCCGACCATGGAGGAGGCAAAGTTAATCATCCGCCTCGCTACCCCACCATGAGTCAGGAAATTACCAGCTAGAATGAAAAAGGGGATCGCCATGATTTCAAACTTTTCAATCCCAGTGAATAGTTTTAAGGCGACCGCTTCAATCGGTACATCGGGCGTGGTGAACAAGAAGGTCAGTACTGTTAAGCCTAAGGCAATCGAAATCGGCATGCCGGTTAGCATGAGGATGATCAATAAGCCAAAAATAATTAAAGCGCTCATGATTTAGGCCCCACAACAGATGGTTCAAGTTCGTC
The DNA here is from genome assembly GCA_008015155.1 of Thiothrix sp. Taxonomy (GTDB): domain Bacteria; phylum Pseudomonadota; class Gammaproteobacteria; order Thiotrichales; family Thiotrichaceae; genus Thiolinea. The sequence goes on from SSFA01000025.1 coordinate 32,093, forward strand.
ATCTAAGCCATCCACATGGCCGTGATCGTGATGCGGCATTTCCCCGGTACGTAAATAAGTAACTAAGACTTGAATAAAGCGGAAACACATTAAAGAAGAGCCTAAAGGTACCGCGAGATAGACAATCCAAGTTGGCCACTCTAAATCCGGTGTGGTAGGGCCTTCATAATGCTCACCCGTTTCAAGACCTAAGCTAGATAAGAGCACGTAGGCGAGGCCATTTTCCCAGACCATCATCGCACCCAAAATAGCCACAACCCCAGTGAATAGAATGCAAGCACCTAAAGCAAAAATCGTAATAATGCGCCGCTTTGCAGGGTTTAAACGATTCACTAAAACGTCTACACCAACGTGAATGCCCTGACGTACTCCATAAGCTGCACCAAATTTAGCCATCCATACAAAGAGAATGATGCACAGTTCCTGCGCCCAACTCAGATGAATTTTTAGTAAGAAATCCTGAAAAGCTCCTAAATGCCAGCCTGATGCATAACGATGGACTACCGCTACGAAAATTACCAAGGTGGCAGCTGCAATCAGAAAGGTAATGAATATTTCTTCCAGACGGTCAAGCCACTTCATACACTCCTCCCGCATATGTACTGAATTCAGCCAAACAGCAAAAAAGCAGCCTACATCAAGACAAGTAGGCTGCTAATAAAAAGCCTAGTTTATTTCGATGGATCGAAGCCTGTTGCGGTATAGATGGAGGTAATCAAATCTTTACCAATCCGATCGGCCATTTCAGTATGTACAGGTGCTAAGGCTTTTTGCAGTGCTTTAAGCTCATCTTCAGTTGGCTGATAAATTTCAGTTTTGCCACTCGCTTTGACAGCTTCTAAGGCTTTATCGTTTTCTTCTTTAGCAATTTGATTCGCATAATCAGTTGACTCTTTTAGGGCTTCATCTAAGGAGTTACGCACATCTTCAGGTAGCTTGTCCCAAAAAGCTTTATTCGCAATCACTGCATAGCCTAAGTAACCATGATTGGTTAAAGTAGCATTCTTTTGCACCTCATGCATTTTTTGGGTGTAGAGATTGGAAGGTGGGTTTTCAGTGCCATCTACTACACCGGTTTGCAGTGCTTGATAAGTCTCAGAGAAGGGTAGAACCTGTGGGTTAGCGCCTAATGCCCGCATTTCAGCTTCTAAGACTTTGGATGATTGGATGCGCATTTTTAAGCCTTTGAAATCATCGGGTGTTTTCAGTGGCTTATTAGCACTCATAATTTTGAAACCATTATCCCAATAAGCTAAGCCTTTGACGCCCTTGGCTTCTAGTTTGGCTAACAAGCCTTTACCGACTTCGCCTTGAGTTACTTTATGTAAGTCGTCATAGTTGCGGAAAATATAAGGCAGGTCGAAAGCTTCGAATTCTTTGACACCTAAAGGACCAAATTTAGCTAAAGATGGTGCTAACATTTGGACAGCCCCCATTTGCAGAGCTTCCATTTCTTCTTTATCTTTGTAGAGGGTACTATTTGGGAAAACCTCTACTTTAACCGCGCCTTTAGTTTTTTCTTCAGCTAATTGCTTGAATTTTTCAGCTGCTTTGCCTTTAGGGGTATCAGGGGCAACCACATGGCTGAATTTAATGACGATAGGATCAGCAGCATAGGCATATAAACTGGATAAACCCAATACAACAGCTGTAGTTAAAGTGAATAGTGTCTTTTTCATCTCTCGCTCCAAATAAAAAACATACAAAACGAGCTTTATATTGGAAGATTCGTGCCAATCTAGCTACTATTTTTAAAATAATTTAAAATTAAATAAAAACAATAACTTATGTTTTTTAGATTTTGAGTTTTTACAGGATTGAGGCGGTTTCCCACCCGTTGACTCCTTAAAGCTTGGCGAAGATCCGCCAGAAAAAATACAGCCCCGTTGCGGCGGGGCTGGGAGAAGAGGAATATACGAAGGGACAAGCTAGTTATTATAGTTTTAAGCTTAGTACAAACTGAGCAACTTGCTTGCTCATCTTGTTTTTCGGTCTTTTTTGGGCAGTAAACGGTAGTTTAGCGCGGAAAATAATAGTCATACCAATACTTGTCTGAACCCACTAGATTACCAGTAGCTAGGCCAGGTGTTTTAAGCGTAGCTGACCAATTCAGCAGTTGCTTATGCATCGCTTGAGCAATGGCCGGGTGTTGTGCAAGTAAATTCACTGCTTCTGGGTGAGGGCTGGAGAGGTCAAACAGATATTCGCTAGTATCAGCCGCTCTTAGGTATTTCCACTTGCCCTGCCGCACGGCAGATTGTTGCATAAACCGCCAATACAAGGCTCGCGTGGGTTTTTGGTTAAGATCTTTAAGGTAAGGCATTAAGTTAATGCCGTCTAAATCACTCGTGCTAAGACCTGCGAGTGCAGCAGCCGTGGTGGAGGCATCAATCGAGATCACTGGCTCTTGATAGACAACCCCAGCAGGTAGATGATCTTTCCAGCGCATTAAGAACGGTACGCGAATCCCGCCTTCGCTGAGCATGCCTTTCTCCCCAATAAACGGTTCATTTAAAGAACCATCCCAAACAGAATTGCCTTTGGCGTTGGTGATTGCGGATACGGGTGAAACATCTTGTTTAGTCAAATTAAGCGCTGCCCCATTGTCTCCAATGAATACGATCAGGGTATCGTCATCAATCCCATCATCTTCCAGTTTTTTTACAATTCTTCCTACACCTGCATCGACCGCTGCCAACATAGCCAAAGCATAGCGGCGGCGCTCAGGCATCGGACCAGGAAATAAATCTAAATACGCTTGACTGGCCTCTAAAGGAACGTGGGGGGCGTAATAGGGCACATATAAAAAGAACGGATCGGCTTTATGCCGCTGGATAAAGCTCACCGCGGCGTCACTAATCACATCAACACGAAAACGCGTATCTTTAATCGTTTGAGCTGCAATTGATTTACCGGAGAGAGTAAAGTTAGCTCGATAATTATTAGAGTAACCTACAAAGTTATCTTGGAACCCGCGGCTTTCTGGGTAATATTTGAGCTTTTCTGCGAAGGGAATATTCCGCTCATCAAAAGGTATCGAAGAGCCGGGCGCATACACTTCATCATACCAATGCTTTGAACTGGCATTAATATCCAAATGCCACTTCCCCATAATCCCCGTTTTATAACCCACAGCAGTTAATTTTTCTGCTAGGGTCGCTTGAGTCAGGGGTAATGGAGCATAATTATTATCATCTACCCCGAATTTTTGTTGATAGCGTCCGGTCATTAAGGCGGCACGCGAGGGGGTACATTGTGGTGCTGTAGCATAACCAGCGGTCATGCGTACACCGGTTTGGGCTAAATAGTCGAGGTTGGGAGTTTTAATATCCTTGACAATCCCTTGGCTACCCAAATCGGCATAGCCATGATCATCCGTAAAGATAAAGATAATATTTGGCAGGTCGCTCGTCCGTGTAACAGTTTGGTCAGTGGTTGTTGAATCGCCACCTCCACAACTACTTAAGATAAAAGCTATTGCGCTAAAGGCTAATCCCTGAGCCAAGTCAAAGGGTGTCCGTAAACTATTTTGTGAGCTATACACGACCTAATTTATCCCATGCAATTTTAGGCCGAGTATAGAGGAGTCAGGGACAATTACTAAATTAAATTAATGCGAGTTGGCCTGTCTCTTTTTCACCCAAATTCCACCAATTATTCCGAATAACTGAGTAAATATCGCGAAAATCAGTGGTGTAGATCAAATCGCCGCGCTCATCTAAATCCACTAAAGAGGGATACTCACCATAAAAGCCACCTTTCACCTGCCCGCCTAGGGCTAATTGCACAGAAGCTGCCCCATGGTCAAAACCTTTATTTGCATTTTCTTTTAAGCGCCGCCCAAATTCTGAGTAAGTCAGAATCAGTACCTCATCCCACATTCCAATCCGCATGAGGTTAGTACGCAGGCTGGCTAAACCCTGTGCCAAGCTTTGCAGCAATGGGGTATGGCGTGCCCGATGGTTCGTGTGTGTATCAAAATTAGCCAGGCTAAGTTTATAGGCAGGTATATTCAAACCAGAGGCAATTAGCATATAAACCTTGTTCAAACTTTGTCCAAAGCTGCCAGCACCAAAATTTTCTTTGGCAGCTGGTATATCTGTTAAATACTCAGCTAAAGTCGAAGCTAACATATCGATTTGTGCTTGTACGCTCAGGATATGTTGTAGTGATTTATTCGGAGAGTTTGAAGTTAAAGCTCTGATATTAGAGCCATTCAGTGCAAAATCTTGAGGATCAGAAATGCTTAAGGCTGAAACTGTACTGCCATACAGAGGTCCAAAATTAGTGTCGATTGCCACCCCGGCTAAAGGATGCGTAGGAAAGGCTTGAGCTATCCAACCATCACTGGCTTTAAACCCCTCCAGTTCTGCAGTATCCCAAACTTCAATGGCTTCAAAGTGGGAACGATCTTCTAAAGGTGAGCCTACTCCTTGCACCCAAGCCAGTTCACCTTCATTCCAAGCAGGCATCAAGGCTTTTAGAGCAGGATTCAAACCCAGCTTGCCTGACAGCGTGAGTACGCTAGAACGGTCGATAGCAGTGGTAGGTCTTGCACTGTAATAAGTGTTATCACTATAAGGAATCAGTGTATTAAGACCGTCATTGCCACCTTTTAACTCGATCATAATCACAATGCGCCGATTACCTGCGCTGGTACTTAAGGTATTCGCCCACAAACTAGGCGCCACTAGCATACTTAAACTGCTAAACCCTAGTCCTTTTAAAAAGTCACGACGATTCATAATTATTATTCTTAACGAAGTTGATAAGTCGGGTCTTTTAAGACAGTGATTAAAATCTTGTCTGCGGTTTGATTACAATTAGGTGCAGCTACCGGGCTGAGCGGCAACAACCAATTGATTAAAGTGCTAGGATCATTAGTACAACTGAGCTGCGGTAGCACATCTTGAAACAGACCGCCTAATCTAGAGAGAGGATTAAGGGGCAGAACAGCTGTCGTTTTAGTCAGCAGCTCACTGACTAAACTTTGTACTTCTTTGCCATGCTCAGCCAACAATTTAGGAATCAAATCATAGCGCCGAATTAAGCGAGTATTCGTGATCCAATCCTGGCCTCCACGCCAGCCTTTAACATCAGGAGGGTTAAAAAGTATTTGTCCAAGCTGTCGATTGGCTCGGTTTAAAGCATTGTATTCATCAAAGGGGATTTGTAATTCGCGTAATAAACCTAGCGTAAATTCCACAGGGGATTTTATTAAGCTACCCCGTTGATTATTGTCCCAAAAGACAGCGCTGGTGACAATCTTTAATAGGAGCGCTTTAATCTCATAGCCACTGTCATAAAAGGCTTTACCCCAATCTTTAATAACAGCAGGGTCTGCTGCTTCATGATTAATAAATTCTTTCCAGAATTTTTCAGCAATATGCTCAGCTGTGCGCTCTTCTTCAAGCAAAATGCTAATAATATCAAAACCATCAAAATTACCAGTGCGCCCTAAAAATTGTTTTTGATTGTTATCATGCAAGTCTGGCTTGAAAAGAAACTCACCTTCAAATGCATTCAAGTTCCAACCTGAGAAGGCACGTGCCACATTAATAATATCTTGTTCGGTATAGTGGCCTGTGCCTAAGGTGAATAACTCAAGCAACTCACGTGCAAAGTTTTCGTTAGGGCTAGTGGCGATATTTTTGGAGCCATCTAGATAAGCCAGCATGGCTGGATCTCGAGTAATCCCTTTTAAGAGTTCTGCAAAATTACCTAAAGCATGTTGACGTACTAACTGGTGTTGCCTAAACATCCATTGCGGCCATAAGATTTTATTCAGGCTAGAAGTGAAGTGATTGTGCCAAAATAGAGTCATTCTTTCCCACAAAGGGAAAGTGGTTTTATGGATTTGTGCGAGCCACCAAGTACCTAAAACGATTCCTTCTTGACGAGCAAGTTTATTTAATTCGACTTTTTTTGCGCGCCCACTTTTGTAATAAACCTGCATGTCCTCCCAATCAGCAATTAAAGGTGTACTGCTTAAGCTATAATTAGCTGGTGGACATAAGGATTGAAAAACCTGCTCTACAGTTTGCCCAATCCGCTGTTTACAAAGTTCATGGTTTACGCCCATTTCGAGACGTGCTGCTAGATGGCGCGCAGCCGCATAGTCATGGATAAGCATGGAGTTAGCTGCTCTTGATGTTTGTTATGATTTTAGCTAGACCTTAAAGGCTCTAGGATTAGCTGTCTAATCTTGCAGATAAATGGCTGTCTTCAAATCCTTAACAGATGGTTTATGCTAGAGTGCTAGTACATCCACATCCTTCCCCACTATCAATGAGTCACTTATGGATTTAGAAGAACTCACTTTAGCAGTCGTAGATATTGCTCAAGCTGCTGGCCAAGCTATTTTGCAAGTTTATGAGTCAGCTGATTTCACTATAGAGCAAAAAGACGACCACTCGCCTCTGACAGCAGCTGACCTAGCTTCGCATGACATCATTGTTGAAGCTTTACAGGTATTAACTCCACACTATCCTATTCTGTCCGAAGAGTCAGCAGCTCTGTCTTTTGCTGAACGTAGTCAATGGCACACTTATTGGTTGGTTGATCCTTTGGATGGAACTCGGGAGTTTATTAAACGGAATGGCGAATTTAGTGTGTTAATTGCACTTATTCATCAACATGAACCCGTATTGGGTGTGGTTCATGCGCCCGTTTTGCATAAAACTTGGTATGCGAGTTTAGGGAATGGTGCTTATTTAATTTCTCCTGCAAAGGAAACTGAAGACTTACAAGTTCGGGAGCCGTCTGAAACGGTGACTGTGGTAGGTAGTCGTTCACATGCAGGAGATTCATTGGCTGAGTTCCTTAAGCAATTGCCGCATTATGAATTGATTTCGATGGGTAGCATTTTAAAAGCTTGCTTAGTCGCTGAAGGCAAAGCTGATATTTACCCCCGCCTAGGTGCTACTTCAGAATGGGATACGGCAGCAGCACAGATAATTGTTGAAGAAGCCGGTGGTACCCTGCAGGATTTACAGGGAGAGGCTTTGCGTTACAACACCAAAGAATCTTTACTTAATCCACATTTTATTGTCCGTGGTAATAACAATTTGGGCAAAATTGCTAACTAGCTCATTAATTGAAGTATAAATCTTTAGTTAATTTGTAACAAATGTTGCAAAATACTCCCTAAGGCTACTATTTATTGGCAATAATATTCAGTTGATTGGAAGAAAATTTATTTTTAGTGGCTTAAACTCATGGCAACAGCTAGTGATTTAGAAAGCAATAGCATCTTGTTAGTTGATGATGACGCAGTACTTCAGCAGCTTCTACAAGAGTTTTTAACAAGCCAAGGTTATCCAATATCGGTATTGTCCAGTGGTGAGGAAATTGCTGATTTTTTGCGCATAAATTCCGTGACTGTGATTGTAATGGATATTTTATTGCCTGGGCAAAATGGCTTGTATTGGTTAGCATGGATAAAAAAACATTATCCCTCTTTGCCAGTCTTGATTCTGTCTTCACAGAAAGCGGTTGACGACCGCATCGCCGGTCTACAGTTAGGCGCTGAAGATTATTTAATCAAGCCATTCCATATGACCGAATTACTCCTGAGGTTAAAAAATATACTCAAAAACAAACGGCCGGTTGAGCTTAAATTAAGTCATTCTTACAATTATTGTTTCGATCCTGAACATGCGTTGTTTTTTCGAGATGGTAAGACGATAAAGCTCACCACCACTGAAACCCGCTTGATGCGTTTTCTGTTTGATCATGCGGGCAAAATCGTGACACGCGATGAGATTTCTGAGGCTTTACGTGGCAATAGCCACCACCCTTTAGACCGTAGCATTGATGTGCATATGAATCGCTTGCGCAAAAAGATTGAGGATAAACCGAATTTGCCAAAATACTTAAATACAGTCTGGGGCAAAGGTTATCGCTTCTTACCCCCCAAAAAAGAAGATGATCTCTACTAGTGATCTAAGAAAAGCAGCCAAAATCTTCTTGGTTGCTCCTCATGAATCAGATCATAATACGCTTTTTTTGCGAATTAAGCCTAAACCCCATGAATCACCCGCAACCCCTGCGCCAAATTAAAAGCTTTGTACTCAGACAAGGGCGCTTGACTAAAGGCCAAGAGCAGGCTTTGCAGACAGGCTGGCCTCAATTTGGAATAGAAGCATCCAGTGATCTGCTAGATTTTACAGCCCTATTTGGGAATACAGCGCCTGTAACCTTAGAAATTGGTTTTGGGAACGGTGAAAGCTTGGCGGAAATGGCCTTAGCAGCGCCAGAACGGAATTTTCTGGGGATTGAAGTGCATACGCCTGGTGTAGGACATTTACTCCATTTAGTGCAAAAACATCAGCTGACTAATGTGCGGGTTATGAATACTGATGCTGTAGAAATTATTCAACAGCGTATTCCAGAAGCTAGCTTAAACCGAGTTCAAATTTATTTTCCTGATCCTTGGCATAAAAAACGCCATAATAAGCGGCGGATTATTCAAGCAGAATTTGTGAGTCTGTTAGCAACTCGTTTGCAACACGGTGGCTTGTTACATTTAGCAACCGACTGGCAGGATTACGCTGAAGCCATGGCTGAAGTGATGCAAGCCAGCCCTGAGTTTCAGACGCTTAATCCAAGTGGTGAAGCCTTCTCACCTCGACCAGAGTTTCGTCCTCTAACTAAGTTTGAACAGCGTGGTGTAAAGCTCGGTCACGGGGTGTGGGACTTACTCTTTCTTAAAAAATAGGCCATCACTGTTTTTACCGATACTCTGCTAAAATGAGCAGCTTAGGCTTACGGGCTTATTCAAGAAAATAATTGTTTGCTATTTATTCCAATTAACTACTGCTTTAGTGCTTGGAATAGAAAGATGCTTACTAAGTTTAAATTCTTACTCCTTCTTCTGCTCTTCATTCCAGCTTGGACGGTGGCTCTAGCACCGCCCTTTCAGGTGAGTGTAGATCCAACTTGGCAAGCCGCTGATCCTAAAGATGTACAAGCTGTTTTAGACTCTACTATTCTTTCCATAGCACCGTATATTGGTAATCGACGCTTAGATCCTATTGTGGTCAAGAATGAGGAAAAAGGGCCTATCTCACTCTACGAGCGTGATAAGCAAGGTAAATATATTATTCTTCTAGATGTTAATGGGCGTTACTGGTCACAGCTGGCCTATCAGTTCTCCCACGAAACTTGTCATTTATTGAGTAACTATGATCTAGCGCCTAATAATCTGTCTAAGCAGCAATGGTTTGAAGAATCGCTGTGTGAGGCATTTAGTCTGTTTAGTCTAGGTAAGTTAGCGGATCAGTGGGATAAAAATCCACCTTATCCAAATTGGAAAGACTATGCGCCAGAGTTACGTAAATACTTGGCGGATATGTTGAAAGAAGATCAACGTAGTTTTGCACCTAACCTTGCAAGCTGGTATCAGCAACATAAAACTACGCTTGAGGCTGATCCATATGCAGATAATCGCAGGCTCAATGAAAAGTTTGCCTCGCACCTGCTAAAAATATTTTCAGCCTATCCTGAGGCTTGGGCTGCCATTAACTACATGAATTTAGGTGACGACAGTCAAGATAAGTCTCTGACTAAGTATTTGAAAGATTGGCATGATAATGCTCCAGCGAATCTACGAGCTCCCATTCAAGCGATTCAGCAGCAGCTAGGGCTCCAAGGATAAACTAGTGATTTATTAACTAACTAGGCGCAAATCGTCGGTAGAAAGTTTATTTCCTAGCAATTTTATGTGAAATTAAGAAAAAAATAGCTGAACTTTTCAATGAAACATCTATCTTTAATTTGTATGGAGGTTCCCTTACATACGCGATAAAACAAGAGGGCTGAGCGATGCAAAAACCATTATTATTCTTAGGCGCACTCACCATCTTTATGATGGGCTATTGGATCCCCGAAGATCGCCATGTGCCAGTGGAAGGTGCTAAACCTTACGATTGGAACCCTGCTGCTTACTGGTATGTAGGCGGGCAAAACGCACAAAAAGGTATTAATATATTCGCACGTGAAGGCACACCTGTAGTTGCAAGTACAAGTGGCTGGGTGGTGTATAGCGAAAATAATCCAGAAGGTAACAATACGGTTTTAGTATTGGGTTCTAAGTGGCGTTTACATAATTACGCGAACTTAGAAAAGGTCGATGCCAAGCCTGGTAGTTGGGTTAAAACAGGTGAGAAAATTGGCGCTGTTGGTTTGCCGAATAAAGATGCAAAACGTCCAGCAAATTTATACTACTCTATTCGTAGTTTGTCCCCCCAAGTTTCTGAGTTAAAACCAGAAAAACCGTTTTGGTTGGATCAAGTATTTTATGTGAATCCACATAAATTTTTGACCGAATACCAATCCAGTGATGGTGCAGCGGCTCACACTGAGTCAGCGCATTAAGAGTTTATTAGGCTTCGATTTTCGTCCGTAGCTAGTGTGAAAACTCAAAGTCTATAATCGGCGCATAAATTAATTGGTAGGCTCCTACCTTTTTCATTATCCTTGCGCCATGAAAACTGAAACTCCAAAAAATTTGCCAGGCTTTATCTTGCCCGTTCGTGTCTATTATGAAGATACGGATGCAGGTAGAGTGGTCTATCACAGTAATTATATTAACTTTATGGAGCGTGCACGTACTGAGTGGTTACGCTCCTTAGGTTATGAGCAAGATAACTTGATTCATGAGCAAGGCATTGTGTTTGTGGTGCGTAGCTTGCAAGTTGATTATCTCAAGCCTGCCTTATTTAATGATTTATTACAGGTTGAAGCGGCCATCCATGAGTTAGGGCGCACGAGTGTCCATTTCCGGCAAAACATTTGGCGCGAACATAAAAGTGAAAATGCACGTGAACATTTAATCGCGGGCATAGTCAGAGTGGTGTGCGTGGATGCCGAGAGTTTCCGGCCGAAGCCTATTCCAGCAGACATTCGAGGTAAGTTCAGCGGTGAGCACTGATTTATCGATTTTGCATTTAATTTTTAATGCAAGCTTAGTCGTCAAAATTGTTATGGGGCTACTGATGCTAGCCTCTTTGCTTTCATGGACTTTGATTATTGTAAAGTCTAGTAAGCTCCAGCAAGCGCGTCGCCAAGCAGAACAGTTCGAAGAACGCTTTTGGAGTGGAATTTCTTTACCGGCACTTTATGAGGAGTTGGCTAAAGCACCACAACGCACCGGTCTAGCCCGTATCTTCTATGATGGTTTTCATGAGTATCGGCGGCTTAGCCAATTGGATAATGCCCATCACTTGCCAGTGACTGAATCAGTACAACGTGCGATGCGCGTTGCGGCTTCTAAAGAAATTGATGGCTTAGAGCAAAATCTAGCTTTTCTAGCCACCGTTGGCTCAACCAGCCCGTATGTAGGTTTGTTTGGTACGGTATGGGGCATCATGAACTCCTTCTTATCCTTAGGAAAAATGCAGCAAGCTACTTTAGCAGTGGTTGCACCAGGGATTGCTGAAGCCTTGATTGCAACGGCTATTGGTTTATTTGCGGCGATTCCTGCGGTGATTGCTTACAACCGTTTTGTTGAGCATGTGGATCGCTTAGCTGTGAATTACGATAATTTCCGTGAAGAGTTTACTGCACTCTTAGAGCGTCATGCAGCTACGCAACAGGGACGGCGATGAAACGTAGTCGTAAGTCGATGGCACAAATGAATGTGGTGCCTTATATCGATGTCATGTTGGTTTTATTGGTGATTTTTATGGTCACCGCGCCTATGCTGCAATCAGGTGTGTCAATTGACGCGCCCGATGCAGATGCTGCAGCTCTACAATCTGATAATCAGCAGGAACCTTTAATAATTTTAGTTGATCAAAGAGGACAATACTTGTTGCAAGATGGCGACAAGTTGAGTTCTAAGCAACTGAGTACTTATGTGGCTCAGCAACTAGAAGGTAAACCTAATCGAGCAGTGAATATTCGTGCGGATGCAGGTGTTGAGTACCAATATGTGATGACGGCGATGGTGGCCGCCCAAAAAGCGGGGGCGACAGCTATCAATTTATTGGCTGATCCGGTTAAACCAAAGTGACCAGCCTCAATAAGAAGGCTTTAAATTTGCAGGAACGATAGAAATTAATAAGTCATGTTCAAAGAACTGCTAAAAAACCCGGTTGCTCTGTTTTGGGCAATTGTTATCCATATTATTGTCCTGATTCTGCTGATTCTAGGCTTTCAATTGAATAAGCAGCCTAAGCCACCAGAAGAATCAGTGGCTGTGCAAGTCAAAGGTCTGCAGCCTTTAGCAGAAACTACTCCCACTACTACTGAAGCTCCATACCTGATTGAAGAGCCTAAAGCTCAATCTGAACCAACCCAAACAGCTACCCAAAAGCAGCAAGAACAAGATCGCCAATTGCGTGAACAAGCACGGCGAGAAGCGCTGGCTGAAGCAGCGGCTATAGCTAAAGCTGAAAAAGAAGCAGAACGCCAGCGTTTGGCGGATGAAAAAAAGCAGGCTCAAATGGAGCAGGCTGCTTTAGAGCAAGCCCGCAGAGAAGCTGAAACCGAACGTAAACGCCAAGAGGCCGAGGAACGAAAAGCTGAGCGTGAACGTCAGCAGGCTTTAGAAGTAGAGCGTCAAGCTGACGAGGCGCGGCAACAAGCTTTAAAACTAGAACGTGAACGCAAAGAGCAAGCTGAAAAGGAGCTCGCGGAAGAGCGCCGTAAAGCTGATGAGGCGGAACAAGCTTTAGCTGAAAAAAAACGTGAGCAAGAAAGAGCGGAAGAACAAGCACGTAAAGAAGCTGCCGAACGTGAATTAGACCGTGAGCGACGCAAAGCAGAGGAAGCAGAAAAGCAATTAGCACAAGAACGCGAAGAGCGCGAAAAAGCTGAGCAAGCTTGGGCTGAAAAACAAAAACAACTGCAAGCTGAGCGAGATGCTGAACAGCAAGCTTTAATTAAGCGGGTGGAAGAGGAGGCACGTAAGAAAAAAGAAGAAGATGAAAAGCGTGAGGCCGCTGAAATTGAGCGCAAAATAAAAGAGGCTGAGGAGAAGCGCTTAGCGGACGAGAAAAAGCGTCAAGAAGAAAAAGAATTAGCAGAAAAACGGGCCGCTTACCAAGAAAAATGGAAAGCTGAACAAGAGAAGCTTAAACAAGAAGCTGAGGATAAGGCTAAAGCTGAAGAGGCTGCCAAGCGTAAAGCCGAAGAAGAGCGTAAGCTAGCAGAATCTAAAACACGTGAAGATCAAGAGCGGCGTTTACGAGAAAGTAGTGAACGCGCCCGGGAACAAGCTGCAGCTGAGGCTAAAGCAAAAGCGGAGGCTGAAGAAAAGTCCAAGCAAGCGGAGGCTGAAAGAGCTAGAAAAGAAGCCGAAGCTAAGCAAAATACGGGGCCTAGCCCACAAGCGATTGAGAACGCGGCGCTTGCTTGGGGTGCACAAATTAAGCGGCGGGTGAGTTCGCGCTGGAATCAACCTGCTGATACCTTTGGCATGCGTGCAACGGTTTCTTTATCGGTTAAACCACCGGGCAATATTCGTGAATTGCGAGTCACGGATTGTAATGGGAGTCCTCAATTTTGTGACTCATTGATAGCTGCTTTGCATCGTTCTGAGCCTTTTCCAGAGCCTGATTTGCCAGAGCTTTATAATCAAAACTTAAGATTAATTTTTGAGCCATAACTATGAAACGCCAATTGATTCTGTTCTTAGTATTAGTCAGTGGGCTAGTTGCTTCTTTGACCAGTCGTGCTGAGTTAGTGATCCGGATTACCGATGGCACCAATGACGGGATTCCGGTGATGATCGTACCCTTTCAAGGTGGTGATTTAGCGGGCGTGATTGAAGCTGATTTGCAGCGAACTGGTTTATTCACCTTGATTGATCCGGCTAAAGCAGGTCAGGCCTTAGCTATGGGGCAACCTTTTCAAACCGAACCTCTACGTGCTAGTGGTGCTGAATATGTGATTGTGGGCAAGCAAGCGGGTTCCTTGGAGTTTGAAATTCTCAATGCGGCTACCGGCAAACGTGCAGCAGGCTACCGGATTGCACAGATTAGCAATACCCGTCGGATGGGGCATAAAGCAGCAGACTTAATTTTCGAACGTCTAACGGGAAAACGCGGCGCTTTTGATACACAAGTGGCTTATGTCTCTGCAAATGGCCCAGCTAAAGCCCAAACCTATCAGCTAATTGTGGCGGATGCCGATGGTTTTAATCCGCGTACCATTATGCGCTCTAACAAACCGGTGATGTCGCCTAGTTGGTCGCCAGATGGGAATCGCTTAGCTTATGTGTCGTTTGAAAGTAATCGTTCAGTAATTTATGTGCAAGATTTAGTCTCGGGTGATAAGCGTGCTCTTGCAGACCATCCGGGAATGAATTCAGCACCTGCTTGGTCACCGGATGGACGTTTCATTGCGATGAGTTTGTCTCAAGAGGGTAATCCAGATATTTATTTGATGGACGCGAATGGAGGTGGTTTGCGGCAAATCACTACATCTAAAGCCATTGATACTGAGCCTGCTTGGGCGAATAACAATACCTTGATTTATACCTCCGACCAAAGCGGTAGTCCGCAATTATATCGTACCACGGTAGCGGGTGGTGAAGGCTCACGTCTCACGTTTACCGGTGAGTACAATGCTGCGCCAAGCGTCGTGGGCAATACGGTGGCAATGGTGCGGGATATTGGGAGCGCTAATCGAATTGCTTTAATGAACGCCTCTTCCAGCGATTCTAAGCTGGTATCTGAGGGCACTTATGATGAGTCGCCTTCCTTAGCACCGAATGGTGAAATGGTCATTTATGCGACCGAAGCGGGTGGGCGAGGCGTCTTAGCAGTGGCTAGTGCTAATGGTAAGGCGCGTCAGGTCTTAGCCACACAAGTCGATGATGTGCGCGATCCTGCTTGGTCTCCTTATTTAGATTAATGCTATGAAAGAGGGAGTAATAGCAATGTATCCTAAAGTTTTTTTAGCTTCTGTCTTAACGGTCGGTATTTTAAGCGGTTGCCAAACTGCTCCACCTCCACCTGGTTCTATTCCTGAGATTAACGCTTTAGGTGGCGGTGTTGGGGGAATGGGCCAGGGCGGTATGGGGCAAATGGGTGCTGGTCAAGGCCAAGCTGGGGTAGGTGGTAATGGTCAGTATGGGAATGGTGCTGGTGGACTCAATCCCAACGGATTAGGTGGTGCTGGCCAAGGTGGCTACGGTCAAGGTGGTTATGGGAATGGAGGAATGGCAGGCCAAGGCAATAGCCCTTATTCTCCTGCGGATTTAAATAACCCCGGCAGCATACTTGCGCAACGCATTATTTATTTCGATTATGATCAGGCTCGCATCCGTGCAGAGTACTTGCCAGTGCTAGAGGCGCATGCGTCTTTATTGGCCGCTTATCCTAACTTAAAGATTAGACTTGAAGGACATGCAGACGAACGCGGTTCACGCGAGTACAATGTAGCCTTGTCGGAACGTCGGGGTTACTCGGTACGTGACTACATGGCGGCGCGAGGGCTGAAAAATCAGCAAGCTGAAATAGTGGGCTATGGGGAAGAAGTACCTGCTTCACTAGGGCATGGTGAGAAATCATGGAGTGAAAACCGCCGAGTTGAAATAATCTATGTGGGAGAATAAAGGGTATGTGTTACAAGCTTGACCGGAGCCTATTAGGTGTTCTGGTAGCTGTTATGCTGGTCGCACCACCTGTACAAGCACTCAATGATGATGTGGCTGTCCAGTTGCTTGAGCGACTTAATGATTTAGAAGGGGAAGTGAGCGCTTTACGCAATGAGAATGAACTATTAAAAGATAAGCTCGATGGTGCACCAACGCGTGCTGAGGAAGAAGAGCAGGTCAAAGCTGCTGCTGTACAAGCGGAGACTGATGATGGGATTCCGCTGAACGAAGAAGCGCAGGTAAACCAAGCGGATACTAATACACAACCACAAATTCCCGGCGTGAATATTATTGTCGAGGATGCTGCGGAAACGGCAGACACCACGGATATTCCTGCCTTAGAGCAAGAAGCTGTTGTGCCAGAGGTGCCTGCATCGGTAGGGCTTGATGAGGGGAAAGCAGACGATTCCACCCCGTTAGTACCTGCACAAACTGAGTTTTTAACGACTAGTCCAGCTGATTCCACGCCTGCTTTATTAAATGCGGGTGCAGCGACTGTGGCTACAGAAACGGCTGAAGAAACCACTAGCCCTGAAGTAGCAACTAGCCCTGCAGCTGTAGCAACTACAACGGACACTCCAGCTGAGGCAACAGCTAGCGCTAGTAGTACTACTTCAACGCCTACAGATACGGCTACTGCTCCGGCAGTCGATCCAAAAAGTAAAGATAGCTATTACTATTACGGGACGCCCGAAACGGAGAAAACCACCGACTTAAAACCAGCTACAGCGGCTGTGCCAGCGGCGAGTGCGGCTAGAGTATCTACTGCTGCTAGCGAAGATGGGCGTAAAGCAAAGGCAGACTATAATCAGGCCTATCAGCTTTTAGTGAATAAGCCAGCCGATTCAGTGCCTTTATTCCGTAGTTTCTTGGAAAAATATCCACAGCATGAATTAGCAGCGAATGCACAATATTGGCTAGCTGAAGCTTTGTATGCGCAAAAAGATTTTGAGGGTGCTTCTAAAGAGTTCATGAAAGTCTTAAAGCAATACAAAGATAGCCCGAAATCTTCTGGTGCTGCACTAAAGTTGGGTTACTCGTTTTATGAGTTGCAACAATGGGAATATGCACGCCGTACCTTAGAAGATACCGTGCGTTTCTTTCCAGACAGTAGCTCTGCTAAGTTAGCAGAAGCGCGTCTGCAGAAGATGAAAGAAGAAGGTCACTAAGCTTGTTAGTTGACTGTGCTTAGTTAGTTTTAAAAACCGGCCAAAAGCCGGTTTTTTTATAAGATAAATTTATTCATATAGATAAAAATTATTGTTGCTAGAGCGCGAAAGATGATCGAAGATGCGCACTTAAGTATATTACTGTATTACTATATTCAGAGGTACAGATGAGCGCATTGCCAGAGTTTGAGAGGCGCGGGCAGCAGGAAGTCAAAGCAACCACTTGCTATATGTGCGCCTGCCGTTGCGGGATTCATGTCACGGTTGAGGACAATCAAGTCCGCTATATTCAGGGCAATCGTGATCATCCGATCAATAAAGGTGTGCTGTGTGCCAAGGGCAATGCTGGCATCATGAAGCAGAATTCCCCGGCTAAGCTCAATTCCCCCTTATTACGCAAGCCTGGCACCGCACGGGGAGCAGGCGAATTTGAAGCGATTACGATGGCGGAAGCGCTCGATATTCTTGAAGCACGTTTACGCAAAATCCGCGAAACGGACCCGCTGAAATTAGCTTATTTTACTGGGCGCGATCAGATGCAGGCGCTGACCGGTTTTTGGGCGTCGCAGTTTGGTACTTTGAATTGGGCAGCGCATGGTGGTTTCTGCTCGGTGAATATGGCGGCGGGCGGTTTATACACGATGGGGCATGCCTTCTGGGAATTCGGCGATCCCGATTGGGAGCGCACCAAATATTTCATGCTCTGGGGTGTGGCGGATGACCATGCCTCTAATCCCATCAAAATCGGTCTCGAAAAGCTCAAGCGTAATGGTGGCAAGTTTATTGGCATCAATCCAGCCCGTACAGGCTATCAAGCCATCGCGGATGAATGGGTTGCGATTAAGCCGGGTACAGATGCGATGCTCGCCTTATCGATGCTGCATGTGCTCCTGAAAAATGATCAATTCGATTGGGAATTTTTGATTCGCTATACCAATGCCGCCCAATTGGTGGTGCATACGCCTCATCAAGTTGGTCACGGTTTATTCTTACGCGATGCCGAAGGCAAAACTTTAGTCTGGGATATGAAGCTGGAAGCGAGTACCGATGCTTCCCGCCCGAGTATTACACCTGCTTTATTTTTCGAGGGTGAAGTGCATGGCAAACCGGTAAAGTCAGTGATGACACTGATTGCGGAAGCTTATTTAGATGAGCAATATGCACCAGAAAATGCTTCCAGAATTTGTGGTGTTCCGGCTGAGCAAATCGAACGCTTGGCCCTAGAAATGGCGCATGTGGCGTTCAAAGAAAGTATTGAAATTGAGGTGCCGGAAGGTTGGACAGATTGGGCAGGGCGTAAGCATTATAAGTTTATTGGCCGGCCAGTTTCGATGCATGCGATGCGTGGGATTTCAGCGCACTCCAATGGTTTCCAAACTTGCCGTGCGATTCATTTCTTGCAAATTATGTTGGGTACGATTGATGTTCCGGGCGGACATTTAGCCAAGCCGCCTTATCCCAAACATATTCCACCTGCGATTAAACCCGCAAAAGATTGTGCACCAAACACCCCCCTGAAAGGGCCACCACTGGGCTTCCCTACAGGGCCGGAAGATTTAGTGATGGATGCCAATGGTAAGGCCAAGCGTATTGACAAGGCTTATTCTTGGGATGCGCCGATGTCGAATCACGGTCTCATGCATATGGTGATTACCAATGCGGTCAAGGGCGATCCCTATAAAATCGACACACTAATGATGTTCATGGCGAATATGGCTTGGAATTCGACCATGAATACCGCCGAAATTCAGGACATGCTGCGTGAGCAAGAAGCGGACGGCGAATATAAAATTCCGTTTATTGTCGTGTCGGATGCTTTCCACTCGGAAATGGTCAATTTTGCTGATTTGATTATTCCCGATACGACGTATTTGGAGCGTTGGGACACGATTTCCATGCTCGATCGCCCGATTTCTGAGCCACATGCCGCTTGTGATTCGATTCGTCAGCCAGTGATTAAGCCAGAGCGCGATGTTTTATCTTGGCAGGAAGTACAGATTGAATTAGCAGGGCGTTTAGGTTTTCCGGCTTTCACTAATCCCGATGGTTCGCGTAAATATCAAGGCTATAAAGATTTCATTATTAATTGGCAACGCGAGCCGGGGATTGGTTTCTTAGCAGGTTGGCGTTTGGATGAAAATGGCAATGAAGTCCATTTGCGTGGCAAACCCAATCCCAAACAATGGGAGCGCTATGTCGAACATGGGGCTTTCTTTGAAATGCATTTGCCGGAGTCTATTCGCTATTATCGCCATGCGAATAAGGATTATCTGGAATTTGCTAAACATGCGGCTTGGGTTGGTTCCACGAATCAAATTGTGATTGAGCTGTATTCCGAAGCTCAGCAGCGCTTTAAGCTAGCTGGTCAAGGTTTGTACGAGGGGCCGATGCCAACCGAAGCGCATCATAAGGAGCGCTTGAGCACCTATTTCAATCCGCTGCCATTCTATTACAAGCCTTTAGAGCAATGCCGGATTGATGAGGAGGAGTATCCCTTCTATGCGGTGAATCAGCGCCCGATGTTTATGTATCACTCTTGGGATTCGCAAAATGCTTGGCTAAGGCAGATTTGTGCGCAGAACTTCCTGTATATGAATCGCCAACGCGGTACGGAAATGGGGATTCCAGATGAAGCTTGGTGCTGGGTGGAATCGCATCATGGCAAGATTCGTGTGCAAGTGAAGCTAGTCGAAGCCTGCCAATACGATACGGTTTGGACTTGGAATGCGATTGCGAAACAAAAGGGCAGTTGGGGTTTGGATGAAAAGGCCAATGAATCGAATGATGGCTTCTTAATGAATCACCTGATTTCTGAATTGCTGCCCGTCAAACAGGATGCTCTGGATAATGTCACCAATTCTGACCCGATTACTGGCCAAGCGGCTTGGTATGACTTGAAAGTGAAAGTGTATCTGGCGGCTGAGGGTGAAACCGGAACTTGGCCTATTTTCCCAGTGATCAAAGCTTTGCCTAATGCTAAGCCATCGCCAGATGTACTGCGCTATCAAGCGCATACTGCAGTGAATTTACAGCGCCCGCTGCAAGATGTCTTACAGCGCGGCAGTGTGCATGATCAGCAATGGGGGCAGGAGGACTGAGCATGAAATTAGGTTTAGTAATTGATTTAGATGTCTGCGTAGGTTGTCATGGCTGCGCGGTGTCGTGTAAGCAGTGGAATACTTCAGGAACAACCGGGCCATTAACAGATTATCGCCCCTATGGCGAAGACCCGAGTGGCGTCTGGTTCAACCGCATTCGTAGCTATGAAGTCGGTGAATATCCACGCAATAAAACGATTAATTTCCCCATGTCTTGCATGCACTGCGAGCAGGCTGATTGTGTGGATGTCTGCCCCACGGGTGCGAGTTACAAACGTAAAGAAGATGGGGTTGTGTTGATTGATCAGGATAAATGCATGGGCTGCAATTATTGCTCATGGGCTTGCCCCTATGGTGCGCGTGAACTTGATCGCTCGTCAGGTACGATGAAGAAATGCACGCTATGTATTGATCGCATCTATGATGAGCGTTTAGATGAATATGATCGTCAACCGTCCTGTGTGATTACTTGCCCTGCCCATGCGCGCCATTTTGGTGATTTCGATGATCCAGAGTCCAAGGTCAGTCAACTGGTACGCGAACGTGGTGGCTATACTTTGATGCCCGAACTTGGTTACAACCCGACCAACCGCTATTTACCACCACGCGTGACTCGCCTCATTCCAACGGACGACGTGAGTAAAAAATCACTGATTAGCTCAGTCAAAGAATGGGTTAACAAAGCAATTACCCGCTAAGGAGAAAAGGTATGCATCCAGCATTTTCAGTGATCTTTTTTACGGTAGCTTCAGGCGCGGGCTATGGCTTGTTTATTCTGATGGCTTTAGCTTATCTCTTAGGCTTTGTTGATTTTGATAAGGGTAGTATCTTAACAGGTGGCTTATTATCCCTAGCGCTAATTTCTGCTGGCCTATTATCTTCAACTTTGCATTTAGCCAATCCAAAGAATGCTTGGCGGGCATTTTTTCGTTTTAAAACCTCGTGGTTAGCTCGTGAGGGGGTATTTGCCGTACTGTTTTACCCAGTGGCACTCTTGTTTCTGCTAGGTGTTTGGGTGAATACAGATAAGCCGGATTATAATGGTTTGGTCGCTGTGTTGGGCTTGGCCGCATTGGCTTTAGCACTCGCTACATTATTTAGTACCGGAATGATTTATGGTTGTTTGAAAACTATTCGCCAATGGAATACTGCATTAACTCCAACTAATTATATTTTATTAGGTTTGGCAACGGGCAGTATTTTATTTGTGTTGGTGTTAGTTTTAAATGCTAAGCCCGTCATACCTATTGCTAGTTTATCAGTAGCCTTAATTATTTTGGCGGCTATTAGTAAAGCTATTTACTATATTTGGATAGCAACTGTGACAGGCCCGACTATTAATACTGCTACCGGTTTCACTCGTGCACAGGTGCGCTTATTAGATACAGGGCATACAGCAGGTACTTTTTTAACTCAGGAGTTTTCTTATTTTGCACCGGCTCGCTTACGGTTAATGCTAAGAGTCGTGGTGTTTGTGGCAGGGTTTTTCTTGCCAGTATTCTGTGTGGGGTTGTTAGCTTTAGGGCTGAAGGGTAGTTGGTTGGCGGTATTGGCGATCTTGGCTGCTTTTGCAGGGATAACTGCTGAGCGTTGGTTATTCTTTGCTGAAGCACGGCATGTGATTCGTCTCTATCATGGAGCACAGCATACTTAAGCGCGGAGCTTTTTCCTACGATCTTTATTTTCACCTTCTAATTTGGACTATGAGGTAGTTTTGCATCAAGACGACCTCATAGTCCAAACTAGAGAGCTAGGCGATTCCACAGAGATAATATTGTTATACTAAAATCTCAATGGTTTTGTTTTTTTGTGATAAAAGAACTCTTATGCAACTAACTCCCCACCAAGCCCAATACTACGCATGGCAACTCACCCGCCATGCCGCCAGCAACTCCCTCGAATCGCTTGCCCCGACCTTGGTAAATGCCCAAATCGACCTCAACCCGCATCAGGTCGAAGCCGCCTTGTTTGCCTATGAAAATCCGTTATTGAAAGGCGTGATCCTTGCCGATGAAGTCGGTTTGGGAAAAACCATCGAAGCGGGCTTAGTTATTGCACAACGCTGGGCTGAACGCAAACGCCGGATATTGATCATCGTCCCTGCCAACCTACGCAAACAATGGCATCAGGAGTTACAGGACAAATTCGGCTTGCCTTGTCTGCTGCTGGAAAGCAAAAGCTACAATACCTTGCAAAAGGCGGGTGCTCGGCATCCGTTTGATAATACTGACCACATCATTATCGGCTCTTACCAATTTGCCAAAAGCAAGGCTAAAGACGTAAAAGCGGTGGATTGGGATTTGGTGGTGATGGATGAAGCCCACCGACTGCGCAACGTTTACAAAACCGGGAATGTTATTGCCCGCACTCTCAAGGAAACATTGGCGCATGTCCATTCCAAAATTCTGTTGACCGCTACCCCATTGCAAAACTCCCTGTTGGAACTGTATGGGCTGGTCAGTCTGATTGATGATCGGGTATTTGGTGATTTAGAAAGTTTCCGTAGCCAGTTTGGGCAAGCCAACCGCGAAACGACGCTGCAAAACTTGCGTCACCGTATCAGCCCGTTTTGCAAACGAACCCTGCGGCGACAAGTCCAGCAATACGTTCCTTACACCAAACGCATTCCGATTCTGGAAGAGTTCACGCCGACACAGGATGAGCGGGATTTTTCCAATCTGGTTGCTGAGTATTTGCGCCGCCCCAAGTTGCAAGCCTTGCCGGATGGTCAACGCCAACTGATTTCACTGGTGTTGTGGAAACTGTTGGCCTCATCTACCCATGCGATTGCGGGCGCATTGGAAACGATGGCAAACCGTTTGCAGGCTACGCTGGATGACCCGAACAAGCTCGATCTTGCCATGCTGGATGACGACTATGAGGCACTGGATGAAACCGCTGAGGAATGGGATGACGAAGACCCGATAAGCGACAAGCCGCTCAACGTCCGTGAAGCCATCCAGCAAGAAATGGAAGAGCTACGCTTGTTCAAAGAAAAGGCCGACCAGATTCGGGATAACAGTAAGGGACAAGCCCTGTTGCTGGCACTGGATAAGGCATTCAAGGAGCTGGAACGCTTGGGGGCGGCAAAAAAAGCCATCATTTTTACCGAATCCAAACGCACGCAAAGCTACCTGCAAAACCTGTTACGGGATACCTCTTACGGTGCAGGCTTGGTGCTATTCAATGGTACGAACAGCGACACCCAAGCCCAGCAAATCCATAAGGCATGGGTGCAACGTCATGCCGGTACGGATAAGGTCACTGGCTCGAAAACGGCAGATACCCGTGCCGCCCTGGTCGATTGCTTCCGCGAACAAGGCAGTGTGATGATTGCCACCGAAGCAGGGGCAGAGGGTATCAACCTTCAGTTTTGTTCACTGGTGATCAATTACGATTTGCCGTGGAATCCGCAGCGCATTGAGCAGCGCATTGGGCGTTGCCACCGTTACGGGCAAAAGCATGATGTGGTGGTGGTCAACTTCGTCGATTTAAGCAATGAAGCCGATAAGCGTGTGTATGAATTATTGGCGCAGAAATTCCAGCTGTTTGAAGGGGTTTTCGGTGCTAGTGATGAAGTGTTGGGCGCAATTGGTTCGGGTATCGACTTTGAGCGCCGCATTGCCCATATTTATCAAACCTGCCGCCAACCGGAAGAAATTCGCAGCAGCTTTGCCGCACTCCAGCAGGAACTGGCAGGCGAAATCACGCAAGCGATGACACAAACCCGCCAGTTGTTGCTGGAGAACTTTGATGAAGAAGTCCACGCCAAACTAAAAAAACACGCGGATGACAGCCAGATTATCCTCAACCGCTACGAGCGGATGCTGATGGATTTGACCCGTACCGCACTCGCTACCCATGCTGAATTCAATGGTGACAACGGCTTCAATCTGCAAAGCCTGCCTACCTCGACCTTACAAGGACAAGTGCCTCTCGGACGTTATGAATTGCCGCGCCGTTCTGGAGAAGCGCACCTCTACCGTTTGGGGAATCCACTCGCTGAATGGTTGCTGGCTCAAGCCAAGCAAACCCATGTGCCCCCTGCCCGTTTGCGTTTTGATTACGCAGCGTATGGGGCAAGGCTGGCAACACTGGAAAATTTGCGTGGTACGAGTGGCCTATTGCAAGCACGGTTACTGAGCGTTTCTGCACTGGCACAGGAAGAACAACATTTGCTGGTGGTGGCGGTTGACCGTAACGGCAATGTGTTGGCACTGGATGATCCCGACAAACTGTTACGCATTCCGGCAATAGTCACGGCGACACCGCTAGACTTACCTGACAGCCCATTGCTGCAACACGATCTTGCACAACGTAAAAATGCCTTGTTGCGTGAAATCAATGACCGCAACTTGAGCTATTTCGATCAGGAAGTGCAAAAGCTGGATGGTTGGGCAGATGATCTTAAACTGGGGCTGGAGCAGGAAATCAAGGACATTGACCGCGAAATCAATGAAGTGCGCCGTACCGCTGCGATTGTACCCACACTGGATGAAAAGCTGCATTGGCAGAAACGCCAGCGCGAACTGGAAACCAAACGCAGCAAGTCACGCCGCGAACTGTTCCGGCGGCAAGATGACATCGACGAGCAGCGCAATGCGTTGATTACAGAACTGGAAGAGAGCTTGCAGCAGCGGGTGGAGGAGCGGACTCTGTTTACTATCGAATGGGAGTTGGTGTAGCTGCCTGATAGTTTGAGGTATCAGGTATCTACGCTACACTAACGCCAACACTCACGGGGAAACATTGCTATGCACAGCCTGTCGATACCCTATGCCGCTGACCTGTTGGTAACATCCGGCAAATCACCGCACGATTTGGAAGAAGAATTACGTTTCCTGCTGGCGGTCAAGCTATTTGAAATGCATCGTTTGTCATTGGGCAAAGCTGCGGAGTTCTGCGGCATGGTTAAACTGCGCTTTATGTTTGAGCTGGGGCGGCTGAAAGTACCCGTTGTCAATCTATGTGATAATCAAATTCAGGACGAATTACATGACTAAGATTACGGTCAGCCATCTTGGGCTAATAGATCAAGCAGAGATTGAACTTGCTAACCTGACCATTATTTGCGGTGAAAACAATACTGGCAAAACTTACATCACCTACCTGATTTACTGCCTGCTGACAACATGGCGGCATTTTATAGATTTAGATTTGCAACAGCCATTAAAAGAGTTACGCCAGCAGGGTATTGTTAAGATTGATCTGCAAGCCTTGGTTGTGAATCAGTGGGATACCCTCTGTGCAAAGGCATTGAAAAGTTTTGAAAGTCAGTTTCCAGAAATGGCAGCTTCCCAAAGTGACATTTATCAGGGCTTCCACCTAGGTGTCGACATGCCGTTGAGTAATACATGGCAACACAAAGACTACAAACGGGAATTACGCAGTGCTGAGGGTAATCTGTTGCTTAGCATGAGTAAGCTTGCTGATGCCACTGAGCTGGAAATCGCTTCCCCCACCCAAGAATCTTCCCTGCCAGGTATCGCGTTGGCTGAGTTCATTGAGGAGCGGATTCTGGAATTGATCCTGTCCGACATTGTACCTAACACCTTCATTGCCAGCACTGAGCGGACAGGAGCGACCATTTTCCGGCGGCAGCTCAATCTGGCATTAAGCAATATTGTTGAGCTACTGACTCAAGCCCATAGAGACGGTGCAGATAGCGTAAAACCGCACAAAGTATTTGAGACTTTGTATAGCCGTCACGATTACGCACTGCCAGTACGGCGTAACGTTGAATATATCAACCAGTTACCCGCCAGTAATGCCGACTATGGCGAGTTATCCAAACAATACCCTGAACTGCTCACTGAGTTTGAGGGCATTGCTGGGGGTAGTTATGTCACCAGCAAAGAGGGCATTACCTACTTCCAGCCGAAAAATACCCGTCTGAAACTGGGGTTAGGGGAAGCTTCCAGTTCTGTCCGTTCTTTATTGATTTTGTGGTACTGGCTGCGTTTCGATGCCAAGCCGGGTGATATGTTGATGTTGGACGAACCGGAATTAAACCTGCACCCTGCCAACCAGCGGCGTTTGGCACGCTTTCTGGCGCAACTGGTGAATCACCGCGTTAGTGTCTTCATCACTACGCACAGCGATTACATCATCAAGGAATTCAACACCATGATCATGCTGGCGCAGCGGAAACCACACACGGAAAAGGTTCGGGAAGCACAGGGTTACAAAATTGACGAATTGCTTGCGCCTGCAAAAGTGGCGTTGTACATGACTGGCTCAAAAATGGAATCTCGTCAAGGTCGTGGCAAACGCACCAGAGTCAATACGCTCATTCCTGCCAAAATATACCCTGACCAAGGTATCGAAGTGACGACCTTTGATACCACCATTGAAGAAATGAACAGCATTCAAAGCGAGATACTCTATGGGGGTGAGCTTTGAGTTTATCCGAGGCCATGCAGCATCTCTGTAATTCACTGGCTTGTGTCAGTTATCGGGGTGATCAGCACTCGAATATCCTCATTAAGGAAGTCGACACACTGGCAACCCTGAAAAAAGTCACGCTATTAGCGGGTAATGGTGACTGGTTTGCCTTTGAGCCGGACAAAGGGCGGGGGAAGTTGGCAAAAATGTCTGAGCTATTGGCAACGGGGAGAGCGTTCGACCACCATCGAGCCTGTGATTGTGTGGTGCTGGTGTTCAAAGATAATAAATTGCATGTGCTGTATATTGACTTGAAATCCAGTAACCCGATTGGCTATGCGGGGCAGTTCAAAAGTGTTCGTCAATTTGTACGTTATTTGTTGGGGCTGCTGAAAGAATTTCATGGGGCTGACTTCAGCGAAATGAAGGAAAGCTACTTGATTTTTCATGGTGGCAAAAAACCGTTACTTGACAAAAAAACAACAGTTCCCCTGAAGGCGGAGAAAGTTGGTAAAACCTCACCCGACAAGGCATTCAAGCAGGATGTGCCGAATGGCGCACAACTCTATTTAAAAGCATTCCTAGGCTAACCATGACCCCCAAACTCGAACTCACTTGGATCGGCAAATCCCACCGCCCCAAACTCGAACCGCGCATCCTGCTGGAAGATCCCGCCAAATCCTACCACGCTGCCACCCGCGTGACCGACCACGACCAGTTCGACAACCGCCTGATTTTCGGGGATAACCTGCTGGCCTTACGCGCCTTGGAAGCCGAGTTCACGGGCAAGATCAAATGCGTGTTCATCGACCCGCCGTACAATACGGGCAGCGCGTTTACGCATTACGATGATGGGCTGGAACATTCCATCTGGCTGGGGCTAATGCGTGATCGCCTCGAAATCATCCGCCGCCTCCTTTCCGACGACGGTTCGCTGTGGATAACCATCGACGACAATGAATGCCACTACCTCAAAGTCCTCTGCGACGAACTCTTCGGTCGCCAAAACTTCGTCGCTAACGTAACTTGGAGATCATCTGATGCAGCAAACAATGATGCAAAGACTTTCTCTATAGACCATAATCATATTTTGATTTACAGCAAGCAACCCAATTGGCTGTCTTATCAGCTTCCACGAACCGATGAAGCAAATGCCCATTATAAAAATCCAGATAATGATCCAAACGGTGCATGGTTTATGGGGAATCTTTCCTCGCCAAAACCTCGCCCTAATCTTCGTTATAAAGTTATATCACCGACAGGACATGAGATTGAGCCACCAGCTAACGGATGGCGATGGCAGCAAAGTACCCTACTAGAAATGATTCAAACAGGTGAAGTAGTTTTTTCAAAAGATGGCAAGCGTATTATTAAAAAGACCTATTTAAAAGATCAAAAAGGTCTTGCTCCTTCGAGTATGTGGGATAACATCGAAGAAACTGGACACAATAGACAAGCCAAATATGAGTTAAAAAAATTATTTCCCGATGTTGATACCTCAGAGCTATTTGCAACTCCAAAACCGGAAAAGTTAATCCAAAAAATATTAATGGTTGCTACTCTTCCTAATGACTTAGTGCTGGATTCGTTTGCGGGGAGCGGGACGACGGGGGCGGTAGCGCACAAGATGGGGCGCAAGTGGATCATGGTGGAACTGGGCGACCACTGCCACACCCACATCATCCCGCGCCTGCAAAAAGTCATCGACGGCACCGACCAAGGCGGCATCAGTAAAGCGGTGGACTGGACGGGCGGCGGCGGATTCCGCTATTACAAACTCGCGCCCTCCCTGCTGGAGCGTGACCGC
>SSFA01000016.1 GCA_008015155.1 Thiothrix sp.
CAGCTAAACTTGCCATTGCGATGGCGATTGTCAGATTTTTCAATTTCATAGTAATTTCCCATTCCACCGTTGCATAAACGCAGCGAACTGTATTATAAAGCCAACACTATCGAGACACAATTGCTATCCGGATAGTTTTTTCGATTTGGTAACCTAACTTACGAAAAAACCTCAATCTTTCTATCACTTCAAGGCTTCTCAACTGGCTTGATGGTTTGTTAAAAACACGCCTTTAAGCTCTGTTACCCTGCGTAACACTATGTAGCATAAATGACACTGTTGTAAAAGACCTACTTTCCTGATGAGCGTAACATTTTTAAGTTATTGCTTAAATTTAATTCTTGTTGACGTATACGTCAACTTGTTCTAGTATACGTAAAGAGGTAATTATGGAGCAAAAACTATGGACAATTTCTGAATTAGCTGATGAGCATCATATTAGTGCTCGTACCATCCGCTTTTATGAAGATAAAGGGCTTTTAGAGCCACAGCGCGTAGGTACAAATCGCGTCTATAGTTATAAAGACCACGCTCGCTTAAAGTTAATCTTGCGTGGTAAACGTTTAGGTTTCTCCTTGGAGGAGATCAGGGAGTTCATTGGTTTATATAATACGGAACTAGGTTCTGGACAAACTGTGCAATTACAGTTTTTGCTTAAAAATGTCCAAGATAAAGTTCGTGTGTTACAGCAGCAACAATTGGATATAGCGATGACACTAGATGAGTTGATGAAAATCGAATCAGAGTGTTTAAATAGGCTAGAAAGTACCTAGGGCATCGTTAGCTGAAGTTTATAACCAATGGCGTCTCATTAATTTACGAGTAATGGATGGAGAGTAGAAATGAAAGAAGTTGTGATCGCAGGTTATGCACGCACCCCGTTTACATTAGCGAATAAAGGCGAACAGGCAAGAGTTCGGCCAGATGATTTGGCTGCAACTGCAGTTAAAGGCTTAGTTGCTAAAACGGGTATTGATGGCAAAGAAATTGAGGATTTAATTTTAGGCTGTGCCTTCCCTGAAGGTGAGCAAGGCTTCAATGTAGCTCGTTTAGTGGTTTTGTTAGCAGGCTTGCCCATCTCTGTGGGTGGAACTACAGTCAATCGCTTTTGTGGATCATCTATGCAAAGCATCCACCAAGCAGCTGGTGCTATTCAGATGAATGCAGGTAATGCCTTTATTTGTGCGGGTGTAGAATCAATGACTCGCGTACCGATGGCTGGTTTCAATCCATCTCCTAATCCTAGATTATATGAGCAAAATCCTAATGCTTATGTGAGCATGGGCATTACTGCTGAAAATTTAGCTAAGAAATACAATATTTCTCGGCATGATCAAGAGGCCTTTGCGGTGGCTAGCCATCAAAAAGCCTATGCTGCGCAACAGGCAGGTAAGTTTGTAGATGAAATTATTCCTGTCGGTTCGGTTACTCAAGATGGTTGTATTCGTCCTGAGACCACACTCCAGACCTTAGGTGGCTTAAAATTAGCTTTTGATGAAAATGGTAGTGTAACTGCAGGTACTTCATCACCTCTAACTGATGGCGCATCAGCGACTTTAGTTTGTAGCGCAGACTTCGCTAAAGCTCATGGCCTGCCGATTCTAGCTAAAGTTAGAAGTATTGCGATTTCTGGCTGTGCCCCTGAAATTATGGGTATTGGCCCGGTTTTATCCAGCCAAAAAGCTTTAGAGCGCGCTGGTTTAACAGTAGCTGATTTAGATATTATTGAATTAAATGAAGCCTTTGCTGCTCAATCCTTAGCCTGCATTCATGATTTAGGCTTAGATTTAGCCAAAATCAATATAGATGGTGGTGCGATTGCCTTAGGCCATCCTTTAGGCGCAACAGGTGCACGTATTACGGGTAAAGCAGCCGCTTTATTACAACGTGAAGGTAAGCAGTTTGCTTTAGCCTCTCAATGTATTGGTGGTGGCCAAGGCATCGCTACTGTCTTGGAGGCTGTGTAATGGAAATTCGCAAAGTTGCCGTCATCGGTGCAGGTGTAATGGGAGCTGGCATTGCTGCTCATATTGCCAATGCAGGTATACCGGTTGTTTTGCTAGATATCGTTCCGCCTGACGCTAGCAATAGAAATATAGTAGCTGAAACAGCTGTAGCAAAATTACTAAAAGCTGACCCGGCTGCTTTTATGCATAAGCGTAATGCACGCTTAGTGACAATAGGTAATATTGAAGATCATATGAACCTGTTGGCAGATTGTGATTGGATTATTGAAGCCATTATTGAGCGCTTAGACTTAAAGCAAAATCTTTATAAGAAGATTGATGCAGTGCGCCATGCTGAGGCTGTGGTGTCGTCAAATACGTCTACTATTCCTTTGCATGATTTAGTTGCAGGTTTGCCAGCAAGTTTTGCTGAGCACTTTATGATCACCCACTTCTTCAACCCACCGCGCTATATGCGCTTATTGGAAGTAGCTTCTGGAGCACAAACTAAGCCAGAAGTTGTACAGACAGTGAGCCAATTCTGTGACATTAAATTGGGCAAGGGTGTCGTTGTTTGTAAGGATAGCCCAGGCTTTATTGCTAACCGCATTGGGATCTATTGGATTCAAACCGCTATTTTAGAGGCTATGGGTCTTGGTTTAACGGTAGAGGAAGCTGATGCAGTTGTAGGTAAGCCTATGGGCATTCCAAAAACTGGGGTGTTTGGCTTGTCTGACCTAGTTGGCATTGATTTGATGCCGCATTTAATGGAAAGCATGAAGCGCACCTTGCCACCAGAAGATATGTTTCATGCCAAAGCCATTATTCCTCCAGTCATCACCCAAATGATTCAAGATGGCTATACAGGGCGTAAAGGCAAAGGTGGGTTCTATCGCGTGAATCGTGTGGGTAGCGCGCGAGTCAAAGAGTCGATTAATCTGCAAACTGGCCAATACAGCAAGTCTCAAGAAGGGCGTTTAGACAGTGTTAGTAATACTCGCAAACTAGCCGATCTGGTCAGTTATCAAGATAAAGGTGGTGAGTACGCATGGAAGGTACTTTCGCAAGTACTTAGTTACTCGGCATCTTTAGTTCCTGCTGTTGCTGATGATATTTATTCTGTCGATACAGCGATGCGCTTAGGTTATAACTGGAAATTTGGTCCATTTGAGCTGATTGATCAGTTAGGGGCCAAAGCTTTTGCTGATCGTTTAAGTGCAGAAGGCCAAGCGGTGCCGCCTCTATTAAAGTTAGCGGCCGAAGTAGGTAGTTTCTATCGTGTGCAAGATGGCAAGTTACAATACTTAGATACAGCAGGCCAGTACCAGACAGTTCAACGCGCTGAAGGTGTGTTATTACTAGAGGATATTAAACGTACTAGCAAACCAGTTGTTAAAAATCCTTCAGCTAGCTTATGGGATATTGGGGATGGCGTACTTTGCTTAGAATTTACTAGCAAAATGAACTCCATGGATCCATTGATTCTTAATATGATTAAGCAAGCGATTGACTTGGTTCCGAAGAGTTATAAAGCTTTAGTTATTTATAATGAAGCTAGCAATTTCTCAGTAGGGGCTAATGTCGGTCAGCTTTTGTTTGCGGCGAATACAGCGGCTTGGGATCAAATCGAGTCCATGGTCAAAGATGGGCAAGATACTTATAAGGCAATGAAATATGCTCCTTTCCCCGTTGTAGGTGCGCCAGCAGGTATGGCCTTAGGGGGCGGCTGTGAAGTGTTATTGCACTGTTCAGCGATTCAAGCCCATGCAGAAACCTATATGGGCTTAGTCGAGGTAGGGGTAGGTGTGATTCCAGGTTGGGGTGGCTGTAAGGAAATGCTGCAACGTTGGGTAAGCAACAAAAAACGCCCCGGTGGCTTAATACCCCCCGTTGTTAAAGTATTCGAGATGATCAGCACAGCTACTGTGTCTAAGTCCGCTCAAGAAGCGCAGGATTACTTATTCCTACGTCCTAATGATGCCATTACCATGAATCGTGATCGCTTATTAGCTGATGCAAAGGCACGTGCACTTTCTATGGTGGAGGGTTATCAAGCACCTGCGCCTATTGAGATCAATCTGCCAGGGCCTACAGCTCGTACCTCAATGGAATTAGCAGTTGATGACTTCCGTACAATGGGTAAAGCAACTCCCTATGATGTCGTGGTCTCTAAGCAGCTAGCTTATGTCCTTAGTGGTGGTGAGACGGACATGGTGGATAAAGTCAGTGAAGATCAACTCTTACAGCTAGAACGTAAGGCTTTCATGAATCTTCTGCACAATAGCAATACATTAGCCCGCATGGAAACCATGTTGGAAACTGGTAAACCGCTGAGGAATTAATATGCCGACTTATCAAACACCTGTACGTGATATGCGCTTTGCTTACAGTGAGTTATTTAATCCAGCAGATATTCAAGCCTTACCGGGTTGTGAAGAGGTAACTGATGAGCTGGTAGAGACGATTCTCACCGAAGCTGGCAAGTTTTGTGAAAGTGTATTGCAGCCTTTAAATCGTTCAGGCGATGAAGAGGGTTGCCATTTTGACAATGGAACTGTGACGACTCCAAAAGGCTTTAAAGAAGCTTATAAGGCTTATTGTGAAAATGGCTGGGGCGCTTTAACGAGTAATCCAAAATACGGTGGTCAAGGCCTGCCAAATATTGTGGGCACTATGGTGGAAGAGATTATTTGCGCCACCAATATGTCATTTGGTATGTATCCTGGCCTGACACATGGCGCCTATAACGCCATCGAGCATTATGGTACTGAGGAAATGAGAGACCTCTATTTGCCTAAATTAGTAGAGGGCATTTGGAGCGGTACCATGTGTTTGACCGAGCCACACTCCGGCACAGATCTCGGCCTATTACGCACTAAAGCTGAGCCACAAGCAGATGGCAGTTATCAAGTCACTGGAACTAAGATTTTTATTAGTTCAGGTGAGCATGATCTGACTGAAAATATCATACATTTAGTGTTAGCACGCTTACCTGATGCTCCAGCGGGTATTAAAGGCATTAGTCTATTTTTAGTGCCTAAATTTATGGTGAATGCTGATGCCTCTTTAGGCGCTCGTAATAGTGTAGTGTGTGGATCGATTGAGCACAAAATGGGGATCAAAGCTTCCGCTACCTGTGTGATGAATTTCGATGCAGCTACTGGTTATTTGGTTGGAACACCGAATAAAGGTATGCAGGCTATGTTCGTCATGATGAATGCAGCACGCCTAGGGGTAGGTATGCAAGGCTTAGGTTTGGCGGAAGTTTCGTATCAGAACGCAGTGACTTATGCGAAAGAGCGTTTACAAGGTCGCTCTTTAAAAGGCCCTGCACAGCCGGATAAACCTGCTGATCCTATTGTGGTGCATCCTGATGTACGTCGCATGCTATTAACTATGCGTGCTTACACTGAAGGTAATCGCATGTTAGCGGTGTGGATGGGGCGTCAATTGGATATTTCCTTGCGTGCCACTGATCCAGCTCAAAAGCAAACTGCTGAAGACTTTGTAGCCTTAATGACACCTATTGTTAAAGCCTTTATGACTGATTGTGGTTCTGAAGTCGCTAACTTAGGTATGCAGGTCTATGGTGGGCATGGTTTCATTCGTGAATGGGGCATGGAGCAATTCGTGCGTGATGCGCGGATTTCTCAGATCTATGAAGGTACCAATGGGGTACAAGCCTTGGACTTAGTAGGTCGGAAAATGCCTGCTCATCTAGGGCGTGCCTTACGACCTTTCTTCCATGAGGTGAGTGATTATCTGACCACGAAACAAACGGATGCACGTCCAGAAATGCAGCCGTATGTTCAAGGTTTAGCTAAAGCTTTTGGACGCTTGCAAACTGTCACAGGTTGGCTGGCTGAAAAAGGGCTGACTAATCCTGAAGAAGCAGGAGCAGCAGCAACTGACTATTTACGTTTATTTGCGTTGGTAACTTTGGCTTATTTATGGTTAAGAGCTGTAGATATCGCCTTAGATCAACGTAAAGGTAGCGAAGCTGTGTTTTATCAAGCTAAGCTGGATACAGCACGCTTTTATTACGAGCGTATCCTTCCACAAACTGGCGCATTGATGAGCACTATTATGGCTGGTGGTGCTAGTTTAATGGCGTTTAATGTCGAAGCCTTTTAAACCTTAGTCTTGAGCCCCTTATCTGACAGATAAGGGGTTTATAATCATTTCTTGCCCATTTATCTGTTCTATTTATACAAGCACTAGACTTGACTTTAGAATGAGGCTTCATGTACCCCTACGCGAAGTGTCAATCGTGAGAACTCTAGTACTTGTTGGTCTTTTGTGTGCTATGACCACTGCTTCAGCTGAAATCTATCGTTGGACCGATGCAAGTGGTAAGCAAGTTTATGGCGATGAGCCACCAGAGAATGCACGTTCAGTTCAAGCTATTGAGTTGCCAACACTCACTGTGGCTGAAAGTTTCAAAGCTAAACCTAAACCCGCTGACCTAGCCACTAAAAGCGCTGAGTTACCTCAGGCAGAGTCAAGTACCAATCAGTCCGCCAATAGTACCCAAGTCGTAAAAACAGATGCTGAGCCTATCGCGGCGACAGGTTATGATAATTTCAGTATCTTAGTACCGGGTGCTGATGAAGTGGTGCGCTCTAATAGCGGCGAAGTCGCCATTAAAATTGATCTACAGCCCGCTCTGAAAAAAGGACATGGCATTGTTGTGTATGTGGATGGGAAACAAGTAGGTGAAACGACTGAAGAAACACTCAAGATTGCTGGTATTGAACGTGGCGAACATAGTGTCTTTGCCGTTTTGCATGATGCGCAAGATGCGATTTTAGGAAACACTGAAGCAGTAAATTTCACTCTGATGCGGAATTCAGTCGTCTCAAGAGCGAATGCGCATAGTGCTGGGTCTAGCGCCAAAGATAGCAGTACCAATCCGGACGATACTAGAACCCTCAGCAATAGCCGCTTCTAAATCATTCGTCATGCCCATCGACAGGGTATCTAATTGAAAGCCCTGCTTATTCAGTGATTCTAATAAGGCACGTACTGCAGCAAAGGCTTGGCGCTGTTTAGCAAAATCCTCCTCAGCTGCAGGAATCGCCATTAATCCGCGTAGCTGCAGATTTGGTAATTTTTGAACAGCTTCAGCCAGTTCAAGGATTTTTTCTGCAGGCGCTCCAGACTTAGTATCTTCAGCACTAATATTCACTTGTAAGCAAATTTGGATAGCGTGATCTAATTTAGGGTTTTGCGCGCTCAAACGCTCGGCAATTTTTAAACGATCCACTGAATGTACCCAAGTTGCGAGTTCTGCAATTGGTCGAGTTTTATTGGATTGAATTGGGCCAATAAAATGCCATTCAATGGGATAGTCTGCTAAGTGCTGAGCTTTTTCTGCCATTTCCTGTACATAATTTTCCCCTAAGGCCCATTGCTCGGCTTGCAAGGCTTCTTGCAAAGCAAAGATGGGTTGGTGCTTGCTCACCGCTAATAATTTAACGCTACCGGCAGGACGACCATACTTAGCTTCAGCGGCACGAATGCGTTCTCCGATTATCAGAAGATTGTCTTTAATGCTCATGTTTCGTGTTAAGTTTGATTAAATTCTAAAAATTATAAAAACGCAGTCACCATGGATATTACTCAGCTCTTAGCCTTTGGCGTGAAGAATAATGCCTCTGACTTACATTTGTCAGCAGGTTTACCCCCGATGATCCGGGTCGATGGCGAAATGCGCCGCATCAGTTTACCTGTGCTAGAGCATAAACAAGTCCACGGCATGGTGTATGACATAATGAATGATAATCAGCGTAAAGCCTATGAAGAGTTCTGGGAATGTGACTTTTCGTTTGAAATTCCGGGTATTGCGCGGTTCCGGGTAAATGCTTTTAATCAAGGGCGTGGAGCGGGCGCAGTTTTTCGGACGATTCCTAGTAAAGTTCTCACTCTAGAGCAATTAAATGCTCCGGCTAGTTTTAAAAAAATTGCGGACAACCCACGTGGCTTAGTGCTAGTGACTGGGCCTACTGGTTCGGGTAAATCCACAACTTTAGCGGCCATGATTGATTATAAAAACGATAGTGAATATGGCCATATTCTCACCATCGAAGATCCCATCGAGTTCGTACATCAAAGTAAAAAAAGCTTAGTCAACCAGCGGGAAGTGCATCGTGATACTCGTAACTTTGAAGCTGCACTACGCTCAGCGCTGCGTGAAGACCCTGACACCATTCTAGTTGGGGAGATGCGTGACTTGGAAACGATTCGTTTAGCTTTAACAGCGGCAGAAACCGGCCATTTAGTCTTTGGTACTTTGCACACGACTAGCGCCCCTAAAACGATTGACCGGATTGTGGACGTTTTTCCAGCGGCGGAAAAAGAAATGGTGCGCTCTATGCTATCCGAGTCTTTACAAGCAGTTATTTCCCAAACCCTACTACGTAAACGTAATGGTGGGCGAGTAGCAGCACATGAGATTTTGATTGGTACTCGGGCGATTCGGAACTTGATCCGTGAAAACAAAATCGCGCAAATGCGTTCGGCGATGCAAACCGGTCAGGGCGATGGCATGCAAACCCTTGACCAATCACTCCAAGCTTTAGTGATGAAAGGCATTATTGATAAAGAAACTGCACGGCGTAAGGCTGATAATCCTGATGCGATTTAAACGCTTCAGGCATGAATAATGAGAGGGAGTAAGATTCATGGATCGCGATAATGCAATGGGCTATGTGCAGAAGTTACTGCGCGGTATGCTCGAAAAAGGTAGCTCAGATTTATTTATTACGGCCGATGCAGCTCCTTCGGTAAAGGTGAATGGCGAAATGGTGCCACTCACGCAGAATATCCTTTCAGAAATGAACGCGCGCATGCTAGTGCGGGCGATTATGAACGACTACCAGTTGCAACAGTTTGAATCGCAGATGGAGTGCAACTTCTCGATCAGCTTGCCGGGCACAGCCCGTTTCCGGGTAAATGCCTTCACTCAGCGCGGCTGTTCTGGCATGGTGTTGCGGCATATTCCCAGCAAGATTCCTAAATTTGAGGATTTGGATTTACCACCGATTTTACGTGATCTCTCGTTGACTAAGCGTGGTTTGATTATCTTCGTCGGTGCCACAGGCTCAGGTAAATCTACTTCCTTGGCAGCGATGCTTGATTATCGAAATGAAAATTCGCGCGGCCATATTGTTACGATTGAAGATCCCATTGAGTTTATTCATCAACATAAAGGCTGCTTGCTCACTCAACGCGAAGTAGGTCTAGATACTGTTAGCTATGAAGTAGCGCTAAAAAATACCTTACGGCAAGCACCTGATGTCATCCTCATGGGGGAGGTGCGCGATAAACAGACCATGGAATATGCGATTGCGTATGCTGAAACGGGGCATTTATGTCTGACCACTCTGCACGCGAACAGTGCTAACCAAGCCATCGAGCGGATTCTGAACTTCTTCTCAGAAGAGCGCCATCCGCAATTGCTCATGGATTTATCTCTCAATCTTAAGTCTGTCATTTCACAGCGCTTGGTACGCTCAGTCGATGAAAAATCGCGTATTCCTGCTGTTGAAGTCATTATCAATACGCCATTAATGGCTGATTTGATCCTAAAAGGCGACGTTTCAGGCATGAAAACCTTGGCTTCTAAGTCGCGTGAATATGGGATGTGTACGTTTGACCAGGCCCTATTTGACTTAATTGAAAACCGCAAAATTACCGTGCAAGAAGGCTTACGCAATGCAGATTCAGTGAATGACCTACGCTTGCGTTTGAAACTGGAAAGTCGCTTCTCTAAAGAAAACGATTTCTTCCGTGGTACGGATCAGCTGGAAATCGAGCCTGTGGCCAATAATGTAAGAAGGTAAATCATGGCTAATCTAATCGAAGAGGATATGCGCCTATCACCATTATTACACATGATGGTAAAGCAACAGGCTTCGGATATTTATTTAACAATATTTATTTAACAACTGGCGCCCATGCTTCGGTAAAAGTACGGGGCTCTTTACGCAAAATTAGTAAAGAACCCATGAAGCCTGGCAATATTCGTCAGTTAGCAGAAGAAGTGCTAACCAGCAGCGAAATGGAAACTTTTTACAGCGCCCGAGAATTTAATAAAGGCATTGCTTTAAAAGGGATTGGCCGTTTTCGGATGAATTTATATTTCCAGCGCGGCGAAGTGTCGATGGTCGTGCGGCATATTCGTAGCAATATTGCTAATCCGGATGATTTGAATTTACCGGAAGTTTTGAAAGAGTTAGTGATGCGGCGCGACGGTTTAATACTTTTCGTAGGCTCAACGGGTTCGGGTAAGTCAACCTCGATGGCTTCCTTAATTCAGTATCGGAATGAACGCCATTGTGGACATATTCTGACGATTGAAGATCCCATTGAATATACCTTCCGCCACGGTCAGTCGATTGTTGGTCAACGGGAAGTAGGCTTCGATACCCTCAGTTATGCCAATGCGATGCGTGAAGCGATGCGTGAAGCCCCAGATATGATTATGGTTGGTGAAGCGCGAGATAGTGCCACGATGGGCGCAGTCTTGGGTTTTGCGGATACTGGCCATTTAGTCATCTCAACGCTGCATGCGATCAATGTAGTACAAGCCTTAGAACGGATTTTATATCTGTTTAATACAGAAGATAAAAATCGGGTACTGATGGATTTATCCTTGAACTTACGTGCCATTGTGGCGCAGCGTTTAATTCCTGCTTCTAGTGGGGAAGGTATTCACTTGGCAGCTGAAGTGTTAGTGAATACACCCTATGTCGCTGAGCTGATTCGTAAAGGGCATTTTAATGATCTGCCGGAGATTATTGAGAAAGGTACTTCAGACGGGATGGTGAGCTTTGATCAGTCTTTATATCGACTGCTGAGAGATAAGAAAATTACTAAAGCCCATGCTTTAGAATATGCGACTTCACGTAATAACCTCGAATGGCAAATTAGCTTCGGTAATGGCAGTTTTGCACCTGATAAAAATAAGCCAGCCGAACCTAGTGTTTACGAAAAGGTATTGGAGTCAACTAAAAGCAAAATTACAGGTTCTACAGACGCTTAAGGTTTATTCCCAACGCAGAATCGGTATTTCCAGCAAGGTTTGTAAATCGAGCTGGTTATCCATACCTGTCGGTGCTGGATGAATCGGATTAAGAATAATGCCAGCTAAAGCTAGCTGGCGTGCTTGAATCGCTTCTACAGTCAGTAAAATATGATTGATGCAACCCACTCGATCTTCACTTACTAAGACAATAGGTAGTTTTAAGGCAGCCGCCAAATCCGCATTAAGTCCATCGCTGGCTAAGGGGGAATAAAAACCTCCCGCACCTTCTACATATAAAAAACTATTGCTTGGACAGCGCTCGCGGCATTGCTGGGCTAATTGTTGAATACTTAATTGCTTTCCTTCTAAGGCTGCTGCGCGGGGTGGAGATAAAGGCGCTAGCAAGCGATTGGGGCAGACATGATTCAGTACTTGAAAACCGCTAGCGGCCAAGGCTAATTTCCATGTATCACTTTCAGTGATTTGCTCAGCTGACCATCCTGATTCGACAGGCTTGCGTGGAGTAATTGGTACCCCCAAGAGTCTTAAGTGTTGTAATAATCTCGTACCTACCCAAGTTTTGCCGACACCTGTGTCTGTGCCGGTCATAAAAAGCCCTGGTAACTGGCTAATTTGCTCTAACCATGCTGTAAAAGAACTTGGATTCAATTGGTAAACTCTAAGTTAAGAAAGTTTTCTATTATACTGCAGGCTCATCAACTGCATAGCGAGCCTAAAGATGCGCGCCCGATTTTGGCATGAGCGTTGGCAACAGAACCAAATTGGTTTTCACCAAGACGAAACTAATCCTTATCTGCAAACCTACTGGCCTAAGCTTCAGCTAGCACCTCACAGTACGATATTTGTGCCTTTATGTGGCAAGAGCATTGATATGCTGTGGTTGCGAGCACAAGAGTATAGGGTTTTAGGCATTGAGCTGAGTCCGATTGCAGTTAAAGATTTCTTTACTGAGCAGGGATTGGAGCCAAAGATTTCACAACAGGGGAGTTTTGAGTTGTGGGAGGTAGATGGTCTAAAAATTCTACTCGGGGACTTTTTCCAACTGACGGCAGCTGATTTAGTAGGCTGTGATGCGATTTATGATCGTGCTTCGCTTATTGCCTTACCGCCGGATATGCGTGAGCAATATGTGACTCATCTACAACAGATTGCAGCGGGTAAACCGAGTCTGTTAATTACCTTGGAATATGATCAGACGATCACGGGTGGCCCACCTTTCTCAGTCAGCTCAGCAGAGGTGGAAAGCTATTATGCAGCTCAGTATCAAATTGAACGCTTAGCACAGATTGATATTAGCCAAACCCAGCATGGTATTATCGCTAAGGGAGTTAAGGAACTGCATGAAGCCGTTTACTGGCTCCAACCTAAGGCTTAGCTTTCTAAATAATGGACTTGAGTGTTGATTTGACCATCAGTTGTTAAGGTGAACTCACGCCAAGCGGGTTTGGCGTGTTTAAAGCCTAAGCGGATTTGATCATGGGTCAGCTGCACACAAGTAGCTGGAGTGCCATACACTGCAATCGCTTGGTTGTCCTGATTCATCACTGAACCAACAAATTCAGCATGAATATGCCCAAACGCTACCCCCTTCACTTGAGGAAACTGGGTTAAGACCTCCCATAGTTGCTCGGGTTGTTGCAATCCCAACTTATCCATCCAAGCACTGCCAATAGGCAAGGGATGATGGTGCAAAAAGACTAGTGCGTGTTCATTAGCCGGAAGCTCGCTGAGTGTATGGGCTAAATCAGTGAGTTGCTCACTACTTAAATAGCCTTCACCATGTAAAGGTCGACTGCTATCTAAAAACAGCAAATGCCAATTAGCTAATTGAGTGTGTTGAACTAGATGGATATTTGGACTGATTAACTCTGCCTGCATGAGGGTAGGGTCATCATGGTTACCCGGCAGGACATAAACAGGTACTGAAACTTTGGCCAATAGGCTATTAATCCGTTGATAAGTAGCGGCCACTTCTTCCTGTGCTAGGTCACCACTAATGACCAAAGCAGCATAGCCTGCTTGTGGTTCTAAGTTAGCTAAAACTCGCTGCAAGGCTTGGTTGGGATAAACCGGAAGAGGTGACCAAATCAAACGGGATGAATCTTCAGCATAACAGTGCGTATCAGTAATCTGCCAGATACGGAGCACAGTGGTTGCAGTCATTGAATTAAAGCCCAGATAAAGACTGATCTTGTGGATAGCTAATGCTATAACCGTAGTTTACTTCTACCTTAGTACCTACTGGCAGTTCGCGCTCCCAAGCATTGACCCCTTTCTTGTGGTCGACGTCTTTTACGCTTGGAACATCACCAGTCAGCGTGACACTAATATCTGACGTATTGGCGACTGGGATCATATCGTAGAGTTTGATGCTGCGTGCTTCAGTATGCTCATTTTGAATCGTGACTTGATAGTTATAATCTAGGCGTTTGCGAGTACTTAACAAACCGGGTTGAGTCGTTTTTTCAGGTGTGGGTTGAAAGCGAATCTTGACGCGATCATCTTCACCAAAAGCTAGTTTAATAAGTTCGCCGGTTTTCAGCTCAGCTAACTGTGAATTGCCAATAAAATTCCCATCACGG
The DNA here is from genome assembly GCA_008015155.1 of Thiothrix sp. Lineage (GTDB taxonomy): Bacteria > Pseudomonadota > Gammaproteobacteria > Thiotrichales > Thiotrichaceae > Thiolinea. Next base: position 13,578 of record SSFA01000016.1, read on the forward strand.
TATAAAGCCACAGCACCTGGAATCAATGGAGCTTGGCCTTGGTAAATAGCTTCAGAACTTAGGATGGCTCTTGGGTCAAGCCTTGGCACACTGCTTAACTGCAATTTTGCCTCCAAGGTTTGGCTTTCTAAAGTAATACGTCTAGTGTCGCTGCCTGAGGCCAGGCTTAAACTGCCAGGTACTTGATATTCAGCATTATAATTTCCGGTGACTAGGGCGCTGCTTTCTTCGAACATTTTCATGACAGGACGTGCTTGCTCTTTGCTAGCTAGAGGCGCCTGTGGAGCTGGCATGGCTTCGTTTGCCGTCATACTAAGCCCCCTATCTGCAGAAGCTCCCGACGGCAGGGACGGTTCATACAAAGAAATCACCCAGCTATTGAGTTCAGGTAAATGAGCACTAGCAGTAGGGCGTAAAGTAGAAAGGGTAACTTTGGCATTTACCCAGTCTTCTCCAGTATTCTGCTGGATGGCGGCTTGGGTTTTAAATTGTAGCTTGCCAGTGTTACTGTCTAATTCAGCCTCATAAACCGGAGACCAATTAGCGGCAGGAATTTGATAGCTTAAGCTCAGACTGAGATTGCTGGCTTGGGCTGCTTTGACATACAGACTAGCTGTACGATTGCTCGTTTCGCCAGTAGCGATTTGCTCTAATTGCATTTGCAGCTGGGCTAAACCTTTATCAAATTCTTGTAAGGTTTTATCAGCAGCACGGGCTTTGGCTTGAGCCTCAGCGGTGGCAGTTTCTAAAGTTTGCCAAGCTTGCTGCCATTGAGTTAAGGGTAGTGTGGCTGTGCCTTGAGCAGGATTATCTTTATTGGGCTGTTGCATGCCAGTAGCTCGAATAAAGGCCAGCTGCTGTTCAGCACGAGTTTTCGCATCGGCGATCTCTTGACGTTTTTCTTGCCAGCGACGAATTTCTTCTTCTAATTGGCGTTCTTTAGCTTGCACAGCTGATGAGCTTAATTGTTCAGCGAGTTGCACACTGCCCAAACTTACAGGGCTCGTACCCACACCAGATACCCGCAAAGAAGTCGCATCCATTTGCAAGGGGAGGCCAGGTAACATAATTTTAGTTTCACCCGCAGCTAAGTTGATCGTAGCAATGCGCGTCACGCGTGCGCTGTCGGGGTATACTGTAACTGTGCTAATACTGGAGTTGACCTGCAAATCAGCATAAGCCGCCGGTGTGAAACAGATGGCAACTGAAAGACTACTAATCACTGCTAAGCTAATACGCATTTTGTTAAAACCCTACTCTATTTTTTCTTCATTATGTCGCTGCTAGCATAGCAATAAACATAGGACTTGGAAAATCATCCAGTTAATTGATACCCATTGTCATTTTGATGACCCAAGCTTTGAGCTTGACCGTGTGCAAGTTTTGGAGCAGATGCAAGCTGTGGGTGTGAGTGATTTGCTTATTCCAGCGATTACTCAGGCGAGTTGGTCAGGTATTCAAACTTTATGTAGCAAGCATGTGCAACTCCATGCAGCCTATGGCTTACATCCTATTTATTTGGCTGAGCATACTGAGCAACATCTTCTAGACTTAGCTAAGTTTATTCAGGAAAACCACGCGCAAGTGCTTGCAGTGGGTGAATGTGGCTTAGATTTTTTCCTAGTAGACTTGGATGTGCAGCGGCAAACAGCCCTATTTATGACACAGTTGAAGCTTGCGAAACACTTTGATTTACCGGTAGTTGTTCATGCAAGACGCTCAGTGGATGCTGTTCTAAGCTGTATTCGGCGAGTAGGCGGTTTACGTGGGGTGATACATAGTTTTGCCGGTAGTCTGCAACAAGCCGAACAGTTGATTGCGCAAGGATTTTTTCTCGGCGTAGGTGGGACTTTGACCTATGAGCGTGCACAACGGCTTAGACAGGTGTTAAAAACAGTTCCTGTTGAAGCCTTGTTATTAGAAACGGACGCCCCTGATCAACCGGATAGTGAATGGCGGGGAAAACGTAACACGCCCTTGCGTTTGCCACGGATTGCAGAAGCATTGGCAGAGTTGCGAGCTTGTTCTATGGAGTCCATAGCCAGCATCACGACGGCGAATGCATACAACTTATTCGGAATGCGTAGATGAAGTATTTTTTTCCAGGCTTAATGGGCCTAGTGATTTTATTGGGTATCGGTATGACCCTTACCCCCTATATTGCTAATTGGTTGTTACCGGTCAGTACCACTAATTATCAACAGGCAAAACCCAAGGATGCACGTCAAGCAGTGGCGGACTGGTTCGGCGTGAAGCCAGAGCAAATCAAATCGGCTCAGGCGATTCGCCAGCGTACTCAGGAAGGCAATACAAATTGGTTCATGTTTGAAGCCAGTCGTGAGCCTGTGGCGCAATTCATCAGAAGTGCTCGCTTACCTCAAATTAACTTAGACCAAGCAGCCCTTCAATCCGTGTGGCTAGACAAGATCCCGCCTGTTAATTGGTGGCAACCTGCTGAGCTAAAACGTGAGACCTATTTCTCTGGTAAAACCGAGAACCGTAGATTGTCCTTGATTTACAATGAAGAGCAGCAGAAAGGTTACTTACTGATCGACTCTATCGAAACAGCTAAGGATAAAACCAAGAATAGTTTTTAGCTAAGCCTTGAAGTTACTGAGCTAGGGTCGAATTTGTATGAGACTTGCCTACTAGTAAACGTGCTGCTTTTACCCAAGTGGCGAAGGGTATAATTTTTCCATCACTGATAAGACGTTGCATCAGCCGCAATTGTTCTGTGCTGCAGGTTGCTAATTGCTCACAAGTTAAGATGCCTAACATCTGCAGTTTTTGCAGACTGTTCGTATCGAGACCTTGAATGCAATTGAGAGCGTGAGTTTGCTCTGTAGCTGCATGCGGATAGGCTTGATTGACAATTGGGGCTGGGATCATGAGCTGCTTTTTTAAGAGCTTCGCACGATCATTAAGCCTGTGTAACTGTCGTTCACGTTTTGCTAATAAACTTGCTGTTTCACGGAGTTGATTGCGAGCGTGTAATAATTGCAAGCGGATTTGCTCAAAGGCTTTTACATCAGTGGATTGTGCTAATTGTGTTAAGGCAATTGCTTTCTCATGCTCACAATGTGTAGCTTGTTGGCTGAGTGTATTAAAGTCTTGTTGTAGACGTTGATGAGCATAGCGTAGGCGGGCTAATTCTTGAGCGCAGGCCGTTCGTATGTATTGTTGAAAAAAGTGTGCAGCCCACCAGCCAACGCCTAAACCCAGTAAAAACAAGCCAATACCGAGTGCTGAAAGCTGGAAACTGAGCACATGCATGCTTACTCCTGAAGAACAGTCAACTCAAGTCTCCGATTACGCGCGCGCCCAGCCTCGTCTTCATTGCTAGCAATAGGCCGAGCTGAGCCATAACCTTGGGCTTTAAGCTGATTCAAATCAATACCTTTTGTTAAGAGGTATTGAAGCACAGCCTCTGCTTTTGCTTGAGTGAGTGCAGTTTGACCGAGCGCAGTCCCCTGATTGTCGGTATGTGCAGATATTTCAACGATTGCTTTGGGGTGTTGTTTGAGGAGTTCTGCTAATTGGTCGAGAATAGGGTAAGAGTCTTCAGTCAGGACGGCTTGGGTCGGTACAAAGTGAATTTGGCTCAAGTCAAACTGCTCAATAACATGTTTTTTAGAGGGTGTATGGAAATTACCAGGTGCTAACTCTGCAGGCTTTTGCGCTTGGGACGTGGAGCTTACTTTAAGAGCTGGTGCTATAGTCACTTGGCTATTTACTGTTCGTACCCCATCAATACTACCAACGATCTCTAAAATAGCTTCTAAGGAAGTTTCTTGAGTAAGAATCCCACTAATATTGCCATCTCGACCTTGGAAATGCACATTCACATTGGGCAAATTAGCTTCAGCCAAAGCAGTTCGAGCTTTTTGTGCTAGATCATTTTCGAGCGCTGACTGTTTCCAAATTAAAGCTAATCCGGTCAAACTAAAAGCAATTAACAGCGCTAAAATCGATAAGCGCATCAGAATCTGGCGTTCATAGTCGTTCTTGCCAAGCATAGACAACTCCGCAGTAAAGTCGGGTCAAATTAAACAAAAAACCTAGCGCTGACTGATTTTTAGCAATAGCAGTTTGGTAATTCAAAGGACTCGAGGCAAGCTAACTAGCGTTCAGTTGAACGGCGTTAGGCTAGGCGAAACAAGCTAATAAAGCAGTTCATGGCTGATTAGTCAATCTTGGTTACAAGGTTGAATAGGAAAACTCAACCTTGTAACTTAGGTTTTAGCCTAAAAATGAGAGGATTTCACGCGCTTCTTGCTGTTGACGTTGACCGCCTTCACGTAAAACTTCTTTTAATAGCGAACTGGCTGCAGCAGGATCACGTAAGTCTAAATAGGCACGCACAATATCCAATTTGATGGCAGCATCCATGTTATCGTCGTTCGCGGCTATGGCTTGAGTCTGAACAGTAGGAGCAAGGGCTGAGAGTTCTGCAGTTTTAGATAGATCTGGCTCTATCGGATGCACTGAGCTGTCTGCACTAGCTGCTGGAGTTGAGCTTAATGGCGTTTTTTCAGGCTTAGGAGCTATTACCTCTTGACTGCGCCTCCCAAGTAGCCAACCGATAGGTAACATGATCAGGGCTAGTAACCACGGTAACCAAGAACCACGCTGTTTTTCGAGGCTAGCTTTATTCAACTCAGCGCTTGCCCGAGCAGCATTAGCCAATAATAATTCTTTTTGAGAGTTTTCTAATTGTGTTTTAGTTTCGGTAACTTGTCCGGTTAAGGCTGACATAGTTTGATCACGCTCTTTTAATTGTTGTTGCGCTGTTTCTAAATCAGATTGGAGCTTATTTTTGTCGGTAATGAGCTGCTCATTGGCCGCTTCGATTTCGTCTAATTGCTGCATTAAAATAGCAGGATCAGGCGCATCTGGATTGGCATTAGCAGTCTCAGTGCTTGCAGCAGTTGGGGAGGATACTGTCGCTTCAGCCTGTTTATCGCCAGCTTGTAGGGTTTGTAGTTGCTGTTTTAACTGGTCTCGTTCTTGTTCTAATTGTTTTTTATCGGCAAGTATCTGCTCATTCGCGCTTTCAATAGCATCCAATTGTTGGATTAAAGTCGCAGTGTCTAAGGCTTCGGCTGAGGTAGCTTCGGGGGATGGGCTAGCCGCTTGATCAGGCACAGTCGGTGCTGCTTGATTAGCGAGCTTAGTTTCTAGTTGTTTTTTATCAGCCTCTAGCGTTTGCAGTTGTTGCTTTAATTCCTCCTGTTCTTTGAGTAGCTTAGTTTTATCCGCTAAAATTTGTTCATTCGCACTTTCAATTTCATCTAACTGTTGCAGCAAGATAGCTGGATCGGGCGCATCGGTCTGTGAAGGCGCTGTCTCAGTACTCGCTGTTGAACTAGCTGAAGCTGTGAGATTTGCAAGTTCTTTAGCGAGCTGCTCTTTTTCGGTTTCTAAAGTTTTGAGTTGATTTTTTAGATCTGCTAATTCTTTGTCAGTATTAGTTGCATTGGCAGTTTCTGGCTTAGGAGCTGGCGCTTGCAGACTTGGAATATTAGCAGGGTCAGGTAAACGTAAAGTTTTACCAACAATCAGTTGGTGCACACTCTGATTCTTGAAGCTGGACAGATTAGCCTCAAAGATCGCTTGGGTTAAAACTTTGCTAGTTTTATAGCTAGGATAATGTTCCGCGATGATAGTGCTTAAGGTATCACCTGCTTTGACTTCGATGGTTTTCTCTGCAGCCTGCACAACAGAAACAGTATTTAAAGCAAGCAGGCTAATGGCTAAAGTCAAAACAGGGGTACGGAGCAAGCACTTCATTTAGGTCACCAAAGTATCCATTAAATCAATCATGAACTCCGTATCTTCCTGCTGAAGAATTTCCCAATCACTGAAGCCTAGATTATGTAAGGCATCGCGACCTTTTGCATCGGAGCTCATATTGGCTAGTATCGTTTTCAGTGTCTCATGCTCTGCCTGTAACTGGGGTTCTACAAGTAAAACATGCCGAATGTCGTGAATTTGGCTACGAAGTAACTCTCGTAACTGACTGCGCACCACCCGAGACAAGCCATCATAAGCTTCTGCTAAGAAAAAGCCGACATCTACTTTGCCTTGTAGCACTAATTTAGCAACCACCACATAGGTATCAGCCGTGATACTTTGCAGGGTTTGGCGTGTAATATCGGCAGGCTCTAACAGAATCGAGCTTATTGTATTCACATCAGGTGCTTCTGTCACAGCTGCTCGGCAAGTAATCGGTAAATCTTCAATACATTTCACTGGTGAGTCGATATTGACCGCAATGACTGCCTCATCAGATTGACCTACCGCAGCAGCAAGGACTTTAAAGCCTTTTTCACGTACCAACATAGCGGCATCAAATGGATTCGCATAGATAATACCGATTTGGTCGCGTTGAATGGCTTCCCGCTGCTTTTGGAAGCTAGGGAATAACTCTAAGCGGATAGGGCGACCCCATTGCTTTTGCAGCCAAGTGTTAAAAATATACCAACCTGCAATCCGATCAGGGCCGATATCAGGGCTGATGGTCATCACTGGGCGTATCATACTGTGGCCTCAGCTTCATTCATCTGTGCATAAAGCGGGATGCACTCTTGGACTTTGACTCGCGATGGCTTACGCCGCACTGAGGTGAAACCAGTAATAATACCATCGCGAATATTAGGAATGACGGTGGCATATACCCAATAAAAACGACCATCTTTGCGCAGGTTTTTGACATAACCATGCCAATGCTGACCTTGTTGAATAGTCGCCCACAGGTCTTGAAAAGCAGCCGCTGGCATATCGGGATGACGCAGAATATGATGGGGTCGACCAATCAGTTCTTCTTGAGCATAACCGGACATTTCCACAAAGGAAGGATTACAGTGGGTAATAATCCCTGCTAAGTCTGTGCGTGACACAATCAGTTTCCCTTCTGGAAAGGGGATCTCTTCATTTTTGACGAGCACTTCTCGCATAGTGCCATCATGATATATCAATTGCACAAGTGGGCTTATCATTGATATGAGTCTCTAAGTCGAAACGGATGCTGTTTTTATTGCTTATTACTTATCTTGAGCAACCACCCAGAAAAAAGCTTATCCCCTAGATAAGCTTCGCAATACTCTCTGAAGCACGTTTTACATCTAAGAAGATCAAACCTAAACGTGCATTCGGTTTAGCCAATACAGTTACCACAGCATCTTTGCCAGCATGCGTCATCAAAATGTACCCATGTCCGCCCTTGATTAATACTTGTTCAAGTCCACCACGAGCCAATTCTTCAGCAGTACGATCCCCTAAAGACAACATGGCTGCGCTCATTGCGCCTACTCGATCCTCATCCATGCCAGCAGGCAACATAGAGGCCATCATCAAACCATCCGTGGATAAGACTGCTGATGCTTCAATATCTGCAGACGAGCCATTTAAATCACTAAGTATAGAATGCAGCATTTCAGAACGCATTGAGGAGTCTCCATTCGTAATTAATTAAAAGTATATGCAATAATTTGTAATAGCTTGTGTTTTTTTTGCACAAACTGCCCAATTTTTAGAGTGAGCCCAGCTCACTATTGCCATAGCGCATCTCTAAAGCCCAGACCAGATGTTTAAAAGCTGGTTGGTTGAGTTGAGGGATACCACCGATGATCAAAGTGAAGCGATTTTGTCCGATATAAATGGGCCAAAAGCCGACTTCACTATTACCGCTGGCATCAATTAACCCCCAAGCACGTTGCCGATAACCTAAATTACCCTGCAGCAATTCTTTGTGACGTGCATAGACAGCGGTGAGATTCGCGCTTAAAGCCGCTAATTCTTCAGCAGCCTCATGCGGAAATCCAGCACTTCCCAAATACAATCCGCGACTCTCAGCCAGCACGGCTTTACCTTCATCAGATAGAGTGCGTAACAGTTGGGGTAGTAAGCGCTCTAATGTTTCAGGTGGAGCTTGCTCGCTATGCTCCAAACCAATAATTAAACCAGCTTCCTGTAACCAATGCACAAACTCCAGTGCACGCTTTTTCTTTAAATTACTGAGCTCACAGGCCACTTCTGTATTAAAGAGTGGTGTTTGTGGATACTGGAGTAATTTATGAATGAAATCGCGCCCTGATTCTGGCGTATTATCTTGGACAGCATAGTAGACGCCACCAGGCGTCACGCCAAGATAGAGGTTTTCATTAAGAATGTATTCGCTCATCAGGCATTGACCCCGGGGTCGAGTGAGTACAGAAGGGCTTGCACCAAAGCCGTAATATCATTACGACTACGGGCATCTACCTCAAAAATTGGTGCTTTTAGTGAAAGTTGATCTAACCATTGGCGATAGTCATAGAGATTGGGTGAGCGTTGAATATCCATCCGCGTTACACCTACAACCATCTGCTGTTGCTCGATGAACTGGCGGAAAGCGTTGGTATAAAAGCGCATATCCTGAAACGGATCCTTGCGGGTATTATCTAACAAAAGGATCAGGCCGATGCCACCTTTAGTTAGGATATCCCACATAAAATCGAAGCGTTCTTGCCCTGGTGTTCCATATAAATGGACACGTTCTTTATCACCTAAATGAATTAAGCCGTAGTCCATTGCCACGGTCGTTTGCGGCTTACGACTTTTGGTCATGTCGGAGGCTTGTTCATCTGTAGTGACGATGGCGATATCGCTAATCGACGCAATGGCAGTGGTTTTGCCGGCTCCCACAGGGCCTGTAAAGATGATCTTTTTGTTGGTCGTACTCATAAACCTTAGTTTCCGCCCCCTCCGAGTAAGCGTTTCAACAGCCGAGAGAATAAGCCACGATTTTTCTTAGGTGCTTCTTTCTCTTGATATTCGACCTTACCTTCATCCATAGCCATTAGCCCTAATACGCTAGCTGCTGTGAAGAAAGCAAAAACTTGGCGTTGTGGGATATCAAGCCATTGAGCAACATCGAACACGGTTCCTGGACGTTGCTGCCAAGCTGCTGCAATACGCATCACGTGCGGAATATTTTCAACGCGTGTTAAATTTGGCCAGTGTTTTAAAACCCACCGCTGGCTAATATTCACATCACGATTTAGACGTCCGTGTGAGGCTAACAAGGTCACAGTCCATAAAATACTTTCTAAATTATGGGTGTGTTGTTTATCCGCACGATAGGTCTGCTCTAATGTGGGTAGCTCAGCAGCAGTTGGTGTGTGTAAGTGTACCTTGCCTGCTTGAATTGGGGTATTGCAAAGTGTTGCAAATTTGTCAGAATTTAAGTCGAAACTGCAATAAGCAAGGTTCAAATGAGGCAATAATAAAATTTGGTCATAAGTATCAAATTTAAGCTGTATGGCAGTACCGGCTTGTTTAGCTTGTTGTAAAGCATTTAATACTATCTTTAGCAGATAGTTATCTGGCGTAAAACGCTGCATTGCTGTTTGTGCATTGGCAGGATTTACATCTGCTTGGGTTCCGCACAGTAGCTTCCAACGTTGCTCTTGTTGTTCTTGGTTTTGCTCGGGGCTAGCAATTGCCCCAAAATTCAAGAAGCTGTTATCGACTGGCTCTTCAAGAGGGGTTGGCTTAGTAGTATCACGAACTAAAGATTTACTTGGAAGGTTAGGTTTAGGCAATTCTTTGGGCGCTGCGGGTAAAGGAGGCTTTTCCGCAAGCGTAGGTTTAGCTTTAGTCAGCGTATCCGAATCGTCTTTACCAAAATCTAATAACAGTGAAGGTCTGGGTTTACGTTGACCTAAACCAAAGGGATGTGCTGCTGTATTAGGTTTAACAGTAGGTGTTTGTACTGGGGTAGTGGCAGTAGGTGTATATTCCTTTTCAGCACCAATCAAGCCACCTTGTGGTAATAAAGAACGAATTTGCTCGGCTGCTTTAGTGAGTGCTTGTGAAGTTAAAGGTTTAGGTACCCAGATAGTATTAGGGAGTTGTACTTCACGTACTGATAAAACAATGCCTGGTTTAGTGGTTTCAGTGCGCTGTTGCCACTCTAAGTCAGCACCTGGATGGTCAAAGTCAATGATTAAGGTTTCAGCATCTGCTAGTGAGGTGACTTTAAACAGTTGCTTACCAGCACCTGCAAAGAAAAACTCCAGTATTGCACGATTGTGCGGGCTAATACTGAGCAATGCAATCCGTAGAGGATTTCCTGATGAATTCAGCATACGTCCTGCCCGTTATAATTAGTCCTCACCAATTGTTTGCCTCGCTTTGGTAAGCCTTCCATGTTTCCGAAGGCTCTATGCCCGCTGCTACTAACTCAGCAGTCAATTGGTTCAGTTTATCCTTATTGCGCGTATATTGGTAAATATTTAAGAGCTCTTGCTCAATAGCAGGATCTTGATGTCCTGCTAAGATTTCTGTTTCTAGCAACTCCTGTGCGATGTCAATTTGTCCATAGTCTAAGCAAGCTTGTGCTTCTTCTAGCACGGAAGTATAGCGGCTAGCTTCCACTGAGCGTTCGACTGTGACTAGTGGTCGATGTACTTGATTTTCTCCTGTCGCTAAAACAGAGCCTAAGCGCCATTCACGATCTAAGCCTTGATTCAAACCTTCTGTTTGCAATTGCTTAAAGAACTGTATGGCTTCTGTAGATAGATAGGGGCTGCATTGCTCAAGCATCCGCTCTTTAAGCATAGCACCCGCATCATTGCCTAGCGCAAGGTAGAGATCCATCAGGCTTCCCTCCATACGATCGGCTAGACCCTCATGATGTGTCAACAAAACACGCTGAACATGGGCTCGTAGATCCAGTGGAGAACGACGAATCTGATGCGATAAAAACCGCCAAGTTTGTAACGCGTCATAGTTTGGCGAGAGTCTTAAGTTTTTTTCATCCGGCATTCGAAAAGCTAGTGGCAAGGTAACGGAAGTAGCCGAACTTCCATCCGGAAATATTTTTTCAAGCATATCAGGCCAAGGGCAGCTAAAAAATTCTAATATTTTATAGTGTTTAACTATAAAGGCGATACAGCTTTTTGAATGATAACCTATAAAATGCTACAGAAAAGTTTTTTGGATTAATGGCAACCACAGTGCAAAGCTTGATGTTGCTGCTTTATTAAGTCAGCATTGTGGTCACATAGAGCAAACTGGGGTGTAGCGTGTTATATCTAATTGGACAAATATTAGTTATTGTTTTAGTTGCAACTTTTGCTGGTTTAGGCCTAGGTTGGTGGTCGCGGGGTCTAATGGCTGATTTGCGTCCACAAGCAACTAATAATGAAGAGGAAACTGATCCTTTTGGGGCACGCTCACGCTTAGAGCAATGTCATCGGGATAATGCTGCATTACGTCGTGATTTGCGCGAAACTGAAGAACAGCTAGAGCAATTGCGAAAGGCTAAGGAACTAACTCGCGAGGGTGACATGGTGGGTCGCTTGCAGGCTGCGGAAGGGCGGGTTCAAGCTTTGTTGGATGATTTACAGGTACGCGACGATACAATCGCGGTTCTGGAAAAAGAGCTTGATGCCTTACGCGCCCGGTCATAATTAACTAACATGAACTAATAACATAACATTGAGGAATTTTATATGGCTAAAAAGGGAGCAGGCGCAGCTTCTTTGTTTGAAGCTGATATTGAGGTAGTAGGTGATGTCTCATTTGCGGGTGAGTTATATCTACAAGGACGAGTCAACGGTAATATTATGGCTCCCGGTGAGTCAGGGGCTTCTCTCTTTTTGCAAGAGCATAGTGAAGTTAATGGCGAGATTCGTGCTCCAACTTTAGTGGTATCCGGACGGGTAGCAGGGGATATTTATTCAACGCGGCGCGTTACTCTAAAATCCAGTGCTGACGTTGTAGGCAATATCCATTACGCAGAAATCTTAGTTGAAGAAGGTGCTAGTGTTAATGGGATGTTGGTCTCTTTAGGGCAAACAGAACAAAAATTATAAAAACTTAAAAAAAGTACATTATGTCACCAAAATAGTGCTAGCCTCTATTTTGATGACATTTTAATGTTAGACACACATAGTGTTGTGAAAAAAAAACAGTTATGATGCGGCAGTGCATCAATTAAGTTTCTTCCTGATGTTTTTTTGCTTTTGTGGAGATTTTTAAAAATGAATTATCGTATTGTTTTAGCTACTTTAATGGCTGCTTTTGTTTTGACTGCTTGTGGTAAGAAAGAAGAAACAACGACTACTTCTTCAACTACTACAACTACTACTCCAGCTGCTGATCCCGCAGCTCCTGCAACTAGCTCTACTACTACAACTACAACAACTGAGCAACCAAAACAACAATAGTCTTACTATTGGGTTTGCTTAAGTGTTACTAACAGGGTGGATTTCCACCCTGTTTTTATTTGAAATCCCTCATTTTTAGCCTTAGCTCTGGCATAATTCTTTAAATTGCTTCTCAAGGATCAGGCTATGTCTTATTACAAGCACCATGTATTTTTCTGCACCAACCAACGGACTAACGGTGAGAAGAGCTGCCAAGACTTTCACTCAGCTGAAATGCGTGATTATGCCAAACAGCGTTGTAAAGCCTTAGGTTTACATAAAGATCAACAAGTACGCATCAATAGTGCAGGTTGTCTCAATCGCTGTGAGCTTGGGCCAGTACTAGTCGTTTATCCGGAGGCGACTTGGTACACTTGGGTCGATAAAGCGGATATTGATGAAATTATTGAAAGTCATTTAGTGAAAGGTCAGCCTGTCGAACGCTTATTGTTGGATTGATAGTTAATGTTAACAGAGCGTTTGAAACATTATGGTCGCTTGATTCGTTTTGAACGGCCAATTGGAACTTTGCTGCTACTATGGCCAACTTATTGGGCTTTGTGGCTAGCTGCTGAGGGTTTTCCGGGTTGGAAGCTACTGATTATCTTTAGTCTGGGCACGTTTTTAATGCGTTCTGCGGGCTGTGCTATAAATGATATTGCTGATCGCAAAGTCGATGGGCATGTAGAGCGTACTAAGCTACGCCCCTTAGCGACGGGCCTGATCTCAGTCAAAGAGGCTTTAGGTGTTTTTGGAGTCTTAGTGGGCTTGGCCTTCCTGTTGGTGCTACAGCTGAATGCCCTCACGATTGGCTTTTCCTTCATAGCAGTGTTGCTTGCAGCTACTTATCCTTTTATGAAGCGTTATCATCATTGGCCTCAAGTGTATTTAGGTATTGCTTTTGCTTGGGGCATCCCGATGGCGTTTACGGCTATCCAAAATCAGTTTCCGCCTTTAATTGCTTGGGTATTATTGGCCGCTAATGTCGCTTGGACAACGGCTTATGACACTATGTATGCCATGTGTGATCGCGAAGATGATTTAAAAATTGGTGTTAAATCGACTGCGATTATTTTTGGTGAGTACGATCGCTTAATAGTAGGTCTCTTACAAGTAGCGAGTTTGGCTTTGTTAGTTTGGGTAGGTTGGTTAGCTGACTTAAACTTTGTTTTCTGGTTAAGTCTGTTAGTAGCCGCTGGTTTTTTTGTTTACCAGCAGTATTTAATTCGTCACCGTGATCGCTGGTTAAGTTTACGCGCCTTTTTAAACAATAACTGGGTGGGGCTGAGCTTATTTATAGGCATTGCCTTGAGCTATCAGCTGGCTTAACGGTTTTCTGCACTGAACAAATTCCGCTACAATTGATATCTTTATTTGGAGCTTTTGAGCCTGCTATGTCCAGACAATCTAGTTTTAACCGCGAAGAGCTATTGCAATGCGGTCGTGGAGAAATGTTCGGTCCCGGAAATGCACAACTACCTGTCCCTAATATGCTCATGATGGATCGCATCCTGCATATTAGTGAAGAAGGTGGGACTCATGGCAAGGGTGAAATTCTCGCTGAGCTAGACATCACGCCAGAGTTATGGTTCTTCGATTGCCATTTTCCCGGAGATCCGGTAATGCCAGGTTGTTTGGGCTTGGATGCGATGTGGCAAATGGTAGGTTTTTACCTGGCTTGGTTAGGCAACCCTGGACATGGACGTGCCTTAGGCGTGGGTGAAGTAAAATTCTTTGGGCAAGTTTTGCCGAAAGCTAAGAAGGTCACTTACAAAATCAATCTAAAGCGCGTGATTACGCGTAAATTGGTGATGGGCATCGCTGATGGTAGCTTAGAAGTTGATGGGCGCGAAATTTATACAGCGCAAGATTTGCGAGTTGGATTATTTACCAGCACGGATAACTTCTAATACTGAGGGCTAAGCATACGAGTGCAAATTATCAAATAATTAAGTGAGTTGACTCATTTAATAAATAGTGTTTGCGGTAGAGGCGCGGTGTTTGCTACCATAGCGCCCTTTTCGTATTAACCGATAAATTTTGAGGACGCTCGGCATGAAGCCCGAAATTCACCCTAATTATAGAGAAGTCGTATTCCAAGATCTCGCCAGCGGCTTCACCTTCCTGACCCGCTCTACCGTCGAAACTCGTGAAACGATTGAGTATGAAGGTGCTACTTATCCTTTACTGAAAGTAGAGATTTCTAGCCAATCTCATCCTTTCTATACCGGCAAACAAGCCGTGAAGAGCACTGCTGGTCAGATCGACAAGTTTAATCGTCGTTTCTCACGCGGCAAGTAAATATTCATTTTTCCTAAATTTTTAGGAAAACTTGCTAGTGTTTAGCTTAAGCTTATAAAGCGCCTCTGTTTAGAGGCGTTTTTATTTCTGTAAAATAGCTGTTGTCAGTTCTTAGATCATGAGTTTAGTAGTGTTTGCGCAGGGTCAAGGTGTCCGCTCTGGACGCAGCTTACTTGTCACCAAAGCAGAAGCCTTCAGTCAAGCAGATTAAAAAAGCTTTTTGTATCTTGATGCAAGCAACTATTGTGCTTATACAGGGCAAGACTGAATACCTAATACCTAATTTGTTGGTTTCGACTTTAAAACTCAGCACTAGTTAAAAAGTTGGGGCCACTTGGTAACTGCCTTCAGCAACTTTTTTAGAACGCTGGGAGGGCGACAAAACTAAGCGCTCACCTTGTTGGCGAATGCAATAACGTAAGCCCAGTTTGTAGCAATGCTCGGCATTGTTCGTTTCCCCCATAATCTCTAGAAGTTCGGCTAGCTCTAAATAGGCTTCTGGATCAGGGGCTTGATTGAGGCTGGTCTCGTAATAGGATTTAGCCACTCCCCACAGTTTTTGCTGCTGATGTAAACGTGCTAAAAGCAATAAACTTACTGGGTTAGCAGGCTGCTGAGCTAACCACTTTTCCGCATTTTGCACAGCATTGGCCAGATTAGGATGCTCAAGTCTGCCATATAAATCAGCTAGCTTGGGTTGCCAAGCTTGGTTATTCACACTAGTAATGAATTGCTCGGCTAGTTGATCAGCCTCTGCTTGATGCAAAGCATGTGCATATACAGTCATCGCCTCAGCTTGATCACGAATAGGGCTAGGTAGTTTTTTCCACAGTGCTTGGAGTTTTTCTGTATTTTTTTGCTCAGCATATTTGCTAAATAAACCAACTAAGGTTGCTGCTTGTACCTTACTCATGCTTTCACTATTGAGTAAATTGAGCTTTTGTAAGTCGGGTAGCAAATCCAGTAAGACTTCCCAGTTTTGCTGCTTGTACAAAACTTTAGCGAGTAGCTTGCTGACATAGGCATTTTTAGGAGCAAGGCTACGCAAATTCAGGAGGGTAGCATGTGCTTGCTCTAATTGTTCAGCGGATAATTGCATTTCAGCTTGGGAGACACCCACAGCAATATGTGCGCTATTATCACTTTCAATGGCCTTTTTTAACAGCTCATCACGGCGTTCAGGTGCTTCTTGCATATGCGCGGCTCGGGCTGCACCTAAATAATTTAGTAGCGGCGTTTCACTGCGTTCAGCATGTTCGGTCAGGAGTTGCTCAGCTGTGCCCCAATGTCCTTCGGTTAATTGGATGAGACCTTGATTAAGACTACGCTTGGCTTTAGTGTGTAAGCGTTGGTCTTGCAAACGCTGCCAACGTCGCCTTAGGCCTAGCACTTCCCGTAGGAAACTAACGCTTAGGTAAAAGAGAATACACAGGCCTAACACGATCAGCGCAAGCGTTGCAGTGGTTAGTTCATAAACCTGACTCCCCCACTTGATAAAGCTTGGCCCAGAGTGAGCTAAAACTTGTTGGGCTGCCCAAAAGCCAGCTAAGCCTAACAAAATGCAGATGAGGATAAAGCGCATCATGGTTTCTTCTCTTCAGCTAAAGCGGTGATGCGCGCCTTTTCTAGTTGCTTCAAACTAGTAGAAATATCGGGTAGCTCAGGCTGTAAATTCAACTGATCTAACTGCTGTATAGACTCTAGCAAAGGCATTGCCTGCTCTTTAGGATAATAAGCTTCTAGAGTATCGCGGATTAAAGCAATTTGTTGATGATAGCTCTTATCTTGGCGCTGTAAAGCCATCAAGCGTAAGTTTTCTAAACGTAAGAGCA
This sequence comes from Thiothrix sp., assembly GCA_008015155.1. Lineage (GTDB taxonomy): Bacteria > Pseudomonadota > Gammaproteobacteria > Thiotrichales > Thiotrichaceae > Thiolinea. The sequence continues at coordinate 29,905 of SSFA01000016.1, forward strand.
TGAGTTGGTGTAGGCTTTGGCGTGACTCGGTATCTAAAGCCTTGGCTAGAGGTTGGTCTATTTGATGCACGACTACTGCTTCGCTCAAAGTATTCAGTGCTTTTTGTTTATATTCTTGCCAAATAGAATGATCTTGAACGCTTGTTTCGGTCGTCTTAGTACCAGTATTTGGATCGGTGCTAGGTAAAGCGAGTTGGCTAGAAAGCCCCACAGCTAAGGCACTAATACGTTGAGATAAATCGATTAAGTCAGGTTCTGCAAAACCCTCTAAACTAGCAATGTCTTTAGCGAGTTGTTGACGCACAGGTAAATAGGTCACTGAGCCTAGTTTGCCTAGGACTAAATCCGCCTCTTTTAAGGCTGCTAAAGCTGCGCCTTTGGTCGCGGTTAAATGTAATTCTTGATTGGCCAATCGAAGTAAGAAGGCTACTTCTTCAATTTGCCAATCATGATCCGTTTTGGGAGCTAGGTTTTGTTGTAAACGCGCTTGTAGACTAGTGACTTGTTGAACTTGTGCTGTCACGGTTTCGGCAAATTGGCGCGTTTCATGATTCATTTGTGCCATTTTTTGCAAGTTTGTACTGGATTCGGCAGTCAGTTTATCTACTCTTTGATCAATTTCACTGCGTAAGTTTTCTAAGGCGCTGACCTCAGCTTTTTGGCTGAGGGATTTATCTATATTTGCAATACGTATTTGACTGTCATTAGCTTTAGTATTCATCCGCTGCCAATGTTTATAGCCTGCAGCAATCCCAATCACTGTGAAAAACAAGGCTAAAAAAGCAATAAATAGTGCAAAGCTTGTGCCTCTGGCTTTAGGCGTTGAGCTGAGATAATGAGGCTCAGGAAAGGCTGTCGTATCAGATTTTTCGATCATTATTCATTGTCCTGCCGCCACTGAATTAAAGCTGCCAGCATCTCGTCATCGGCTGGGCTGTGGGCAACAATTATTTTATGTTGAAAGCCGCATTGTTCCGCATAAGCAGCAATACGCTCACTTCCTACCAAGAGAGGATAGCGATAAATCCAAGTTTCTGGTGCTAATAGTTGTAAGAGGTTACGCAAAATCTCGCTACTGGTTATGCAGATTATATCAAGAGCAGCAGCGAGATAAATTTGTTTTAAAGCTTGAGCCGATCCGGTTACGCTGCGCCTATATACATTGGCATAGCTTACGGTAGCGCCTCGAGCACTCAGTGTTTCACCGAGTAGTTCACGGCCAGCATCCCCACGAATAATGAGGATATCTTGGCCGATTAGATACTGGACTTGTGGCAAAGCTAAAAAGTCTTCACTAGTAAAGCCTTGCTCAGGAACGAGGTGAGGCTCTAAACCATAATTTCTTAAAGCAGCTGCCGTTTGCTTACCAATAGCACCTAACTGAGTAGATTGGAAACTACTAAGATCCGGAAAAAATCCTAAACTAGACTCTACCGCATTGGCGCTTATAAAAATAACCCAATCATAGGCCTGCTTAGGCATCGCTAATAAAGTCTCTGGCGGGCTCGTGACTGGCTCGATAGCCATCACAGGGAAAAGCTGCGGTTTGGCTCCGGCGTTTAAGAGTAGCTCATGAAAACGCCCAGCTTGGTGAGCGGGGCGTGTGACTAAGACCTGAAGACCTGCAAGCGGCAAGTTCATAAATCAATGCTGGGCTAAACCTAAAGCGCTTAGAATTTTATCGCCGCCCTGTGCGAGTAAAGAGTCGGCAATGGCAATACCTAAGGCTTCCGGCTCGGAGGGATTACCGACTGCTTCAGCTCGAAACAAAGCAGAGCCATCGGGGTAGCCGAGTAAGCCACGCATACGCAATTTCTTTCCTTCAAGCTCAGCAAAGCCTGCAATCGGTACTTGACAACCGCCATGCAAGCGTTGATTCATAGCACGTTCGGCACGTACACGAATTAAAGTCTCAGCATGAATCAGAGGAGTTAATAAGTTCTCTATACGTGCATCATTCAATCGGCATTCGATGCCAATTGCGCCTTGGCCGACGGCAGGTAAACTTTGCTCAGGAGATAGATAGCTCGTGATACGTTCTGCAAACTGCATTCGGATCAGGCCAGCCGCTGCGAGAATAATAGCGTCATATTCACCCTTATCTAATTTAGCAAGACGTGTGTTGATATTGCCGCGTAGATCTTTAGTTTGCAGATGAGGATAGCGGGCTAGTAATTGCATTTGGCGGCGTAAGCTACAAGTTCCGATCACTGCGCCTGCTGGCAAGTCATCTAAGGAGGCATATTTATTCGATACAAAGGCATCGCGGGGGTCTTCCCGCTCCATAATGACAGCAAGCTGTAATCCGTCCGGAAACTCCATAGGCACGTCTTTCATGGAGTGCACAGCAATATCAGCGCTCCCTTCAAGCATACCCACCTCAAGTTCTTTAACGAATAAACCTTTGCCACCAATGCGAGACAAGGGGCTATCGAGAATTTTATCGCCCCGGGTAGTCATACCCACTAATTCAACTTGTAAATCGCTATGTAAAGCTTGTAAGCGGGCGGCGACATGCTCAGCTTGCCATAAAGCAAGGGGGCTAGTACGAGTGGCAATGCGGATAAGTTCAGCCATAAAGTCGTCGGGGAAGCCATTAAAACGTTCACACTTTACGGTAAATAATTTGATACTTCCAGCAGCGCCAGCAAGGACAAGGAAAGGACTCAAGCATAAGGCACTAAATAGCGTACATCGATATAGCAAGAAGGTCGATGTGAGAGTGGAGGGTAAACATGTAACCAATAAACTCCATCACGCTTAAGCATACCCTCTTCAATAGCCACTAAATCGACTAAGCTGCCATTATATAAACGAATCATTACCTCTGCGTTTTGCGCAGGGCTACGTCGACATTCAATAGGGGCATAATTAATTGCTAGGGTATTTATTTTATAGACTCTAGCAATCGGGCGGCTACTCAAATCCGCAATAGTTAAAATATTGCCATTATCTGTGCAGGCTGTTAGTAGGGTCGAGCTAAGAATGATGAAAAAATAAAATATGCCTCGCATGCGGTACTCGCTTGTTTTTACCTATATGCCTGCTGGTCACCACAAAGTTTGGGCAGTTTCCTAAATATTTCTTTCTATTTGGCTGAGAGCCTGAATTTCGGCAATGGCTTTTGGAGTGGAAGTGATGTTTTTACTTCTTATCGGTCATTCGCGGTTGAAACCCTAGAATAATCTGGTTTTAATGGGCGCAGTTTAAATTCGGGTGTCAGAACTAGGAGCCAGTATGAAAGTTTTAGTTGTTGGAAGTGGTGGGCGTGAACACGCCTTAGCGTGGAAATTAGCCCAATCACCGCGCGTCACAGAGGTCTTAGTTGCACCTGGCAATGCAGGCACCGCTCGAGAATCTAAAATGCGTAATTTGCCAATCGCTGCTGAAGACATCGATGCATTGGTCTATTACGCGCAAGAGCAAGAGATTGATTTGACGGTAGTTGGCCCTGAGGCACCCTTGTCTAAGGGGATTGTTGATCGTTTCCGCGCGGCTGATTTACGTTGTTTTGGTCCTACCCAACAAGCGGCACAATTAGAGTCTTCCAAAGCCTTTGCCAAAGATTTTTTAGCACGTCACCAGATTGCGACTGCTGCCTATTCGAATTTCACTGAAATCGAACCTGCAATCGCTTACATCCGTGCCAAAGGTGCGCCGATTGTGATTAAAGCGGATGGTTTAGCGGCAGGCAAGGGTGTCATTCTGGCTCAGACTGAGGAGGAGGCCATTGCTGCGGTTCAAGATATGCTGGCAGGTAATGCTTTTGGGGCAGCGGGGAGCCGAGTTGTCATTGAAGAGTTTCTAGTGGGTGAAGAGGCGAGCTTCATTGTTATGGTCGACGGTGAGCATGTATTAGCTATGGCTAGCTCTCAAGATCATAAAGCCCGCGATAATGGTGACCAGGGTCCGAACACTGGAGGTATGGGTGCTTATTCGCCTGCCCCCGTGGTTACGCCAGCAATGCATGAACGCATTATGCAGGAAGTTATTTATCCAACAGTACGCGGTATGGCGGCGGATGGCATTCCGTATACAGGCTTTCTCTATGCAGGTGTAATGGTTACCCCAGAGGGCATGCCCAAAGTTTTAGAGTTTAATTGTCGCTTTGGTGATCCTGAAACTCAACCGATTATGCTGCGCTTAAAATCAGATTTTGTTGATTTACTCGAAGCTGCTTTAGATGAGCGTTTAGATCAAGTAACAGCCGATTGGGATAGTCGTGCTGCGGTTGGTGTGGTGCTAGCGGCAGGTGGTTATCCAGATGCTTATGCCAAAGGTTCAGTGATTAAGGGCTTAAATGATGCAGCAAGCCTTGCGGGTAAAGTCTTTCATGCAGGAACTGCAGAAAAAGATGGGCAGGTTGTTACCAATGGTGGCCGGGTTTTATGTGCAGTGGGTTTGGGCGATTCAGTCACAGCAGCTCAAGCACAGGCTTATACCTTAGTTAAAGCTATTGATTGGGATAAGGTTTATTATCGTACTGATATTGGTCATCGGGCGATTGCGCGTGAGCAGGCACATCATTCATAGGGTTTTTACAGCTTAGTGCCTAGGGACATGTTAATTTAGTGATTTAACCTTAACGTAAAGGTCAATTATCATGAACTCAGTAGACTCTAAAGTTTCAACAGTAAGCTACCCGAATTTTCCGCTACCTGCTGGAGGGGAAATCCTTGAAGTAGCTGCAGGTGTCTATTGGGTGCGCATGCCTTTACCGTTTGCGCTTGACCATATCAATCTATGGTTGTTGAAAGATGGCGATAGTTGGGTGCAGGTAGATACGGGTTTAGTGGAAACCAGCGTTATTGAATATTGGCGTACTATCTTTGAATCCTATTTAGGTGGCGCTCCGGTTAACCGTTTGATTGTAACCCATTTGCATCCCGATCATGTCGGTTTAGCCGGGTGGCTTACGCATCAATGGGGAGCGACTTTACATATGTCGCGTACCGAATATTTGCTCTGTCGTACTTTACTCTCCGATATGCATAAAGAGGTCCCTGAGGCTGCTATTAATTTCTATCGGCATGCAGGCTTTGATGAGGAAGCGATAGGCATTTATCGGGCGCATTTCGGCGGCTATGGCAGTTTTGTCGGGGCTTTACCAGATTCGTATCAGCGCTTAGTGAATGGCGATAAACTCAAAATTGATGGTGTTGACTGGGAGGTCATCATTGGTCAAGGCCATAGCCCTGAACATGTTTGCTTGTATTGTGCTGAGAAAAAAGTTTTTATCGCTGGGGATCAGTTGCTTCCTACGATTTCCTCAAATGTCAGTGTCTGGCCAATTGAGCCTAACTCGAACCCACTCAAGGATTGGATCGATTCTTGTCATCTGTTGCGCGCACGTTTGCCCGAGGATGTTTTAGTTCTGCCTGCACACGGTAAGCCTTTTTATGGAGCACATCCGCGTTTAGAGCGTCTAATTGCTGAACAGGAGCAGGCAATTAATGCTTTATATGAGCTGTGTATTGAGCCGAAGCGAGTAGTCGATGTGTTTTCGGTGCTATTTAAAAATCCAGTCACTAAGCGGACTTTGATTTTTGCAACGGGTGAGGCGCGCGCGCATCTGAATTATTTGGTGCAGGCAGGAAAGTTACAGTTGAGTTTGGATGAAAAGGGTGTGGGGTATTATCGGCAGGCTTTATGAAGTCTTTAAGCGCTGATATGTCCAGCATGTATTAGGTGTATAGCTTGCGTATTTTTAGTAAGACTTTTAAGCAGACATCAGAGTACATGAGCTTGTCAGATTTCTTTAAGGGTGGTGTCTGCTGGTGTATTAACAGCTAATTGCTACATTTGCCTTTAGTTGCCATCTTTAAGCGTGAAATCTCTTTCATACCTTTTGCTTCATCCATAAGTTTCAAGTTGGCTCCGCCTACCACTAACCCCATTTTTATATATTGCTTTATAAAATAGTTCTTGCCACTTTCAGTCTTCAAGGTAAATTCATTAGGTGAGAATTCAGACTCAGTAGAAATCTTATGCTCCATATTGCCAGCAACCTCTTCAAAGAAGAATACTTTAGGTGCAGTCTCACCGATACATCGGCCATCAATCCATAGATCTTTTTTTAAAGCTGTACCCAATCCACCTAGGCGATAGATATATATCCCTGAATTTCCCTGAGATGGAGTGGGAAATGCTTTAGCTTGATCTGATAATGATTGATTTTCCATGGGAACTGATGCACAACCAGAAAGTAAGGAAACAGCTAAAGTAATTAAAGTTAATTTTTTAAACATAGTTGCCTTTTTATTTTTAATTGGATATCAGTAAAAATTATACTTCTAAATCTTTAAATAGTGACTTAATGTGGACAGTGTTAGATTTCCGAGGGCTATAATTAGTTTAACTTATTCAATTTTTTAGGAAAAATATAGAATTTTCGATTAGTGCTAGTATCGCTTAATAAAGATGAACGACATGCTTTATGCTATAGTTAACATATGCGTATACTAGTTATTGTTAGTTTATTGCCTTGCCTAATCGCTGCGAGTCAATTACACAACTCGCCCTTATCTGCAGTTGAGCCAACAGTTGCTATCCAGCCTTTTATTCCCAAAAATTTCAAACTACTCAGTGTGGCTGAAGGCAAGCTCAATGCGGATCAGCAAACGGATTATGCTGTGGTCGTGGAACGCGCGGCTACAGAGCTAAAACCTGCCGCAAGACGCTTATTAGTGATTGTTAGTGATCCAGAAGCTGAAAATGGTTTAAAAATTGGCCAGCAGTATTGGCGTTTTATTCCGCTTCCCAGCGTGGAAGGTGAAGAGCCTTTAACTTATTTAGCGATTAACAAGGGTGAACTCGAAGTTCAATTTAAACCACCTAATGCCGGGCGCTCTTATGTTAGTTATACCTTTAAACCTGAAGGCCGTCGCTTTGTCTTGAGTCAGTTTCAGCAGTATAAAGTAAAGCCAGCTACGGGTATGTTCAGTGAAACCCTGATCAAACTCGACCAAGGCGAGCGAGAATTGACTTCTGGCAGTATGTCGAGCCCAAGGCATATGAAAAAAACTGAAAAGTTTAAAGCCAGTCAAATATGGACGCCGTGTCGGATTGATGATCCGCTCAATTTCGAACCTTAAGCCACTGCACAGTTTTTGCAAAATATCTTCGTTAAGTTTCCGTAAGCTATCGTTAGGGTTTGCATATTAGCTCAGTAAGCTATTTTCCTGAGACTACTTAACTCCAACCGAAAGCCTGGAAACGCGACGATGAGAAAAATAATGGTTCTGATGTTACTGTCCGTTTTTATGGTGGGGTGGTTTATCCCAGAGACTGCAAGGATACCAGTCAGTGGAGCAACAGCTGCTGATTGGCATCCACAGTCCTTTTGGCATTATCCTTGGGGGCGTTCTGGTACACATAAAGGGATAGATATCTTCGCAGCTAAAGGGACAGCTGCACTAGCTGCAACTGATGGTTTGGTAATAAGTACAGGGTTTGATAGTCTCGGTGGCAATTATGTCTTGCTATTAGGTGCGAAATGGCGTTTTCACTATTACGCCCATTTGCAGTCTATCGACACAAGTAGCGGAGATTGGCTGAAGGCAGGTAGCGTATTGGGTAAGGTAGGTGATTCGGGTAATGCTCAAGGCAAACCACCCCACTTACACTACCAAATTCAGACAATTTTTCCACAATGGGCGCAATACCAAGCTCATCAGCCACAAGCGTGGAAAAAGTTGTTTTATATTAATCCAAACCAGTTTCTAACTCAGCGCAAGGCCTCCTAATCTTATGAGCAAGCAAATTTTAGTCGTGGATGATGACCTGCATATTCGTGAAGTGATTAGTTTTGCTCTTGAAAAGGCAGGTATGAGCGTGCGTCAAGCAAGTGATGGACGTGAAGCCGTACAGAGCTTCCGTGAGCAAGCCGCTGACTTATTAGTACTAGATATTAATATGCCGGAAATGGATGGCTTAGAGGTTTGTCGAGAATTGCGTAAAACTTCGAATGTGCCAATCTTATTTTTGTCCTCGCGTGATGATGAGATTGATCGGATTTTAGGCCTAGAAATTGGCGGCGATGATTATGTCACCAAGCCGTTTAGCCCCCGTGAGTTGGTCGCAAGGATCAATGCAATCTTGAAACGTTTGCAACCTACAACAGCAGCTCCAGTGGTACAGTCGGATGATTTAATCCGTGGCAAATTGGGCATTAGTCCACAACAGCATTTAGCTGCTTGGAATCAGCAAACGGTGCATCTGACAGCCACCGAGTTTGGCATCTTACTGTTGCTCGCGCGCCATCCGAATCGAGTCTTTAATCGCGACCATATCATGCAGCAAGCCTATGACAATAATGTCTATGTTAGCGACCGCACGATTGATAGTCATATTCGCCATATCCGTCAAAAATTTGTGGAGGTAGGCTGTGAGAATATTATTGATACGGTACATGGAGTGGGTTACAAACTTGCGCCATGTTAGCTAAGCCACGCTTATCCTCTCCAAAAAAACTGCGCTTTAGTCTACGTAGCATCCTTCTAATTATGATGCTGACCTTATTATTATTGCCGCTAGCTACTCTGTACTTCTTTCGCGTTTATGAAAATGAATTAGTTCGTCAAACTGAGCTAGAGCTGATTGCTCAAGGTGCTACCTTAGCAGCTAGTTACCGGCAAATTATGCGTCTAACAAATCCGCGCAGTGTGGATTATGGCTATGTTTTAGGTTATTCCCCCTTGATTCCAGGTCAGCGTCGTTCCTATATGCGCGATGAAGTCATGGATCCTTATTACACGCCGATTACTCCAGAGTTAGATTTAGTCAAACCTGTGTATGCACCACGCCCTGATGCCATCGTGACTCCACAAATTGCTGATGATTATGCGCGCAAAGCGGGTGCCTTATTGACTCCTGTCATTATGAATACTCAGCAAGTTATGCTGGCTGGGGTACGTATTTTGGATATGCGTGGGATAGTGGTGGCGGGTAAGGAAGAATTAGGTATGTCCTTAGCGCATGTGCCAGAAGTGACGCAAGCGCTGCAAGGCCATTATGCGAGCTTAATTCGTCAGCGTATTTCCGATGAACCTCCGCCACCTTTATATTCGCTAAGTCGTGGAACACATATCCGCGTCTTTGCAGCGTTCCCAATAATTGAAGGCAATCGCTTACAAGGCGTGGTGTACCTCTCACGTACTCCAAAAAATATTCTTAAGCATCTGTATCTAGTTCAAGACAAGCTTTATCTAGCTGCTGGCCTGTTGTTAAGTGTGGCAGTGCTGTTGGTATTGTTCTTGTCTTCAACGCTTTCACGCCCCATTCGTGATTTGATCCGTCAAACCCAGCAAGTGGCAGAAGGCGAACTGCCTTATGTGCAGCCACTGAAAAATCCAGTCACTTATGAATTGGCGCAGCTGTCAGAAAGTTTTTCAAGCATGTCGCAAGCTTTAGCTGAGCGCTCGGATTATATTCGTCGCTTTGCCTCGCATGTATCGCATGAGTTCAAGACTCCACTGACATCCATGCAAGGTGCTTTAGAGTTGTTGAATGAGCATATGGATTCCATGCCAGCTGAGCGACGCCAACGCTTTCTAGATAATTTATTAAGTGACACCCAACGCTTAAAAAATTTAGTGAATCGCTTACTCGAATTAGCCCGTGCAGATGCCTTAGAACCGAGTAAACAAACCAGCCAACTGCCTGAGTTAATTCGCTCAATGCAGAATCGTTATCACGAGCGCGGCTTAGATATTGAGGCCGAAGCTTTAGCCTCTGTGCCACTAGCTATTGCACCTGATGCTTTAGAAGCTGTGTTAGGCAATCTCTTTGATAACAGTTTGCATCATGGAGCCTCGGTCGTGCGTTTAACCACCTATTCGGGGTCTAATCAAACGAGTCTGCTTGTCTCAGTAAAAGATAATGGGCAGGGGATTTCACCAGCGAATCGTGAACGTATCTTCACCCCTTTCTTCACGACTCGTCGTAATGAAGGTGGAACGGGCTTAGGCTTGGAAATTGTCGCCTCCCTCCTTAAAGCTTATAACGCAAGCATCCAGCTAGGTTCAGCCGAAACTGGAGCAGAATTTATACTGGAATTAGCATTAGCCTCTTAAGTTCGCTATGGTCGCTGACGTTTGCTTAGTGTACTCTATGATCGTTTTTATAGAACGTTTTAAGCTAAACATTCCATTTTTATTTATTTGTGACAGCTTTTATACTGCATTGCATCACAAGTTAGTTAAGTTTTTAGTACTGACGATTAAATTATTAATTTCTAAGGAGACACCCATGTTACCGAATAGTGAAGGTAAAAAAGTTCCAAACGTAACTTTCCACACGCGCAAAGATAACGAGTGGGTTGATGTCACAACGGATGAATTATTCAAAGGCAAAACGGTTGTCGTGTTTTCCTTACCTGGTGCATTCACGCCAACTTGTTCTTCTACCCATGTGCCACGCTATAACCAATTGGCGGATGCGCTGAAAGCGAATGGCGTTGATGACATCATCTGTATGTCTGTCAATGACACCTTCGTTATGAATGAGTGGAAAGCAGCTCAAGAAGCCGACAAGATCACTTTCATTCCCGATGGTAATGGTGAGTTTACTCAAGGGATGGGCTTGTTAGTTGATAAAGACGTCTTAGGTTTTGGCAAGCGTTCATGGCGTTATTCCATGCTCGTAAAAGACGGCACGGTCGTGAAAATGTTTATCGAGCCAGAAAAAGACGGCGACCCGTTTGAAGTGTCTGATGCAGATACCATGTTGAATTATGTTGCACCGAAAGCAACCAAGCCGTTAGATGTAACTGTATTCACCCGTTTAGGTTGTCCTTTCTGCGCGAAGGCTAAAGCACTGCTGAAAGAAAAAGGCATTGCGTTTGATGAGCTGATTTTGAACAAAGACTATCGTAATGTGACTTTACGTGCGGTTGCAGGTCAAGATTCTGTTCCGCAAGTCTTCATCAATGGTGAACACATTGGTGGTTCTGACAAGTTAGAAGCTTGGTTTGCTGCCAAAGCTTAATCCATTTGCGCTAGCCCGTGATTTTAGCGGCGCGGGCTAGCCGCAATTTCCACCGATTCAGTCGAGAGAATTTTATGAATCAGCATTATGATGTGATTGCGATTGGCGCAGGCAGTGGCGGTTTATCCGTGGTCGAAAAAGCAGCATTTCATGGTAAAAAAGCGGCCGTGATTGAGATGAATGACGATCTCGGTGGCACTTGCGTGAATCGTGGTTGCGTACCGAAAAAAGTTATGTGGTATGCCGCTGAGCTAGCACATGTTCAACATCATATGCTGGATTATGGTTTTGATATTAAAACCGGAACTGTCGATTGGACGAAGTTAGTCATGAAACGCGAAAACATGATTGACGGGATCAATTCTTGGTATCTGGACGACTTTCTGGCAAAAGCAGGCATTGATCTCATTCACGGTCAAGCACGCTTTGTAGACGCACATACCCTTGAAGTAAAAGGCCAGCTGTATACGGCTGATCATATTGTGATTGCTACGGGTAGCCGCCCGCTAGAAATTAAAGATATTCCGGGGGCTGAATTAGGCATTACCTCTGATGGCTTTTTTGAGTTAGAAGAGCAACCCAAAAAGGTCGCTGTGGTGGGTGGCGGTTATATCGCGCTGGAATTAGCGGGTGTATTAAACGCTTTAGGTACAGAAACTTATCTATTGCATCAAGGCTTTCCAGTATTGATTGGCTTTGATGAAATGATTCAACGCGGTTTACGTCGGCAGATGGAGGCGGATGGTTTGATCTTCCACGACAATGACAAAATCGCGAGCCTAGAAAAACAAGCCGATGGCAAGCTCACCGTGCATTACCAAAGCGGCGAAACCTTAGCCGATTTAGATGAATTGATTTGGGCGATTGGGCGTGTGCCCAATACAGATGATTTGGGCTTGGATAAAATCGGTTTGCAGCCTGCGAAAAACGGCTTGCTTGATGTGAATGAATATCAAGAAACTGCCGTCCAAGGCGTATACGCGATTGGCGATATTATTAATATGCGCGGCGTGCAATTGACGCCGGTCGCGATTGCTGCTGGTCGGCGCTTATCGGATCGTTTGTTTGGTGGCATGAAAGATCGCAAAGTGGATTACAACTTAATCCCCACCGTGATGTTCACCCACCCACCGATTGGCACGATTGGTTTATCCGAAGAAGCCGCGCGTGAGAAATACGGTGATGAGGTGAAGGTGTATCAAACCGATTTCACCTCGATGTATTACTCCTTTGTGAAGCACAAAGTGAAAACTTATATGAAGCTGATTGTGGTCGGCAAAGACGAGAAAATCGTTGGCTGCCACGCAATGGGCAAAGGTGTGGATGAAATGATGCAAGGCTTTGCGGTAGCGCTGAAAATGGGCGCGACTAAGAAAGACTTTGACGACACCATTGCGATTCATCCGGTTAGTGCGGAAGAAATGGTGACTATGAAATAAGCGTTGTTGCTGGCTTTAAGACTTAGAAACCCTGCTTCGGCGGGGTTCTAAGCTTCTAAAGACTGAAAATTTTTATTACTTAAAAATCAAATCCATCTATTTCCCAAAATTTCTTTTGATTTTTTGAAAGTTTACTGTAATCGATATCAGGAGATAAGCTGCTTTTCATTAAGTCAATTATAATATTTTTCTTTAGATCTCTCAAAATATCATAAAGTGGATTAATCTCATTCATTTCTAGAAGGGAGTCATAGTATTGTTCATATCCTCCTTTAGTAGCTTCCAGTCTTTTTAGTAATTTGCTTATAGTAATGTTGTTTGCAAGACAATACTGTAAGTTACGATAGTTGGACAAGTTATCTCTAATTTTATTTTTTGTTTTTTCTGGCATGACCAGTTTATAGGTTTTATTTTTACATGGTTTTATACTTAAGCCCAAAAACTCTGCCTCTTCATCTGGCTTATAAATAATGCTTTTTTTATTTTCTTCTAATTCTGGAATTGATAAATTGACTTTTCTTAATGCCTCTTGAATAAGAGCATTCTGTTCTTTACTCTTTTCAAAAGAGTCTGAAAAAAATATAAGATCATCTGCATACCGCACTGCTTTTATATTTTGATCAATAAGAAATTTATCAAAATCCTCTAAAATAAGATTAGATAAGTATGGCGATAGCGGCATCCCTTGGCGTATTCCTTGACCTACCTTTACTCCTGCACTTTTTATTTTCAAACTACTGCTTTGTGATAATTCTTCTATTTCAGTATCTACAATTAAATTTATAAGTGAGTGTAGAGATTTTAATTTAATTCTATGCTTGATTTTTTCTTTTAAAATTCCTCTATCGATTTTATCGAAAAAAGAAATAATGTCTGTTTTGAAAGCAAAGGGATACTTGATTCTTAATTCAAGAGCTTGGTCCAGAGCAGACTTAACTCCTTTTCCACTCATAAAGCCATGGCTTATACTATTTTCAAGTGAGTAGTTTTTTTCAGCTAAGATTTTTAATATTGCTTTCTGAATAATCTTATCTCTGATAGTAGGAGCACAAATTATTCTATATTTTTTCTTATCTTTTTTTATGAAAAAAGGAGTTAATTTAGATGGCTGATAGCTCTCATTTTTTATTTCATAACTTAAATATGCCAGATATTGACGAGAATGCTTTTTGATTTTTTGTAAAGACTCTCCATTTGAGTCTTCACGTTGTCGCTGACTTAAGCTAGAGGATTTATATAACTCATCAAAAACAGGTTGTAGTGATTTGAACTCGGCTAGTTGATGCAATGCACTCTTATTTGACATATGTGACTTTCTTTACCCTAAAGTTTCTCTGAGTTAATTAAACCCCACCCTCACGCAGTAGGAGAAAGCACTTTACCTGTTAAAGAATTCACCAGCGCTTCACGACTAGCACGGCATGTCTTCGAAACCTTGCCATGTAAGACGAGTTTTAGCCGATGGCTTGGAGTAATTTTCAGATTTTCAGGCCTTTGTGCAACCATCAAGTCAGATATTTGAACCTGCACATGATTTTCCGATGCGACAGATGCGTTGGTAATCTTTGCCACAAGTCCCAATTCCCAGCGCTGTTCTTCGCTGCACAATTTTTCAATCTGCCTATTTTCCCCAGCCTCTTGAGCTTGGTTTTCTTTATCGGTTTGATGAATGAGACGCATTTCGGTTTTTATTTCCCATTCATTCACAACTACTTCTGCCGCTATTTCCATATTCAGCTCCTGACTTAATATACTGATTGCAAAGGATAAAATTACTATAAAGTGTAATTTTCTTAAGTTTAGCTTGCTCATTTCTGGCCTCCTTTCTGATACCCAAAGGCATTAGAGGGAGGTCGAGAGTTACTTTTACTTTTTATTCCTGAATGCTTGTTCTTCTTTCCTGTTAAAGAATTCACCAGCGCTTCACGACTAGCACGGCATGTCTTCGAAACCTTGCCATGTAAGACGAGTTTTAGCCGATGGCTTGGAGTAAGAATCAGATTTTCAGGCCTTTGTGCAACCATCAAGTCAGATATTTGAACCTGCACATGATTTTCCGATGCGACAGATGCGTTGGTAATCTTTGCCACAAGTCCCAATTCCCAGCGCTGTCTTCTGGTACTAACTCTCTGAGATTTGAGGGTAGAGAGTAGTAGTTTGTCTGTTGCTAAAGGTGTTAATTACTTAGTAAAGATCAGAAAGCTTTTTAAAAGCTTCAGTTAATGCATTTACGTTATCTCCACCCTTAAAAAACAGTGCTTAGTATCCATTAGACAGCACAAAAATCAGTTACGAGCTTCCAACAAAATTACACTAAGACGATAAGCTAAAGTGAAAAAAATATCAACAAATTAATTGAGGGTTCAACTAAAGTTGAAAAGCTATTGTCGATGTTGCTCATGTATAAAAGATAAATAGATTTATTATGGTTTGATGCCTAGTGCCTACTAAAGCTATTAATAAAAATTAAAACAGTGGAAATGTTATTAAGTTCAACTAAAAATGTGATCTGAACTTCTATATTTAAGAAACTATAAAAATTTTAAGGATCTTCTTCAAAACATTAACTTTCCATTACCAAACGCTTACTTTTCCGTAACTGGACGCATCCCTAGAAAAGCTTAGAATTTGTCGCATGACCTGCCAATAAGCAGATCGGAAATTCGATAAATAGAGGCTAAGTATGCAGTACAGATATTTATTACCGATCAGTTTAAGCCTATTAATCGCTGCGCCTTTATGGGCTGCTGATCACCATGTTCACCAGTCGCAAGCCTTGCAAAATCAAGCAGCACCTGATTTGGAGCCTATGTTAGCACCGACTGAGCAAAGCCAGTCGATTCAAATTGCGACCTTGGCTGATGGCAAGTTGCATGTTGATTTTAGCTATCAAGATAAAGCTAATGAGCAGCAAAAATTTAGTTTTGAAGGCACTCGTGCTGAGGTGCAACAGCAAATTCAGCAGTTAAAGAATTTACCAGAGCCACATAAGCAAACTTTGCTACAGGCTCTGAACGAAAAGCCAGATGCTGTTTTCACTTCGCAGTTTGGGGCATTGGATCCTTTCAATGACCCCTTTTTCAAGCAGGATGCTTGGATGCAACAAGTGATGCAGCAGTTTTTCCAAGGCATGCCACGCTTACAAATTCAGCCGCCTACAGCGCAACTGAATCCTAAGCAGCAATCGCTTCCTCCAAAAATACAAAAGCAACATCCTGAGACCAAGTCTGAACCCACAAAGGTTTGGTTATAGGGATAAATCCTGTCGCACCGGAGTTTTGCTCCGGTGTTTTTAGTTAAGCGACTTATTCAGCTTTTACATCACGTTCACGACAACTTAAAGTCGTGTAGTTACCTGCTGGCAGAGTGGGTTTTGGGGTAAAATGTTTAAGTGTTTCCTGTAGATCAACAGGGTTTTCAATGGAGCAGCCATTAGCTTTAGCAAACTTGTTCAAGTCACTGTCATCCCCATCTAAACGCACAGTAATTCCAATACCTTCGCTGACACAGCACCCGACATATTCCGTCATATACTCTTCTTCAATCATCACTAGGTAATGACCCATAAAAGCAGCCGGTTTATTGGTTAAGTAATAGTCTGTGTAGTCCATGCGTATATTCGGCTTCTTATTCACAATATTAGCTTTCATGTAAGCTTGGATGGCTTTACCTGAATTACCAACACGTTCATGTTTGCTAAAGTCATAACGTAAGGCATCAGTGAGCAGGTGCTCAAGCCGGCTAGCGGTAGTTAGTTGGTCCGCATGAGTCAGGTGCGCCGTGATTGCTAAACTGCAACCTAAGCCTAAAGCTAGATGTTTTAAAGAAAGCATAAAATCCTCGCTGCAAGTTATGATTTTTTTATTCGAGCACTAGCTTAAATAAATGTTCAATTTCGGTGAGGAAAATCTGTACCTTCGGTATTCGTACACGGCTGGCTGAATAACAAGCATAAAGATACTGGCCAAAATTTAGATGCGGGGTGTAATCATCTAAGACGGTTTGGAGTAAGCCTTGCTTGAGTACATCATCACACAAGTACCGAGGTAAAATCGCTATCCCCTCTCCAGCTAGAGTGGCGCTAAATATACTGTTTAATTCATTGAACTGAATGCGATTGTGGATAGGAATATGGAATTCATAGCCTGCAGTATCCGTTAAATGCCAGTGATAATTATCCATTAATAGATAACTAAAGCAGCGGTGCTGACTTAAGTCTTGCGGCATTGTCGGTATGCCATAGCGATGAAAATACTCTGGGGTTGCACAAATCACGCGCTTGAGTGTGCCTAAACGCTTAACGATCACATCTTCAGGTGGTTGGCGGGTGATGCGCAGAGCAATATCGAGATTATGCTCGGCTAAATCCAAGATTTGATCGGTTAAAATCAATTCACATTGCAAGCGTGGGTAGCGCTCCGCCAAGCGTGGCAATAAAGGAGCTAGGTATTTACGCCCCAAGGTGACGGTAGCACTAATGCGCAAAATGCCTTGTGGTTCTGTAGCGCCCAAATTTTGCATAGCCACTTCCGTATTGCTAACGGCCATCAAGGTTTGGCGGGCTTGTTGGTAAAACACTTCCCCAGCGGGAGTAAGTTGTAATTTACGGGGGGCGCGTTCGAATAGTTTCGTGCCAAAAATACGCTCTAAGTCAGCAATTTGTTTACTGATTTGTGCACGGGTGCAGTCTAGACGCAAGGCAGCAGCACTCATACTGCCCGATTCAACTGTTTTAACAAAGCTATCCCAACTACTAAGCCATTGCATGTCAATAATCCGTTGACAGAGTGACCCTGATTATGGGCTATGTTCTTCTCCCTTGTCTCTCTAAAATAGCTGCACTTTAAAGCACACTGCAGGATTTGCCATGTTTCAGGCTTTACGCAGACCGGATGTACTGCTCACCACTCTCGCCGCCGCTGGCATCTTGATGGTGACAATGGGGACACGCCAATCATTAGGGCTATTTGTCGAACCCTTAACCACGAGTACGGGCTTAGCGATTACCACGATTAGCTTAGCGCTAGCGATTGGGCAGTTTACCTGGGGCGCAATTCAGCCAATTGCCGGTGCGCTTTCAGATCGCTATGGCCCACAAGCGATTTTAGTCTTTGCCTTATTGTTATTAGCCCTAGGTGTAGGGATGACGCCTTTTATGAGTTCAGGCTTTGGGTTAATTTTCTCCTTAGGGTTATTAATGTCGATAGGCTCAGGGGCTGGAAGCTTTTCGGTTTTGATCGGTGCAGCCGCACAGCGCTTGCCAGTGGAAGCGCGGGCAGAGGCTTCGGGAGTGATTAATGCCGGTGGTTCGTTTGGGCAATTTGTCTTTGCACCGATTATGCAGAAATGTATTCAAGTCTTTGGCTGGATGGGTGCGATGTGGACGATGATGATTTTGACCCTAGCAGCCTTACCACTGATTGCGCGTTTGATGGGCAAAGAAAAATTCGTTCCTGCCCCCAAAACGAATGATGGGGGTGTCTGGCAGGCAATTAAGGTCGCCATGAAAGATCCAAGTTATTTGTTGTTGCATTTAGGTTTTTTCACTTGCGGTTTTCATATTGCTTTTTTGGTGACACATTTGCCTGGTGAGGTGAATTTATGTGGCTTGCCGCCGACAGTTGCAAGCTGGTCCTTAGCGATTATTGGCCTGGCGAATATTTTCGGTAGTTTGTATGCCGGCTATTGTATATCGCGTTACCGTAGTAAATATGTTTTAGCAGCGATGTATGGTTCGCGAGCTTTATTAGTCATTTGGTATTTGCTGATGCCGCGCACCGAATGGACCTTTTATATTTTCGCAATTGGCTTAGGCTTTACTTGGTTAGCCACCGTACCACCGACCGCAGCGATTGTGAGTAAATTATTTGGTGTACGCTATCTCGCGACCCTGTTTGGCTTGACGGTATTCACTCATCAAATCGGCGGTTTTCTCGGTGCTTATTTAGGTGGCTGGTCGATTACCCGTTTCGGTGATTTTACTTGGATGTGGTACGCGGATATTGCTTTAGCCACTATCGCTGCGCTTGCTAATTTACCGATTCGGGAGCTGAAGGTGGTGCGTCCTCCTGCGGTAGCTGCTGCTTAGAATTTGATTGACGGGGGCGCTGTGTATAAAGCAGCCCCAAGCCCGCTATTGCGACTAATAAACCACCCATGAGTGCATGTTTGCTAGGTAGTTCATGCCAGATAAAAAAGCTAAGCAGCATGCCCCAAACCAGTTGCGTATATTGCATACTGCTCACTGCTGTGGGCGAGCCTAGATGAAAGGCTGATACAACCAGCGCAGTAGCCAAGGCATAACACAGACCTCCACCCAAACTAATAACCGTCGAGGTTAACGTCATCGGTTGGTAGTGAAACAGGGTATAAATGCCGGTACTCAACACAACGAGGCCTAAACCATAGACTGCAAAGCTTTGCGGTGTTTCCTGCTCGCGATAACCTCTGATAAGTAAAAAGCCAATGGACTCCACGATGGCACAGCCTAAAGCGGCTAATAAAGCAATTTGTAAACTGCCAAAACTGGGGTTCAAGGTCAGGTAAACACCAGTGAAACCGAGTAGTGTTAAGAGCATGGTCGCAGGTTTGATCTGTTCTTGCTTGAAGATAAAAGCGAATAGAGTGATAAACAGCGGCATCGTGAGTATCAAAGTATAAGCTTCAGCGAGCGGCACTTGGCCAAAGCTATAAAAGGCGAGTAGGTCGCCTACCAAGACTGTGCTAGCACGCAGTAAATGAATCAGAGGGTTGCGTGTCTTCAGCAAATCAAAGCGTGGATAAACCCAGATTAATAAGCCTAGTAGTGCAAATAAGCAGTTAAAGAAAGTGACTTGCAGCAAGGAGTAAGTGTGCAAGGACCACTTAATACTAATATCCATGAGTGTGAAACAAAAAACGCCGAGCGCGGCAAAACTGACTGCTTGCATAAGCTTGATCTCAAAAACGAACTGGAGCCAGTGTGCCGCTTAGCTTAAAATAAATAAAACGAATCTTTTTCATTTTAAAAACAAATAAATTTTATCTTATGGCGATTCCAGCTCATTTACTTGCGCATTTACCGTATTTTGCAGCCGTGGCTAAGTATCAAAGTTTTACGCTGGCTGCGGAAAGCTTGTTTGTGTCGCAAGCGGCAGTGAGTTATCAAATTCGCCAATTAGAAATGAAATTAGATGTGCTCTTGGTGGTACGTCAATCTGGGAGTCGGGTGTATTTAAGTAATGCGGGTCAGCAATTGGCGGTTGAGTATCAGGCCTTTGAACAGCGCTTAGAGCAGGTTTTACAGAGCCTGCAACCACAAAAATTAGCAGGTACTTTACGCTTAACGGCGCCAGTGGATTTTGCCAGCAAAGTTTTGCCTTATGTGTTGATGGAGCTGCAAACCCAAGCGCCGAATCTCAGCATTGATTTAGAGGTAAGCGATGCCTTAGTCGATTTGATTGCTGATGGTTTTGATTTCGCGCTGCGTACTGTAACTGAAGGGGAGCGTTTGCAGCATGAATTAATTACAAAAGCGCATAAATCTGTGGTCGCTAGCCCGAGTTATTTAACCCGCTATTCTGTACCCAACGGTTTAAAGGATTTAAAGGCACATACCTTACTGGTGCGTGGACTGGGGCAATATTTTAGTTGGAATCAGTTATTGGGCATGGAAGACTTAAGTTTGACAACTGACTACCGAACCCTAGTATTAGGCAATACTTTTGCTTTAGAAGAGGGTGCTAAAGCGGGTTTAGGTTTAGCCTTCTTAGTCGATTTTGCGATTCAAGAGGCTTTGCAAACCGGGCAGTTAGTGCGGGTGTTACCGGAGTTAACCGCGCCTTTAAATACACCTTTGTATTTAGCCTATGTGCCAAGCCCACAAGCTGAAGTATTTAAAGGAGTACTTCAGCAAGCGCTACAGACTGTATTGCAACAGCGCTTCTCGGCAGCGGTGCTGCTTTAAGTCAGTGCTCCAGCGCTCTGTAATTCGGCGATTTGATCTGCGCTATAACCGAGTGTACTGAGAATATTTGCCGTATCACCACCTACAGCCCTTGGCTCAATCGGAGTTTTAGCGGGAGTACGACTAAAGCGTGGGGCGGGGGCTGATTGCAGTACGCCATTGACGCGCACGAAGCTGCCACGAGCTGCATTATGTGGATGCGCCTCCACTTGATCAAAATTAAGCACCGGCGCAACACAAGCGTCACTACCTTCAAAAATTGCGATCCATTCGGCTTGGGTTTTTTGCCGGAAAATGTTGGCATAATGTTGGGAACGTTCTGGCCAATGTTCTTTTTGATATTGGCTATCCTGATGCTCTGCCGGAATACCTGCTTTGGCGAGTAATTCTTTAAAAAAATGTGGCTCCAAGGGGGCAACGGATAGGTATTTATTATCAGCAGTGGTGTAGCAGCGATAGAAGGGCGCGCCACCATCAAGAAAATTGGCTTCACGCTGATTAGTCCACCAACCGCGCGCAAACCAAGTATGCAATAAGCCCATCATCGCAGGCACCCCATCGACCATCGCGGCATCAATCACTTGACCTTCGTCTGAAGTATGGCGCTCATATAAAGCAGCCAGAATCCCAAGCAACAGAAACATAGTGCCGCCCCCATAATCGGCAGCAAGATTCAAAGGTGGAACCGGTGGCTGATCCGCAGTACCAAGCGGATACAGTGCACCAGTAATCGCCAAGTAATTTAAATCATGCCCCGCGGTTTGTGCGAGTGGGCCAGTTTGTCCCCAACCCGTCATGCGCCCATAAATTAATTTAGGATTAGCCCTTAAGCATTCGTCGGGGCCTAAGCCTAATTTCTCCATAACTCCAGGGCGAAAGCCTTCAATTAAGATATCGGCTTGGGCAATGAGCTGTTGGGCTATTTTTAAAGCTTCGGGGCTTTTTAAGTTGAGAGCAAGCGAGCGTTTATGCCGGCGATTAATATCGGTTGGGTCAGCGGGCGTTGAGGCTCGGTCAATTACAATCACTTCAGCACCAAGATCAGCGAGTAGTTGACCCGCTAAAGGGCAGGGGCCAAGGCCAGCCATTTCAATCACTTTGAGCTGATGCAAGGGTGAGGTCATAGCGCTTACCTTTTATAGAAGTTATAGAAACCAGAAAGCCTAGAGTTTAGCTTATTTGTTGTGCAGAAATCCTGTTGCGAGCCGCTAGAGACTGGCGTATAAGAGCCAGCATGGTGTGGAACTAATACTCAGTGGGTCAGTCTATCCACTAGCAGTTTCATGCCCATGAGGGCTTTAATTCGATTTAAAAAGTATATTGTTCAGGAAATCAATTTATTATGAAATTAACAAAAAAAACCATAGCATTCGCGGCTGTTGTATTTTGCTTAAATGCTGCACCAGTCTTTGCTGCAGGTGCAACTAATCCAGCAGCTACTGAAGTACCGGAAGTGTTAGAAGCAGCGGATGTCACTGAGGAAGCAGCTGATGCGGTCGATACCAGTAATCCAGAAATGGATTTAGCTGAGCTGCAAGCGGAAATTCGTATTGCTTGTGAAGAGTTCGCAACCGATGAAAAAGTTGCCGAAGAAAAAGTTCCTGAATTCGTTGATGCTTGTGTCGCGGAAAATATGCCGGCAGAAGAAACTGATGCGATTGAAACAGTAGAGAATGATGTGCCAGCTCTTGAAGAAGCTGCACCAGAAGTAGCCGACGCAGCTGCTCAACCGATTGTCACCGGGCAGGCTGCTCAGCAAGAGTGACCTTGAGCTAAAACTTGGTTATAGTATCAGCGGGGAGAACCAGCAGGTTGCTCCCCGTTTTTTTTGTGGCTCACCAAGTAGTTTTCTATGAATACACCTGCGTTCAACACAGTTGAAGACTGGCTCAAGTTTGATCGTGAGCATCTGTGGCATCCTTATACTTCTATGCACAATCCGCTACCTTGTTATCCGGTAGAATCTGCTCAAGGTGTCCGACTTAAGCTTGCTGATGGGCGCGAGCTGATTGATGGGATGGGGTCATGGTGGTGTGCTATTCATGGCTATAACCACCCGCATTTGAATGCAGCTGTCCAAACTCAATTAGGCAAAATGAGCCATGTGATGTTTGGTGGTCTCACCCATGAACCTGCCGCTCGTTTGGGCAAATATCTGGTGGATTTAAGCCCTGAGCCGTTGCAGCATGTCTTTTTAGCCGATTCAGGCTCCATCTCGATTGAAGTGTCGATTAAAATGGCGCTGCAATATTGGTATTCACAAGGTCAATCCCATAAACATAAGCTTCTGACCGTGCGAGGTGGTTATCACGGTGACCCCTTTGCGTGCATGAGTGTCTGTGATCCTGTGAATGGCATGCATCATATTTTTCAAAGTATTCTGCCCAAGCAAATCTTTGCTCCGCGCCCGCAAACTCGTTTTGCAGAGCCTTGGAATCCAGCGGATATTGTTGAATTTGAACTACTTCTAAAAAACCATCAACATGAAATTGCTGCTGTCATCCTAGAGCCGATTGTACAAGGCGCAGGTGGGATGTGGTTTTATTCGCCTGAGTATTTACGTGCAGTTCGCCGCTTATGCGATGAATATGAAGTCCTCTTGATTCTAGATGAAATCGCTACTGGCTTCGGGCGTACCGGCAAATTATTTGCCTCAGAACATGCAGGCATTAGCCCCGATATTATATGTGTGGGTAAAGCCTTGACGGGTGGCTATATGACTTTGGCTGCAACCTTAGCGACTCGAAAAGTTGCGATGGGGATTTCCCAAGGGGAGGCGCCGATGTTGATGCATGGCCCTACCTTTATGGCGAATCCGCTTGCATGTGCAGTGGCTTGCGCCAGTATTGAGTTACTTTTGGCCTCCCCTTGGCAGGCTCAAGTTCAAGGTATTGAGCAGATTTTGCAGGAGGAGTTGTTACCAGTATTAACCCATCCAAAAGTAGCTGATGTGCGTGTCCTCGGTGCTATTGGCGTAATTGAATTGCATGAAGCCGTAAACCTTGCTGCCGTGCAAGCGCGCTTGGTCAAAGAGGGAGTGTGGATTCGGCCCTTTGGTAAATTAGTTTATATCATGCCTGCGTATTTAATGGACGAAGCGGATTTGCGTCGCCTAACCCGTGGAATGAAGAGTATTTTAAATGATTGATGTGCAGTGGTTTATGGCTTATTTAGCTTTGGGGGCAGTGGTTGGCTTTTTTGCAGGTCTACTAGGGGTAGGTGGTGGCGGGATTATGGTGCCAGCTTTAACTGCTATGTTCGCTGCCCAAGGTGTACCATTCGAACATTTAGTGCATGTTTCTCTGGCAACTTCAATGGCTGCGATTGTGGTTACTTCTGCCTCCAGTTTGCGGGCACATCAAAAGCATGGTGCGATCCAGTGGACGATTGTCAAAACTATAACGCCTGGAATTTTGCTCGGGACATTTGGTGCAGCTATGCTTGCCGCCTACATTCCTTCTTTACCCTTAGCGATCTTCTTTGTCGTATTTATGGCCTATGTGTCGGTGCAAATGTGGCTAAATGTGAAACCTAAACCTTCGCGCCAATTACCAAGTCCCTTAGGTTTAAGTGGAGTTGGTTTAATTATTGGTGGTGTATCCGCCTTAGTAGCGATTGGCGGTGGTTCGTTGTCAGTACCGTTCATGACTTGGTGCAATGTGAAGATTCAACAAGCTATTGCAACTTCTGCCGCGATTGGTTTGCCGATTGCGCTTGCAGGTACGCTAGGTTATTTAGTCAGTGGTATAGGGGTTGAAGGTTTGCCGAAATATACCTTCGGGTTTATTTATTTGCCCGCAGCTGCCTCCATTGCTTTAGTCAGTATGTTCACTGCCCCCTTAGGCGCTAAGCTGGCACATCAATTACCGGTTCCAACTTTGAAAAAGGTCTTTGCTATCTTATTGATTGGCCTAAGCTTGAAGATGTTGCATACCATTTTAACCAGCTAAAAAATCCCTAGTTTTAAGCCTTCCGCCATGCCTGCACCTAGCTCAGTACAGGCTGCTAAGAACTCGGGTTTTAGCTCCCCTTTCATCACTAAGGGGGCTTGAACTTGACGCCAGCGCAGACCCAAAATAATTCGCTCCATACTCGTCAATGCGCCTGTGCCATCATTTCCCGCTTTGACATATAAGGCGATCGGTAAACCTTGGGTATGCTCAAGGCACGGGTAGTAAATCCGCTCAAAGAAATCCTTCACAGCACCGCTCATATAACCGAAATTTTCGGTCGTACCTAAAATCAAAGCGCCTGCTTGCAAAATATGTTCAGCTTGAGCTTCAAAAGGGCTTAAGACTATGGGTTCAATCTCAGCCGAAGCAGCACCGTCAGCAACCGCAGTACGTAGCTGTAGCGTATTGGCTGAGGGCGTATTGGCAATAATTAATAGTGGTTTCATACTTTAAGTTTAGCTGTAAATATTTCACCTGTCCTATACTGAACTTTATCTAGGGGGCGGACTTCTAAGCCCTAAGATTTTAGTCATCAGAGTTTCATCTATGCGGCGTATTCTTTTGGGTCTAATAGGGCTTTGGAGTTTGTGGGCAGTGCAGGCTTGGGCAGGCGATGCCAATACGGAAATCCAGCATCTGTTGAATTATATTCAGGCCACGCCTTGTGCTTATGAGCGAAACGGCTTGAAATATAAAGGCAGCGAAGCGGTCGTGCATGTGCAGCGTAAATACGATTATTTCAAAGATAAAATTAAAACAGCGGAAGATTTCGTGCGTTTATGCGCTACTAAAAGTGAATTAACTGGGCTTGCTTATCAAGTGCAATGCCCCAATGAAGCTAAGCAAGCGAGTGCAACTTGGTTACTTACTGAGCTACAAAAGTTTCGTCAGCCTTAAGCTTCCAGATCAAGATAGATACGTTGATCTTGAAGCAATAAGCGATAAGTTTTCAGTTTACCTTCGGCGGGTTCAGCTACGGCTGCGCCCGTTTTTACATTGAATTGCCCCCCATGCAATGAGCAATGAATAATCTCACCTTTTAGACAGCCTAAGTAGAGTGAAGAATCTTCGTGGGTGCAGCGATCATCCACTGCAAATAGCTCTCCATTCACATTGCAAATCAATACGCGCTGCCCCTGGCCTAGCTCGATACGCTTAGTTTTGCCTAGTGGGATTTCGTTTATACTGCCTATATCAATCATTGGGAGTGCTCATGAATAGAGTATGGATAATGGGTTGCGGCGATATAGGTCGCCGCGTTGCTCGTTTATATCAAAGTCAGGGAGTTCAAGCTACTGGCTGGGTGCGTGGGCAAGCTTCCTTAGCTTTAGGTGAGCAAGCCGGAATATCAATGCGTCTCGGTGATCTGGATCAAGGTTGCTTCTTCCCAAGAAATGCTTTTGAGCAAGCTGAAATTTTTTGGTTCATGCCACCATCCAACCAAGGTTTAACGGATAGTCGCTTACGTCGCTTTCTCTTGGCTGTACAAAAAGCACCTAAACGGATAGTACTGATTTCTACCACAGGTGTTTATGGTGATTGTGCAGGACGCTGGATTGACGAGTCTGAACCTGTTAAGCCCAGTGTTGATCGTGCCAAGCGGCGTGTGGATGCAGAGCTTGCTCTACAAGAATGGGGTGAAAACTATCAAGGCGATTGGGTAATTTTACGGGTTCCGGGTATTTATTCGGCTGAGCGCTTACCTTTAGAGCGTTTAAAGCGGTCGGAACCGGTTTTATTAGAGTCTGAAGCCCCGTGGACGAATCGCATTCACGCTGACGATTTAGCGCGCATTGCGGTGCGCGCGATGGAAGTTGCACCACAGCATAGTATTTATAATGCCTGTGATGGGCATCCCTCGACTATGACTGACTATTTTAATCAGCTTGCTGATTTTGCACAGTTAGCAAGGCCGCCTCAAGTGAGCTTAGCAGAGGCCAGTCAGTTAGTGAGTGCAGGTATGCTCTCTTATTTACAAGAGTCGCGCCGAATTCATAACGATAAGCTGCTCACTGAGCTGAAGATACAGCTCTTATATCCGAGCCTAGTGGATGGACTTAAAGCTATGAGGAGCGCTTAATGCTATTAATCATTCCTAATGTCTTAGATGCGGCGCGTTTGCAGGAAGTACAGGGCTTATTGCGCCATGCTGATTTCCTAGATGGTAAATTATCTGCTGGCAAAGAAGCTCAACCAGTTAAGCATAACCAAGAATTGTCCGCGAATAGCCCGCAACGCCGCCGGTTGGATGCGCTTGTTATGTCAGCCTTGGTTCAGCATCCGCAATATCAAATGGCTGTTTTGCCATTGAGGGTGGCAAGTGCATTTTATGTACGTTACCAAACAGGTATGGGTTATGGTTTTCATATTGATGATCCAGTTATGGGGCCTATGTCGGGACGTTATCGTAGTGATGTCTCTACAACGATCTTTTTGAACGAGCCAGAGGATTATCAAGGTGGTGAGTTAGTGATTCGTAATTCTTTTGGTGAGCAAGCACTTAAAGCACCAGCAGGTTCAGCGGTGCTTTACCCATCTAATACTTGGCACCAAGTAACACCTGTCACGCAAGGCGAGCGCTTGGTAGCAGTCACTTGGGCGCAGAGCTTGGTCAAGAGTGCAGAACAGCGTGAGTTGCTTTACCAATTAGCACAAACCCGGGAAGGGCTATTAATGAAAATGCCCGCTAGCGCAGAACTCGCTCAACTTAGCACTGCTTATAGTAATTTAGTAAGAATGTGGAGTGAGGTTTAGCTGCTGGGTTTCTATTAGGTTCGAGTTAAGGATCTTGGTTTTGCTCGACATAAAGCGCTAGCTGGATGTCTGCTTTGTGTTGGGTTTCTACAATTTCTTTGGTCTTTTCGTTTTTCATAGCCAGAGCATTCATCTCCGCACGTATTTTAGTAAGTACCTGATTGGCCTGTTCTAATAAGTTTTGCGCTGTAGGAATAGCAGCACGCAACTGCTCTTCTTGTTGAGCAAGCGCAAATAACTTGGTTTGGTATTCCTGCATGACCTGTGGAGTACAGATTTGAGTTTGCAAACCCTTAAATAATTCTTCTTGGTGATTCAGGCGAAATTGGCGAAACTGATCAACCTTAATAATGGTTTGTGCCAAATGACGTTCTGCATTTAGCACGGCTTGTTTGCATTGCATGACTTCAGTCTGCTTTTTTTCCAAGCGGCGCTCACGAATTTTTTGTAGTTCAACGAGGCTCATCCAGTAAATCCAGCCAGTTGAATTAAGCGTCCAACGGTTTCTTGAAAACTCGAATGCTCGTCTGGATCTTGCTTCAAGAATTTATTAATGGCATCAATTTTGGCTAAGGCCTCATCCGCCTGCGGATCAGCTCCACGCTGATATTCTCCAACCCGAACTAGGAATTCGATTTCTTTGTGTTTAGCCAAAAGTTTACGGATATGAGCTGCGGCTTGGCGGTGTCCGGGGGCAGCAATGCGTTGCATCAGACGGCTTAAGCTGCCGAGTGAATCGATTGCTGGATAGTGATTGGAAGAGGCTAAGTCGCGTGACAAAATAACATGTCCATCCAAGAGGGAGCGTACTTCGTCACCCACAGGATCAGACATATCATCACCTTCAATCAACACGGTATAAAAAGCTGTGATAGAGCCTTGTGTACCACAACCAGCGCGCTCAACTAATTTAGGTAATTCAGAGAAGACCGAGGGTGGATAGCCGCGTCGAGCAGGGGCTTCGCCAGCCGCCAAACCAATCTCCCGTTGAGCACGAGCAAAACGGGTTAATGAGTCCATCATCAACAAGACTTTTTTGCCTTGATCACGAAAGAATTCAGCGACTGCAGTAGCTACATAGGCTGCTTTTAAGCGTTCTATTGGTGGGCGATCGGAGGTAGCTACCACTAAAATAGTTCGCTCCATTCCTGCAGGGCCTAAGGATTCTTCGATAAATTCGCGTACCTCACGACCTCGCTCACCGATCAAAGCAATCACATAAACATCGACTTCCGCATGTTTGACTAGCATACTCAGTAGCGAGCTTTTCCCTACACCTGCACCTGCGAAAATCCCAATCCGCTGACCCACTCCACAGGTGACTAAGCCATCTAAAGTACGAATACCTAAAGCCAAAGGCTCATGTACCATTTGCCGTGTAAGAGGGTCAGGTGGAGAGGCATAGAGAGGATAATATTCTTGGATAGCAATATCCGATTTACCCCCCATACTTTGAATGCGCCCAATTCCGTCTAATACACAACCTTTTAAATCCTCGCCCACGCCCACCCGTAAAACTTCACCCGTGGCTGTGACTTGAGTATGTACAGATACACCTTGCATATCGCCAATGGGGGCAAGTAGGGCAATATTTTGTTCAAAACCAATCACTTCGGCTGGAACGGGTGGCTCATCGCTGCCATTACGTAGCATACAGAGTTCGCCTAGTTTAACTTTAGGAATAATGGCTCGAACAATGGTACCTGTTACTTGCACAATCCGCCCATGTAGAACCAACATATTATGGCTCTTGATGGAGTTTTTCATACGAGTAGGAATGTATTCTAAAGACATAATTTGACCTACTGCGTTAAACGAATTTCACCCACAGGCTGAACCGAGACATTAGAGGTCAGCTCAGGCAAGGACATGATGGGTAGGTCAGGAAACTCTGCAGCCAAATGTGTGCGCAGATGGCGTCGCAAATCAAGGCTAGTGAGAATCACTGGGCGCGGCCCTTCAGCAATCATCTGGCGATTGTTCTCTTCGAGCATGCGTAAATTATTAACTAAATTACGATTCACATCTGGGGTAAGTGCTAAATGCACACCAGCTGGTGTTTGGCGTACACTAGATTGAGCGAGTTTTTCACTCTCTGGATCGAACAGATAAACTGGCAAACGTCCAGTTCCATTCGTATAGGTATAAGATAGCTGGCGCTTCATACCAATACGCACACGTTCTGTGAGCAGGCCATTATCCTTTTCCGCCTCACCAAATTCGACTAAAGTACCAAGAATTTGCCGCATATCCCGTACTGAAATACCTTCGCCTAATAAGCGTTTGAGAATATCGACCATGCGTGTTTTGTTTACAGCACGCTGAGCTTCTTGTACTAAAGTCGCATAACCAGCCGCTTCTAGCTTACCCATCAGCGCATGAATTTCTTGTACACCGATAAATTCAGGGGCTTGGCGACGTAAGATATAAGCAACATGCCGAGTGAGAATCTGACTTGGATTGAGTTTATCCAAGCCCCGTCTTAAGACTTGTGGGAGTGCATTTTGACTGGGGGTAATGGTTTCAGGTTGAGCTAGTAGGGGTTGCTTGATCCCCAATTGGCCTTGTCCTACGGGAATGCCATGGACTGAGATGCGATAGGTGTCGTCCTCGATTTGTTTGGACAAACTAATACTAATGCCTTCCAGTGTGACCCCTAAATCTTTATAGAATTCCTCACGCACATTAGCAAAGTTGGTATTGAGTTCAGGTAAAGAAATGCTAGCCCGTACCGATTCAGGTAACTCAACTAAGACAGGGGCTAAGGGTTGCATGACATCTAAGGCTTCCATATCAGAAACAGCACCCCCCCCAGTCAATAGCTCAGAACGTTGGTTGCCAATCACGGTTACTTCTTCAGCTTCACCAAATTCAAAGCGATTTTGTACCTTTTTCAGAAGGAAACCAGTTAGGCCTAAAATGGCACCTAAAAAGAAAAAGACAATTGTTGGAAAACCGGGAATTAGACCCATTAGGGTGATAACAGTCGCTCCAATTAATAAAGCATTGGGTTGGCCGAGTAGTTGCCGACCAATATCTTCACCCAGATTACTTTCTTCATCGACCGTTACCCGTGAAACAATAATACCTGAGGTAATCGATACGAAAAGCGCTGGAATCTGGGAAACCAGACCGTCACCAATCGTCAGCAGAGAATAGAGATGCATTGCCTCACTAATTGGCATCCCACGTTGGAAGCTACCAATAGCGATACCACCAATTATATTGACAATGATAATGATTAGACCTGCAATGGCATCGCCCTTCACAAATTTCATCGCCCCATCCATCGAACCGAAAAGCTGGCTTTCCTTTTCTAGATTAGAGCGGCGTTTACGAGCATCCGCCATGGTGATAACCCCAGCACGTAAGTCGCTATCAATACTCATTTGTTTGCCAGGCATAGCATCTAGGGAGAAGCGTGCACTAACTTCAGCGATCCGTTCTGAGCCTTTTGTAATAACAATGAATTGCACGATGGTGATGATTAGGAAGACCACTATCCCCACAATCATATTCCCAGCTACGACGAATTCGCCGAAGGTTTGGATAATGTGTCCCGCTTCGCCTTCACTTAAAATCACCCGCGTAGTGGCAATACTCAAGGAGAGTCGAAAGAGGGTACTTAAGAGTAGTACCGAGGGAAAAGAGGAGAAAGACAGAGGTGAAGGCAAGTAAATTGCTAACATCAACATAATGATCGCAAGTGACATATTAAAAGCGATCAAAGTATCAATCACGATAGTAGGGAGCGGCATGATCATCATAAAAATGACCATGACTAGCAAAACAGCTAAGGCCAAATCACTCCGTCGAGTAATTTTATGAAGTAAGCTTTGCGATTGAGCCGTTTGCATAGAAGTCTCGTTTAAGTTGCTGTATGGGCAGACTCGTCTTCAGCGAGACTGACATAATTCAAGGTGCCACTCAGATCTAACAAATCAATAATATTCTGATTCGCATAGCGTAAAACGGGTTTAACCCCAAAGCTTTGGTAGTAGCCTAAAATGACGCGCGAACCTGCGGCAGTCACATAGCTGACTTGGCGCAAATCAAAAATGATAGGGGGTGACACCTTTGAAACTAAAGGCACTAAATTGCCTGCTAATTCTTGATCTAAGACACCTTGCAAAGTGATCACGGTATGATCAGTCTGGCGGGCAATACGAATACTATTTTCGGCGCTACTCATGCGTTTGCTCGTCTTAAACCCGCTTTAGGGATTACATACAAGGTTTTTGCATCTAAAGTGACGATCTTCACTTCAGCACCAATCGGGCAATCAGGGCCAGAGACCAACCACTCACGGCCTTCTAAAATTGTTTGACCACGCCGATCAACAATTGGGCGAGTTAGGGTAATGATTTTGCCCACGAGATGCTGGTGTTCTGTATGCCCAAATAAACTATTCAAGGCAGCGGGAAGTTCAAACACAATAGGCGCTAATAACACTAAGATCAGAACTAGAGGCAATTGCCAACCCCAAGTTTTTTGCGGACTGGCAAACATCATGAGCGCGGTCAAGAGCATGCCTAAGCCTAACCATAATTGCCAATCGTCCAATAAACGCTGTTTATATTTGGCGAGTAAGCTATCAGACCCCTTAGCATGTTGGGTTTGCTGAAAAAGAAAATAATGTAGGCGTGCCTTTAACTCACCCGAGCGAATGCGATCTAGCGTACTCGTTAAGAGCTGACTAGCTTTGTTTCCTTCCTTGGTTTTAGCATTATCCCTGTTGACACTGGCTGTTTGTTGTTCCTGAGTATCCATCGTCTCTGTCTAATATGCAGGTATAGGGAGCAACCGAATTATCAATTATCGTTTATTATTATTGCGCATCGCTTTAGCGACTCGGTCGATAGTGGATGCTGGGATATACTGATCAATTTTTCCCTCCTCAATCAAATCAGCTATCAAGCGCGTATCACTGATAATCGGTACGTTTTCAATTTGAGCGATTTCAATCATCTTACGCGCCATGACTGCTTTACCAATCGCAACGATAACTGGCAAAGGTGTAACATCCTGTTCATAGTAAAGAGCAACAGCCAGACCAATGTCTATGATGACCAGACGAGCTGTCTTAATCCTTGAATGAATGTCCTGCTCGGTCAGTTCACGGCGCATACCTTGACGTGCACCACGTACATGTGGGTCGCCATAAGCATCTTTCATTTCACGCTTAATCTCTTCCTTAGTCATACGCTGATCTTTTTCAAACTGAAGTTTTTGGAAAATATAATCCAGCGCCGCTAGAGTAATGATCAAAGGTAAAATCATCATCATTAGCTTTTTCAGCAGTTCGATAGTGATTTCTTTTTGACAAGGAATATCGCATTGCTTGATTTCATTCATATATTGAAAGAAGCCGACATGCATAACGATATAGAGGGCTAAGCCGATTACTAAAGTTTTGACTAAAGAGAGTAGCGTATTAACTAGTTGCTTTATGGAAAAAATTCTTTTGAAGCCTTCGCCTGGATTGACTTTGCTTAAACGCGGAATAAGCGGATCGAATGAGAAAATAACGCCAAATTGCACGATATTACCCAGTATTCCCATAATCGTGGCTAGCCCCACAAACGGCAAGACAATAGTAAATAAGCCGATTTCTAAGGAGACTTTGATGGCAGCACTTAAAGCTTGATTAAAGGGCAGATTAGGCAATTGATAACTGATCATATAAAGCTCAGTTAGTTTGACAAGTATCCAATCCCCCATCACCCACAAATAAATAGTGGAAGTTAATAAAATTAATGCGCTAGGAATATCCTTACTATTGGGTACCTGCCCTTTTTTCTTCGCGTCGCGAAGTTTCTGGGGGGTAGCCTTTTCGGTTTTTTCGCTACTACTTTCCGCCATTGACTAGCCTCTGAAGTAGATTTAGGTTAGCACCGAAATCTAGAAAGCTATCATGTAAGTAACGGCCAATAATACCGATGTAAACAATCAAGATTAAAAAGACTAAGGCACTTTTAATCGGCATTGAGAGCAAGAAAATATTGAGCTGTGGTAAATAACGCCCGACTAGACCTGTGCCAATATCAATAATAAGCATGATACCAATAAAAGGCCCAGCAATTAGTAAAGTGGTATACATTAGGACATCTAATTGTCTAACAAAATAGCCAGCTGCCTCAGGGCTAATATCAGGGAAGAACTTATCCAAAGGCCAAACTTGGTAGCTAAACATTAAAGTTTGTAAGAGTAATAAGAAACCCCCACTGGTGAAGACTAACGTAATCGCTAGTTGCCCTAGAAGATTAGCTAAGGGTGAAACCATATTGCCGAGCGTGGGCGAGAAAAATAGACCTGTCATAGCCCCCCGCTGCATATCCATCACTAAGCCGGCTCCGCGTGCTGCCCAAAAAGGCAAACTCATTGCATAACCGAGTAATAAACCAATCAGAGACTCTTTAAAAATCAACAAGGCAAACATCGGGATATCTAAAGTAATGCCTGTCAGTTGTTCTTTAGTAAGGGGAACTAAACTTAGCGAGATAATCACCATGACGCCATTGCGAATCATGGCAGGGAAAATAGGCTGAGAAAATACGGGAATGACTGTAAAGGCCACTAGAATTCTAGGTGCAGTTAGAATGAGTGCTAGCGACCATGCATGCCAAACGTCAATCATCGATGCACCAAGGCAATTTGGTCAAAGATGCCGATTGTATAATTGTATAGCTCTGGGCCTAACCAACGCACAGTCACACCAATCGCTACCATAACAGCGACCAATTTAAAACCATGCGGCAAAGTCTGTTCTTGAATGGAGGTTAAGGCTTGAAATAAACCGATAATTAAACCAACTAAAGTGGCCACGACAATCGCGGGTAGCGACAAGTAGAGAGCCAATTTCATAGCTTGAGCAGTGAAAAATAGGAAATTATTCTCTTCCATGTCAGGTATAACTCAGTAGTAAGCCATGAATTAAACGTGACCAACCATCAATCATCACAAATAGCAATAGCTTAAAGGGCAGGGAAATCGTAACAGGTGAAACCATGATCATGCCCAAAGAAAGCAAAATATTTGAAACAATTAAATCGATCACAATAAAAGGTAGGTAAATCAGAAAGCCTACTTGAAAAGCAAGCGTCAGCTCGCTAACTAAAAAAGCTGGGATGAGCACCAATAAATGTCGTTCATTAACATCTTGAGCATATTTAGCGGGCCAAATTTGCTGAGTAGTTTTAACAAAAAAATTGCGTTCAGCTTCAGAGGAGTGCTTGGTAAGAAAGTTTTGTAAAGGCGTAGCGCTTTCACTTAAAGCATTTGTAAAGTTTGGGTTCTGAATATCAGTGATTTGTACACCTTGTTTCTGAAAGATGTCATAAGTCTCCATTGCAACTGGAGCCATGATATAAATCGACAGAATAATGGCTATCCCACTAATAGCCATATTGGGTGGCTCTTGTTGTAGGCCTAGAGCACTTCGAGTTAATTGCATAACCACAACTAACTTAATAAAGGAACTCACCAAGATTGCCAAAAAAGGCGCTAAAGCAAGTAAAGTCAGCAGCCCAACTAATAATATGGGATTCGGGAATGTCGCATCCATGCTGCCTAACCTGCTTTTGAGCGGTTACCAAACAAGCTCAGAATACGTACACCTATCCGCCCACTAATATCGACTAACTCACCAGTGCCAATCAGCTTATTTTGTGCGCGAATTTGAACTACTTCGGGTAAGCTTTGAGTAAGATCAATCACATAGCCAGGGCGTAGTTGTTTAACTTCATTAAAAGATAAAGTTTTCTGCCCTAAATCGAACGACAATTGCACAGGCAGTTGATTAATTTGTTGGACGCTTTGTTTCTGATCATTGTCGCTCATAATATTCCAGTCCGTCGTAATGGTGATCTGCCGGTTAGGTTCAGCAATAAGTTGTGCCCCACAATACAGTAAGGTATTGAGGCGTAAGCGAATTAAGCCTTCGCTGCGAAAACCACTTTCATCTAATAAAATGATGTCGGAAGCTTCAAAGCTATTCACTTCTTGCACAGAAACGGTCGCAGTGCCGATTTCTAGGAATAGATTGGCTTCTAAGCTTTCCCAATGTGCTTCTGTGTCAGATGGCCAAAAGCGTAAGCGCTCTTGAATTAAAGGATAAAGGCGCTCTTCAACCATTAATAAGCCACGAATTAAGGTCATTTGTTCTTGCTGAGGGGCATCACGTCGACCTTCGAGTAGCTCAAAACTCAAGGGCAGGGTATAGACCTTGCTATTTTTGTCTGCTGAAAGCGATTGGATTTTGATTTTGCTGCCTAAACCATTTTCAATCCGGGTAATCAATGGATCTAGGGCATTTTCTGCCAAAGCAATGCCTAGGTTTTCGGGTAAGCGCGCCAGCATTCCTTCAGGAATGAAACTACGAATTTGATCAAGTAATGGCCAATCCGATAGCCATAGGCCTGCAGTCGTATCACCAATACCCAAGGTAAGGCCGATAGGTAAGACAGCGGGCGTATCGGGTTCTGTGGGAAATATCTGTAAGCGAAACGCTTTAGTTTCACTAAGAAAAAAAGCGAAAGGCTGTGTTTTATTTAGTAGTAAATTATTCATGCGCACCGCGGCGGGTGTCCATGAAGGTGGAGCAAATGGTTTAAGCTTTATACGGCGGCGTTCATCAGTCATTGTTATTATCTTTATGGCCTACCATGTCCAGACCCATACCAAGCGCTAGGTGACAGAACGCTTGCTGGAACATTTGTGAAAGATTGCGCAACTGGCTTATCAATTATTTTATAAGCTAAGTTTATAGCTAAGCTATTCGAGCTGCAACTTACACCGTTTGTCTGCATTAACTCACTACCGACTGATCAGAGTCCCAGGCTTGTAAACGGGCAGTGTTGGGATCAGAGACCACTGCACCTAAGTAATAACCGGTTAGGAAGCCGCTGGTTAAATAGCTATTTTCGGTGAAGTCGACAGCGATAGGACCAATGCTATTACTCCAGAAATTATGACTACCATCCTCATTTTGGCCTAAATACAGTGCATTCCAGCCCTGAGCAGATGAGCTAGTGTCGCCTGGCAAATCAAAATAATAGGCATTGCCAGCAATCAAGCGATCCCCTTTACTCGGATCGAAGAGGGCGGTCTCGCCAGCTAAATTATGGATACCATTAATGGTGATGGCACCGGCCTCAGCAGTTCTGACTGTAGACAGATAACCTCCATCAAAATTAGAAGAGTCATATTGATCAAACCAAGAGGACAACAGGAGTTGGCCGGCATGTTGGTTAAAATCATCCTGCCCAATCGTGTCTAAGCTACTTTTTAAATTCAGCAAAGACATAGGGCTAGCACAGTCAAAGGCATAACTGTCACGATGAGTAAAAATATCGTTCAAAGCGTCTGAGGCTTGCACTGTCTGACCTTGATCATTAGCTGTACGCATCAATAAATAGCGACTCTCATCACGCTCTACCACTTCCCAAAATTGGTTACGCTCTAAGACTCGTTCATGACCTGTTTGACCATTTGCGCCCGTGAATGAACGAATTTCAGGTTCTGCTAAAGTGCCTTCTTTAATGCTGACTAATTGATCAGTGAATTCCCAGCCTGTCTCAATAGCTAAGCCATTTTTGAGCATATTTTCTCGAAAACGCAGTTCATAAAGATCATCTTTAGTGAGCGTGCTACGTTTTAATTCTTGTCCGCTTGAACTCTGTACTACTAAGGTGTCGCCAATACTAATTTTGCCATCTTGATTAGTGCCATCTAGCACTATTACCTGGCTTTTAGTATCTGCGAAACGGCTAGTTAAGATGCTTTGCTCTGCTGGGTTTAAGTTCAAAGTGCTAGCAGTTGACATAGGTGCTTGCTCAGCTGTGGGCTGATTTAACTGCTGCATCAGTTGCTGCAAGAGTTGCATCACCAACAGTACTACCTGCAAATGTTGGTTAGGGTTACTCAATAAACTTTGTGTGTCGGACCAATTGAAACTCGTGCTGAAATTTAAATTTTGCGTTTGCGTGGTGTTATTAAATCGAGTGGCTTGGTAATTATTATTGTAAGCAATGCTTGTTGTCATAGCTGATTTCCAGCTCCACTGGTGAAGTTGTTATTAATCCTGCGCTCGCAAAAACAGGAAATTTTATTGTGAACTCCTATTTTAAAGCCTGTTCTAGGGGGTTATGAGGTTTTAAGCTGATAACTGGTAGTACTTGTCAGATGACTTGCCTAGGGCTTCGGGTTGGTTTTAGCTATGCTCTTTACAAGCAGAGTGTGATTAAGTTTCGCAACTATCTTGACCTTGCCTTCCATGCCGTCATTTTGTTGCGTTCATCTAGGTGTCATTCGACCTGATAGCTTGTTTTTGAAATTATTACGCTTATAGAAAATACTTAGGCTGGATTCAATAATGTTAGTAAGAATACTAGTAGTTTGCTTGTTGCTACTAACAAAACCGTTGTGGGCGGCTTCTTTAACTTGGAGCGAGAAGCCTTATTCGCATTTTTCTGACCAAGAGCCATTAATGTCTTTATTAGAAACTTTGGCTTCTACCCAGAAAGTACCAGCTGTAGTGAGCCCGAATATTAAAGATGTAGTGAGTCTGCATTACAAACAACAACTCCCTAAAGATATTTTCAATGATCTCGTAAAAACCTATGGCTTAATTTGGTTTTTTGATGGTGAGACCCTTTATATCTATAAAGAAAATGAGGCACAGCGTGGCTCAGTCAGTTTAGAGAAAATGACGCCTCAAGCCTTTACTACCGCTATGAAGCGCCTGAACGTCTTAGACAGTCAATACCATTGGGAAGTCTCTGAGGTTGATAACATGATTTACTTCACCGGCCCAGAGCGCTTTGTCAGTGCTGTGTTAGACATGGCAAAACTAATGGATACCCAAAAGTTAGAACGTCCCCAAGTTTACAAATGGGTAGATGCCAAGGGGCAGGTGAATTACAGCAATGAACGTCCTGAATCAACCAGTAAGGACGTCAACAAGGATGTGGCTACTAAAGAGCGGTTCCCCGGTTTCGACGTGGTGGATGTCATTAATCGCTAATTTTTCGTGTTGAGTTTTTCCTGTGAAATCATTCACTCACCACGATTTTTGAATAAGAGCCCCAACTAGATATGAGCATACAGCACACCCCTTACTTATTAAAAGTACTTAGTGGCAGCAATGCTGGTGCTTTAGTGCGTTTAAAGACAGGTGAAACAGTCATCGGTAAATCGATGTCTAGTGACATTATTTTACATGATGAGAATATTGCTGACTCTCATATCAAGCTTAGAGTTGAAGAAGAAGCGATTTATTTAGAGGCACTTGCCAAACCGGTACTGATTGATAATAAAGAAATTGAGTTAGGCGCTTATCCACTCAAACCTTATCAGGTAGTGAGTTTAGGAAGCATTGATTTTTTCGTCGCAGATGTACGTAAACCGGGTAGACGCGGTGCTGAGACTAGGCCAGCTGAATCCACCGTACCACCAACGGTTAAAGTTAACAAACCTAACGAAGCATTACAGACAGCTTCAACCATAACCCCTGAAACAGTAGCAACTAAACCTAAATCTAAGGTTTTGGGCTGGGTCTTGTTGTTGGCTGGTTTGGGGCTATTGCTACTCGCTAATCTATTATTCTTCAAACCTTATATTAGTGGTCTAGCCGAGCAAGTCGGTCTAAGCGAGTCGGCTGACCAGAGAGCGCAGGAGTTACTCAAAAAGCTCCAGCCTAGTGATTTAACCGTGGTGCGTGATCCTGATGGGCGAATTGCGATTGCTGGTTATGTACAGACTCGTGATGATAAGCGTAAGTTGATGAATCAAGCTTTATTAGCAGGGAGTGGAATTAATTATCGAGTGTGGGTACGAGAGGATTTAGTCGCTAATGCTACCCAAGTAGCCCGTGCTTTAGGACAGAATGATTTATCTTTTAGCAATTTGGAGCAAGGTAAACTAGCTGCACATGGCTATGTGAGTGATGAGGCGGATTGGGCACAGATTAAAACTAATATTATGTCGGATGTTAGTGGTATTCAGTCTATTGATGATCGATCTGTACAAACCTTGATCAAGCGCAAAGAGGCTTTGGTGCAGTTTATCGAGAAAAAAGGTCTGTCCAGCCGCGTTAAGGTTACTATCGAAAATGCTCGTATTAAAGTTGACGGCGAGTTGACCCAAAACGAATTAAAACGTTGGGCGGCTTTATATGACGAATTTACTCAAACAAATGGAACAGGTCCGGCCATCGTTGAGAGCTTATATAACGTCCGTGATCGCCTCAAGTTGGTGATCAGAAGCGTTAGCGTAGGCGACACACCCTTCCTAGTTTCCAAAGATGGTAAGAAGTACATGGAGGGCTCTAATCTGGGTAATGATTATTTCATTAAGAAAATTACTCCAGATCATGTGCTCCTTTCAAATAATGGTATCGAAATACCAATGTATTATGGTGTAGAGGATAAACAATGATTTTACAAATAGAGCAAAACCTCAAAAATGATATTTCAGGTATTTATAAAAATGAGATTCTTGAGAAATTCAGCCAAGTAGCATCAGAAGTACGGTTTGAGTTAAATCAGGGGGTGGAGCCAGCAGAATATGAAAAGTTAAATAAGTTTCTGCAGGCTTTAGAGGCAGGTTCGGAGGTAGTGGAACAGGTCTGGTCCCAGAAATAAGGGATGTGACTTGGCATGGAGCGCAATGCCTCTCTATTTATTGTTCCCTGCGTTTGATGTAGAAGTCATCGGGAATCTTATAATTTTTAATTAGGAGTTAATTCATAATGTCAACGATTG
Organism: Thiothrix sp.; assembly: GCA_008015155.1. Taxonomy (GTDB): domain Bacteria; phylum Pseudomonadota; class Gammaproteobacteria; order Thiotrichales; family Thiotrichaceae; genus Thiolinea. The sequence goes on from SSFA01000016.1 coordinate 69,743, forward strand.
ATACTGCCTCATTTGATACGGCTATTCAACAAATGCAAGCTACTAATAATGCTATGTTGCAATACCAAAGACAAGCGGTTGAAGAAAATAGAAGATTTAGTATTGAGTCAACCACACTTGAGCATGAAGCATCAGTGACTGAGCGGATGCAGGGTATCATGCAAACACTAGCACGGAACTCATCTAGCTAATCGCTAATTAAGTAAGGCTTGGCACTACGTCTAATAGGCGTAGTGTCATAATTAAATAGTAAATATTGCATTAATAAAGAGAAAATAATGAAAGCAACGACTGAGATTCTTCAATTGTTATCTGAAGTAGGTTATATGGCCTGTTTTAAGGGTGATTCAGTACGTTCTCAAATGATTATGGAGGGCGTCGATGCAATTGCCAGAGAACAGTCATCAATTAAGATGGGCGTAGCAGTAGCAAAAATGTATGCGGGGGATATGGACGGGGCTATTTCTATTTTCCGTAACCAGGTATTAGCGAAAGAGCCTGATCATATGAGTGCTAAATGCTTCTTAGGCATCGCTTTAAATCTTTCAGGTGAAACTGATGAGGCACGCACCTTATTTGAAGAAGTATCGTTGCGTGGTAACCCAGACGAAAAAGGCATTGCCGATTTTTATTTATCTAAGTAGTTAAATCTAGGATATTGCCATGGTAGATCCGAGCTTATTGGGTATTCCATTACCCACTCCCAATACCCAAGTCACACCTCAACCTTTGCCAACTCCGGAGGTTGCAGACTCGACACGCTTTCAGGATCTGTTAACCAATATAGGAC
>SSFA01000015.1 GCA_008015155.1 Thiothrix sp.
ATCAAGGCTTAGGATTAGATGGCTGTCGCGTGGTCTGGCCGTTTAAAAAGCCCCGACAACACGAACTCGAACCGGAACAGAAAGCCTTTAATCAGCACTTAGCTCAAGTACGAGTCAAGGTAGAGCATGCGATTCGTCGTTTGAAAGTTTTCCGGCTGCTTAAAGGGATTTATCGTGGACGGCGACGTGGGTTTGAGCGGCGTTTGATGCTGATCGCCGGTTTGGTCAATCGCAACCTAGAGGGACAACTACTTTCGCAAGAGGTCTATTTTATTCAAGATAAAGTGAGCTATTCGCTCATCAGTTAAAGCTTTAAATTTATTAAATCTTAGTTAAGATTTTGCAGTTTCAGTCATTTTCATATAGCTAACTAAGTTTTTCGTGCATAATTGCCGCTATTGCGGTTTTTGGTGCGATTTGAATGAAAGAGTTTCCTCAGTGTGGCGTTCCGGCCGTCGGCTTATCCCTTCTTGTCAGTCTTTTATTGAGTTTGGCTATGCCAAGCTTAGCTGCTGAAGACAAAAAGCTGACAGAAGCCAGCCCGGTTAACAACACAGCTGTAAAAGATGAATTAGATGAAGCAGGTGCGCCCGTTGCAGAAGCGCCGATTGATCTCAGTAACACTGAAGCCGACGAAATGGCTCAGTCGATTGTAAAGATCTACACAACTGCTGAGAAAAATTCCAGCTTAGCGCCCTGGAATTCAGATAGTGAGTCCATGATCGGGACTGGGTTCGTTATTAAAGGTAATCGAATTCTCACCAATGCCCATGTCGTAGAAAGCAATACCTTCATAGAGTTGCAAAGAGATGGTAAACCTGATCGTTATGAGGCTGAAGTAGTCGCTATTTCGCATGAGGCCGATTTAGCACTCTTAAGAGTCAAGGATGAAAGCTTCTTTAAAAAAGGTAAATTCTTAGAAGTTGGTGAATTACCTCGGGTTCATCAGGAAATTAGCGTCTACGGTTTTCCTACCGGTGGTGATACTTTAAGCGTAACTAAAGGCATCGTTTCGCGGATTGAATATTTGGAATATGCTCATAGCGGCCTAGCCTCGCAAGCCATTCAAATTGATGCTGCTATTAATCCTGGCAATAGTGGTGGCCCTGCTTTGGCCGGGAATAAAGTGGTAGGCGTCGCTATGCAGGTGGCTGCGAATGGGGAGGAAAATATCGGCTATATGATTCCTCCCTCCATTATTAATCATTTCCTAAAAGATTTAGAGGATGGCCGCTATGATGGCTTTCCTGAGTTTGCTGTGGTGACTGAGCAATTGGTGAATCCTGCTTTGCGGAGCAAACATGGTCTGTCTAAAGAGCAAACAGGTGTGCTGATTACTAAAGTCTGTGCAGGCACTACCGCTGAGCAATATTTGAAAGTTGGCGATATTATTACCAAGATTGATAAGGAACCGGTTGAAAATAATGGAACTGTCTTATTTCAACCTAGTAAGTACATCGACTTCAACTATAGAGTTGATCAGCATCAATTAAACGATACCCTGCACCTAGATATTATTCGGGATAGTCAGTCACTTACAGTGCAATTGCCCTTAGATAGAGCGGTAACCTCGGTTTATAGCCATGATACCAAGCCACGTTATTTTATCTATGGTGGCTATGTTTTTACACCAACCCAGTTATCAGATACTTGCCAACATCGTAAGGATTATGACAAAAACGAATTTAAAGATAAAATTGAAAATGTCAGTATCGTCAAAGTCTTAGCTTCAAGTACTAATGTCGGTTATCATGATTTGGCTATGCGTGTGCAAAAGGTGAATGGTCAAACTTTCAATGATTTCCGTGAGTTCTATAAGCTCATGAAGCAGGTTAAAACGCCTTATATCACCCTAGAGGATGCGGACGGCTATCAGGTAGTGATTGACCGCAAAGCAGCGGAAGCTGAACATGCGGAATTGTTAAAGCGTTACAATATGGAAAGCAGTCAATCGCCTGATTTAGATGATTTAGAAGCTGAACTAGCCAAAGCGAATCCTTAGCCGCTTATCGTTTTGTAGCAGAAGGCTGTCTCAGTTCACTTATAATTTTTAGTTATTGAATATAAAATTAAAATTATCATTAATTAAAACTATATTTGTTGGACTTCGTCATGACAAAGATGAACAGCTTTCTACCCCTCAGCTTAGTGCTGTCGCTAGGCTGTTTACTAAGCCAAGCAGAGGCAGGCAATTTATTTCGTTGGGTTGATAGCAATGGTACGGTGCATTACGCAGATAATGTACCGCCTAGTTACTCGCAAACTGGACATGCTGAGCTAAATGCTTTAGGGATGACGGTCAAAAATGTACCCGCTGCTAAAACTACAGAACAAGCCGCAGAAGATGATTGGATCAAAGGCCTTGAGGGTAAGCGCCAAAAATTCAAAGATCGTCAACAGCAAGAAGACAGGGAGCTATTGGCTACCTTCTCGGATGTTAAACAGCTCGATGAGTCACATCGCGATCGTATCAAGATGTTGCAGGATAGTCGTAAGCAAATGGAAGTTTTGCGCGATAAACTCAATCTAGAGCTTAGCGATTTGCAAGCAGCTTTAGCTAAAGCTCAAGGCGCTGAACAAAAACGTGTACAGGGTTTTATTGATACGAAACAAAAAAGTAAAGCTGATTATGAAATAGCTATTCAGCAAAGCTTAGCGGAAGAAAAAAGTGCCGAATTAGCTTTTCAAAAGCAACGCAGTCGTTTTATTGAGCTGTTGGATAAGCAGAAAGCTCAAGAAGATAGCGAGGCGAGCTAAAACTAGCTTAACTGCCGTAAAACCGCAGGAGCATCAGTGTATGAGTGTTGAATTTTGACCAAGCTCTGTTGAGTTTTTAAAACTAAACTTGGAAAACTGTTCACACCTAGTTGGTCTGCCAGTGCTAAATCAGCTGCAAGCTGTGCTTGAATAGACTGTGAGTTGAGATCTAATAAAAAGCGTTCGCTATCTAAACCAAGCTCCTCAGCCAGTTCGACAAGTGTAGTGATGTCTGAGGGATTGCGTGCCTGTTGATAGTACGCGTTTTGAATAGCAATCAGCATGGTTTGGCCAGCCTGTGGCTGCTGTGTTTGTGCTGCTAAAATAGCTCGACAGGCTGGATAAGTAGAGCGACGTGGCTGGCACAGAGTCCAAAACTCAAAGTTAAATTTAGTGCTGGGTACAAGCTCCATGATTTTACGCCAGTTTGCTTGTACCATCGCCTGTGTAGTGCTGGGCATAGGTTGATCGGTATCGGGAGCCAAGCCTCCTAAGACAGTTTGCACTTGGATCGTCGGTGGTAGTTGTTCGATGACTTGCAGCCAGATCGGTCGGAAGGCATAACACCAACTGCACATAGGATCATAAACATAATAAAGTATGGACTGATGAGGTGATTCAGCTAAATTTTTCATAAACTCTAATAAGCTTGCCTAGTGAGCCTAGAGCTTATCATAAGGACAGATCGATGCTACAAACACGTATTCCACCACCTGTTTATGCTCTACTAGCCGCTTTGGCAATGTGGGGTCTAGACAAGCATTTGCCGATTTTGCATATCTTTTCTGCACCTTGGCATCGTATAGGTTTAGGCTTCATCGCTTTGGCCTTGTTGGCGGATCTCTGGTCGTTATGGTTATTTTTTCAAGCGCGGACAACGCCTAATCCTCTAAAACCACAGAATAGCAGCCAATTAGTGACCTCTGGTTTATATCGTTACACACGCAATCCTATGTATCTGGGCATGCTCATTATGCTAATGGGCTGGGCGATTTATTTAGGTAGCTTTAGCCCTTTGTTGATCTTACCGCTATTTGTTTGGGTCATTAATACACAGCAAATTCTTCCTGAAGAAGCTGTGTTGGCGCAGAGATTTGGCGCTAGTTATCAAGCTTATAGGCAGTCGGTACCACGTTGGTTATGGCCTTAAGCGTAAACATTCGTGACCTAAACTGATTAAAGCTTTCTCTACGGCAGGTGACCAAGGTTGTGCGCAATTAATACGAATACAGTTAGTGTATTTAGTGCTGGCAGTAAACAGACATCCGGGCGCTATGCTGACTTTGTGTTCAAGCATGCGGTGAGCCAGAGCCAAGGTGTCCAAGCCTTTAGGTAATTCTACCCACAATACAAATCCACCTTTAGGTTGAGAAAGCCTAGTTCCCTCAGGTAAATATTTGTTTAAAGTTCGAGCGAATAAGCTAACTTGCTGTTGATATTGCAGCTGTACTTGGCGTAGATAACGTTCATGCCCACCATGCTCTAAATAGTCCGCAATCGATAGCTGTGACAAAGTAGGTGCAGCTAAATTGGTAACATATTTAAAATAGGTAGCCCGCTCTAAGTCTGGTGGTGGTAGTAACATCCAACCCAAGCGCAATCCTTGCGCGATTGTTTTCGAGAAAGAGGAGCAATAAATGACTTGTTGAGGGTCGAAACTATGCAAAGAGCGTGGCCGCTCAGCGTTATAGGCCAGATCTGCGTAAATATCATCTTCAATCAAAGGCACGCGATGCTTATGCGCAAGTTTCACTAAGGCTTGTTTATCAGCATCACTGAGTAGGCAGCCTAAAGGATTATGAAAGTTCGGAATCAAGACACAAGCTTTAATCGGCCATTGCTCTAAAGCTAGCTCTAAGGCAGGTAGGCTTATTCCAGTTTGGGGATCAGTAGGTATTTCTAAGGCTTTCATGCCCAAAGAGTCTATGACTTGTAGCAAGCCATAAAAAGTAGGGGATTCAATCGCAATAATATCGCCCACTTGCGCGACCGTGCGTAAAGCCAAAGTGAGTGCTTCATGCCCACCATTAGTAATCAAAATATCCTCAGGACGCACGCGCTCACCACTCGTTAGCATACGTCGTGCAATTTGCTGTTGTAACACAGGCAAGCCTGGTGGAAAGGCATAGTTCGCCGCACGATTATCATAATTGCGCACGACTTTATTTAAACTACGCTGCAAAGCACGCATCGGTAAAAAGCTTGCGTGTGGAACCGCAGCACCTAGCTGAATAAAGTCTTCTTGGTTGACCACGCGTGCTAAGTGTAAAGATAGTTCTTGCCCAGTCACTGGCATCGGGCGTTGGGGTGGGGTAGAAGCTGAAGGCAAGTCTGGTTTAATCCACGGCCGCTCGCAAATGTAATAGCCAGAACGTGGGCGTGCCTCTAGCGTACCTTCATTTTCTAGTTGTCGCTGTGCTTGTACAATAGTGGATACGCTTACCCCAAATTGCTGGCTTAATAAGCGTACACCAGGCAAACGTTCACCCGTCTTATATAGACCTGCATCAATATATTGATGCAGTCGATTAGCAATCTCTTGATACAAAAGCGTCATAAGTGTTCACACGCACCAAACAGTACAGCTGCTAATGAGTAGAGCAGCACAGTTTTAATCTATTAATAACTGTGCTGCTCTAATATATTTTTTCTAAATCTGTACTGCTAGCCTAGCACGCTTTATTCTGAGTCGACTATAAAAACCTGAGTAAAGATAATGGAGTTACAGTTAATCGCAGCCATGTGTAGTTTTGCCTTCGTCACTTCGGCGACGCCAGGGCCCAATAATTTAATGCTCTTGGCTTCTGGGGCAAATTTTGGTTTCAAGCGGACTATTCCCCATATGCTCGGCATTGCTTGCGGTATGATTTTGCTCTTACTGGTAACTCTGCTAGGCTTAGGCGAAATTTTTACCCGCTTGCCAAGCGCTCAGATGGGTTTAAAACTGGTGGGTGTAGTTTATTTGCTATGGCTAGCTTGGAAAATTGCAAGTGCGCCAGTCGCTGAAACTAGCGATAGTTCAAATAGGACTACGGCGACTACGGCGCAGCCGATGCGTTGGTGGCAAGCTGCTGCTTTTCAATTTGTGAATCCTAAAGCTTGGATGATGGCTTTAGGGGCTGTTAGTAGCTTTACCTTGAGTGGTGATCAGTATTGGCTATCAGGCTTAGTGCTCATGATAGTGTTCGGTTTAGTAAATTTGCCTTCTGTATCCTTGTGGGCAGGCTTTGGTGTAGTGATTCAACAGTTTTTGTCCAACGCGCGGCGTAAGCGTCAATTTAATATTATTATGGGCGTGTTAACTGCTGCTACTGTTGGGATGATCATTGGTGTATAAAAATTTTGGAGCAAAAGAAATCATGTTTGAACATGCGCGTTGTTGGGTAAACGGCCAGTTAGTCCCTGCAGAGCAAGCGAGCGTTTCTGTGTTTGATCACGGCTTTTTGTATGGAGATGGTATTTTCGAGGGTGTACGTTTTTATAATAAACGTGCTTTCCGCTTACCTTTACACTTAAAGCGTTTGCAACGTTCTGCAGCAGCCTTACAACTTAGGATTCCCAGCGCAGATGTCTTCACCCAAGCGGTGTATGCAGTGATCGAGGCCTCCGATTTAAAAGATGGCTATTTACGGATTATTGCGACACGCGGCGTGGGGGTGCTGGGGATTAATCCAGCAACTTGTAAAGAGCCGGGGATCATTGTTATCGCTGATCAGTTACAAATGGTGAGTGATGAAGAGCGCGCAAAAGGCATTCGGGCAATCATTACGTCAACACGACGCTCACAACCCGATCGTTTAGATCCACGGATTAAGAGCTTAAATTATTTAACTTCTATCTTTGCGCGCATGGAAGCGAATTTTGCAGGGGTAGAAGAGGGGATATTATTGAATGATCGTGGCTGTGTAGCTGAAGGGACAGCAGAAAATATTTTCATTACCCGTGATGGGGAATTGCTTACTCCTGCACCCACTGAAGGTGCCTTGGCTGGTATTACCCGTGGTACGGTCTTAGAGTTAGCTGAGCAGTTGGGGATTAAAACTCGTGAGACTGTTTTGACAGCTTATGACTTATATTCAGCGGATGAATGCTTCTTCACTGGCACAGGAGCGCGGCTAATTCCGGTGCGTGAAATCGATGGGCGACCAATTCAAACCTGTCCAGGGCCAGCTTATCAGAGGCTAGCAGCCGCCTTCTCTGAGCTGGTACAAAGGGAAACTGCTTCTGAATGAAGTGCTTAGCCTAGGTAGTTGAATCACTTTACTAGCTCCTGCTATCTCCTAAGCAACTTACAGTCTGCTCGCTAGTGCGATATACTTTTTAGTTAACAAGTAAAATTACCTAAATAGTTTCAAATGAATCGCACTAGCTGGAGCGGCTAGCTAAGAGGAGGAGGTGTATGGAGCAGTTTTCAAACTCAGGCTTAGCCAAAAGACGCAAGATCATCGAATCCCAGTGGACGCAATTTGTAGCGGGTAAAGCGCCTTTAAGCAGTGAGGCCATTCGTCGTGACATTATTGGTTCATGGCAGCGCAGTGCGCAGACTGCTTCCATTCAACAAGCGCAAGCACCCGCAGATGATGCCTACACGACCTCAGCTCTTTGGAAAGAGTCTATCCTCCGTCAAGCCGCTGAACGTGAACAAGAGCAAATCATTCAATTAGCTCGTGAAGGCGAATTAGTAGCAGCTATTGCAGATGCTTCGGGTCGCTTGCTTTGGACCTATGCTAGTCGACATATGCAGCCAAAAGCTGAAGCAGTAAATTTTACTGCTGGTGGACATTGGGATGAGCGTTCAGTGGGCACGAATGCAGTAGGCTTATCGTTAAATCTTAAATCAGCCGTCACTGTATTTTCTTCTGAGCATTATCAGCCTTTTGTGCATGATTGGGTCTGCTATGCAGCGCCGATTATTCATCCACAGTCTGGTGAATGTGTGGGGGTTTTAGATTTATCAACCACTTGGAAACGCCATACACCCTTAGGCCAAGCGGCCGTGACCGAGTTGGCGCGCTCTATTGCACGTTGTTTGCCGAACCATCTGCCGCGTGCTGAGCTAGAGATTCATGCTTTAGGTCAACCCCAAGTGATGTATCGGGGTAAACCTTTAGCCTTGCCGCAGCGCTATTTGGAAATGCTTTGTTTATTAATCTTGAATCCCCAAGGCTTAAGTTTGGAAGCTTTCCATGCGGCTTTATATGGGGATGCGCTGGCTTCAACCGCAACCTTAAAAGCGGAAATTTCACATTTACGTCGTCTTTTAGATGGTCAAATTGGTTCACGTCCTTATCGTTTACTGATTCCTGCTTGGGCTGATTTTATTCAAGTCTGGCAAGCTCTACGCGAGCAAAAAACTAATGAGGCACTTGCCTTGTATCGTGGTTCTTTTATGCCGCAATCGAACGCTCCTGAATTGACTGAGTGGCGTTATTGTATTGATGCAGTGATGGATCAAGTTTTGGATACCTGTGCTGAGCCGAAGCTTTTAGTGGAAAAAATTTGCCACAATCCAGCAGGTAGTGATTTAGTACGCGAGCGTTTAGCCGAGCTAATTGCCAGACCACGGTTAAGGTGGTGATTCAAGTCTAGTTAAATAGCTAGACTCATAGCTTTGTAACGCAGCTTTTAAATCTACTGTTTCAATTAAGGGTGATAAAGCGCGGGCTAGAATATTGCAGTTCCACAGACCTACGGTAGGTTGCTCAGCAAAAGCATAGCGTCCATGCTCATCAGCAGGACTACTTACAAAATTGCCTTGACGCTCCGGATTAAAAGCACTTTCCCCTAAATCTAAACTAATCCCAAGAATGGATTGATTGTCTGTATTTAACATGCCATGTACAAAACCAAAGGTTTGCCATTGTGCGATGAGCTTAGCAGTACGTTCGACAACCCTTTGGAAAAAGGCAGCATAAGGTTTGGGCTGATCTAAGCATTCTGGATAGTAATGGCTAATCACAAAATCGCTTAGTTGCTGTAGCTCTGAATATTTACGTTCAAAATAATACAACTCAAAATGACCAAAGCGGATAAAGCTAGGGGCTAGGCGTGTTAAAACAGCTGCTGCCTGAAAGCCTTGGCGATACACTAAATTTTTCCCAGCAGTCAAGGCCAAACACTCAACAGTAGGTATACCTAAAGCGCCTAATTCCATGCTCATGGTATATTCGTGCAAAGCTTCATTGAATCCGGCTAGACCATCAGCATGTCGCGCATAAGCAGTTTTACCAGCACCTTTCAGTTGCCATTCTACATAACCAGCTTGGGTGTCAATGCCTCCTAACAGTACGCTACGTCCATCACCTAAAAAAGGATTAAATTTACCGAGTTGATGCCCTGCATAGGCTTGTGCTAATGGCTCCATACCAGCAAGTAGCCGATTAGCACTACAAACTTCTAAGCATTCAGGATGATCGAAAATATCCATAGCTAAGCCAAGCTGTGCAGCTAGAGCTGGATTAGTACGTACGAAGTAAGGCTCGTTTAAGCCTTGCGGTATAGTGGGCGTAAAAAAGCCCGCTCCTAAGGAATAGAAGCGGTTAGAAAACACAAGATCAGATAAAGACTTCTGCATAAAATCGAGAATTGCAGGCTGGTGCAATTCCCGAACACGAGGAGGAAACTTAGAAGAAGCCCAATGGGTTGATGTCGTAGCTCACTAACAAGTTTTTAGTTTGTTGATAGTGATCGAGCATCATTTTGTGGGTTTCACGGCCTACACCTGATTTTTTGTAACCACCAAAAGCAGCATGGGCTGGGTACAAGTGGTAGCAGTTAGTCCATACACGACCAGCTTGAATCCCACGGCCCATGCGGTAGGACAGATTCATATCACGTGTCCACACACCAGCACCTAAACCGAATTCGGTGTCGTTAGCAATCGCCAAAGCTTCAGCTTCATCTTTAAAAGTAGCGACAGAGACGACTGGCCCGAAGATTTCTTCTTGGAAGACACGCATATTGTTGGTGCCTTTTAACAAAGTGGGCTTAACATAGAAGCCTTCTTTGTAATCACCGTCCAATTCCTCAACTTCACCACCCATTAGGACTTGAGCGCCTTCTTGTTTACCGATGTCAATATAGCTTAGGATTTTCTCAAACTGTTCTTGAGAAGCTTGAGCACCCACCATTACGTCGGTGTCTAAAGGATTACCGCGTTTAATCTTTGCTGCACGCTCAGCCACCATGCCGATGAACTTTTCATAGATCGATTCTTGGATGAGTAAGCGCGATGGGCAAGTACAAACCTCACCTTGGTTGAAGAAAGCTAAGACTGCACCTTCAACTGCTTTGCTGACGAATTCATCTTCTTGATCCAACACATCTGCGAAATAGATATTTGGTGATTTGCCGCCTAATTCAACGGTGGATGGAATAATGTTTTCTGCAGCATAGCCCATAATCAGCGAGCCAACAGGAGTAGAACCTGTGAAAGCAATCTTCGCAATCCGCTTATTAGTTGCTAAGGCTTTACCAGCTTCTGCGCCAAAACCATTAACGATATTTAATACTCCAGGAGGTAATAAATCGCTGATCAGTTCAGCAAACACTAGAATCGAAGCGGGTGTTTGCTCGGCAGGTTTTAATACGATGCAGTTGCCTGCGGCTAAAGCAGGAGCCAGTTTCCAAGCAGCCATTAACAGTGGGAAGTTCCATGGAATGATTTGACCTACGACACCTAATGGCTCATGGAATTGATAGGAAACCGTATTATGATCAAGCTCGCCCATCGTGCCTTCTTGTGCACGGATGCAGCCTGCGAAATAGCGGAAATGATCAACGAATAAAGGAATATCCGCATTCAAAGTTTCACGAACCGCTTTACCATTGTCCCAAGTTTCGGCAATCGCTAGCATTTCCAAGTTGGCTTCAACGCGATCCGCGATTTTCAGCAGGATATTTGAACGTGCGGTGACGGAAGTTTTGCCCCAAGCGTCTTTAGCAGCATGGGCTGCATCCAAAGCCAACTCGATGTCTTCAGCGCTAGAGCGTGGAATTTTAGTAAAAGCTTTGCCATTGACAGGTGAAATATTATCGAAGTATTCGCCTTTAACCGGAGCCACCCATTGGCCACCGATAAAGTTTTCGTATTGTGATTTGAAATTAACGACTGCGCCTTCAGTATTTGGATTGGCGTATTGCATACTCCTAGCACTCCTCTTTGCAATTTGAATATGAACATAATTAGGCAGGTCTAGCCTGTTCTAATTAGTTTAGAGTAGTGAGGGTAGGGAAATGGTAGGCTAGTAATCTACCTTTTACCAACGTGTTTCCACTTCTTCGGGGGGATAATAGTAGCTGGGGGGCTTTTCCGGCCTTTTAGGCGCAACCCACTTGGTTTGAATGCTTTTCGGTTTCTCGGGGCTCATCACTGGTATAGGTACGGGCATCTCTGGCCGCAAGCAAACAAGTTCCGACTCAGTCTGAACTGGCTCATCAGTAGTCAAGGCTTGAGCAAAAAGCCGCGTTTCTTCAGCGGTCGGTGGAGCATAGGTATCACGTAAACGATGCAAGGCGTCTCGCAAGCCTTGCGCATGAGAAAAGCTCATGATAGTTCCCCCGCAGAACCAACAGTACTAGTAGTTTACACCTAAGGTTTGCGGGCAATAAAGGCGGAGACTGGCCGTCCATCTTCTAATAGTTCAATTTCATCTAATAAGTATTCAAAGCCTTGAAATTGCTCAGTTAATTCATGCGGGGCTAATAAGAATTTCGGGTTGCGTGGCCGACCAACCATGCTCTGCTCGCAGCCTTGCATAAAAGTTTGGTAAATAATAACTCCGCCCGGTTTTAATAGTTCAGCTAGTAGTGGAAACAAAGGGCGATGTAAATAGCGGGCTACACAAATCAAATCAAAACTAGCGGGTTTAAACTCAGGCAAGGGCTTGGCTGCAGTTTCTAAATCGCGTAAGACAGTGCTAACGTTTAAATGGTGTTGAGCGGCTAATTGCTGCACACGTTGTAAAGAATCTTCTGACCAATCAACGCCAGTCATTTGCCAACCCTGTTGGGCGAGGTAAATTAAGTCTCGTCCCGCACCACAGGCTAAATCCAAACCCTGCCCCACAGGAATTTGATAGCGTGGCATAAACTCCTGCACAAAGCGCTGCAACAGTGGAGCAGCTTGCCAGTATTGTTTGGACTGAGAACCAGTTTCCCATTGGTTGGTAGCTTGCAATTCCACAGCGAAGCTAGGGCTCCAGACTAGATCGTCTAATAATTGATAACCGCGTTCTAATAAAAATTCACGGGCTAAGCGCAAATCCTCAGGCTTCCCACAGAGTTGCAAGGTTTGTGAGCGTTTCGGTAACTCATGTAAGCGTGCAAATAACTGGCTAGCAGGTAGTGAGGACGCGCCTACACAATGTCCAAGCTGATAGTCGGCTAAGGGACGGCAATCAATTAAAGCAGCAGTGGACATAACTAGTTCGCTGGTGTGGTGGATTTAGGTTGCAAGATATAAAAGCGAGTTTTTTGCTTCATATGCCCTGCCCAAGTTTCAGCTTGTTGTCCTGTACCAAAGAAAAAATCGCCACGTAGATCACCTTTGATAGCGCCACCTGTATCTTGAGCAAACATGAGACGCTGCAAGGGCTGATTGGTATCAGGGTAGGTGCTATCAATCCACATAAGGCTACCTAAAGGAATCACTTTACGATCCACTGCAAGGCTGCGCCCTGCTGTTAAGGGTACACCTAAGGAGCCGACGGGGCCTTGCTCGATATTTTCGCGTAAACTGAAAAAGACATAACTGGGATTTTCATTGAGAAGTTTATCGGCTTCGGTCGGGTTATCACGAATCCATTGCTTAATCGAGAACATATTAATAGTGCCCGGTTTTAATTTGCCCCATTCTTGCAAACGTTTGCCAATCGCGACATAAGGCAGGCCATTTTGATTCGCATAAGCCACACCGATTACCTTGCCATCGGGTAACTGTACTCGCCCTGAGCCTTGAATATGCAAGAAAAAAAGATCCTCTTTATTATCAACCCAAACAATTTCTTGACCTGCTAAGGGTTTGCTAGCGCCGTCAATGGTAGCGCGGTCGTAATAGGGCACAACACGATTGCCTTCGACTAAGCGTCCGCGTACCCGTTTATCCTTTAATTCCGGATACAACTCTGCCAGCTCAATAGTCAGCATATCCTTAGGTGGGCTATAGATAGGATATTGAAAGCGTTCAGTTAGCGTGTAACTACCTTGCAATAAAGGCTCATAATAACCTGTGAGCAAGCCCTCGGCCTTTAAATTCTCGCCAAATAATTGGTAAGGCGTGAAATACTGCTCAAAAAAGCGCCGTGCACTCGCTGCATCGTTAAGCGGATTAGTTTGAGCTGCTTGGCAAACGCTTTCCCAAAAGGCTTCTTTTTTTGCCATCGCTAGGCAATTACTTAACAGGGCTGGCCAAACTTCGTGAGCTTGATCTTGAGACCAGCCTGGTAATTGCTCCCAAGTGAGTGCTTCACTGGTAATAGGTCCAGTCGCTTGGGTGGGTACTGGAATAGGTTTTTGCTCATCACAAGCTGTTACGAGCAGAGTCAAGCTTAAAGCCAATGCTAGCTTCCCAATAGAGCGCGGATTGAACATGAGCAGGTCCTTGATGAGCAAGGCTGGCATTATCAAGAAAATTATTATTAACTACAATTTAAGCAAGTTTATTGTAGAGTTTAAGTTTGCTAACAATTTGATCGCATCCGCGGATTGCAGCCAAGCGAGCTTGTGGCTAAAGTAACTCGCCAAGTTTAAACCGAGCAGCGCTTAAGTATTTTGGTGCAAATTTGCAATAAAGTGATGCAGATAAAATTATTCAGGGATCGAGAATCGGGCTTAAAATTGATGAAACAACTTCTTAATACAACGCTAGGCTTAGGTTTAGCGTTAGGCTTATCATGGGCGCAGGCCGAAACTCAAGTACCTACCAAGACCCGCTTAGCAGCGACACAAACCAGTGTTAGCCCAAGCGATGTCCGCTTAATTCCGATGGAAAATAAAGCTCAGCCCTACGAATTCGCGGCCAAATTACAATGGAATCCGCACGATAAACGCTGGGATAAAGTCTTGGTTTTATACAATGGTGCAAGTAAACCCCCCGCAGATCATCCAGTTTGGGCTTATTTCAAAGCTTTGGGTTTACCTGAGCGTGCACCTAGTAAGCCGGGTGAAAATTTGGCTTATCGGCCTTTTCATGCCAATGCTTATTGTGATGGCACAACCCCTTTGACTAGTGGGAAACCGATGCATGTGAGTTTTGATAATGATGAGTTAGGTAGCTATGGAGAAAAGGATTATTTTCGCGATTGGAATTGCCCACAATGGGGCATGGGACTAAAAAATCTGGCGATTGTGAATGGTAAGGAGTCGCGAACCGGTAAAGATAAAACTTTAAGAATTAAACTCTTAAAAGGTTTATCTGGCTGTGATAATGAAGCTAGCTGTATTAATTGGAAGCCACAAATCGGTCAAAAGTTCGATAGCTTATATTATTCCTATTGGGTGAAATTCCCTGAAAATTTCGATCCAGTGCTAGGTGGGAAATTACCGGGAATTGGTAATGATAATGCGCGCACAGGCGGCGGCAAACCGACCGGCCATGATGGCTGGAGTGTGCGTGTGATGTGGGATCGACAAGGCAAGTTAGGCCAATACGTCTATCATATGGATCAACGCAGCCATTTCGGTGATTTTTTTGAATGGCAGGGCGCTCAAATTCAAAAAGGTAAATGGCAGCAGATCAAAACTTATGTGAAGCTCAATACGGCAGGCAAAAATAATGGCGTTCTAAAAACTTGGCTAGATGGTAAGCAGGTTTTAGATAAACAGGACTTACGTTTTCAGTCTGGGGATAATTTAAAAATTGAGCGCTTTTTATTCTCAGTATTTTATGGCGGCTCTGGCCCAGAATGGGCGCCCGCCTTTGATAATGTCATTTATCTAGACGATTTTACTCTGTCGCCGCAAGCGTTTTAAGTCGGCAAGTTTTTTAAACTGAGTACGAACTTCATTTCACTAGGATTCGGATTTTTTCAGGATTAAACCATGAGCAGCAAACTGAAAGTATTTATTGATGGCCAGCATGGAACCACCGGCCTACAAATCAGAGACAAGCTTGAGCATCATTCGCATGTGCAAGTGATCGAAATTCCCACTGAGTCACGTAAGGATCTCAATGCGCGTAAGGCTCTGATGAATGAGGCAGATATTGTTTTTTTATGCCTACCGGATGCTGCTTCTAAAGAAATTGCGGCTGATTTGTATCAAATGGATACGCGCGTGATTGATGCAAGCTCTGCGCATCGGGTGGATAAGCAATGGGTTTATGGCTTGCCAGAATTAAGGGCTGAGCAACGTGAGCTAATTAGAACGGCTAAATATGTATCAAATCCGGGCTGCTATGCGACTGGCGCAATTTTGCTACTCAATCCTTTGAGCGAACAAGGCTTACTAACAGATAGTACTGCGATTCATATTAATGGCTATTCCGGTTATTCCGGTGGTGGTAATGCGATGATCGCTAGCTACGAATCAGGGGCAGAGCCGCCTGCTTTAGCCTTGTATGGGTTGGATTTTCAGCATAAGCATGTTGCGGAAATGATGAAATATGCTCAGTTAAAGCGCCGCCCCAGTTTTATTCCGAGCGTAGTACCTATCCGCCAAGGGATGATTGTATTAACTGCTTTTGATAAAGACGAGTTAGGTCAGAGTGCAGGATCAATTCAACAGCTATATCAAACTAAGTATCAAGGCGAGCCATTCGTACAAGTCCTTGAGAAGGATTTAGAGACCGATAAATTCCTGAATATTTCTAATTTGAACGGTTCCAATAATTGTGAGATCTATGCATTTGAGTCCACTGATCAGTCTCAAGTGTTGGTCGTGGCGCGCTTAGATAATCTAGGCAAAGGCGCTAGTAGTGCCGCCATTCAAAATATGAATATTATGTTGGGCTTAGAAGAGTCTGTAGGTATCCAGTAAACTCTTAAAGCCTTGCAAAGAAAAAGCCAGCCTGAAGCTGGCTTTTTTGATAGCTAAAGCGTTTAGCCCCCTTTAGGGCCAGCAAAGAACCAAACGATTAAGCCAATCAGTGGGAAGAATAGAATAAAGAGAATCCAAAGTAATTTACTCATCCCGCTGGCTGAACTTTGTGCCACTTTAATAATCGCCCAAATCGCTACGATTAAATGGATTAAGCCGAGTATCCCACCGACTTCAATACCCATGTAGAACTCCTTTAAGAACTTGAGGTGTCTTGCTTGGTGTCTAAAAAATTTTAACTGCCCTAGAGCTTACCTGAGCTTAGGAATAGGGTCTAAAAACCGTATTTCCTTTAGAGGGTTTAGCCAAAAGTAGCTTATTTTGCTACTTCAGGCCACGCGCTTTTCTACTTCGTGAGTTGGCTTTGCTTAGTCCGTCATGGGGCTTTAAGCTTAGATTCATCAACTAACCGCAACTCCCAATGAGGTCAAAATGGAAAACAACAATATCGCCTTACCAAGTTCAACCAGCTGGGTGCTCTTCGTTAAAATCACCTTCGTCGTTGCTTTACTGGCTATGGGGGCCTTTGTGTTTTTCTTAGAAGGCAGCTTATTAACCAAAGGTTATCTAGCGCTCAATTCCTTATTCTTAGTCAGTTCTACGATTATGCTCTCGAAAACACTCCGGGATGAGTACGAGGCTGAGCGTTTGCTGAATAAAATTAATGAAGCAAAAACTAACAAAATCTTAAAAGAATACGGTGCTTAAGCCTAAATCAGCGGGGATAGAGTAATGTTTTATTTATTGGATAAGTTAGCCACGGCTTTACGCGGTGGTACGCGTGAAGTTTTAGAATCTGCAGTCGATGCCAATGCTATCCGGATTTTAGGTCAGGAAATTTATGAGGCGGAGGCTGGTTTACGTCAAGCCAAACAGCATTTAGCACAGGTGATAGCGAATAAATTAAAGATGCAGCGCCAATTAGAACAAAGTCGCCAGCGCTTAGCTGCTGAAGAAGCGGTGATTCGTGAGCATTTAGCGCAGCAAGAAGAACAGCAGGCCAGTGCTTTAGCAGAGGATTTAGTTGTACAAGAAGATTTGGTCAAACAGCAAACTGAGCAATTGCAGCAATTAGATGCCTATGAGCAGCGCTTACTGCAAACTTTGAAACTGACCGCTAGCAAGTTAGAGCATTATCGAGCGCAGTTAGCCATGGCGCAAACGACGCAACATGCACAACAAGCTGCGGGTAAATTGGCACAGCAAAGCAATCGGCATAGCGATAGCTTTGAGAAGATGCAAGATAGTTTAAACCGAATTCAAACTCAGCAGTCTGGCTTTGAGGATCATTTGCTAGCGATGGAGCAAATTGATCGTTATCTCCAAACCGGCTCTCAGCGAGGGAATAATAAAGATAAACAAATTCAAGCAACTTTAGAGCGCTTGCGCCCGAAAGCAGCTTGATTGATGAGTGAGCTAGGCTAGTTGTTGTACGATTTTTGCCAGTGCAGACGAATCTAGCTCACCATTACCTTGTTCTACTAACTGATGCATATACTGAATCGCTAATTGAGAACTGGGCAGATTCAAGTCTAAACTCTGAATTGTTTGGGCAGCGATACGCATATCCTTGTCATGTAGTTTGGCCTTGAAGCCGGGCGCATAATTATCCTCAATAATCCGTTTGGCATGCACCTCCATCACTTTAGAACCGGCAAAACCACCTGCTAGAGCAGTACGCATTTTTTCCAAATCCACACCTGAGGCTTGAGCGAGCGCAAAGGCTTCGCTAACTGCAATCACGGTTTGAGCAATAATTAAATTATTGCAAGCTTTGACGACCTGCCCTGCACCATGATCACCAATCAAAGTAATGGTTTTACCTAAAGCAGTCAGAACAGGCAGGGCTTCTGCAAAATCCTCAGCCTTTCCACCTACCATAATCGTTAAAGTGCCAGCGATGGCGCCTGCTTCGCCACCTGATACGGGTGCATCCAGCATGCGTAAACCTTGAGTAGCTAAACGCTGAGCCATGGTTTGAGTGGTCACTGGGGAAATAGTGCTCATGTCTACGACTAATAAGCCCGATTTTGCGCCGAGCACGATCCCATCCTTGCCAAAGAGTACCGCCTCAACATCGGGCGTGTCGGATACCATCGTAATAATTAGCTCAGTCTCAGCCGCTAAAGCAGCCGGATTCGGATAAAGCCTAGCTCCTGCATGAGCTAAATCAGTAGCTGTTTCTGGGCGACGTGCATACACGCCTAAGGTATAACCGGCTTTTAGTAGGTTCAAGCCCATCGGCTTGCCCATGATGCCAGCTCCCACTAAACCGATACGTGGCAAATGTGCAGTAGACATAGCAGTTCCAATGATTCAATCGAGGGGCAAGTTTAACAAAGCTTCGGGTAAAGCGCTCTTATATCCCGTTTGGAAAGCCTAGCTTATTTGGGAGTGAGCAGGCTCTCATGTAGAATCAGTACTTAATAATATTGTTGAGGAGCTATGCATGGAACTAACGCGCAACCAAATCGAGGCAGAATTAGCAGGCATTCAAGATCGCTATCTAGACCAAGACTTAGTGACTGCTAAGATGGTCAAAGAGCTGAATGTGTCAGGTGATCAGGTTACGCTAAAACTCGTGCAAGGCTATCCTGCAGGAGCTTATCAAGCAGAGCTACAAGCTGAAATCACTGAGAAACTCAAACAAGCTGGAGCAACTAGCGTTAATGTACAGATAGATACAGTAATTAGCGCGCATGCGGTACAGAAAACAGTAAAACGCCATGAAGGTATTAAAAATATTATTGCAGTTGCTTCAGGTAAAGGCGGAGTAGGCAAATCAACGACAGCAGTGAATCTTGCTTTAGCCTTATTAGCGGATGGCGCTAAGGTTGGGATTTTAGACGCCGATATTTATGGTCCAAGTCAGCCGCGTATGTTAGGTATTTCTGGCCAACCAGTGTCTGAAGATGGGCGTAGTTTGCAACCAATGCAAAATCATGGTTTGAAAGCGATGTCGATTGGCTTTTTAATCGACGAAGATACCCCCATGATTTGGCGTGGCCCGATGGTGACGCAAGCTCTTGAACAGCTGTTGAATGATACTAAATGGGGCGATTTAGATTATTTGGTGGTGGACTTGCCACCAGGCACGGGAGATATCCAACTGACTTTATCGCAAAAAATCCCAGTCTCGGGCGCGATTATTGTGACTACTCCGCAGGATATTGCCTTGTTAGATGCACGTAAAGGCCTAAAGATGTTTGAGAAGGTTGAAGTGCCGATTCTAGGGGTTGTGGAAAATATGAGTATGCATGTTTGCAGTCAGTGTGGACATGTGGAGCATATTTTTGGTGCAGGAGGCGGTGAGGCGATGGCTGAACAGTATCAGGTCACTTATCTGGGGGGCTTGCCTTTAGATATTCAGATTCGTGAGCAAGCAGATAGCGGCAATCCCTCTGTGGTGGCTGACCCTACAGGCAAGGTAGCTGGTTTATATCATGAAATTGCGCGTAAGGCCTCCGCTCGTCTAGCGCGTCAATCGAAAGACTATAGCGCCAAATTCCCAACGATTAAGATTCAAAACGTCTAAGACATTTGAGTGGATAGCGTTAAGGCCACAGTTTGCGCTGTGGCTTTTTTGTTTTAGTATGCCCTGCAAATTCAACTGGAAAGCATTATGAGTATTAAATCCGATCATTGGATACGGCGCATGGCCGAGCAGCAGCAGATGATTGAACCCTTTGAAGCGAATCAAGTGCGTTCAATCAATGGCGAAAAGATTGTGTCGTATGGAACCTCGAGCTATGGCTATGATGTGCGCTGCGCTAATGAGTTTAAGATCTTTACCAATATTAACTCTGCTATTGTTGATCCCAAGCATTTTGATGCAAATAGCTTTGTCGATTTTGTGGGCGATGTATGCATTATTCCGCCTAATTCCTTCGCGCTAGCTCGCACAGTGGAATATTTTCGGATTCCACGCTCAGTCCTAACCATCTGTTTAGGCAAATCCACTTATGCTCGTTGCGGAATTATCGTCAATGTCACGCCCCTTGAGCCAGAGTGGGAAGGGCATGTGACACTAGAATTTTCTAATACTACCACCTTACCTGCTAAAATTTATGCAAACGAAGGTGTGGCACAAATGTTGTTTTTAGAATCAGATGAGGTTTGTAGTACCTCATATAAAGATCGTGGTGGTAAATATCAAGGGCAAATGGGGGTGACTTTACCACGTACCTAAGACGTTAAAAGCGCGCCTACTCCCAGGGGAGAGAGCAGACGCAAGCGAACGTAAAAATGCGACTCCCTCCGCGCTTTTAGTTTTTCCATGGAGTTGAGTCGCATTCTACAGCTGTCTAGTTCAATAATAGATCAATTAATTGTAGCAGCCTTTTATTTTTAAAAAATGCCAACTAGTTACTTTATGATTTAGAGATGCTTAGCAAATAAGCTAATAACTACCTCTTATCTGCTTTCATCAGCAGCTAGTCTGCGATCTCAAGAAGCTGAACCCTAGATTAACTAAGTTACAAGGAGGTGCAGTGGGCTTAAGCCAATCTGCATTCGTCCGAATAAAAATTACAGGAGTTCATAAAGATGTCGTTTGATATTTCTAAAGGAATTGGAGTTTCAGGCAGCTATGGTGCCGATTTTTCCGCTCAAAACTTAACACCGATGTCCACACCAGCTTCGGCTGATATTCAAAAATTCAATGCGGCCATGGGCAAATCATCAGAGTTTTCAATTACTGCTAGCAACGGTGATAGTGCTTCGTTTAGCAGTAATTTTGGCAGCTCCATTTCTACAGCTGACCAAGTAAATCAAATGAGCCAATCTAGCGCTAACCAGACAGGTACTAGTGGGGCTACTGATGACTCTGGCAATAACCAAAATCTGCAGTCTTTACTAAGTAGTTTAATGAGTCTGTTATCGCAAATTATTGGTCAGATGCAAGGTGAGAAAAACACTGGCGGTATAGCTCAAGAAGCTAATGCAGGAAATCAAGGCAATACCGGTTCTAGTGGCAAGTCCGGCGCAAGCGAAGCTAGTAAAGGAAATCATGCTTCTAATGCTGCTAATAAAGGCTGTTGTGATTGCAGCACTGATAGCCCAGCTGCTACTAATGAAACGGCTGCAACTACACCAGTGGCTAATCAAGGCGCTTCTAATAACAGCACAGGCGGTAGTACTAACTCCACCCAAGCTGATCAACTAGCACAATTATTACCTATTATCATGCAGTTGATCCAAATGTTAGTTCAGCAAATGTCGAGTAGTGCAGGCTCGAGTGGCTCCTCTTCTTTATCAGCAGGAGCAGGTTTTGGGGCTAATCTAAGTTTCTAATAGGGCTCACTAGGGCTTCAAAGAAGTTGGTCTAATAATAAGTTATTCAACGAATCTGACCTAGTAAGCGCCGCAGTTCTCGCAGGAGGCTGCTGCGCTGCTTGTCTTCGCAGCTGTAAACTAAATTTTGATAAGTCTGGGTAAACGCCAAAATCTGCTCAGCTTGCTGGGGCAAAGCTTGGATAGCCATTTGTGCATAGTCATTGGGTGTCTGATCTAAGCGCCGTTCGCAGCCTTGTTTTCCTAAACGTTCTGTAAAGCGTCGATACAAGCGATCTTCTAAGGCTTCTGGATGGGTCTTACGAGTCAAACCTAGCCATACCATCCACACCAGAATCAAACTACCAAATAAAGCCATGATGACGAGAGCGATTTTAGTAAAGCTTAATTCACCTAATAGCTTAGTTAGAAGTGCGGTCTGGCTGTCACTATCATAACTAAGCACCCAACGCTGCCAACCATATTGCATGCTATCTAGCTGCTGACGAATACTATTTAACCAAGCAAATTTACGGCTTGAAAAAACTGATTTCTCAAGAAAACTCCCTTCTTTCTTCAAAGCCGCTTCTAGATTTTGCTCAGTGCGTTCAGGTGCTACCATACTGGTTGGATCAAAGCGCAGCCAACCCTGACCCGGTAGCCAGACTTCAGCCCAAGCATGAGCATCAAACTGATGGACAGCGAGGTATTTGCCTTGTTCATTCCATTCACCGCCCTGATAGCCAATGACTACCCGAGCAGGAATACCGACTGCACGCATAAGAAAAACAAAACTACCTGCATAATGCGAACAAAAGCCGCGTTGTGAATCAAACAAAAAGCCATCAATCGTATCTTTCTCGCCTAGTAAAGGAGGATGCAAAGTGTAGAAAAAATTTTGTTCCCGAAAATGATTCATAACGGTTTGGATATAAGCCCGTTCATCTCCCGCTTCCGCATACAAGCGTTGCGCTAGTTCGCGACTACGCTTATCTCCTTGCTTAGGCAATTGCAGAGCTAAATCTTGTAATTTGGGGCTAAGGGTAAGATCACGAATTGAGTCAGGGCGACTTACAGCTCGAATCAATAGTGGACTTTGCAAAGGCTGCTTAGCCATTACCCGATAGTCAGCTGCGCGTAGAACATCACCTTGCACTTCAGTCGTGGGGCTTAAAGTAAATAACCAAGGCTGCCCTGATTGCTCATAGATCGCCTCATATTCGTAACTAGGGCCTTGGGTTTTGAGATTAAGAGGCTCATAGCCGTAATCTTTTTTGATCGTCCATTGCAGCTCTTCAATGGCTTGCTCATTAGCAAACTGACGCCATTCATGGCCATCGAAATAGTTTAATACCAGTCCTTGCCAATAAAGTTTAGATTGAGCGGGACGCTCGCTTTTGAAACTAACGCGAAAGGCTAAATCATCGGACTGACTGAGTTTTTCAATATCCCCGGGAGCCATCCGATCAGAAATCCCACGAGTCGTCTGCTCCATAGGCATAGGTAGCGTCCAAAAGGCTTGGAAGCGTGGCGCAAATATAAAAATTAACACCATTAAAGGTAGGCATTGCAGCAAGATTTGCCCAGCCACCCAAAAATTGAAACGCACTTGCTGTGAGGGCGTGAATTCTTCTATGGTTTGCTGCACACCGACTAACGCACCAGTGAGTACAATTAAGGATAGGGTACCGTACACACCTGCAAAAATACTTTGACTGTAGAGGAAGTTCAGGGCTACTAAAAAGTAACCGGTAAAGATAACTACTAAAGCATCGCGCCGTTTCACTGCTTCAATGGCCTTAAACGCAAAGCCGAGTAGGAGTAGCGCTGACATCGCTTCCAAAGAGGGCAGGCGCAACCCACTCATAAAGACGGCTGCAATCCCGACTAGCAATAAACTAGCTTTGATCAAAGTGCTGGGTTGCGTCATTTTCCCGGCTAATACCCGCAAACGCCAACCCGCTGCAAAAACAACTACGACAATTAGCCAAGGCGGTAAGCTCGTGGTAAATGGCAACATCACGATTAATTGTGCAGCCAAGAGCCAAATCATACCTGTGTAAGTAATAAAGGCTTGAGGCTGAGGCGTGCTCGTTTTAAACATGCTCGCCCCCGAATAAAGCTAAGGCTTGTAAACAGCGTACTTGGTGAGCTTCACCTTTGGCGGGAGCGATAGTCACTCCAGGCAATTTCAGACCATATTTCTGCTGAGCCTGATGTGCATCCAAGACTTGGCGACACAACTGCGACAAGCGTGCTTCAATGCCGGGTTGGTTTAGAGTATTCCAATCGAGCCATAAATCGGGGCTGGCATAGTCGACAAAGACTTTGGTGTGGAGTTTGCCAGTTTTGGCATATTGTCCCCAATGGATATGCTTAGGGGTATCGCCGGCTTGATAACTACGAATCCCACCAAAATCATTGCTACCTCCACTCAATTCTTTACCTGATTGTTGTTGATTAGCGGCTGTCGTGTGGCGGTGCTCTTGGCTTTGATTTTTGGGTGCAGGAGCGGGGTAAACCAAACCGCTAATATCCACTGACACATAGGACCAAGCTACAGCTAAGCCTGTTGGATAATGGGTGGAAATATGGATTCTTGGCGGTGTGAAGCGCCCACGGGTCTGCGTGCTATGTGAAAGTTTCAGGCGGGTGGTTTGTGTCGACACTAAATTGACTTGAGTCCTGTCTTCGTGTGGCCAAGTCAAGTCGATAGCAAACTTTTGCTGCTTAGGATCGCAAGCTAGTTCTAATTCAAGGACAGCTTTCTCGCCAGCAAAACAAGGCTGGATATGAATAGCAGTAATACTTAAACCACTGAGATTGCGCCAAGTATGCAAGACATTCACGACTAACATCGCTAACAACCAAAAGCATACCGCATAGACTAGTGAGTTTTGGAAGTTAATCCCCAACAAAAACAACACAATAATCATCACCAGCAAAGCCATAGCCGTTTTGCTGGGAACGATGAAAATCTTTCTCTGATCTAAGGTAGTCGTGCGCGCACTAGGTAGGCGTTGTTTGACCATCTGTTCAAACTGAGCTTGAATAGCTTCAAACATGCCTAGATCCGATCACATCAACCTTAGATAAAATATGCCGTGCCAGTTGCTCACCTTGGGTTTCATGTCGCCCTACTAAGCGATGACCCGCTACCGCTGCAAAGACTGCTTGCACATCTTCAGGCAGGACATGCGCCCGCGCTTGAAGTAAAGCCCAGCTTTGGGCACTGCGTACTAAGGCTTGTGCGCCGCGAGGCGATAAACCTAAATGGCATTCTTCACTTTGCCGCGTGTAGGCAATTAAGCGCTGTACATAATCTAAAAGAGCATCACTGAGCTTAACTTGTGGAACTAAGCTTTGCAGTCCTTGGAGACGGGTTGGATTTAAAATGGGTTTGAGGCTCTGTAATAGACTCCGACCATTGCGGCCTTTGAGCATGTCGCGTTCGGCTACAGGATCGGGATAACCCAAGGAAATTCTGAGCAAGAAGCGGTCTAATTGTGATTCGGGTAGGGGAAAAGTACCCGATTGACTTTGTGGATTTTGGGTAGCAATCACAAAGAAGGGTTGGGGAAGGGCATAGGTTTGCCGATCCACGCTCACTTGTTGCTCTTCCATCGCTTCTAATAACGCACTTTGGGCTTTGGGTGTGGCACGGTTCAATTCATCCGCGAGCACGACTTGGCTGAATAAAGGGCCTTGATGAAAACGAAAACTAGCATTAGTGGGTTCAAAAATCGAAGCACCAATCAGGTCAGCAGGCAGCAGGTCGCTGGTAAATTGCACCCGCTGATAATCTAAACCGCAAACTTTTGCAAGAGCATGAGCTAGGGTGGTTTTACCCATACCCGGTAAGTCTTCTAGCAGTAAATGGCCATCCGCTAATAAGCAGCTCAGGGCTAATTTAACGGTATGTTCTTTGCCCAAAATAACAGCATTCAATTGCTGGAGGGCGGCCTGAATCAATTGTGGGGTCGCAGTTGTCATGGGGTTTTATTATTGTTGTGATAGACCCGACTCTAACTGATCATTGCGAATTTTCCTAGCAGGAGGCGATGATAGGTGGGTTTGAAGAGTGCAGTCTAGTCTACTGGTATTCGGAACTTGCTAATTAGCTACCTAGCTTAATTATTTTAAGTTGGGTAATTGAGAAATAAAAATTATAAAATTATTTATGAAGATAATTAAATTTCTAATACTTGTTAAGTAAATCCATTTAGAGGTATTCATTTAGGTAGTACAGTTGCCATAGTTTTTTATGATATTTATTAGATATGAATAATTAAATTGTATTAAAAATAATGACTGATCTTAATTTATGGTTGATGACTCATTATAAAATTAATAGTTCTTCAAATTTTTCTTATGAAAACTCAGATTTTAGTACGATAGCTATTGGGTTGATTGATTGTTCTATTAATGTTTCATCTAATAATGATCTTTTTGGTGCAAAGATTTTTTCAAAAATAAATTATAGTGGTGAGAGTCATAATTTTGAAGAAGATGATCATGGGTTATTTTCATCCAGTTTATTAGTAGCACAAGGGCAGCAGAGCTTCAGAGGTTTAATTCCCAATGCTAATTTATTTTTTTATGGTTTTAAGCCAAACGCTGAGGTCAACGGGGTAGAGTTAGTATCAGCGATGAACTGGTTGATAGAACAGCAAGTGCAGCTTATTTGTCTTCCATTCGGTGCGGACATTGAAATACCTGCAGTGACGGAGGTGATTAATAAGGCAGCAAACCTAGGTATTCTTATTTTCGCAGCAGTAGGTAATGAGTATCCAAAGCCTAGTTTATTTCCAGCTCGTCTTGGTCATGTGCTTTCAGTAGGTGCATTAGATCAACAGTATTTAAGTTTGGATGATTGTTGTCGCAGCCCAGAACCTGATTGTTGGCTACCCGGATTAAAAATACCCGGTTTAACTAGTTCAGGAGAGCTGGCTTATCGGAGTGGTACTTCAGTTGCTTGTGTATTAGCGGCAGGCTTTGCTGCTCATTACTTAGTCAAGACTAAGCAGCAATCAATCAAAAAGAGTGATTTTATTAATTATATCAAGGAGCTAGGCTTGATAAGAAAATAAGTTATTTAGCAAACAAGGATATTCCAATAATTTTCATAAGGAGATGTGTGATGGCTAATAATATTTCAATTTTGAGTATTAAGGATACGAACAGTATAAAAGACCCTAGAGTAAAAGCGGTCGCTGAGCAAATGCTGAATGTAGTTAAGGTCTCTACAGAAAAAGCCTATGCAGCCGCTGTTAGGCCGAATGAGTTTAAATTACCTGCCGATAGAAATTCACTGGAGCAGGTTTTATCAAGAAATCTCCAACGAAAATCCGCCGATAAGCGCGCTAGTATGGCGAATAAAGCACTGGCTTTAGCGAAGCGCCCTGCGGCAGAGCGGATTAGGGACTATGGTCAGCAATTAGGGCAAATCAATCTAGCTAGCCCCAATAGTGTTGCCACAGAATTAAGAAAGCTGCCCGTCGCGGCTGAAATTAAAACCTCTGTCGAGTATTTAAACAGTATCTCGCGGAAGTTAAATACGCATGTGATTGTCCCGCAATATGTTGTGCTTAATCCAGTTTTTGTTAATCCCAATATTTTTAGAGCACAACAAGCGAAAGATGAATTAGAATTTCGTTTACACCAAGTCTTGTGTGTCCGCGAAACGCAACCTATTGGAGGAAGTGATGAAATTGCTCTTGGTGGTATGGCGATAGATGCTGAAATGAACACGATTCCTATCCCTGAGCAATTTGTAGGTAGTTTTAGTGATTCGGGTGTGGCTAAGAATTATCTTCCACCACAACAATTCTTCTCTCCAAAAATTAATCTGCGTGCGGGTAATTCTTGGCCAAAGGAATATATAGTCACGATGACCATGGCCGAAAAGGATGGGAGTGGTTTTAGCCGTTTCTTAGTGGAGTTATGGTCATCCCTTAAAACGGAGATAACTACTGCGGTTGCTACTGCGGTGGGTGCCGGAGTTGGAGCGGCTTTAGGCTCTATTATTCCGGGAGTCGGCAGTATTATTGGTGCTGCGGTGGGAGCTGCTATTGGTGCTTTCGTGGACTGGCTAACTAAGACTTTTGGAGATGATGTTTTTGATCCTGTTAGCGTGGCGATTGTGATTCCATCTCTAGGGCATCTTTGGGATGGGCGTGCAGAAAGCTCAGCTCAATATGCGACCTTCACAGGGTATGGCGGGGAGTATCGCTTGACTTATGATTGGCGGCGCACCTTTGAAGCTCCTCCTCCACAATTGCAAACACGTCGCTTAACCGGTAAAGCGATGATGTATGCACTGGATCACGAGTATACTGGGCGTAACCCACAAAGAACTGTGGAGCATGCGATTAATTTACCACTGACTGCTTTGGGTACTAATTATGATCTGAATCTACCCCCCTTAGGTGTTGGGGGTGAGGTACGTCTAGAAGCTAGAGTCACAGCTACCTTAATGGATGTGAGTTCAGGACGGATACGGGTACAAGGTGAACTCTTATTGTTTGAAGGTGATAGTGAGAGTAGTAATGATCTCGATGGTCGGCAGCCAGTTGATTTTATTTTAGCACCGAATGAATCCCGCTCAGTATCAGTGGTGGTGCGTAATACGGACGAAGGTGGTGATGTGGGCGAGGTTAAGTTCGAGTTGACGAATAGTATTTAAAGTTAAATTTTCTCTGCGCTCTCTGTTTCCCCTGCCGCTTTCAGCGGTGGGGGATTTTAGTTTTCAGGCGCTATGAATAAAAAATCCCTTTTTAAAAAATACCTCATCAGGCGTTTACTGATAGTGTATCTTGATCTATAAAAAGGGTTAGCTAAAATCAAGCTAAAGTTAATAAAACTAAACTAGTTTACCCGTATCCAGCCTTAATTTTTTGAAAATGCCTCAGAGGTTGAGGCATAAAATTAAAAAATTTTTAAGTATATATTTCTTACAGTTCGTTATTATTCTTTCATCGAGCTGGCAATTTCACTCAATAAACTATTGATTAGATCAGTAGGTGATTGATTTGAGGGAGTATTTAAAGCAGTTTGAAACTGCTGTGCCGCAGCCAACATGTTCTGTTCAGTTTGATTAACTCCCCCTGATGAAATGCTAGTTTGCGCAGAACTTAGGGTGACGGATGAGTTGCTGGTATAGTCTAATCCAGTCTGTGGGGTCTGTACGCCGATATCGCCACGCGCAAAGTCATTTTTAGGATCGATGATTGACATAGTATTTCCTTGTTAAAGTGAGTTTTTCCATTCATGATGACTTTATAGTCATCGGTCTAATTTTAACGGGTTTTTATTGGTTACCCTACTACCCATTTGAATACCTACATTTTTAAATGGCGGAAGTGGTGAAGTTTAAAGTGTCCTTATAAGTACCAGCCTCTGGTATATAGTTAATAACCATGTTGAAAATTAAATTCTCTGCATATTCGCAGTGATTACTTGAAATATCGCTTTCAATAAAAGCTGGGTTAATGCCACCTGCATTAATGGCAGGTGCTGCGGGGCTAATCGCATGTAATGTATAAGGAATCGGTCGCCCAGGCTGGCCTGCTCCGGTTTGTGTGGCTGAGCTATTAACCAAAGTCCAGTTTCGAGCAGATTGAATGCTGACTCTACAAGCCCGCTTTCCAGCTAGAAATTCACCGGTTGCACTAAATTCTAAGAGTCCTAAAGAGCGTTGGATTCTTTTTAATAGTGGGTTACTAATGGTGATAGTTTGTGCATCATCAGCAAAAACGAAGTCAGAACTGGTTATAGAGCCTGTCGTATTGCCAAACAGGGTTAAAGAAATTTCTGGTTCAGGGGCATCCACAGTCAAATTAACCATATGCGTGCCACTATCAGCAGCACTGGCAACATTGTTGCCTAGCGCCAAAGCCAATAGAGACACAAAAGTAAAAACTTTCATGTCTCACTCCTGTTAGTTGACAGCAACATTAAAGGTAATAATATCTTGATAGTCTGTGCTACTTGTAACTTCTGGTTTGGTTGTGCCTGCAACTAACACCAAGTCGAGCATCTTGCTAACGTCACACTCACCAGCTCCATCCACAAGCTCAGCAATCTCTCCTCCGAAGACGGTATCGGTTGCATTTTCGTGACCGAATATGATTGTCGTCTGCCCATGTTCCTTAAGACCATATTTCAAGCTTGGTGCATCTGTTGCGGATAAAGTCCAATCACCTGTAGCAGTGATTCGGCAATATAGATTTTGTCCAGTCGGTTGGTGGTGCGCAACAATACCGATTGTTCCTAATTGTTCGTAAACTAATACCCCTGTAGCAGAGGTTAGCTCACTCCAATTGAACTGATTGGAACCACTTGCTGTAAGCTGTCCTTCAATAGGGTCGCCGACTAGACTACCAGTAATATCAAACGTGGGGGTGGGGATGGGTGGGTCTACGGTCAGAGTAATGGTATGGTTACCTGTAGCAGCGGCGAAAGCCGCGCCACTTACAGCACAGGCGATAGCGACAATCATGAGTTGCTTTTTCATAATAAACACTCCTTGAGAAAGGTTGGGGTTGTTAGTGCTGTGCTGGGGGCTTTCATGAATGCGCCCTCACGGCCAGCGTTTGGGTTTCGCCGGGTTTGCCTGTCACCTGAATTTTCAGGTTGTGCAAATTCGGCAGGGAAAATAATTCGATCCGGTAGGCACCTTGACGAATCGATGAAAGGCGCATGACACCGGCTTCATCCGTAAAAAATGTCATCGGTTCTTGTGGCGAAGTCAGGGCATGTAATTTGCCGCCTTGTAGGGCGAGGGGTTGGCCTTGTGCATCGCTTAAATGCGCTTCAAGCATTGAGCCACGCTCACCACCAACCTTAACGCGATAGCCAGTTTTGTAATCCGGTAAAAAATCAAATTCGGTAGCACTCAGATCAAAGCCTTCAGGTAGGACTAACGCATCGGTACTGACATGCTGCACTTGATAGGCGGTTAATTGATTAAGCACTGCTGTTTGCTGCGGTTGGATTAAAGCGTCATAGTGTTCTGGCAAGCCATTCGGATCAGCTTCTTGCCGTTGAAACAAGCTCTTGCCACGGCTCACCGCCATGGCTTGTTGTAAATCAGGTGGTGCTTCTAAGATCACAAAGCTATCACTCACCGGACGCGATAACGCGACCGCGCCATCGGCAAATACCAGCGCCGTATTCAGATTTAAACTACCACTAGAACGCTGAGTGGCTTGGCTGTGTTGCTGTTGGACGCTACCTGCAAGGCTAAAGCGCGGGTCTTGATATGACCCACTGCTACTGATCGTTCGGGTATTTTGTGAATTTTGTTCAAGTTGTAGTGAGCCTTGTAGGCTATCTTTGCCCCATTGTCCTGCTGAGCCAAGCCGATAACCAAGGCGACTCGTTTGGCTACCGGAATCATAATTCCCATCGAGTTGCTGGCTGCGTTTCCCCGCTTGGCTAGCTAGGGGCAAACTAAAGCCGACCCTTAGTCCAAAATCATGCGTTTGCTGTTGACTCGTTTGGGTATTGGCATAAACCGAGGCTTGCAGATAAGGGTTAATTTGTGCGTAGACATTGGCACTTAAATAGGCTGCTTGTTTGTCATCGTGATAATGGCGTTGGCTGAGATTGAGATTGGCGTTAATTTTTTCTGTGAAGCTTTTACTTAAACTTAAGCTCGCTTGATAGTGCAAAGCCTGCGTTGCAGAGCCACTCGTGCCTAGCCATGCGCTTTCACTCAAGGCTTGATAATGCTGGCTATAGGCTTCTAAAGAAAAATCCCAGTTAATCGGATAGTGTTTGGCAGGGTCTGACGGGTTTGCAGGGCGAGCACTGATTTGTAAACGAGCGGCTTGGCCTGCTTGACCATCAGGACGACGTGTATGACTCAAGCCCGCATTGATATTGCCTAAGGCGGTTGCCCAAATTGCATCGGCGCCGATTTGATGATGCTTACCATCGGTTTGTGCATCGACACCCGCAGTGAGCTGTTCAGTGATGCCTTGTTGATAATAAGCACTGACGATTTTACGTTGCGTATCATAACTGCGTTCTTGACCGCGTTGTGCCGCCGGAAAACCCACGCTAATGGCATAGCGGGAAATATCTGGATGCAGTAAACGGCTATCGGTGAAATGACTGAAGGTTTGAATACTGACTTTGCCGAAATCATCAGTGATTTTTAGCTTAACCTGATTACTCCCCAAAGCATCAATGGCTCGCATGTCGTAGTCACCCGCTTTCAGCTTCAGGGTGCGCTTGAGGCTGCCATCTTGCCAAACCTCCACCTCTGCATCGTTGCTGAGGGTAAAACGATGATTGCCTTGAGGGGTATAGGTCTGTCCACTCGCCCAGATCAAATCATGCATGACTTGAACCCCACCGAGTGGCAGTGAGCTTTGAAAATTGCGCCCAGAGCTGCTGATGTCCCCAATTTGATAACGACGCTCGGCTTCGGCGTCATCAATCACCAGTCGGCTCTGTTCACGGCGCAAACCGGTTTCCAAACGGCTGTCATAAGTGAATAAATTTTCAAACACATAGCCTTGAGCATTGAAGGCCGTTTCCAGCCGAATTTGTTGGCGGGTTGCTTGGGCAGGGGCATCAAATTCGTGTTGTAACGCGCCATAAAAATTAATATGCCCACTGAGTTTGGCCGGTTCAGCTAAGCGTTCCGGAATCACGTTTTGCCGACCTCCCAGATTTAATAAGGAGCGCATCCGCCGATTCAGGCTTTTGCTATTGATTTTGATGTCAATTTTTAGCTCCATTAAGTTATACCGTGCTTTAACGCCGACACTTTCTAAGGTGCTCAAGTTAAGCCAAACTTGTCCTTGTGATTGCTGTTCGAGTTGTTGATAGAGATTTGCTTTTAAGTAGGGTTGTAAGCGTGGCAGGAGCACTTCACGTTGTAAGCGCGTCAGTTGAGTTTGATCAGTCAAGGCGCGGATTTGCCCGCCACCTTGACCATTCACACTAAACTCAGTCTCTAATTCAGAGGGGAGCTTGGCTACAGTGTTTCCAAATACTTGTTGGTAAATAGCTGCCAACTCCTCTTCAGTATTCGCCGCTTGACTGAGGCTACTACTGAGCACTAGAGGGGCTGCTAGCCAAAAAGTTTGCTTAGCCATGCCTACCATCCTTGGGCTTAAGGTTGACTACTTAAGCGTCCTTGCCAAGTTTTGCTTGCGTCAAAGCCCGACGGGATTGGCAAGATAAAATGGCGAGTGGCCCCCCCCAGCAGATTTTGCTGGAGCAAATTACCGAGTTGTTGACCACTGAGCTTGAAGCTTTGCCCAACTGGGTTGCTGAGCTGTAAGCCTAATTGGTGCAGAATAATGTGTTCATGCGTAGGATTATGCACCGTCACTGACAGGCGTTTACCTTGAGCGGTATTCACCACTTGAACTTGTTTGACCACTAAAGCTTCTGGCCGAGTGCTGGTTTGATTAGCCGCTTGTTCTATGGCGGCTAGTTCGGCAGCCGATGGTGTGTAATCCGCAGAGCGCGCGACGGGTGTCGTTAAAGCACTCGCTGCATTGGCGGGTTTCACATAGAGTGCGCCTTCCATCGTCATCACAATATTCAGGCTAATATCACCCTTCTGTTCCAGTTGAATGGGTAATTGTTTAGCGATGAAACGATAAGCTTGTTCACGATTCACCATGCCTCCCACCCACTTTACTTTGACTTTTTGAGTACCACCGCCGGGGATAACCACTTGTGAGGGGTGAACACTAAATGAGCTTGCCGCCGGATTGCGCTGCTCGCTGCCATCGGTGTTTTGTTGACGAGTGGTGACACTGAATTGAATAGCAGCAGGCTTGGGGCTGCTATTAGTGAGTAAATAAATTTGCTCAGATTTTATGCCAGTGGCATCTAAAGCAGCAACTGCAGGGCTAAGCTGAAAAGCATAACTGCAAGTAGTTAAGGATAAGTAGCTTAGAAAAATAGATAAAAGGTAGCTTAGTTTATATTTGCTAGTTAAATTTTGAATAGACATGCTTCAAATCTCAATTAGATGGGGTGGTTGTTTTGAGATTTTAATGCCTATCAAAATAAAAATAATCACCCAAATGAATACCTCTATTTGAGTGGGATTATTCTAGCTAATCAATGAGTTTGCTTTAATCGTTAAATATAAACCGCTTATCTGATATTGTTTTTATTTAAAATTAAAGTAAAAGTTTATAAAGGAATAATAATCTGTGCTATTAATAAACTAGGCGCGGCAGGCTCAATATAGATTTTCATTTGCCCAGATAAATTTTCATGAACACGTTTAGTCATGCTTTTTAAACCTGTTCCCTCTATCCATGTTGATGGACAAGAAATAGTGCCATTATGCGCAAGATGCAGTTCTAAATGACTGGGATCTCTAGTGATTTTTATACTTAAATCGGAGGGACTGGCATGCTTTAGGGCATTAGTCACCAGTTCACGCAGGGTTTGGCTCAAGTCCAGTAATTGCCGTGCTTGAATTTGCTCAGTGTCTAACTCACTGGTCTGCTGCCAGTGCAAGCTAACGCCCGCATGTTCACAACGCTCCGCAATTTCTATACGCCAATCGGCTAAATGCTCACTCAAACTCAAAGGGTTGCTTTTGACTGAAACTCGCACGGTTTCCCGTAGGGTTTGCATGGCTTGTAGAACTTGTTGTTTATAAGCGGCTTGTGGCGCTTGGTGGGCTAGTGATAACAGTCGAGCACCCATCGTGTCATGTAGGTCATGCATAATGCGTTGACGTTCTTCTAAAATGGCTTGCTTACGGTCTTCACTGGCATTACTCACCATGCGTGCAATGGTTAAGAGGGCTTCAACATATTTAAGGTCTTTTCGGTTAAACAAATGGGCAGCGCGTTGTTTACCACTGAGTCGATAAGATTGATCGCCCTTAATCGTTGGGATTAGCAAATGTAAGCCATTATCAGACAGTTCTACCTTAGTGAGTTTTTGTTCTAACAGGCTCAGATGTAAGGGGTGATAACGCTGTAGGAGTGATTCCTGCCAACCTTGCTCAAACATGGCTGCTGAGGTGGCATTCGCCATGTTTAAACTAAAAGTAGGTAAAAAATCCTGTAAAGATTCACGATCTGAGGGCACTAGTTTGGCTAACAGCCATTGACGCAGCGGGAAATACACAAAGCCTGCGATGATAATAGATAGAGCTAGGGTATAAGTTGCTGAGGCGTGTAGAAGAGCGGTTAAGCTTAAATCAATTAAAGCAACTAAGCATCCACCTAATAACCAGATCAATGATTTTAGCCACCAGAATTCAATATCAAATAAGCGATAGCGTAAAATACCGATAGCTAGTCCTGAAGCAATTAAAATAAAAAACAGCAGGATTGGAGTATTACCTACTAGAGGTTTTATGCCGAGTAGAATAGGGCCAACATGCAAGGCTAGAATAAAAGTAGTAGGTAATATAAAAGAAACCGTAAGAATTAGTAGTGAGGTTCGTTCTAATGGTTGCTGTTTTGTATAAGGCCACTGTAGTAAAATAGCTCCGATTGCCGAAAAATAGAAAATAGGATGTTGCATATAATATATATGTACTGGGGTTTCTAACCAGCGATAATGATAGTTGGCTATTGAAAGTGCAGTCATGCCTAGAGCAGACCATAGTAACCAATGGCCTTTGGTTAAAGTGGTTGGTGTATAAAATAAAATTAGTACAATGAGTGTTGCTGCGAAGCCAATGCCTATCACTTGTAATAATAGTACTTGTTGAAGAGCATCTGGCGGCAGATAAAACTCGGTTGCAATGACCGTTGCAGAATTAACAGCAAATAGATAGTAAAAAATACTCTGAAACAGCAAAAATAGAGAGGCTTTTTGATGAGGCTTATAAGTCCAAACCAAAACTCCAACTAGGGGAGATATTAAGTTTAATAAGCATAATAACCAAAAAATTATTGGAATAGATAATAATGGGGTATGTGCTAAAGGTACTATTTTAGCTGTGTAGCCTGATGTAGTGACGAAGGTCAGACCATCACGCTGTATGAATGCTTCATGTAAAGTTGCTTGATAGTGATAAAAAGCATCTAAATCTTTAAAAGTAGCTGGAGATAAAGGGGCAAAGTTGTTTAATAACGGCGTAAGCTTCAATACACCCTGTTCAGTCTTGATGCCCGCTAAACGATCACCCACTTGAAGTTTACCGAAAGCAGGCGAGTCCTCATCAATAGATTCAATCGTCAGCGTGGTATTTGTAGCATCCGTACTGACATTGATGCCCGTCCACACTTGCTGCGTCAATAAATAGACTGAAGCCAGCAGCGTGAGCACAACAAACAATAAAACAGCAAGTAAGACAGTCGCTGGCGGAATAGCAGGGATGGATACTTTCCAATTCATAAAAGGTGCTGCGTTCGCTGTATTAATAGCATTAATGATTCTCTGTACTGACTAAACCTAGGCGACACGCTGTTACAGCCGCTTCAGCACGACTAGAAATATTAAGTTTTTGATAAACATCACGCACATAGCGAGCAATCGTATTACTGGACAAATTTAATAGCCCAGCAATTTCTTTACGGCTATAACCCTTAGCCACCAAGGTTAGCACTTCTTGCTCGCGTGCGGTCAGTGCTTCGGTCGGTGTACATAGCTCCTTATTGCCTGAACGAGTAGTTTTCATTCCATCAATTTGGAAACAGTGTAAAATTTTCCGGGCAATACTCGGCGATAAAGGCGGATCACCCATTAAAATTCCGCGTAATTTTTGCACAAAAATTTGTTCTGGCATATCTTTCAATAAATAACCTTGTGCTCCAGCTTTTAAAGCTAAGAGTAAATGATCATCATCATCAAAAATGGTGCTCATGATAATATAGGCATGGGGTGAAGTCTGTCTAAGCGAAGGGATCAGATCAATACCATTGCCATCGGGTAGACTAATATCCATTAAGGCTAAATTGAACTGCCCTTGATGGATATGTTCTTTAGCAGCTTGGCAAGTAGAGCAAAGCGTAATCGTGATATTGGGAAAAGCCGTCGCTAAGAGTTGGTATAACCATTGTCCCGTTTCTGAATGGTCTTCAAGAATTAATGCTGTTTGCATAAGCCGCTCCTAATAGCTTAATTTAATCGTTATGAGTGTTTGGGATGAGCCTAGCTCTAGTCGTTTTATAGCTTAAAACAAGGGTTTACCGATTATCATCCGACGAAATTGCACGAGTACTCACTGATCGGTACTTGATCAGCAAGGGTAAAGGCATAGAGAGTTGGAAAAGTGCTAGCAGATTTTTATGAAAAATTTAAGACCAGACTTTAGGAGAACAACTGGATAGACTAAAAAATCTATCCAGTTTTTAGAAGACTGTAGTGATCGCTAAAATTTCACTCCAAAACCGCTTCACCCATTAAACTCGGATCGCGCCAAACCTCCTCGACGCGGCTAAACCAAGCCAGTTTACCATCGCGCATCCCGCCGTTATCATCATCACTGACTTGCAGTTCAAGCCCAATGCGATGACCGGGACGCGGGCTAATTTGAATGGAATCCCAGTCAAGTGCTAGGTCTAAGACATAACGACCATCAATATATTGGCTACGATAATCGACTTTGGCGCGTGCGGAGTTTTTACCAAAGGTAATTTCCCGATCTTTCCAACGATAGAAAATATGCAGGTCATCGCGGCCATCATAGTGGCGTAATTGGCTGGCATCACCATCGAAGAATATCTCTAAGCTGTCATCATCCCAGACCTTCGGTGAATCCAGTTTCATTTGATCATCGGCGACTGCAATGCGTAAATACAAGCGCTTAGCATCCCAGCTTGCTTGCCAAATGGCGGCTAAATCTCGTGAGTTTTCAACCTGACCGGCAATCACTTTACGTAGTTGATAGGCCGAAGCATTAGCCATCGGGTTGAGTGGATCGCGCGCTTGAGGAATAGCGGCTTTATTGCCAAAGACATACTTTTCCTGCGGTGGATTATTCATCGAAACTAAGACTGGTTGTGAGCGCATCGGTGGCATACTGGGTAGTTCTGATAATCCGTTGCTAGGCAGGCTAGGGATTGGACTAGTGGGTTTGCTTGGCTCGCTAAAAGGATCAATTTGCGGAATATTACCAGCAATGTCAGTACCATCTTTTTCTTCTTGGCTATTGGGTAAGGCGGTAGGTATATCCCCAGTTAAACGTGATAATTCTGCTGTACTCAAAGCGCGTGGTTTTTGGATCCGTGCTACGGTACTGCTTGAGCAGCTTGGCCACCAACAAGGGTTGGCACTAATAAACTGAGTGAGGGCTAAATACTTGGGCGCTTCTTTATCGGGTTGAGTGATATATTCTTTGGTGCCTTTACTGCCGAACCGGTTATAGGTACGCGGTGAGGAGAAATGTACAAAGAGTTTACCACCGGCTTGTTTCCAACCATCCAATAATTGCTTATAGATTTTTGCCATTTCGGGGCTACGGTTAGCCGCATAAAATAATTTGTTCGGGTGCTGATCATCACTTTTGGTTTTATCATCAATCAGATGTTGGCCGCCTTCATAAGCAATCAAATCAACCCCAAATTGCCGTGCCACATCAGCTTGCTTACGTACGGCTTCTAAGACTTTTGGCAAAGAGTGATTAGCATTTTTATTCGTCATCGCACGGAAAATATCATTCACACTCGAAGCACGCCGCAATTCATTAATATCACCAAACACGTAGGGCGCAACGGCATAAGCATCGGTTTGTTTATAGGCATCACGGAAAGATAACATAGTCGCCGTCATGCTCGGATTACCATTTAACCCTGCCATCAAGCGCACCAACCGCTGCTTACCGCCAAATACTTGTTCGAAAATACTGAAGATTTCGACTGAGCGCAGTGAATAGAATTTGTAGCCTGCTACATAGTCAACTGGATCAAGGTTAAGCTGCTTCCCACCTTGTTTCATATAGGCGTGCTGGCTGAAAATACCATTCCAAGTTTCATTGCTATATTCAATATAGACTTTCAGGTCCGGATCGAGATTAGCACGAATATATTCTGCATAGCGGCGCACAAAATCATTATCAGCAGCATGTGGAATAGTAAACCAAGGATCAGCATGCAAGCGATTGGCCAGCTCTACCATAACCTCCAAAGGAGCACCCCGTACACCTTCTGCACCACCCCAAGTTGCTTGTTCTACTAGAGAGCGATCAGACCAGTGTTGGATAGGATTGCGAGTAATCCCACTCATATTCATGAAGCGCACTACTTTATAGTCCTTCATGAATTTCAAATAGTCAGGGTTAAAAATGATTTTTTCGTGATTACGCTCGAAATCCAAAAAATCTCCACGTGCACATTGCGAAGCACTGTTGACTCGTTGGAAAGGGTTGCTCGCACAGATACCCCCTTGAGGGATGACATGAATATTGCGAATGTAGTTGTTAGGATTGGTAGCTTTGATCTCTAACTTAACGCTGTACTCGTTGTCTTTACCCGGATCAATCAAGATCACATCCCGCCCCGGTTGTGCTTCTACTAAGCTTGCATCTAGGCCATATTCAATCTTGCCTTGGCCTTCATAAAGAACCGTGTAATAGCCACGGGGAATGGTATTCGCGGGTAGTTTATTGACTAAGCGTGTACCGGCCTGCGCGCCGGGCGCAATGAAGGTTGGCCAGCCAAAACGATCATATTGAACTTGACCTTTGGTTAGGAAGGGTGCTGCCTCACGAAAGGGTAAAGAGGTTTTAAATAAATCAAGGAAGGGTGCACTGGAGTCATATTCCAGCACTTCATTGGTATTGGTTCCTAACGGTGAGTTGGCATTGTAATAAGCCTGTACCGTTGAAGTCGGCAATTGCAATAAAGTCAGCAATGCCGCTGCAATGAGGCGATTTCCCCTGAAGAATCGCATGATCATAGTTATTAGCCCCAATATTTTTATTAGTTCTATTCATCAGCTTGCCTATTTCGACCCCGCCAGCACGCTGATGATGCGTCCATACTATTAAAATTATAAATGCCTAGAGCTTAGCAATACCTGAAAGCTTAGCCGCTTAGTTCGATAAATTAGAGTACTTAGGCTGATCCAAGTTCAAAGGTAATTAGTTTTTTTGATAAATGGTGCTAACGAGGATAGTTAGGATAACTCGGATAATGGGATGTATTAGGGTAGTACTCATACGACATACTGCCACCTTGTTGCAGCATTTGCTCTAAGACACCACTCGTTTCTAAGTAATAGCCTAAGCCTATCATCAGAATCAAAATGGTAATAATCAACGAGACTATTTTTACGACACTATACGGACGTTCGCCCTGAGTACGCCCATTACGACCATTGATAACAAAGCGATAAGTTTTGCCTTGATAGCGAAAAGCTGCTGACCATACGGGTAGTAAAATATGCTTAAAAGTAGTGTCTGAATAGCGCGTATCTAAAGCGGTGATCTGTTGCTGATCTCCGCCAATGTCACGCCGCACGGCCTGCTGGATCGCTTGTTCCATCAGTTCACGGGCTTGGTTGAAGCCCTCATCTAAATCAACTTGATAGATTTCGCTTTGGAAACCACTCAGATAAGCCTCGTTATAATTGACTAGATGATCTAAATCCCAAGGCTGAATATTATCTAAAATTTTCCGTGGCAAAGAGCGCGTGGCACCGACTAAGACATCATCAAAAAATTGGCGGACTTGTCCAGAAACAGGTGTCCAACGAATTTTAGGCACATTCACAACTCGCTGACGGGTTTGCCCATTGACTACTTCAGTAACTAGTTGTTGCTCATAATAAATAGTGCCACGCTGACCTCGATAATAGCTATCCGTATGGCTGTCGTAAGTCCAATAAGGGACATAAATACCCAGCAAACGCTCATCACGACGGGCTTTATTTTTTAAAGCAGAAGGCGCAAACCAGAGTTTCCCAATCCATTGATCAAAGGCCTCACGCGCTTGTTGTTCAGTAATAGTAAAAGGCAAGAGTGACTTCGGTTGAAACAAGCGTGTTTCGCCCGTACTGGTGACCACAGGAGTTCCACAGAACGGACAGTTACCCGCGTGCTGATTTTTCTTGAGTTCAAAACTAGCGGCACAGTTCGGACATTTGATAATTGGGCTATTATCTAATGGGCGTTTTTCAGAGTGCGCTAAAGCTTCTAAGGCTGAGGCAAAGTTGTACTCTTTAATTTTAGCCGGTGCATCGATAATGGGATTTTCATGCCCGCAATAATCACAACGTAGGATGCGGATACCAGGCTGATAAACTAGATCAGCTCCACATTCTTCACAAGGGAAGTGCTGTTGTGGAGCCTGATCTAAATTAGTTGCAGCGCGTTTTGTCGTTTCTGTCATTCTGGCGCTATATCAATGATTTAAGGAAGTGGTGGTAAAGGTGGAGGTGAAGCAGGTAATAAACTGCTTAAAGCGGCAACGCTGCCTGCTGCTTGCCATTGAGCCATGCCCGCTTGCCAGACTAAAGTGGAGGCATTCAAGCTGCCTGTTTTAATCATAGCTTGCAACTCATTTAAGGTATGTGGCCCAGTGCTTTGTTGGCCTTGAGCCACATGCCAACTGGCCTGCGGTAAGGGCGGTGGATTGGAGGGAGCATCTGGTGTACGCATAGCTTCAGAGAGCTTGCCCGCCATCGCCATCCCAACACCCATATCCATGACGCTGCTACCTTCACTTTTACCTAAGTTCTCAGCGGCTTGATATTGGAGATAACGATCCAAATTGCCAATCATGCCCATACTTGTACGCTTATCTAGCGCCTGTTCGACCTCATCCGGCAGAGAAATATTCTCAACCAGCACTTGAGTAAGCGCTAAGCCATAAGCCTTGAATTCGGGCGAAATTTTGTCAGTAATGAATTGACTAAACTGTTCCGTATTGGCCGCCATATCCAAAACTGGAATTTGGGATTGGGCAACAATCGTAGAGAAACGGGTAACAATCAGATTACGGAGCTGGTCGCTAATTTCTTCGACTCTGAAATTGCCATCGGTTCCCATAATCTCTTGCATAAAAAGCTTAGGGTCAGTGATGCGCATAGCATAGGTACCAAAGGCACGTAAACGTACGGCACCAAATTCGCTATCACGTGCAATGATGGGGTTACGGGTTCCCCATTTCAGATTAGTAAATTGGC
Source organism: Thiothrix sp. (assembly GCA_008015155.1). Lineage (GTDB taxonomy): Bacteria > Pseudomonadota > Gammaproteobacteria > Thiotrichales > Thiotrichaceae > Thiolinea. The sequence continues at coordinate 41,137 of SSFA01000015.1, forward strand.
GGGTATTGAAGAAATAAACTTCAGCTTTAAACGGACTGTTAAAGCCATGATCCCAATGTTGTAGAGTCGAAAGCAGCGGTAAATTGCGTGTTTCCAGTACATATAAACCGGGGCCTAACACATCAGCTACTTCACCTTCATTGACAAAAATCGCGACTTGCGACTCACGTACTGTCAGTTTAGCGCCATATTTGATTTCATTACCATTGCGCTGAAAGCGATGTACCATGGTATTGTTGCTATCATCCGTCCAGTCAATGACATCAACAAACTCACCCATTAATTTATCCCATAATCCCATCAGGAGACTCCTTAATTAGCGTGGATTAGCAGCAGCAACACGGGATTTAGCAGCGACTAAAGCTTCACGCAATTCGCCTTCCATAACTTGCAATTCTTCTTCAGCCCGTGCGCGCATCGCTTTGCCTTCATCAGCAATCCGCAATGAGTCATTAATGGTGTCGATTAAAGTACGATTGGCTTTTTTCACCGACTCAATATCAAAGACACCCCGTTCCATTTGCTTACGGGTTTCAGCATTACCTAAGCGTAAGGTTTCCGCATTCTTTTCCAGTAATTCATTAGTTAAATCACTAGCTTTTTTCACTACCTCAGCCGCATCACTCATCCGGAAAATCGTCACCGCTTGAGCTAATTGGTTTTTCCATAAAGGAACGGTATTCACCAAAGTAGAGTTGATCTTATTCACTAAAGTTTTATCGTTTTCTTGGACTAAGCGAATACTAGGTAGGCTTTGCATAGCTACTTGACGAGTTAAGCGTAGATCATGCACGCGGCGCTCTAGATCATCCCGTGCACTTCGCAGGTCGCGTAAGTTTTGCGCCATCACCATATCATTCGGATTGGCTTCTACTTGAGCTACATAAGCGGGAATATCATGGGAATCTAAGCGTTTGAGCTTTTCATCACCCGCAGCGATATAGTTTTCGAGTTTATGGAAGAAGTCTAAATTAGCCTCATAAAGCTTATCGAGGGTAATGATGTCAGTTAATAATTGAGTTTTATGGCCTTCCATTTCATCAGTAATACTGTCGATTTGCTTACGCACTTCTTCATATTGGCTTAGGAATTCAACCACTGGCTTGGCTTTACCCAAAAGCTTTTCCCACCAGCTGGGCTCATCGTTTGGATTGAGTGCATCAATATCAAAGCCTTTGATAGCTGTGATCATATTTGTTAGCGATTTACCTGCTAAGCCAATATCCTTATTTTTAACGCCTTCCAACATTTTTTCAGAGATAGTGGTCATCTGTTCTTGAGTTTTTGTGCCAAAGAACATGATGCTGCTGCGATCTTTTAAATCGATTTCACCAATTAAGTTTTCAATTTCTTGCTTAACAGCAGGGGGCGCTGCTGTATAGGGAGTGACTTCAGCTTGAATCGCAGGGGCTGGGGCAATTTCAGTGCCGGGAATAACAGCTAAGGCAGTGGTGGCGGTTGTCGCAGTGGTGGTCTGCAGGTCAGTGTTGCTCATTTTTATCTCCTCATCAATTCTTGAAGTTTGCTTACTAGCATCTTGAAGGCTGAATACTACTTAAAACACGCCTTCACGTTTTAATTGTTGTTCCAATACAGCAATCTGCACATCTAGATCGAAATTATTATTTTCTAATAGTTTAGTTTGCTGCTCTTGAAAGGTTTGCTCGATAGAGTCTAAAACTCGATTAAAATCAGTATCTAAGCTGGTAGTCATGCCTTCTTTATTATTCTGACTTTTTGCATAACCTTGAGCTACTTTATCTGTACCATCTAAATAAACCTTAAGAAATTTGCGTGCGCGTGACAAGCGGGTGGGGTCATCTTCAATGGTGCTAAGGATTTCGCGTGCTTTGCTAGTGATCCGCTCTAAGCGTTTATTGTAATCAGGATTGCGGATCGAACGGCGCGCATCATCAATCGACTTGATACGAATTTCAGCCGCTTCTAAGGCATCGATAATCTCGTCAGCAGTAACGCCTAAAGAAATATTGCCCGCTTTATCGCGGCGTGGATCAAGACCATATGAAAGTGCGAAAGCTAGAAAGGTGGCACCAGCCATCACGATGGATTCTAAGGGTCCATATTTGGCACCTAACCAAGCTAATACCCCAGTGGTCACTGAAGTAAATAGGGCAGCAACGGTTTTAAAGGGCGTTTTAGGGGCACGAGCAATTTTACGGCGTTGGTATTGAGCTTCGAGTTTAAAGCCACGGCGTGCAATGGTTGCTGCAATCATATAGGCAGCAAAACCACCACCTAATAGCAAAGTATGACCGATACTCCCTGCGACTAAAGCCGCAATTGCACCAATTAATAAGGGAAACGGCAGAATATAAAGTAGTAAGCCTTTAAGGTTAGTACGTACCTGATGTGCTGCTTCGCTCGCAGTCGCTGCAGCTGCGGGGGCGTAACGTTGAGCTTTAGACACCGGATTGGGCATTGGACTCCTCACACAAATAAATGATACACGGATTGCAGGCTAACTAGGCCAATGGTGGCTGTTAGCAATAAAAAGCCCACGGTTTTTTTCAATGCATAAGTCATAGTAGTTACCCTTAAGTTATACCTGTTTAAGCGCTAAATCTATTATTTGTATCTAGGTATATAATTCTAGGCAATACTAGGTAAAGCTAAAAGAAACTACAAGTAGAACTAAGGTTACCATGCGGTTAAGCTTAAGCATTTAACTGAAACAACACTATAAGATCGAGGGATTTTGCATGAACTGCAGAGCATATGCTCAAGGCTTAGGCGCTTTATTGTTATTCACTTCGGGGTCTGTAAGTTTGGCCGCCACCCAAGAAGCTGGTTTTCCCTTTAAATTTACGCCCGTGCCAGGCAAATCTGTCACGATTGATCAGCCTGCTGGTTCAGAAGTTATTGCACACTTACCGAATGGTCAGCAGCAGTCTTTGGCGGTGGTCGAAACCTATGAAGCCAGTGATGGTATCTCACAAGTAGCACTGACTGATGACTTCAATTTCGATGGCGCTCAAGATGTCGCTATTTTAGAGAGTAGTGGCTATGGCGGGGTTAATGCGTTTTATCAGTTATTTCTTTGGGATCAAGCAGCACAGAACTTCAAAGCGTTTGGGGAGACGTTTAGTAATCCCGAAGTGGACAGCAAACGACAAATTCTAACAACGTCTACTCGTAGTGGGCCGATTTGGTATACGACTAAATATAAATTAGCGCAAGGCAAACTATACCCAGCGGTGGAATGGGAGCCGATTCCTGTTAATGATGGCTATTGGCAACGCTTAAGCTTTAAAAATCCACAAGGTAAAATCATTGGCCACAAGGTAGTGAATAGTCAAGATGAACAAAGTGGGGATCCAGGTGATGAGTTGCCCTTTGTTGTTGCCACGATTAAAGTCAAAAAAGCAGCGCTTTATGACAAGCCTAGCATGGCTGCTAAAACCAAAATGTATTTAATCAAAAAAGACCAAGTAACTTTACTCGATTGGCAACCTACTGAAGGTGATCCTTATGCAGGACTGGGTTGGTTTCTAGTTCGCTATGAGGGCAAGAAAACACTTGAGAAATGGATTGAAGGTAGCGCTTTGCTAAAGCCTTAATAGACTCAGCTGAAAAACTAGTTTTCTCTTTTTCTGTAGCTTATTAATAATTAAATACACATAATTTATGTTATGTAAAATTAACTTAGATTAAACCCCTCAAGCAAGATCGACCTTAACTAAAACTAGCAAAAGGCAAGATACTTACCAAACTACCAGCTTCAAGATCGCTTGTTTCACGCTCTAGCACAATAAAACAATTGGCTTGGCTCATTGAGCGCAACATATGTGATTCTTGTTTGCCAGTTGTTTGAACTTGATAGCCTTGGGCAGTTTGCGTGTAAATACCACGTTGATAGTCTTTGCGTCCGGGTATCTTTTTTATGGGTGTCAAAGTAGTAGCGGTATAAGTATGCGGTTCAGTGATTGGATGACCTGCTAACTTTAAAATGGCAGGGCGTACAAATAATAAAAAAGTTGCCATCACGGATACTGGATTGCCGGGCAAGCCAAAAAACAGGCAATCTCCTAGAACACCATGAGCCAGTGGTTTACCAGGTTTCATCGCCATTTTCCAAAACTTGACCTTACCTAATTTGTTTAAGGTACTGGTCACAAAATCTGCATCACCCACAGACACTCCACCACTCGTGATTAACAAATCAGCTTGGCTTTGTGCTTGGAAAAAAGCGTGCTCTACAGCCTCAGCTTGATCAGGAATAATACCTAAATCTAAAACCTCCACAGGAAGCTCTTGCAACAAAGCATTTAGTGTGTAGCGGTTACTATCATAAATTTCTCCCCATCCTAATGGTGTACCAGCCTGTTTGAGTTCATCACCTGTGGAAAAAAAGGCAATACGTGGCTTGCGTAAGACTTTTACTTCAGCCATGCCTAAAGAGGCAATAAGGCCAATGTCTGCAGCAGTGAGCTTGCGTCCATTGCTTAAAATGGTTTCACCTTGCTTTAAGTCCTCGCCCGGATACCGCACATTCTCCCCTAATTTAGGTAAGCGAAGGAAACTAATCTCTAAGCCATTTTTGATGGTGTTTTCTTGCATTTCCACTGTGTCCGCTCCTTGAGGGAGACAAGCACCCGTCATAATGCGCACACATTCACCTAGCTGAACCCTGCCTTGGTAGGGATGTCCAGCCCAAGAGCTGCCAATCTGCATAAGGGGAGCTTGCTGCATCAAACTGGCATGTGCAAAGGCATAACCATCCATCGAGGAATTACAATGTGGTGGTACATCGAAACCTGCTTGTAGGTCTTCGGCCAAAACACGACCAGCAGCCTGTTTAAGCTCAACACATTCGGTTGTAGTGATGGCTCTTACGCCCGCTAAAATAAGAGTTTGCGCTTGCTCAACCGTTAAGACACCTTCTGGTAACACATCACAGCTAACCTTGTCTGCCATTCCATTAGTCCATAATTTATTTGATGCTTAAATAGTTTCGCTAGTGCTACGAGGCTAAGCAAGTCTTGTTTTTAATTGACTGCTCTCATAAGCTAGTCTAATTTTTATTTAAGTATCTTTTTGGACTTAGTTTTCTTATGAAAATCAAACTACATTACAAGCCTAGCAATTAATAATTGCTTGATATTAAAACTAGTATTTTATGTGCGCTAAGAATAATTTTTTCCAAAATAATTCCATAAAATAATATTGGATTTTTAGTGGACTAAATTAAGAATTTTTCACTCATATAAAAAATGCAATATAAAATAATTAGTATAAACAACAATATAACTAGAGAGAGGTAGTAGTGTGAGAGTAGTCGTTTTAGGTAGCTATGTGCATGCTCATTGTCTAACAGTGGCGGCTTTGCCTATAAGTGGAGCCTCTATACAGGCGCACCATTGTTGGCAAGGGCATGGCGGAAAAGGTCTGAATTTGGCACTAGGTATGCATCGTTTAGGTGTGGAAATTTGTCTGCTTTTAGCGATAGGTAAAGATAGTGCAGGCAAGGCAATTCATGCCTTTCTTGAGGCTGAAGGTATAAATACCAAGCATATATTAGCCTTAGGTGAGCAATCAGGTTTTGGAGTCGGTTTGATTGGAGCGGATGGGCAAAATGTGATTGCAGTGTATGGAGGTGCTAATCATTTAGTGAGCGATAAGCATATCCTTGCATTGGAGGATGAGCTTAAAACCTCTCGGCTAATGTGCGCACAATTTGAAATTCAACAACCCACTGTTTTGGCAGGCTTTCACTTAGCGAAGCGTTATAAAGTGAAAACCATGCTCAATCCTTCTCCTTGGCAAAAGCCTAGCCCAGAATTATTGGCGCTAACAGATATTTTAATTCTAAACGAGTCAGAGGCGGGCGCGTTATTCGAGCTGGATAGTTATGCGAGTCTAAGCGTGCAAGCGTGGTGCAGTTTAGCTCAACTCGATGATTGGCAGGGTGAGTTATTAATTATTACCTTGGCTGAGCGAGGAGCCATTTTATTTCAACAGGGTCAAGAACCTTTGTATATTCCAGCTTGGACAGTCAAACAAATTGACCCTACAGGAGCAGGCGATGCCTTTGCAGCGGGTTTTGTATACGCGTTATTAAAACAATACAGCTATCCACAAGCTATGCAATTTGCTAACGCTTGTGGCGCTTTAGTGGTGCAAGAAACAGGTGTACTGGAAACTTTACCGAAGCTCAGTACGGTAGAATCCTTTATGCAGCAGAATCGTTAACTACATTCAAAGTAATGCGATAAGTGTAAGCATCACCGCGGAAAGTACCTTCAACATATTCGACCATCTGTCCAGTGGTGGTATAGGTGCGCCGTTTCAATAATAGGCAAGGACCTGGCTCGCGGAATTGGAAGCACTCCATTTCCTCTGGATTGCTCATAGCGGCCTCGATGGATTGCTCGCCATGTTGTAGGTTTAAGCCACATTGCTGCTGTAGGAAACTATAAACAGAGCCACTCATATCATAGTTAGTGAGATTGGGTGCCAGTGTTAAATCATACCAAGCTACTTCACGTGTCATCGGCATATTATTAGCTAAGCGCAAACGAACTAGCTTTAAAAAACGTGCTGTAGAAGGGCGATTAAAAATCGAAGCAATCACACGATCACTCACTACACGTTGCTCAAGAATACGGGTGGATGGCTCCATACCAATCTCCCGCATCTCTTCAGTAAATCCTTTTAGTTTACCAATTTCAGGATTAATACGTGGAGGGGCTTTAACAACGACCCCAGCGCGTCCGTGTGTACTGATATAGTCTTGATCACGTAACTCGTCATAGCAGCGGCGAATAGTGGTACGGCTTAGTTTTAGGGCTTCCGCTAAAGTACGTTCAGAGGGTAGGCTATCGCCATCTTGCAATTCACCAGCCTTAATCATTCCAATAATTTGACGTTGCAATTGCCGATAAACAGGTTCTGAGATGCCTACATCGGGTCGCAAACGGCGAATAAACGCAGCACTATCATTCGCTGCCTGAACAGCATTATGGTTTAATTGATTATGCGCGATTACAGTCATGGTTATTGGGCCTTCAATAGAAATCAATGATCGGTTTTAAGCCTACCATAAAAAATAGTAAAAATTGTAACAACGCCTGTGAATTGTAGGGATTTAAGATGAACTGATGATGGCTGTAAAGAAGTATGGCCACAAGTACCGTGCGACTCTTGTTATTTTAATAAATGCAGGTACTCGTAGCTAAGCAAGAATTATTGTTAGAATTATCCACCTATCCAAGTGCGACCCCGGTTTTCAAACCCTTTAGCCCTCAAGGGATGAGATATAAGTGTTTTAGCCCTATGTCAAATTTAACTAATTGATTTAAAAAGTTTATCTGACTTATTGTTGTTAGCTGTTCACTATCCTTTGCGTTATTTTTATTCCATGTGTGCAGAGTAAAGCTAGAGCGCTTAATTAAAACTTAATCACTCTGCATTGAGTTTTACGAACTTTTACACAATCCGGTGGCTGATGAACTTACTCATATCATCCAAAATTTCCCAGCCACGCCGGAAACCTAAGCCACAGCCTTCCCAAGCATAGAAGACCCCTGCTTGATAACTACGGCCTTCACGGTCTTGAGCAAAATCTGCAAACTCTTGATAAACCTTGCGATAGTTGTCGTACTCTCCACCCAAAGATTTAATAATACGCCCAGCTGCATCTAAGATAGTGGTATTCGCACCCTCACGCCCAAACATTGTCTTGGAGACTTGTTTTTTACCTTGTAGTGGCTGAGTGCGGGTTTCAAGTAAATAAGGTGAGCTTGGAAATAATTCGTATAAAACCTTCATGATTCCTTTGCTTTGGAAGAGCAAGGTATAAGCAGGATTTAGAATAGTGCAGGCCTGATGACGGCTGATATCTTCGAGTAGCCCCGTTATGCCATCGGTTTGTAAGGCGATATCTTCCCAAGGATACAATTTGAACCAGTAATCAAAACGCGTATGGCTAGGATTGAAGACACCTTCATCTGAAAAGGCTGCTTCATGCATATAGCAATAGTCTGTTTGGAATCCAGCGTCGGCTGCCATTTGTTGTAGGAAACGAGTGGTGCGCTCGTCTTCCGGTAAGCCCCCAATACTAGAAAATAAAATATTTTGGTATTGGTAATAGTTGGCAAAGTTTTCGGGAGCATCATTGCCTGTTAGTAGGCGTTGGAAGTTTTTCTGAATCGCCTCGTAGACATTATTAAACTGACTTTCCTCATCCATGCCATTGGCCTTAAGGAGTGCCCACTGTACCACTGCAGTTTCAAACAGACTTGTTGGAGTATCTGCGTTAAATTCGATCAGTTTAATCGGCAAGCCATCGATTCCCCCCGCTAAGTCAAAGCGCCCATACAGGTGTAGTTCATCACGTTCCCAGCTACGCTTGATCTGTGAAACTAAGTTAAAAGGGATATCTAGCTCTAAAAAAAGCTCATTATCAATGACATGTTGCGCAGCTGTGACATACATCTCATACAGTTCGTTGGCTGCGGTGTAGTAAGCCTCTGCTTCTGCCTGAGTAACTGGCATGATTTCATTCATGATATAGGGGGTGCCATCAGAATCGGTATGCCAAGTCATACCTACTTCTTCCATTAAAGCATTACTGATGGGTTGAACAATCTCAGTTTGAATCATTGCTTAGCCCCCAAAGCTACTACCACTACTTTTACTGCTGCTATTGCTTGGATTACCTTGATTACCACCAAAAAAACCAGAGCGCGGCTGAGATTTATTCTGGGTCGTATTATTGGTCTGAGCAGGATTACGCGTACTGCTCATGGTGCTTTGAGCACGTTGGTTTTGCTGCTGCTGATGTTGCTGATAGTTTTGATTGCTCATCAGCTTGTTAGCAATCATCCCGCCAATTAGAGCACCCGCAGCAGAGGCTAGGATAGTTTCGCCTAAGCTTAAACCTTGGTTTTGAGCAACAGGTTGGGCTAACTGTGAACTACCTTCCTCAAAGCGTTTGGCTTCAGCTTCAGCAATCGCTTTTAATTCTTGTTCATTAAGAATTTTCTCACTGCCATCCATACCTTTTAAAATGGCACGAGTACCCTCTGAAGAAGGGTATTTTTCTTTAAGCTCATAAGTATCGGGGTTAGTACCTGTTTGTTGAATCACCATAAACAGGCCTTGAGAGGCTGCGTCTGAAATCGCGTTATTATTAGCCGTATTGCTGGTGGCAGCAGGTGTCGGTGTACCACTATCGCAGCCTTGCAGACTGGCTAAAACAGTCAGCCCTAAGCTTCCTACCATCGAATAGGAAAGAATTTTTTTAATGTAGTGTTGCATGTTTAGTTCCTAACTTTCAGATAGCTAAAGGTTAAAGAAACTAAGCATAAAAAGCTATTACTCCTGATTGAAGGCCGGTTATCAGTTGAGTTTAGATTATTAGTTTTAGTTATGGCAAAGTTTCCCCAGTTTCTAAAACCCCAAATTGAAATTAATAATAAGGAAAATTCAATGAAACATTTAGCTTCAATTATTTTAGTAGCTGGTTCTTTATTTACCAGTCATGTATTCGCAGAAATGGTGAATATTAATAAAGCTGATGCGAAAGTAATGCAGGAAAATCTAAAAGGGATTGGGATTAAAAAGGCTGAAGCTATTATAAGTTATCGCACTGAACATGGTGATTTTAAAAAATTAGAAGACCTCAAAGAAGTCAAAGGAATCGGTGATGCTTTATTTGAAAAAATCAAAGCAGATATTTCTTTAGATCAGGGTTTAGCCTCTGAAGGGGCTGCTGGTGCGACAGGTAAGGCGAGTCCTGAACCAAAACTAGCAGAAACTTCCTCTAAAGCAGCAGAAAAAGCTGCAAAATCTGATAAGAACCCTCTAGGCAAAGCGACTGACCAAGCAGAGTAAGCTTTTTTCGTGCATTTAGGACTTGTAGTCTGAGTTAGCAGAGGTAAAGTACGCTTCTGCTAATCAAGAGTTCATCTAATGCAAATGCAGCAAACGATATTAGTAACCGGTGGAGCCGGCTATATTGGCTCTCATACCTGTATTGAGTTACTGAATGCCGGCTATCACGTGGTGGTGATTGATAATTTATCGAATAGCTCCCGCGAATCCCTTAAGCGTGTGGCTGAGATTGTGGGTTGTGACCCCTTAGAATTTTATCCAGTGGATATTCGAGATGAATCAGGTCTGGAACAGGTTTTTCATCAGCACATGATCCATAGTGTCATTCATTTTGCGGGTTTAAAAGCGGTGGGTGAGTCCGTACAACAACCTATTGCTTATTATGATAATAATGTCAGTGGTACAGTAACTCTACTGAAAGTCATGAAAAAATATGGGGTTAAACAATTAGTATTTAGCTCATCTGCAACAGTTTATGGCGATCCCCACACCGTTCCGATTCAAGAAGATTTTCCGCGTTCGGCTACCAACCCTTATGGGCGGAGTAAGCTGATTATTGAAGATATTTTGATAGATTTACAGCACTCAGCACCTGATTGGCAGATCGCGTTACTGCGTTATTTTAATCCGGTAGGAGCTCATAGCAGTGGAAAAATCGGTGAGGATCCTCGTGGAATTCCGAATAATTTAATGCCTTATATTGCCCGGGTGGCGGTCGGCACCTATCCTCAACTCTCTGTATTTGGTGAGGATTATCCGACCGTTGATGGCACAGGTGTGCGCGATTACATTCATGTGGTTGATTTAGCCAAAGGGCATCTTGCTGCTCTACAAGCTTTTCAAAATCCCCAGTTACCTCATTTATTGACCGTCAATCTAGGAACAGGCCAAGGCTATTCAGTTCTACAAATGATTCAAGCCTTTGAGCAAGCGAGCCAACGGAAGATTCCCTATCAGATAGTGGGGCGTCGTGCCGGTGATGTAGCAGCTTGTTTTGCTGATCCGCAATTAGCAAAACGCTTATTAGCTTGGCAAGCAGAAAAATCTTTAGTAGAGATGTGTGCTGATGTCTGGCGTTGGCAGCAACAAAATCCACAAGGCTACAGTTGAACAGTTTATCGGCTGGATTTTAACGACAGACCTTTGAAGGCAAAGGGTTGTTTAGTTGCTTGTGTATACTCGAATAAATGATTCAGAAGAGCTAAAGCAGTTTGGCTCTTCAATTCATCTTATCAAATTCGAGATTCATCTATGCTATCAGGATTAACCCGATCTACTATTCATCAAACCACTTATCTTCAAGCCAAACCTTTCCCGCATATAGTGCTAGATAGTTTTATAGAACCAGTCATCGCTAAACATATAGCAGCAGAATTAAGCATTTTGGCTAAGGATAAAACTCAACAGTGGCGTTTCCCTGAAGCAGATTTACATGCAGATCAGGTTTTGAAAAGAGGGTTATCCGATTTTGATAAAATGACACCACTTTTAAGAATGGCGAGTGATTATTTTAATTCAGCTTCCTTCTTAGCCTATTTGCAGGCACTTACTGGGCTACAAGATTTGATTGCCGATCCAGCCTATGTAGGCGGTGGTTATCATCAAACTGGGGTGAGTGGTAAGTTAGGTATTCATCATGATTTTAATGTCCACCATATTAATGGCAAGCTTGTCTATCGGCGGGTTAATTTACTGGTTTATATGAATCCAATTTGGCAAAGCGATTGGGGTGGGCAATTAGAATTATGGAATGCTGATCTATCGGCTTGCCAAGTGGTGATTGAACCCTTATTTAATCGTGCAGTGGTCTTTACCATTGATGATGCACCGCATGGACATCCTAATCCCGTGAATTGTAGCCTTGATGAGTCACGCCGCTCCTTAGCCTATTATTATTATACGGTAGCAGAGCCTAGTACTGAAAAGCGCTTCCATCGAGCACATTGGAAATATGGGACTGAGCTACTGTAATCAGTTACAGAGTAGTTTATTTATAAAATCCTTTTATCGGTCAAACAATTCCATTACCCCAGACGGTAGTCGCTTTAACAACAACAGCTCTTTAGTCTGCAAAGCATAACAAAATCCTTAATGGAGTTAAGTATGCATTGCCCCACCCAGAGTCTAGTCTTACTTGGGATTTGTCTTGGCTTAAGTGCTTGTGCGGCTAAAACCCCTAACTATCCAGCGCCGCCTTTATTCGCGTCTACGGTCACTGCTTATAATCCTAGTGTAGTGCCCTTAGCGCCAAGTGCGCGACCTGTGCCTGTTGCACCGATGGTAATACCTCAAGGCGTACAAGAGGTGGGTAGTGATTTAATTGGTGAACAAGATTTATTAGATATTGCCGTTTTTAAAGTGCCTGATCTTACTCGCAGCGTACGTGTCGATGCACAAGGCTATATTACTTATCCTTTAGTGGGGAAATTGCGTGCTAAAGGCTTACGGCCTGCGCAATTAGAAGCGCAATTAGCCAAGCTGCTCGAACAGTCCTATATGCATAATCCACAGGTGACTGTGCTGGTTAGGGAGTCTACTCAGAATCGTATTACTGTTGAAGGTGCGGTACGTTTACCAGGTGTTTTTCCAGTGGTTGGTAGTATGACTGTCTTACAAGCCTTAGCAAAAGCAGGTGGTTTGACTGAACAAGCAGATAACCGCCGCGCTGTCTTGTTACGTAAAGGGCCCAATGGTCAAGTCAGTCAGCAACCGATAGATATTGCTGCAATCCGGCAGGGTCGGTTGCAAGATTTTACTTTGTTACAGGATGACCGCATTGTAGTGCAAGATGCGATTTATAACCGCTTTACGGTCAGTGGTGCAGTGGGACAGCCTGGTGTTTATCCTCTTAAAGAAGGCATGACGATCATGCAAGCAGTCGCTACAGCTGGTGGTATGACTCGCTTAGCAAATAAATATAAGGCAATGATTTTCCGGCGTGGTTTAGATGGACGTGAGCAACGTTATGCGGTCAATTTAGATGCCATCTATCGTGGCACTAGTTTAGATCCGATGATCCAACAAGATGATCGTATTGTGATTTTAGAAGCACGTGAAAAAGTGATTTATGATGAAGCGCTTCGGTTTGTCGGGCCTGTCACTTTGTTCTAACGAGTTTTTCTGGGAAGCTGGTATTGGGAGCGGGTTTAAGAACACTCGCTCCCGTTTTTTAGCTCAAGTCCTGCTATAATGGCGCTTTCGGATTGAGTGTCTTAAATCTTAGCATGCAAACAAGCGTACCTTTTTTCATTGGAATTTGTGGGGGCAGTGGTAGCGGTAAAAGTGAGTTAGCCCGCGCCTTGGTAGCCGCTTTACCTGAGGATCAATCAGTGCTGGTTGAACTCGATTCATACTATCATGCAGCCATTAACTTTCCTGCAAAAATCAAAGGCAACTATGATCACCCTCTTTCTTTGGATGAAACTCGCTTAGTCGAAGATTTACTCAAGCTGAAAGCGGGGGAGATGATTCACAGGCCTTGTTATGATTTCACCATCCATAATCGTGCGCGTTTTTCTGAACGAGTGACACCCAAGCCCTTTATTATTATCGATGGCATTTTATTATTCGCCCTACAACATGTTGCTCAACTCGTAGATTTATCGGTGTTTGTAGATACCCCTGCTGATATACGTTTGGCTCGCCGCTTATTACGCGATGTGCGCGAGCGTGGCCGTACTTTAGATGATGTTTTGGCTCAATATCTAAATACGGTGCGCCCTATGCATGAGCAATATGTGGAAATCTATAAATCAAAAACTGATATTTTAGTCTCAGGTACCGACAGTATTCAGGCAGAAGTAGCTGCTGTGTTAGCCGCTCTTCCTAAATAATAGGCGTGGTGAAGGCTAGGTTAAGCCTTGGGCTTAGGGGGTGGTGCGCCTTCTTCAAATGTAGGGACGCTTGGATCCATAAAGTCCCACACTGGTTTATTTCGGTTGTAGACAATACGGTCGGGTTTATACCAGTCGTGCTGCTCAAAAGCACCAACAGCTATCCCTAAGACGCCCGGGCGCATGGTCGTTTTACCAAATAAACGACTTCCACAGGTTGGGCAGAAATAGCGGGTATTCGTGCTGCCCGTGTCGGTTAAGGAAGCATAACTTTGAGGAGTTCCTGTGATTTGCACGTCAGCTTCTGGAAAAAAGGCTAAAGACATATGTCCTGTTCCAGAAGCACGTTGACAATGATCACAATGGCATTGGCCAGTTAAAATGGGTGCACTTGTCACCGTGAATTGCACCGCCCCACACAAGCAATGTCCTTGGGCGAAAATAGAGTCTGACATGAACGGCTCCTTAGTTGCTAAGTGCAGTTAACTTACGCTCTGGCCATTGACTGATCAAGATGCCTGCAAGCATTAAGCTACAACCGAACAGTTGTTTGGCATTGACAGTTTCCTCTAAAAACAACCATCCTACCAATAAAGCAAACACTGACTCAGCAGACAGTATTAACGCGGCCACACTTGCATCCACGGTCCGTTGAGCAATGATTTGGAGGGTAAAGCCTAAACTGCTGGCGATGAGTCCTGAATAAACTAAAGGCCATATTGCCATTTGAAAGTTAGCCCAAGTCGGTTGCTCCACGGCTACAGCTACAAGGCTAGACCAGATTGCAGCTACCGCAAATTGCACCACAGATACACCGACTAAATCACTGACTCGGCGTGAGATCCAGCCTAAAGTAATCACATGCCCCGCCCAAAAGAAAGCACCAATAAATTCTAACCAATCGCCACGGTTAATATGAAAATTAGGCCCTACAGATAAGGCATATAGACCGACTACCGCTAAAATAATGCCTACCCAAGTGACTAGACGAGTGGCTTGCCCAAACAATAAGCCCAACAAAGGTACAATCACGATATACATACTGGTAATAAAGCCAGCATTGCCCGCCGTGGTATAAAGTAAGCCAGTTTGCTGAAAAGCAAAACCGATAGACAGAACAGTTCCAGCTAAAAAACTACCGAGCCAAAATAATTTAGTTTCATTAGCAGGTGGCTTAGCTTGACGTTGACGCATAAACCACCAAACTGGCAACAAAGACAGTGCTGCTAAGACAAAACGGCCAGCATTAAAACTGAAAGGCTCTAAACTTGCTAGACCTAAGCGCTGTGCTACAAATCCGCTACCCCAAATAGCCGAAATTAGGATTAGAATAAAATGAGCGGATGTGAATTGAGCCATGAATAAATAACCTATACTTGCTCAAAAACTTTGAGCAAAAGGCTCGATTATTCAGGAATTGCTAAACTTGGCAAGGAAAATATAGAAAAAGTTTGAAAAGTGGGACGGCTCCAAGAAGTCGTGTGAAACTTCAGCCTTGAACCAAAGGTTCAAGTGGGTGCTTGTTATGGTCTATAAGGCTTACCGCCGAAGCAGTCATGCACACAAAACCAAAAGGTCGCTCCCGGGATAAAGAAATAGGCTCAAGGATTTATCCACTTCATCACGAGTATCCCAGATGACCGTCCTTGAGTACATACTATTACAATTATTCAGCGCTGGGAAGTCCTAGCAAGCTTAACTAATTGAGGATTAGCCAGATGCATACTTCTGGTATTGTTCTAAAGCTGCAGTAACTTGAGTTTGAATCTGCTCAACCTTAGCCATTGTCTCTGCATATAAGGCTTGATTATGTCCTATACCTTGCTGATTGAGCAGTTCATGCGCTAAGTTCAATGCAACCATCACTGCAATACGATCAGTGCCTAAAACCTTACCTGACTCCCGTACCTGACGCATTTCTTGATCAACACGTTTAGCGGATAGGATTAAAGCTTGCTCTTGACCTTCTGGACAAGCCACTGTGTATTCTTTATCGAATATTTTAACGACTACCGGGACAATTGGAGATTCTTCCATGGCATTAGTCCTCGATGGATTTAGCAGGAGCGGGACGTTTGAGGGCAGCTAGAATTTCTTCAACTTGCTGACTAGCAAGCCGATTTTTATGTTGTAGGCGCTCGCAATCCGCCATGAGGATTAGCTCACGTTCTTCTAAACGCTGTTTATCAGCAGCTAATTGTGCGACCACTACTAACAATTGTTGTAAGTCTTGTTCTAAGGTTTTAAGTTGATTTTGCAAAGCCATAAGGGATCATGCATGCTCGTTGTTTTCGGGGCGATGGATGCGAAATGCTCCTCTTCGGCTCATAATACACGCATAAGTATAGGAGACGCATGTATTGGATACACAGTTGCCTGAATTTTATACATTAGAAGATAGTTTATTGCGGGTGGAAGCTGATTTTACTGCTTCAGAAGTGCATGGTATCGCTTGCGCAGTATTAGCCTTTAATAATCAATATACTGAAAAAGCTTGGCAGGCTCAGGTTTTAAAAGGCGACCCGCAAGATTTTTATATTCAAGAAGCACGCAAATTATTGCAGCAATTGTTTAATACGACACTCACGCAATTAAACTCAGGTGAGTTGGATTTTGAATTAGTGTTAGCGCCTGAACAAGATAGCTTAGAGGCACAAGTTACTTCCTTACAAAAGTGGTGCCAAGGCTTTGCTTTTGGTTTGGCTTTATCGGGTTTAAAGACGATGCAAGATTTACCCGAAGACACCCGCGACTGGGTACAAGATGTTGTCAAAATTGGTGCTGCTGGCGAAATGGATTTGCAGGATGAGGACGAATCCGAAACAGCATTTATCGAGCTAGCTGAGTTTGTGCGGGTTGGCGTGTTACTGATGAACGAAGAATTACAACCTATACGCGGTCGGCCCCAATTAACTGAAACCTCACAGGAGCTTATAGAATAATGAAAACTGCCCCTAGCATATCGGCACATGAATTCGCTGAGCGTCGCCAACGCTTATTAAGCGCTTTGGGTGACAAGGCGATTGCAATTATCCATTCTTCCCATGTAGTGATTCGTAACCGGGATGCGGATTTTCCCTTTCGCCAAGATAGTTCTTTTTTATATTTGACGGGCTTTAATGAGCCCAATGCGGTAGCTGTGTTTATTCCAGGCCGAGCTGAGGGTGAATATGTTTTATTCTGCCAAGCTAAAGACCCCACGATGGAGCGTTGGACAGGCAAGCGTGCTGGAGTAGAAGGCGCAGTCAAAGACTATGGCGCTGATCAAGCCTTCACGATCGAAGAGCTAGATAAACAAATGGTCAAGCTTTTAGCCGGGCGTAGCGAAGTGCACTATCGTATCGGGTTTGAAACGGAGTTTGATCTAAAGGTTTTAAGCTGGCTGAATACATTACGCCGCCAAGTCCGTAATGGAGTAGCCGCGCCGCATACCTTTAAGGTATTGGATAACTTAGTCGATGAAATGCGTTTATTCAAATCAGCGGCTGAAGTGGAAATGATGCGTTATTCAGCACAAACTGCGGCACGAGCACATACTAAAGCCATGCAAATTTGTCGTCCGGGCTTATCTGAATTTGAAGTGCAGTCTGAGATTGAGCGCGAGTTTCGTAAAGATGGCATGGAGCCTTCCTATACTTCGATTGTGGGTGGCGGTGAAAATGCTTGTATTTTGCACTATGTCGAGAATCGCTCAGTGCTGAATTCAGGTGATTTATTGCTGATTGATGCAGGTAGTGAACATCAGGGCTATGCCAGCGATATTACCCGTAGTTTTCCAGTCAATGGCCGTTTCAGCTTGGAACAGGCTCAACTGTATCAAGTCGTGTTAGATGCACAAAAAGCAGCGATTGCAGCGGTTAAACCGGGAAATAATTGGGATGCTCCGCATCAAGCCGCGGTAAGAAGTTTAACTCAAGGCTTGGTGGCTTTAGGTTTACTACAAGGTGAAGTCGAAGATTTGATTAAAGACCCACCTAAACCGGAAGAGGGTGGTGTACCGCAAGAAGCGCCTTATCGGCAGTTTTATATGCATAAGACTGGACATTGGCTGGGCTTAGATGTGCATGATGTGGGTGATTATAAGCTCAATGGCGAATGGCGTACGCTAGAGCCTGGGATGGTATTGACCGTAGAGCCAGGCTTATATATGTCACCTGCAGAGAATCTTGATCCGAAGTGGTGGAATATTGGCATTCGCATTGAGGATGATGTCTTGGTGACTGTGGATGGCTGTGAAGTACTAACCGCTGGGGTCGTGAAAGAAATAGCGGATATCGAAGCCTTGATGGCGCAGTAACTTGAAAGAGTAGTTGGATCGAATTATGTGGGATGTCGTAATTGTTGGTGGCGGTATGGTAGGTGCAAGCTTAGCGCTGGCACTTCAGCCTTTACAGTTAAAAGTGGCTTTGATTGAAGCAGTTGCTTTTGGTAGTCGCTCACAGCCCGCTTACGATGATCGTTCGGTTGCCTTGTCTTATGGCTCTAGCCTGATTTATCAAGGGATGGGTATTTGGCAGCAGTTAAAAACACAAGTTGCTCCGATTAAACAGATTCATGTCTCTGATCGTGGCTATTTTGGTGCGACTCGAATTAAGGCTGAGCAAGAGTCTGTGCCTGCTCTAGGGTATGTCGTTGAAAATCGCGTTTTGGGGCAGGTCTTTTTTGATGCCTTAGCAGTGGGTCAGCTAGAGATTATCAGTCCAGCGACGGTTTATGAGCTGGAACAAAAGCCTGATTATGTGGAAGTTAAGATTGAGCGGCAGGGTTTAGTCGATAGTTTGCAGTCGAAATTACTGGTGATCGCTGATGGGGCTAAATCCCCCTTGCGTGAGCAATTGGGTATAGAGGTTAAAGAGCGCGATTATCAACAAACCGCCATTATTGCTAATGTCAGCACTGATCAGCCGGTACAAGGTATAGCATATGAGCGTTTTACCAGTTCAGGGCCTTTAGCTCTATTACCTCTGACTCAAGAGCGTTATTCACTGGTTTGGACACATAAAACCACTGAGGTGGAGGCGAGCTTAAATTTAAGCGAGACTGAGTTTCTACAAAAATTGCAGCAAACTTTTGGCTACCGACAAGGCCGCTTCATAAAAATAGGGAAACGCTCCAGTTATCCTTTAAGTTTGGTAAAAGCGGCAGCTGAGGTACAAGGGCGTGCTGTCTTGATTGGCAATGCTTCACATACTTTACATCCAGTGGCAGGGCAAGGTTTGAATCTTGCCTTGCGCGATGTAGCGGCTTTAAGTGATCTATTAGCCATGCAAGCGCAACAGCACAGTGATTGCGGAGCAGCAGAGGTCTTGGCGGTGTACCAAGCAGCACGCCAAGCCGATTATAGGCGTGTAATTGCCTATACTGACTCTTTAGTGCGTTTATTTTCTACGGACTCTACACTTTTAGGCCATGCACGGGCGGGCGGTTTATTAGCTGTGGATCGCATTGCACCCTTGCGTAAGCTCCTCACGCAGCAGAGTATGGGGCTCGGCTTGCGCCAAGCACGTCTAGCGCGTGGCTTAGCCTTAAGGTCTTAAGCGAGCAAGAATTTACTCGCAAAAAATACCAAAACTCCTACCGCTATCGTCAACAGCGGCTTTTTCAAACTAACACCGATGATAAAAGCCGCTAAGCCGCCTAAAAGCCAAGGGTTCTGCCAACTTAGCTCTAAATGTTTATTGGGCATTAGAATCATCGGCATAATAATGGCGGTTAAAACAGCCACGGGCACATAGGCTAAAGCTTCTTCAAGCCAGACAGGAAGCTGCATGCGATGAGCACGCGCATATAAAATAAAGCGAATGCCAAAAGTGACTACAAACATCCCGAGAATAGTTAGAATAAGGCTTAAGGTATCAGGCATGTTGATCACCTTTGGCTGTGAAGCGCGCTTGTAAGTGCTGTACGAGCACCCCAGCCAATACGCCTAATAAAGCGGCGACTAACATCCCCAGATTATTGGGCAGTTTATACAGTAATAAAGCTGCTGCTCCCGCTACTGCAAAGCTCGCCCAGTAAGGACTAGTGCGCAGGTAAGTGGTGATGATTCCTAAAAAGGTGGCGACCATCGCAAATTCTAGACCCCACTCACTCATCCCCGGAATAAGCTCACCTGCTACCACACCAATCACGGTGGTGATATTCCACATCGCATAAAAGGCTAAAAATGAGCCTAAATAAGCCCAGTGGCCTGTAGCCTTATCTAATTTACCATTGACAAAATAGGGTTTAGTCGCAGCATACGTTTCATCGGTCAAGCCAAAAGCTAATATCGCCCGCCATGCCATAGGTAAATGCTTAACATATTTCATATAGTCGGCGGAATACAGCAGGTGGCGTAAATTGACGATAAAAGTAGTGAATATAATAATTAAAATGGGTGTGCCAACAGCGAATAAACCCAAGGCAACAAATTGCGCCGAGCCTGCAAAAACAACTAAAGACATGACAATCGGTACCCATGGATCTAAACCTTGGCTGACGGCTAAAGAGCCGAAGATCATGCCAAAGGGTAGATTACCCAACATCATTGGTACTGAAACTAGCGCGCCGAAACGCATCGCTTCCCATTTAGTCATCGTCTGTCCGCCTTGAAATAAGGCAAAGTGTTAAATGCATACTCGTTGCCTGTGGTGATTGATGGGGCTGGTTTATACCAATCTCTTTGGAAAGATTCCAGACGGTTTGCAAGCCATGCTATTCTAAAGGCAATAGAGTATTACTTTTTTAACAACCGACGAAGGTATGAATGGAACTCGAACAACTGCAAACTTTAGTGCTCGCTAGTCTTGAGGATATGAAAGCCCGTGATGTTACTGTCTTAGATGTGCGTGGCAAATCAACTATTACTGATCTGATGATCATTGCGTCGGGCACTTCTTCCCGCCATGTAAAATCCTTGGCGGATAGTGTTGCTGCCAAAGCCAAAGAAGCCGGTCATCAACCTTTAGGTGTAGAAGGCGAGCGTTATTCAGATTGGGTCTTAGTCGATCTGGATCAAATTATTGTGCATGTGATGTTGCCGACGGCGCGTGATTTCTACAACTTAGAGAAGTTGTGGGGAGCGGCTAGTGAAGCACGCAATGAGTTACGCTTAGGAGCTGCCTAGTTGCGTATCCACCTATTAGCGGTCGGCACGAAAATGCCGGCCTGGGTGGTCACTGCAACAGAGGATTATTTGGCGCGGATGCCAGCCCATTGCCAAGTAGTAGTTCGTGAGCTAGCCGCAGAAAAACGTACCAAAAGTTCAGATTTGAATCGAATTTG
Organism: Thiothrix sp.; assembly: GCA_008015155.1. Lineage (GTDB taxonomy): Bacteria > Pseudomonadota > Gammaproteobacteria > Thiotrichales > Thiotrichaceae > Thiolinea. The sequence goes on from SSFA01000015.1 coordinate 62,091, forward strand.
TGAGCTAGAGGGTGAAAAACTCTTAACGGCTATTCCCGCAGGTAGTTTGGTTATTGCTCTAGATGTGTTGGGTAAAAGCTGGTCAACTGAGCAATTAGCAGGGCAATTAGATCAATGGCTGGCTTCAGGGCAGGATGTTGCCTTATTAATCGGTGGGCCAGAAGGCTTATCGAAAGCTTGCTTACAACGTGCTGATTTAAAATGGTCTTTATCTGCCTTAACTTTTCCGCATCCTTTAGTACGCATCATTGTTGCTGAACAATTATTCCGTGCTTGGAGTATTCTCTCCAATCATCCTTATCATCGTGGAGGCTGAATGTCTGACACACAATTGATTTTGGCCTCAGCTTCACCACGGCGACGCGAATTGCTGGAGCAAATTGGAATTCGTTATCAAGTCCAAACGGCTGATATTGATGAAAGCCCTTTGCCTGATGAAGATCCTTATGCTTTAGTGCAGCGATTAGCTAAAGAAAAAGCTCAAGCTATTTGGGACTTGAGCGATAAACGTTTACCCGTCTTAGGGGCGGATACTTTAGGGGTATTAGCAGGGCAATTACTGGTAAAACCGGATGATTTTTTATCAGCACGGCAAATGCTATTATCTATGTCAGGCCGGGCGCACACGATTTACAGTGCAGTCGCTCTCTATCATCAGAAGGCTTGTGAGCTTGCAGTCAGCGAAAGTAAAGTTTGGTTTCGTAGGATTACTGAAGCTGAAATTGAAGCTTACTGGCAACAAGGCGAACCGCGTGATAAAGCAGGTGCTTATGCCATTCAAGGGATAGGTGCTATTTTTGCTGAGCGTTTAGAAGGCTCTTATTCAGGGGTGATGGGTCTACCTCTATTTGAAACTGCTCAGCTATTAGCCAAAGCGGGTATACGCGTACTATAAGCTAGCGCTTATTAAAATAAATCTAACTACTTGCGCCATTAGAGAGGAAAGCATGAGTGCAGAGCTGCTGATTAATATCACCCCACAGGAGTCGCGTGTCGCCCTGTTGGAAAATGGCGTGCTACAAGAAGTTTTAATTGAGCGCCTTTCTCGCCGTGGGATTGTGGGTAATATCTACAAAGGTCGCGTCTCGCGGGTCTTACCGGGGATGGAAGCGGCGTTTATTGATATTGGTCTAGATAAATCTGCTTTCTTGCATGCTTCTGATCTAACAGCGCCGCCAATGGAAGATCTCCATACAGAGGATTTGCCTAAGAAACAACCGACTCCTCAAATCCACGAGGTTTTGCACGAAGGCAAGCAGCTACTCGTTCAAGTCATTAAAGATCCTCTAGGTAGTAAAGGTGCACGCCTAACGACCTATATTACCTTACCTTCACGGTTTTTAGTCCTAATGCCAGATAACCAAACCATTGGTATCTCGGGGAAAATTGAGTCGGCGGAAGAGCGTGATCGCTTAAGAGCTTTAGTGCTCAAAGTTCGCTCTGAATTTGCCGAGCAATTTGGCTTTATCGTGCGCACCGCAGCCGATGGGATTAGTGAAGAAAGCCTACGCCAAGATATGCAATTTTTGCTGCGATTATGGAGCAGTATTGCGCAAAGCGCCGCAGCTACCTCTCAAGCTAAACTGGTCTATTCGGATTTACCTTTAGTTTTAAGAGTGTTGCGCGATATGGTGGGTGAGCCGATTCAAAAAGTCTTAATTGATTCGCGCGAAACAGCTATAAAGGTACGAGAGTTTAGCGAGAAATATATTCCTGACTTAGCTTCACATATTGAACATTATCCGGGTGAACGCCCGATTTTTGATTTGCACGGGGTAGAAGAGGAAATTCAAAAATCCTTACAACGTAAAGTGCCTTTAAAGTCTGGCGGCTATTTGATTGTGGATCAGACTGAGGCTATGACTACGATTGATGTCAATACCGGTGGCTTTGTGGGAAGTCGGAATTTAGAGGAAACCATCTTTCGGACTAATCTCGAAGCAGCACAAGCGATTGCCCGCCAGTTACGCCTACGCAATTTAGGTGGGATTATCATTCTCGATTTCATCGATATGATGCAGAGCGATCATAAACAGCAAGTGATAAAAACTTTAGAGAAAGCTCTTGAAAAAGACTATGCCAAAACCTATATCAGTGAGGTATCGCCGCTAGGCTTAGTCGAAATGACCCGTAAACGGACGCGCGAAAGCTTAGAACATATACTTTGTGAGTCCTGCTCGACCTGTAATGGGCGCGGCTATATTAAGACTGCTGAAACAGTGTGCTATGAAATTTTCCGCGAGATATTGCGTGCTGTGCGCCAATTTGATGCTAAAGAGCTATTGGTGTTGGCTGCGCAAGAAGTGATTGATCGTTTGTTGGATGAAGAATCCGATAGCTTAGCAGAGTTGCAGGAATTTGTGTCAGTAGCAGTGCGTTTACAAGTTGAAGCTTTGTATAACCAAGAGCAATTTGATGTCGTTTTGTTGTAATACCGCTTACTGACTAACTCAGTAGCGTCTGACGTTTGCAGTTAGAGTCGTTATAAAAATCAACGTATACTCAAGCTATCAGTTGGACGGGAGCGGAATAATGAAAGCAATTGCTGCTTTACAAATGGCATCAGGCCCACAAGTACAAGCCAATTTAATGGAAGCAGGACGCTTAATTGCTGAAGCCAAAGCGGCGGGTGCAGGTTTGGCCGTGTTGCCAGAAATGTTCGTGATTATGGGGCAGAATGACCAAGCTCGGGTACAGGTCACTGAGGTTTATGGTTTTGGTCCCATGCAAGAAGCCTTAGCACGTTTAGCGCGTCAGCACAAAATCTGGATTCTAGCGGGAACTATTCCACTGCGTTCAGCAGATGAAGGTCGGCCCTTTGCGGCTTCTTTGCTGTATGACGATCAGGGTCAAGTGGTAGCGCGCTATGATAAAATTCATTTATTTGATGTGACAGTGGGCGAAAACGCTGAGGTTTATACTGAAAGCGATACCAATATGCCCGGTGCTCAACTGGTGGTTGCCGATACACCTTTCGGCAAGATTGGAATGAGTGTTTGTTATGATTTACGTTTTCCTGAGTTATATCGCGAATTAGCCCGACAGGGTGCTGAGATTTTAGTCGTGCCGTCTGCGTTTACAGATGTGACCGGACAGGCTCATTGGGAGGTCTTATTGCGCGCGCGTGCTATTGAAAATCTCTGTTATGTGATTGCCCCAGCCCAAGGTGGTTATCATGTCAGTGGCCGCACTACCTATGGACATTCTATGGTTATTGACTATTGGGGGCAGATTCGTGGTCAACTTAACAAAGGTTCTGGCGTGGTACTGATTGAGCCTGATTTAGAAGCTCAACGCGCATTACGCCAACGCTTTCCCGTTTTATCACATCGCCGATTGCTGATGTGAGATTGAATAAGGACTAAAATATGCAAGATGCCATGGCTTATGCTCGCGCCGAGTTTCTGACTCCTAGCGGGTTGAATGAATCTGCTTTAGATAAAGTATTTGCTGAGTTACTGAGCAAGGATACCACGCTTGCAGATTTGTATTTTCAAGCAGCACGCTATGAGTCTTGGGGCTTAGAAGAGGGTATTGTCAAAAGCGGTAGCTACAGCATTGAACGCGGTGTCGGTGTACGCTCGGTTTGTGGTGAGCAAACTGGTTTTGCCTATAGCGATGAAATCAGCCTACAAGCACTTTTAGAGTCAGCCCGTGCTGCCCGAGCGATTAGTCGTGCTGGTCAAAGTGCTAAAGTTCAAGCTTGGAAGGCGCAGATGCCAACGCGACATTTATATGGACTGAGTGATCCGCTCGCTTCCTTAAGTGAGTCGGACAAGATTGATTTATTGCACCGCATGGATACCAAAGCCCGTGCGGCTAGCCCTTATGTTAAGCAAGTGATGGCAAGCTTAGTTGCGGTGCATGAGATTATTTTGATTGTTGATGAACAAGGGCGAATGACGGCGGATGTTCGCCCGTTAGTACGCACCAATGTTTCGGTGATTGTTGAGCGCAATGGTCAAACAGAAAGTGCTTCTTCTGGTGGTGGCGGACGCTTTGATCTAGATTATTTTATTAACAATCATCGTGCAGATGAATTTGCTGAAGAGGCCGTACGTCAAGCCTTAGTAAATCTAGATGCACAAGCAGCTCCTGCCGGTGCGATGACGGTAGTACTCGGTTCAGGCTGGCCAGGCGTGCTCTTACACGAGGCGATTGGGCACGGCTTAGAAGGTGATTTTAATCGCAAAGGTACCTCGGCTTTTTCAGGGCGAATCGGCGAGCAAGTCGCTAGTAAGGGTATTACAGTCGTGGATGATGGTACGCTTGAAAAACGTCGTGGTTCTTTGACAGTGGATGATGAAGGGACTGAAACTCAATGTACCACTTTGATTGAAGATGGGATTCTCAAAGGCTATATGATGGATCGGCAGAATGCTGCCTTGATGGGTACTCAGTCCACCGGTAATGGGCGTCGTCAATCTTATTCGCATTTAACGATGCCACGCATGACTAATACTTATATGCGTGCCGGTGAATATGATCCGGCAGAGATTATTGCTTCAGTTGAGAAAGGTGTCTATGCGGTGAATTTCTCAGGTGGTCAAGTGGATATCACCTCAGGGAAATTCGTGTTTTCAGCTTCAGAAGCCTATTTAATTGAAAACGGTAAAGCAACACGGCCTTTGAAAAATGCCACTCTGATTGGTAATGGCCCTGATGTGCTAACGCGTGTGAGTATGATAGGCAATGACCTTGCTTTAGATACAGGGATAGGGGTCTGTGGTAAAGATGGGCAAAGTGTCCCGGTTGGAGTCGGCCAGCCAACTTTGCGTGTTGATGGACTCACAGTAGGCGGCACAGCTGCTTAAACCTATAGGAATTAAAAAATTATGATCGAATTAGAAAATCGACAAGCCTTAGGTGCTGAGTTTCAAGAACTAGCAGAGTTCGTCCTAAAGGCCGCCAAAGAGCGAGGTGCGAGCGCTGCTGAGGTAGGTATTGATAAGGGCACAGGTTTGTCTGTTGAAGTACGCATGGGTAAAGTGGATAAGCTCCAGTATCATCGTGATCAAGGCGCTAGCCTAACCGTCTACTTTGGGCATAAAAAAGGCTTTGCCTCAAGTGGGGATTTTTCTCGTAAAGCACTTGAAGATACCCTAGATGCGGCATGTCGGATTGCTCGTTACACGGCCGAAGATGAATTTAATGGTTTAGCTGATCCAGAGTTGATGGCAAAAAATCCACTGGATTTAGATTTGTATCATCCTTGGGCTATTAATGCAGATCAAGCCATTGAGCTAGCCCTAGCAGCTGAAGGGACAGCCCGCGCTTATGATGCACGTATCTCCAACAGTGAGGGAGCTAGCGTCGATAGTTATGCTGGCCTTGGGGTGTATGCGAATTCAAATGGCTTTAATGGCCTCAATAGTAGCACGCGCCACTCTTTGAGCTGCTCAGTGGTGGCGCAAGAAAATGACGCGATGCAGCGTGATTATTGGTACACAACCTCTTGTGTTGCGGAAGCCTTAGAGTCAGCGGAATCGGTGGGTAAAGAGGCAGCACGTCGCACAGTACGCCGCTTAGGGAGTAAACCAATCGCGACTTGCGAGGTGCCGGTTTTGTATGCACCTGAATTAGCTCGTGGTCTGATTGGGCATTTAGTTTCTGCTTTGAGCGGTGCTTCACAATATCGTAAAGCAAGTTTCCTGTTGGATTCTGTAGGCAAGCAAATTTTCCCTGAGTTTTTACAGTTACGTGAATGTCCGCATATTCCACGTGCATTGGGTAGCCGTACTTGGGATGCAGAAGGGGTGGCTACACAAGAACGTGAGATCATCCTTGATGGGAAGGTACAGGGCTATTTCTTAGGGAGTTACTCAGCGCGTAAATTAGGTTTAGCGACGACTGGGAATGCAGGGGGTAGTTCTAATTTACTTTTGAGCCACACAGGTGCTTCTTTCCAAGATTTATTGCAAGCCATGGGTCGAGGTCTTTTAGTTACTGAATTAATTGGTAGTGGTATTAATATGATTACGGGGGATTACTCACGTGGCGCTGCCGGTTTTTGGGTAGAAAATGGTGAGCTGCAATATCCAGTGGAAGAAATCACTATCGCGAGTAACTTGAAAGATATGTACCTCGGCATTCAAGGGATCGGCACGGATGTTGATCAGCGTGGCAGTATCCAAACAGGTTCTATTCTAGTCAATCGCATGATAGTCGCAGGGCAATAGCACCCAGTGTGATTAGAGCCAGTCAAAACTGGCTCTGGCCTACAAACTGCTTATTCCAATTCAAATTCCTGCTGAATATCAACTTGCATTTGTGGGCTAATGACCTCACTCGCCGCCCCGGTTAACTGAGCTTGTTCTAATAATTGTTTGGCGGCTGTTCGTAACTGCACAGGATCTGCCTCCAATTTTTTGGCTAAGCGCAAATAATATAAACCGGTTTGCAAATGTCCACCTTGGATCGCTTCTTGAGCACGTTCTAGCTGCTTGATGGCTTGTGGATTAGTCGGCAAGCTAGGTTTAGGCGATGTTTGCAGAACCACAGGTGATTGAGGCGCTAATGAGTTAGCAAGGTTGGCGGTGCTTGGCTTAGCTGTTTCAGGCTCTGCAGCTTGAGCTTCTGCTAAGGTTTTGAGGGGTAAAGCAATCACTGCCTTAGCCTCTGCTATGGCTTGCACAGAGGGTTCGTCTGCTGGTTTAGTTGCTTCAGTCTCTACAGAAGTAGCTGCTGGCTTAGGATCAACAGCAGCCACTAAGCTAGTGGTATTGGTATGCGTACTTGGCTTGTCTAGCGTACTGACGGTCATTGGTGGTGAGATTGGTGTCTGTACGGTTTTACTAGGGACTGCCAATTGATAAACACCTAAGCTACCAGCAGCTACTAAACCCATTCCCCCCAGCAGAGCTAAAGGCAACAAGCGTGATTTCTTCTTCGGTGGTAGCTCAGGTTGCGGCAGTAAAAGGCGGGTTGATTTTTGTTCTAAGGCTTGCAGCTCAGTTAAAAAGGCAGTACCCAGTAAATGCACATCACCACTGGGTGTCACTAAAAATAGAGCAGGATCAATACCTTTGGTGATCAAGCCTTGCTTGACCAGCTGCTGAGTAATAGTTAGAGCTTTGTGATGTAAATTAGTCGGCTGACCTTGTAAAATCGGTAAAACACTTAAAGACCAAGCTTCTGGTGCTTCTAAAATAAAGCAGACTTCAGTATCGGACCAAGCACAATCCAAGACTTTTAATATTGAAGCTTCAGCTTGATCACCTAAGCTTTGTAAGTGACTAAGGCTCTGTTTTAGGGCGTAATCATTAAGCAATTGCGCAGGCAGATAGTGAATCAGTAAGCGCTGAGTACTACCTGCTTGTAGATCACGTCCTAAAAATAGCTCACCGAGGGCGTTTGAAAATAAACGCTCACCTATTTTGTAGCGTTTATGTAGCATACTTTCCATAGGTCGTTTCCTGCCAATGGCCCTTAATGATTCACTGCTGTTTTTGCAGCGCTTCCACAGTTTTCCAGTGGTTAGTCAAATGCTTATCCATAATGGCATCGTATTCACCGGAGTCTTGTAAAGCTTTTAAGCCTTTATTCACATTATTCAAGAGAATAGTGGCCTGTGGATGTGTTTTGTGGATGAGTACATGCAAACCTTCGACAGAGAGTTCACGTGGTAAAGGTGCTACTTTATCTTGCAAGCCCATTTTTGCTACAGTCTCACGTCCAGTAAAGTCATTCATGGCGACTGCATCCACTTTGCCGGCCATCAACATCTCAAAGCATTCTTTGACCGATTGAGGCTGCTCCAGTTTGATAAGATTTTTCTTCAGCCATTCGCGGCCTGGGCGTTCTAAATCGTGAGTAAAATAGCCACTAGGTCTGCACAGGGTATGTCCAATAATGTCATCGTCTTTTTCAAATTTTAATGGCTTATCATTGCGCGTGAACAAGACCTCTAACATTTGAAAAATAGGGGTGGAAAATAAGAACTGACAACGCATATGCTCCACATTAGGGCAGCCAGGGTTTAACCAAGGGAAGCCCATATCGTATTTTTTTTCTTTAATTAACGGGTCAAGATGTGCTGACCAATCATTAATCCAAGTCAGCTTATAGCTAATATTCTGATTTTTGAGCGAAGTTTCTACCAGTTCTGTAATCAGCCCACCATTCGGTAAGGATTGATCAGTAAAGGGTTGGTAGTCGCCTGCTGTCAGCAGTTGAACTTCGGTTTTCTTAAGCGTGCTCGCAGCCGTTTCTGGGCTGGTAGGGGTCGTAGTCTCGGCACTAGTAGCAGTTGTGGTATCCGCTTCAGTACCTTCTAGTGTAGTGCTTGCTGGGGTTTGTTCATCAAGGCAGGGAATACGTAGCTCTTGCCCAACACGTAAGATAGCAGGGCCATTAGTAAGAGTTTTGGTGTTTGCGTAATAAATGATGCTGTATTTACCCGCATTGCCATAGGCACGTTGCGCAATAATGCTTAAACTATCACCTTTAGCTACTTTATAAGGCTGTTTACAGTCTAAATTTTCAGCTTGGGCGAACGATTGTAAGCTGGCGATCAGCAAAAATGCATATAAAAATAACTGCCTTCCGTACTGTGATAAAAGCATCCACATATAAGACCTCGCAATTTTTTATTAAGTATTTTAATTCTTTAGCTGAACATTAAATTAATGGTTCATTTAGCCGATATAAACATTCTTGGGGTGAGTGGTCAAGACTGTGACAAAACTTTGTTAAATAAGCTTGTTTTCCCTACAAAATTTATAGTTGTTACCAAGCGAGCAGACAGAGATAATAGCCGGTCTTTTTTCAATGTCGGCAACACGATTAGGTATGGCTTAGATGGCAGGTAAAATTTTCATCGAAACTCACGGCTGTCAGATGAATGAGTATGATTCAGCAAAAATGCTGGATGTATTGCATGCGCATGAGGGCTTGGAATTGACTAGCAATCCTGAGGAAGCCGATGTCTTGTTGCTGAATACCTGCTCGATTCGCGAGAAGGCGCAGGAAAAAGTGTTTTCCCAAGTCGGGCGTTGGCGTGCGCTTAAAGAAAAGAATCCCAATGTGATTATTGGGGTAGGCGGTTGCGTGGCGAGCCAAGAAGGGGCGGCTTTGCGTGAGCGTGCGCCTTTAGTGGATGTGGTATTTGGCCCGCAGACTTTGCATCGTTTGCCAGAAATGATTCAGCAGGTACGCACGCAGCATAAACCTGTCGTCGATATTAGTTTTCCTGAAGTTGAGAAGTTTGATTATCTGCCCGAACCGCGTGCGGAAGGCCCAACCGCCTTTGTGTCAATCATGGAAGGTTGTAGCAAATATTGCACCTTCTGCGTAGTGCCTTATACGCGTGGTGAAGAAGTCTCGCGCCCCTTTGATGATGTGCTCGCCGAAGTCGCGCAATTGGCTGCACAAGGGGTGCGTGAAGTGAATCTACTCGGGCAAAATGTGAATGCTTATCGTGGGCAAATGCATGATGGTGAAATCGCCGATTTAGCCCTTTTGATTCAGTATGTGGCAGCAGTGGATGGCATTGACCGGATTCGCTTTACCACCTCGCACCCCAATGAATTTAGCGAAAGCTTAATCAATGTCTATGCACAAGTACCGGAGTTGGTCAGTCATTTGCATTTGCCGGTACAAAGTGGTTCGGATCGGATTTTGGCCGCGATGAAGCGCAACCATATGGCGCTGGAATATAAATCCAAGATTCGCAAAATTCGCCAATTGCGTCCAACGATTAGCATGTCTTCTGATTTTATTGTGGGTTTTCCGGGTGAAACCGACAAAGATTTCGCGGATACCATGAAGCTGATTGATGAGATTGGGTTTGATCATAGTTTCAGCTTTATCTACAGCGCGCGCCCCGGCACACCGGCGGCTAGTTTGCCCGATGACACACCGATGGAAGTGAAAAAGCAGCGTTTGCAGACATTACAAACTCGGATTTTGGAAACTGCGAATGCGATTAGTCAGAGCATGGTGGGCACCGTGCAACGTGTATTAGTTGAGCGTCCGGCGAAAAAAGATCCGAATCAATTAGCAGGGCGTACGGAAAATAATCGTGTGGTGAATTTCGATGGCAATCCGCGCTTAGTTGGCCGTTTTGTGGATATTCAAATCACTGAAGCTTTACCAAATTCTTTGCGCGGTACGGTGCTAGCGGTAGAACGTGAAGCCGGTAGCATGGATATGCAAGCAGTGTGAAGCTTGAGCTTATTTATCAAGATGACTGGCTGGTTGCGATCAATAAACCAGCCGGTTTATTAGTGCATCGCAGTTTAATTGATAAGCATGAAACGCAGTTCGCTGTTCAATTATTGCGTGATCAAATCGGCCAAAAAGTTTACCCCGTTCACCGCTTAGATCGTCCTACCTCAGGCGTTTTGCTATTTGCTCTGGATAGCGATACTGCGCGCCAACTTACTGAACAATTCACCCAAGGCTTAGTCCAGAAAACTTATATGGCGCTCGTGCGCGGCTTTTGTGCAGCAGAGGGTGTGATTGATTATGCGCTGAAAGAAGAATTAGATCCGATAGCGGATGCCCAAGCCAATCCGGATAAAGCAGCGCAAACGGCCATTACTCATTACCGCAGGCTGGAGACTTTCGAATTGCCCTTGCCTTCAGGCAAGCATGAAACCAGCCGTTACTCGCTCGTTGAATTACAACCCAAAACCGGACGCAAACATCAACTACGTCGCCACATGAAGCATATTTTTCATCCTATTTTGGGCGATACCACCCACGGTGATGGTAAACAGAATCAGCTATTACGCGAGCAGTGTGGCTTGGAACGTTTATTGCTACATGCACACAGTTTACAAGTGCAGCATCCACAAACGCATTCCCTGTTAACGCTAAACGCTGTTTTGCCTACAGATTTTTCTAAGCTATTAGCACTATTAGCGAATTACCCCAGCACTATTTAACTCGAGCTGAAACTGATGTATCTACCCAAACATTTCGCGCAATCCGATCCGAAAATTTTACAGGATTTAATTCGTTCAGCACCCTTAGCTACCGTGGTCACGCTGAGTTCACAAGGTTTAAACGCCAATCCTATTCCTTTGTATTTTGAAGCGAATCAAGGTGCTGGCTTGCTGCAGGGACATGTGGCACGGGCGAATACGATGTGGCGTGATTTTGATGCAGAGATAGAAACGTTAGCTATTTTTCAAGCCGCCGATACCTATATTTCACCGAATTGGTATCCCTCGAAAGCGCTTCACCACAAAGAAGTACCTACTTGGAATTATGCGGTGGTACAGGTGTATGGCAAATTGCGTGCGATCGATGATCCTGTCTGGTTACGAGCGTTTTTGGAAAAGTTAACCCAGCAGCAAGAAGCTAGTTTTCCCAAGCCTTGGCAATTAGCTGAGGCGCCTGCAGATTATCTGGAGAAAATGCTCAAAGCCATTGTCGGGATTGAATTAGAAATCACCCGCTGGGAAGGGAAATGGAAGCTCAGCCAGAATAAAGCAGAGCCGGAATATCAAGGCGTGATTGCGGGTTTGCAGCAGCAGGATGCGAAGTCTCAAGCGGTAGCGGCTTTGATGCAAAACCTACTGAAGTTTAGTTAGCCTTCTAATTGGGGGCGGCGCAGCTTGAAACAGCCCCCACGAAGCTCCCAAATCCACAAAATAATCAAGTTCTTATGTTTGGCAGCCTTTGCTTTGCTGCATATTCGTATACTGGTTTGGAATATACGCAAGTTTGCGCAGTATAAGAAAACCAACAGCTATGCCAGTTTGTGCCAATCGAATGCTGAAGTGCAGTTGATGGCTATTCCTTTGACTTTTGCCATGACCATTAATGTGGGTTTTGCACTAGGTGCGGTGTTTGTGCCGAATCTGTGGTCAGTGGTAGAGTATTTATTCCCCGCTGCTATTCTGGCTTTTGCAGTCACTGGCTTTTATGCGCTTAAAATTTTGATGAATTTCATGTCACGCGCTTTGAGTACAGGTTCGTTTGATTGCGCACGCAATAATAATCTAAGCCAATTATTAGCGGTGTTTGCCTTAACTATGGTCGGTGTTGGCTTTTCAGCTTCAGCGGCTATGAGCCATGTCACCTTGACTTCAGGCATTGCCATGATGTTAGCCGTTATGTTCTTAAGCTTTGCGGCGGTCTTGGGACTCATTGTATTAGTATTGGGCTTTAGAGGTATGCTGCAACAAGGTATTGATCGTGAAGCTTCGGTGACGCTTTGGATCATTATTCCTATCATTACCTTAGCGGGCATTGCGATCTATCGTTTGATGATGGGCATGCATCATAATTTTGGCACCGAGCTAGAACCGATTCATAACCTGTTGCGGTAAATGAATTACCGCCTGTGCTCTTTCTAAGCCCCAAACTAGCCCATTAGCAAGATAGGCGTAGCCACTAGAACGGATTAAGCTGCAGCTATTTCACTTTTGGCGTGGAGCTTAGGTATGACAGCAGAGGAACTTTCCAAGGAACGGCGAATTCTCATGGCTATGCGCAAAACCTTGGCGAGCATTGTGCGCGATTTAACGCCTAAAGAACCTGATCAAGCTTATCCTTTGAGCACAGCCACGGTGGAAGATGTGAAAGCTTGTTTTGATTTAATTGCAGCACGCGAGCGTGAATTGGCGGCGGCTGAAGGCTTAACGACCCAAGAATTACCACGTTTTGTGGATGAGCCACGCAATGAACAAGTGATTTCCCTTAAAAATTTAAAAACGTCTAAGCAGCGAGAGACTCAATGAGTGCCGTAGATGCTAAAACGCTAAAAGCTTTACAATATCTAGCGGATTGGGACTTAGGCTCCGAGCAAATGGCCTTAATTTTAGGTTTGCCGAATGATATTAAAGCGCGCCATTTGACCTCGTATTTGCGTGGGGAGCGTACCTTACCAGAGTCGCCTGATTTGGCAGCACGTCTGGATCATATTATTGGCATTAGTGAGGCCTTAGCGACCACCTTTCCTTTCAGTGTGCAAATGCGTTCGGTTTGGCTACGTCGTGCACACCGCCGTTTTCAAAAGCGTGCGCCTTTATTGGTTATGTTAGAAGAGGGTGTGGATGGCCTGCAAAAAGTGCGTATGGATGTGGATTGTGCGTATAGCTATGCGATTGCGGATGCGATGCGCGCTCAGCAGACGGGAAGCTAAGTTATAACATATCAAGTACAAGATTTATTTTGGCCTTGTTCATTCTGATAAATACAGCTCCTTTGCTTAAAATCCCAGCGTCCTATTAAAGGAATAAAAGCGCCATCCTCTGTAAATTGCACGCCAGCCATTTGCCACATCGGAACGTGCATACGTCCCAAACTTCGGTTGTTTTGATCAAAAATCTCCACGAATACAGGGAGGTCACTCGCTTGTCCCGGCATGCTAGGCAGAATTCTATCGAGGCGGCGTGCACTCGTTTCAACGCGATAGGTTCCACTTGGGTCGAGCGTGGCTTCAATCACTTCTGTTTGTAGTAAATAAACTATAAGTCCCAAGCCCAGCATAAAGCAGGCCAGCAAACTTACCCAAAGAATTTTTTTTATAAACCTTTTCATAAGCATTGAACGATCCAAGTCAGAGAAAGTAAGCATCTAGCATAGTCATGCAAATATTATGTGGGCGATAGGGATTTATGGTGCACGCTTAATTTGTACTGGATGTGGGTGTAGGAATCTTTAATAAGATAGAAATAAATAGCATGCCTTAGAATACCTTAGCGATGATATTGGGCTGAAGTGAAGCACGGTATAGTTAGGGTAAGTACTGAAAACAGTGGCGTTGTGCTGAGCTGGCAGGAAAGCTAATAGGCATAGCCAGCACTGCTAAACTGGTATCACCCCCCGCCTTTTGTTAAAGTGTTTGTTTCATTTTGATCAAAGTGAGTATTACCTCATGGCAAACCCAAGTGTATTTTTTGACGTGTCTATTGGCGGTCAACCGGCTGGACGTATCGTATTTGAATTATTCGAAGATGTCGTGCCAAAAACAGCAGAAAACTTCCGTGCACTCTGCACCGGTGAGCAAGGCTTCGGTTATAAAGGCTCAAGCTTTCATCGTGTGATTCCAGAATTCATGGTGCAAGGTGGTGATTTCACTAACCATAATGGTACTGGTGGCAAGTCGATTTATGGCGCTAAATTTGCTGATGAAAACTTCAAATTGAAGCACGATCGTGCGGGCTTATTGTCTATGGCCAACGCAGGCCCCAATACCAATGGTTCACAGTTTTTCATCACAACAGTAGTAACACCTTGGTTAGACGGTAAACATGTGGTTTTTGGTCAAGTCACCGAAGGCATGGATGTATTAAAAGCAATTGAGTCGAATGGTACGCGCAGCGGTAGCACCAAAGCTCCGATCAAAATCGAAGATTGCGGTCAACTCTAAGTTTGCTGCTGATGCCGGTCACTGATCGGCATCAAACCCCGCCTTTTTTTCCTCTAGCGCACTATTCACTATGCAAGGTTTAAATCCTCAACAACAGGCTGCGGTCGTGCATCTTGGCTCGCCTCTATTGGTCTTAGCCGGAGCGGGTAGCGGTAAAACGCGGGTGATTACCCAAAAAATTGCTTGGCTCATTCGGCAGGCGGATCACGAAGCAAAACAGATTGCAGCGATTACCTTCACCAATAAGGCCGCGCGGGAAATGCGTGAGCGGGCAGGGCAATTGCTCAGCAAGGAAGAGTCTAAAGGTTTAACGGTTTCCACCTTCCACACGCTCGGTTTAAATATTCTGAAGCAAGAAGTGAAAAAACTCGGTTACAAACCGGGCTTTTCAATTCTAGATGCGCAAGATAGTGATTTAGTGCTACGTGAATTAGCGATTAAAGAAGATATAGGTGAGGCCGATGATATTCGTTGGCAAGTGTCGCGCTGGAAGAATGATTTCTTAAATCCTGAACAAGTTATGCAGCAAGCGACGGATGAATTAAGCCAGCGTGCTGCCCGTTTATACGAACAATATCAGCGCCAAATCAAAGCCTATAATGCAGTGGATTTTGACGATTTAATTGTGCTGCCGGTGCAATTATTCCAGCAATATCCTGAGGTATTGGAGACTTGGCAAAAGCGCTTACGTTATTTATTAGTCGATGAATATCAAGATACTAATGCTTGCCAATACCAATTAATTCGCCAGCTTGCCGGCGTGCGTGGTGCTTTGACCACCGTGGGCGATGATGATCAATCGATTTATGCGTGGCGGGGCGCACGGCCTGAAAATATTGTGCAATTACAGCGCGATTATCCCACCTTAAAAGTCATCAAATTAGAGCAGAATTACCGCTCGACCAAGCGCATTTTGGATAGTGCCAATCATTTGATTGCCCACAACCCCCATCTATTTGAAAAGAAATTATGGAGTACTTTAGGCGAAGGCGATCCGATTCTGGTGATGCCGTGTCGCTCGGTAGAGCATGAAGCAGAAAAAGTAGTGGGCGAGATTATGAAGCGCCATTTTCGCGAACGCACCGAATATAAAGATTTTGCGATTTTATATCGCGGCAATCATCAAAGTCGGGTGTTTGAAACTTTGCTACGCCAGCAAAATATTCCTTATCAAATCACTGGCGGTACGTCTTTTTTCGAACGTACCGAGGTCAAAGATATTCTGGCCTATTTACGCCTGATTAGTAATCCGAATGATGATGCCGCGTTTTTGCGAGTCATTAATACCCCACGCCGTGAGATTGGCACGACCACTTTAGAAAAGCTCGGCGATTATGCGCATGAGCGTAACAATAGTTTATTTATTTCGGCTCAGGAAATGGGTTTTGCTGAGCGCATTAGCACTAAAGCACGTCAGCGTTTAGAGCATTTCACTTATTGGTTGAATGATTTAATTGAGCTGAATAAAACGGAACATCCAGCGAATGTGGTGAAGCGCATTATTACTGATATTCACTACGAAGATTGGCTTTTGCAAAATTCCAGTTCGCCGAATATGGCGGAAAAGCGCATGGCGAATGTGCATGAAGTAGTGGATTGGGTGAATAAACTGTATGACGACGGTTTAGGCAAGGAAACCTTAGCCGAAATCGTCGCGCATATGAGTTTAGTGGATTTATTAGAGCGCAATAGTGAAGAAGCCGAGCAAAATGCAGTGACTCTAATGACTTTGCATGGCGCGAAGGGTTTGGAGTTCCCTTATGTGTTTTTGATTGGTGCGGAAGAGGAAATTTTACCGCATCTCAACAGTATGGATGAAGCCGGCATTCAAGAAGAGCGGCGCTTGGCTTATGTCGGGATTACGCGTGCACAAAAGCATTTGACCATTAGCTATGCGAAAACTCGCTCGCGCTATGGGGAAAAAATGGCATGTGATCCGAGTCGTTTTTTAGCAGAACTTCCCGAAGAACATTTGCTTTGGGAAGATCGTAAAGTCAGTACCCCAGAAGAGCGTCAAGCCACCGCGAGTGCTTATATTGCTAGCCTCAAAGATTTATTG
This sequence comes from Thiothrix sp., assembly GCA_008015155.1. Taxonomy (GTDB): domain Bacteria; phylum Pseudomonadota; class Gammaproteobacteria; order Thiotrichales; family Thiotrichaceae; genus Thiolinea. The sequence continues at coordinate 78,476 of SSFA01000015.1, forward strand.
GGTTAGTTTTGCTTAGCCAACTCTAACACAGCAGCTATTATACTTTCCTTCGAAGGTAGGGTCGCTGCATAAGCGGGGCCGGTGGCAATAAAGCTATCTTCTGCAGTGAGCCGTGCTTTGGGGATAGTGAAGTTTTCATCCAGCCAAGTCATTAGCCCTTCAGACAGATTGCCACTGCGTCGGCATTCATCCACGACTAAAACTTTTTCTACTCCCTGCAGGGCTGCTGTTAAACTCTCTCCCGGTAAAGGCACTAACCAGCGTAAATCAATAATTCGTACTGCCAAGCCATAGGCTTCACGCAAGGCCTTTTCAGCTTGACGACTCAGATAATAGCCATTGGCATAAGTGATAATCGCGAGTTCCCCCTCACCATACACAGCGACCTCTCCCCAAGGAAGCTGCTCATTAGGCGCTGGATAATGACAAGCCCAAGCTTCATCTTTAGCAGTGTGTAAATCACGTTGGGTATACAGTGCAATCGGTTCAAGAAAAACCACCACGCGTTGTTCTTCCCGCGCCAAGCGCACACATTCGCGGAGCATCTTAGCAGCATCCGCGCCATTGGAAGGGCAGGCCACGAGCAAGCCCGGAATATCGCGTAACACAGCTAGCGAATTATCATTATGAAAATGCCCACCAAAGCCGCGCTGATAGCCTAGGCCAGCAATCCGTACCACCATTGGATTGGTATATTGACCCTTAGAAAAGAATGGCAAAGTTGCGGCTTCACCACGTAGTTGATCTTCGGCATTATGCAAATAAGCTAAGAATTGAATTTCAGGGATAGGGATAAAGCCATTCTGGGCCATGCCTAGTGCTAAACCTAGTATCGATTGCTCATCTAAAAGCGTATCCATCACCCGTTCTTTACCGAAACGCTGTTGCAGGCGCTGTGTCACTCCATACACGCCACCTTTGCGGCCAATATCTTCACCCGCCAAAACGAGTTCTGGATAACTCAACATCAGATCAGTCAATGTCCAATTAATCAGGCGGGCTAAAGTTTGTGGCTCGTGGAGGATACGGGCATCGCTGCCAAAACTGGTTTGACGTATTTCAGAAGACACTTGGGTTGCTAGCCTACACCTGCGCTTAGGTGGAATAAGGCTTTGCATGACTTCAGCCGCTGTTTTTAGGCGTGGCCTTTGCACAAGCATTTCCGCAGTCGCCGTACACTCTGCATCAATCGCATCATAAAGTGCTAAGACTTCTGCTGCATTGAGTATGTTTTGGTGAATCAGTAAACTGGCAGAGAAAAGAAGAGGATCTTTGGCTTCCCAAGCTTCGCACTCGGCTTGGGATAAATAAGCGGTTTGTACATCAGAACCAGCATGCCCATATAAACGCACCATCTCTAGATGCAAAAACGCGGGCTTACGAAACTTACGGACATAGTCAGCAGCTTGTTGAGCCACGTGATAAGTTTCGAGCATATTCAAGCCATTCGCATGAAAGTAGGTTAGCCCAGGCTTATGTTGGAAATTAGCGGCAATCCAGCCTTTCGGTGTGCGCACTGAAATCCCAATCCCATTATCTTCACAGACTAACAAGAGGGGCATAGGCAGGTTTTGGTAACTGCTCCAAGCAGCAGCATTAATCGCCCCTTGTGCGGTGGAATGATTGGCTGAAGCATCCCCAAACGAGCAAACAACAATGGAGTCATGCGCAAGAACTTGATGTTCAGGGGCTTGGCGACGTGCTAAATGGATCGAAAATGCCGCCCCCATTGCTTTGGGTAGATGGCTAGCAATCGTGGAGGTCTGCGGGGGAATAAATAAGCTTTTCGAACCTAAGACTTTATGTCTTCCCCCTGAAATGGGATCTTCACTGGAAGACGCAAAGCTTAAGAGCATATCAGGAATAGGATTTTCGCCTGCTTGGCTAGCGCGCATTGCTTGAAAAGCACCATCACGATAATGCAGAAAAGCCATATCCGAAACACGCACAGCAGCAGCAACGGCTGCCATACCTTCATGCCCAGAGGAGCCAATCGTATAAAAGCCTTGGCCTGCTTTCTGCATTTTACGCGCAGTACGATCTAAATGACGGGAGATGCATTGGGCGCGAAATAGAGCGATGGCTACCTCAGTCTCTAAAACAGCTTGTGTAGCTTGCGTATCAGGTAAGTCATTATTTAAGACACGGTGGCGAAAGTTTTGGTGCACGGCTTCGGCGCGATCAGTATTTATCATTAGTTATCTCCTCATTAGCTTGCGCAGTTAAGCATAGGCTTATCGGTAAAGGAAGCAGGTGTTTAAGCCAACAGCCAAAAGCTTGTTATTTGCTGCTATGCCCCCATATTGCTTAGCCTAATCCTCGTGCTTAGTTGTTCTAACACGAGTCATCTTAAGAGGTTCTTTCTATGGCTATTCGTCCTATTCAGCAAGTCATCAGAGCGCAAGCTGTACGTGAGGGTGCGGGTGTGACTGTGCATCGCAGTATTGGTACTCAAGCTTTGCGCCACCTTGATCCCTTTCTCATGCTAGATCATTTCGGCAGTGATAATCCGAATGAATATATTGCAGGCTTTCCTGCTCATCCGCATCGTGGTTTTATTACTTTCACCTATATGCTAGATGGTCATATGGAGCATCAGGACAGTATGGGTAATCGCGGCGAATTAGATTCAGGCGGTGTGCAGTGGATGAAAGCGGCTAGTGGTGTGATTCATTCTGAAATGCCGCGACAAGTTGATGGCCTACTGCGTGGGTTTCAGCTATGGATTAATTTACCAGCAGCCGAAAAAATGTCTGATCCGGCTTATCAAGAGTTTCCTTCCAGTAAAATTCCTGAAGTGGAAACAGCAGGGATAAAAGTGCGGGTCTTAGCCGGCGAGTATCAAGGCCAAGCTGGGGTGATTCGCGATCCTAATACCCAAGTCTGCTATTTAGATGTCCGCTTGGAGGCTGGTGTTGAGTTTAATTTACCGGTGCCTGCTAGCCATAATGCCTTTTTGTATGTATTTGAAGGTGCTGCGAGTAGTCAAGGACAAGTGCTACCGCAACACAGTTTAGTTGTCTTAGGCGCAGGGGATACAGTACAGGTAACGGCGAGTCAGCAAGGTAGCCGTTTTATTTTAGTAGCTGGCAAACCGTTGAATGAGCCAATTATTCAATACGGACCTTTTGTGATGAATACTCGAGAAGAAATTGGCCAAGCGATGGCTGATTATCAGGCTAATCGTTTGGTGAGAAAGAAAGCTGCTTTCAATGATTAACTATTCAAACCATTATTTTTCTGCAATTTTTTAAGCAATAAAATTGATTATTTTAAAAGATGGTCTATATAAAAATAGGTATCTCTTTCGTTATCTGTTTTTATCTAACCATTCGGGGTGTGTTATGACTACTCAATCAGTAGGATTAAAGAAGTTTTTTATCATAGGTACTTTATTGAGCTGCACAGTATTAGGAGTTTCTGGTTGTTCTAGTATGACCCATGAACAGTCTAAAGAAAAAGCAGTTGGTTCAATGATTCAAGAAACCTCCCCTGCAGATCGTGCGGCGGTTCTGACTGATTTAATGACTACTACCTTAAATCTGAACGAATCACAAAGTACTCAAGTTGCTGCATTGAATCTGGATTATTCTAATCGTTTCAATGTGTTAATGAATTCAACTAACCCAAAGATCGATAAAAAAACTGAGTTTACTCGCCTATCCGCTGAGAAAGAATCTAAGCTAAAAGCTATGTTAACTGATTCTCAATGGCAGGCTTATGAAGCACAGAAAGCGGAATTATTAGATACCTATCGTATTATGTAATACGGTTAAAACAATAAATAAAAAGGTGCTTTCAAAGCACCTTTTTATTTTGCTGCACGGATTTATTAACTCACTTGGCTAGTTAATTTGGAGTTAGTTGATTGCTGCTTTACTTTAGCTAAGGCCTTAGTCTTAATATAACCAAAGCCTTTAATCTGGCTAAATGAGTCTAATTGAGCTTGAGCCGAACTTAAGTTTTCTGCTGTTAGGCTTTTGGCTAACTGAGCAATTATGGCTTGATATTCTTTAATCAAAGCACGCTCTTGCTTACGTTCCTCACTATAGCCAAACACATCTAAAACGCTACCACGTAAGCCTTTTAAGCGCGCTAAATAGGGCATGAGTTTAAACATCCAAGCCCCATATTCGCTTTTAATCGGTTTGCCTTGGCTGTCGTGTTTAGTTAAAAGTGGAGGTGCTAGATTGAGTTTAATCGCGTAGTCCTTACCCGGTTCACCCTCAAAGTTTTGGTGTAACTGCTCCATAAATTCGGGCTTGGAATAGAGACGGGCGACTTCATATTCATCCTTATAAGCCATTAAGCGCGCGAGATTTCGCGCTGCAATCCGTGTTAAGGGTAAGGATGAGTCCATGCCCAATTGCAGCTCAGCTTGACGTAAAGGTTCTAAAGTTTGCTCATAACGTTTAGCGTAATTGGCATTTTGGTAATCGCTCAGCCATTGTTTATTAAAGCTTAAGATGCTCTCTAAATCAGCTTCCAGCTTGGGCGCTAAGGGTTGAGCTTTGAGAAACGTTTGGGCATTGCCTAAAGCCGCAAAATGACAACCCCATAAAAACGCGGCTTTGTTTTTCTCAACTTGTGTGCCATTGAGTTCCACCGCTTGCATTAGGCTTGCTCGTTCTAGCGGTATCCAGCCCTTTTGCCATGCAAAGCCCAAAATCATCATATTGGCAAATAGGGTATCACCTAAGAGTTTCAAGGCTAAGTCATTAGCATTTAAAAATTCGCAGTTGCTACCGATACTATTTTGCAAATCATAAGCAATCGATTGCCCCGGAAACATCCAGCTGCGATTGGTAATAAATTCAGCGGTAGGAGTTTCGCTGGTATTCACAATCGCTTGGGTTTGCCCATTTAAGGTCATCGATAAAGCCTCTTGTGAGGCGGACACAATCGCATCACAACCCAAGAGTACATCCGCTTCACCCGTTGCGATTTTGCTGGCATTGAGTTGGCTAGGCTGCTTAGCAATTTGTACATGCGAGAGCACTGCACCACCTTTTTGTGCGAGCCCTGCCATATCGAGTACAGTGACACCTTTATGCTCTAAATGCGCTGCCATGCCCAATAATGCGCCAATGGTGACAATGCCGGTTCCACCCACACCCGTAATTAAAATCCGATGAGGTGTGTCTAAAGTAGGTAACACCGGGGGCGGTAAATCTTCATGGCTAGGTTGCTCGATCTTAGCTGGCTCAGGTTTGCGTAAAGTCGCACCTTCTAAGGTCACAAAGCTGGGGCAAAAGCCTTTCACACAGGAAAAATCTTGGTTACAAGTCGATTGGTTGATTTGGCGTTTAGTGCCTTTCGGAGTCTCGACTGGCTCAATCGATAAGCAGTTGGAGGTTTTCGAGCAGTCACCGCAACCTTCACACACTTCAGTATTAATAAAAGTACGCTTTTTGAGTTGCGGTAGGCTGCCACGTTTACGACGGCGGCGCTTTTCGGTGGCACACATTTGCTCGTACACCAGAATCGTAGTACCTTCGGTATCACGTAAGCGTTTTTGTACCGCATCTAATTCGTCCCGATGCACTATCTCAATGGATGCGGGTAAGCGATTTTCGGCAATTTGATATTTTTCAGGATCGTCGGTCACAACGATGGTTTTGGCAACGCCTTCGGCTTCTACTTGATTGACCAGCATAGGCAAAGTCAACGTACCATCAAGCGGTTGTCCACCAGTCATGGCAACCGCATCATTAAACAGAATTTTATAAGTAATATTGGCTTTAGCAGCAACAGCGGCGCGGATAGCTAATAAGCCAGAATGGAAGTAAGTGCCATCACCTAGATTAGCGAAAACATGTTTATCTTTAGTGAAGTGCATCTGTCCAATCCAAGCGACTCCTTCCCCCCCCATTTGACTAAAAGTATCAGTATTACGATCCATCCAAATAGTCATATAATGGCAACCAATTCCCGCCATTGCACGCGAACCTTCCGGCACCCGAGTCGAAGTATTGTGTGGGCAACCGGAGCAGAACCAAGGCTTGCGTTCTGCGGTTACACGTGGGCGGGCGGTTTCACGCTCTTTGGCTTCGATAATACCAATGCGTTCATTGACGTGATTGCGAATATCCTCTGGCAATTCCATCGTCACCAAGCGTTTCGCAATCGCTTTAGCCACAATCGCGGGATTGAGTTCAGACATGGCAGGCAAGAGCCAATCACTACGTGGTACTGACCATTCGCCACCAGCGTGATCACGGTCAGCAAATTTACCATACACATGGGGACGCACGTCTTCGCGCCAGTTGTAGAGTTCTTCTTTTAAGGCATATTCAAGGATTTGGCGCTTTTCTTCTACTACCAGAATTTCGTCCAAACCTTCCGCAAAATGGCGGGCATCGTGGGCATTTAACGGCCAGACACAGCCCACTTTCATGACCCGCAAACCAATACGGCGACAGGCATCGGTATCTAGACCTAAGTCATTTAAGGCTTGGCGCACATCTTGATAAGCTTTACCGCCGGTGATAATGCCAAAGCGTGCTTTGGGCGAGTCGATGACCACACGGTTGAGATTATTAGCACGCACATAAGCTAAAGCGGCATACCATTTATAATCCATCACCCGCGCTTCTTGCACTAAGGGTGGATCAGGCCAGCGAATATTCAGGCCACTTTCTGGCATTTGGAAGTCTGCATCACTGGGTAAAATAATGCGTACACGGTCAGGATCAAGCTCGACGGAAGACGAGGTTTCAATCACTTGGGTAACGCACTTTAAGCCGGTCCACAGGCCTGAATAGCGGCTCATGGCCCAACCATGTAAACCAAAATCGAGGATTTCTTGTACATCCGCCGGATATAAAACTGGAATACCTGCAGCCGCGAGTAAGTGTTCAGATTGGTGAGCAATCGAGGAGGATTTGGCAGCATGATCATCACCGACGACCATGAGTACCCCGCCATGCTTGGAAGTACCTGCATAGTTAGCATGTTTTAAAGCATCAGTGGAGCGATCCGCACCTGGACCTTTGCCATACCACATCCCAAATACGCCATCGAATTTGGCATTGGGATAGAGATTGAGTTGCTGTGAACCCCAGACAGCGGTAGCAGCTAAATCTTCATTTAAGCCGGGTTGAAAGACAATATCGTGTTCAGTGAGGTGCTTGCGAGCTTGCCAGAGTTGCTGATCGAAGCCAGCTAAAGGAGAACCGCGATAACCAGAAATAAATCCCCCAGTATTTAAGCCATTGCGGCGGTCATTGACCTTTTGCAACATGGGCAAGCGCACCAAGGCTTGTTGTCCACTCATATAGGCGCGACCTTGTTGCAGGGTGTATTTGTCGTCTAGGACTAGATTACTGGGTAATTTGGCGGTCATGGGGTGCTCCTCAGCTCTTTTCTTTATATAACTTGTATGCTAGGAAATTCTGCTTATATCGTAAAATTATTTAAAATAACTTTAGATATGCGTTTTTTAAATATCAGTAGCCTGCTAAAAATGAGATTTAGTTAAGAGCTAAGCCTTACTAATCAGCTATAAATTAGCTAATAAGCAAAAACTTGCTACATTGATCGCGAGTTTGCCTTGAGCCTACGACAACTTCATGTTTGCACTTACTTGAGAAGGACTGAGAGTGAAATGCCTAATTCTAATCTACCCAATTTACAAGAGGATCTAGTCGTCCAAATGACTGGCATTAGAGGATTGCAAATTCCTCTATGGGGCTTATTTATTATGGCAGTGCTCGGTGTGCTGTATTTCGCCAAGGCTGTCTTTGTGCCAATTTTTCTAGCCGTGGTGTTTTCTTTTGTTTTAATGATTCCGGTCAAACTACTGGAAAGATTACGAATTCCCCAGGCTTTTGGAGCTTTGATTGTCCTCGTCATGACTTTAAGCGCTTTGAGCGTTTTAGCCTATTACATGTATGATCCAGTGAAGGTATGGGTAGAGCGTTTTCCCACTGAAATTCAAAAGATTGAATCTAAAGTGGCCGATTTACGTTCGTCTTTTAATGATGTACAAAAAACTACCGCGCAAATTGACCAGAAAATAACCGATTTGACAGGCTCTTCCACCCAAGATTCGGGCACTCAAGAAGTGGTAGTGAAGTCAGGTAGTCGTCTTTATACTTTAATGGATAATACCCAAGCCTTTATCGTAGGCTTCATGTCTTTTCTCTTATTGCTCTATTTCTTAATGGCTTTTGGCGAGTCGATGATTAAGAACCTGATGATGACTTGGAAGGATCGCGCTCACCGTATCACTTTCTTAAGAATCACGCAGGAGTCACAGTATCAAATTAGCTATTATTTATTGCTGATCACTATTATTAATATTGGTTTAGGGGTTGTCACTGCTTTAGGTATGTGGATGATTGGTATGCCCACGCCCTTACTCTGGGGATTCTCGGCGACGATTCTGAATTACATCCCCTATATTGGCCCGCTGATTAACATGATCTTAGTGACCTTCGTCGGCTTAGTGACCTTTGATAATTTATCCACTGCGATGTTGCCAGCTTTAATTATTCTGGTGCTGAATATTATTGAGGGTCAAATGGTGCAGCCTTTATTTGTAGGCAAAATGTTCACTATTAACCCCGTATTTGTGTTTATTTCAGTAGCCTTCTGGGGCTGGCTCTGGGGTGTTGCTGGTATGTTTATGGCGGTCCCGTTGCTAATGATTATAAATATCTTTGTCCTGAAAATGCGTGAGTTAGCAGCGGCGGCTGAAGCCTCGAAAGTGGCTGCAGTAGCGGCTGCCGTTGAAGCGGCAGCAGCAGAAGAGGCGGCTAAGGATGAGGTGAAAATCATTCTTCAGTGAAGTCATGAGTAAGGATATTAGTCTGCGTCAATTGAAGTATTTTATAGCTGCCGCTGAAACTGGGCAGCTTTCAATGGCAGCTAAGCAAGTGCATGTTGCCCAATCGACGGTGACTAATGCGATTTTGCATTTAGAAGATTCCATGGGGGTGAAGTTATTTGAACGTCACCCCCAAGGCGTCAATCTCACCGCAGAAGGTTATAACTTTTATCACCGTGCTAAACAGATTCAAGAAAATTTGGAGCTTGCGCTTAGTGAGCCACATTTCCAACGCCATCATTTAACCGGCGCGGTGCGTATGGGAGCATCTTATGCTTTGCTCGGTTATTTTTTGCCGCCTTTACTCGCGCGTTTCCGCCAACACTATCCTGATATAGATCTTGATCTTCATGATATGGAGCGCCCTGAAATTGAGGCTGCAGTATTGGCGGGAGACTTGGAGTTAGGTTTGGTGTTAATTTCTAATACCCAGCATCGTGAGCGTTTTAATCATCATGTCCTGTTGCGCTCACGTCGCCAGTTATGGGCTTCGGCGAATCACCCCTTGCTCACCCAGCCTTTTGCCTCCTTAGCCGATGTAGCACAGTATCCGTATATTCAACTCACTATGGATGAAGGCGAATCTGCTACCCAGCGCTATTGGCAATCACAAGGTTTACAACCAAGTATTGCCTTTCGTACCAAATCAATGGAAGCCGTTCGTGGTCTAGTAGCACATGGGTTTGGTGTGACTATTCTTGCCGACATGGTGTATAGGCCTTGGTCTTTAGAGGGTGGAAAAATCGAAACTCTGCCTATCTTAGGCGTAGTGCCCCATCTGGAAAGCGGTATGCTTTGGCAAAAAGGCATAGAACTCAGCAAGCCTGCCGAAGCCATGCGCCAATTTTTGATTCATAGTTGTGGAAGTTGACTGCTAGAAAGCGCTTGCCCACTGTGTATTTTCCCTGATAATGCATCCCATCCCTTCAATTCAAATAAGAGACCCCATGCTCAATATTGCTGATCGTATTGCGCAAGAGCTTTCAGTTGCTCCGCGCCAAGTTACTGCTGCTGTTCAACTCTTAGATGAAGGTTCGACCGTGCCTTTCATTTCGCGTTACCGCAAAGAAGTCACAGGCGGTTTAGATGACAGTCAACTGAGAACTTTAGAAGAGCGCTTAAGCTATTTGCGTGAACTAGAAGATCGACGTGTCACAGTATTAAAAAGTATTGAAGAGCAGGGCAAATTAACTCCTAGCCTAGCAGCTGCCATTCAAGACGCTGACACCAAAACCCGACTAGAGGATCTATATTTACCCTTTAAACAAAAGCGTCGTACCAAAGGGCAGATTGCGATTGAAGCCGGTTTACTGCCGTTAGCAGATGCTTTATTAGCCAAACCGCAACTCAAACCAGAGGTGGAGGCTGCTAAATACCTTAATACCGCGGAAGAGTTCAAAGAGGCTTTTGTCGATACCAAAGGTGCGCTGGAAGGGGCTAAATATATTCTGATGGAACGCTTTGCTGAAGACCCTGAACTAGTTGGGGAGTTACGCAGCTATTTGCAGTCAGAAGCCAAGCTAAAATCCACAGTTGTGAAGGGTAAAGAGGCAGAAGGGGCTAAGTTCCGTGATTATTTCGACAATGCGGATGCTTTAAAAACAGCGCCGTCGCATCGTGTCTTAGCCATGCTACGTGGTCGCAATGAAGGCTTCTTGCAGCTGAGTATTGATATCGAGCAGCCTGAAGGCACTATACATCCTTGTGAAGTGTTAACGGCTAAACAGCTAGGTATTCAAAATAAGCAACGCCCTGCAGATACGTTTTTAGCCGAGGTCGTGCATTGGACTTGGAAAGTCAAACTACATACCAAACTTGAAAACGATTTGTTGAGCGACTTGCGCCAAGCGGCAGAGACTGAGGCGATTCGTGTGTTTGCGAATAATTTGAAGGATTTATTGCTAGCAGCTCCAGCGGGGCAAAGAGCGACTTTAGGATTAGACCCAGGTTTACGCACAGGCGTGAAGGTCGCGGTGATTGATAGTACAGGCCAGTTTGTCGATCACACCACGATTTATCCCCATGCACCCCGCAATCAGTGGGATGAATCCATCACAGTGCTAGCCAAATTATGCGCTAGACATCAGTTAGAGCTAGTAGCCATCGGCAATGGAACGGCTTCACGCGAGACGGATAAATTGGTCGCTGATCTTATTAAGAAACATCCTGAACTAAATCTGCAAAAAGTAGTAGTGAGTGAGGCTGGTGCTTCAGTGTATTCCGCTTCGGAGACAGCAGCGAAAGAGTTTCCGGATCTAGATGTGACGATTCGTGGCGCGGTATCCATTGCTCGTCGTCTGCAAGATCCCTTGGCTGAGTTAGTCAAAATTGAGCCTAAGTCGATCGGGGTGGGACAATATCAACATGATGTCAGTCAAGTGCAATTGGCTAAAAATCTTGATGCAGTGGTTGAGGATTGTGTGAATAGTGTCGGTGTGGAAGTGAATACAGCCTCAGCCGCTTTATTGCGCCGCGTTGCAGGTTTAAATCAAACGATTGCGGATAATATAGTCGAATTTCGGAATAAAAATGGCCGCTTTACCAGTCGTAAGAGTTTGCTGAATGTGCCACGCTTAGGTGCAAAAACCTATGAACAAGCCGCTGGTTTTTTACGGATTCATGGGGGTGAAAATCCCTTAGATAGCTCAGCTGTGCACCCTGAAGCTTATTCAATCGTAGAGGCAATTGCGGCTAAAACCAAGACTGGTTTGCCAAATTTGATCGGAAACTCACAATTAATTAAATCTCTCAATGCAGCTGATTTTACCAATGAAAAATTTGGCTTGCCGACTGTCAGCGATATTCTTGCCGAATTAGATAAACCGGGTCGTGATCCACGTCCAGCATTCAAAACTGCCAGCTTTAAAGAAGGCGTTGAGACACTAGCTGATTTAAAACTAGATATGTTGTTAGAGGGTACTGTTACTAACGTTACAAACTTTGGTGCCTTTGTGGATATTGGCGTACATCAGGACGGCTTAGTGCATATTTCTATGCTCGCTAATCATTTTGTTAAAGATCCGCATACTGTGGTCAAAGCGGGGGACATTGTTAAAGTAAAAGTGCTAGAAGTCGATCAAGAGCGTAAGCGGATTGCTTTGACTATGCGCTTAGGAGATCCTGTCAATCCAGCCAAGCCTCAAGCGAGTGCTCAGCCGAATAAAGCTAAAGCTCAAGCTGCAGCTAAACCGACTAAGCCTCAAGTAGCCAGTTCAGTAGCTAATAATGCTTTTGCAGCTGCCTTTGCTAAGGCCAAAGAGCACAAATAATTGCTTATAAAAAGGTGATGACTCTGTTGAAACCCTTATTTCTAGTGGCCAGTTTGGTATTGAGCTTAAGTGCCTGCCAAGCGCCTAAACCTATGCAGCCAAAGCCTGAGACCCCAACAGGGAAAACCTTGGAAGTCTATAAAGCCATCGGCCCAGTGCGCCAATGTGAGCAGGGTGGTGCGAGTCTCACAGATCGCCAAGCTGAACTTCAAGCAGCACAAGTAAAAGTCTTAAGCAGTAGTTGTGGCTCAACTGGACGTATGCAAGCGACTGTTTGTGGTGGTGGTACAAGCAGTATAGGTATATTTACTATCGCTGCCGAAGATGTGTCTAAAGCACAACTGGCTGAATTTACACTGCTCTCCAATTTACCTGAAGCTAGTAAATTTCCTTGTAACTAATTGTTAAAATACTGATTTTTCTGAGCATAATGACTTCTTAGTGACTACCAAGTTACGAGTTAATAATTTAGTTTATTAACTCGTAAACCTCTCTTTTTAAGTTTTTTCTGTCATTAGGGTTACTTATATAACTATTTATTTACTAATCATTTTTAGTTAACCTTTTCACTGTTACTATCTGTAACTATAAAATAATAATCAATCAAACGATGAGCTTATGCTGATCGTTGATGGGGGCAGAAAGAGTGAAGAAAAAAACGCTTGGTTTAGTTTTGGTATTAGCGAGTACTTATCCTACAGTGACACAAGCTTTAAGCCTTGGGGATATCCAGTTTAGTTCAGGGGTGAACGAGCCATTTAAAGCGCGTATTGAGCTACTACAGGCCACTCCACAAGAGCTTGCTAAGTTGCAAGTTCATGTCGCGCCTCCCAGTATTTTTGCCCAAGCCCAGTTACAACGCCCTGGGTTTATCGATAGTTTGAAGTTTGCTCGGTCCATTAGCAAAGGTAAACATTATCTCATCATTAGCTCGTCTGAGCCTATCTCTGTAGCAGACTTCAGTCTTCTGCTTGAAGTTACCAGTCCGAAAGGAAATTTGCTGAAGCGCTATTCAGTTGCATTAAAAGCGGATAAAGCAGCTAGCCCGCAAGCTGTGGCGCCTTTAAATTTAGTTCAAACCCCAGCGGTATTAGCTGCTGAAGAAAATAATGAACTGAATCAACTACCTAGCTCTCAAGTAGAAAACACTACTGATCCAGCCACTGACTTAGAATTAGCAGTTGATGCACAGCCACCCATTAATACGGTAGCAGAGATGCCTGCTCCAAACTCAGAGTTTGCGCCGCCTAATAATTTAATACCCGCTGGTTTAGCGGTGGAGCGTTCTGCCAGAGTGAAACCCAGCACGGCTAAAGTGGCGATTCCTTTACCTAAGCTGAGTTTCAAGTATAAATATCGGGTGCGCAAAAATGATACCATTTTCAGTATTGCTGAGCGCTTGCCGCTAGCTAACTTAAATTTAGATGAGAAGGTCCTAGCCCTATATGCGCGTAATCCCCAAGCCTTTGTCAATGGTGATTTGACGCAGTTAAAGCTGGGTTATTTATTACGGACGCCGAAAGCAGTTGGTAAAAAACGTTTTGCAGATCCTAGCCCAGTTCCTACACAGCGTATTAAAAAAGCTCCAACACTTGAACGTGAACGGCCAGCTAAAACTCAAGAGACTCAAGAAAAACGCTTACCAACTGCGGTATCTCCAGTTGGAACTATTTTAGCCAGTGCACCAGCTATTATTGATCCACCCCTAGCGCGCGCAGTGCAGGAATTACAATTAGCGTCGCAGCTTAAGCTGAGTGATTTACAAGAGCGTTTAACGCAAGCCCAACAGTTGTTAGCCACCCGTGCTCAGGAAAATGCTCAGTTGAAAGAGCTGATCCAAGAAAAAAATCGCTTAATGACCCGGCATGAAGAAGACTTAGCTAAACTGCAAGACCAAGTGAAACTTGCTCAAGAGCAGAGTCAAATGCAAGCGCAAGCAGTGCTGGCGCTAGGCGCTGCCGGCCCTGAAGGGAAGATGGAGGGGAATTTAGAATCCACCCTAGAATCTTCAGGAGTGTCTGAAGCGAATACTTGGAAAGGCGTCTTGACTTCACCCTTAGTTTGGCAAGCTGGCGGAGCTAGCGCTTTATTTTTGCTCTTATTAGGGCTGTGGCAAAAGCGCCGTCATGCTGACAAACTCATGCAACTTCAGGTGCAAAATAGTATTTTGATGCCAGAATTTGATCTTGAAGTTGAAGATAAAACAGAAGCTAGTTTATTAGACTTTTTATGGGGTGAAGAAGAGTTGGAGCAAGCACGTGAACAACTCCAAAACTTGCGGCACTCAATGGCGAGCTTGCGCGAACAGAGTCAGCGTTTACAGGCTTATCTGAACCCCACACCTGCACCATTGAATGCTAGGCCGATTACTTCACTACAGGCAAGCTTTCAACTTTGATGCTGCCATGCTGGCTGGTAAAGCTGAGTTTATAACCTGAGCCATCTTGCTGTTGAGATACACCAGTAATTTGGTGATCTTGGGTATCATACAGAGTGACTTTACCATCTTGCTCAATAGCTAGGCGTGCGGTTGATGGGAACCAAGCATAACGTGTTTGGTTCTGTGCGCCGCTCGTGCTAGGGCTACCTAAATCACTCGGCCACCATTGGTTTGATGAAGAAGAAGGACTCTTTGAGTCGCTAGCAGCCGATGTGCTTTTGGCTGGTTCCGCAGTGGTTTCAATTAATTTAGAGCCACTCGCTAAAGCGGCTGATAAGTCATTACCCAAATTTTCTACTGTTGATTTCAAGTTTTGATTGAACATATCGCCAATCATACTCATCCCATTTTGCATCCACTGCCCAAGCCCACCCAGTTCTGGATGATTGAACTGTGCCATACTGCCTTGACCCTTATGCACAGCTTCTAACATGGTTTGAACTGCTGCTGGCGACAAGTTATAGCGTTGCGCTAATTGATCAACTAGGGCTTGGCCCTCAGGGGTTAATTTAATCATTCGTACACTCCAAGATTTTTATACAAGTTCGTTCTAGCGGTGGTTTTAAGCATAGTAGGTTTTTAAAAGCACTAGAGGAAAGAGTGTCTAGAAAAAGTAATGGAATACAAATCAGCAGATTGTCCTTAATTGAACTAAGTTAAAACTTTCATTAATGCAAAGGGGAAGTTGGATGAATTTAAGTAACCGCAGTTTACTTTGGCTCAATATAGGCAGCTTTATTCTAATGATCGTTCTAAATACAGCGGGTAGCTTCGGCTGGCTTAATGATAGGACTGTAGCTGAAATCAGTGATCGTTATGCGACGCTACTGACGCCAGCGGGTTATGCTTTTGTCATTTGGACGCTTATTTATCTGCTGTTAATTGGTTTTCTTTGGTATCAGTGGAAAGCACACCGTGAAGGACAGAACGGTGATTCTTTAGAACCTGCCGGTATTTGGTTTGCCTTAAGTAATCTCTTTAACGGCCTATGGATTGTGGCTTGGTTAAATGATTTTATCGGCGTGGCTATGTTGCTGATGATTGGCTTATTGGTTTCTCTATTTCAGCTCGTCATGCGCTTACGTTTAGAGGTCTGGGATGCACCGGTGCGGATTATTATGTTTGTTTGGTGGCCGATCTGTATTTATATAGGCTGGATTACGCTAGCAGCTCCTGTGAATTTGGCAGCTTGGTTAAAGTCGGTGTTTGATACACCACCGTTCTTTTCTGGAGAGTTCTGGGCGATTATTAGTTTGGCTTGCTTGACTACGGTTTATATTGTATGGACACAATGGCGTAATATGCGTGAAGCTTCTTTAGTGGCCGTCTGGGGCTTGGTGGCTATTGCTGTGCAACAATGGAGTACTAGCTGGGTAGTGGGTTTATTCGCCTTAGCTTGCAGTGCCCTCTTGTTAGCGGTAGCAACTGCCCATGCTTTGAGAAATAAGGCAACTTGGCCACAAAATAAGCTGAAACGTGGAGAGTTCTAATGCCGTAATCGGAGGAGCACCACATGGTAAGGTTAGAGGAGCAAGGCTTACGGGTAAGCCTTGCTGATGGGCAGTTAGCTTATTACAACTATTATTGGCTGCGTGATAATTGCGCGAGTTCTTGGGATGCGGAAACGCAAGAGCGGGTCTACGATATTCTTGAAGAACCGGATGATTTAAAGCCGAAAACGGCTCAATTGGAAGGCTCGCAACTGGTGATTGAATGGCCGGATGGTCATCAAAGTCGCTATGATTTAGCGTGGCTAGCACGCTGGCATGCCAAAGATAATCAGCCTTGTCTAGGGCACGGTGATCTTGCCCAACGCCAGCGTCAACCTTGGTACGCTGATCATTATCCCAAACTCAAACGCTTCAGCTTCCCCGAATTAGTTGCAAATCCTGCTTTAGTTGCGGATTGGACGGAAGCTTTATTGGATGAGGGGATTGCGCTCCTGACCGAGATGCCGAATAGCAATGAAGGTTTGCAGCAAGCCTGCGAGTTGATTGGTGTGGTGCGTGCTTCCTTCTCCGGTTATACCTTTGATGTACGCACGGAGGCTAATCCGGTGAATTTAGCGTATACCAATAAAGCTTTGGAGCTGCACACCGATTTGCCGCCGGAAGAATTAGCACCGGGGATTCAATTCCTGCATTGCCGGGTGAATGATGCGATTGGTGGCGAGAGTTTATTCGTGGATGCCTGTAGTGTGGCGCACGCTTTCCGTCAGCAATATCCGGAGTATTTTAATCTGCTGACCGAGCTAAAAGTCCCCTTCCGCTATACCACCAACTTTCAAGATGTACGTGCACGCCAAGTGATTATTGAGCTAGATCCACATAATGGCGAAGTGAGTGGCATTCACTTTAGCCAGCATTTGGCAGATGTGTTTGATTTCCCGCCCGATGTGATGGACGAGTTTTATCCAGCCTTCCGTAAATTCGGGCAGATGCTGCAAGACCCGCAATATTTAATGCGCTTTCGCTTGAATGCGGGCGAGTGCATTGTGTTTGATAATCATCGTGTGGTGCATGGACGTACTTCCTTTGTGGCAGGCAGTGGGGCGCGGCATTTACGCGGTTGCTATGTCGATCGGAATGAGCTGCGCAGTACTTATCGCAGTTTACGTGCCCAATACCCCAATGCTTAGGAGCCTCAGATGAATGCACATCACCATAACTATTGGCAAGAGCGGGTGGATTTGGCAGCGGCGTTTCAATGGACGGCGCACTTAAATATGCACGAAGCGGTCGCTAATCATTTTTCTTTAGCCGTGAATGCCAGTGGAACACAGTTTTTAATTAATCCTAATCAGAAGCATTTTGCCTTGATTAAAGCCAGCGATTTACTGCTCTTGGATGCGAATGACCCCAGCACCATGGATCGCCCCGATGCACCTGATCCAACCGCTTGGGGCTTGCATGGCTCAATTCACCGCTTGTGTCCGCAAGCACGTTGTGTGATGCATGTGCATTCGATTTATTCCACCGTATTAGCTTGTTTAGCCGATAGCAACTTACCGCCGATTGACCAAAATACCGCGACTTTTTATGAGCGCTATGTGATTGATCAACAGTTCGGTGGCTTGGCTTTTACTGAAGAAGGCGAGCGTTGCGCGGCTTTATTGAGCGACCCGAAAAAGAAAATCATGATTATGGGCAATCATGGCTTGCTGGTGTTGGGGAATAGCGTGGCGGATACCTTCAATCGTTTGTATTACTTCGAGCGGGCTGCTGAAACTTATATTCGCGCTTTGCAAACCGGCCAGCCCTTACGGGTGTTATCCCATGAAGTAGCAGCGCGCACAGCTAGCGAGCTGGATGATTATCCGGGGCAGGCGGAACGGCATTTCGCGGATATTAAAACTTTGTTGGAGCGGGCTGGATCGGACTATGCAAGCTGAGCTTATTAATATTCAGTGTCTTTCAAAGGCTCTACAACGGCCTTTGAAATTTGATAGCCTGCTTGTGCTAGTTTAGTGCCTGCTGTTTCCACAGTGATTACCCCTGAAACTATCACAGGCTCGTAAATTTGTTCCATGCTAATGCTTTTGCCCTCTTGCGGACGAACGAGGAGGGTTTGATTAACGGGCGGAGGTGGTACATGAATACAAGCGCCAAAATAAGGGACTAATAAGAATTCTTTCACTAGACCCTTTTTTTCGTCGACCTCTAAGGGCGAAACAAAGCCTTTGATTTGGATAGACTTACCGTTTAAAGCAGGATTAGTCGGGGCTGTATTAAACTCATTTTGCATTTGAGCCATGAGTTTATCGCCTTCCTCCACATCGTTATCTGTGATTTTGTCTAACATGGGCTGATATTTGCGCATAATATCAGCTAAGCCTTGACCCGGTAGTTCCAAAGACTCCCAGCTCAAGGTTTCATAAACTGAGTTAGTTTGGCTGGAAGTTGCTGGTTCTGGAGCTGGGGCTACAGTCGTGGGCTGTGCTACTGAACCGATGGGTGAGGTTTGCTCAGTTTGTGCACTGGGGCTTGAATTTTGGCTAGTAGGTTCTTTGCTGTCCGCACAAGCACTCAGCACAACACTCAAAGCTAGTAAGCTCAATAAAGGTCGATGCATCATTAGGTTCGTATCGTTAAGCCATCTTGTAAAGAGCGGCGGTAGGCAATGATTCCAGGCAATAAACTCAAAAGCGCACCAAAGCCTGTGACTAAAGCAAGCAGATTGAAACTGTCCAAATCTGGTAACCAAGTGCGTAAATAAAAGCCATATTCGGCAAGAACCCAAGGTCGTGCTCCCCAAACAAGTAAATAGGCTAGGAACATACCTAGTAAGCAGCCGATTAGGGTTAAAACTAAGGTTTCCAAAATAAATAACACTAGAATATGATAGGGATGCGCTCCCACAGCACGTAAGATGGCCATTTCGCGCCGCCGTTCATTCAAGGTGGAAAGAATCGTGGTTAACATTCCCACTAAACCGGCGACTACTACAAAAGCGCTAATAATACGCAGTACGGTTTCAAACATATTTAAGGCTTGCCATAAATCGGCTAAGGCGACGCCTGGCAAAATCGCAAGCAAAGGTTCACGCTTATAGTCATTGATCTCACGCTGCACTCGAAAGGCTGCAGTTCTTGATTTCAAACCTACTAAAAAGGCAGTAATGAGTTTAGGTTGTAGATTTTTTTGCAAAGCTTGTTCAGCACTAAGGTTATAGCCATTTACTTTAGTCCCTGCAACCCAATCAAGATGCACAGCTTCTAAGCCTTCTAAAGTAATATGTACAGTGCGATCAAGCGGTGTACCGGTTGGTTTAAGAATACCCGTGACAGTAAACGGCTTGTCTGCATGTAAGGCAGTGCTGACTTCACTAGTGCCGTGAGCTATGACAATTTTATCACCCAGTTTATAGCCTAACTGGCGTGCTACTTCAGCACCCAGCACGGTATCAAAGGCTCCAGCAAACACTTGACCTTGCGCTAATTCCAAAGGGCGTTTATCGGCAAACCGATAATAGCGGAAATAATCTTGATTGGTTCCCAAGACCCGATAACCTCTGTGCGAGTCGCCTAACGAGAGTGGAATAGTCCAATCAATCAGTGGATTGGCAGCTAATTCTTGATACGATTTCCAACTTATATTATTGGTGGCATTGCCGATGCGAAACACACTATATAATAATAATTGTATAGAACCACTACGCGCACCAACCACCAAATCGGTACCTGAAATCGTACTCAGAAAACTGATCTTTGCCTCTTTACGAATATAATTTACACCTAATAACAAGGCGACACTAATAGCGATAGCTACAATTGTCAGCAGCACCGTTGCCCGTCGATTCCATAAACTTCGCAGAGTTAATTTCAGCAAAACCATACTTGATTAACCTGCTGCAAATCTAAGCTACGCGGAAAATGCTGGGCAATAGAGGGGTCATGACTGACAAAAATAAGGGTGCTGCCTTGAGCTTCTGCTTGGTTGAATAAGAGTTTGAGGAAACTATCGCGGGTATCAGCGTCGAGGGCTGAAGTGGGTTCATCCGCAATAATCAATTCCGGCTTACCTATCAAAGCGCGTGCAACAGCTACACGTTGTTGTTGCCCAACACTTAATTGCGTGATGGCAGTGCTGGGGTTTATTTGTGCCAAACCGAGCTGCTCTAAAAGCTGAAGGGCAGTAGCAGCTAACTGACCTGCTTGCTGCTGTCGACGCTTAGAGAACTTACAGGGGAGCGTCACATTGTCGAGCACCGAAAGATAAGGCAATAAATTGAATTGCTGGAAAATAATTCCTAGATGGTCAGCGCGAAAACGATCCCGAGCCGCAGTCGAGAGTTGAGTTATATCTTGCCCTAAAACCTGCAAGTGTCCACTAGTGGGTAAAAGTATCCCAGCTAATAGATTCAATAGAGTCGTTTTACCGCTGCCACTAGATCCACGAATAAATAAATGCTCGCCTTGGGCTAGGCTTAACTCAGGCAGTGCTAAAGTATTCTTAGGCTGGTTTGCCCAACGAAACTGCAACTCGTTTAGTTCAATCACATTCATGGAGCGAATTGGATAGGCTCGTCTTTGACTAGCTGGGTCGCTGAAGCACCTTTAGCGCTTACCCATTCCACTTTTAAGTTTTTAAAACCACTGAAACGACTAAAGAGTGTTGGTGTAATAGTTTTTAAAGCGTCGGTTTGTTCACAAGTAAATAGCCAAGTGACCTGAAGGTCTTGATGAGCTTCATTAGTCTCAGTCTGATGTTGATGAGTAGTGGGCTTAGTTGTTTCTGTCTGCTGAGTAGCAGCTTCATGCTCATCATGGTCGGCAGGTTCAGCTCCTTCAGTCTTTATCTCTGCTGTTTTGAATTTGCATGCGGCGGCTGGCTCAAAGGCAAATAAATCTGCGCCTGCTGCTAATTGTGCTGAAGCCTCAGCTAGCGTTTTTTTATCTGCTTCTGAATGGGCTTCATGTTCAAAACCAAAAATATTGGCAGCGGGAGAATCGAGATGAATTTCAAGCGCTTGATCGGCAATCGCAATACTTAAATGAGCTGTACCATGCTCATGAGCACCATGTTCTTCATGCTCAGAGGGTTGCTCAGTCTGGTCAGTTTGAGCTTGGCTTAAACTAGCCAGAGCTAAACAACTCACAAAGAGTACTACACGCAGAGAAAACATAAGCATTTATCCTAAAGCTGCAATTAAGTTGCATTTTATTTTAGGATTGACTTAGATAATTTGCAACTAAATTGCATTTAAACTAGCACAGGCCGGACAAGTACCTTGAAGTTTTAACTCAATTTCATCTAGTTGATAGCCTGGAGGGAGTTTGAAGAGTAGGGCAGGCTGCAAATCTTCTAGGCAAAAAACTTGTGAGCAGTGTTTGCATTGAAAGTGCGCATGTGGGCTAGTTAATTCAGCTTGTGCCTTATAACGCCAAGCACGGTCATGGCTAGAGATTCGATGGGCAATACCTTGCTCAACTAGCCAGTCTAAGGCGCGATAGAGGCTAACACGATCAGCGACTAAGCCAGTTTGTGCGGCTGCTTGTTCTAATTCTTGATGGCTAAGCGCTGTTTGAGTGTTGAGTAATAATTCGAGCACGCCTAAGCGGATGGGGGTTACACGTCCATTGACTTGTCGGATAAGTTTTTGTGCTAAAGTTTGCTCAGTATCAGTTTTCATAAAATAGCTTCGCGGGTTTTATATGCAACTAGTTTGCATAAATGCTTGCAACTAGGCTTAGTGCAAGCAGCAGTGTAGTGAAAGTCCTTTACTTAGACTAGGGCTGATAGCTAGGCAGTGCTAAGCAAAATTGTTATCATCCGCACTTTTCTTTTTGCAAACTAGAGTGTTGGCCACACCATGGAACTGAATCTGATTTATACCAAAATCAAAGATCTGCAAGCGCGTTTAGAGGCGCTTAGGGGGTATCTTTGACTATGAAACTAAGCACGAACGCCTCGAAGAAGTAAACCGCGAATTAGAAGATCCGAAAATCTGGGATAATCCTGATTATGCTCAACAATTGGGTAAGGAACGGGCATTTCTAGATAATGTCGTGGGTGGGATTAAACGCCTCAGCAACGGTCTAACCGATGCGAATGACCTCTTGGAGATGGCCGAAGCGGAAGGCGATGAAAGCAGCGCGAATGATGTGATTGCTGAAGTCGACGCCTTAGAGCAAGAAGTCGAAAAGCTTGAATTCCAACGCATGTTCTCTGGTGAGTTGGATCGTAATAACGCTTTCTTGGATATTCAGTCCGGTGCAGGTGGTACTGAAGCGCAAGATTGGGCAGAAATGATTTTACGCATGTATTTGCGTTGGGGTGAAGCTAAGGGCTTTAAGACCGAATTGATTGAGGCCTCAGCAGGGGATGTCGCCGGAATTAAGAGCGCGACGATTAGTTTTGAAGGCGAATATGCTTTTGGTTGGCTACGTACTGAGACGGGTGTACATCGCTTAGTGCGCAAATCGCCGTTTAGTGCTAATGGCATGCGCCATACCTCGTTTGCCGCGGTGTTTGTCTCGCCGGAAATTGATGACAATATCGAGATTGATATTAATCCTGCGGATTTAAGGATCGATGTGTATCGTGCTTCCGGTGCTGGCGGTCAGCACGTTAACCGGACTGAATCGGCGGTAAGGATTACGCATCTGCCGACCAATACTGTAGTGCAATGCCAAAATGGGCGTTCTCAGCACCAGAATAAAGATACCGCGATGAAGCAGTTGCGCGCTAAGTTATATGAGCTTGAATTACTCAAGCGTAGCGAAGAAAAGCAAGCTTTAGAGCAAACCAAATCCGATGTGGGTTGGGGCAGTCAGATTCGTTCTTATGTATTGGATCAGTCAAGGATTAAAGACTTACGCACTGGTGTAGAAACTTCCAATACCCAAGCAGTGTTAGATGGTGGACTCGACCGCTTTATTGAGGCGAGCCTAAAAAGTGGACTATAAAGCGGACGCAGGACATGAGTGAACAAGAGAATCAGCAACAGACTCAGCAGGACGATAACCAACTAATTCAACAACGCCGTGAAAAGTTGGCAGGCTTGCGTGCGCAGGGTAATGCGTTTCCCAATCAGGTTGTGCGTGAGCATAAAGCCGCCGATTTACATGCTGCTTATGGTGAGCATGACAAAGAATGGTTTGAAGCGAATGAAGTGCGCGTATCAGTAGCCGGTCGGGTGATGCTACGCCGGATGATGGGCAAGGCCAGCTTTGTAACCCTGTCAGATACTTCTGGGCGTATTCAAGTTTATGTGCAATTGCAGCGGGTCGGTGAGCAAACCTTTGAGGCTTATAAACATCAAGATATTGGTGACATTATTGCTGTCGAAGGGATGCTGTTTAAAACCCAAACCGGCGAGCTTTCGGTGAAGGCTGATTCGGTACGTTTACTGACTAAATCCTTACGCCCGTTGCCGGAAAAATTCCACGGTTTAACCGATCAAGAACAGCGTTATCGTCAGCGCTATATTGATCTGATTATGAATGAGGAAAGCCGTAATACTTTCCGTATGCGCTCTAAGATCATTGCGTATATCCGTAACTTTTTCACTCAGCGCGATTACATGGAAGTGGAAACTCCCATGTTGCAGGTAATTCCGGGTGGGGCGAGTGCGCGTCCGTTTGTGACCCATCATAATGCATTAGATTTAGCGATGTATTTGCGGATTGCGCCAGAGCTTTATCTCAAGCGCTTGGTAGTCGGCGGTTTTGAGCGGGTGTTTGAAATCAATCGTAACTTCCGCAATGAGGGTGTATCGGTGCGGCATAATCCGGAATTCACCATGATTGAATTCTACCAAGCCTATGCCACCTATATCGACATGATGGATTTGACCGAAGCTTTATTCAAAGGCTTAGCGCAAGATTTGCTGGGTACGACTGAAGTTGCTTATCAAGGGCAAGTCTTTGATTTTGGCAAGCCCTTCGAGCGTATTACGATTCGCGATGCGATTCTGAAATACAATCCTGAGGTGACCGCAGAGCAAATTGATCATTTAGACTCTGCACGCTTAATTGCTAAAAAACTCCACGCGCCTGTCAAAGACAGTGATGGCTTGGGCAAGGTGCAAATCTCGATTTTCGAGGAAACGGTGGAGCACTTATTGCAGCAGCCGACCTTTGTGATGCAACATCCAGCCGAGGTTTCCCCCTTAGCACGTTTGAATGATGAGAATCCATTCGTCACAGATCGCTTCGAGTTCTACATCGGCGGGCGCGAGATTGGTAATGGTTTCTCGGAGTTGAACGATGCTGAAGATCAAGCCGAACGCTTCCTCCAGCAAGTGCGTGAGAAAGAAGCCGGTGATGATGAGGCCATGTTCTATGATGCGGATTTCGTGCGCGCTTTAGAGTACGGTATGCCACCGACTGCAGGTGAAGGTATTGGGATTGATCGCTTGGTGATGTTGTTTACTGACTCGCCTTCGATCAGAGATGTGATTTTATTCCCGCATATGCGGCCGGAATAACTTCCCATACTGTCACACCCCGCATTAAATCTAGGGTTTTAGCGGGGGTGACTAAAGTAGGCATGGGCATAATCTATGCTTTAATCCTACTGCTTGGGGTAGAGCTGACAAATGACTCTTTCAAAACACAGATAATTGAACTTTAGCCTCTAGATTTGTGCTAAACCACCGTCTACATCTAGCTCGATTCCATTAATATAAGCTGCATCTGCTGACGCCAAGAATAGAGCGGCACTCGCAATTTCATTAGGCTGTGCCACATAACCCAAAGGCACAACACCTTTAGCATGTTCATGCAGTGCGGCCAATTGTGCGTCATCCATTTTTAAGCCATTTTTCATAATAGGGGTTTCTGTTAAGCCAGGGCTGATGGTATTGACCCGAATCTTGCGAGCTTTCAAGTCATTAGCCCATGATCTAGCAAAGGAGCGCACCGCGGCCTTTGACGCATTATATAGGCTTAAGTTTTCCATGCCCTTATTCGCCACGATAGACCCAGTCAAAACTACTGATGAACCTTGTTTTAGTAAAGGCAAGAGTGTTTGAACTGTGAAGAACATGCCTTTGACATTGATATCGAAAGTTTTGGAAAACTCCATTTCAGTGGTATCACCAAGATGATTGTTTTCAGCGATACCAGCGTTGGCAAACACCACATCGAGCTGATCCCCTCGCTTGTCGATCTCGCTCTTAAGTTTTTGTAGATCATTGAGATTGGCAACATCAGAGACGACACCCACCGCCAGAGGCCCCAGCGTAGTCGTCGCCTCATCAAGCGTCTTGGCCGTTCTGCCGGTGATATAGACGCGCTTGGCTCCTTCAGCTAGCAGTGCTTGGGCAATAGCAAATCCAATACCGGTTGACCCACCGGTAACGACCGCTACTTGATTTATGAATCGATTTGACATGGTGATTTCCTTGTTAGGTTCAATTGTTCTACAATTTACGAACAATTGAACCTTAGCATCCCATATGCAACACTGCAAGTATGAAATCACCTAATCACCCACCTATTGAAACTCTATCCCTAACGAGGGTGCTATATGCACTTAGTGATCCGATACGCCTTGGCCTTGTGCATAGTCTGGCAACTAAGGGTGAGCAGGCTTGTGGAGCCTTGAATTTGGCAGTTGCCAAATCCACTGCTTCGCATCATTTTCGGGTCTTGCGGGAATCAGGTGTGATTCAGATGCGACCCGAGGGAACGCATTTCATCAACTCTCTACGCAAAGAGGACTTGGATCAGCGTTTCCCTGGATTGCTGGATGCAGTTCTTCAAGCTGCCAAGACTGAAACAGAGATAGGTTGATGGGTGACTTATAGGATTACTACGTATATCAGCAGTAACTACTGATCCGTATATTTTCTAAGCTCCCGAATTGTCTCCTGATCAAAGCGTTTAAAGCTGCTTAAACTCAAGCTAGGATAATTTTTAACAGTCTTATGCCAGCTAAACTTGCTAGTACAGGGAGCATCAGGGGTAAAATCACAGCGTGCATTACTAACTGAATTACCTTTATACAAGCGCTTAGGAATATCAAAAATATAAGAGTCATGCGTAGCAGCTTTTTCATAAATAAAACTAGAACCATAGGTATATTGCTGCAACACAAAATCATTTTGTTTAAAGTGAAATAAATAACTCTGGCGTAAACTGATTTCATTAGGGCCTGTGCTTGGTGGCAGCTCAGCTGGAGTTGCGGGGCCGCTAATAATTAATAAATCATTGCTATTCACTCGCTTAACCGTAAAGCCAGCGCGACGAGTTTCAGGCCAAGCGGTTTCAAAAGGACTATTGACTAATTGTTTATAGCTCCCGTTCGCTTGGCTAATATATACAAACGGGTGGCGTATAAAATAGCCATTACCCACATCTTGTTTAGCAACGGCTACCCAATCTAACATCTCATCTTGATTGAAATCATGGCTGAAAGAACTTAATAGAGTCATGCCTGTTGGCAGTAAATCTACAGGTAAGTGAGAGCTAGTATTGAGTTTAGGCTCCTTGGGTTTATTACCAGCTGTAGTTTGCGCTGTGTGTGTATTCGTTGCTGGTTCGACCACAACGGTACTACAGGCAGTTAATTGGCTAATGAGGACAAGGCCAAGATAGCTTAGAGGATTTAGCAAAAATGAGGTGTTTTTAAATAGCATACAAGGTTCCTGAGACTATGTTAAAGTATAAAAAATAGCAATTAATTTTTATTAAGGCGTATTTAATTAAAGCATAATCCTAAGTACTTCGATACTTCTTAAAATTCTCCGCCTGTTCAAAGATTTCCTTATACACCTCATCTTTATCCACCGGCGGGTAGCCATGCTTATAGAGCAGCATGATTAAATCGACTTTTAACTCAGCTTTAATATCCTCGCGCTGGCTCCAATCCACGTAACTGGCTTTATCATCCACTACAGCTTTGACGGCTTTTGCCAGCTCAAGCAATTTCTCTTCGGGGTAGGTGAAGTCGTATTTCACGGTGAGGCTTTTTAAAATGTCATAGAAGGCTTTGGCTTCAAAGTCTAAGCCCATATCCTCGAACGAGGCTTTTTCGACTTGTAGCGCTTCCAGTAAGCCCATTAAATCCTCAGCGAATTCGGTGAGCATGGAGCTATCCAAAACATTTTCTTCGCGGCGTTCATTGTATTGATCCACTAGTTTTTTAAAGCGCTCAGAAAAGTCCATGCCTTTGAGTTTATTGGTTTTCTTAAAGTCGCTAATCGCACGATTCAGAAGCTTTTGGAGCAGTTTGATTTTGGTGTGCGGCAGTTTGATTTTGTCGATGATATTTAAGTAGTGCTCAGAGAAAATATCGACCTCAGTGCTAGGTTCTTCGCCGAGGCGAATGATTTCTTCCACGCCTTCGCTTTCCAGCGCTTGTTGAATTAGATCACGCACTTTGGCATTCATTTGCGCGGTATCGGGGGCATCGCCTTTGGTAAGTTTGGCTAACAAAGAACGCACCGCTAAATAAAAGTGCAGGGTGTCGCGCTCAACTGGGGTAAAGGCATCGGTGCCAACGCAAATATCATAGGCGGCTTTTAAGCGTTTCACTAAAGCCATAAAGCGTTGTTCGAGTTTTTCACTGCGTTGAATAAATTCCACTGCACGATTTAAGCAGTCTAATTGCTCAACGGGCGAGCCGTGAAAATAAGCGTGGCTATCAAACTCATGAAAGATTTTAGCTAATAAATCCAGATGGTCTTTGACCACAATAATCGATTGTTGCACCTCCTCCACATTGCTTTCATCGCTTTTGGAATATTGTTTCAGCGCTACATTCATTTGCGATTTAATGCCAATATAATCGACTACCAAGCCTTTTTCTTTGCCTTCAAATTTGCGATTCACCCGCGAAATGGTTTGAATCAGGCTATGGCGTTGAATTGGTTTGTCGATATAAATAGTGTCCAAAAACGGCACATCAAAACCCGTCAGCCACATATCCACCACAATGGCGATTTTGAAATTGGATTTGGGGTTTTTGAATTGGCGGTCTAAGTCTTTGCGGTAATCTTTGGTGCCGAGCATGTCATACAAGGCTTTTTCGTCATCTTTGCCACGTGTCATCACCAATTTAATGCGCTCAATGGCTTTAAAGTCTTTTTGATCTTGTTCGCTTAGGGTTTCACCTTCAGCGCAAACTTTGGCTTCTGCCCATTCGGGACGTAAGGCAATTACGCGCTGATAGAACGCCCACGCAATTTCACGCTTGCTACATACAAATAGCGCTTTGCCTTTAAGCGTTGCGCCTTCATGAATGCGGTTTTCGTAGTGTGCGACAAAATCCTCGGCTAAGGCTTGCAAGCGTTTTGGGTCGCCTAAAATTGCGCTCATCGTGGCAGAGGCTTTTTTGCTTTCCTCAATCTGATAGTCGTTCGTGCCTTGCTCAGCACATTGCTCGTAATACTTTTCGATTTCTTCCAGCTTACGATTATCCAGCAAGACTTTAGCGGCGCGGCCTTCATACACAATGCGCACGGTGATTTCATCCTGCACCGATTCTGTCATGGTGTAGGCATCGACCACGCGCCCAAACACATCCAAGGTCGCATCAATCGGTGTGCCGGTGAAACCTACAAACGTAGCATTGGGCAGGGAATCATGCAGGTATTTCGCAAAGCCATAGGTACGCTTCACGCCTTTATCATTCACGGTAATTTTCTGGTCGAGATTGACTTGGCTGCGATGCGCTTCATCGGAGATACAAATCACATTGGAACGGTCAGTGAGTAGCTCTAAATCTTCGGTGAATTTGTGAATGGTGGTAAGAAACACGCCACCACTGCTGCGCCCTTTAAGCAATTCGCGTAATTGGCTACGGCTTTCCACACTCACTACGGTTTCATCGCCAATATAGTCTTTGGCTTTAACGAATTGTTCGGAAAGTTGATCGTCTAAATCGGTGCGGTCGGTAATTAAAATAATCGTGGGGCTAGCGAATTCCACGCTTTTCATTAATAGCCGCGTAAGAAATAGCATGGTGTAACTTTTACCGCAGCCGGTTGCGCCAAAGTAAGTTCCGCCTTTGCCATCGCCGTGGGGTTTGCGGTGCTGTTTAATATTTTCAAATAGCTTGGTGGCGGCGTAATACTGCGGATAGCGGCACACGACTTTTTCTTCGCGGTGCGATTTATTCGGGAAATAGATAAAGTGGCGAATCACTTCCAATAAACGTTTGGGCTGGAATAAACCTTGAATCAAGGTGTACAGCGAATCAATGCCGTCTTTCTCAACCGTTTCATCGCCGGTGATTTTGCGCCACGCATAAAAGAATTCATACGGCGCAAAGGCAGAACCCATTTTATTATTCACGCCATCGCTAATAATGCACAGCGCATTGTATTTAAGCAGCTCAGGAATATCGCGCCGATAGCGAGTGGTGAGCTGCACATAGGCATCATGAATCGTGGCATTTTCGCGAATCGCGCTTTTGAATTCAAACAGCACTAAGGGCAAGCCATTGATATATAAAATCGCATCGGGAATACGGGTTTCTTGCCCGATGATTTCGAGTTGGCTGATGAGTTTGTAGCGGTTATTCGTGGGTAAATAAGCTGTTTTTCCCTCAGCAATGAGGCGTGGTACGTCGCCTGCTTTGGGTTCGCGCTGCGGTTCTAATTCACGGTAATCCAGCAGTTGAATGTATAAATCTTTTTGCTTGGGGTCTTCACGCTTTAATAAAAAACCATCCGCCACCAAGCGCATAATGGCCTTGTTGCTGTCGTATAAATCCAACGCGGAATAGCCTTCGAGTTGGCGAATAATGGCTTCGATTTCGGAGGCGGTAATCTGCGCGGTTTGGTATTGGGTTTGTAGAAAGGCGCGTAAATCATCTTTGATGAGAACCTCGGATTTATCGCGTTGGAGGCGAGCGCCGTGAAAGTGCGGATAACCTTGTTCACCGAGATGCTGAATAATGGCTTGTTCGAGGCGGGCTTCGGTGAACATGGCGTTTCCTTAATTAGTTGAGTGCGTCGGCGGCAAGTTGTTCTGCTTCGGGAATGCGCAATTCGCCGGAGAGGAGTTTGGGGAGGAGGGTGTCGCGGAGATTTGTTAAGTTTTCAATTTGGTTAGAGTTTACTTCTATTTTTTTATCTAAAGCTTTCACATATATATCAAAAATTTCCATAATAGCCTTTGAAAAAGACAAAACTGGCAAGTTTTTTAATGACTTTTGATTAATACTACCAAAGACAGTGCCCTCAGATTCAAAGCTTGAGAAATATGTTTTCATATTGTTAATTGCATAGTAGGTATAGCTTTTTGATTTAGACTTATGCATTACGGCACTTAATCCTCGTCCAATACAACAATCAAATTTTGCAATATTAGTATCACCAACAGGTGCACGAACACTAATTAGTGTATCGCCTGATTTAGCAAACTTTTTTGGCTCTGTGCAATAAACTCTATTTTCTGGATAGCGAAAACCAAAGTCTGTACTGCCTTGGAAAAATGGAATCCCATCGCCCACTTGATTGTAAGTTGTGCTAGGGGGAGATTGCCCCATTTCTACGCTAAACTCGTTACCCAGAGTCGAAACCTCCCACCCCTCCGGTATCCACCCCATTTCCTCACTCAACACAAACGCCTTCGGAAACAAAGCTTGAATCTCAGGCGGTAGGGTTTTGCGAGCCTCACCCAAGGCTAAACGCGCGGCGGCTTTGACTTGCAATTCTTCAGGAATCGGATTGCCAGCGGCTAAGGCATTGTCTATCACAGGATCAAAATCCACAAACCAGCTTTTAAATAAAGCCTGTGCCATTGCTTCTAAAGTGGCATTCATTTGGCGATTGAGTTCGATTTTGTCGTCGAGGTGAGTTATAAAATCCCCAATTATAATTTGCTCTCTTAACGGAAAATCTTTGAAATAAAACCTCAGAAAATCCCTAATTTTCATATTAGGTTGAGCTGAGGTACTAAAAGCTATAGCGTTTATATGCTGCTTAAATGACTCACTTTGAAGGACATAGTAAATAAATTTTGGATAAAATTTATCTTCATTTATTTTAATTCTTATTAATCCGTTATTATATACTGCGTTACAGTCTTCAGATATAAATCTATTTACACCGATTGAAGCTCCTGTACGTGCTATTAAAATATCATTCTTTTTTAGTTGAAATTTTTTGAAGTTTTCTACAGTTACGTCAGTAAATCCCCAATCTTCATATTTTTTGTTTTGAGATATATCTTGAATGCGTAGGCATTTTAAACCTGTATTTTGCTCAACAATCGGCGCTCTTTTAATTGCATCTAAACCAGTATTAGCTGAAATGATAGTTTCATTTAAGTCAATTTTACTCCCCATAACCCAAGCCCTCCCAAGAACCTCCCATTAGCCCCTCGCTTGCATAAATCGCAACCCCTCCTAACCTCCCCTTATCAGGGGAGGAATAGGAAGAAGCGTGGTAGCGTCTAATTGTTTTGCTCCCTTCCCTGATAAGGGAAGGGCTGGGGATGGGTTTATTCACCATAACCCAAGCCCTCCAGATTACGTCGAATCACCGCATCCAACGCCTGAGCCTGCTGCATCTGCACATACAAGGTCTGGCTCAATTCCGTCATCTTGGTTTCAAACGCAATCCCATCATCCTCCACCGCCGCCGCACCCACATAGCGCCCCGGTGTCAGCACATAATCATTCGCCGCAATCTCTGCCAAGGTTGCCGACTTACAAAAGCCCGCCTTATCCTCATACACGCCGTCTTTCTGCTCACCGCGCCACGCATGATAGGTACGCGCAATCTCGGCAATATCCGCCGCCGTCAATTCCTTATGCGTGCGGTCGGTCATTGTCCCCATGTTGCGCGCATCAATAAACAGCGTTTCCCCGCGCCGATCACGAAAGCTTTGCACACCCTCGCCCGTTGGGAGAGGGCTGGGGTGAGGGGTTTTAGTCTTAGTCAAAAACCACAAACACACCGGAATCTGCGTGGTAAAAAACAACTGACCCGGCAAGGCAATCATGCAATCCACCAAATCATTTTCCAGCAGCTTTTTGCGAATTTCGCCTTCCGAATTAGTATTGGTCGACATTGAACCATTCGCCATCACAAAACCCGCCACCCCTTGTGCGGAGAGTTTGGACACCATATGCAAAATCCACGCATAGTTGGCATTGCCAGTCGGTGGCACTTCATAGCCTGACCAACGCGGGTCATTCACCAACTCATTCGCGCCGCGCCAATCTTTTTGATTAAACGGCGGATTCGCCATAATGTAGTCGGCTTTTAAATCCGGATGCTGGTCTTTAAAAAAAGTATCCGCCGGAACTTCGCCCAAATTGCCGGAAATACTGCGAATCGCTAGATTCATTTTCGCCAGCTTATACGTCGTACTGGTGTATTCCTGCCCATAAATCGAAATGTCTTTTTTATTGCCGTGGTGACTTTCCACAAATTTCACCGACTGCACAAACATCCCGCCCGAACCACAGCAGGGGTCATAAATCTTGCCTTTATAAGGCTCAATCATTTCTGCAATCAGATTCACCACACATTTCGGCGTATAGAATTCACCGCCTAATTTGCCTTCTGCTGCCGCGAATTTCCCCAAGAAATATTCATATACGCGCCCGACCACATCGTTTTCTTTATCGGCGAGCGTATCGATATTGCTAATCGTATCAATCAGCGCCGCCAACTTGCTGCCATCTAGCCCCAAACGCGAGAAATAGTTATCCGGTAATGCACCGCGCAAGGCTTTATTATTTTTCTCCAAGGTGGAAAGCGCGGTATCAATCAACAGCGCAATATTCGGCTGCTTAGCATTGGCTTGAATAAACAACCAACGCGATTCCTCCGGCAAATAAAACACGTTTTTCATGGTGTAAAACTCCACCATATCCAAAAATGCTTCCTTGCCCTCGTCGATTAACTCCTGCTCGCGCTCGGCGAATTTATCACTGGCAAATTTGAGAAAGATTAAACTCAACACCACATGCTTATATTCAGAGGATTCCACCGTCCCGCGTAAGCGATTGGCAGTATCCCAAAGCAAGGATTCATCGAAGGTTTTGATTAGCGGGGGAGTAGTAACAGACATGCAAGCCCTTTTTGATTCAATAGCAAGAGCCTGAAGCATGCCTTTAATGCCTTGACCTTGGCAAGTTTTAGCTCAAGGTTGGCTGATTTTTAGCAGCAAAAACTTTGAAGCTGCGGTTAAATCGTCAAGATAATCGGCGGATTTCGTAGCTCATAATACTCATCCAAGCTACAGGCATTTACAAACAAAGTGCTTTTATATTCATGCACACCATATTCTTCATGGATATGCCCAAAGGCATGAATCTTGGGCTGAATTTGTTCAACGACTTCGAGTAAATCTTCACAGCCGACTTTGGCTCCATCATAGCATTCATCTAAAATGCCAAACGCGGGGCCATGGGTGAGTAGAATATCAGTATCCTTAGGAATTAAATCCCAATGTTTGCGAATTTCCTCACCACGTTTCCGGTTAAATGCCCAATTGCTAAAAGCAGGTTGAATCGGGGAACCCCAAAACTTCAGGCCTGCCAATTCAATGCCTGAATCGTTTAAATAATGAATCCCGTAGTAAGCTAAGCATTCTTCAGCGGCTAAGCGGCGTTCATCTTCAAAACACCAGTCATGATTACCAGCAATCACAACCTTATAGGTGAAGTCTTGAGCCGCGATAAACTGGGCGAAATCTTCCACATCCTCTAGGGCGCCATGTTTGGTAAAGTCGCCACAATGTACTAAAACATCGCCCGTTCCGAGGGTCAGTTGTCGATGATAGGAATGCGTATCGGAGATAAAACTAAGGTGCATAATAGTATCCTAGGGCTAAATCAGCTTATAGTTATAGAAGGTCATGAGCTATTCTTGGGAAATTTATCCTGAAATCCACGGTAGTGGAATTTTAGCAGCAAAATAAACTGCTAGGGCAAAACCAAAAATAAGCAGTAGCGCCGCTAAGGACAGGCCGTAATTACCTTGTTTAAATTGATAGAGATGGTCAATAAAAATATTTCCTGCGATCACTAGCAGAATTGAAGCAATTAAAATGCCAAGCCATGAGACAGCCCCATGAGTGAAGGGGATGAGTTGCAAGATAAAATCAGCGACTTTCGCTAGCCCTAACAAAGCGATTAAGCCAAATAAGGGCAAGACATAGATAAAGCCTAAAACCGTCAACAAAGTTTTAGCAGTGCCGGGGTGAGAAGGGGTTGCTGCTCCCATCACCGTCAGGAAATAAGTCAGCAAGAGACTTAAGGGCAGCAGTAGCAGATTCAAGATCACAAAACCTTTCACAAAGGCGGTCATGGGCAAGGCTTCTGTCAACAGCATAAAATCTTTTTTCACTCATCCAGTATTCTAAAAGCACAGCACTCATAGCCCAACCACAGGCAGTGATCAGTAGAGTGAGCAGTGTAATAAAAATACATCAAAATGTATAAGTAATGGCAAGTTCTAAACATAGAAAAGCCACCCATAGGTGGCTTTTCAGCAATTTTAGTAGGTAGACTAAAATTTATTTTAATGAGCTGGGAATACGAATTTTTTGGCCTGGGAAAATTTTGTCTGGGTCTTGGATAACTTCACGATTGGCTTCAAAAATCGCATTGTATTTAGAGCCATTGCCATAAGCTTTTTCAGCGATTTTCCATAAGGTGTCGCCTTTCTCAATGATGTAGAACTCATCATCATTGGCTAGTTGAGCAGATTGACCTGCTACGGTTGCTTCAGCGGCTTTAACCTCTTGGATACCCATCGCATTACCAGCCATCAGGATCGCTTTCTCTAAAGCTTCTGGAGACTTGGCATCGCCTTTAATGGTTGCTACACCATTAGAGACTTGTACTTGCAGGTTATCAACACCAGGATTCGCCGCTTGGATGTGTTCTTGTACCTTAGCTGCTTGCTGCTCAGGTGGATCATCATGACCAAACAGTTTCTTACCGATGTTAGCTGCAAAATCAAATAAACCCATAGTTATCTCCTTCCAAATGAATTATTCAAATACGGCATGATAAGCCTGTGGTGAGTATAAGCCTAAACCGACTCACTGTGGCAACTAATCATCAGCTAAGTCTAACTTATTAAGTTCAGGGTTCAAACTTAAGCTAAAAATGTTCCGTACTTGACAAGACGCTGTTGCCAGTAGGCACGGCGCAAGTCATCTAGAGTCACCTTACCACCCCCTGAAGCCGCATGAATAAACTTGCCATCTCCCACATAAATACCTACGTGATTTACTTTTTTGCCACTCGTGCGAAAGAAAATCATATCGCCTGGTTTCAGATCACGACGGCTAATCGTGCGGCTAGCTTGGCTTTGCTCAAGTGCAGTGCGCGGAATGCTTAAATGAACGTTTTTATGGGTAAATTTAGTGAGACCACTGCAATCAAAACCTTCGCGTGGGGTATTCCCACCCCAACGATAAGTAATGCCTAAAGAGCGGTAAGCTGATTTTAAAATGGCTTCACGAGCTGGGTTAAGCTTTGTATTGCTTGGGCGAGTGTTACGGGGTAGAGCTGCTTGAAAACTGGGTTGGCTGGCTTGATAAGAACGCTGTGGGGCTTCGGTGCGTGGATTATAAAAGCCCTGATTATTATGGTCTGTATAAGGTTGAATATCGGGAGGTAGATCTAATTTGGGTGCCCAAATATCAAAAACTCGCTGATTATTAGGTTGATAAGATGCAGGTTGTACTTGATAAGGATTGGCTTGGGGGTAATAGCGTGCATAGTCTGCTTCTGCAGTAGTTGGTACTAGACTTAAATGCCCAAGTGCCAACATTGCCCCTGGTACCCAAGTGGCCGTTGTCAATTTGCCCATCGTTATACCTTCTAATTTTTATTAATTTGGGTTTATAAAATTTTAGTGGTCTTATTCTTAAAGACCCAAGGTGAACACGAGCTTGATAAAGCAGAATTAAGCACGGATTGCTTATAAACGGTAGGCTAGAGGCTAGCGAATAGGCTAGCCTGCGAGGAAATTCAGCAAATTTAGAAACGAATTCCAGAGCTTGGATCGGTTTCGTACTTAAGTGCAGGTAAATCGGCTAAGTAATGGATAGTGTTTAAAGGGCCTGCTGGGAAGAGCTTATATAGATAACGCCGGCCACCTTCGAAGAGGAATTCTTGGTGCATCAGGTCAGCTAAAGCCCGCGCATTTTCACAGTCATCGCAGTGCTCATAAAAGTCTAAGATAAAATCAATCACTTCCTGATGCTGCTCAGTTAGCTTTAAATGGATTTCTTTAGCACGCAATTCAATTTTTGTATAAGTTTCGCTAAGTTTTAGCACCGGCAAAGGGACACGCAGCATAGGTTCTGCACGTGGAAACATTTCATCAACGGTAACTTGTCCGTACATTATCTTTTTCTCCAGCAGGATCAGTTTTCTATCTCCAAGGGGATAGCTTTAAAACGGGTTATATCCCCCAAAAGTAATACGCTGGAGCTAATAGGTCAATATCCCTATCTCTTCGTTAAACTAGAAACTGTGAATTTAAACAGTGCTTTAGGTTGAGCTAGGCAAGAAACCTAAGCGCATCAGCACACGCTTATACGGTTCAAGCATTTCTGGCATGAGACTACGTTGGATATAGTCTAAAACCCACTGTTGATCGCGTGGCCCTAAACTAGCGGCGATATAGTGACCGAAGCTTAGCCCCATTGAAAAGCCCGGCACTTGGGCTGCTTGATCCCAAGTCGTTTCCGCATAATCGGCTAAGCGAGCATTGAGTTTATTAATAAATGGATTGCGATGGTCGCCCTGACCAGCAAAGTCAAGCATATTATCTTGAATATGATCAGCGAGCTTTAGGGCAAAGCTACCGAGGAGTTGTTCACGATCAGTAGCGTCAAGTTCGGAATAGGCGATGCGATCTAGGACATGCACTAGCAAAGCCATGATTTCTTCCATAATGGCCATGCGCTGCAGTTGAGTCTCGGTTTGGAAGTTTTGATTTTCGATCTCAAGCAAGCCCTGCATGCCGATCTTCCAAGCATTGAAGGCTAGTACACTGACCGTGTCCGCTAATGAGACTTCACGAGCTTGTTGATTCCATTTGGTTTTTAAGCGAATACGCATGACTTGCACTCTACTAGGCTGGGGAAAGCACCTCTTTGGGCAGAGGTGCTACTCAAGCTAGCTTACTGCAGGATACGCCGAGCGGTCGATTGACCTAAAGGAGGTAAGGGCGAGAAGGGGCCTGCATGATATTTCCATTTATATGCAGGGTCCTCGACATGACGCAGCCAATACAATTTACCGGAATTGCGCCAAGGGTCGAGAATGATGCCAGTATCGAAAGGCTGGCCTTTAGCGGTGACCACTAAGGTGCTATGTTCACGCCAAGGGTCACCACGATTAGAAACACCCCAATAAATATCCATTGTCTTTAGATTCTTACGCCGCGCCATCGTGATCATGGCATCCGCCCAATCCACACATAAACCCTTAGGCCGTAATTTTGCATTTCGTAAGGTGTTATGATACATCGGCGGCCAAGTTAGACCCCATTCATTAGCCAATTTCATCGGATAGACATAAGAATCATAAGCTAAATCCATTGCCTCATCGCGGCTAATATAAGGGCCTAAAGACAGCAAAGCACCCGCTAATTCGCGAATGTTTCGATCCATTTTCGGATCCATTTCTGCTAGTTGTGCACGGCCACTCGGTGTAACCACAACATTATCGAAGTGGACAGCGCAGCCTGATAACAGCAATGCCATCGATGCTAGGCTAATCTTTATTATTCTTTGAGGACTAAGCATAGATTACGCTTCCTTTTTAAAATGCATGAGATAATTAACATCAATATCTTTGCCAAGCCGATAACTTTGAAATAAAGGGTTATATGTCATCCCTTTAATATCTTGCAAACTTAAACGAGCTTGACGCGCCGCGAACTCTAATTCCGAGGGACGGATAAATTTAGCGTATTCGTGGGTACCTTTCGGTAGCATATTGAGTAGATATTCTGCACCAACAACCGCCAGCATAAACGCCTTGGGGTTGCGATTAATGGTAGAAAAAAATACATCGCCACCCGGTTTAACTAAACGCGCACAAGCTTGGATCACCGATTCTGGCACAGGCACATGCTCTAACATTTCCATGCAAGTGACGATATCGTATTGACCTGCTTCTTGTTCGGCTAAAGCTTCCACCGCAATTTGCTGATAATCGACTTCAACTTGCGAGTCTAAAGCATGCAAGCTAGCTACTGATAAAGGACCTTCCCCTAAATCAATACCTTTGACGCTAGCACCTCGCCGCGCCATGCTCTCGGCTAAAATGCCGCCGCCACATCCCACATCTAAGACACGCTTGTTTTTTAAGCCAGCCCGTTCATCCACATAGTTAAGGCGTAAGGGATTAATGGCATGTAAAGGTTTAAATTCGCTTTCAGGATCCCACCAGCGATGCGCGATGCTTTCAAATTTACGAATTTCGTTGGGATCGACATTCAGCTCGGTGTTCATCTAGCAGCTTCTCCAATGATACTTTGCCAATGTTGAGCAGAGTTAATCAGCTCTACTTCATTTAGGGTGCTGAGTTTACGCTGTTCTAATAAGAGTTTACCAGCGACCCATACATGGGTGATTTGATCGCGGGTCGTACAGTACACTAAATGCGAAATAGGATCATACATCGGCTTAGATTCTAAGCCACCTAAATTAATTGTAATCAAATCAGCACTCTTACCTAGCTCAATCGAGCCAATTTCCTGCTCTAGTCCTAAGGCTTTTGCCCCATTGAGGGTGGCCATTCTCAGTACTTCATGCGCTGAAACGACGCTGGCATCGTGAGCCACAGCCTTCGCTAAGAGGGCGGCGGTACGCATTTCTCCGAGCATATCTAAGTCGTTATTGCTCGCATTACCATCAGTGCCTAAAGCAACATTCACACCAGCGGCCAATAGTTTAGCCACAGGACAGAATCCACTCGCCAGCTTGAGATTGGATTCAGGGCAATGAATGACATTAACTCCTTTAGCAGCGAGTAAATCAATTTCAGCTGTTTCGAGTTGGGTCATATGCACCGCCAAAAAATGCCGATCTAACAAACCTAAACGCTCAAGGCGAGCGAGTGGGCGTTCTTGGGTTGATGCTAGGGCGTTCTGGACTTCAGTAGCGGTTTCATGCACATGTATATGAATGGGAAGATTCAGCTTTTCTGCTAATTCATGCAGCTGTCGTAAGGGTTGATCCGAGACGGTATAGGGCGCATG
Organism: Thiothrix sp.; assembly: GCA_008015155.1. Classification (GTDB taxonomy): domain Bacteria; phylum Pseudomonadota; class Gammaproteobacteria; order Thiotrichales; family Thiotrichaceae; genus Thiolinea. The sequence continues at coordinate 117,657 of SSFA01000015.1, forward strand.
TGGAGCAAAGCAACATTGGATAAGTGGATTGTCCTCTACACTAGCGCATAAGCTGAGTCCTTTTTGTAAATAGTCCTCAACATCCTGAGCATAGGCTGTTGGAAAGTCGATTAAAATCATGCCTAATGAGGCGCGAATACCACTCTCTTGCACCGCTTTGAGGGTTTCTTCTGCAAAGAAATACATATCATTAAAGCAGGTTGTGCCTGAGCGAATCATTTCGGCGATGGCTAGTTTTGAGCCTTCATACACAAATTGTCGATCAGCCCATTGTCGCTCGGCTGGCCAGATATGGTCTTGTAGCCATTCCATTAGGGGCAAATCATCGGCTAAACCTTTTAATAAACTCATCGCCGCATGGGTATGCGCATTGACTAAACCTGGCAATAAGGCTTGTTGTGGAAGCACGACAGTTTGTACAGCTTGATAGATTTGCTCTGCTTCAAGTACAGGCAAAATAGCGAGGATTTTGCCTGCATGGATAGCGACAGCATGATCCGTAAGAACTTGATCCGCCGCATTGACTGTGATGATCCAAGTGGGTTTGATTAATAAATCGATCTGCATAGGGCTGTTGTCGCTCGAATAATGTTGTAAAATTGCACCTAAACCCTTTAGTTGCGAGTGCCGTGATGCCACCAAACGATACAATTCGTGCTGTCGAATGGAAAGACAATCATTTGATATTGCTCGACCAACGCAAATTGCCCCATGCCGAACATTATCTGCAAATTTATAGTGCAGAGGATACCGCTGAAGCTATCCGTAATATGGTAGTACGTGGTGCACCCGCGATTGGTATCACTGCCGCTTATGGCTTGCTCATGGCAGCGCGCAAGGCTTTTAAACAATATCCACATGATTGGCGTTCGCGTTTACAGACCGATATTGATGTGTTAGCGGCTTCTCGCCCTACTGCCATTAATCTACAGTGGGCTTTGCAACGCATGGTGGCAGCGATTGATGAGCAAGATCCAGAGCCAATTAATACGCTAATGGCTTTGGCTCAGCGCATTCATCAAGAAGACATTGAAGCCAATCACCGTATGGCCTTTTTGGGCAATGAACTGATCAAGCCTACCCATGGGGTTTTGACGCATTGTAATACCGGTTCATTAGCCACGGGCGGCTATGGTACTGCTTTAGGGGTTATCCGCACCGCCTATAGTGAAGGTAAAATAGAGCAGGTTTATGCCGATGAAACTCGTCCTTGGTGGCAAGGCTCACGTTTAACGGCTTGGGAGTTAATGCGCGATAAAATTCCTACCCAGTTGATTTGTGAAGGTGCTGCTGCTCATTTGATGAAGCTTGGGAAAATCTCTTGGGTATTGGTGGGCGCAGATCGCATTGCAGCCAATGGTGATGTAGCGAATAAAATTGGCACCTATAGCTTAGCGGTGCTGGCACGTTTTCATAGTGTGCGTTTTATGGTGGTCGCCCCCACTAGTACGATTGATATGAATACGCCAACAGGCGAGCAGATCCCTATTGAAGAGCGCTCACCGGAAGAAATTTTGAATGTGGGTCAACAGCGGATTGCTGCCCCACAAGTGAGTGCGTGGAATCCAGCTTTTGATGTAACGCCGAGTAAGTTAGTGGATATTCTAGTCACTGAGAAAGGGATTGTGGTGCGCCCCGATAATGAAAAGCTGGTTAGTTTATTACAGCGCTAGATGTGGCATTCAATTTGTAGTTATAGCCAGCTGCAAGCTCGCCCTGAATATGGGTTTAGTTTAGAACAGGGCTGGGATAAGAAAGCGGGTTTTGTAGTCCTACATGCTGGGCAAGTCTATGCTTATGCTAATACTTGCCCTCATCAGCAGGTCTCCTTAAATTGGAGTCCGCATACCTTTTTTGAGCCAAATCACGAATTCATTCAGTGCAGTATGCATGGTGCTTTATTTGAGCCAAGCACCGGCTTATGTATTCGTGGGCCTTGTCTACGCCAGTCTTTGCAATGCTTACCTGTACGTGTTGAAAATGATCACATACAGGTCTGGTTTGAATTTACTTAAGCGGCGGTATGTTTGGTTAAAGTGGCGATCAATTGGCGGATATCGCGCTTTAAATAATGGTTAAAAAACAAATTAGGCAGTTGTAAATAAGTACGCCGATGTAGCGGTATCTTGGATAAAGTACAAGCATAGTGCCGACCATTTCTTAAGCCTAACGCGACTACTTGTAAGGGTTCGCGAATCTGCCGCTGAAAAATCTCATCGCTAATATAGCCTTGCACTGGATTGTGCTCATTCGGGCGTAAATCACCATGATGCACCTCCATAATCTCACGATAAGGATGAAAATCTTGCTGCACGCTATAGAGGTCGTTACTAATCCAGTCATAAAACGCGGTACAAATGACTACGCCTTGTTCAAAGCAGAGTAGGGCATACAGATAATGTAAGCGGCTTAAGCCTTCTAAATGGGGATAAGGCTGCAATGCAAATAAGCTTTTACCTTTAACACTTAATAAAGCCTGTAAAGTCTCTTTATTCGGGCTGGCTTCATTAGGAAGCAATTGTAAAATCGCACGGCTTTCTAGCAGGAAAAAATTAATATCGCCTGTTTGTAATTGAGTTTTCAGCTCGTTTTGTTGCAGGGAGGGAAAAAACTCATTCACACTATCATGTAACCAAGCTTCTAATTGGCGAGTGTAGTTTTGCTGTAGAATTTTAGCATCAGCGGGCTTAGTCAGTAGCTGGCATTGATGCTCTAATTGTTTGAGTAACTGCGCTTGCTGCTGAATCCATGAATGATTACGCGCTAAATGCTCACTATTGTCTTGAATACCTCGGTGGGTTTTAAGCCAAACCACTAGCACCAGCACTAAAGTCAATAAAGGTAATAACCAATTTTGGCTGAGTAGGCCTAAGACAAACATGCCGCTTAAGACCGTCAGCATAAATAAGCGAGGCGCATATTGTGTAGCTCGGCTGCGATGCAGTTCTTGGCGGCGGAGATGGAGCTGATCGAGATTAGCATGTTGGGGCAAAAGATTGGCTTGAGGCGGGTAGAAATTAAACCAATAGTCTTGAAATTGCTGATTCCCCTGCAGCGCCTCCTGGCCATCTAGGCAACCACAAGCAGGGTTGCTAAAAACTGGATAATCTAGCAAGTCTGCTTGCGTATCCGTAGCGGGAATAATATCTTCAAGGTTAAGCGGTGTACTGAGTACTTGCTTGGCTGCTTGTGATTGGCTTTCACGATACAGCTTTCGCGCGAGCAAAGTGCTGTGATAATCAATAGAGTTATTCATAGTATAAAAGCCCTTTATTATTTTGTTTGAACATAGCACGGAATGCCCCTGTAATCTATCAAGACAATGAATATCCTAAAAAAATCCCGGACGATCGAAACTGAATTCCCCTGTCATGAGACTGAGCTACTGGATCGCTTTCTGGATGCCTTCTGGGCAGAGCGCGGGGCTGCGAAAAATACTTTGGATGCTTATCGCAGTGATCTATTGGGCTTGTGTAGTTGGTTAGGGTCTGAAAGGAAAACTTTAGAAACGGCTACGCGTAGTGATTTGCTAGATTATTTAGCTGAACTATTTCGTGCGGGCGCTAAACCTTCGAGCTCTGCACGGTTGCTGTCCGGTATGCGCCGTTTTTATCGTTATCTGCTACGTGAAGGAGTGATTCAAGTCGATCCGACTGGCAATATCGAAGCGCCACGCCCACAACGTTTATTGCCAGATGCTTTATCTGAAGATGATGTCGAGCAATTACTGCAAGCGCCGGATATTGATTCAGCTTTGGGTCTGCGCGATCGTGCTATGTTGGAATTGTTATATGCCACAGGTTTGCGGGTCTCAGAGCTAACAGGACTAACTCAAGGCCAGTTATCTTTGCACCACGGTGTAGTACGAATTTTAGGCAAGGGTGGCAAAGAGCGTTTAGTCCCCTTAGGTGAAGAGGCACAAGATTGGGTTGGACGCTATTTGCAGATTGCGCGCCCGGAGTTAATGCAAGGCCATTCCGTGTGTGCGCAAGTATTTGTAACAGGACGCGGTGCAGGCATGACTCGCCAAGCGTTTTGGTATTTGATCAAGCGCTATGCAGCAGAAGCAGGCATCAGTAAGCCGCTCTCACCGCATACCTTACGCCATGCTTTTGCCACGCATTTATTAAATCATGGGGCGGATTTGCGGGTAGTGCAAATGCTGCTAGGGCATAGTGATATGTCCACTACGCAAATCTATACGCATGTGGCGAAGGCACGCTTACAAGACTTGCATCGCCAACATCATCCACGCGGCTAGAACTTTTTCTTGTTAAGGATTTCAAACTAGGATGATCCTTAAGGTCAATAGGATTTAATAGCACCTTATGCTATGTTAAAGCGACTGCTCTTTTAATTTTACTGATGGAAAGAAACAAAAGTGATGAATAAAAAAACCGTGCTAAGCGCCTTATTAGCGAGCTTATTAGTGGTGGGCTTAGCAAACGCAGAAGATAAAGCAGCAGTGGCTCCTGCAGCTAGCACTGAAACAACCGCAACTGCTGCACCTGCAGTTCCAGCCCCCGCAGCAACTGAAACCGCTAAAGCACCGACTACCGATGCCACTGTGGACACTGCTTTATTAAACGAAAAGCTCAAACCGCTGTTCGGTGATGTGCCGGATTCTATCAAACCTACGCCAGTGAGCGGTGTATTTGAAGCTAAGTTTGGCACTGAGCTGATTTATGTATCAGCGGATGGTCGCTATTTCTTTAGTGGTGATTTAATTGATGGTACTAGTCGAACTAATCTCTCTGAGCAGTCACGTACCGTCGAACGTAAAGATATGCTGGCCAAAGTTGAAGATAAAGATGCCGTTATTTTCAAAGCCAAAGGTGAACAGAAGCATTTGCTGACCGTCTTCACGGATGTGGATTGTGGCTACTGCGTGAAATTGCATAAAGAAGTGAATCAACTGAATGAAGCTGGCGTTAGCGTTCGCTACTTAGCTTATCCACGTGCGGGTATTGGCTCAGAAAGTTATAAGAAAATTGTCAATGTCTGGTGTGCTGATGACAAGCAAGATGCCTTGACCAAATCGAAAGCGGGCGAAACCATTGCTGCAAAAGAATGCGAAAATCCAGTTGCTAAGGAATTTGAATTAGGCCAAAAACTAGGTGTGAATGGTACACCGGCTTTATTCACTGAAGATGGCACGATGATTCCAGGTTATCGCCCTGCAGATCAGCTAGTGAAAATCTTAGATGATATGAAAACTAAGGTTAACTAGGCTTGTACTTCTCCCAAAAAGGGGCTAATAGCCCCTTTTTTACTTATACGGGTAAGTCAAACAACAAGACTTCTGCCGTTGCTTTTCCAAGCACTTTAAAGCTGCTGTCTGCACTAATGGCTGCACCATCACCGGCACTTAAAGTTTCACCTTCTAAGTCGATAGAGCCGCTGGCCACAAATAAATAGCCTAAGCGATCAGCTGCTAAGCTATAGCTGCGCTCTACGTTATTAGCAACCACAGTGGCATAGAATAAAGCTTCTGTATTAGTTGCTAAAGAGCCTTCTGCACCGGTTGGCGACACTAATAAGCGCCAGCCACTCGCTTTGTCTGCTTCACTAAAATAGGCTTGCGCATAGCTCGGTTGGATATTACGTTGGGTGGGTAATAACCAAATCTGCAAAAAATGCGTACCTTCCGTTGTAGAGGGATTATATTCTGAGTGAGTAACACCTGTTCCGGCTGACATGCGTTGCACATCCCCTTTACGAATCACACTCCCATTGCCCATACTGTCGCGATGCGCGAGTTCGCCTTCTAGGACATAGCTGACAATTTCCATATTATTATGGGGATGGGTTGGGAAGCCCGCGCCTGCGATCACCCGATCATCATTAATCACCCGTAGTACTGACAGCCCCATGTGCTTGGGATCATAATAATCACCGAAGGAAAAGCTATGATGACTATCAAGCCACTGGTTTTTAAAATGCCCGCGCTCAGCTGCTTTACGAATCGTTAACATGCTCATATCTCCTAACTGTTTTGTATAAAGCCTAGTTTATCTTTGACTTTAAGTTAGAGTAACTGCTATTAAGTCAGGTATCGGATAACGTATAGTTGAGAATCCCATGAGCCATTTTGATGACTTATTCTGGTTAGTTGAAGTTGTAGATGCGGGGACTTTGAGTGCAGCAGCTGAAAAGCATAATGTCACCAGTGCTGCTGTGAGTAAGCGCTTGCGCTTATTAGAAGAGCGTTTGGGAGTAAAGCTCTTAGTGCGTACCACGCGTCATCTACGTACCACTGAAGCAGGTGCGCTGTACTATCAGCGAGGTAAAGCGCTCCTTGAAGAATTCAATGAGCTAGAAGAAAACATCGCCTCTACCAGCGAACGTCTCTGTGGCAGTATTCGTATCAATGCGCCCTTATCGTTTGGAATGAAGGCTTTAATGGAGCCTATTCACGAGTTCATGCAGCTCTACCCGCAACTCCACATTACTTTACATCTCGATGACCGTTTCATTGATATTCTCAATAGCGATTATGATGTGGTGATCCGTGTGGGCAATTTAGAGGATTCTTCACTGGTGGCTCAACGGGTGGCTAAGGTACGTTTAATTTGCTGTGCAGCGCCCAGTTATTTAGCTAAACACGGTAGCCCGCAAACGCCGCATGATTTACTCCAACACAATTGCTTGGTGTATCAACACAGTATGCCGATGCATATTTGGGAGTTTCACAAAGAAGGCGAAGATTTGCGTATTCCAGTGCAGGGCAATTTAGTGGCTAATAATGGCGATATTCTCAATCAAGCGGCTGTAATGGGGCAGGGCATTGTGTATCAACCGGAGTTTATTGCGCATGCTACCTTAGCTAGCGGTGAATTGGTGGAAGTCTTACAGGACTATGCCACTATTTATGTGAGTGCCTATGCCATGTACCCTACACGGCATTTTCTACCGATGAAAATCCGCCGCTTAATTGAGTTTTTGCAACAGCGGCTGGCTTAAACCTATTTCGAGTAATCCTAGAGACTGTTAGAATCGCGCCCTATGTCAGGAAATACTATTGGAACTTTATTCACCGTGACGAGTTTCGGTGAAAGTCACGGCCCCGCAATCGGTTGTATTGTGGACGGCTGCCCGCCCGGTATGGCGCTTACCGAAGCTGATATTCAGCTTGATTTAGATCGGCGTAAACCCGGTCAAAGTCGCCATACCACCCAGCGCCGCGAACCAGATGAAGTACAAATTCTCTCAGGTGTGTTTGAAGGGAAAACCACGGGTACACCGATTGCACTGATCATTCACAATACCGACCAGCGTTCGAAAGATTATTCGGATATTCTCGACCGCTTCCGTCCGGGACATGCGGATTATACTTATTATAAAAAGTATGGTTTCCGTGATTATCGCGGTGGAGGGCGTTCGTCTGCACGTGAAACGGCGATGCGGGTTGCAGCGGGTGCAATAGCGAAGAAATATCTCAGTGAACGCTATGGTGTGCAGATTCGCGGCTACCTCTCGCAACTTGGCCCGATTGTGGCGGAACAGCTCGATTGGAATGTGATTGAAACCAATCCTTTCTTCTGCCCTGATGCGAGTAAAGTGCCAGAAATGGAAGCCTATATGGATGCCTTACGCAAAGAAGGTAATTCGATTGGCGCGAAGATCACCACGGTTGCTACAGGTCTACCACCCGGCTGGGGTGAACCGATTTTTGACCGGATGGATGCGGAAATCGCTTATGCGATGATGAGCATTAATGCGGCTAAAGGTGTGGAGATTGGTGCAGGTTTCGCTTCTGTGACCCAAAAAGGTACTGAGCATCGTGATGAGCTGACGATGCAGGGTTTCACCCAAAACCAAGCCGGTGGGATTTTAGGCGGTATTACTTCGGGGCAAGATATTATTGTCCACACGGCCTTTAAGCCAACCTCCAGCATGCGTCTGCCGGGGCAAACGGTGAATCTACAAGGTGAGCCAGTCGAGGTGATTACCAAAGGCCGTCACGATCCTTGTGTAGGGATTCGCGCTACGCCTATTTGTGAGGCGATGTTAGCCTTGGTACTGATGGATCATGCTTTACGCCATCGAGCGCAGAATTTGGATGTGGTGACGGAGCTGGCAGATATTCCGGCGCAATCGCCTCTGTCTAAATAAGCTACTTATGCCTCAGGCTCTAGTCTCACTAGAGCTTGGCATTAATCCCTTAACATCTCTAAATCAGTTGATAATCGCTTCATTCCTGTTGGAGTGCTATCAGTCACCCACAATTCGCGTGGTGGGTCATCTTGGGCGGGGTGCATGAGCTGAAAATAGAGCTGATCATTCACCACTTTTACTAAGTCCACATACTCTTTAGCAGCAAATTGTTTAATTAAACTAGCAGGCTTATTAGGATCAGCAAGCCACCATAAACGAGCCTCTGGCTCTTGGCTTAGGATAAACAAGCCTTGGGGTGCTGCTAGCACGCTCGTTTGTTGTGGCAGCGTTGGAGTTTGCAGCTCAACCAGTTCTTGCTTCGCAAAATCAATATGAAACAATTGATAAGCCAAGGGATTATTTTCTTGTTGAGTGAGGAGATAGGTATCCTTGGTCGTTGCAAATAGACTGTTATTGAGTACGTTCGGCACAGGTTCAAAACTGGCTTTTAGCACTAGATCAGTTCCTGCCTTGCTATGTAAATGGAGGCTATAAGCAGAATTTGCCGTTTCGAGCGTCCGATTCGGTTCTAGGATATAAAGCAAACCCTGCTCAGTTTCGAGTACAGTGGCTAAGCGGCGTTTGTCATCTGCCGCTTTTAAAATGGGTAAGAATTTTTCCGCCTTTGCCTGCCATAAATCTAAAGTCCAAGCCTCCGTAGCATCTGCTGGAAAATAAGCAGCATACACTCCTTGGCTACTTGGGAATAGCCAGCTATAACCCTGTTTAGGGAAGGTCTTAAGGCGCTTCACTTGACCTGCACTTACTTGCCAGAGTGAATTAGTTTTCTCCGCATTTTCAGTGAGAAAATAGAGGCTATCCTGAAATTTGATGGCGGCTTGAGCATTAAATGAAAAGCTTTCCTCTGCCGGTAAACTGCTGATTTCCCTAAGCGTCGCTGGGTCTTGCTCAGTCGCCCATAAACGCGAGTTCAAGACAAAATACCAAGTAGACCCAAGTTGCTGGACTTGCCTTAAATCAGCGCTGGCTGGTGTGGTATTAATATCTTTAAGCACTTTGCTTTGACTGACAGCATTTGAAACTAGCCAAGGTTCCTTACCGGCCTGAGCATCATGCTCGACTAAGATCCAGCTAGGCGGTTGGCTGGATAAAGGCAAAATTTCAGTTAAGCCGCCAACTGGCCAAGGCGTTGGTTCCCAGTTGGCGCGAATCGGATCATTCCCTAAGGCTTGGGTACCTGCCAAGCTCCCATCCGTTTGCCAACGTTGTTTGCCACTTAAGAAATAGACGAATTGCCCCTGATCATTGGCTGCTGGGGGTAAGAGTTGTGGGTCATCAAATTCACCTAAGAGCAAAGGCTGTTCGGGTTGCTCTGGTCTCAAACTCCATAATTGTGAAAGATTGCGATCTTTGGGGGAAAAAGTCGGGAAAATTAATTTATCAGCACGTAAAATATAGGGAGTAGGGCGCGCAGGCCAAGAATCACCTGCTCCACCGGCATATAGTCCATCTTTCACTGTTAATAGATTTTTGGTGCCTGCAACCGTGCCATCTGTAAGCCAAAGTGCCGAAGGCCGAATCCCATCACTGAGCATAAAATATAAGCGATCTGCGAAGCTAAAGAATAACGGGGGCGTTTGATACTCGTTATTGGGGTTAGACAAACTGGCTAAACGTTCTGTACCTTTTGCAGTGAAATCTGTCACCCATAATTCATCGGTGATTTGCTCACCCATGACTGAAAACCACAGATAGAGTTTGCCCTTAAAAAAGCTAGGTTTACTGGCATTGAGAGTACGGGAGCCAGTGCCTGCTGTGGGCAAGTGGAGAATTAAGCTAGTTTGTTTTGTGTTTAGGTCAAATTGCCACAGCTCAGGTTGTTGATAATGATCATTGGTTTTCACCCACAGCACTCTATCGGCATTGGCCGCGACTAGATTAAAACTCAGTGCTGTTTGCTGAGGGAAGCGTACTAGCTGCTCACTGCTTTTCGCATCGACTTGCCAAAGTGAATAATCTATTTTTTCTTCGGGTGAGTTAGAACGCTGATCTGCCGCCAGCAAAAATAATTTAGTTTGATTATTTAAAGGCTCAAGTCCATAGGCGAGTAATTGATTGTAGTCCTTCGGCTCAGCACTGGCATCAAGAGCTAAGACAGTGCCTGTTGCACTGCCATCGGTTTTCCAAAGCTCCAAACCATGTACTCCATCATTGACCCAAAAAAAGGCAGTGTTGTTTAAGCTATAAAATAGAGGTGCTGAAACATTCAAGGATTGATCGCTAGCACTTGGAAATTGAGCTAAAGCTTGGGTGTTTTCACGGCTCCCATCAGTACTATATAAAGTAAGTTGGTCTGCAGTTTGTCCCCAAAATAATAAGCGGCCTTTTAAATTAAGGCTGGTTTGAGTGTAAAGCTCGCGCCTTTTAGCCAGGCCACTGCCGCTGCCAGGTACAAGATCTTTTAGTAGTTGCGTACCCTCTAAACTGCCATCAGTGCGCCAGACTTCTTGACCCGTTTCTGGAGTGAAGGCGGCAAAGATTCCATAGCGCCCAACACGACCGATCGGGTAAAAGTTTGAGTCCGCGTTCGGTGTTTTTGTCAGATAAGTAAAGACTTTAGTTTGTTCAGCGGAATGGTCGGTTTGCCAAAGTTGTCGACCCTGTGTTTGGCTAATGCCTGCAAATAACTGCAAAGGAGTCGTTGATGATTCGGCGAGGCTAAAGCCCGAATAGCTTGCTAAGCTTAAAACTAAGCTACTCATAGAGAGCAAGCGCAAATACATAGATAAACCCTCTTTGTTATTAGCTAGCTAATCCTAAAGATAGTGGATTGGTATAGAGGATTGGAGCAGTGTAGATGCGAGTAGTTCCATTAACTACTCGCTACTTAGTTGTTAGGCTTAAGCGGAGTTTTAACGAACTTGCGGTTTAACAGCTGGCTTGCTGAGTTTAAGGTCACCCGTAAAGCGAAAGTCCATCAGACGGTTGCCTTTAGCATCAAATAAAGATAAACCATCGCCTTGACGCCCATATAAACGCACCCGCTGCCAAGCCTTCAGAAAACCATCCTCTTCTTGCATCAATTCTTGATTAGGGCAAAGCATCTTAGTGCTAGCTACTGGGCCAAGCTGTAAGGTGCCGCGTGCCTCATCGATGCGATAGTTAGCCTGATACTTATTACAGCCTGCAAAACCGCTGAGGCTACCATCGGGATGAAAGCTGGCAGTCATTTTTTCAGTATTAAGGCTCGACATCATCGCTTTCCCGGTATTATAAGAAATCAATTGCCAACTAGTGCCTGGAACGTTGGTCGCGGGATGCTCAAAACTTGCTAAGACCATCCCGCGTTGGTCGAGTAAGTGTAAAGACTGATTAGTAATTTGATATTGGTAAGTTTGTTTTAATGCCCGAGCTAAAGCCTGTGAGAGTTGATTTTGTTCAGGTGGGCAAGCCATCAAAGTTGACATGGCTTGATCCATCCGAATCGATAAGCTCTGTTTAATTTTGGGTACGCGCGGGTGGCTATAACTGGCACGAAAATTATTACAGCTATCCGTACCACTCACAGTGCCATTATTAAAACTTAGGCTCGCTCGTGGCTGAATTTGGCTAGGATTGCTACCTTTCCATCCAGTCAAACTAGTTAATTGCCAACTGGTTTGGTTTAAATTGGGGCTGCCTGCTGCCCAGCTTGCTTGAGCAAATAAACTACCAGCGGCTAAGGCTAAAACGCTTAGATAATTTTTCATTTTTTATCCTCAAATAGCTAATGGAGAGTTAGACCAAATTATTTTCAAACTAAAACAGTATAGTTTAAGTGTCTAATAAATGTGGTTGGAGTGGTGTATCTTGTTTAAGTTTTAAAGGCATAAAATGCTTAGGGTTTTTATTGAAGGCTTATTTAAACAGCAATTTAGTCTAGTGCACCTATAAACCATCAGACTATTCACGCCCTAAAAGGGCTTAGACTACACTCAAACCTTTTTAAGATTACCTGTTCAATCCGATCAGGTTCCAGCCTATAGGTTTTACTATGCTTAAACGCGATCTCACGGTCGGCGACGAAAAACAAATTCTCATCAGCCAATCAATTCCCATGTTATGGGGCTTATTAGCGGTGATGAGTGTGACGATTGCCGATACCTTTTATTTAGGCTTATTGGGCACACATGCCCTAGCGGCGATGGGTTTCATTTTCCCCGTTGTCATGTTTATGAATAGCTTAGCCTTTGGGATCGGCACGGGCGCCTCCTCGGTGATTGCACGCGCTATCGGCAGTAAGCACGATGAAGGAGTACGAGCCTATACCACCCAATCGATTGTCTTGGCTGTATTGGTATCGATTATCTTTGCCATCATAGGTCTATTAACGGTTGAGCCTTTATTTAAACTTTTAGGTGCACCGGATGAGCTACTTCCTTATATCCATGATTATATTGATATTTGGTATTGGGGCTGCTTTATGGTGGTTGTGCCTATGGTGGGTAATGCTGCGATTCGGGCAGCAGGCAATACTAAATTACCCAGTTATATTATGACCAGCATTGCTGTGACTAATCTGATATTAGCGCCTATTTTAATTTTTGGCTGGTTGGGTTTTCCACGCTTGGAGTTAAAAGGTGCTGCTATTGCTGGGATTATTGCTTATTTCGGAGCACTTGTAGCGGCACTTTATGTACTGTATTTCAAATTACAGTTTATTTCTGTGAAAGCCTTAGTCACCAATATTTGGCAAACTTGGAAAGATATCTTAAACATTGCTATCCCTGCTGCGGGTACTAATTTAATTTCACCACTTTCGGCTGGATTAACAACAGGCTTAGTCGCTGCTTATGGCAGTGAAGCAGTAGCTGGTTATAGTGTGGCGTCACGGATTGAGATGTTTGGTCTCATGCTAGTGATGGCTTTAGCCTCCACCCTCGCACCGTTTGCAGGTCAAAATTGGGGCGCGAAAAAAATTGAGCGTTTGCAGCGAGCTTTGAATCTGAGCTTCTATTTTGTCTGGGGATTAGGCTTAGTAATGGCATTACTCTTTTGGTTAGCCGCGACCCCCTTGACTCAGCTATTTACGACACATAATGCGGCTGTGCAAGCAGCAGTTTCCTATTTACATATCGTACCGATTACCTATGCGCTCCTGAGTACAGTGATGATTGTAAGTAGTATGGCCAACGGTATAGGCCGCCCGATGCCAGCCTTAATCATGACAGTGGCACGTCTATTGATTATTTATTTGCCTTTAGCTTGGCTCTTATCGAAAATCTGGGGCTTAAATGGAATCTATCTTGCAACGGCGATCGCTAATGCAGTAGTCGGTCTAGCAGCTTGGTATTGGAGTACGCATACCTGTCAGCGTGGATCCGCACCAATCACAGTGCCAGTTTAATCTATCAGGGAGCTTGAGTTTGGATCATCGAATTCTAATAATTTTCGCCCATCCTGCACTTGAAAAATCACGAGTGCATTACCGCTTGCTCAAAGCAGCGCAAACGGTACAAGGGATCACCTGCCATGATCTTTACCAGACTTATCCCGATTTTATGGTTGATGTGGATCAAGAGCAGGAGCTACTCACTCAACATGAAATTATCCTGTTTCAGTTTCCTTTGTATTGGTATAGCACGCCCGCGATTTTAAAAGAATGGCAAGATTTAGTCTTAGAGTATGGTTTCGCTTATGGGCAGAATGGCTTGGCTTTAAGAGGCAAATGGTTCACTTGTGCTTTGAGTACAGGTGGCAGTAAGGCTGCTTATCAAGCCGATGGTCTGAACCATTTCACCTTGCGCGAGTTATTACGTCCTTTGGAGCAAACGGCGAATTTGTGTGGAATGGTCTATTTACCTCCCTTTGTCATCCACGAGGCTAATGATTTAAGTGAAGCTGAAATTGATGCTTGTGCCCATCACTACCAACAGTTACTCAAGCAATTACAGCAGCAGTCTAGTGTTCAAGCCTTAACCCGCTTGAGCTATCTCAATGATTTAAGCGTTTAAGGTCTCATCATGGCGCTATTACAAGAAGCTTTCCTTTTTTTGGCAGCGGGTGTGGTTGCAGTACCGATTGCTAGTCGTTTAGGTTTGGGATCGGTCTTAGGTTATTTAATTGCAGGGGTCATCATCGGCCCGTTTGTCTTTGGGTTTGTGGGAGAGACGGAACACATCATGCACTTCGCCGAATTTGGTGTAGTGATGATGTTATTCTTGATTGGCCTAGAACTACAGCCCGCCGTTTTGTGGCAACTGCGTAAACCCATTTTAGGCTTGGGTGGTTTACAGGTTTCAGTCACTGCCTTAGCCGTTGCTGGTATAGCTATGCTGTTTGGTCTGAGTTGGCAAGTTGGCGTAGCGATGGGATTAATTCTCTCGCTTTCTTCCACCGCGATTGCTTTGCAGATTTTGGGTGAAAAAAATTTGATGCAAACTGAAGGAGGTAAAGCGAGTTTCGCGGTTTTACTCTTTCAAGATATTGCAGTTATCCCGATTATCGCTCTTCTCCCGCTATTGAGTACATCTGGTGGCGGGTCTGTTAAAGCCGCTGAAGCCAGTAGCACTTATATTGATACGCTCCCGGAATGGCAACAACCCTTAGTGGTCATTGGCGTGATTATTGGCTTGATTCTCATAGGGCGCTATTTAATGCGTCCGGTGTTTCGCTTTATTGCTGAAAGTCATTTACGCGAAATGTTTACCGCCACTGCTTTAATGCTAGTAGTGGGAACTGCGCTCCTGATGAATATGGTAGGCTTATCACCCGCTTTGGGTGCTTTCATTGCCGGTGTGGTATTAGCCAATAATGAATATCGACACGAGCTAGAGGCCAATATTGACCCCTTTAAAGCTTTGTTATTAGGTTTATTCTTCATGTCGGTGGGTGCCTCCATCGATTTTGCTCTGTTAGCCAAGCATCCACTCATTGTCAGTTTAGTCGTACTGGGTTTAATCAGTTTAAAGTTCGTCATTCTCTGGGGATTGGCAAAATTATTTGCGATCCAAGGGGGATATCGCTATTGGTTTGCATTTGCCCTCGCCCAAGGTGGGGAGTTTGGTTTTGTCTTATTATCCTTTAGTTTGCAAAACCAAGTGTTACCCGCTGAATTAGTCGATATTCTCACCGCGGCTATTGCTTTATCCATGGTCTTAACGCCGGTTCTGATTCTATTAAATGAGCGCTTAGTACAACCATTGTTTGAACAGGGCGAGGCAGAATTACATGAAGAACCAATGGATGAACAACATAATCCAGTGATCGTGGCCGGCTTTGGGCGTTTTGGGCAGATTGTCGCGCGTTTATTGCTAGCCAATGGGTTCGCTGTCACCGTACTAGATCATAGTGCTACCCATATTGAACGAGTGCGGCGCTTTGGCTTTAAAATCTTTTATGGTGATGCTACCCGTGATGATCTCCTACATACCGCGGGAGCAGCTAAAGCTAAATTGTTAGTAATTGCGGTCGATGACCGTGCGACCATTAATAAAATTGTTGAAATGGCTAAGCACAATTTTCCCAACTTAAAAATCTATGCGCGCGCTTATGATGTAGTGCATTACCATGAATTACAGCGCTTGGGTGTGGATCATATTGAGCGTGAATTATTCTTAGGCTCCCTCCATTTAGGCGAAAGGGTTTTACAAGAATTAGGCATGCGCGCTTATCAGGCTCGGCGTAAGGCTTTGCAATTTGCCCAGCATGATCAAGAGACGAATCAACGCTTAAGTGATTTTGAGTTGGGATCGAAAAAATATATCTCGATCTCTCAACAAGCCCGCGATGAAGTCATAGAGTTGCTGCAAGCGGATCGGATTCAACGCCAGCAGCAAGAGCAAGATAATGCTTGGAGCGCAGAACAGCGCGCCCAACATGACGTTTAGCTGCTAGGCAAGGGAATAAACTCCTCCTCATCACCGGGCACGAGTGGAAATTCTTTATGTTGCCATTCGTGCTTGGCTTGCTCGATTCGATCTTTGCGACTCGATACGAAATTCCACCACATATAACGCTTGCCCAGTGGCTCACCCCCGATCATGGCAATATGGCTGTCCGTCTGTGCACGGATCTCCGCTTGATACGGAGCCTCTAGGGTCGCGAGGCTGTAGCTGGCTAAAGACTGTTCACCTAGTTCTATTTGTCCAGAGGCGACATAAATACCTAATTCAGCCACACCCTCCGGCAAAGCTAGGCTTTGTCCAGCTTTTAAGTCTGCTTCGACATAAAGAGTGGGTGAGAGGGTTTTAACAGGCGAGCTAACTCCATAGGCACTGCCGATTAAGACACGTAGTGCTACTCCTTGCAGATTGAGCGCTGGTAAGCTTGCAGAGGGATAGTGAATAAATTCCGGATTAACTTCTTCAGCTGATTCCGGTAGAGCTAGCCAGAGTTGTAAGCCATGCAACTGGCGATTTTGTTGCTTAGCCTCTTCCGTTTCACGCTCTGAATGCACAATGCCGCGCCCTGCAATCATTAAATTCAAATCACCAGGACGAATCGCTTGGAGGCTGCCTAAAGAATCACGATGTAGGATTTCACCAGCGAATAAATAAGTCACTGTCGCTAAATTAATATGCGGATGGGGTCGGACATTAATCCCTGCGCCGGGTGCGAATTCAGCAGGCCCCATATGATCAAAGAACACCCAAGGTCCTATAGCGCGTTGAGCTTGATGTGGGAGTAAGCGGCGTACAGAAAAACCACCTAAATCTTGACTATGGCCAGTGAGTAGCTTAAGCATGATATCTTTCCTTATCTTGGCTGATGGCTATATCAAGTCAGAAATTCTGGTGGCCTGCAATGTTCGCAGTAAAAATCAGGTGTATTATGTTGTTAGCCCATCAAGCTTGCAGGCTCTTGAGCTAGGCTAAGTTCGCAGGCAAGTTGTCAAACCTAGCCATCATTTATTATCCAGCTGTGCTAAGCAGCTTTGTCGAAGAGAACTAGAATTCTATGACCCAACTCAGTGTAAATCTCAATAAA
The DNA here is from genome assembly GCA_008015155.1 of Thiothrix sp. GTDB lineage: Bacteria > Pseudomonadota > Gammaproteobacteria > Thiotrichales > Thiotrichaceae > Thiolinea. The sequence goes on from SSFA01000015.1 coordinate 134,742, forward strand.
ATCGCTTTACTGCGCAACTCACGCGGCCGTGATTTCCCGAATGTCGTGGAGTTTGCTAAGAAATTTATTGCCTTGGGAGTGCAAGGAATCACGGTACATCCGCGTCAAGATGAGCGACATATTACCCGCCAAGATACTTATGATTTAGCGAAGCTATTGCCTTATGGCGGCCCGATTGAGTTCAATATTGAAGGCTATCCCTCTGAGGATTTTCTGCAATTGGTAGAGCAAACACGTCCTGCTCAATGCACTTTAGTCCCTGATGCACCCGATCAACTCACTTCCGATCATGGCTGGGATGTACAAAAACACGGGGAACAATTAAAGGCGATTTGCAGCCGCTTTAAAGCGATAGGTATTCGCACCTCGATTTTCCTAGACCCCAGCCTTGAGCAAGTCGAATTGATACCCGCCACAGGTGCTGAACGCATTGAGCTGTATACCGAGTCCTATGCGGCTCATTTTGGCAAGCATAAAAGCGATGCTGTGTGGCAAGGTTATGCCGATACAGCCAAGCGCGCTCAAGCTTTAGGCATTGCAGTGAATGCGGGGCATGATTTGGATTTACAAAATCTGCCGCGCTTTTTGCAAATCCCTGATATTAAAGAAGTCTCCATCGGTCATGCCTTAATGGTCGAATGTCTTGAGCAAGGTATAGATAGTGTGGTGGCGCAATATTTGAAAATTTGTCGGGAGTCCGCTTAAAACTGCGCTATATCTAATAGATAGATTTTAATCAAAATCAGCGGGCTTACTATGGTCGATCCCATTCAAATTTTCTGGACTCCCGCAGGAGAAAACCTGCCGAGTCTGGGAGCGCGTGCCTTGGTGGATGTATCGGATGGCGATACACCCACGGTGCGTATGCCAATTCGCATGTTGTCGGTCGATACGCCGGAAGTAACAGCGCACTCCGAAGCAGGGGCGTGTAAAGTTGACGAAGCTTTTGTGCAGCTTGCGCAATGGATTCATCAAGGCAAAGCGCCAGTGACCCAAGCGTTTGCTGATTATATTTTGCCTAAGTTGGAAGCAGCTAATGCAGGCAGTTTGCAATATCAGCAAGGCAAGGCTGCTAGCGAATTTGCTAAGGCAAATATCGAACGCCGCTTAACCCGTGCAACAGGCTCGAAGCGCAATTTATTTATTCGTACTGCTGATCAAGCTTTCGATCCTAATCATCGTTTATTAGCTTATGTCGCCCCTAACTATTCAGCAGCTGAATTAGCTAGTTTAAACCGCTTAGAACGCTCGACTTTTAATTTAGATTTAATCGCACAAGGCTGGGCTAGCCCGTTTATTATTTTTCCAAATATTCCGGGTGAGTTGGACTTGCCGCTGTATTTACATTTAGCGGTAGCGGCCTATGAAGAAAAAAAGGGTATTTGGGCAGAAACACTCACCATGCCTGCCTACGAATACCGGATGTGTGAAAAGCTTTATGCTATTAGTAAAGCTTTAGTGGAAGGCAAAACGCTGCGTTCTTCGGAGCGTTATGCCTGGCGCTCACGTTATTGTGCCGATATGCGCATGCGCTTGTTGTATGGGCCAGAGCAATATTTCCAAATTCCACCCGCGTATCGTTTATGGCTGTGGCCTAATGATGTGCAAAAAGCGGTAAGTGCTTTGAATTTAGTGCCTTCAGCGGGGTTAGTGGAGTTGTGATCCAGAAAAATAACCGATATTTCCACTATTTTTATATTTTACTTCTAAGCAAAATCAATCGAAATCTGCTTGGGGAATTTTGGAATAATCTCGCTTTTTAAAAGTTCGGAATGATTATTTAAAAAAGTCATTTCACCATTGCGATCACACATCCAAAACTCTTTAGCACCCCTTGCGAAGTACAATTCTTTTTTCTCAGCCATTTCTTGGCGGGTATTGGAGCGCGATAAAATCTCCACCACTATTTCAGGTGATTCTAAATAAGGATTCGCGCGGCCATTGCGTTTGAAAAACTCATAAGTTCCCCAGGCTACATCCGCCACTCTTACTCCATCTGAGGTTTGCACGCTACACTCTGTTAAAGAATCACCGCCAACAGCAAATTTGAACATTAATTTAATAATCATGGATTGGTACAAACCGTGCTCATTGCTAGCTGGACTCATTTCAAGCTTGCCCCATTTATTGGTTTCAATTTTAAAGGGTAGATTTTGTAGGAGTGGATTTTCACAAATTTCTTGCCACTGCATGATGACCTCAGGACTTAGTTGCATTGGGAAAAGTTTAACATAAATTGAGTTTAAGTCCCTTTGATCGCACCGCTATCGCTTTTTACAAGGATTAGGCATTACTTGCATGAGTGACTCAATCCGCACTATCAGCGAGTCCCGCACATATTCTTCAGGTGGAATGTCGCGAGCATAGGCAGCAGGCAGTTTGCCATCACAATGCCCTGTGTCGGTTTCGTAGACCGATGCGCCCATATCCAAGAGCCATTCCGCCATTGAAAACTTGCCTAGCTTCAAAGCCTGTATCAGGGGCGTCGTTTCCATCTCTCGATAATTAAGGGATGCTCCATGTTGTAGTAAGACTTGGGCAGAAGCTAAATCGTCGTTTTCAACAGTTCTAATAGGTACATACGATGCGCCTGTGCCCTCATACAAGCAGCCATTAAGTGCTTTTTTTCCAGCTACATTCGTACGTGTCAGAATATAATCGAGCATATCGCTATCACGATTGTTCACGGCACAAAACAATGTGGTGACAATTTGCTGACTGGGCATTCTTTCAAAGGAAGCTCCCATCGCCAACAATTGGTCAGTTATTCTGATGAATAATTGTCGATGTTCTGGTTTAAGTGTAATTCCGCCTTGGAAATCTGTTTCTGATTTTGTAGTGTCCTTAGCCTCTGGATATGCTTTACAGAACAACATACCCAGAAAGTCACTGGCAAAAGAATCTGCTACCACTTTTTTAATGCTCTCTTGCTCAAGCCATTGGTTAACTTTTACATAATCAGAGTCAGCAATGGCAGTCAGAAAACTGTTTCGCCAGCAATCTACTCCCTCATTCTGACCTTCTATGATTTTGGGGCATAATAAAGGTGAAGTAGCTTGGTTAGTTTCCCCAGCTTGAACCAACGAACTTGTAGCGATGAAAATAACAAATAGAAGTAGTAAGCGCATAGTAGCTCTCCATTTTCCATTCAGATAGGCTGTTGGATGTATTAGTTCCATCACTCATTTTAAGCTAACTTGCTTCCTAGCTCTGTAGTGTAATAAGCTACCGGTAACTTACTCCCCACCAAAATTAAGCAATCCACACACTCCACCAAAACTGCGCTACAACGCCCCATCTTTAGTAGTAGCATTACCATGTCAGCACGTATCACCCCGTTAAGCGCCAAACCGATTTTTGGTTCTGCATAAAACTTACACTAATCGTTGCTGAGATAGATTTTTATTGTAAAAAATATCCTTTTTTCTGAAATAAAAAATAGTTTAATGTCAGCATCTACACTATAATTTTTATTATTGTAGGAAAATGATGGTTTTCTGAAATATGAACTTAGCCGAGTATCATGCTGGGCAATACGAGCCACAGTACCAATATCAAAGTTTTTTGCCCACAAGGATTAATCACGCTTGGGTGATTGATGATCCTATGGTGCAACAGATACTCAGTCAGGCTGATCGAGCGCTGGGGGAATTGAATGCTTTTTCTCAGTTAGTGCCTGATGTGGATTTCTTCATTCAGATGTATGTGGCTAAGGAGGCGACCTACTCTAGTCGTATTGAAGGAACACAAACCAATGTTGAAGATGTGTTTAAAAATGCTGAGGATGTTTCACCCGAAAAACGAGATGATTGGGCAGAAGTACAGAATTATATTCAAGCCTTAAACTATGCGGTTGAACGTTTACAGCATTTACCCTTATCTAATCGTTTGCTTAAAGAAGTGCATGGTATTTTATTACAGGGCGTGCGGGGAGAAACTAAATTACCTGGTGAGTTTCGTGCTAGTCAAAATTGGATTGGCATGAGTTTAAAGCACGCAATCTTTGTGCCTCCACATCATGAGCATGTGATAGAGCTTATGAGTGACTTAGAAAAGTTTTTACATGATGATACTCACTACGTTTCACCCTTAATTAAAATTGCGATTGCTCACTATCAATTTGAAACCATTCACCCTTTTTTAGATGGCAATGGACGCTTAGGGCGTTTGCTCATTCCGTTGTATTTAGCCGCTGAGCACATTCTTAGTAAACCTGCCTTATATTTGTCAGATTATTTTGAGCGCCATAAAACAGCTTATATTGATCACCTAATGGCTGTTCGGCAAGGTCATCATCTGCAGGAATGGTTAGTATTTTTTCTGCAAGGTGTGGTGGAAACCGCTCAATCGTCTATTGCCGTATTTAAGAGTATTTTAGGGCTTAAAGAGCGTATTGATAGAGACGTATTGCCTCGATTCAGTGTAAGACGACAAGGACATGCACAGCAATTAATGCGTTACTTATATCGAAAGCCTATTGTCGATATCAAATCAGTAATTACGTTGCTGGATACTACGCCTAATACAGCAGGTACGTTGATTAATGACTTGGTTAGTTATGGAGTCTTGGTTGAGGTTACAGGTCAACGTCGAAATAGATTGTTTGTATTTAGGGAATATTTGGGTTTGTTTACGAGATAACCGTTTTAAGATTCATCAGTAAAGTAAAATCTTATGAACCCTACATATAAAAACTATAGCTAACTTGGGGTTTTTCAGTGGGTGATATATATTTCATTATCTCTCCTACTTTTCTTGAGCATTCAAGGGTAATTGGGTATCGCCCGTCAAATTGCGTGTTATTCCAATTCATTTTAGTAAGACCAAGAATTTCTTTGCATAAATCCTCAAGAGATGAGTCATGCTCATAGGCGCGAATTTCTAGAGGAGATGGAACATACATTCCGGGATATGTTTTATAGAAATTAACAGCACCTTTTGTATATAAAATAGCTTTGTTTTCAGTTAATGATAAAAGTGTTCCTCTGATTGGTGGGTATTGATCATAACTATAAAGTTTTATTTTAGATTCTAAAATAGTTACAAAATCCTTCAGACGTATGCCTTTATTTTCTATTGCACTGGTAAATCCATCTATTTCTTCTTTTCTAAAATTACTAGATTTATGTATTACTACACGAGCTGGCATTTGCATCAGAGCATGATCGTATTCATTTAATGCATTCATAAGTAGGTCAAATGATTGTAGTTCATTCATATAAGGGCGTCTATCCTGTTTATCTAATTGAACAGGTGAGCCTCTCAAAATAACTCCATGACCAAACTCATCAAAAACTTGTGCTAGGCTAGTAGAGATTGTTTCATTATCTCGACTTTTATAAAAGCCAATGCCTATATAGCAAGTTTTTGGTTTATGAGCTTCCTCAACCAATCTCCAAGGAATAGTTTTATTTCCCTTGTAATATAATGCCGTACAAAAATTCCATGCTCTAGTAGCCGCATCTTGTTGACCTTTATTATTTTTCTCAAATAGTAATGATTTTTCTAATACTAGTTGCAGTGGTTTTCCGAGATGCATAGTTTTAGCTTTTAACATACGACGAAAATTGTGCTCTAAAGAATTAGGAATAATGGAATTATCCTCAATATCTACATTATAGTCTTCTGAATTAGATTTTTCTTTCATTTTTGTTAGAGCATCAAACATGTCATTAGGAATAACACAAATAATTACATCTACGGGTCTATGCTCTGCTAGAAATCTAATTTGCTCAAAGTATAGGTTAACACAAGAAATGATTCGTTCTTCTCTCGAAGCAATTTTTAGAGTTTTATTAATCTCTGACTTTTGAATTGTTCTAGTAAGGGCAGAGCCATAGAGAAATATGGAAAAAACCCCATAATGTTGAGTAAAACCTCCAAAACCTCTAAATAAGTTGGAATACTTAGATTCTTTGGCTTCTATTCCGTCTTGACATCGTGCAAGCCACAAATCTAGTAAATCAACTCCTTCACCGCGTCCCACAATGCCCAATCGGAGTTCATTTTGCCTAAATTGATCGTTTTTATCATAAACACCAAGTGTTTCAATACCTGCTTTAGGGCAGATATGAGTACCATTAGCAAACTCTAATTTAGGTTCTTCAAGAATCTTAATTTTCATCAATATCTTCCTCTATGGAATATGACAAGTCCTCGTTTTCTTCTAATTCCACAGTTGAAACGCATTGAAATTCAACTAACTCATCAAAACTAATTATAGACTTTTCACTACAATTTTTAGTGAGATAGTATCCAAGAAATCTGACCTGATCTCTTACTGAGTGATTATGCTCAAGGCGTTTCTGCTTTGACAATAAATCATCATGGAAGTAGTTCTTTTTATATAGGTTTTTTGTATAGTACCAAGTTGGTGTGATTGTTGCGTACCAATTTAATTCAAAATTTAAAAATGAAATGTCAAATGCAAGATGTTTAAAGAATGCTATTTTGGTAGGGTCTTTTGTCTGATATTTTTTTTCATATACGCTCCTTTTTGCTAGCTTTTTTCCTATCCATTCCTCTTTTCTTTGATCGTTATCATTGGCGGTAGGTAAAAAGTAAAATTGATTATAATCTCTATTCCAATTTATATTAAAATATGATAATTGGTCTCTAAGGGTATCTCTCATAAGGTACTTAAATAAGTTCTGATACTCTAATAGTTCATGATGAGCTATTTCTTCTGATTTTAACTCCTCTATAGTTCCATTATCTATTATGGTCTTAAACCTCATATCAGTTTCTACATTATAAAAGGAAAATATGCGATTTTCGTATAATACCCAACCATTAAAATCATAGCCAGCATTTTTGAATGCAAACCTGACAATAGTATGTTTGTTTGGATATTTATTCTTGTAACCAAAGTTAATTTCAGCTTTTGCTAATATGTTTTTTTCATCAATAAGAAGTTCTGCAGCATAAAGCGTAGTTGGTAGTGTGATCTTTATTAGGTTTGATACGAGAATATAAGGTATGGATTGAGGAGCATTGATGTTTTTTATTGATGCTTCTACATCGCCTAAAATTGTGCGAAACTCCTGTAATATTCTTTCTTGTGCTGGAAGACGTAGGCTAGTAACAGCAGCTAAAACATCTCCAGGATCAATTATATGTCTTTTGGCATCAAATACTATATTGCTTTCTATTATTTTATTAATTATATCTTGTGAGTAGCTTTTTTGCTTTTTTCTCAAAGTAAATATGTATAGTTCATCGAAAGAGTTTTTATAGTTGCGTTTTTTAAACTGCTCTAGTGTAGACTTAACTTTTTCTAGGTCTATGGATGATGTTATTTGAAAGGCTACACGATCTTGCTCATCACCGAGATCGATGCCAGGAAAGTTTTTATGCTTTCTATTCAGATTGATTAGATTTGGGCATTGGTAAACTTCTTTAAGAATAGGAATCCAAGCATCTTCTGATATTAGATTAATATCTAATCTACCTTGGTCAGTAGCCAAATCTACTTCAGTAATTAATCTGCTTACTACTTCCCTTAGCTGATTTTCGATTTCGACCTGGCGCATCCATAAATCCTGCTTTTATGCGAAGTCGTTATGATATAGTAAAAAACCATCAGTGAGTATAAACTACTTATTTTATTGGTAAGGTTGTTTTTTAAGATTTTTATATGATTTAAGTACTTATTGAGAGGTAAACCTATTCCACATTAGAAATCATATTTTGACCTAGCGCCTTACAAACCTGCTACAATACCCCACCTTTTTACTCAGTATCAGCACCATGTCCGCAGCACACCCCATTAGCCCAGTTAGTGCCACGCCTTTATTCGATCACCCAAAATACTGGGCGGAATGTTTTGGCACTGCACCTTTTCTACCGATGTCACGCGCGGAGATGGATAAGCTCGGCTGGGATTCCTGCGACATCATCATAGTCACGGGCGATGCCTATGTGGATCATCCATCCTTTGGCATGGCGGTGATTGGTCGGGTGTTGGAAGCTCAGGGTTTCCGCGTCGGGATTATTGCCCAGCCCGATTGGCATTCCAAAGAGCCGTTCATGGCCTTAGGCAAACCGAATCTATTTTTCGGGGTCGCGGCGGGCAATATGGATTCGATGATTAACCGCTATACAGCAGATCGCAAGATTCGTTCCGACGATGCCTACACGCCGAATAATGTCGGTGGCAAGCGCCCTGATCGTGCGTCTTTGGTGTATTCGCAGCGCTGCAAAGAAGCCTATGCGGACGTGCCGATTGTGTTGGGTGGGATTGAAGCGTCTTTGCGGCGCATTGCCCATTTCGATTATTGGCAAGAGCAAGTGCGGCGCTCGATTTTGGTGGATGCTGCTGCCGATTTATTGCTGTATGGCAATGCGGAACGCGCCATTATTGAAGTGGCGCATCGTTTGGCGGCAGGCGAGCAAATTGCTGAGCTGACTGATGTACGCGGCACAGCCTTTATTCGCCGTGGCTCGCCCGAAGACTGGATGGAAATTGATTCCACCCGCGTCGATCAGCCGGGCAAAATCGACCGCATTATTAATCCGTATCTGAATACCACCGAGATGGACGAATGCGAGATTGAGAAGCGCAATGTGCAGTGGTTTGAGTACCAAGACCCGCGCAGCAAACGCCCTGATGAGCATAAACTCACTTTCCATCCGCGTGCGCGTTTAGAGCGTGGCAAAACTGTGATTCGCTTGCCCTCGTTTGAAAAAGTCAGTAAAGACAAAGTGCTGTATGCGCACGCCAATCGCGTGTTGCATTTGGAAACCAATCCGGGCAATGCACGCGCCTTAGTGCAAAAACACGGCAATCAAGACGTATGGATTAATCCACCACCGTTTCCGTTAAGCACGCCGGAAATGGATTATGTGTTTGGTTTGCCCTATGCGCGCCTGCCGCATCCTTCCTATCAGGGCGCGAAAATTCCCGCCTATGAAATGATTCGCTTCTCGGTGAATATTATGCGCGGCTGCTTTGGTGGCTGTACTTTCTGCTCGATTACTGAGCATGAAGGACGCATTATTCAAAACCGTTCGCGTGAATCCATCGTGCGCGAAGTGGAAGAAATCCGCGATAAAGTACCAGGCTTTACTGGCGTGATTTCTGATCTGGGTGGTCCCACCGCGAATATGTATCGCCTCGCCTGCAAAGACCCGAAAATCGAAGCCTCCTGCCGCAAACCGAGCTGTGTGTATCCGGGCATTTGCCAAAACTTGAACACCAACCACGCCGAACTCAAAGCTTTATACCGCGAAACGCGCAGCCTCCCCGGCATTAAAAAAGTGCTGATTGGCTCCGGTTTGCGCTATGACTTAGCGGTGAAAGACCCTGAATACATTAAAGAATTAGTCACCCATCATGTCGGCGGCTATTTGAAAATCGCACCGGAACATACGGAAGAAGCGCCGCTGTCTAAGATGATGAAGCCGGGGATTGGTGCGTATGATGAATTTAAGCGCTTATTTGAAAAATACAGCAAAGAAGCGGGCAAAGAGCAGTATTTAATCCCGTATTTTATCGCTGCTCACCCCGGCACTACCGACGAGGATATGCTCAACCTCGCGCTGTGGTTGAAGAAAAATGGCTTCCGTGCTGACCAAGTACAAGCGTTTTACCCCTCGCCAATGGCGTCCGCGACCACCATGTACTACAGCGAGAAAAACCCGCTGCATCAAGTCACCTATAAAAGCGAAAAAGTCCAAACTGCCAAATCGCCCGAACAGCGCAAACTGCATAAAGCGTTTTTACGCTGGCACGACCCGAAAAATTGGCCGCTATTACGCCAAGCCATTGCCAATATGGGACGTCAAGAATTGATTGGCGACGGTGAAAACCAACTGATTCCGCATTATAAAAAAGGTGAGGAAGCATTGGAGTATGTTTCACATCGCCGCAAGAATAGCGATAAGGCGCATCAGAAGCGCACTGAACAGAAAGCGGGAAATAAGCCGAAAGTGAATCAGGCTCAGACGGTAGCGAGTGAGAAGAAAGTACAGGGGAGTCAGCCGAAGAAAGGGACGGTGTTGACCCAGCATACGGGATTGCCGCCGAGAGCTAAAGCTGATGTTGGAAGCAAAGGAAAACCCACCTCCAAGCACCAATCATCAAACAAGCGGTAGCGTTAGTTAATCCCGAGGACATTTTCTTTCTGTTATCGACTGGTCAATTCTACCAGTCAGTGGATCATAACGGCTGTTGTCAACCAAAAGCTGGGTAGGGCGTTTGTACGCTCCTGTTTTATTCAGCTCAAACACTAAGAAAAATCTTGAGCGACTAGCAGGCAGTTAGTTTGCAATCCCTGCTGTTAATGAAGATAAAATTATTGGATAAGGTATGCTAATAATCATGCATAAAAAGAAAACCATAATAATGATGCTAATAATATTATTGCTAGTTTCAATAGTAGCCTTCCTACTTTCTTTTGCCATGATTATTAATGCTGGTGGCCCGGCAGGACTGTATACAAAGATTTCATCTCAAATATCAGCTCAGATATATTCCTCTATGCTACTATTGAGTCTATTCGCCTCAATATCAAGCTTAATACTCTTATTTATAACTAGGTGGTCAGCGAGAGAGCTTTTTCTAATCGATATTAAAAAGTCACTAATCGGATATGCTACATACGTCACAATAGTAGCACTCTATTTCTATGATCAGATATTTAATCAATCAGGTGTGATTAATGTTTTACTTACTTCTACTGGAATAGAGCTTTCAGGAGGAAGTCTAGGATTATGGAAGGATAGTGATTTATTCACAACTAGATTAATACAAACATTAATTACAGGTTTTCTTATTTATTATGGATTTTTTGCAGCTTTTTTATTTTTAAGACCAAATTTCCTCGTTGAGGCGATTACAATAGTATTTATTACCATTCTAATATTGCTAGTATTGTTTGTTTTAAATAAATTACTAGGAATAAAATTACATAATCTTCTTAC
>SSFA01000043.1 GCA_008015155.1 Thiothrix sp.
AACTATCGTGTTTACGATCAAGAGGGAAAAACTCAAAAAGGGAAGTTTGCTGAGCAATTTGAAACGCATTACAACAAGCTAATCGCCTTACCACAGTATCAAGGTTTAGGACTGCACCCCGTTGAAGCCCTGCATAATGGCTATTTTTCGGCGGATAAAAAAGGCGAACTCAAAGACACCAATGGGAGTACACAAGCGGACGATGATACCTATAGCTTGATTATGAGGGAGAAAGAAAAGCTGTTATCAATGGATACGCCATTGAAGTTCATCTTTTCGCACTCTGCCTTGCGTGAGGGTTGGGATAATCCTAATGTTTTTCAAATTTGTACGCTCAATGAAACGCAATCCGTTACCAAAAAACGTCAAGAGATTGGGCGTGGCTTGCGCTTACCTGTCAACAAAGATGGTGTGCGAGTCTTTGATGATGCGATTAACAAACTCACCATTATTGCCAATGAAAGCTATGACGCTTTTGCGGCGAATCTGCAAAAAGAATACGAAGAGGATTGTGGTGTGACCTTTGGCAAAGTGCCCGTACACGCTTTTAAGAATCTTGTCACGATGGTGGACGGTGAAGAGAAAGCCTTGGATACCGAACAAGCCCAGCAAGTATTTGCTGAGTTAGTAAACAATGGCATTTTGGATAAAAACGGAAAAATTACTGATAAGTTTACCCCAAGCAAACAGGATTTTACCTTGGGCTTATCGGCTGATTTTGCTCACCAAGAATCGGCAGTGATTGAAGTCTTACAAAGCTATGAGCTGTCACGCCATGTTCGTAGAGATGAAGAGCCTAAGAAAATGAAGCTCAACAAACAAGTTTTTCTTGATCCCGATTTTGAAATCTTGTGGGAGCGAATTAAGCACAAAACAACCTATAACGTGAATTATAAAACGGCTGATTTGGTTGATGCTTGCGCTAATGCCATTCGTGTCATGCCTAAAGTGGAGGTAGTCAAGGTGGTGTACCGTGAGGATAGGGTGAGTGTTGAAACTAAAGGTGTGACGACTACCAATATTCGTAATCAGGATGTAACCATTGCCTATACAGGTAGCTTGCCTGATCTATTGGCCTATCTACAAAAACAAACGGAATTAACCCGACGAACACTGGTGGAGATTATTAAAAGCAGTGGGCGCGTTGCTGAGTTCGCGGTGAATCCACAACGGTTTATGGATGAAGTGGCAGCACTGATTAAAAAAGAACTGCATAAACTGATGATTAATGGCATTGAGTACGAAAAGCTTACGGTAGGAGAGACTTATTATCGTATGGGGCTATTTGAGGACGATGATCTTAAAGAATACTTTGAGCAGTGTATTCGGGTTCAAAAATCTATTTTTGAAACAATATCTTATGATTCTGAGGTAGAGCGGCAATTTGCTGAAGCATTGGATAAAAGAGAGGATATTAAGCTGTTTGTTAAACTACCGTCTTGGTTCAAAATTGAGACACCGATTGGTTCATACAATCCTGATTGGGCGATAGTAAAGCATCAGGATCAAGAAAAAGTTTATTTTGTGCGTGAAACCAAGGGTAGTACTTTTAAGGCGAAGAGTGGGCGTGTAGGGGAGGCTGAAAAAATTTATTGTGGACGCAAACATTTTGAGGCGTTGGATGTGGGTTTCGCAGTGGTGAGTGAAGCCAGCGAGGTTTAACGGTCTTGTGCGAATCGCCCCATTCAAGACTGATGAGTGAGGCGGTAGGATTCAGGCAAAAGCCTGAATACCCGTTTGTGCACGTCCTAAAATTAAGCCGTGCACATCATAAGTCCCTTCATAGGTATTCACCGTTTCAAGGTTGACCATATGGCGCATCACCCCATATTCGTCAGAAATCCCGTTACCACCATGCATATCACGCGCAACCCGCGCAATATCCAAAGATTTGCCACAGTTATTGCGTTTGATCAGAGAAATCATTTCAGGTGACCACGTACCTTGATCCATTAAACGCCCCACTTGGAGTACAGCTTGCAGACCTAAGGTAATTTCAGTTTGCATATTCGCCAGTTTAGTTTGTACTAATTGCGTCGCGGCTAAGGGGCGGCCAAATTGGATACGGTCTAGGGTATATTGCCGTGCAGCCTGCCAACAGAATTCAGCCGCACCTAACACACCCCAAGCAATTCCAAAGCGGGCTTTATTCAAGCAACCAAACGGCCCCGCTAAACCAGAAGCATCTGGTAAGAGATTTTCTTCAGGGACAAACGCTTCATCTAAGACAATTTCACCCGTGATAGAAGAACGTAAAGACAATTTGCCGTGAATTTTCGGGGTGCTAAAACCTTTAGTCCCACGCTCAACAAGGAAGCCGCGAATCTTATGACTATGTGCTTCCGATTTTGCCCAAACGACCGCAATATCCGCAATCGGGCTATTCGTGATCCACATTTTTTGCCCACTTAAGCTATAGCCGCCCTCGACTTTTTTGGCGCGTGTAATCATCGAGCCGGGGTCTGAACCGTGATTGGGTTCGGTTAAGCCAAAGCAGCCGACAATCTCACCTGTGGCTAAGCGCGGCAGGTAGTTGCGTTTTTGTTCTTCGCTACCATAAGACTCAATCGGATACATGACCAGTGAAGATTGCACACTCATGGCTGAACGATAACCTGAATCGACTCGTTCGACTTCGCGTGCAATTAAGCCATAAGCAACATGGCTCAAACCTGCACCACCATATTCCTCAGCCACCGTTGCCCCCAACATGCCTAACTCGCCAAGCTCATTCATAATCTCACGATCAAAACGTTCTTCACGCGAGGCCATCAGCACTCGGGGCTGTAGCTTTTCTTGGCAATAGGCACGTGCTGCATCACGAATTTGTTGCTCATCAGCGCTAAGTTGCTGATTAAAGAGTAAAGGGTCATCCCATTGAAAGGCTTGCATGCTGATTCCTCCAAATACTGCTAAAGTCCAAAGATAATTATGCTATTTATTATAATAAATAGTAGAAATCAAGTTTTATTTTAAACTTAAACTAAATTTGAGTTAGCATGGTAAAAATCATCCAAGAATGAGGCCAAATGAATAAGAGTGTTGAAATTGTAGTGACGGATAAATTGCTCGCTAGTGGCGGTGCGGTAAAACGAGTTAAGCGGGCTGATCAGATTGTTGAGGCAGTCAAACGTTGGGTGGTAGTGAGCAATCTTCAGCCCGGCGAACGCTTGCCGAATGAAAAAGCTTTAATGGAACTATTTGATTGCGCTAAAGGTACAGTACGTGAAGCGCTTAAATCTTTAGAAGTGCAGGGCTTAGTGAGTATAAAGACAGGCCCTAATGGTGGGGCAGTTTTGGTACAAGTACCTTATGCTTTGGCTTCACAAATGCTAAGGAATTATCTACATTTTCAGCACCCGACTGGCCCCGATATTTACGAGCTGCGTGATCTGGTTGAGCCAGAAATTGCTCGCTTAGTGGTGGATAAATTATCAGCAGACGATTTAAACGAATTAGAGCGGCTCACGAATGTATGTGCTCCGATTGCCGATAGTATGGAGCAGCGCTTAGAACAGCGGATTGCAGAATTGGATTTTCATAGTTTGCTAGCGGAGCGCTGTGGTAATCCACTCTTAGGATTTATTGGGCGTTTCTTAAATGATCTACTTAAAGATTTGGTGATTTTTAAAAAAGTCCACTTGCCAGAGCAACGTGAGTTTTCCAAATCGAATTTGCATTATCACCAAGAATTAGTGAATGCCTTGCGTGCTCAAGATGCAGTAGCGGTCGAGCGCTTGATGCGTGAGCATATGCAGTGTGCACATAAATTTAATCTAGAGCTAGAAGCACAATTATCTAAGCAATTATTAGTGTCGACTTGAGCTTGCACTATGCTTAGTACATGGGTCTAAGAGAGGCAGATGCTGTGCGTCAATATCAATATTTTCCAGCAAAAACCACTGCGTGCTTTAATCTAGTGATAGTACACGGTATGCAGGAACATGGGAGGCGCTATCGGGCTTTTGCTAACTACCTCAGCGAGCAGGGTGGGAATGTGATTAGTTTCGACTTGCCCGGACATGGTATTGAAAAAATAAGCGACCAGTTAGGTGATTTCGGTACTGATGGCTTAAGCTCAAGCTTTACAGCCATCAGCGAGTTTTTCCAGAGCTTTGCCAATGATTTACCCAATGTGTTATTTGGGCATAGCATGGGGTCGGCTTTAGCTTTACGCTATGCCGAGCAGTATCAGCATGTGGCTTTGTTAATTCTTTGTGGTTTGCCGGTTAATCCAGTGTGGATGCCTACGTCTAGGCTATCAAGCTGCACGCTTAGAGCAGCGTTTACGTGCCACCAAGCCTTCAATATTCTCACAACTATTCAAAACCTATAACCGCTCATTTCGCCCGAACAAGACTGCCTCCGATTGGTTGAGTACTAATCCGGACAATGTGCAAGCTTATCTTAGTGATCCCTTATGTGGCTATCAGATATGCCCAAAGTATTACGTGGAAATGTTTGGCTTTATGCAAGAAGCGTTTGCGGAGTCAGAGTTAAGAAAGCTTGAGCCGGACTTGAAGATCTTGGTGATTTGGGGTGCGCAAGATCCAGTGACGGGTTTTGGCAAGGGGACACGCCGCTTTGTGCAAAAACTCAAAAACTTAAATTATTCCGTTGAGATGCATGAGTATGCGGGGCTACGCCATGAGCTTTTGCATGAAGCTGAATATTTGCAAGTGTATACCGATATCAGTCGATTTCTTCAGCGGCAGTTAGCCTAAGTTGAAGACCTTGAAGCCTGCATTGTCACAAGCATTCCTAATGGAGCATTGCTACCATAAAGTCCAATTAATCTGGGTCTAGTTGAGCATGTATTGGTTTCGTAGCCATTGGTATTATTGGTATACCGGTAGGAAAAAGGTCGCAGTCATCAGTATTTGCTTAAATTTTTTACTACTGACTTTAATCCTGAACGGATTTTTTAGCTTTTCACTCTGGGCTGTGTTGCTGGCTTTATTACTCGATGCAGTGGGTTTTATCGTCATCGCTATTTATTTAATCTCGCTGCGTTCTTTTATTCCTTTAGCCTTAGTGGAGCAAACGGATGCTTTAGTCGTCCATTATTTTGTACTGCCAGTTTGTATCGCTTTTGTTTTGAGCCGGTTTACAACTTTTTTGGTAGCGAAGGCTTTTAGTGCGATTTAGTGCGATTTAGTGCACTCGAAAGGCAGCATGACAAGCTACACATTGCTGCATCAGTTTACTCAAATCATTCAAAGCAGGTTTAAGATCGCCGCTCGCACCCGCATCCACTACACTAATGGCAAATTGACTAGCCGCTTTGTGCATCTCACTGCCTATTTCCTGCATCTCTTTTGGCATCATTTGCGCCATATGAGCCGCGCCATGATTATCCAAGGATGACAACCCCAAACGCTGCTCTGCAATCTGGGCAGCTTTATCATAATCAGCGACAGCCATCAGTGCTTGAATCTCACTAAGCGCCAGCAAATGATCGCGCATATTCGCCAGCATGTGTTGCTGCACCATCTGCGGAAATTCCACTTTCTGGCGCGTATCATCTTGGGCAAAACCCGTGGAAGTCATGAATAACAGGGCTAAATACATAGGCAAACGCAGGTTCATGAATACCTCTAACAAAGGAATAGATAAGGAACACAAGCTTGCCAATATCTCAGCAAAGATGACATGATCACTATCATGTGGAGTTTATTGATTGAACAATTACAACAGCTGCCAGACGCTAGAGAATATCAACTCAGTGCCGATAGTTTGTTATTTCAGCAAGGCGATAAAGTCCGATTTTTATTCTGGGTAGTCAGCGGCGAAATACGCCTGATTCGCTATCAAACGGACGGTAGCAGTTTGATTTTGCAACGCGCCAAAGCAAGGGAGTATTTTGGCAGAGGCGTCTTTATATTCCACTTATTATCATTGTCACGCCCGCGCACAACAGCCCACTTCTGTTTATAGGCTACCTAAAACTACCCTACTCAAACAGCTCACTAATGACCCTGAATTAGCCTTTCATTGGAGCCATTATTTAGCGCGTGAAGTGCAACAAGCACGTTTTCGTAGCGAGCTATTATCTTTGAAAACCGTGGCAGCGCGTTTGGATAGCTGGCTGAATTGGCATAATCAAACCTTACCTGCCAAAGGCGAATGGAAAACCTTGGCCGAGCAATTGGGAGTAAGTCCTGAAGCTTTATATCGTGAAATCGCGCGGCGTGATTAGCCTTTTAAAATCAATCCCGCCTGTCGCTGTTCTAAATTCAATAGCCAGCGCTTTCTATCCAAGCCACCTGCATAACCCGTCAATTGCTGTTGACTCCCTAACACCCGATGGCAAGGAATGATAATACTCAAGGGATTTTTCCCCACTGCAGCGCCCACCGCACGTACTGCTTTTGGTTGATTGAGCTGATGAGCAATATCGCCATAGCTACAAGTAAAGCCATAATCAATCCCTTGCAAAGCCTGCCAAACGCGCTCTTGAAAAGCCGTTCCTTTGGGGGCTAGCGGCAACTCAAATTGCTGCAATTCACCTGCAAAATAGGCCAGTAACTGCTGTTTGGCAGCGCGCAACAGTGGAGTTTCTTGATGAATCCAAGTTTTTTCAATCCCTGCAAAATGGCGTTGATCCTGAAACCAAACCCCTGCCAACCCTTGCTCATCGCCCGCCACTATGGTCTGGCCTAAAACCGTTGCAAATTCAATTACGTGCATGCGCCATTCCTCCAAATATACATCACCGCGTAACTGCGCCACGGCTTCCATTGTTGGGCAATCGTTTCAGCTTGTTTCGCAGTACTAACGTTTAGCAGTTTTTTAATCCAATAATCATCGCCTAAAAAAGCATCTGGCCAACGCAAACACCGCATCGCAATATAGCTAGCGGTCCAAGGACCAATCCCTTTGAGCTTTAAGAGTTGTTGATAAGTGCTTGGATAATCCGCGCTGGTATCCAGCACTAATTCGCCTTGGACTATCAGGTTTGCGATAGTGCGTAAGATCTCAACTTTACGGGCTTGAATGTTATGCGCCCTAAAAGTTTCATCGCTGAGCTTGAGAAAGTCTTGGGCTAAAGGAAAACGTTGATAGAGTTCAGGATAGGGTGTTTCGACTTTACACGCGGCTAATTCCGCAATGCGCCCAACCAAGGTCAAAGCCGCTTTGACTGTCACGACTTGCCCCATCACCGCCCGCACTGCAATCTCAAAGCCATCCCAAGCGCCAGGTACGCGTAAACCGCTGGCTGGATTAGCTAGTTCACCCAAAGCTTGATGAATAGCATCAGGTTCGCAATCCAGATCACACAACGAACGCACTCGTGCAATGACTTGTGGAATCACCGCTTCGAGACTATCCGAAATCGTGAGTTGCAAAACAGCTTGCTTGGAATCAGGACTAATACTAATCCAGCCTTCATGCAGCTTTCCTTGTGCATCCAATAAAGCCACCGTGCGGAAATAGGCTTGCTCACGCACCATTTCCACGCCTTTAATGCAGCGCGTTTGGAAATAACTCAATAAATGCGCCCAATCCAGTGGCGGTCGATAAGCCAATTTGAAAATCATAGCACCTGTTTGTAGTGGCGAGTTGCGTCGCCAATCGCTCGGAGTGAGTTGGTAATAGGTTTTGAAGTGTTGATAAAACTGGCTTGTACTACCAAAGCCCACATACAGCGCAATTTTATTCACTGGCAATTGAGTGTCGGTCAATAAAGTTTTGGCCATTAATAAGCGTTGAGTGCGCAAATAATGACTGGGCGCTACACCAAAGGCTTGCTGAAATAAGCGCCGTAAATGCCGCTCACTGACACCTAAACGCCTAGCTAATTGCACGGTGTCTTGCACTTGCGCTTGTTTGATCAGTTGTGCGGCTTGATGCGCCAAGGTATGCATCGCATCCATTTGCGAAAAGCCAGGTGCTTGCTCAGGACGACAACGCAAACAGGGACGAAAACCTTGCGCTTCTGCTAATGCCGCTGAATTAAAGAATAAACAATTCGCTGCGCTCGGTGTTTTCACCCGACAAATCGGCCGACAATAAATCCCTGTGCTCGTTACACCGACGAAAAAGCGTCCATCAAAACGCGCATCGTGACTGAGCAAGGCTTGGTAATAATCTTGAGCTTCCATACACGCAATTATACGAGGAAGAGAGACTGAATGTGTCCGGATTACGGACTTGGACTTCATCCCTGTAGTTTGCCCTTAAGCCAGGATAAGAGGATTATAATAAGAGCTTAACTTCAATTAGTGGGCAGGAAAATTAGCTAACTATTGCTGGCTTTATGGTTTAAGGATTCAATTGAACAATGTTCAAGATCAGCGCTTTGCAGGGTGGGAGCGGAAAGAATGGATTTAGGCGCATACGCATGATTGAACCAAGTGGTTAATGCGCTGCTAGTGTATGCCAAGGGCTATAGGATAAGACATCCTCAACCGGCATAGCCGCTATGTGCGTACATAATTGCGCACGTAATTCATATTTCGCTGAGTTAGTCTTGAAAAACGCTACCACCGCATCTCGAATACTGGAAAACTCTTTAATATTATCGGCTTTCGTACCTATTAAAGCCTGTACATTTGCCGATAAGGGCGCCACACTAATTTTTGCTATATATTGACCCCGATGCATTGCCGCCAAAACTTAATTACTATTGGCTTTAGTACCCAAGCTAAAAAGTGTCAAGGTAAATTCAGAAAATAAATAGTTGGCTAAGCAATTGCTTGGGTATCTATAAAAAGCAGGGTTAGCAGGCATTAGCCTATAAATAAGGCGGAGTACAGGCACTGACAATCACACAGTCATTTTTCCCAATATTGCGAAATCGATGGGGTTGGCGACTATCAAATAAATAAGCATCACCAGGTTTTAGGATGGTTTTGCGGTCACCCACAGTAAGCTCAAGAGTACCCTCAAGAACGATGCCACCCTCTTCAGAATCATGCTGCAACATGCTGCGGCCAGTGTCGGCTCCTGGTGTATAGCGCTCATACAAAATTTGTAGATTATGGTGACGCATATCACCGACTTGCCAATATTGCACTGCACCTTGAGTAATTGGTACTAGTTCGTCAGCTTGGAAGAAAATTTTATATTCGGCAGGAGTTTCTAGTGCAAAAAATTCAGTGAGTGACATTGGAATCACTTCTAATACTTTTTTTAAAGAGGCTACTGAAGGACTGCTTTGATTGTTTTCTATAACAGATATAGCTGCATTAGTCATACCCGCTCGCTTGGCTAATTCACGTTGAGATAAACCAGCGGCTTGGCGTACATAGCGTAGGCGTGCACCTAGATCAAAGTCATCTTGGGTTGGAGCAGGAGCAGCGTTCAAAATAGTTAATTCCCTAATCAATTAGCAGCGCATGTGAGTGACGACAAAGTCTATCAAGATGCTTGCGAGCTAGTGTTATTTGTGCGATAAATAAATTTAACATTTTTAAGAAAATCGTCAATTTTATTTAACAAGTTAGCTAGGCTAGCACGCAACCCTGTAGAGGTACGATGTGTTAATCAACGAGATGAAACTGTTCAAGCAACAAGCTTATATTAATGGTACTTGGGTCAATGCAGTCAGCCAACAGCGCTATAGCATTGCTAATCCAGCTACACATAAGCATTTAGGCGAAGTGCCTGCCATGAGTACTGAAGATACTCAACAAGCTATTCATGCTGCTGAAAGCGCTTTGCCCGCTTGGCGTGCTTTAACTGCTAAGGAGCGAGCTAGCCGCTTACGTCGTTGGTTCGAGTTAATGATGGCTAATCAGGAAGAGTTAGCGCATATCATGACTTTAGAGCAGGGCAAACCTTTAGCCGAGGCGCGTGGCGAAATTGCCTATGCAGCCTCTTTTGTAGAGTGGTTTGCTGAAGAGGCTAAGCGTATCTATGGCGAAACGATACCAGGGCATCAAACCGATAAGCGTATTGTCGTGATTAAACAGCCAATTGGGGTAGCTGCTGCTATTACGCCGTGGAATTTTCCCTCGGCGATGATTACCCGTAAAGCGGCTCCTGCTTTAGCTGCTGGCTGCACGATGGTGTTAAAGCCAGCACCACAAACACCTTTTTCTGCTTTAGCCTTAGCGGAGTTAGCTACGCAAGCAGGGATCCCAGCGGGTGTATTTAATGTAGTGACTGCTGATGTGGACGGCTCGCGTGCAGTCGGTGATGTGATGTGTGCGAGTCCTGTCGTACGCAAATTATCCTTCACAGGTTCGACAGCAGTGGGCATGAAGTTAATGGAGCAATGTGCTCCCACTATCAAAAAACTATCTTTGGAACTTGGTGGCAATGCTCCGTTTATTGTGTTTGATGATGCGGATGTCGAGGCAGCGGTGCAGGGCGCGATTATTTCTAAATACCGGAATGCAGGGCAAACCTGTGTTTGTGCGAATCGTTTATATGTGCAAGAAGGTATTTATGATCAATTCGCCGAAAAGCTCGCAGCGGCTGTCCAAAAACTCAAAGTGGGTAATGGTTTGGAAGAGGGGGTTACTACTGGGCCTCTGATCGATGAAAAAGCAGTCAATAAAGTCGAAAAACATCTAGCTGATGCAATCAGTAAAGGTGCTCAAGTGCTTACAGGTGGACATCGCCATGCTTTAGGCGGCACTTTCTTTGAACCCACGGTAGTGATTGATGCACAACCCAGTATGCTGTTAGCCAAGGAAGAAACTTTTGGCCCACTAGCGCCTTTATTCCGCTTTAAAGACGAAGCTGATGTGATTCGTATGGCGAATGACACTGAATTTGGTCTAGCGGCTTATTTCTATGCACGTGATTTAGGACGCGTTTGGCGAGTTGCAGAAGCCTTGGAATACGGCATGGTAGGCATTAATACTGGGCTGATTTCGACTGAAGTAGCTCCTTTTGGTGGAGTGAAATCCTCAGGTTTGGGTCGCGAAGGTTCGCATCACGGTATTGATGAATACCTAGAGCTTAAATACTTGTGTATGAATATTTAAAAGCCACTAAGGCTTTGGAGTTAGCAGAATGAAAAAAACGAATGCTGGTTTAATTGAACGTAAAGCCTCAGCCGTGGCACGTGGTGTGGGTTTGTTACATCCTCATTTTATTGAGCAGGCACAAAATACTACTGTACGTGATGTCGAAGGACGCGAATTAATCGATTTCGCGGGTGGGATTGCTGTGCTGAATACCGGCCATTTGCATCCAAAAGTGAAAGCAGCTGTGTTGGAGCAATTGGATAAGGTTTCGCATACCTGTTTTATGGTGATGGGCTATGAGCCTTATGTTGAGTTATGTGAAAAGGTTAATGACTTAGCACCGGGTGATTTCGCGAAAAAATCTGCTTTATTTACTACAGGAGCAGAAGCGCTCGAAAATGCGGTCAAGATTGCGCGCGCTTATACTAAACGGACAGGCGTCATTGCCTTCGGTGGTGGTTATCATGGGCGCACAATGGCGACTCTGGCTTTGACAGGCAAAGTTGCACCGTATAGTGCAGGCATGGGGATTATGCCTGGGGATGTGTTCCGTGCCATGTATCCGAATCAATTACACGGTGTGAGTACTGCAGATGCTTTAGCCTCGATTGAGCGCATTTTTAAATTTGATGCTGAGCCACAGAATATTGCAGCGATTCTATTAGAGCCTGTCCTTGGCGAAGGTGGTTTCTATGTAGCACCTAAAGAGTTCATGCAGGGCTTACGTGAAATTTGTGATAAGCATGGCATCGTATTGATTGCTGATGAAGTACAAACGGGAGCAGGGCGTACTGGTACTTTCTTTGCGATGGAGCAAATGGGGGTTGCAGCAGATTTAACCACCTTTGCTAAATCTATCGCAGGCGGCTTTCCCTTATCGGGCGTCGTGGGTAAAGCGGACATCATGGACGTAGTAGGTCCTGGTGGATTAGGTGGAACCTATGCAGGTGGCCCAATCGCTTGTGCTGCAGCTTTAGCCGTACTAGAGGTTTTCAAAGAAGAAAATCTCTTAGAGCGTTGTCGTAGCATCGGTGAGCAAGTCACTGCCCGTTTACAAGCTTTAGCCAAGCAATACCCAGTGATTGCTGAGGTGCGTGGTTTGGGTGCGATGATTGCGATTGAGCTAATGAAGGACGGTAAGCCTTCACCTGAGTTGACCGCTGCTTTAGTGGCTAAAGCGCGGGATAAGGGTTTGATTCTCTTATCGTGCGGCATCTATGGGAATGTGATTCGAATTCTAATGCCTTTAACGGTGCCAGATGCACAACTCAAGCAAGGTTTAGATATTCTGGCTGAGGCTTTAGCGGAAGTTGCAGCTTAAGATTTAGGATTCCTTGGTTCTAAGTGAGTCATAAAAAAGGGGTAGTGAAAGCTACCCCTTTAGTTTATGAGTTTAGTTACTCAGGTTTGCAATT
Source organism: Thiothrix sp. (assembly GCA_008015155.1). Classification (GTDB taxonomy): domain Bacteria; phylum Pseudomonadota; class Gammaproteobacteria; order Thiotrichales; family Thiotrichaceae; genus Thiolinea. Next base: position 12,338 of record SSFA01000043.1, read on the forward strand.
TGCATCACTCGCTGTACCAGCTGTGCTAGCAGCGCTGCTATTACAAGTACCTACACCAGTACCTGTAGCAGCAGGTGCATTGGTACTAGTGCTATTACTATTGCTGGTATCACTGCTAGTTGTTGGGCTAGTAGTTGATGGAGTGCTACTCGTAGTGGTGCTGGTGCTGCTTGCTTCGGTAGTACTGGTGGCTGGCATCGTTGCCGATGCAGCAGCTCCCAAAGCGCTTTCAACAGCAGCAATCAGCTCTTTTTCCATATCCAATTGTGGGCGGAAAGGTTTGCCATTTAAGAAGAAAGCGGGAGTACCATTCACACCGAGATTGCGCCCTTCGGCTTCGGAGGCATCCAGTGCCTCTTTGGTTTTGGGATCATCAAGGCAAGCTTTCAGTTTAGCTTCATCTAGCTTTAACTCATTCGCTAACTTCAAGGGTGAGTTTTCATCTAGCTTTTCTTGATTCTTGAAAGCTAGATCATGATATTCCCAGAATTTTCCTTGCTGCTCTGCACAAATGGAAGCAGCAGCAACTTTGCGGGAAATACCAGAAGGATTAATCGGCATATGTCGATAAACAATCCGCATTTGATCCTTGTATTTTTCTAAGACTTTAGCCGCTATTTCTGAGCCTTCTTTACAGTGCGGGCACTGAAAATCAGCAAATTCCACTAAAGTAACGCTGGCATTGGTACTGCCTTTGCTGGGGTAACCTTCAGTGTTCACTGTAAATATCAGCGGTTCAGGAATCGGCAAATTGACTTTATAATTTTTTTCTTGCGCGATTTGCCGCAGGACTTCTTTCATTTTTTCTTGTTGACTTTCAGCCCAAACCGCACCGACTAATTCGTCTTTAACCTCTTTATAAGGCTTTTGAATCCGCTCCCAGTTAGCGTCATAAAATTTGCGTAAAGCTTTCTCATCAGGTTCTTTAACTTCTAAGGCTTTGGCGGCATATTCCTCAGGTGTTTTGCCTGCTTCTTTAGCTTTTTCACGCAACCAAGCATCTAAAATATACTGATCAATAATGTCCTGGCGCTGTTGATTAACTTTGGTTTCCAGTTCATCTAGCTGGATACGGACTGCTGCAGGTAGCTCTTTACCTGCATAAGTTTTATCACCGTATTGATAGCTTAGATCTGCCGCTTGCACTAAAGGAACAGAGAGTGCTAAGACTAAGCTAGTTGCGAGCCGCTTTAATTGATACATCGTTCGAGTTCTCTAGGATTCGTGTTGGACAAAGACAACATAGGTGACAGGCATCAATCTTGCAAGTTGTAACACTGGCAATTGTGTATTAAACACAGCTTTAAAAGTTTTTGAATATTGCATTCCAGTTACAGGGCAGCTCATAATGCCGTTTATCAATAGCTTGGGAATAAGTAGAGGAAGGTGATTCAATGACAGCAGTCCTTGATGTACAGAATATCCACAAGCGCTTTGGCTCTTTAGAGGTCTTACATGGGATTTCCTTACAAGCACAGAGAGGTGATGTCATCTCTTTGATCGGTTCTTCCGGTTCTGGTAAATCTACTTTTCTACGCTGTATTAATCTGCTTGAAATGCCTGACCAAGGCGAAATTCATTTAGCGGGTGAAGCGATTAGGCTAAAAACCAATCATAAAGGCTTAAGAACTGCAATCGATCAGAAACAAGTTCAGCATCTACGTAGCCGAGTCGGTATGGTTTTTCAGCAATTTAATCTCTGGGCGCATTTAAGTATTTTAGAGAATGTGATGGAAGCACCAGTACGTGTGCAAGGGGTTCAAAAGGCAGAAGCGCGCGAGATCGCGATGGACTATCTGAATAAAGTTGGGATTGCGCACAAAGCAGATGCTTATCCTGCCTTCTTATCGGGTGGTCAGCAACAGCGGGTTGCGATTGCCCGTGCTTTAGCCATGCGCCCTGATGCCATCTTATTCGATGAACCTACTTCCGCCTTAGACCCTGAGTTGGTCGGTGAAGTCCTCTCTGTCATGCGTAAACTGGCAGAAGAGGGGATGACAATGTTAGTTGTTACCCACGAAATGGGTTTTGCACGGGATGTGTCGAATAAGGTTATTTTTTTACATCAAGGCTTAATTGAAGAGCAGGGGCATCCTTCGGAGGTCTTTAGTCGGCCTAAGTCTGAACGCTTAAAACAGTTTTTATCCAATACTTCTATTAAATAATATCCAATTGGAGTGTATAGCATGAGCAAAAAATGGTTATTAGCAATTACTTTGGGGACAGCTTTAGTCAGTGGACAAGCCTTTGCAGAAGACAAATTGCGGGTTGGTACTGAGGGTGCTTATGCTCCTTACAATTATGTGAATGACGAAGGTAAATTAGCAGGTTTTGAAATCGATCTGGGCAATGAAATCTGTAAACGTACTAATATGACTTGCGAATTCATTCAGAACAAATGGGATTCCATTATTCCTAATCTCTTAGCCGGTAACTATGATGCCATTATGGCGGGTATGTCGATCACCGATGAGCGCAAGAAAAGCATTACCTTCAGTGATGAGTACAAACCAGTTGACCCTTCTTTGTATTTAGTTAAAAAAGGCACTCAATTGGATTTTGACAAATTAGAGGGCAAGAGTATCGGTATCCAAGGTGCAACCATTCAAGATGGTTTTGCTAAGGAAAAATGGGGTGCGAAAAATACACTCAAATCCTATGAAAAAGCAGATCAATCTTTGGCTGACGTGATGGCGGGTACCGTTGATGTGGTTTTAGCAGATGGCGAGTTCGTCCGAACTGCAGTGGCTGGCTCTAATGGCGAATTAGAAATTGTTGGCCCAAAAGAAATGATTGGCGGCGGGATTGGCATTGGCATGCGTCCTGATGACACTAAATTGCATGAAAAAATCAACACGGCTCTAGCCGAGATCAAAAAAGACGGCACCTTAGAGACGCTGACTAAAAAATATTTCACTGAGCAAAAATAATTAAGTCTTTAGTTTAAGATTGACACATTTGAAAGAGAGTTCTCTAGCTCGCCTAGAGAACTTGCACAGTTAGTCAGCTCATAAGGGATCGCTCATGCTGGAAATGCTTCCCCACTGGCTCACCGATTGGTTGGGTCCCGATGGTATGGCTAGCTTAGCCTATATCACCAATGGCAAACATTTATCGTGGTATGCGAGCGTTCGTTATACGCTGATTGCTGCAGGTTTTGGCGCCATCCTTGCTGTATTCTTCGGCCTCTTGGGTGCTGCCGCTAAGCTGTCTAAATTTGCTCCCTTACGCTGGATTGGTGATATCTACACCACGATGGTGCGTGGTATTCCTGATGTGCTGTTTTTGCTGTTCTTCCCCTTAGCTTTCGAGCAGGGCGTTGAGTATGTAATGGCACAGTGGTATTGCAAACCAGAAGAATTGGCCACAGCGACGGGTTGGCCGCTTTGTTCTAATGCACAGTGGTATCTCAGCACGACTGAATACATGGTCTTGGCTTGTTTCTCCTTAGGGATCGTTTATGGTGCCTTTGCAGCCAATGTCATTTATGGCGCTTTAAAAGCAGTACCTAAAGGACAGTTAGAAGCAGCCCATGCCTTTGGCTTTCCGAGTCGGGATGTCTTTTGGCGTTTCCAAGTTCGGCAAATGTGGGTTTATGCTTTACCTGGCCTATCCAATGTTTGGTTACTCTTACTCAAAGCGACTTCTTTATTATCGCTCTTGCAAATCACTGATATTGTCTCTTGGGCGGATCGTTTAGGTGCTCCGAATTATTCGCCACTTGCAGGCTTGGTACATGGTGATTGGCGCTGGAAATATTACTTAGTCTTGTTTGTTTTTTATATTTTGCTCACTTGGCTCTCGGAGAAGTTCTTTGCTTATTTACAAGCGCGAGCAGGGCGCGGCATGGCGAGGGCTAATTAATGGATAGCATCTTAAACGCTCCTTTCGTACAGGATTTAGTAACCCTGTTTAAGCCAGCTTTATTCAATTTATATTTTCTGGTCTTAGCAGTGCCCTTTGGTTTTCCTTTAGCGGTGTTATTAGCCCTAGGTAAAAATAGTAAAAATAAGTTGCTGTCGATTCCGGCACGAACTTATGTCTATGCGTTTCGTGGCTCCCCCTTATTCATCCAGTTTTTCATGTTTTACTCGATTAGCTTGGCACTAAACCCGGGAGTCTGGAAACCTTTGGGTATTAGCTGGCTAATGATTCATCCCTTGTTTATTGGTCCGCTGGTCTTAGTACTAAATACTGGTGCTTATGCAGCAGAGATTTTCTATGGTGCTTTACAGACTGTGCCTAAAGGTGAAATCGAAGCAGCGCGTGCAGTGGGGATGAGTAAATGGCAAGAGTTTCGAACTGCAGTTTGGCCGAATATGCTGCGCTTAGCTTGGCCTGCTTATACCAATGAAGTGGTGTTTTTATTTCACTCAACCACTTTAGTCTATTTCACCATGCCAGTGATTAATGAACAGAAAGACTTACTCAATAAAGCAGGAGAGCTGTTTGAGAAGGATTATAATTTATTTCTGCATTTCTCGGCTGCAGCTTTATATTTCTTAGTGATTTCAATCATTATTTTCTTTCTATTTAATTTGGTTTATAAGCGTTTAACTCGACATTTGAATGTGGATGTCAGCTTGAAAATTAAACCTAATTATATTCGTTAAGCGTCGATGGAAAAAATTACCTATCAAATTTATGGTGACTCGCCGGGTAAAACAACCCAGCTAGTTTGCTTCAAGCTAGGTTCTGAACAAGCAGAGCGCAAAGTTTATCTACAGGCAGCCTTGCATGCGGATGAGCAGCCGGGGATTTTAGTACTGCACCATTTGTTGAAGCTTTTAAAACACGCGGAAGAGCAAAACTTATTAAAAGCACAATTTGTGGTTTTCCCGATGGTGAATCCTTTGGGCATGGGCGATATTGGTTTTCGGCAGCACCAAGGGCGCTATGACCGCGCTTCAGGGGTGAATTTTAATCGGAATTGGCCCGATTTATTTAAAGCAGTTGGCACTCAAGTGGCTGATCAACTCGGCCAGAATGCGCAGCAAAATATTCAGTGGGTACGCGCTGCACTCAAAGCTTGGTTAGCACAACAACAGCCTGTCACGGCTTTACAACAACAGCGACATATTATTTTGCAAGCAGCTTTTGATGCCGATTATGTGTTGGATTTGCATTGCGATAATGAGGCATTACCCCATATTTTTACGGCTCCGCAATCTGCAGCAGTGATGCAAGATTTATCCGATTGGATGGGAGCCACTGCAACTTTATTCGCTGAGGATAGTGGTGGCTATTCGTTTGACGAGGTATGGTCCAATCTTTGGATCGACTTAGCGCGGGCTTATCCGGATAAGGCGCTACCTTTTGCCTGCCATTCCGCTACCCTTGAGTATCGCGGGCAATTCGATACCTTCGATGAACTCAATCAAGAAGATGCTGAGCGCTTATATGGCTTTCTGCAGAGTCAAGGCTTGATTGCAGGAGAGCTGATTCGTCCCCGCCCACCTGCCACTCCAGCAGGTACGGATTTAGCCGCGACTGAAATGACGCGAGTACAGCAGTCAGGTTTGCTGGCTTATAAAGTTAAGCTAGGTGATCTCGTGAAAAAAGGCGATGTCCTAGCGGATTTGATAGCTTTGGATGGTGAGGGTGCCTTTGTGAAACGCACTCCTGTGTTAGCGGGTACGGATGGCGTGATTATTTCCCGGAATATCAATAAATATGTTTGGCCCGGCTGTTCAATAGCAAAGATTGTTGGGAAAGAAATCTTAGCCAGCCGTGGTGAGTATTTATTGGAGGATTAAGCTTGGACTTAATCCTCTTGAGCTGTTTACTTCTGCCGCTGCCTTAAAGCCTCATACAAGCAAACGCCAGTCGCTACCGAGACATTCAAACTCGACACTTGCCCACACATAGGAATCGAAACCAAAAAGTCGCAGCGTTCTTCAGTTAAACGCCGAATCCCTGTGCCTTCCGCACCCATCACCAAAGCCATTGCGCCTTTTAGATCAGCTTGATAGAGGGTCTGTTGAGCTTTATCACTAGTTCCCGTTAGCCAAATACCGCGCTCCTTTAAGCTATCTAAAGTACGGGCTAAATTAGTTACTGCAATAAAAGGCACTGCCTCTGCAGCCCCTGAGGCAACTTTACGCACGGTAGGATTAATACTCGCTGCATTATCTTTCGGTGCAATCACTGCATGCACACCCGCCGCATCTGCAGTGCGTAAGCAAGCACCCAGATTATGCGGATCAGTGACACCATCGAGCACTAATAAAAACGGCTGAATGCGCTCATTGTCTAGTTCATCCAAAAGATCGTAGAGATCATTTTCGCTGTAATCTTTCGCTTTATAATATTCAGCGACCACACCTTGATGCCGACCAGAACTAGCCAGCTTATTCAACTGTTCAAGGTCAGCAGAAGTAGTTTTAAGGCCACCTAGCTCGGTAATTTGTGCTTGTAGTTTCTTCAAGCGGTCATTACGGGTATTTTTCTCTAGCCAAATAGTGCCCATATTTTCAGGGTCGTTGCGCAAAGCGCTTTCTACGGCATGAATGCCATAAATAATCGTTTTAGCCATTAAGCTTTCTTCTTACGTGCTACGGGTTTTTTACTGGATTTAGTACTTTTGCTGGGTTTACTAAGTTTAGCTTTAGTTTTACTGCGTTTGGTAGTTTTCTCGGCACCATCAGCGAGGATGAAATCGATTTTACGCTCATCCAAATCAACTCGTGCCACTTTGACACGAATGCTATCAGCCAAGCGGAAAGTACGGCCTGAACTCTCACCGGTTAAACGTTGGCGTACCGGATCATAACGATAGTAGTCGTTAGTGAGTGCAGTTACATGCACTAAACCCTCAACATAAATATCTGATAATTCGACAAATAAGCCGAAGTTAGTGACTGCACTCACGATTCCATCAAAGACATCGCCTACATGTTCTTGCATATATTCGCATTTAAGCCATGCAGTCACATCCCGACTAGCATCATCTGCGCGGCGTTCAGCCATAGAGCAGTGTTCACCTAAGGCTTGCATATCGGCGAGGCTGTAGATGAAATTAGCAGCTGTACCCCCTGTTAAAATATGGCGAATTCCACGATGCACGAGTAGGTCAGGATAGCGGCGAATAGGCGAGGTAAAATGTGCATAATCCTCATGCGCTAAACCAAAATGTCCTGTTTCCGCATCGGGGCTGTATTGAGCTTGGGATTGAGAGCGCAATAATACCGTTTGAATCAAATGGAAGTCAGCTCGCCCTTGGACTTGCTGTAAAACGCGAGCGTAATCAGCAGGTTCTGGCTCCATACCCCCACCTAAAGATAAGCCTACACCCGCTAAAAAGGCTCGTAAATCTTCAAGTTTTTCAGCAGAAGGTGGAGCATGTACGCGATGTAATGTCGGTAGCTCATGTTCTTTTAAGAAACGTGCTGCACAGACATTAGCCAAAATCATGCATTCTTCAATAATTTTATGCGCATCATTACGTACACTGGGTTCAATCGCCGCGATTTTGCGATCTTCACCGAAAAGGATTTTAGTTTCAGTGGTTTCAAAATCAATCGTCCCACGTTCTAAGCGTGCATGACTTAAGTTGTGATAAAGTGCATACAAATTATCTAAATGTGGTATTAACTCTGCATATTGCTTACGCAATTCAACATCATGATCGACGACCATTGCTGCGACTTGATCATAGGTCAGACGTGCTGCTGAGTTCATCACCGCTTGTTTGAAGGCATAGTTCAGGACAGTGCCGTCGTCATCCAAATGAATCTCGCAAAGCATACAGAGACGATCAACGTGTGGATTGAGTGAGCATAAGCCATTCGACAAAATCTCTGGCAACATCGGTATCACTTTGCCAGGGAAATATACCGAAGTTCCGCGCAAGGTGGCTTCTTTATCTAAAGCAGTGCCCGGTTTCACATAATGCGAAACATCAGCAATAGCGACCAACAAGCGCCAATGATCAGCCTCGCGGCTACAAAATACTGCATCGTCAAAGTCTTTCGCATCCGCGCCATCAATGGTCACTAAAGGCAAATTACGTAAATCTTCGCGACCCTGTTTAGCACGCTCAGGGACTTCATAACCAAATCGATCCGCTTCTTCAGTAACGGCAGGCGGCCATTCAAACGGTAATTCATGGCTACGGATGGCAATATCAATTTCCATTCCCGGGGCCATGTGATCCCCAAGAACCTCAACAATTTTGCCTATTGGGCGGGAGCGCTTAGTGGGATGCTCAATAATTGCCGCGACTACAATCTGTCCCGGCTTAGCTTCGTGCAATTGATCAGGTGGAATTAGAATTTCTTGAGTGAGACGCTTATTATCCGGTACAACAAAAGCAATTCCAGACTCAACTAGCAAACGCCCCACCACTTGCTCAGTAGCGCGCTCTAAGACTTCAACTATGGCACCTTCACGTCGACCCTTCGCATCTAAGCCACGCACACTGGCTAAAATCCGATCGCCATGCATCACGCTATCCATTTGCTTGGCATGTAAAAACAGGTCAGGTGAGCCATCATCAGGGATTAAAAAGCCAAAGCCATCCGGGTGACCCATTACGCGCCCTGAAATTAAATCGGCACGTGCCACCGGCACATAGTGGCGGCGGCGGTTGAATAAAATTTGCCCGTCGCGCTCCATCGCTCGCAGACGTTTACGCAGCGCATCAATATCAATTTCTTCAGATAAGCCTAAAGCGGCGGCTAGGCTAGGGAAATCTAAAGGGTGGGTGCTTTCAGTTAATAATTGTAAAATGACTTCGCGGCTGGGGATGGGATTATCGTATTTTTCAGCTTCGCGTTCGAGATAGGGATCTTTTAGTTTCAACAGCATTCCTTGTTTTAATGTTTGTGGTTTTTAGGCGTCTAGGATAACAAATTGACCGTTTTTTTGTTTGACAAAAAAACATAGGCTCGGTATTCTGCCCCGCACTTGAGACATTACTCTCTTTGCCGAAGTGGCGGAATTGGTAGACGCGCTAGTTTCAGGTATTAGTGGGGCGACCCGTGGAAGTTCGAGTCTTCTCTTCGGCACCA
>SSFA01000031.1 GCA_008015155.1 Thiothrix sp.
CTTTCATAAACTGGCGGAAAGTTTCACCGGCTTGATCAGGGCTATCAAAAATCCATTTTTCCATCCTTAAGAAATTTTTCAGTACCTCTTTATCGCCCATCATGTCGACTAAACCTAGATACTTTTGCCCCATCAGTTGATACGGTTTTAAATTCAAAAAAGTCCAGTTCAACATTTCGCCCGGAATATTGCCGAGCGTATCCACCATCAAATCCACATCAACTTTTTGAATCCAACTACTCAGCATGTTATCTGGGGTTTGGAAATCAACGGGTGTCACCATCGTGACCAGATTTTTTACCCGCTCCGGATGCAGTGCGCTATAGCACAAACTAAAGGCACCGCCTTGGCAAATGCCTAATAGATTAACTTGCTCAACTTGGTGACGTTCACAGAGTTGATCTATGCAGCGATCTAAATAACCATTCAGATAGTCATCCATGCTTAGATAGCGATCTGAAGCATCAGGATAGCCCCAATCAATTAAATAAACATCTTGTGCTGCATCCAATAAGCCCTTAATCGTGGAGCGATTCTCTTGTAAATCAGTCATATACGGGCGATTGACTAAAGCGTAAACAATCAGCAAGGGCGTAGGATTACGCTCGATACTCGGATCACCTGCATAATGCAGCAGTTTAAGTTTGTCCTCTTGATAAACCACTTCATGAGGCGTAACCCCACTCATACTTTCTTGCATAGCAAGTAAGTTACCCATGCCTTGAGTAAGCTTTTCATTAAAAGCCTTCACTTCAGCAACAAGGGCTTCAGGACGCATATTGAAAGGAATCATTGTGCTGCCTCCTGAATGGCTGTAGTTTGGGTAGCCTGCTCAATCCGTTTTAAGCGCTGATCAAGCTCACGCAATTGTCGGCGTAAGGCATGATTCTCACGTTTGAGCTCATATTGCTTTTTAATCGTAGCCTCGTAATCAGCACGTACAGGTAAGCCAAAGGCTTTAAATTCATGATCGAGATGCTCATTCATACCCTGCTTGAGTAATAAAAACGCATTGACCAACTCACCATATAAGATTTGATAGCGCTCACTAGCCGCAAATTGTGCATAAGTATCTTCACTAACATCTACCCAGACATCATACAGCTCATGCAAAGACTTAATATTTTTGCCTTGATCAGCTAACTTCTGAATACGCGCACGCAAAGCCTGCACAGATTCTTGTCCTTGACTGGTAAAAGCCTGATTGTATTTATCCATGGCCTGCTGATAGCGTAAGGCCAAGTTAGCCAGCTTCTTCAAGCGCTCTTGACCCTCACGAGATAGACCAAAACTCGGGGCTGCTAATGCTTTTTGTAGATGCTCTTGCCACAAGCCAGCATTGGGCATATTTAGGCCATCCGCTCCCACTGCACGGAACAGATTCATGCCTTGCATCTTTCCCACTAACTGCTGCCAACCATCAAAAACTGACTGACCTAAGCCCAAAGACTGATTGGTTTGTGCGCCTTGTTGTAAGCATTGAGTGAAGCCTTGCTCCAATGAGCGCATCCAACTTTCGATACTTGGGATGTCAGGATTAGTCATAGACTTGCTGTAGACTTGCTCTGCTAGGCCTAAATAGACTTTACCCATGTCCATGACACGATTGAGCACATCTTGAATTTGGGGTGGTGAATCATGTGTAACTGTACCCCACCACTTCTGCAAATCGCTTGCCCATGCGGGTGCTGTTGATGGATTGTTTGAAGAACTCGAGGCTGAGGGATCAAAACTACTAGAAAGAGTCGACCAATAACGTTGCTGGGCATCTAGCCAAGTCTTGATGGCTTCTTCTGACCATTGCTTAGAACTCATCTCGGCCTCCTCCAAACCTGAAGATAAAATGGCTGTACTCTTGAACCATATCATGCTAATTTGTGCAGCGCAACAAGAGTAATCTAGCGGGTTACTTTGTCAGTCTACTCGCTCTAGAACCCTCTTGTGAATACTCCCATCAAGTATGGCCCATTGTTGATTTTCACATCATCGTCTAACGGAGATTTTGTCTATGAGTAAAGTTGCACTAGTTACTGGTGGTACCGGTGGTATTGGCACCGCTATCTGTAAACGTTTAGCAGCTAACGGTTTCAAGATTATTACAACCTACTTCGAACCAGAAGAAAAGGCGAAAGCCTGGGCCGAAGCTCAAGACTACGATGTGGATCTCTACCCTTGCAATGTAAGCGACTATAATTCTTGTGTGGAATTAAAAGAGCAAATTTTAAGAGATCACGGTCAAGTCGATGTAATCGTGAACAATGCAGGCATTACGCGTGATGCGAAATTCACCCGTATGACTCCAGACCAATGGCAAGCCGTTATTGCTACTAACTTAAATAGCTTGTTTAATGTTTGCCATCAATTTGTTGAAGGGATGACCGAGCGTGGTTTCGGCCGGATCATTAATATCTCTTCTGTGAATGGTCAAAAAGGTCAAGCGGGCCAAACTAACTATAGTGCAGCAAAAGCCGGTGTACACGGCTTTACGATGGCTTTAGCGCAAGAAGTCGTCCGCAAAGGTGTAACCGTCAATACCATTTCTCCAGGCTACATCGGTACTGAGATGGTCATGGCGATTCGTGAAGACATCCGTAATACGATTGTTGAGCAAATCCCTGTTAAACGTTTAGGCAAGCCAGAAGAAATCGCAGCAGTAGCCGCTTTCTTAGCCTCTGATGACGCAGCCTTTATCACTGGCTCTAATATCAGTGCAAATGGCGGCCAATTCATGCACTAATTCGTGCTGATTACCCGCTTAGTAGCATAGCTAGGCTATGCTACTATCTATAAAATAAGCAAATCCTCAGAAATTTACTCTTAATTCATCGATCAAGAGTATGCACGGCAAAACAATAGCCTATACAATGAAGATGCACAGACCAAGTGCACACCACATTAATACACCAGAATTTTGGTAAAAAACGAGCATGTCCGACACCCGAATTATTAAAAAATATCCTAATCGCCGCCTGTATGATACGCATCAAAGCTGCTATATCACGCTAGCCGACGTGCGCGAATTAGTGATGAATGAAGTCCCTTTTCAAGTCGTCGATCGCCAGACCAGCGAGGACATCACCCGGAGTATTTTGCTGCAAATTATTATGGAGCAAGAATCTGGTGGTAAGCCGCTGTTCAGTAGTGATCTCTTGTCAAAATTTATCCGCAACTACGGCGTTACGACCCAACAAGGTTTTAGCTCTTTCATGGAGCAAAGTATGCAGTTGTTCAATAATCAACAACAAGCGATTAGCGAACAAATGCATCGCGCCTTAGCAGGCACACCCCTCGATAATTGGCTAAAACTGAGCGAACATAATTTACAAGCTTGGAACAAGATGCAACAAGACATCTTAAAAAGTATGTCGCCTTTAGGTAAACGTGATCAGTAAAGTTCGCAGGGTTTGCTAAGCAACAAGCGTTTGGCATTCAGAATAAACAAGGCTTTTTACTAGACAAAAAATTACCCGCTAATAGCGGGTAATTTATATAATTTCAGCAACCGAACACCAGAGGAGGAGGAGGAGGTAACAGCATCCGGTCGCTGGCTAAACTTGTTCAGCTTAGGCTGATTTAACGTCTTCAGCAGCTTTCTTAGTTGCAGCAACTGTTTTGTCAGCTGCTTCTTTGGTTGCAGCAACTGCTTTATCAGTAGCATCTTTACCAGCAGCAACCGCTTTATCAGCAGCTTCTTTGCTGGCTAAAGCAGCTTCTTGAGTCAGCGCAGTTGCTTTAGCCATTGCTTTCTCAACAGCAGCAGAAGCTTTATCCATGTTTTCAGTTAAAGCTTGCTTGCTCAGTTCAGTTGCTTTTTCAGTAGTTTGAGAAGCATATTTAGCAGCTTCTTCAGCGATAGTCACTAACTCGTCACGAGTAGCAGTTAACAGTTCAGCAGCTTCACGCACGTTCGCTAACCACTTCTCGCCACAAGATTTCAAAACTTCTTGTTGCAGAGCGAAAACTTCTTTAGGGTCTTTTGCTTTAGCTAAAGCATCAGCATTTTTAGTACCAGCTTCGAAACAGCTGCTCAATAAAGCAGTTTGCTTAGCAGTTAAAGTTTCGAAAGTTTTCATGTTCAATTCGCCAACGCGCTTTGCAGAACTCATAGCGTTGTCATTTAATTGCTTGAACAGATCCATCATAGCGTTTTGCATAGTCGTATACCCTTTAGTTTGTCAGTGTCAGTGGCTGATTCTAATCTAAGAATCGTTTTGCTTTTCAGCGTTTGATGCAGTGCACAATAACTAAGTTTTCCTAGACTGTCAATTATTTTTTGTGCATTGCAACAAAAGATTTAATTTTAAATGCTTAGACTGAGTTTAGTACAAATTTGTGACAATTGAATTTTCATAGTTCCCTTGAACAAGCTGATGTATAATCAAGACTCCGACCCGCTAGAAAAAGGCTCCTACTATGCAGATTCAGGCTCCTTATGCTGCCCCTTATGAACTAGCTAACCTCAAAGAATTAGAGGCCCGTGTTCGTCAGTTTGGTGAGTTACTCGGCGAGATTTTACGAGAACAAGAAGGCCAAGCTTTATATGAAGCTGTCGAAAAACTAAGGCGTGGTTATATTCAATTGCGTCAGCAAGATGACCCTAAACTGCGTGAAGAACTAATGCAGTTCATTCTGCAACTTGATGTGGCAGATATTGAAAAAATTATCCGTGCCTTTAATACCTTCTATGTGATTTCAAATATTGTTGAAGAGGATTTTCGTGAGCGTGAACGCCGGCGCAAATTCGCACAGGGTGATGACCCTCTGTTGTGGAAAGGCTCCGCACGCCGCACTGTAGTTGAGCTACATGATGAAGGGGTGACTGCTGAACAAATGCAAACCCTCATGAATCAGCTGCGGTATATCCCTGTCTTTACCGCGCACCCCACTGAGGCAAGGCGGCGTACCTTGATGGGTATCCAGCGCCAGATTTTCCTAATGATTAATCAGCTAGAGTCTTTAGGCGAGGCAGGCGAAGAAGAAAAAGCTGCGCTCTTGCGGCAAATTAAAGGGCAGATTCAAATGCTCTGGCGCACTAATGAAGTCCGCACCCGCAAACCCACTGTCGAAGACGAAGTGAATTACGGACTTTATTATTTCCGGGAAAGTTTATTTGATGCTATCCCCCTGCTCTATCGTTTTTTTGAACGTGCGATGCGCTATGCCTATGGAAATCAATCCATCCTTGTGCCGAGTTTTTTACGCATAGGCTCTTGGATTGGCGGTGACCGCGATGGCAACCCTTTTGTGACGGCTGCCGTCACACGTAATGCAATTCGTTTAGGCATGAGTGAAGCTTTATATGAATATATCGAGCGTGTCGATGTACTCCGTAATTCACTATCACACTCTACAGAATTTATTACCCCCTCTGCAGCATTCTCTGAGTATCTACATAGCATTAACGAGCAGATGGGGAACCGCTTATTAGCCAAACGCACCGACCAACTACTCGAAGAACCTTATCGACGCTTACTCACCATTATGCGTCATCGTTTAAAAAACACTTTAGAGGTTGTGCGTGCGCGCCTTGCTAATAAACCTGCAGTATTACCTTTAGAATCTTATCAAGATGCTGAGACTTTCTTACAAGAGCTTAAGCTTATTTATGACTCTCTACGCAGCCATAATGATGGTTTGTTAGCAGGACGTGAACTACGTGATTTAATCCGTTTAGTGGAAACCTGTGGCTTTGGACTTTACCAACTAGACATTCGCCAAGAATCAACCATCCATAGCGAAACGGTAGCGGAAATTCTCAATTTATCCGGCTTATCTGGTAACTATTTAGAGCTACCTGAAACTGAGCGCATTGCCTTACTTGCTGAACTAATTCAGCGCAATCGCTTACCCATGCCCTATCGGCCTAATCTCACTGCACGCACAGCTGAAGCCTTAGAGGTCTTTGACACTATGATGGAAATGCGCGCGGAAGCAGGTGCAGAAATTTTTGGCACTTATGTTATTTCGATGACGCATCACGCCAGCCATATTATGGAAGTTATGTTGCTGGCAAAAATGGCTGGCCTCATTGGCTACACCGCCGAGCGTCAACTGTTTTGTAATATTCGGGTGTCGCCACTATTTGAAACGATTGAAGACTTAAAACACATTACTAGCGTGCTGACGCATCTTTTTGAGAATGCGACTTACCAAGCGCTGCTGAAAGCTTCAGGCAATTTACAAGAAGTCATGTTGGGTTATTCAGACTCTTGCAAAGATGGTGGAATCCTAGCTTCTAATTGGAATTTGTATAATGCGCAAAAAGAAGTTTTAGGCTTAACCGATCGATATGGGATCACGTGTCGCTTATTCCATGGACGTGGCGGTACAGTAGGGCGTGGCGGTGGCCCCACTCATGAAGCTATTGTGGCACAACCACCGAATACAGTCCGAGGCCAGATCAAATTCACTGAACAAGGCGAAGTACTCGCGGCTAAATATAGCAATCTAGAAACGGCAGTTTATGAGCTTGGAGTTGGAGCGACGGGCCTCTTAAAAGCCAGCGCAGGTTTAGTACTTCCCCGTGCTGCTTATAGTGAATCCTACCATGAGGCGATGCATGAAATTGCTGCTACGGGTGAAGATAGTTATCGCGAATTGACTGATCGCACACCTGGCTTAATGGACTATTTCTATGAAGCCACGCCTGTTCAAGAAATCGGCCAGCTCAACTTAGGCTCACGCCCTTCACATCGTAAACAAACAGTCCGGGACAAATCCTCCATTCGAGCGATTCCTTGGGTCTTTGGCTGGGCACAAGCACGGCATACCTTGCCAGGCTGGTATGGTATTGGTACAGCACTCGCGAGCTTCCGACAAAAATACCCCGATGGTTTAGAACGCCTGCGAGATATGCATACTAACTGGCCAGCGTTTAAAGCCTTATTGGGCAACACGCAAATGGGGTTATTCAAAGCAGAAATGGATATCGCGCATGAATATGCGTCCTTAGTAGAGAACCAGACCAGTGCTCAGCAGCTTTATGCAAGGATTCGTGCTGAATTTGAATTAACGGTGAGTGAGATTCTCTTAATCACTCAGCAAGCACGTCTGATGGATGACACGCCTCTGTTGCAATACTCAGTGCTACGGCGCAATCCTTACCTTGATCCTTTGAATAATATTCAAGTCACTCTGCTAAGACGGCATCGTGAGCATCTCGCCCACAGTACGGAAGCCTCACCTTGGCTGGAAGCTTTGTTACGAACAATTAATGCGATTGCAGCGGGTTTAAGAAATACAGGTTAGATGCTAAAAAAACAAAACCCCTCCTAGAAAAGGAGGGGTTGGAAAAGAAACTTCAACTAAAGCTAGAACTAGGGGCTAAAAGAAGAGCCACAGCCGCAAGTAGTGGTTGCGTTTGGATTACGAATCACGAACTGTGCGCCTTCCAAACCTTCGGTGTAGTCGATTTCGGCACCGACCATATATTGGAAGCTCATAGGGTCAATCAATAATTTTACGCCACCATTTTCCACCAGCGTGTCGCCATCGCCTTCTGCTTCATCAAAGGTAAATCCATATTGGAAACCTGAGCAACCACCACCTGTCACAAACACACGCAGCATTAAAGCGGGATTATTTTCTTCATCAATCAATTGCTTTACTTTCGCTGCAGCTGCATTGGTAAAGATCAGCGGCGCTGCCATTTCTACGGTCATGTAAAAACTCCTGAAAACTCTGTCTAAACTAAGATAAAGAAGACGGTAGCACCTACCCGAAGCAGGGTCAATAAAGCCTCTTTTCTAGCGAGATTAGTTAGCTATTCGTGGATTCTGGCGCTTTTGGGGGTGGCAATTTACTTGCATCATTTGGCTTTTGACGCACCAACTTACCATTGACCTCAGCACCGACCGCCATTTCCAGTAAGTTGTAATACACATCGCCACAGATACGGGCTTTTTCAAATAGCTCTACTTTACCATTGGCAAAAACATCACCATCGATTGCACCATTCAATAGCATACTAGAGACCCGAACTTCACCTTGAATACGGCCTTGCTCACTCAAAATTAACGTGGAGTCATCGTTGTCTGCAGTTAAATTGCCCTTGATGGTACCTTCAATATTTAGATTACCTGAAAAGGTCAAATCCCCATCAATCGTTGTACCACGACCAATCAAAGTATCGATACGTGCACTACGATTACCACCTTTTGCCTCAGCAGTGTTCGTGTTGGTGCTAGCAGCGGGTGCTACTGCATTATTGGTAGTCGCTGGTGGATTAGTCTTCGGATTACTCTTACCAAACATTGACTTTTACTCCTTACTTGCTGCAGATTTTTTAGATAAATTAAATGATTGCCAATCATAGGTTTTCGTTACCGAGTTTGCCCCTGGCTCAGGACGCAAAGTCACTATGACTTGCTCTGGAATAAATTCGGGCGGCAACTCAATAATCCCCTCGAAGCGCTGATAATACTTCAAAGAAAAGCGATTAACATCTTGATTCTGCTCAGTGGATTTTAATAGTAAGCTATCAAGCTGCAAATTCATCCGCTCGCCGGCTTTCAGACCCTTGATCTCTAAATAGTATTGTCCTACTACTCCGGCCTCATTGCCCCGTACATTCGACAGCACTAATTGATACTGATAAAAGCGCTCATGGGGCAATCTATTACCCTCTCGATCCACTAGACGCGGCTTTAGCCCAAAATAGCGAACTGATAAACCTGTCTCTACATCTTTGGGCGAAAGAATTTCCTCATAAAGCAAGAGATTGTCTTTCGCATCTACTAATTCGGTTTCGGCAAGCTCTAATTTGCGTCTTAATGCCGCATTGGCTGTCGCTTGAACTTGTTCAGAGCGTATAGCTGAGGCAGCTTGAGTTTCAAGCTGTAGAATTTGCTGCTGCTGCTCTGCTAATAAGCGCTCTTGCTCATTCATCTTGCCACGCAACGACAGTGCTTGAGTACCCCGAGTTGAGTCAATCGGTGTCAAATAGCCACTGACATACAACCAAGCCGCCATCACTAATAAAAGTAATAACAAAAGACCCAGCAAAGGCCAACACCAGTTACGTTGGCGTGTTGCTTGTAATTGCACCACGCCCCGATGATCGATGCGATACTCAAGGCTCATCAGCTATAACATCAGTCGATACGGCTAGCCGCCGAGCCCAACGGTGGGCTTCGAATAAGTTTTTAGACAACTCTGCGCCTATAAAGCCTCCACTTGCGGTTAACTGCTGAAGGCCTGTCATCACTTCACTCCCATACAACTAAGAGACTGATTGACAGCAACCTTTTTCACAGTAGTCCTTATCTATATTTATCAGAATCTTTTGTATAATACCCCATCCTTTTTGATTCACAAGTTTTGACTATGAAACTCGATATTAAAGCTTTATTGATTCTAGCTGTGGTAGTTGGGGCTGCTATGTTCTTTTTGCTGATGCCTAGCAAAGGCACACAAGCCGCACCCAATGCCGAAATCACCACTATTGATGGAAATAAAATCACCACCGAGCAATTGAAAGGTAAACCCTACTTAGCGGTGTTTTGGGCGACTAGCTGCTCAGGCTGCGTCAAAGAAATTCCACAATTGGTAGATCTACAGAACGAATTTGGCAAAGATGGCTTCAAGGTTTTGGCAATAGCCATGGAATATGATGAACTGCCTTTGATTAAAACCATGCGCGAGCAAAAGGGCATGAACTACGACATCACTTGGGATCAGGGCGGTGTGCTTGCAAAGGCCTTTGGCGGTGTACGCGTGACCCCAACCAACTTCTTGGTATCAGGAGATGGTAAAATTGTTCTGCAACAATTGGGTGACTTCAAAGCCGATGACATGCGCGAACGCATCAAAACTCTGCTCTAACACTTAGGATCTTGTATGTACGAATGGATTAGAGCTTTCCATATCATTTTTCTGGTGACATGGTTTGCAGGCTTATTTTATCTGCCACGCTTATATGTCTACCACGCTATGCCAGAAAACTGCGCCAGCTTTGAGCTATTCAAAGTCATGGAGCGGCGTTTATTTGGCATTATGACGATTGGTGCTGTGCTCACTGCTGTGTTTGGCATTTGGATGATTATTCTGAGTGAAGGTGCAATTTTACAAATGGGCTGGTTTCATGCCAAAGCTTTGTTTGTACTGTTTTTGCTAGCTTATCATTATGTTTGCTGGCGCCTGATGCGTAGTTTCCGTGCTGGAGAAAACCAACATAGCCACACATGGTATCGTTACTTCAATGAGATTCCGGGCCTTTTACTAATTTTGATTGTGATTTTTGCGGTGGTGAAACCCTTTTAATTAAAAAAAGTTTGGGCTTATTTTAAATTCCTGCAGAGATTAAAACTTATGAAACACATTTTCCTTTCAGCTGCACTCGCCATTAGTTTAACAGGCTGTGCGAGCTTACCTATGCCTGAGACACATTCCTCACCTAGTGATGGCGAGCCTCAGTATGTATTTACCGGGACTGTGCAAGATGCTAATCGCATTGATATAGGCCGAGGTGCAGCAGCAGGAAGAATGTTTACCTATCGACTGAGTGTAGTCGTGCAATATGTAGCTCGCGGTAATGACTATATTACCCCTGCACAGACTATATCTGTCGAAATTTCGCCCGATCAGGCTCTACCTGGACAGTATCAAACTTGTCAATTTGTAGCGAAAGAGCGCCATCCTGCCTATGCTTCAGGAGTACTCTTATTAAATTCACGAATTTTGGACTGTCGCTGAATGATGAGGCGAGTTTGAGTTCAAACTAGGTTTAAGCCTCAACTAACCTAGTTAGTTATTAATCCACAAGGAGATTGTCATGAAACGCACCGCAGATGCTTATTGGACGGGCGATACTCAAAATGGGCAAGGCACAATTAGCACCATGAGTGGCGCGTTCAAGGAACAGCCCTATTCTTTTAAAACCCGCTTTTTGAGTGAAGATGGTAAAGCAGGTACGAATCCTGAAGAGCTGATTGCGGCAGCGCATGCTGCCTGCTTTACGATGGCCACTAGCCATATTCTAAATCAAGCTGGTTTTACTGCTGATAATCTACACACAGTTGCAGCCGTGGATATCCGCCCGGGTGCGGATGGTTTTAGTATTGAAGGGATTACGCTGCAGATACAAGGGAAAGTGCCCAATCTTACAGCAGAACAGTTTCAAGCGTATGCAGAAACCGCGAAAGCTAACTGCCCTGTCTCGAAAGCCCTAGCCGCTGTACCGATCAGTTTAGAAGTTGAATTCCAAAGCTAGCTTAATCTTTTAAGGATTTTCTATTTAACAAAATTTAAAGTCCGCCAACGCTATTCATAGCATCAAAATAGGATAGCTCCATAAGGCTGAACGCGCTAGAGTGCTCAGCCTTATGCGTTTTTTGGGCTATTGTTTTATAGCCAATTAATCTTTTACCTCAGGCAGGCTGCTGATTATTAAAAAATGGAATTTATCCCATGAACTTACGTTATTTTTTTGAGCTGATTGCTTTAGCCGCTCTATGGGGGGCTTCTTTTTTATTTATGCGCGTGGCGGTTCCTGAATTTGGCCCGATTTGGTTGATTGCTTGGCGAGTGTTTTTGGCGGCTTTAGTCTTGGCTCCAATAGTGCTGCAGCAAGGCTTACTAAAAGATATGCAAACTCATGCTAAGCCTTTGTTTATAGTGGGCTTAATTAATTCAGCACTACCCTTTTTGGGTTTTGCTTATGCCACCACTACTTTAACCGGCGGCGTGACTTCCATTTTGAATGCCACTGTCCCGCTATTTGGAATATTGTTGGTGATGCTTGGTTTTAATAAAGAAAAGCTAACTGGAGCACAAATTGGCGGCTTCCTGCTAGGTTTCACTGGGGTCGGTATTTTATTAGGCTGGCATCCGGTCGAAGCTACGCATCATTTCTGGCTCGCAGTCGCAGCGGGTTTAGTGGCAGCTTGCCTTTATGCCATTGGTGCTAATTATATTCGGCGGCATTTAGGGGGCGTGCCCGCTATGGTAATAGCAGCGGGTAGCCAGATTGCTGCAAGTATTGTTCTTCTACCGCTATTGCCTTTTAGCGTGCCTACTGCTTGGCCTTCGCTCAAAGCCATCCTTGCCTTAATTGCGCTCGCTGTCTTTTCTACCGCTTTAGCTTATTTAATGTATTTCCGCTTAATTCGTTTATTAGGAGCAGCGCGTGCCGTCACAGTGACTTATATGATCCCCCTATTTGCCATGTTGTGGGGTGCGTTGCTCCTGCATGAAGCTGTGACTTGGGATATGGTAGTAGGCTGTTTGGTTATTTTAGTGGGTACGGCTTTGGCGAATGGAGTGCTAACAAGTTGGAGAAAAAGATCTACATACGACTAGTAAAGTTATTAAATGGTATAGCGATCGTGGTCAAGTAGCTTTCTAATTTACTATATGACATCACAATGGAGATGTGACACAATAAAATTATTTGTGTCACAAAGAGAATTCCTCATGGAAATGTCAATTCGCGAAATACGTCAACAGTTACCTCAACTGCAAGCTGTGCTAGAAAAAGCGCAAGAAATCGTCATTACCCGTCACGGCAAACCTTTAGCCCGAATTATCCCTGTTACACAAATACGCAAAAAACCTACCCATGCAAATTTGCGTGCCCTGCAACCACGTCATCAGGTGACTAGCGAGGTTCTGATTCGTACTGATCGAGATGAACGATGAGAACTTATCTAGACACCAGCGCACTCGCTAAATGGTATTTGAATGAAGCCGGTTCAGAGCAGTTTGCTGCATGGATTGCAGATCAAGATGATACGCATATCAGTACTCTAACAGTGACAGAGTTTCGTTGCTTATTAGCGCGACGCGAACGCATGAAGGAATTAGGAGCGGCTTCAGCACAGCAAATTTTTGCTACTTTTGAATATGATATTGAGCAAAGCTTTTTATTGCTCCATGAGGTGCAAAATGATGATCTAGTCAGGGCGCGACAATTGATTGATCGCCTTGCCAACCTTCCACTAAGAACGTTGGATGCGATGCATCTAGCGATTGCTGAGCGTTTGCAAGTGGAAGCTTTGGCAAGTGCGGATAAAGTAATGTTGGAGAGTGCTGAGTATTTAGGGATGCAAGTAGTTTCCTTTCTACCGTAACCTTATGTAAAGTCCCCATACTGTATAGCCACCCAAAATAGAACTGAACTTTGTTAGCCCTGAATGAGTTGTTTTATGCCAGCAATAAAATCCGCATCATCTTTTTGCTTTCTTTCACTCAGCAGTTGTTCGGCATCCTCTCCAGCGCGGAAACGTAAGCGATTGCTGTCTTCATGAGCCGCCTGCCAAATCACGGCTGACACGACTTCTGGGGCAGAAGGGTTGGCGGCTAATTTGCCAAACAGCTTGCCCATAGCTGCAACCGTTGGCGCATAGTCAGTTAGATTATCATCCATAGCAAAATCAAAGGAACTGCCACCGAAGTTGGTTTTAATCATGCCTGGTTCAACTATTTTTACTTGAATCCCCAAGGGTTCCAATTCGTAATGTAAAGCTTCAGAGATCCCTTCGACAGCAAACTTAGTGCCATGATAGAGCGTACCTAATGGAAAAGTAATTTGCCCACCAATCGAGGAAATATTAATAATTGTGCCAGATTTATTTTTACGCATATGCGGTAGTAGGGCTTTTGTCACTGCCAATAAACCAATCACATTGGTGTCAAACTGGCGGCGGATGCGTTCCATCGAAAAGGCCTCCAGTGCGCCATAAGCACCATAGCCTGCATTATTCAGTAGCACATCAATCTGACCAAAGCGTTCAATCCCCTGTGCAACCGCAGCAGTAATACTGTCGGGATCAGTGACATCGAGCCGTGCTATATGAACATTTTCTAATTGATCCAACTCAGCGCCATCGGCAGGATTACGCATGGTAGCGAGCACCTGCCAACCCTTGGACTGAAAATAGCGTGCAGTGGCTTCGCCAATGCCAGACGATGCACCCGTAATGAAGATAGTTTTCATCAATATTTCCTTGTCGGTTTAAGAGGCGTTTAAGTTGAGCATTTGTTCAATGCCAAAATGCGTGAAAATTGAGCGCGTAATATCGTGTAGTTCTTGGTTATAACGTTCGATATAGGGTCCTACACCTGTATGATCCACCACGGTTCGGAAGGGTTTTTGCCCAAAAGGCATGGCTAATAGATCAAGTACTGCCTCAGCAATGCGTTCAGGGCGTTGTGCAGGCATGGCTTCGAGCATTTTTGCCAATCCTGCTGCCGACAAGGCAGGTATTGCTGCAAAATCGCCGTATTCAGCCTCGCGTGTAGGGTCATTAGGCTGAATGAGCGCCTGAAAGAACGCGGTTGGCATCGCGCCAGGTTCGATAATGCAAGATTCAATGCCAAAACCAGATAACTCGCTTCGGTAGCATTCAACGATAGCTTCAAGCGCCCACTTTGATGCGGAATAAGTACCATAAAAAGGCGTAGCAATACGCCCGATTAGACTCGAAGTATACATTACCGTACCACGCCCGTTAGACCGCATAGGTGGCAATGCAGCACGCATCACGCGCTGTACACCCATGACATTAACGTCAAAAACACGTGCCATATCTTCAGGCGACATGAGTTCTTGAATACCGTAGGAGCCTATCCCCGCATTATTGAAGAGGATGTCTAAGCCACCTAATAGAGCAATGGCTTCAGACACACCACGTTCGGTGCTCGCCGTGTCAGTGACATCCATTGCGACAATCTTGGCACCCGCTGCTTCGAGTTCAGCAACCGCCACTGCATTTTTTCCATCATGACTGCGCACACTCCCTGCCACAGCATACCCCTGGTCCAATAAGGCAAGGGCAGTTGGCTTGCCAAAACCACCCGTAATGCCTGTAATGAGTATCTTTTTCATGGTGTACTCCTTGGGTATTGATAGCGTCATAATACTGGCAAAGAGTGTGCTATTCTTTCTATTTACTCCTGATTTTTTGTCTAATCCTCCAGAACAGATATTTTTTGCAAAATAAATATAGCCTCATGTTATGGTTACGGTAGTGTAATCAAGGAAAATGGTATGACAGAGCAGAAGCTGTTGAGATGGGTATCAGAGTTGCTGAATCAGTCAGCCATGCAGGAAGGTATTCTGTTCCATGAGCACAGTGGAACGCACTTAATCAGGTATGAGACTACTAATGGATTAGATTCAAGTGTTTATCATCCTTTGCTGTGTTTAGTTCTGCAAGGCGCCAAGCAGGTGGGCACTAGTGATAAAATGCTGACGGTTGGTGCTGGTCAATCCGTGATAGTGAGCCATACCTTACCCGTAGTTTCTCGTATTACTGAAGCGACACCCGAACGACCTTATATTGCACTGGTGTTTCCGCTGGATCTTGATCTATTACGCTCCTTAGCACCGAGTGTTAGTGGAGTGTTGTCTTTCAGTAAACGGATTACAAACTCATTTTCAATAGGTCTATGTGATACAGATGAAGAGATGAAGAATGCGCTCTATCGTTATTTTTCCCAATGCAATAGCAAGACAACTCAGCATCTATTAGCTCCCATTACGCGTCGTGAAATCCATGCGCGATTATTGTTAAGCGAACATGCTGAAATGTTAAATCGATTACTATGGCATGAAAGTATAGCCAGCCGTATTTTTCAGGCAACACAGGATATTCAATCTAATCTGGCAAACAATATTGCGATTGGTGATCTGGCTCAACGAGTTGGCATGAGCCATTCAGCTTTTTTTGAGCAATTTAAAAACGTGACTGGAACCTCACCCCTGCAATATCAGAAAGAATTACGCCTCTTGCGTGCGCGTGATGAACTTCATACCTCTAGGGCGAAGGTATCGGAAATAGCCTTTGCAATGGGTTATGAAAGCTTAGCACAGTTTTCAAGGGAATATTCCCGCAAATTTGGTCGATCACCCAGAGAGGATCGTCAATTGGCACATAGCTAACCAATGTTCTACATGAGCAAATAGCAGTCTTGCGCGGGTAGTTTGAGAATATGGGAATCCCATAAAGTGTTCCACAAAAGCTTACTACTTGCTTCTAGGAAGCTGCGCATTATTCGGTATAGCCCTTATGTTGCACTCAGATTAATTAGAAAGAAACATGGCTATAAACCATGCCTCTTTCGTAACTAGCTATCTTTTGTACCCGCAGGCTCTTTATTTACTCACTGTCTCATCAAACACCAACAAGTCATCCTTCACGCCCACTTTGATAGTCTCGCCCGGCAAGAATTTACCGGCCAAGATTTCTTGCGCTAAGGGGTTTTCCACTTGTTGCTGAATCGCCCGTTTCAAGGGACGTGCACCATACACAGGGTCAAATCCCGCTTCGGCAATATGATCCATCGCCGCATCCGTGAATTCGATATTCAAATCGCGTGCGGCTAAGCGTTTGCGCAGGCTATTCAATTGAATATCTGCAATCTGGCGAATTTCCGCTTGATCTAATGGATGGAACACCACCACTTCGTCAATCCGGTTAATGAATTCAGGGCGGAAATGTGTGCCCACAACTTCCATCACGGCTGCCTTCATTTTGTCGTAATTTTCTTCGCCCGCCATATCTTGAATCAGGTGTGAACCCAAATTCGAGGTCATCACAATCACCGTATTCCGGAAGTCGACCGTGCGACCTTGACCATCGGTTAGACGCCCATCGTCGAGCACTTGCAGCAAGACATTGAAGACATCAGGATGCGCTTTCTCGACTTCATCCATCAGAATGACCGAATACGGACGACGACGCACCGCTTCGGTCAAATAGCCACCTTCTTCATAGCCGACATAACCCGGAGGCGCACCAATCAAGCGAGCCACCGAATGCTTTTCCATGAATTCGGACATATCAATCCGCACCATCGAATCATCGCTATCGAACAAGAACATGGCCAAAGCTTTGGTCAATTCGGTCTTCCCTACCCCGGTCGGGCCGAGGAATAAGAAGGAACCACTCGGACGTTTCGGATCGGATAAGCCCGCGCGCGCCCGACGAATCGCATTCGAGACCGCAGTGACGGCTTCGGTTTGCCCGATAACACGTTTGCGTAATTCATCCTCCATGCGCAGCAATTTATCGCGCTCTGACTCCATCATTTTACTGACTGGAATGCCGGTCCAACGCGCCACGATTTCCGCGATTTCATCTTCAGTCACGCGATTTTTGACTAGCTTCGGCTGACCTTGCCCGACTGCGGTTTCTGTTGCATCGGCATGCTTTAATTGCGCTTCCAATTCAGGAATACGCCCGTATTGCAATTCAGCCATGCGCTGCAAATTACCGGCACGCTTCGCGGTTTCAAACTCAATCCGCGCTTGGTCTAATTCTTCCTTGATATGCGTGGTGCCTTGCATCGCGGCTTTTTCGGCTTTCCACACTTCGCCTAAATCCGAAGATTCTTTTTCAAGGCGGGTAATTTCTTCCTGCAAATTGTTTAAGCGTTTAATCGACGCATCGTCTTTTTCTTTCTTCAGCGCTTCCCGTTCAATTTTCAATTGAATCAAGCGCCGATCTAGCATATCCAAAGCTTCGGGTTTGGAATCAATCTCAATCCGAATCCGGGATGCCGCCTCGTCAATCAAGTCAATCGCCTTATCCGGCAAATTGCGGTCGGTAATATAGCGATGCGATAAGGTTGCCGCTGCGACTAAAGCCGGATCGGTGATTTCCACGCCATGATGCACTTCGTACTTTTCTTGCAGACCACGCAAAATCGCAATGGTATCTTCCACGCTTGGCTCATCCACCATCACTTTTTGGAAGCGTCGTTCTAAAGCCGCATCTTTCTCAATATATTGGCGATACTCATCTAAAGTAGTCGCGCCTACGCAATGCAATTCGCCACGCGCTAAAGCAGGCTTAAGCATATTGCCCGCATCCATCGCGCCATCCGCTTTGCCTGCACCCACTAAGGTATGGATTTCATCAATGAACAGAATCGTATTGCCGTCGGTTTTGGCAATATCATTCAAGACTGCTTTCAAGCGTTCTTCAAAATCGCCACGGAATTTCGCACCGGCTAATAACGCACCCAAATCCAAGGATAATAAGCGCTTACCTTTAATCCCTTCCGGCACTTCGCCATTGACGATGCGTTGCGCTAAGCCTTCCACTAAAGCAGTTTTACCCACCCCTGGCTCGCCAATCACCACCGGATTATTTTTAGTGCGGCGTTGCAGGATTTGAATCATGCGCCGAATTTCCTCATCGCGCCCAATAATAGGGTCAATCTTGCCTTGCTCGGCACGCTCAGTAATATCAATCGTGTATTTCTGCAAGGCTTGGCGCTGATCTTCGGCATTTGGATCATTCACCGTTTGCCCGCCACGCATCGACTCAATCGCTTTTTCAACAGCACCTTTAGTTGCCCCTGTTTCACGCAATAAATTACCCAGCGTGCCTTTGTCTTCTAAAGCCGCTAATACAAATAATTCGGAGGTAATGTATTGATCTTTACGTTGTTGTGCGATTTTGTCGGTGACATTTAACATGCGTGCTAAGTCATTCGACACAGAGACCGAGCCAGCGTCACCTCCAGAAACCGTAGGCAAACGCTCAATTTCTTGACCTAATTTAGAACGCAATTGATTGACGTTCACATCGGCTTTGGTCAATAAGCCGCGCACTGAACCCCCATCTTGATCCAGTAAAGCCGTCATTAAATGAATCGGCTCAATAAATTGCTGATCACGCCCCAACGCAAGTGACTGCGCATCTTGCAGAGCGAGTTGGAATTTGCTGGTCAGTTTATCCATTCTCATGTGGACACTTCCTCATAAAACTTTTTAAAAGCTAAATACTTTGAATACCTATGGATATAGGGGACAAAACCAGCAAATTCAAGGCAAGTACACATGAATTTCCTTATGGATGGTCGCTGTATTTAGCCTAATCTATGGCATAATTCTTTTTAAGCCTCCCCAGCCAAACTAGGAACTTGAGTGAAACAACGCTTGCCACCTCTGTCTAAACAAAGCGGCGAATTTAAATTTTGGCATGTGCTCCTCATTGTGCTCGTGGTGGTAGGGTTTGCCCTATTTATTAATGCTAAAGGCACTAGCTTTTTTACGCGTACTATCCCCAATAGTTTTAATTTTAATAAAAACCAAGATTACACGAGCTATCAGCCGGATTACGTCGAGCGCCAAGCAGCGAATGCTAGCTATTATCGTGAACCAGAAGATACCGATCCTGATCTTTGGGTCACTGAGCCTAGCCCAGTTCAGCAGCAACCCAGCTCTATTCCTCAACCCCCTGTGCTAGAAGAATACAATGACAATCTGTATAGCGACGATACGGGCGTGCCTAAACCAAGCTATACCTATGATCAGCAGTATCCACCGCGCTTGAGTCGTGGCTATTACACGGTGCAAGTTTTCACAGGTTATAACTCTAAGCAAGCCTATGATTTGCGAGCAGCTTTGAAGAAAGATGGCTACTCGACTACTCATATTCGTGAGTTGCGTACCCGCAAAGGGGTTTTATTTAAACTTAGGATTGGGCGCTATAAAGAACGTTATGCTGCATTTGCTGTGCGTGATCAATTAAGACGGCGCTATCCACGCACTCTACCCAATAGCTTCGTGATGCTCATAGAAGCCGAGTATCATTAATCCCGCGCAAAGAGCTCATACTGGGCATTCTCTAAGCCTTGATTAGCACAGAGATGCAAACCTTGCCGTAGCACATTGGAAGCTCGCAGTTTACCGGCAGCATCAATGACTACCCCCTCGACTTCAGTGCCGCAACGTTTACCTCGCAAGTCTTGCTCCGTAGGTGTACCAACAATCGCTAAGACCCGACTGGTTTTATCCCGTTGATAAACTTGCACTGTATCGGTGCCAGGGGATTTGATGAAATAACAAGGGGCTTTGGCCTTCAACCAAAGTGGCTCTATTTTTAGTTTAGGGTGCTTGGCTTGTAATTGACAGCGGCCGGTATCAAACCATAAAGATAAAGCTTGTCCTGCTAAAGTCGCCTGATCAGTGATATAAAGCGTTGAAGCACGTTCAGGAACTTTTAAATCTTGGGTCAGTGATGCGACTTTAGTTGGCTCATCGTTGCAAGCCACTAGCAACAGGGTGTAGCCCACTAGCAGAAAGGGAGAACCTAGCCTATTCATCGCTTAACTACTCCCACCCTGCAGATGGAGCTTAGGCTTGAGCTGCTTAGTCGTCATGACTCCTTTCCCGAGTATCTATTCATTTCAAGCATAGTTGATACCTAGAGTCTATGCTGAGCTTATTGAAAAATAAATTAATTTCCCCAACTAGGGCTAAAACCTAGCTACTCAATTTATCTGGCTTACTTAACTAAAATAGGCCTATTCAGGTGCGCATCAGGGATCCATTGGCAATATCGTCTTAGTTTGCTTTTTTGATCTGCGTCTACTGTTGAACCAATAATAAAAACGGGCTAGGCAAATAATAATGAAACACAATCTTGCTTTGAATGCTAAAGATTCGGCACGCCTTTTAGTTTTGGCACCACTCTTTCTTAATATTCTTCTCATTATAGGGTTTAGCCCTGAGGCGCAAGCAGCAGGCAGCAGCCTTGGCAACTATGTCTGGTATGACCAAAATATGGATGGCATACAAGATGCGAATGAAGCAGGCATAGGGCAAGTCACTGTCGCACTCTATGATAATCCAAGCTGTACTGGTACAGAAATTGCGAGTACCACTACGACTAAAACTGGTTGGTATCAATTTGATAATTTAGCGAGTGACAGTTATTGCTTGCAGTTTACCGCCCCCAATAATTGGTCTTTAAGTCCTGCTGATAAGACTAGTGATAATTTAGATTCTGATGCCCTAGCTACTGCTAGCGCGAATCAATTTGTTATCAAAGATATCAACCTCTCCACAACTGATGCTAGCTATGATGTGGGTTTATTCCATGCTCAATGTACTGCACCTGTAGTACCGATCGGTAGCCAAGCTATCATGCCTAATTTCGGTACTAGTCCTTGGCATCACCCAAATGCCTATAATGTGGAAGTCGGTGATCTTAACTTAGTCGGCTTCTGCCTAGAGAAACCTGATGCGGATCCGGCAGTAGGCGACTTATTCAAGGTAAATGCTGCAGATCGTCAGAGTCTTAGTACTGCTCGAGTTGACAATTTAAAACGTCTATTCAGTGCCTTAGGCGATCCTGAAGTGCTAGACAGTATTAACACTGAGTTCGCTAGTTCTACCCAGAGTTTGGATACACTCTTACAAAATCTAGTCTGGTATTACACCGATTGGAGCGAAGACTTTAGCAAAGTGTCGACAGCGATTGATGACACTGATTGGACAAGCAACCAAAAGACGGCTATGAAAGCTTTAGGCCAGTTAATTTTAGACAAGACTCAAGGTACTAACGGGCAAACTCGATATACACTAACTGAAGTTTATTGGCTACATAATCAAACGGATACAAGTCGCCAAGATTTAATCATCCCAACGAATTATGTATTCCCAGATGAACAATGTAGTTTACCCCAACTCGTGGATGTACAACTCACGAAAACTATTAGTGCGAACACCGCTAAACGGGGTGATACCTTAAGTTATGAATTAGTCGTCACCAATAAAGGTCCAAGCACAGCAACGCAAATAAAAATTACGGATCAATTACCCAGTGGAGTAAGTTTAAAAGCAGGTACACCACCGGTGGCTCAACAGGGTAGTTATAATGCAACAACTGGAATTTGGGAAGTAGGTAACTTAAGTACCGGGCAAACCGTGAACTTAATCCTAACCGTAACAGTCGATTAGTGATTAGTACCAACCTGAATTGACTATTAAAAGATAAAGGCTTGAAGCCTTTATCTTTTTATGACTGCAAACAGCGCTTACGTAAGCTGCTGCTGCGCGGAAAATGTGCACTTAAAAACTCCATTTGATCCGCCAAAATACTCCTGCCTTGCAGAAATACATACTCCACATAAGTAGGCTGAAACGGTACAGCTAATAAAGGCATATTCGCTTGCTCAGGAGTTCGCCCTCCTTTATTACTATTGCATTGCTTACAAGCAGTTACCACATTGGTCCAATTATCTCGTCCCCCTTTCACAATAGGAATGACATGATCGCGTGATAAATCATGTGCACTAAAATGCCCGCCACAATATAAACAAAGATGATTATCACGGCGAAAAAGCGTTGGGTTGTTTAAAGGAGGTACATAAGACTCACCAAATAAACCTTGTTTACTACCATAAGTGGCAATAATCGAATTGAGGACTAGTTCACTGCGTAAGCCAGTGCGCGCATTAATGCCACCATGCACATGTAAAAGAGAACTACCACAGGTATACGCCACTTGTTTAGCGTAATAAAGTTTGACAGCAGTTTGGAAATGAATCCACTCCAAGGGCATTCCGCTAATATCCGTTCGCAAAATTAATTGCTGCAAGTTCGTCATGAACTCAACTCCTTATTGGCTGGCGATACCACAGTAGCATAGTTAGATGACTAGTTCGTGATAAGCGCCTTGTTGTTAGTTTGTATCATGTAATTAGATACTGTCCAATTTCTGATATAAATCAAATAGCCAGCAAGTTTTAGTTAACTTAAAGCTGACAACTGGAGAGTTTTGACCCATATCAACAACCCTCGCCGACAGATCATACAAACTCTCAAGCATTACTTCATTAGTTAGACAGGACTATACAATGCTAAGTTTTGATTATGGTTTGCCAATGGCGCTCATCGTGGCTTTAATTGCATGGGCATGGTTTAGCTTCTTCTCCGTGGTGTTTTTCTCTTAAGGTTTTCGTCCAAACCGAAAGAGTTCCACTTCCCCTACTAGGCTTGCTTAGTGGGGCTTTTCTGTTTGCGCTTGTTCTAGTCAGTGGCTTTGTTTATCATTTGCAGTTGATAATGATGATGACAGGAACACGGACTTATGAAACTCGGTTTTGATTTTGGCATTCCCATGCTGCTGGTATGGTTGTTGATTGCATGGGCATGGTTTAGCTTTTTATCAGTCGCTTTCTTTGGCTAAGCTTTGAGCTACATGGATTATAAAAAAGGCCGCTTGAAGCGGCCTTTTAAATGTCTAGCAAATCAGCATTTAGTAAGCTTAGAATTCACCCACAGCAGCCCGTAACTTTTTAACCGCTACATTTTCAAGCTGACGAATACGCTCAGCAGACACACCGTATTTATCCGCCAAATCTTGTAAGGTTGCTTTTTCTTCTGCTAACCAACGGCTGGCTAAGATATCTTTACTGCGTTCATCCAAATTCGCTAAAGCTGCTTCAAAACGACTATGCGTATAGGTTTCCCATTCCTCAGCTTCCAAGGTATCTGCAGGGTCTGCAGACTCAGCTGCTAAATATTGGCTCGGCGAATAAGAGCGCTCGTCATCATCATGATCATTCGAAAGATCAAAAGAGACATCTTGCGAACCTAGGCGCTGTTCCATTTCCAGAACGTCAGCCTTAGTCACGCCTAAATCATTCGCTACTTCTTGGGCTTGGTCATTCGACAACCAACCTAAACGTGCTTTGCTGCTACGCAAATTAAAGAACAGTTTACGCTGGGCCTTAGTGGTAGCTACTTTCACAATCTTCCAGTTACGCAAAATGAACTCATGAATTTCGGCACGAATCCAATGCACTGCAAAAGAAATCAGGCGTACATTCATCTCGGGGTCAAAGCGTTTGACTGCTTTCATCAAACCGACATTACCTTCTTGTACTAAATCACTTAAAGGTAAACCGTAGCCATTGTAACCACGCGCAACTTTCACCACGAAGCGTAAATTGTGCAGAATCAACTGCCGTGCTGCTTCAAGATTATTATCCTGACGCAGACTTGTCGCCAACTCACGCTCCTCTTCAGCTTCCAATACTGGAATAGCATGAATGGCGTGGATATAACTCTCTAGACTTCCGACGGGGGAAGGCAGGGTTTGTCCACGTAGCGTTAGGGCTTGTGTCATATAATTTGCTCTCCTATTAATCATTGATAGTATGTTAGCACTCTTCTACTTAGAGTGCTAATACTTACAATAGTTCACTGCACCAACGCTTAATCCAGCAAAACAAACCGCTTGATTCTGTTTAATTTTATATTTAGTTAAACCTGTTAGAATCAGAAATCAAGACCACAATAACAATAAGCCCATGAGCACAGATCACAACGCCCTGCTAGAAAAAATCAGTGGTAATCGTTTCTTGACTAATGAAGATCGGCAAAACTTGCTGAGTTTATTTACCAGCTTTCACGATGAAACCCAAAGCCTACGTGACCAAACTAAGCAACTCACTACTCGCTTACACAATCGCGATACAGTCATTGAGGATTTAGAACGTGCTTTGGCCTTGCGTGAGCAACAGATTCATAGCAAAGAACAAATTCTGCAAAAAACTCAGACCGCTGATCAGGCTTATCAAGGTAAGGCAGAGCAATACGAGCAGCGCTTGGTTGAGCGTGAACGGATTATTAAAGAGCGGGATGAAGCAATTCGTTCACGTGAGCAGTTGATTCGTGAGCTAGAAAAGCGCTTACATGAAGTTGAAAAGAATACCTTCCAAACTGAAAAGACGCTACGCGAACGCGAGGAACAGATTAAACAGCGTGACCGTTTATTAGAGGAAAAAGAACGGCACTTAGAAAAGCGTGATCGTGAACTGGAAAATCGCGATAAACAGATTACACGTCGCGATGGCTCCTTAAACGAATACGAACGGCAACTCCAAGAAGTCAATCAATGGATTCTGTCCTATCAGCAAGAACAGCATGAACAGAAAAAAATTATTGCTGCCCGCGATGAGCAGATCAGCTTACGTGATAGCCTGCTTCAAGAGACGCAGCAGCAATTATTAGAATTAGATCAATACCTACAGGAAGCGCATAAACAACTACAACAAAGGGATGACTCCCTGCGAGAGCGTGATGAGCAACTCAAAGAACGCGACCAAATCATTAAGCAAAAAATTGAACAAATTAGTATTCGCAATGAACAGCTATTTGCACAAACCCGCATCCTCCATGAAAAAGAGCAAAATGCAGTTCAGTACCATCAGATGCTTGAGCAGCGTGAAAAGTTATTAGTTGATAAAGACCAACAGCTGATCGCACTTGAACAAGCTGTTAGTCATCACAGCCAGCAGCTAGCCCAGCGTGATACCCAAATCAGCGCCCAATTTATGCAATTACAAGAACGTGATCGGGAGCTAGGCAAGCGCGATACCCAAATTGCTGAATTAGTTCGTCAGCTAGAACTCATGAGCCAACGCACGCAGGTACAACAAGAGCAAATGACCGTGCATCAACAGCAAGTGGATCAATTGCAAACTTATTTACAGCAACAGCATGAACAATTTAGCCAAATCCAACAAACTGTCCAAGCTAAAGAGACCCTGCTAAGTCAACGCGATTCGACGATTCAGCAGCTCAATGAACTCCTTGATCAACGCAAAAAAGTGCTACTTGATTACGAAGCTAAACTGCAACAACGCTCGCAAGAAGCGCAGCAAAAAACGGAACAACTGCAACAAAAAGAGCAACAGCTAAACAGCTTAGCAGCCCAATTAATGGAAGAAGAAGCGCAACTGCAAAAGCAAGCCACCCAACAACACACTCGCGAAACGCAATTAGAGGAACGTGAGGTGCATTTGCAGCATTTGGAACAGCAGCGTAATCAATTAGTCGTCCAACTCAATGAGCAATTAGTTTCTTTCCAAGCCCTAACCAGCCAAGAACAAACCCATCGCCAAGACTTAGTCGAGCGCTCAGAGCATTATATCAATCAAACCTTTGAGCACGTACGCACTGAGGCACAACAACTGATTGGTGATCAGCAGCGACAATTAAAGCTCATTGCCAAAATGATTGAAGCTTTAATGCAGCAACAATATAGCAATTACCAAGAGAAGCTCGCTGCTTTAACAGAACTCTATCACCAAGATTTGCAGCAGCGTCAACAGACTCAAGCTCAACAGCAACAGATTATGGGGCAAATTGAGCAGCATATTGATCTACTCAAACAAACTAATATTGAAGGTGGTCAAGACAAACTAGCCATCCTGCTTGATCAACTCCAAGATCTGAATGAGCAATTGGGACAAGGTAGCCATGAGCTGCAACAGCAACGCCATACCGAGCTAGTGCATTATTTACGTGATCTTGCGAGACAATTGGTCACGCATCGCCCTACTGATCAGGAAGCTTGGAAGAAGCGGGTGCTGCTGGATTTAAAACAGATTTCTGAACAATTACAGCAGCAAACCGTGAATACCGTCGCATCAGAAGATGGCCGCAACTATCAGCAATTAGTTGGCCAGCGCGAAAAGGTTATTCTACTTAAAGAGCAGATGATTCAGCAGCTTAACCAACAACTGATTGTAAAAGATAAGAATTTACTCGCTAAAGACGAGTTAATTTTCAAACTCAGTCAACAACTAAAAGGTATGCAGCTAGGCGAATTTTAAGAGTCTAGTGCGAATAGTGTGATTGCAAAGCCACACTGAGCAAGCGTGCAGTCAAATCAACGACTGGAATAACGCGCTCATAGGGCATGCGTTTAGGACCAATGACACCTAAGACGCCAACATGCTCATCGCCTAAAGAATAAGGCGCTGTGACTAAACTACAATCCTCAAATACTGAATAGCCTGCTTCACGTCCAATAAAAATTTGCACGCCATCCGCCTGAATAGTCTTATCTAGTAGACTCAAAATATCGCGCTTACGATTGAAAGCGCCGAATAAATCCCGCAATTTACTGATATCAGATAGGTCATCATAGCCCATGAGATTGGTTTCACCTGCGATCACACAATCTTCTTCTTGTTGCGTGTGTAGACCTGCAAACGCTAACTCACCTAACTCAATGGCTGAAAGCATCAAGCGATTCATATCTTCGCTGTGCTGGCGCATTTCATCCAACAGCGCTTGGCGTGCACTGTGAATATTTTTTCCTACCAGACATTCATTCAAGAAATTAGCGGCTTGCTGCAGCTCTGCTAAACTCATCTCGCGCTCAAGCTGAATGATGCGGTTTTGTACTTCATTACGGGTAAATACCAAAATCGCCAGCACTTGGTGGCTGGATAAACGCAAAAATTCAATTTGCTTGAGGGAAGAAGGATTGCGCTTTGGAACAGTCACTACCCCAGTGAGTGAAGTAATCCCTGATAATAAACTAGAGGCTGAGTGAATCAGCACTTGCGAGTCCAAACCAGCACTTAAGCGGCCTTGAAGAATATCAATGGCTTGGCTTTCTATGGGTTGTACTTGTAATAAGGTATCCACGAATAAGCGATAACCTTGTGAAGTTGGCACACGCCCTGCCGAGGTATGCGGTGAGCGGATATAACCTAACTCCTCAAGATCAGCCATGACGTTACGAATGGTCGCTGCACTTAAATCAAGACCGCTGCGCTTAGCCAAGGTACGAGACCCTACTGGCTGTCCATCGGCGATATAAGCCTCTACCAACACTTTCAATAAATGCTGAGCACGTTCACTTAAATCACTAGTTTGACGGTTTACTGCCATTTGACCTGTATTATCCCCACTACATAGTGTCACAATAGATGCTTAGACTGGAAATTCAAGGCTTTGCTTACAAACAATCCAGATTTTTTTCTGAATCGCGCCACGGTCACTTTAGCCTTTTATTCAGCAGCTCGCTACAATAACGCGCCCTAAGCGCCGCATCTTAATTATTTTTAAACAGGTGCAATACAATTATGAATTTATTCACTACCGCTGGCATATTTTCTAAGCAGGATGGCGAAGCCGTTGCCGCCACTTTACAAAGCCTCTACGATTTTTTAAGCCAGCAAGGTTTAACTATTCTCTTCAGTAAGCAAGCTGCAGATTTATTGCAACAACCGGCTATTCCTGATGAGTTGCTCGCTCAGCAAATTGACCTTGCTATTGTAGTTGGCGGCGATGGTACTTTACTCACCGCTGGACGCTTACTAGCGGATGCACAAGTACCTATTGTGGGCATTAATCTAGGGCGAGTCGGTTTCTTAGTCGATGTGTTACCAGCGCAGATGCAGGAGCAACTCTTTGCGATTTTACAGGGTGATTATCTAGAAGATCAGCGCTGCTTGTTAAAAGCCTGTGCTTGGCGCGGCGAGGAGCGACTCGGGCAAAATATTGCACTGAATGATGTGGTGCTCCATGCACGCAATGAAGTGCGGATGATTGAATTTACGACCTATATCGATGGCTTTTTTGTTAATACTCAACGCGCAGATGGTTTAGTCATTTCAACACCCACCGGTTCAACCGCCTATGCCCTATCAAGCGGTGGACCTATTTTACATACTTCACTCGATGCCAGTATTTTAGTGCCCATTAGCCCACATACTTTAACCAGCCGCCCTATTGTTATTCCTAATCAAAGTTCGATTGAAATTGAAATGGGCAGTGATCGTCCGGTAGAGGCTTTATTATCTTTTGATGGTCATCATGATATTCCGCTTATATCGGGTGATCGCATTAAAATTAGCGCTTCCCCGAAAAAAATGCGCCTACTTCATCCCCGTCATTACGACTACTATCATATACTGCGCTCAAAATTGCACTGGGGTACGCAACTATAATGCTGACTTATATCCACATTCGTGATTTCGCCATTATTACTGAGTTAGAGTTAGAATTACATGCAGGCATGACAGCCTTAACAGGTGAAACCGGAGCGGGTAAATCGATTTTATTAGATGCGATTGGCTTAGTTCTAGGTGATAAAGCGGATGCTGGTAGTGTTCGGCATGGGGCTGAAAAGGCAGAAATTACCTTAAGCGTGGATATAAGTACTACACCACATGCTCAAGCATGGTTGGCTGAGCAGGATCTATTAAACGATGAAGACACCTGTATTCTAAGGCGTGTGGTGACAAATACTGGCAAATCTAGGGCTTGGATTAATGGCTCTAGTACAACGCTAACAGCCCTACGGGAGTTAGGTGAGCAGTTAGTTGATATTCATGGTCAGCATGAACATCAATCTCTTATGAAGCGTGATATGCAGCGCAGCATGGTCGACGCTTATGCTACGAATGACAGCCTACTTAAACAAACTCAAGAAGCCTATAAGCACTGGAAAAGCTTACATGAGCGTTACCTGCAACTCACTACGCAAAGCAGCCAGATTCAGGAGCGTTTAGATTTATTAACTTTCCAAGTGCAAGAACTCCATGAACTCGCTTTAGAACAAGGCGAGATTACCCAACTGGATGAAGAGTTAAATCGTTTGGGTCATGCCGAGCAATTACAGGCTACTGCAGAACAAGGCTATCAACAGCTCTATGAAAATGAACGCTCACTCTATTCTGCATTGAGCCAGTTGAGCCAAGAACTAAGTCGTCAAATCCGTGTTGATGAAGCCTTAACGGCTCCCTTAGAACTGGTCAGTAGTGCTCAAATTCAAGTTCAGGAAGCGGCTTGGCTCTTACGGGATTACGCACAAGCGGTCGATTTAGATCCATCACGCTTGAGCACAGTGGAAGCACGTATTGCTGATATTCGGAATATGGCACGCAAATATCGTTTAGACGCTGAGCGGCTACCCGAGCACTTAGTGCATTTGCAAGCAGAGTTGGCCAACCTAGCTAGCGATGATTATGACTTGGAGAGTTTGAAAGCCAAACTAGAATCCGCTCAACAAGCTTATCAAGCGATTGCACACAGATTGAGTCAGGCGCGTATACAGGCCGCTGATCAGTTATCAAGTGGCGTAAGCACTGCTATGCAGGCTTTAGGTATGCAAGGTGGGCAATTGCAAATTCAAGTACAGCCGAGCCTAGAGGATGCACCTCATGCTTATGGCATGGATCAGATTGAATTCTTAGTTAGTGCTAATCCTGGGCAGCCTCTGAAAGCTTTAACTAAAGTTGCTTCGGGGGGGGAACTCTCGCGGATTAGTTTGGCTATTCAGATGATCGCTGCCCAGAAAATGACTTTACCTGCACTGATTTTTGATGAAGTCGATACAGGCATTGGTGGCGGGATCGCTGAAGTTGTGGGTACACAGTTACGCAGCTTAGGTACGAACCGCCAAGTCTTGTGTGTCACCCATCTACCCCAAGTCGCTTCCCAAGCACATCATCACTACAAAGTTACGAAAGTCAAAACAACAGACAGCACCCACACGGGTATTATTTATCTACAAGCTGCTGAGCGAATTGAAGAAATTGCACGCATGATCGGTGGAACCGAAATCACCTCAACCACTCGTGCTCTAGCCACCGAGATGCTAGAGCGTGCGGTTTAAGCTCTAAAAATTCGAATATAAACCGCATATTCTACCGTTTATCAGAGAGTTTTAGCTTTTTACAGGGCTAACTCGCCTTTAGCTTGGCCTGCCTACTATACTTTGAATTAAGGTTAACTTGGTGTTGCTGCCCCGACCAAGTAGAGGACTCTACTGATAAACCAAGCTCAATCTTAATAGAAACTTACTATAGTTTTTAAGTAGAACTCTCTGCAAAAAAAAGAGACTAATTAAGAGGCGTTAATTTTATGGAAAAAATAACGCTCATGTCAGCGATAAATTAATTTTAATTGCTGCGTACTTGATACTTATCAAGGAGGATTTCTGTGAAAAAAACCTTCCATCTTTTAACTATAACTAGTTTATTACTCGGCACTACCGGAGTCTGTAATGCAGCTTGGGCGGATAGTCGCTCGGCTGAAGTACGCTTAGTGGCAACTATCAATAACGGCCCTGCT
Source organism: Thiothrix sp. (assembly GCA_008015155.1). GTDB lineage: Bacteria > Pseudomonadota > Gammaproteobacteria > Thiotrichales > Thiotrichaceae > Thiolinea. The sequence goes on from SSFA01000031.1 coordinate 30,620, forward strand.
TTTCAGCCCGTCACTTGGAAAGTTTTCCGAGTCGATGGTAAAGGTGAAACCTACAAGTCGGATCGTCATGTGTTTACTATTGACTCTTTAGCGCCTGGCCGTTATACCGCCATCGCTAAACGTAATGGGCAAATTGAACGTAAACGCGACTTTTATGTGATGGCAGATACAACGAATAAAATTAATATCCCTGTCGACTAATCTTTATGTTAGTGCTCTCCTCCATCTAAACTCTACCTCACCCTCGGGCGAGGTAGAATCTATTAGCCTGCTATTTTTCTTAACCTCTAGTGAACTATACCCTTCTTTGCTTTGTCCTTATGTCATAATGGCTTTTAATAAATAATGACTAGACGCCGCAACTCAGGGCAAATGGGTTAGCGCGATAAAATGATATAAAAATAGGGGATTAACAAAATGGGCTCAAAAAGTCAGCATGCACTTGCTGTAGGCATTGGCGTTGGCGCCAGTTTAATCAGTTATTATCTATTGCCTGAACTTGACTGGGTAGCGCTTGCCTTTATAGGCATGAGTGGATTCGTCAGCGTACATTTACCTGCTATTCAACAACCCTCCTCCTCCTCTTATTGGATGGTACGCTGTGTCAGCATTATTGCGGCTATTTGTATTCCACTGATCATGTATGCTTACCGGCCTAGCGACTTATTGATTGCTTGGTTAGCAACTTATTTATTATTTCAAGGTGCTTGGTGGATTGTTGATCGCATCTCGTTATACCGTGATTATACACATAGCCTAAGCGCGATTATTGGCTTGCCTAGTTTTATTAGCCTAGCGGCTTATATCAGCTTAGATTTAAATGCTGTATTGCCAGTTTTCCTAGCAAGTAGTACAGGTTATGTAGTGCAACTTTTGACTGAACAACGACAGAAATCGGGGTTGGAGACAACGGGTTTCTTATCTAAGTAAGCCATCAAGACACTAGGAGAGTTTTAACTCTCCCCTAGCTTCAAAACCCTTTATTCAGCAGAGTCTTGCTTAGCAATTTCTTCGTGTACCTTAGCCATGTCGACTTCACGAACTTTGCTAATCACCTCTTCTAACTGCCCCTCAGATAACATGCCTGGCTGAGCAAAAAGCACCACTTGCTCACGAAAAATCATCAAAGTAGGAATGGAGCGAATCTGGAAATGAGTAGACAGCTCCTCTTCTTCTTCTGTATTCACTTTAGCAAAGACAATATCTGTGTGCTTGTCTGAAACCTTTTCATAGATGGGGGCAAATGAGCGACAAGGCCCACACCAAGGTGCCCAGAAATCAATAATGACAATCTCGTTATTGCTGATCAAATCATTAAATTCAGCGGCGGTTACATTTTCAGTTGCCATAGCAAGCTCCTTATTTCTTAATTACTATCAATGCTAATCGTTGCCTGACAAATGATTTGCCGGAAAAGTATCAGCAAGCTCCTGTTTGCTTTCACCCCAGCGTGGCTGCACTTGATGCTGCAGATCCAAATGATCCAAAACACGCGCTACCATAAAATCAACTAAATCATTAATTGATTGTGGGCGAAAATAGAACCCGGGATTGGCAGGCATAATAACGGCCCCCATCCGAGTTAGTTTTAGCATATTTTCTAAGTGGATTTCGGAAAATGGCGTTTCACGCACCACTAGAATTAATTTCTTCCGTTCTTTGAGTGCAACATCGGCTGCACGTTCAATTAAATTTCGACTACTACCGCAAGCGATAGCGGATAAAGTACCTGTCGTGCAAGGGCAAACCACGGTTGCATCCGCCACAGCGCTACCGCTTGCAATCGGTGCCATCCATTGCTCACGCTCAAATACGGTTAACTGGCCTGGTTTTGCGGCAAATAAACTCGAAAAATACTGGCCAATCTCAGTGGCTCGCCCTGGTATTTTGAACTCAGTTTCCGTGTTGATGACTAGGATTGCGGGACGTGAAAGCAACAAATACACTTTACACTCCAGCGCTAATAACTGCTCCAATAAACGCAACCCATATTGCGCTCCTGAAGCGCCTGTCATGATCAAGGTAATCGTTTTAGGCATAAGGCTTCGCTAACTCGGTCAAAACTTTATCGTGAATGCCCCCAAAACCACCATTACTCATAATGAGTATATGGTCACCTGCTTGTGCAGCATGTGCTACTTTCGCAGCAAGCTGCTCAATATCTCGTTCCAGTTGAGCTTTAGAGCCTAAGTCCTCAAGGATCGAACCTAAATCCCAATTTAAACTTGCAGGCTGATATAACCAGATTTGATCAGCATCTACCAGTGCAGGAGCGATTTGGGCTTTATGAGTACCTAGGCGCATGGTGTTCGAACGCGGCTCTAGTAACGCAATAATGCGACCTTCACCGACTTTGGCTCTTAAGCCTGCCAAGGTTGTAGCAATCGCGGTGGGATGATGAGCAAAATCATCATAAACTGCTACACCTCGTATCTGCCCACGTAACTGCATGCGCCGCTTTACACCTTTGAAACTCGCTAAAGCCGCTATACCATGCTCAATGGGGACGCCCACATGTCGCGCAGCTGCCAAGGCAGCTAAGGCATTATGGACATTATGTGCACCTAACAACTCCCACTGCACTAGCCCGACTTGTTGACCTTGATATAAAACCTGAAACTCACTGCCATCCGTTTTAACCAACTCAGCTTGCCAATCACCTTGAACAAAAGTCTCTGTGGGTGTCCAGCACCCCATCCCAAGGGTTGAAATTAGATTCGCATCGCTGCCATTGCTAATCACCAAACCATTGCTAGGCACCATCCTTAGTAAGTGATGAAATTGCGTTTTAATCGCTTGGACATCAGGAAAAATATCAGCATGATCGTATTCAAGATTATTCAAAATCACGGTACGCGGATGATAGTGCACAAACTTAGAACGCTTATCAAAAAAAGCCGTATCGTACTCGTCCGCCTCCACTACAAAAAACGGGGAATCGCCTAAACGCGCTGAAATACCAAAATTTTCCGGTACACCACCAATTAAAAATCCAGGCTTTAAACCTGCATAGTCTAAGATCCAAGCCAATAAACTGGCAGTTGTCGTTTTACCATGCGTGCCAGCTACGGCTAAGACCCAACGCTCGCGCAAGATATTTTCATATAGCCATTGTGGGCCAGAAATATAAGGTAAATTTTGATCCAAGGCCTGCTCAATAATTGGCATGCCGCGACGCATGAAATTGCCGACTACAATAGCATTTGAATCTGTTGGTAGATGTGTAGGATCGTAGCCGTCCATCAGTTTAATGCCCTCTGCTTCCAGCATAGTGCTCATCGGCGGGTAAACATTAGCATCTGAACCTGTTACTTCAATTCCTTGTGCGCGCGCTAATAAAGCAATACCCCCCATGAAGGTACCGCAGATACCTAAAATATGAATTTTCATTTAGCCCTTATCCTTAAGTCTTATCAGTTGCTGCGGGTACAGCCGGTTGCAGATGAGTCGCAATGACATCCGGCAAAGGAATAGGGCGCGAAATCCCATAGCCTTGACCAAATTCAATGCCAATATCGCGTAGGATACGGATAATCTGCTCATTCTCAACATATTCAGCGATCGTTTTCACCGACATTAGCTGCCCCACTTGATGCACTGACTGCACCATAGCACGCCCTACATCGTCGGTAGCAATATCCTTTACAAAGCTGCCATCAATTTTTAAATAGTTCACTGGTAATTGCTTAAGGTAAGCAAAAGAGCTGACACCTGTCCCAAAATCATCCAAAGAAAAGCTACAACCTAATAATTTGAGGGTATCTATAAACTTATGCGCTAGCGCCAGATTACTGATCGCAACCCGCTCAGTAATCTCAAAACACAACATGCTAGGGGGTACTGATGCCCATTTAATCATGTCTAAGACATATTTGAGGAAGCTTGGATCATCTAAACTCTGCCCGGATAAGTTGATCGCAAAAATGGGTAAAGGATCGCATTTAGCGATCCGTCTGATATGGGTTAATAGCTCTTTGACGACCCATCGATCTAACTTGGGCATCATCGAGTAATATTCTGCCACCGGAATAAACTCATCCGGCGAGATGGCTTTACCTTCTGCATCAAAAAGCCGTAACAAAATTTCATAATGATGAAAAGGTTTTAGGAAAGCTCTAGGCTCAAGCGGTTGAATAGGTTGCGCATAGAGCCGGAACTCACCACTTTCGAAGGCCTTGCGTAGCCTTCCAATCCACACCAGTTGCCCACGATGTTTATTAATTTCTACATCATCAGGACGATAGAGATGTAAACGATTCCCACCCTTAGCCTTCGCAACTCGGCAGGCTGCATCTGCTAGAGAAAAAACGCGGTTGGGTGTACCCGATTGTTTATGAATAGGCACAAACCCGACACTAGCAGTGATTTTGTGTGGTTGCCCGTCCCAGACAAAATTATAACGCATTACTGCATTTCGCAGGCTTTCTGCTTTACGGAGTGCTTCTACAGGTTCAGCCTCACGAAACAAAATTCCAAATTCATCGCCACCAATACGCGCTAGGACATCACGACGCTTATCAATGGAGTTTTTGAGTAAATCAGAGATACGCTCAATAAAAGCGTCACCAGCATTATGTCCTAAGGTATCATTGACTAGTTTAAATTGATCTAAGGCCACATGGCAAAAGGAGTGTTTCACCCCTTGTTGTCGCGCCTCATCTAAAGCAACTTTGAGTTTGATTTCAAAGCTCTTACGATTCAGAAGTTTAGTTTGCAGGTCATTCATTTGCACATAGTTTAGATGTGCTTGTAAAGCCTTGAACTCTGATTGATCTTTTAGGAGTAGTAATATGTGATCATCCTCTTCTCCCGTTAAGGAGAATGGTTTGACCAAATACGTAATCTCCACATCCTGTAGGCCACGGCAGTTAAATAGACAATCTCGAAAGATTTGCTGCCGGATCATATGATTACGCTCCATCCAAGGGATCGGCGAATGCTTAACAGGGTCTAATAAATGAAAAACCTCAGAATGGTATTTGCCACGTGTACTACGTGCGCGCTGGCGTAAGAGCTTTTCAGCTGCAGGATTAATTAAAATGATAAAGCCATGCTTGTTAGCAAGCACAGCAGCTTCTTCTACATCCATCAAGGCTGCAATCAAGATATTTTCTTGATCCACATGGACTCGCCGTGGGCCTCCCCGCTGACGTAGGAAGAATAGGATTCCTGCACCAATAGAGCCTAACAGTGAGACAGCGATTGCTAGATACCAAAGAGACTGAGTCCACATGGATGGAACCCCAGTGTCAATCACTTATTCATACCCCAACTGATATAAATTATTTTTCTGATGGAGCTATCATAAAGAGTCCGACTATAGACTGTATAGACTGACCGGATAGGCGTTGTATTCTTCGGGGTTAGCGTGAACTCTATTAAATTCACCCATAAAAAAAGCACTATACTTAGGCAGTTAATAGTGCTTTTTTGGACTTTAAGTTAAAGCTTAATAACTTAAACTTTTTCTTTAATTCGTGCTGCTTTACCAGTCAAACCACGTAGGTAATACAACTTCGCACGACGTACATCACCACGACGTTTCAATTCAATACTAGCAATACTATTGCTATAGGTCTGGAATACGCGCTCGACGCCTTCACCATAGGACATTTTGCGTACAGTGAACGCAGAGTGTAAACCGCGGTTACGTTTAGCAATTACCACACCTTCATAGGCTTGGAGACGCTCTTTATCACCTTCTTTTACACGAACTTGTACTACTACTGTGTCACCTGGAGCAAAATTAGGAATTTCCTTATTCATTTGCTCTTGTTCTAACTGGCGAATAATCGTATTCATGAGATAACCTCTGGAGAAACCTTGTATTCCTGTCTAAATTCATTCAGCAGTGCTTGTTCTGCTGCACTTAAATCTTTCTTTGCTAGCAAATCAGGACGCTTTAACCAAGTAGCCCCTAACATCTGCTTTTTGCGCCAGCGAGCAATTGCGGCGTGATTACCACTTTTAAGAACAGTGGGAACCTCTAAACCCTCAATTGACTCGGGGCGAGTATAATGTGGACAATCTAACAAGCCTTCTGCGAATGAATCTTGCTCAGCAGAGTCTTCATGCCCCAATACCCCCGGAAGTAAACGAGTAATGGCATCAATTAGCACCATTGCACCGAGTTCACCACCGCTGAGTATATAGTCACCGATAGAGCATTCTTCATCTACTTCTAGCTGAATAATGCGCTCATCGATGCCCTCATAACGTCCACAGAGTAAAATTAACCCAGGTTCTTGCGCAAAAGCTCGCACTTTCTCCTGTGTCAAAGGCCTACCTTGTGGGCTTAAATAAACTAGTCGACCTGAATGTCGCTGCTGTACATCGCGAATCGCGCGCAATAAACAGTCAGACTTCATTACCATACCTGGGCCACCACCATAGGGGCGATCATCCACGGTACGATGCACATCCAAAGTATAATCACGCGGATTGTAGCAACTGACTTTCACCGCCTGTTGCTCGATAGCACGTCGTACAATACCGTGTTGAGTTACAGACTGCACTAACTCTGGAAACAGGGTTAGTACTGCAAACTGCATTTCAAGCTCAAAACACTGGATCCCAATCGACTTCGATTAACTTAGCTGCTAAATCAACACGCTTGATGACCGAATTCATCAACCAAGGCAACCAATGCTCACCTGTCTCATATTTAACCACTAAGACATCATTAGCACCTGTTTCAAATAAGTGATCGACCTTACCTAAAACTTTGCCTTCCACAGTGACTACGGTTAGGCCTTCGAGATCTGACCAATAATATTCGTCAGTCTCTAAAGCAGGTAATTGACTACGCCTGACTGCGATTTCAGTACCTGTCAGTTTTACTGCCAAATCACGGTCTAAGATGTGCTCAAATTTAGCAACTAAACCTTTCGCTTGCTGTTGATAATCAAGCAGCTTAACAACGTTCCACTCTTGGTTGACCTTCAAGTACAAAGGCTGATAGGTAAAAATATCCGCCATATTTTCAGTATAAGAGTGAACTTTAACCCAACCTTTAATGCCAAATGCACCGGAAACTTTTCCAAGCACAATCATTGCTTCAGGTTGGGTCGACATTGCAAACCTATTTAAGCGGCTGCTTTCGCAGACTCGCTCAATAACTTCGCAACGCGATCGCTCGGCTGTGCACCTTTAGAAATCCAATATTGCACGCGCTCTTGCTCAAGATGTAAACGGATTTCTTGACCACGAGCCACTGGATTAAAGAAACCAACACGCTCAATATAGCCGCTGTCACGAGGCTTACGTTTATCAGTTACCACGATGCTATAGAATGGATTCTTTTTAGAACCACCACGAGCCAGACGAATATTGACCATAAATCAAAAACCTTAGTTAAATTCAAATAACGATTGGCAGAGCTCTGCCAAAAGTAAACGCGCAATTGTACGGTTTTTTTAAGAAATGTGAAGAGGGTATTGACAAATAAACCGTGTTCTAAGCCCCAATTGCATGAGGCTTAGTAGAAACCTGCTCTAATATTGAATGGAAGCTAGTTGTGGCTGACGTGAACCGGGGAAGTAACGATAGTGACCCGTAATTGGCATTTTGAAGAGTACATCTTCTAGCTTCTCGCCTTGGCCAATATTATGCACAATCATAAAGCGGCGTGGATCAGCAGGTGAGCGTTGATCCACTACTATGCCAATGTGCTCTTGATCCCCACCTAAGCTCCACGTCACTAAGTCTCCAGGACGATAATCGGTAGGATTACCCGTAACCGGTAGACGCTGACCATGACGAGTAAAGAATACTTTCAGATTATGTACACGCCGATGATCAATATTAGTATCTGGGCCTTGCAAACCCCACTTTGGTAAGTTGGGGTAAGAATAGAAAGCTCGCGAAATATCTTCGTGTACTAAGCGTTGTAAATCGACACCTAAGCGACGATAAGAGCGAATCACCGTGTCTGTACACACCCCAATATTAGAAGGCACATCGCCGTTTGGATAGCCAATGGGAATATAGGCACCGTTATAGCTAACATGATAACGCAAACGATCTACAGCTGCTTGAGCTAGCCGCTCTGAGTAATCAGTATTAACTCGTTGCGAGCGTTGCGCTTGCCAAGCCATTTGGGCTCGCTGCCTATTTTCATTAGCCCGTTGGGCCATTTCCCACTGTTGGTGATACCAACGTTGTTTTTGCTCAAACTCTAGCTGATGCTGATCTTTGCCACGACGTGCGGATGTTTGGCTATTTCTTTGAATAATTCTAACCGAGGTTTTCGACTCGTTATTTGCTAACTGTTGTGGTGTTGAGGGTTCTACTTGATTCTCTACTGTATTCGTAGAGCAACCGGCTAAACTGGTTAATGCTAAAAGAGCACTACCATAAGCCACCACACTGATCTTTCTTTTTAAAGCTTTATCAACAAGAGAGCTCGCCATAACTCCACCCAAAGGAATAAATAATCTAGAAGGAACGCACTTCCCCAACCCGTGCGCACGTAGTTTTATAATAAATACCTAGGAAATACTAGCTTCAGATACATTAAGTTTTTAATGTATGGGGTTAAACAAAATAAAAATTCGACAATTCAGTTCCTTAGCAAAGCACCGCTGTATAGGCTGTTATGGTTGAGCCTAAGCTCAACCATAACAACGACTTCTTAATACTGATACTGCTGCATAGCGCGACGGTCAATCGGTACTGCACCACGGTAATTGCCTTTGGCTTTAACAGGTGGCACTTTAACTGGCGGACGTTGGACTGGACGTGGGCGCTGTACAGGTCGTGCTGGTTGTACGATTGGAGCTGGCTCTTCTATGACAGGCATAGGCTCTGGCACAACTGGAGTTTCTACAACCGGTTCTGGCACAGTTTCAACTGGCGGTGCTGCTTGTTGCTGGCTACAGCCGCTTGCAGCTAAACCTGCAATCAAAATAGCCATCGCTATATGCCGATTCTTAATTTTCATTATTGTTTGCCTCTATTTTAAACTTATTGTTATTAAAAGTACTTAGGGTATCATCAAGCCCATTGCAGACAGCATTACTATGCTCAGACCTGCCCTAATGACAGCTTAACCAATAAAGTTTATAGGCAGTTGTTAAATGACTACTAGATAAACGGCAAGCGTACCCATTCAACTTAAATAGAATGGGTACTCTAAAGCGATTACACCTAAAGGTTTATACTAAAACCTATTATTGGCGATATTGCTGCATTGTGCCTTGGTCGATTTGAATAGGGCCTTTGAAGTTACCCTTCGCTTTAACCGCTGGCACAACGATTTGTTGATGTTGCTGTGGACGCATTCCACCACGGCAGCTGTAATGATGCGTGTGATTAGGATTAGTATATGGATGTGTGTGGGTTATAGAATTGGTGCAACCTGGAATCGCTGGGTGGGTATGCGCCCACTTGCCACCTGTTGGTGGTAATGATTGTCTGATTGGGCCTCTGCCACCTCTATTGGGCTTACCACCCTTACAACTATATTTATGGGTATGACGTGGATTAGTAAACGGATGACTATGAGTCACTGAGTTCGTACAGCCAGGAATCGCTGGATGTGAATGACGACCACCCATACGACCACCGCCACCACCTTTGCTTGGTCTCTGAATACCACCACCAGAGGCGCGACGTGGAGGACATTTGCTGCAATCAGTGATGGTGATAACTTTACCTGGTGCAGGTGCGGGGGCAGGAGCAGCTTGAGCAACCTGCTGTGCGCTCATCTGACTGCAGCCAGAAGTTATTAGTCCTGCCAAAAAAATGGCAGCCAGTGAAAGTTGGGTTTTCATCTTCATAATAGTGGTCTCTTTCGTTGTTTAAGGGAACGCACTTTCGAGTATAGTCAAAGTTTTTAAAATTGATGGCTACCAGACTTAGTTTTGAGTTTTTTTTACGACATTTTTCATAGTTTTCTGTGCTAGACACTGAAGTGCCTAAGATATACTCAAGAAGCCGACAAGTCCTTATCACAGCTAGCTTCTATTCTCCAATCCATACAAATAAAAAGCCCCTTACTTTCTGCAAAGTAAAGGGCTCATACAGTTTTGTTGTGATTTAGCTACAAGAGCTTATTTCACAGCCGTTATTACTGTTGGTATTGCTTCATCACGCCTTGGTCGATTTGGATCTTACCACGATAGTTACCTTTAGCTTTCACTGGTGGTACTTTCACTGGTGGCACTACAACAACTGGAGGACGTGGTTGTGGACGCACTACAACTGGAGGACGTGGTTGTGGACGTGGACGCACAACTGGACGTGGCTTCACAACTGGACGTGGCTTCACAACCGGTGCTGGACCACATTTGCTGCAATCTAATACAACTTTATCAGGAGCTGGTGCAGGTGGTGGTTCTACTACTTGCTGAGCACTCATTTGGCTACAGCCAGATGCTAATAAACCAGCCATAATGACTGCTGCGAGAGAGAGTTGAGCTTTCATCTTCATAGTCTTCGGTCTCTATATAACGTTAATTAGGGAACAAGGTTCTACAAGTATATTCAAAATTGTTGGTAAGATAAAACAATTCCCCTGACTTTTTTACAACATCCAGCTCGACTGCTTAATAAACTGGACAAGTAGGTTCATAAGGCGTTTTAACGATACCCCAACGATACTGTAGTGGTGCATGAGGGTCAGATACTAAATGACCACCTTCTAGATTTTTGCGTAACTCACGCAAACTCATATATAACTCTTCACCCAAGGTCATTTGTACCATACAGAAATCATTTAAATGCTTCATTTCACCTGCTGGTGGTTCATCAATAGCGAAAACTGCTTTCGCCCAACGTGCAGGTTGTGACTGCGGGTCAAAACGGCCAATACGATCTAGGTGATGGCGAATCGAACTAAAGAACATGCCTAAACGCTTGTCTCGACCTGGCGTTGAATAATCATCGAATTCTTTAGCAGTCATGCATTGACGACCGCCTTTGCGAATTTCCTGTAGATGCCAAAGTGCATCATAGACATAGACACTACGATCGTTGGCATACATACATAGCGCTAATAACAAACGAGTCGTTTTTTCATCAGGGCGCTCTGGGCGTTTACCTAGTTTTTTAGAAATAATGTCAGTAAAAGCCACATAATCATATTTTAAATCGGCGGCTAACTGGAATTGCTCTTCGCTATATCCAGGTTGTGCGCTGGCAGGCTGACGAATATTTTGTGGCTGCTTAAAGCGACGATAACCATCGGCAAAGTTTTTGTCTTCTGGTACATAGAAAGGGAAAGAAGGCGTACGTAAGAGGAAACGTGAAGTCTTCGGGGTAGTAGAAGCCATGACTTCAGCAATACCGGTCTCAGTCACTTCCACAATTTGATACGAGTGCACCCCAGGTGCTACATACACATCACCCGCTTTTATGTCATTTAAAGCGACAGGATAAGTATCTTGTCTTAAAGACTTGGTACTCGTCATGTCAGCTACATAATCCATAAAACGCCGTACACGTTGTGGCTCAGGCAAGTTATCCCAAGTACCCATATTATTACTAATGACTTGACCCGGCGTTTGCTGATTATTTACTACAAAAGGCAATCTGTTTTCATAGGAGAAAATGAGGCGCATCATGTAAGTGGCATCAGCACAATCATTCTCAAACTTGTAGTAGATGGGTTTAGCTGGATTCATGAAGATATCATCTTTCCAGTTTTGCACGACCCATTGACGATAGCGATTCTCCCAAGACTCATCCCATTGTGAGTCCGCGCTCCAAACTGCTGCAAAAGCCGCACTAAAAGGGGCTAAGCAAATCCATACCACGAGTAGTAATAACGCTTTAAATTTATCCATGACTTCTATGCTTAATACAACAAGAACAAATACGGTTGTGAGGCAAGGATGCAACAGTAACTGATTATCTACAACAATACCAAATTTAACCGAGTTATAAAAATAAGAAATTACTAATAAAAAACGCCCGATATCTTCCGACATCGGGCTGGTATGAATAGATTTTATTGAATCACAGAAGCGTTCTGCAACTCAAAAATCACTCTTTACTGTTTTTTGTAAGTTTGCATCACACCAGTATCAATTTGAACTGGGCCTTTATAGTTGCCTTTAGCTTTTACTTGTGGAACTTCAACTTGCTGTTGGTGGCCACCTTTGCAGCTGTAGTGATGCGTGTGATTTGCATTGGTATATGGGTGGCTGTGATTAATGGAGTCAGTGCAGCCAGGGATTGCTGGGTGAGTATGATTCCATTTATTAGTTGGCATTTTTGGCTCTTGCATAGGGCCTTTAGGTGGCATTACTTTTTTCCCACCTTTGCAGCTGTAACTGTGCTTGTGGTTAGGATTTGTGAAAGGGTGAGTATGAGTAGTAGAGTCAGTGCAACCAGGAATAGCTGGGTGAGTATGTGCACCGCCCATTGATGGAGCTGGAGCTTTATTGCATTTGCTGCAATCAACAACTGTTTGTGGCTCAGCAGGTTTTACTTCAGGTCCAGCTGGTTGTGCTGCCATTTGGCTACAGCCAGAGGCCAATAAACTTACCGCAAAGATAGCCGCTAAGGTATACGGAGTCTTGATTTTCATGGCTTTTAATCTCTTTCGTTGTTAAGTATGAAGCAGCAACGACTAGATGGGAACCCACCCTCTAATCATTGATCGATGTTATGACCAAGCAGAATGCATGTGTGGAAAAAATCTACACTCAGCTCTAAATGTTGCTAAAAGCCAACAAACCAAAGAATTTAGTTGTAACTTTCGCACAACTAAATCATACCGCGCAGTATTCACTAGGTAAACACTTGAAACTATGATTTTCTAAGGAATTAGCAAGTTTTTAGCCGGGGAAACCACCACCCATCGGAGGAAATCCACCACCAGTCGGTAATTTTCCCTTCATATTCTGCATTAGTCTACGCATACCGCCACCTTTTGAAAACTGCTTCATCACTTTACTCATTTGCTGCTGCTGTTTGAGTAAACGATTGACATCTTGTACTTGCAGACCACAACCGGTTGCAATTCGACGCTTCCGCGATGCTTTAATCACTTCTGGATTACGGCGTTCTTCTAAAGTCATCGAGTTAATAATCGCAATCATACGGCGAATTTCTTTATCATTCGCTTGCTCTTTTACATGCGCAGGCATAGCGCCCATGCCCGGCAACTTATCTAATAGGCTAGTCATACCACCCATTTTCAACATTTGATTCATCTGATCACGCAGATCTTCAAAATCAAAACCTTTACCCTTGTTTAACTTACGCGCAAGTTTCTGAGCTTTTTCGTGATCAACTTTATGCTGGGCTTGTTCAATTAAGCTCAGCACATCGCCCATGCCGAGAATACGTGAAGCCATCCGATCTGGGTGGAAAGGCTCTAAAGCATCGAGCTTTTCCCCTACCCCCATGAACTTAATTGGCTTACCTGTAATATGCCTAACCGATAAAGCCGCACCACCCCGGGCATCACCATCAGTTTTTGTGAGTACTACACCGGTTAAGGGCAATGCATCACCAAAAGCTTTAGCCGTATTCGCAGCATCCTGTCCCGTCATGCTGTCCACGACAAACAAGGTTTCCACTGGCTTGAGTAAATTATTGAGCTGGCTAATTTCTTCCATCATCTCTGCATCAATATGCAGACGCCCAGCCGTGTCAATGATCAAGACATCCATATACTGGCGCTTTGCTTGAGCCAGTGCTGCTAAAGCAATATCAGCCGGTTTTTGCTGAGGTTCACTAGGAAAGAAAACAGCTTCAGTTTGGTTCGCAATAGTTTCCAACTGTTTAATCGCAGCTGGGCGATACACATCACAACTAGCGACCATCACCGATTTTTTATTTTTTTCTTTCAAGAAGCGAGTCAGTTTCCCCACCGTAGTAGTTTTACCTGCCCCTTGTAAGCCTGCCATCAGAATGACCGCAGGTGGTTGAGTATTAAGATTCAGGGTTTCATTCGCTTGCCCCATAATCTCGATCAGCTCTTCGTGAACCACCTTGATCAAAGCTTGGCCGGGCGTCAAACTCTCTAAGACCTCTTGCCCAACCGCACGCTCACGGATACGATTGATGAAATCACGTACCACTGGCAGCGCTACATCTGCTTCCAGCAAAGCCATACGGACGTCACGTAAAGCGTCTTTTATATTTTCATCAGTTAAACGTGCTTGCCCACGTAATTTTTTTACCGTTTTCGAAAGACGATCACTTAAATTTTCAAACATGATTATGGTCTTCTGCTAGTCCCAATCGAGAACAAATTGCTATCATAGCATTAAACTGTATCGCCACACCGATGAGAAGCTAATCTGTATCGAGAATGACAATAATGATGACGCTGATAGTCATGGCGGCTTGGATGTCGACCTGGCTCGTAATTGCTCTACGCCTACGCAAGCCTCCCGCTATGAGGCCACCGACGTGGCTACTCAACAGTCTTTGGCTGTTGGCTTTGATTGTACAAGGTGCAAGCTTAATCCTGACTTGGGCAAACCAACAAACGAGTTTTATTGACTTCTTTACTGCTCTATCCGTCGTTTTATGGCTAACCTGCTTTTTATTATTCCTGACCCAACTGAGCAGGCCACTGGAAAACTTGGGGCTACTTATTATTCCCTTCATACCACCGACTCTATTGGGTAGTTATTTTTTAAGCACCTCCAGTGCGAATTTGAACTTAGAGAATGGCTTGGGCATGCACATTTTCATCTCCTTACTCGCTTACAGCCTACTTACTTTAGCCGCCTTACATGCCTTGTTGCTTGGTCTACAAATCCGCCAACTCCATGATCATAAACCCAATATCCTCGTTAAAACCTTGCCGCCTTTACAGGATATGGAATCCTTACTTTTTAAAGTTATTGCCCTAGGGTGGAGCCTTTTAAGCCTGAGTTTGCTAAGTGGCTTTATCTATCTAAACGATCTATTTGCTCAGCATGTAGCGCATAAGACGATTCTCTCGATGATTGCTTGGCTGGTTTTTGGCATATTGTTGTATGGACATTGGCAATATGGTTGGCGTGGAAAAAAAGCCATTCGTTGGACTTTAGCAGGCTTTTTTATTCTGATGCTCGCCTTTTTTGGCAGTAAATTTGTTTTAGAATATTTAAAAAAGCCATGAACTTGCAGCTACCCTTTAGCCTGCAAATGAGTTTGCTTGTTATTTTAATCTTATGTATCGCTGTTCTTACTGCATCTGAAACGGCATTGCTGACTTACAAACGCTGGCACGCTGCTAGCCGTAACAGTGCTTTGAATGAACTCTTAGCGAATCTCGATCAAACCCTAGCTTTTTTCCAGCTATTCAAATATTTACTCATTATTTTAGCAACTATTCTAGTTTTACTAATCAGCCCCGAATTCATTGATATTAGGCTGATCTGGCAATACTTAGCCGCTTTGCTGTTGTTCGCGTTGCTGCTGCTAGTCTTTGCTGAACTCTTACCCCGTAAACTAGCTAGACTCTACCCTGAGACCTTTGTATATGCTTTTGCTAGCTTTTATGCATTGGCACTTAAATCTACTTGGCCCTTAGTTGCTAGCCTTAATGGACTTGCAAATTTCATTGCAAAACTGTGTAAACCCGCTCCTGTCTCTCGTCACTTTGCTAAATTCAGTGGTGCTGAGTTACGTCAATTGGTAGCAATTGAAGGTGTCAATATTCCCCCTGAGCACTTAGAAATGCTCACCAGTATCGTTGATTTAGAATCCACTGCTGTAGAAGATATAATGATTCCTCGGCATCAGCTCGTAGGCATTGATTTAGCAGGGGATTGGGCCGAGCTTGAGCAGCAACTTATCCACAGCTTATTCACACGCATCATGATTTATGAGCATTCTGTGGATAACATACTGGGCTTTGTACACTTAAGGCGCTTATTGCCTTTATTGGCAGAAGACAAACTGGATCGTGAACACTTGAAAGCGGCGATTCGCCCTGCTTATTTTATCCCTAAAGGTACATCTCTCTTACAGCAACTACTGAACTTTCGTGAACAAGCGCGCCGCTCTGCGATTGTCGTGGATGAATATGGGGATATTTTAGGGATGTTGGCTTTAGAGGATATACTAGAAGAAATAGTTGGTGAGTTTTCTACTGTACCGATTCGGCATGAGCATACGATCCAAGTGATGGCTGATGGCAGTGCTTGGTTGGACGGCGCCAGCTCTATCCGTGATATCAACCAGTCTCTTAATCTTAACTTACCTATTGATGGGCCAAAAACGATCAATGGTTTGATCATGGAACATCTGGAATCTTTGCCCGTACCTGGGATGACTGTGCTAATTGCACAGCATCCTATGGAAATTCGCAAAACCCGCAAGAACGCAATTAAAACTTTAATTATCTATCCAGCGCTGCCAATGCCCAGTCAGAAGGAATTCGAATATGGCAAAAACTAAACTGCAGTATTACTGCACAGCCTGTGGCAGCGTCCATAGTAAATGGAATGGGCAATGTTCAGATTGCGGTGCTTGGAATACCTTAGAAGAAAGCATTGCAGCACCTGCCAGTGCTGTACCCAAAAATCCAAGATTCACTGGTTACGCAGGCGAACCTGCCAGTATTCGTAGCATCAAAGAAATCCATATTCAAGAGGACCCACGAACACCTACTGGTGTGCAAGAATTAGATCGTGTCTTAGGTGGAGGCTTAGTAGCAGGCTCTGTCGTCTTGATTGGTGGTGACCCAGGGATTGGGAAATCGACTATTTTGCTGCAAACGCTCTGCGATTTGCCCCAAATTACTAGTTTATACGTGACGGGCGAGGAGTCCTTACAGCAAGTCAGCCTACGGGCACGACGCTTGGGTTTAAACGCTGATCATTTGCGCTTGTTGACTGAAACAGGTGTAGAGACTGTAATAGCTTTAGCTCAAGCCGAAAAACCTCAGATCATGGTGATCGACTCCATCCAAACTTTGTACACAGAGCAATTACAATCTGCGCCTGGCTCAGTCAGTCAAATTCGTGAGTCTGCAGCACAATTAGTTCGCTTTGCTAAGCAAACCCAAACTACACTCTTTATAGTAGGGCATGTCACCAAGGAAGGTACGCTAGCTGGCCCACGTGTACTCGAACATATGGTTGACACTGTACTTTATTTTGAAGGCGACCCAGGTGGGCGTTATCGAATTTTACGTGCTGTCAAAAACCGCTTTGGGGCAGTGAATGAACTAGGCGTGTTTGCGATGACGGAGCAAGGTTTAAAGGGAGTTAGCAATCCGTCGGCTATTTTCCTCTCTCGGCATGAAGAGCCTGTCTCTGGTAGCGCGATCATGGTAACACGTGAAGGTACACGGCCTTTACTCGTTGAAGTACAAGCCTTGGTCGATACTAGCCATGCGGGACATGCCCGTCGAGTGACCTTGGGCATGGAACAAAACCGTTTGGCTATGTTATTAGCAGTATTGCATCGACATGGTGGTATTTCCATGTATGATCAAGATGTTTTTATTAATATTGTTGGCGGCGTTAAGATTTCAGAAACTGCAGCTGATTTACCCTTACTACTGGCTGCTTTATCTAGTTTCCGAAGTCGACCTTTACCTGCTGACGTGGTGATTTTTGGCGAGGTCGGTTTAGCAGGAGAGATTCGCCCCATACCAAATGGCGAAGAGCGGCTAAGAGAAGCTGCCAAACATGGTTTTAAGCAGGCGATAGTGCCAAAAGCGAACAAACCACATCAGCCCATTCAAGGGATGAAAGTCACCGCAGTGGCTCGTTTAGAAGAAGCGATGGCGGCATTGATGTAAAAATACAACACGCCAATCGCATAATTGTTGACTCAAAACCACATATATAATAGCTTTATGAACATTCTGGGGCGTAATTTTACTCACAAATTCGGTTTGGTCCGCCCTAACAGGTTTCCTTGCCACAATCGCCTTATTCACATGTTCATGAAGAAGTAAGTTATGGATCACTTGCCTGCTTGTTCAGCCAGGGAGTTTTATCTTGTCATTTATTGATTTAGGTCTACAGGGTGCTTTCGCCGATCATATCGACGCAGCAGGCTATGAGACCCCGACAGAATTACAACAACAGCTTATTCCTTTAATGGCACAACGCAAAAGTGCTATTGTATGGACTCAGTCCGCAGCAGGCAAAACCGGCGCTTTTTTAATTCCTGCGATTAACTATATTTTTAACCATCCTTTACCTGAACATCAGGGGGCAAGGATTTTAGTACTCACTTCGCGTCGGGATCGAGTCAATCAAATCACTTATACTATTAAGCGCTTATTGGGTGAAGGTCAGCAAATTCGTACTGGCTTTATTGTTAGCGGTCGCCCTTATCAACCACAAATGCGCTTGCTACGTCGACCACTGGATTTAATGATTGCCACACCCGGACGCTTAAATGATTTAGTGGATAACAATAAGGCAGACTTTTCTAATATCGAGCTTTTGATTATCGATGACCTAACCGCCATTCATAAGAAAGGCTTACACAGCTTAGTCAACCGAATTATTGAACAAAAGCCTGCGCATGCGCCCGTCATTGCCTTTGTGCGGCATGATGATGAAGTCACACCTTATGCCCGCAGTATTATTCCGAACTGTGAAGAAATCACTATTGAAGATGAGAAGAGCCAACTTTTGCGTTTACCACAGCTCGTACATCAAGCGGACGACTATACACATAAATTAGCACTGATCGACTACATTCTTGATGGCTTAAAAGGTAAGCCTACCGTTATTTTTACTGTTTCCAGTAAAACAGCGAAAACCTTGGCTGATAATTTAGCGAATCATGGACATACCGCAGACTCTACACATCTCTTACCGGATGAAGAGCGTAATCTTGAAGCTTGCCCGATTTTAATTGTGCCTGACCAAGAAGACTTTATCCCCGAACTGAGTGGGCATGAGCCAGTTATCCACTTTGAGCTTCCAGAAAAAACCGATACTTATCTAAATCGCCTGCAAAGTGTTTTAGGCACAGAACGCCAAGAACCCGTGATTCTTTTAGCCGGCCCAAGTGAGCGGGATTGTTTGAAAAAACTGGAAGAGTTTCAAGGTGAGGCCATTAATCAGCGTACTATTCCTGGCTTAGAACCTAAGCAAACGAGTCGTGGCGGTGCTAAACCCAATACGCGGTCAACGCGCAAGCCAGGAGCTAACCCTCGTCATGCGCCAAATGGTGAAAAACCCAATCGCCCGCAAAATAGCCGAGGTGGTAAACCTGCCAATAACAATAATGGCACAGCCGCTCCAAGAACAGCAGGAACTGACGATAAACAGCGCGGACGTAAAGGCCCTTATGGGCGCTTAAATGGTGGAGCACAGCGTAAACAAGGTTCAGGGCAACAAGCAGCTGATGCTGGTTATGAAATTGGTAGCTGGGAAAAGCAAGATTATGTTCCCAAGCAAGCAGCCACTGCTGATAAAAAAGTGGTGATTCGTTACAAAGAAAAACGCCGCAACTTAGTCAAATAATGTCTTTATGCTAAGCCTAGAAGAAGAGCATTTGCTCCGCCAAAAGCTATTTGACTTGCGACAAGAACATCGTGATTTAGATACTGCGATTGAGGCGCTGCGTACGAATCCAACCTGTGATCAGTTTATGCTGTCACGTATGAAGAAACGCAAGCTACTTTTAAAAGATATGATTCAAAAACTTAGTAGCCAACTAATTCCAGATATGAATGCTTAAAATTAATTTTTAAGCTTCTTCTGTGAACAATTTTTGAAGAATCGGCTCATTTGCAGCAGGAAAATCTAGCTTTTTGAGCTCAGCTAACTCAAACCAAGCGATGGCTTGTCCTTCTCTGCCTACTGGTTCTTGTTGGAAACTCGATACAAGCCACACATCCAACCAAATGTTTTTATCGGGATAAGTGTGTCTAATTTCAATAAAAGGCTGCATGCTGGCTACATCAGGCTCGATGCCCAATTCTTCGAATAGCTCCCGCTTTAAAGCATCAACCGCGAGTTCATTAGGCTCTACTTTGCCACCCGGAAACTCCCATTTGCCACCTTGATGTTTATGCAAAGGACGCTGCGCGAGTAGGATTTGTTTACGGCTGTTATAGATAACAGCCGCAACCACATGAATCCAAACCGATGAAGACTCAGACATTAGCTACGATATTCAGCGTTAATTTTTACGTAGTCATAAGAAAAATCACAAGTCCAAGTCGTGGCGCTAGCTGAACCGCGCCCCATCTGAATACGCACATTGATTTCATCACGCTTCATTTCAACTTGGCCTAGCTCCTCACGATAGCTAGAGACAGGCTGACCTTTTTCGATCAGTAAAGTATCTCCCAGCCACAGAGTCACCGCATTAACATCTAGCTGATCAATTTGACTACGCCCTACTGCAGCAAGAATCCGTCCCCAATTAGGGTCGCTAGCAAACATCGCCGTTTTGACCAGAGGTGACAAAGCGACGGTATTACCAATCACACGTGCTTCTGCACGGTCTTTCGCACCTTCAACTATGATACTAATAAACTTAGTCGCTCCCTCACCATCACGCACAATCGCTTGCGCAAGATACATACAAACTTCTTGTACCGCTTGCTGGAAGTCAGCGCAATTACTAGCATCAATCACAGCCCCTGATTGTCCAGTTGCTGCCAAGACTAACGAATCGTTGGTGGAGGTATCACCGTCAATCGTGATGCAGTTAAAGGTTTCCTCAACCACCTCATTTAAAATGCTTTGTAATAAATTTGGATCAACTTGAGCATCCGTGGCTATATAAGACAGCATCGTCGCCATATTCGGGTGAATCATCCCCGCACCTTTAGCGATACCGGTAATAGTCACCTGCTGGCCACCCACAGTTATTTGCTTGCTCATGGCCTTGCCGATGGTATCGGTGGTCATGATGGCTTTAGCTGCAGCTAGCCAATTATCTTCTTTAAGATTAGCAAGTGCATTGGGTAAAGCAGCCACTACTTTCTCTACTGGCAATTGTTGACCAATGACACCCGTAGAAAATGGCAGAATTTGCTCTGGCTCACAGCGCCCTGCTTCAGCTAGAGCCACACAACAAGCTTTAGCTGCAGCTAAGCCCGGCTCACCCGTACCTGCATTCGCATTACCTGCATTCACTAGCAAATAACGAGGATTGGCACTGGCTAGATGTGACCGTGACACTGTGACAGGTGCTGCACAGAAAGCGTTCCGAGTAAATACCGCTGCACAAGAACTGCCTTCAGCTAATTCGATTACTAATAGGTCATCACGCCCTTTATAACGAATACCCGCATTCAAAGTAGCTAAGCGAATACCAGCAACAGGTAACAGATTTTGATTAAAGCTTAAATTGACAGCCATTAGCTTAACTTCCCATGACATTGCTTATATTTTTTACCTGAACCACAAGGGCATGGATCATTCCGCCCCACTTTTGGCTCAGGATTAGCAGGCGTAGTTTTTTGCACAGGGGTAAAGGCATCCACGACCTCATCGTCATCTACAAAAGCAGAAGGATCAGCGTGCGTATATTGCACATCCTGTTGAACTGGTTCGTGCGCTGGCGGCGGCTCACCAATCTGGATGCGTACTAGGAAGGTAATAACGTCATGTTTCAGGCGAGTGAGCAACTCTTCGAACATCTCAAACGCTTCACGCTTATACTCCTGCTTAGGATTTTTTTGCGCATAACCGCGCAAACCAATACCTTGACGCAAATAATCCATTGCGGCGAGATGCTCTTTCCAATGCGAATCCAGAATATGTAGCATCGCTTCACGCTCTAAGCGGCGCATGCTCTCAGCACCAATGAGAGATTCTTTCTCTGCTAACTCGTGCTTGACCAAGTCTTGAATACGCTCACGGATCTGTTCTTCATACAGCTTTTTGTCATCATCCAACCATTGTTGAACCGGCACGGCTAAATTCAGATCAGTCTGCAATTGCTTTTCTAAGCCGGGGATATCCCATTGCTCATCGACACTACCGGGGGGAATAAAGCGGCTAACCAAATCCTCAACTACATCATGGCGGATCGACGCGATCATCTCTTGGATGTTATCCGCCATTAATAGCTCAGTACGCTGCTCATAAATAACCTTACGCTGGTCATTCGCCACATCATCGTATTCAAGCAAATGCTTACGAATATCGTAGTTATGAGCTTCAACTTTGCGTTGAGCGTTTTCAATAGATTTAGAGACTAAGCCTGCTTCAATCGCTTGACCTTTCTCCATGCCTAATTTTTGCATCATCGCTTTAACCCGATCAGAGGCAAAAATCCGCATGAGATTATCTTCTAGTGACAGATAAAAACGTGAAGAGCCTGGGTCGCCTTGCCGACCTGAACGTCCGCGTAGCTGATTATCAATCCGGCGTGACTCATGACGCTCTGTACCAATGATATGCAAGCCACCGGCTGCTAAAACTGTATCATGGCGTTTTTGCCACATGGACTTAATTTTTTGCTTAGCAGCTTCATCAGCATTTGCCTGCGGTAATTGGGCAATTTCTTCCTCATAACTACCACCGAGTACAATGTCAGTACCACGGCCAGCCATATTAGTGGCAATCGTCACAGCGCCCGGACGACCTGCATTCGCTATAATATGTGCCTCACGCTCATGCTGTTTAGCATTCAAGACTTCATGTGGAATACGTAACGCTTTGAGCTTATTGGATACTAACTCTGAAGACTCAATCGAAGCAGTACCCACTAAGACAGGCTGGCCTTTTTCAACACACGTTTTAATGTCTTCAATGATTGCATCGAATTTTTCTTCAGCCGTTAGATAAATCAGGTCGTTCGAATCTTTTCGAATCATCGGACGATGAGTTGGAATGACAACGACTTCTAAGCCATAAATCTGTTGTAACTCAAAAGCCTCGGTATCCGCTGTGCCGGTCATACCCGAAAGCTTTTTATATAAACGGAAATAATTCTGGAAAGTGATTGAAGCTAAGGTTTGGTTTTCTGCTTGAATTTCGACATTTTCTTTGGCTTCAATGGCTTGATGCAGCCCCTCTGACCAACGTCGACCCGGCATGGTACGCCCAGTGAATTCATCAACAATAATTATTTTGCCATCACGTACGATATAGTCGACGTTCTTTTGGAACAAGGTATACGCACGCAAACCCGCATTTAAGTGGTGCAGAATCGCAATACTCGCCGAATCATATAAGCCTTGCCCATCCGGCAACACCCCACGCTCACTGAGAATTTGCTCGACGCGCTCTTGACCTGTCTCAGAGAGGAAAACTTGCTTAGCTTTCTCATCCACCCAATAGTCACCCTCGCTATCTTCCGCTTCTTGCCGGGATAATTCAGGCACGATGGAGTTAACAGCGCGGTATAAATCGGAAGCATCTTGGCTTGGACCAGAAATAATTAAGGGAGTACGCGCTTCGTCGATCAAAATCGAGTCAACCTCGTCCACTACTGCGTAAGAGAGTTTACGCTGTACCCGTTCTTCCATCGAAAAGGCCATATTATCGCGTAGATAATCAAAGCCGAATTCATTATTAGTCCCGTAAGTGATATCAGCTGCGTAAGCTTCGCGACGCTGATCTTGATTTAAGCCATTGATGATGACGCCAGTGCTTAAACCTAGGAATCCGTAAAGTTTAGATAAGGCTGTTGCGTCACGCTGTGCCAAATAATCATTAACGGTAATAACATGCACACCATGGCCCGGTAAAGCATTGAGGTAAGCCGCCAAGGTAGCGACTAAAGTTTTACCTTCACCTGTACGCATCTCAGCAATTTTGCCGTGATGTAGTACCATGCCGCCGATCATTTGCACATCATAATGGCGCATACCAAGAATGCGTTTACTAGCTTCACGCACAGTGGCAAAGGCATCAGGTAAGAGGTCATCAAGTGTAGCACCTGCTGCAAGCCGCTCGCGGAACTTAACCGTGCGATGTTGCAAGTCGGCATCCGACAACTTGGAGTAATCAGCTTCTAATGCATTAATATTCTTGACGATTTTTGCATAACCTTTGACCAAACGATCATTACGGCTACCAAAAATCTTTTTCGCAACAGAACCCAGCATAATCTCTTATTTTCTCCTAACTCATCCTGCCAGTGGCTCTACCGGCAATTCCCTGAGCCAATACAAGGCAGAGAGTTTACTCCCTTGCGCTGACACAGCCATAGTTGTCACCCCAATATTGGGGTCTAGCCCAAACAAAACAAGCTCAATTGACAAAAAAATCCGGCGCAATCCTAAGAGAGGAATTGCGCCGGCCTCATAGTATAGCTTGAATAACTGGCTATACGGTGAATTATTACTAGTCTGACAAACCTAAATAAGTCTGCGGGTCAATAGCTTCACCGTTGCGGAGAATCTCTAGATGTAAATGAGGTCCGGTCGACCGACCTGAACTACCTAATAAGGCTACACGGTCTGCTTTTTGAATAATTTTACCTTGTGTAACTAAAGCCTGATCTAAGTGAGCATAGCGACTTACCAAACCGTTGCCATGGTCAATCTCAACAATATTTCCATAGCCTCCTTTCGTACCTACAAACGACACAATACCACCAGCCACGGCATGAACCTCAGTACCACGCGGCCCTGCATAGTCCATGCCCTGATGCATACGCGTACCACCATTAAAGGGGTCACGGCGCAACCC
This sequence comes from Thiothrix sp., assembly GCA_008015155.1. Classification (GTDB taxonomy): domain Bacteria; phylum Pseudomonadota; class Gammaproteobacteria; order Thiotrichales; family Thiotrichaceae; genus Thiolinea. The sequence goes on from SSFA01000031.1 coordinate 55,144, forward strand.
AAAGGAAGAAGAGATATACCCCAACTTGACGGGGCGGGAAGAAGGTAAAGTCACTTCAGCTAAAGCTTTGCCTTCAAGCACTTGATACAAGCTTTCGAGCATAGCGCGCTGTTGTTCCATTTTAGACTCTAAAGTTTCAAAAGAGCCTAATAATTCTTTAGTCGTCAGTTTTGGTGTAGCCGCAGGGGTGTAATCCTCCTCTAAACCACCACGCGGGGGAACTTGATCTAGAGAAAACTCATTAGGATCTAATTTTGCACGATTCACCACTCGTTTTGCTAATGCATTTAAGCGGGCGATCTCTGCTTCTAAAGCACCCAAACGTACAGAAAGTGTATCTACATCAACGGTATAGGTAGAGTAGGTCTTCTTAATTTCATTAACCGTATCCATTTGTTGGTCTAGGGTTGAGAGAATTTTCTCCGCTTCCTCCGCTGTTAGAGAACTCTGTTGAGGTGTATCATCTAATCGATACAAACCCAACATCTGATTCACTGATAAACCGATAATCAGTAAAGCCACTAAAGCGGCTGGGAGCACAAGATGGGTGATGGGATTGAGACTAAACGAAGCGCGTCGTGCACCATCACGACTAATACAAATGACTTTCATGCGACAAACATCCGCAGGTGCCCTCCACAGGCAAGCTAAGCACTCTATTTATAATAGTTGGATGTAGTGCAGGTTGATGCAAAAAGATACTATGAGAAAAATCAACTACTTTATTAATGATGGTCTGTCCGAAAGGCTGGATCAGCTAGATAAACTGAGCTATTTGATTAGTCAACATACCCAGATGCGCCTAGAAAATCGCATTTGGCCCATGATTCGTAATCGGCGTTTACTCGTCCTAACTGATGATCCGCATTTTGCGACTCAAGCAAGATTTACACAGAAGACACTCTGTCATCATCTCAATAAAGAATTGAGCTTAAAACTTAACGGTGTGGATATTAAATTGATTGCCATGCCGCTGGCAAGTTTCGGGCGGAAATCGAATAGAGTTCCCATGAGCGAGCAAACCATTGAAACGCTTGCAAGTATTGCACAACAAATTCAGGATGAGAGCTTACGACAGGCTTTAGTAAGGCTGGCTTTAGTCCATCGTGCCAGCCCTTATCCTGTTCAGGAACTTCAGACTGCTAGCGCATAGCCATCGGCAAAAATAGCACGCTCACGTTGTTTTTCATCCAGCGATACCATTTCCCAAGCCTCTTTTTGTGCTAAGAGTTCACGCACGAGAAGATTATTAATCGCATGGCCAGCCTTATGCCCATGAAAAGCACCGATGATGCCATGTCCTAAGGTGTACAAATCGCCAATCGCATCCAGAATTTTATGACGAATAAATTCATCGTTATAACGTAGACCGTCTGGATTTAACACACGAAACTCATCTAAAACGATAGCATTTTCTAAACTACCGCCTAAACCTAAATTCTTAGAGCGCAATAATTCGATGTCGCGCATGAAGCCAAATGTGCGCGCGCGTGCAATTTCACTAGCATAGGCTTGTTTAGAGAAATCTAATTCCATGCTCTGACGAGTTGCGCTCACGGCAGGGTGATTGAATTGAATATCAAAAGAGGCTTTAAAGCCCTCATAAGGACTTAAACGCGCCCAAGCATCACCCTTACGGAACTCAACTGATTTTTTGATACGAATAAAGCGTTTAGCTGCATATTGCTCAGCGATACCTGCGGACAAAATCAAATATAAAAAGGGTGCCGCACTGCCATCCATAATCGGAATCTCAGGGGCATCAATATCGACATAGAGATTATCAATCCCTAAACCCGCTAAGGCAGATAATAAATGTTCAACCGTTGCAACTTTAACTGCACCTTCTAATAAAGCCGTACACAACATCGTCTCGCCCACTCGCTCAGGATGGAGGCGCAGTTCTGGCTTATTGGGAAGGTCAGTTCGATAGAAAACAATACCTGTATTAACAGGAGCAGGCCGTAAAGTCATAGCTACTTTCTTGCCAGAATGTAAGCCAATACCCGTTGAAGACACTGCCGTTCTTAGAGTTCTTTGTTTCAGCACTGGTCAGCCCCTATTTTTTCCATAACTACTTGTACCGTGTACCGTTTAATAAACGGCGCAAATCATACCACAGTTAATTACAGTCATTTTAAATAGATTTTGCCGAGCTTAGGCTGAATAAATCAATAAGCCTTATTCTAAATAAACAACCAACCTTGGCAAGTTGGTTGTTGGGGCATGTTTGATCACTCACAAGCTACTATTAATCCGCTTGAGTTCGTAAAAACGCAGGGATATCTAGTGCGCTAGAACCACCACGATTAAACCCTGGTGTCTGAGCATTTGCACGTGCATCACCAAGATTCACTACCACTCGTGGTTTTTCTGGCTGCACAGGAGCAGCAGGACGTTCCCGTTTAGCAACAGCTTGTGCGGCAGCTGGTTTGGTAACACTATGCGCCGCTGCATCTTCTAAGCCAGTAGCCACTAAAGTGACGCGAATTTCATCACGCATATCAGGGTCAATAACCGTACCGACGACGACTGTAGCTTCATCTGAAGCAAATTGGCGAATCACTTCACCGACCTCTTCAAATTCATGAATGCCCATGTCTAAACCAGCCGTGATATTAACCAAAATACCGCGAGCCCCATCTAAACAGATATCTTCCAATAAAGGATTGGAGACAGCGGCTTGAGCAGCCTTCTCAGCACGGCTATCACCTTGTGCTTTACCCATGCCCATCACTGCCATGCCCATACCAGACATAACCGTACGCACATCCGCAAAGTCTACGTTGATCAAGCCAGGACGAGTGATAAGCTCAGCAATACCTTGGACTGCGTTCAGCAAGACATTATTAGCTGATTTAAAAGCGTCTAATAAAGTCGCATTCTTACCCAAAGCGGTTAACAGCTTTTGGTTAGGAATAGTAATTAAAGAATCCACATGACGTGCTAATTCGGCAATACCTGCATCTGCCAATTTCATGCGCTTCGTCCCTTCCAAATGGAAAGGGCGCGTCACAACGGCAACGGTTAGAATGCCTAAATCACGAGCAATTTCAGCAACGACTGGAGCAGCACCCGTACCGGTACCACCACCCATACCCGCAGTGATAAACAGCATATCCGTGCCTCGGATTAATTCTTTAATCCGCTCACGATCTTCCATCGCTGCTTCACGGCCAACATCAGGGTTAGCACCGGCACCTAAACCTTTTGTCAAGCTAGTGCCTAACTGCAAAACAGTACTGACTTGGCAGCCTTTTAAAGCTTGCGCATCTGTATTAGCACAGATGTACTCCACACCTTCAATACCTGAGTTCAGCATATTAATGACAGCATTGCCACCGCCGCCACCGACACCGATCACCTTAATAACGGCACCGGCTTTTTGATTATCCATAATTTCAAACATGCCCATTCTCCAACTGTTACAAGTTTCCGTTAAACCAACCTTTAATGCGCTCCCATAAGCTCTCAGAGGAACTTATTGGCGCGGGGGCTACCCCCCTTCGCTCTCCATAAGCCTGTTGTGCGATGCCGTACAACAGGAGGCCTACCCCAGTGGAATGGATAGGATTTTCAACTTCACCGCGCAAGCCACCAATATCACGCGGCATTCCTAAGCGAACCGGCATATGGAAGACTTCCTCTGCCAATTCAATAGCACCTGTCATTTTCGAGGTACCGCCCGTTAAGACAATACCCGCTCCAATTCGCTCTTCATAACCGCTACGTTGTAGTTCATCTAAAACTAAGGCAAATAACTCAGCGTAACGCGGCTCGATAATAGACGATAAAACAATAGTCGATAAGCTTAAAGCCTCACGCTCTCCCACTGCGGGAACATCAATCGTCTCTTCTTGCTCAATTAATTTTGGTAGGGCGACACCGTGCCTGATTTTAATCTCTTCCGCATGCCGTGTAGGAGTACGCACGCCAAGCGCAATATCATTGGTCACTTGATCCCCTGCAATTGGGATGACTGCCGTATGATGAATGGCTCCATTGAGGAACACTGCAATATCACTGGTTCCACCACCGATATCGACTAAACAGACACCCAACTCTTTCTCATCCTCCTCAAGCACCGCATAACTCGATGCGACTTGCTCAAGGATAATATCTTCCACGCTTAGCCCACAGCGTTCAACGCATTTAATAATATTTTGGGCAGCTCCATGGGCTGCTGTCACTAAATGCACCCGTGCTTCCAAACGTACGCCCGACATGCCAATCGGTTCGCGTATACCTTCTTGTGAGTCTATAACGTATTCTTGTGGCAACACGTGCAAAATACGTTGATCCGCTGGAATAGCCACTGCACGGGCAGCATCCATCACACGTTCGAGATCTTGTGCTGTTACTTCCTTATCCCGGATAGCGACAATCCCATGTGAGTTCAAACTCCGCACATGACTTCCAGCAATACCTACATAGACTGAACTAATTCTGACGCCAGACATCAGCTCAGCTTCTTCAACGGCTTTTTGGATCGACTGAATGGTCGACTCGATATTGACAACCACTCCACGACGCATTCCACGGGAGGGCGAAGTACCAATACCGACCACTTCGAGGCGTCCATTTTCGTTCACCTCGCCCACCATAGCGACCACCTTTGAAGTACCAATATCTAAGGCGACGATAGTGTTTCGATCTGATTTTTTTGACATCTTTAGCTCCCTAGACTCTGTTGTGTGTATCCATCTAAGGAACTCACAGCCGCGCCATTACCAACACCAGGTTTCCATTCCACAGCGAATCCATTGGTATAGCGTAGGTCAATCTGATCCATCTCACCGAGACGATCCTTCAAGCCTTGTAAATAGCCCACTTTAAAACGTTGCACGCGTTTTTCCTGTTCTTTGCGGCCAATAATGATATTTGGCCCATGACGCACTTTCATCCGCCATGAACCGCGTTCATCTTCTGACAGCTCAATAATTTCTAAATCTAAGCCAGCTAGCATTTTAGTGAGCCGTACGTAGCGCTCACCCATGACACGCCCACTATTACTCTGAGGACTGAAAATAATGGGGAAAACACCCTGCTTTTCTGGCAATGTTCCGGGGAAAACCTCACCGAACTGATTCAATAACTTATCATCACCCCAAAAAGCAATCGGAAATTGCGTTTCTATATCAACAACCAGTTGATTTGGCCAAACCTTGCGCAAACTAGCGCCTCTTACCCACGGATTTTGCTCTAAAGCCTTTTCTAATCCATCTGTGTCTAGCAAATATAAATTGGTGTTCACAAACGGCTGAGCCAATGCTTCTAACTCCGCCTGTTTGAGGTATTGGAAATCACCCTGCCACTCTAATTTTTTAATGGCTAAATGCGTTGGATCACTAATCCACGCCCGTAACCATAGGATGGCTCCTCCCATCACCATTAGTAAAGCCACCATACTCAACCAACGCGCCATACTCGGTGTTAAGTCAGGCACCCGTGCCGTATTCTTAACTGGACGTTTTCTTATCCGCGGTTGAGTTTGCATACTAGGTGGCTTAGCCATTACAGAGTAGTCTCCAAAATGCGTAAGACTAAAGTTTGGAAGTCCATACCCACTGCACGGGCTGCCATGGGTACTAAACTATGATCGGTCATGCCTGGATTAGTATTCACTTCAATCAGCCAAGTCCTACCCTGTTGGTCGCGCATCATATCAACCCGACCCCAACCACGCCCACCTACTGCCGCAAAAGCTTGCAAAGCTAATTGGCGTACAGCTTGCTCATCCGCTTCACTTAAACCGCAGGGGCAAAAATAGCGGGTATCATTGGAAATATATTTCGCTTCATAGTCATAAAATACGCCCGGTACTTCTACCCGAATTAGCGGGAGAGGTTCACCTGCTAAAATACCAGCCGTATATTCTGAGCCAGTAATCCATTGCTCCACAATAACAACAGGGTCACTCTGAGCAGCGGCTTCATAGGCTGGCTTCAATGCAGCAGCCTCAGTAACCTTACTAATCCCAATACTAGAACCTTCACTCGCAGGCTTCACAATCAACGGCAAGCCTAATTCTGCAACCACCGCTTCGAAATCTGTTTCAGCGGTTAGCACTCGATAATGCGGAGTCGGCAGACCAGCACCTAACCATAAACGCTTAGTCATCAGCTTATCCATGCTAATCGCAGATGCCTTTACACCACAACCGGTATAAGGCAAGCCTAATAATTCTAAAGCCCCTTGAATGACACCATCTTCGCCACCACGCCCATGTAAAATATTAAACACACGGTCATAGTTACCTGCTTGCAGGACACTCAGAATATTGCGGTCAACATCAACCCCGTGCGCATCAACACCACTTTCCTGTAAAGCAGCCAAGACTGCTGCTCCACTTTTCAAAGAAACAGGACGTTCAGCAGCCCATCCCCCATACAATACCGCGACTTTGCCAAAGCATGTGGTTTTTTCACTCATTATTCTTGCCCTTTGTGATAAATATTGAGTTTTTCTGGCAAACTAGCTGCTAAACCACCTACGCTACCGGCACCTTGGGTCAAAATCACATCGCCGTCTTGCAAAATATGCTTAAGAACCCCTGGTACATCCTCAACATCCGTGACAAAAATCGGATCAACTTTGCCACGAATCCGAATTGCTCTAGCTAAAGCACGCCCATCTGCCCCTGGAATCGGTTGTTCACTAGCAGCATAAACATCCATTAGCACTAACACATCCGTTTCAGAGAGTACTTGAGTGAAGTCTTCAAACAAGTCGCGGGTACGGGTATAGCGGTGGGGTTGGAACACCAAAACTAAGCGCCGACTTGGCCAGACGCCTCGTAAAGCCTTCAAGGTTGCCAGCATTTCACGTGGATGATGTCCATAGTCATCCACTAGGGTTGCAACGCCCTTGCCAAAATTAATGTCCCCATACAATTGGAAGCGTCGGCCAACACCGCTGAATTTGCGGAGGCCATTGAGGATTGCTTCATCAGAAACGTCTAGCTCCATAGCAATGGCAATCGAAGCCAAAGCATTCAAGACATTATGCTGTCCGGGAAGATTAAGCGTCACATCCAAACGTCGGTGGTTCCGTTTACACTCCACGGTAAAGAAGCTTTGTGTGCCTTCAAAATGCACCTTAGATGCACGGACATCAGCATCTTCTTCTATCCCATAGGTAATCACGGTACGATTCACGTCCGGCAAAATAGCGCGCACATGCTCATCATCGACACATAACACCGCCAAACCATAGAAAGGCAAATGATGTAGGAACTCGATAAAAGTCTGCTTCAGCTTGGAAAAATCACCGCCATAGGTAGACATGTGATCTTCATCGATATTAGTGACGACCGCAATCATAGGTTGTAAGTGCAAGAACGAAGCATCACTTTCATCCGCTTCAGCTACTAAATATTCACCCGTACCAAGCTTAGAGTTACTGGCTGAGCTATTCAGTTTGCCACCGATCACATAAGTCGGATCTAAACCCCCCTCTACTAATAAGCTGGTCGTTAAACTGGTAGTCGTCGTTTTACCGTGTGTCCCTGCTACGGCAATACCTTGGCGGAACCGCATTAACTCAGCGAGCATTTCAGCGCGGCGCACAATCGGAATACGCTTTTCGCGGGCAGCTATAATTTCAGGGTTCTGTGCGTCGATCGCAGTCGATACCACAATCACATCAGCACCTTCAATATTTTCAGCAGCATGCCCTTTAAAGACGCTGATACCCATGGTTTGTAAGCGCCGAGTCATCGCACTTTCAGCTAAATCTGAACCACTGACGGTATAGCCTAAGGTTGCAACTACTTCAGCAATCCCGCCCATTCCAGCGCCCCCAATACCGATGAAGTGTAGGCGGTTAATACGTTTGCGAGCGAGGTTATCATTCCCTGTTTTCATGCTTTCTTCCTAATCTCTTTAAAATCGTAGCCTGCAAAGGCAGCACAAATTGCGGCTACTTGTGCGGTAGCATGTGGCATCGCTAGTTGGCGAGCGGCCATGCCCATTTTTAATAACCCTGCACGATCCTTACATAACTCGCTGAGCAAGCTTGCTAAACGCTCGGCATTAAGCTCAGATTGCTGTATTAACAGCGCTGCCTCTTGGTCTACTAAATAGCGCGCATTGGCAGTTTGATGATCATCCACTGCATGAGGATAGGGAATAAACAAAGCCGCTAAACCTGCTGCTGAGACCTCAGCCACGGTCAGAGCCCCCGCCCGACAAATAATTAAATCAGCCCAAGCATAAGCTTCTGCCATATCTTCAATGAACGGCGTGACGGTCGCGGTCACACCTGCGGATTGGTAAGCCTGTTGAGCCGCTGCTAAATTCTTTGCGCCCGCTTGATGACGCACTTCAGGGCGTAACGCTTCTGGTAATAGTGCTAAAGCTTGGGGCACGGTCTGATTGAGTGCAGCTGCACCTAGGCTCCCACCGACTATCAATAAATGAACAGGCTGATCCTCACGATCGGCCAAACGCTCTAAAGGCTGAGGTAAGGCCGCAATATCAGCACGTACCGGATTACCCGTTGCTTGTACTTTTTCACTTTTGGGGAAAGTACCAGGGAAACCTTCTAAGACACGTTTGCTGACTTTGGAAAGTAGCTTGTTGGTTAAGCCTGCTACCGCATTTTGCTCATGAATGACTACAGGTTTACCCATGAAGGCTGCCACTAAGCCCCCGGGACCTGCTACAAAGCCGCCCATCCCTAACACAGCAGCAGGCTTATACCTACGCATAATACCGATGGATTGCCATAGAGCTTTCACTAAGCGAAAAGGGGCCAAAGCCAACGCCTGCCAACCTTTACCACGTAAGCCAGAAACCTCTAGCCAGGCCACTTCAATACCTGCTGCCGGAATGATCTTCGCTTCTAAGCCTGCACGCGTACCCATCCAAATGATAGGAATCCCATGAGCTTGTAACTCACGTGCTACTGCCAAACCGGGGTAAACATGTCCACCCGTGCCACCTGCAGTAATTAGAATCGGTTTTGGCTCAAGCACGCGCTTTACCTCCCACTGCAGTACGCCGCACTGGCGGTTTGCTATTTTTAGTTTTGACAGGCAAACCTAATGCACTGATTTGGGTATCACGATGAATACGCATCAAAAGCGCCATCGCTAATAGAGTTGTCAATAAACTACTGCCGCCATAACTCAGGAAGGGTAAAGTCAAACCTTTAGGTGGCAATACCGCTAAGTTAACCCCAATATGCAGAATTACCTGAAAGCCCATCCAGAACCCAATACCGTAAGCGACATAAGCAGCAAATTGTAAGCCCTGTTTATCGGCATTAAAGCCAATGACAAAAGCGCGATAAACCAGCCAACCAAACAAAGCTAAGAGTAGCATCATGCCCACGAAGCCAAACTCTTCTGCCAGCACCGCAAAAATAAAATCATTATGCGCTTCTGGTAGATAATAAAGCTTTTGCACCCCAGCACCTAAGCCATTACCAAACCATCCACCATCCCCAATCGCAATCAGAGAATTAATAATTTGATAGCCTAAGTTTTGCGTATCTGCCCACGGATTTAAGAAAGCTTCAATACGTCTCAGTCGATAACCTTCCAGAGCTACAACAGGCAGCATCAATACAATCGCACCACCCAAAAACAAACCTAAGCGCTTCAAAGGCACGCCACCTAAAAACAGCAAGGCTAGACCCACCATAATAATGATGACAGCTGAACCGAAATCAGGCTCCAATAGCAGCAGAGCACCGACGACTGCCAAGACAATCAATGGTAAAATTAAAGGCTGATAAGAATTCGCCGTCGCTAATTTTTTACCATGCCGCACCATGTAGCTCGACAAATACATGATCATGATAATTTTCACTAGCTCAGAAACTTGTAAAGAAACCGGCCCTAAAGCTAACCAACGCCGACTGCCTTTCACCGACACGCCAATCCCTGGAATCAGCACTAAAACCAAGAGAAAAACCGCAATAGGTAGGAGTTTTACGCCTAAACCTTCCCAGAAATTAATCCGGACTTGGTATAAAGCTAGGGACAGTACCAAGGCTAGGCCGAGGAATAAAAGCTGGCGATTCAGTAGATAATACATATCACCATAAGTTTTCTCTGCCACCCAAAATGAGGCTGATCCAAGCATCACAACCCCAATCGCTAAGAGCATAGCTATTGCCAAAGCCAAATCACGATCGATGTAACGCGACCAATCGATGGCTTCAATACGTTCTATAAGCTTGTGAGTGCTGATGTTCATACTGGCAAACCTCTAACCGCAGCACTAAATACTTCACCCCGATGACCATAGTTTTTGAACATATCAAAACTGGCACAAGCTGGAGAAAGCAACACATTATCGCCAGGCTGTGCAGCTTCAGCCGCTAATTGCACTGCAGCTTCCATGGTGCTGGCATAATGTACTGGAACACTGGGATCAATCACTTGAGCAATAAGCGATGCATCTCGCCCAATCAGCACCACGGCGCGCGCCTTCGCTTGAATAGCTGGGCCTAGCGGTGTGAAGTCAGCGTCCTTGCCAATTCCACCGGCAATCAAGACGGTTTTACCGGGCAGACCTTGTAAAGCCGCTAAGGTAGCCCCTACATTGGTACCTTTTGAATCATCGTACCAACATACACCCTGTCGCTGGCGTACCCACTGAGTTCGATGGTCTAAGCCACCAAATTCACGCAAGGCTGTTAACATCCCCTGCAAAGGAATACCAACAGCTTCGCCTAAAGCCAAAGCGGCTAAAGCATTGGCATGATTATGACTACCGGGTAGCTTCATCTCTGTGGTGGCTAGGAGTAAGTCTTCACCCTTGGCTAGCCAAGTAGTGCCCTCATGCTCACGAATGCCATAATGTCCAGCTTCCGGCACATCTAAACCGAAACTGACTTGTTTACCTGAGATAGGCGCCATTTGCATGACTAAAGTATCATCACGGTTTAGCACTGCACACTGGCAATCTTGGTAAATCACTTGCTTAGCAGCTGCATAGTCAGCATAGCTTAGATAGCGATCCATATGATCTTCACTCACATTAAGCACCACGGCTGCAGCTGCTTTAAGTGAATGAGTGGTTTCCAGTTGGAAGCTAGAAAGCTCCATGACATACACATCGGGGATAGGCAAATCGAGTAAATCTAAAGCTGCATAGCCTAGATTTCCGCCTGCTAAAGACTGTAAGCCAGCTTGCTTGGCCATTAAATCGACGAGGGTAGTGACACTACTTTTACCATTGGAGCCAGTGATTGCCACAATCGGAGCTTGAGCAACACGCACAAATAACTCGATATCGCCGATAATTTCAGCACCACGTAAGCGTGCTGACTGAATTTCGGGAGTGGCAACCGCAATTCCAGGGCTAACCACTAAAGTCTGGGCTTGTTCAAACCAAGCATTCACCTTAGCAAAATCCCCAAAGGCATAAGCGGACTCTGGAAATTGTCTAAGAAGTTCCTCTTTTCCTGGTGGATCTTCACGACTATCAACCACAGCAAAAGCAATCCCTTGTGCCTTTAAATAGCGTGCGACCGAAAGGCCGGTAATCCCAAGACCTACCACTAGCGTCTTCCCATCCATGTGAGCTACTGCATTCATTAGCGCACCTTCAAAGTGGCTAAGCCAATCATGACTAGCACGACGGTAATAATCCAGAAACGCACAATGACTTTAGGCTCAGGCCAACCCTTCTTTTCATAGTGATGATGCAGAGGCGCCATACGGAAAATACGCTTGCCGCCAGTAGCTTTGAAATAGCCTACTTGTAGAATGACCGACAAGGTTTCCAGCACAAACACGCCGCCCATGATCGCCAATACGATTTCTTGACGTACAATAATCGCCACAATGGCTAAAGCAGCCCCTAAAGCTAGAGCACCTACATCGCCCATAAAGACTTGAGCAGGATAGGAGTTAAACCATAAAAAACCTAAACCAGCGCCTACAATGGCACAGCAAAATACCAACATTTCACCTGCACCTGGCACTTTAGGCACGCCTAGATAACTAGAAATCGCTGCATGTCCACTGGCATAGGCAAAAATCCCTAAACCGCCCGCAACTAGAATAGTCGGCATAATCGCCAAACCATCCAAACCATCCGTAAGGTTCACTGCATTGCTAGTACCAATCACAACCAAATACACCCAAGGAATAAATAACCAACCCATTTCCCAATGCACTCCCTTGAGGATGGGCATATAAAGGGTCGTATCGGTTGGGTTTTGTGCGGTGAAGAATAAAAAGAAAGCAGCCGCAAAACCGACCAAGGTTAAACCTGCCGTTTTTTGCCGCGCGGTTAACCCTAAATTACGGCGTTTTTTGAGTTTAATATAATCATCTAAACCACCAATTAAGCCGAAACCTAAAGTGACTGCCAGAGCGACCCAAGTAAAGCGATTACTTAAATCCGCCCATAATAAAGTAGATACGCTAATAGCCAGAATAATCATCACTCCACCCATAGTTGGAGTGCCTGCTTTCATCTGATGCTGTGGGCCATCTTCACGAATATATTGGCCAATCTTTAAGCGAGTGAGTGCTCGAATCATCGCTGGCCCTGACCATAAGCCAATGACCAGAGCAGTCAAAACCCCCAAAATGGCCCGAAAGGTGAGGTATTGGAAAACATTAAAACCGCTATAAAACTGACTAAGCTGTTCAAAGAGCCAAACTAGCATGGAGTAGCTCCTTGATCGACTAGCGCTTCGACAACTCGTTCCATCCGTGCTGAGCGCGAACCCTTCACCAAAATTTGAGTGCCAGGCCTTAGCTTAGGACTTAAACTGGCTAATAAGTCTGCTAAATCCTGAAAAGCATAAGCACCTGCTCCGAATGCTCGGCTAGCGGCAGCGCTTAATTGTCCTAAACTATAAAGTTCATCAATACCTGCTGATTTTGCGAGTAGCCCTAACTCGAAATGCAGCTGTTCACCTGTTGTGCCCAATTCGCCCATATCCCCTAGTACTAAAATTTTTCTTCCCTGTTGCTCTGCGAGCACAGCTATCGCAGCCGCTGTTGAACTTGGGTTCGCATTGTAAGTGTCATCAATAATCCAAGCACCTTGTTGACCTTGCTTAGGATTTAAGCGACCCTTCACCGGCTGCAAGGATTCCAAGCCTTGCTTAATCACTGCTAATGAAAGCCCTAAGGCCGTCGCACCTGCAGCGGCTGCTAAGGCATTCAGCTGATTATGTTTACCCAAGAGTTTTAAGCGTACTGCAACTGAATCACTACCCTGATAAATCACCAATTGATTAGCTGTATTCACTTCACCATGCAGATCAGCGTCTTGGCTAAAGCCAAAGCTCAATAAAGGTCGGTTTTGATTCAGCTCACGCCAATAGTCAGCATAAGTATCATCGGCATTAATGACCGCAATGCCTCCAGCAGCTAAGCCCGCAAAGATTTCGCCTTTTGCACGAGCAACGCCAGCTATGTCCCCAAAGCCTTCTAAATGAGCAGCGCCTGCGTTATTGAGAATAGCGACATTTGGCAGAGCTAAATGGGCTAGGTAATCAATTTCACCAAAATGATTCGCGCCCATTTCAATTACTGCGAATTGATCATCCGCACGCAAGCGTAATAAGGTTAAAGGCACACCAATATCATTATTGAGATTGCCTAGGGTCGCTAAGGTTTGGCCTTGCTGACTTAGAATCGCCGTGAGCATTTCTTTTAAGGTGGTTTTGCCATTACTACCTGTCAGACCAATCACAGGTTGGGTGAACTGCTTACGCCAATACTTAGCCAACTGCCCTAAAGCCAAACGGACATCAGGCACTACGACCTGTGGGATCGCCACATCAAGCGGATGCGACACTAGCGCAGCGCTTGCTTTTCCTGCTATCTGTGGAACAAACTCATGCGCATCGAAACGCTCACCTTTGAGCGCTATAAACAAATCACCCGCCTGAGTTGTTCGCGAATCCCGTTCGATTCGTTCTATGTTTAATTGTTGGGCAGTTTCAAGGCTCACTGCATGCAGATCGGCTTGTAGAGATTCAGCAATTTGTGCCAGTGTTAACCACGTCATACACCGCACTCCTGTAAAGCTAAACTTGCTTGCGTGCGATCATCAAAAGGGATCGAACGGTCAGCTAAAATCTGTACCGTTTCATGGCCTTTGCCTGCAATTACCACTGTATCGCCTGATTTGGCTTGCTGAATCGCTAGCCGAATTGCAGCGGCGCGATTATGCTCAAAATGAACTACCTCTGGTTGATTAAAACCGGCACGAATATTTGCAAAAATAGTGTCTGGATTTTCCGTACGTGGATTGTCATCAGTCACAATGACAAGATTTGCCTCCTGCTCAGCGATTTGTGCCATGACGGGACGTTTGCCTGCATCACGATCACCTCCACACCCAAAGACACAGATTAAACGCTCTGTAGTATGCACTTTGGCAGCCCGTAAAGCTTGCTGTAAAGCCGTCGGGGTATGTGCAAAATCCACCACGACTAATACGCCTTCTGCTTTACCTTGTACCTGCACTCGCTGCATACGACCAGGCACTGTTGCAACCTGTTGTAAAGCCGTTAAAGCTGGTTCTAAAGCCAAGCCTTTGGCTAATAAAACACTCAAAGCAGCCAGTAAGTTATGAAGATTAAATCGACCCAGAATTGGTGCCCTTAGCTCACCTTTACCCAGCGGGGTAGAAAGCTTAGCCTGAATACCTTGAGCATCAAATCTAGCGCTAGTCGCAATGACTGCATGCGGTGGATAATTAGCCGAATCACCTACTCCATAACCCCAAATTTTTACTGAACTAGGGGCTAATTCGGCTGCCAAGCGCTGACCAAAAGCATCATCCAGATTCAGCACTACTTGCTGCAAACCAGGCCAGTGAAACAGTTTGCGTTTAGCTTCAGCATAAGCTTCAACTGTGCCATGATAATCTAAATGGTCACGAGTCAGATTCGTTAGCACAGCTAGATCAAACTGCACTCCATTCACCCGCCCTTGATCGAGCGCGTGCGAAGACACTTCCATCGCTACAGTCTTAAAACCTTGCTGTTTAAGATCATTGAACTGCTTTTGTACTTGAATGGCATCGGGCGTGGTGTGTGTACCTTTTTCAAGATGACCGGGCTTACCCACTCCCAAAGTCCCTAACACCGCTGCTGGCTCAGCCAGATAAGCTAAAGCTTCCGCAATAAAATGGGTAGTAGAGGTTTTGCCATCAGTGCCTGTGACCCCAATCACATACAAATCATCAGCTGTTACTTGATAAAAGCGCTGTGCGATAAGACCCAGTACCTCAGGTAACTGCGGAACAGCAACGAGTGGCACGGTTAGGCTAGGGATAACTAGATTAGGAACAGGTTCATATAAAACAACTACAGCGCCCGCCTCTACTGCTGCTTGAGCATAAGCTAAGCCATGTTGGCGTGTGCCTTGTAAAGCAACAAAGGCCATTCCTGCTTGAGTCTGGCGGTTATCTAAAGCTAAGCCAGTGATACTCAGCTCGGGAATCTCTGCACAAAAGCCATCCAGTAAAGCGACCAGCTGCTTCATGTATTGCCCTCTTTCTTTGTTGTTGTATCAGCTTGTTTTAAAGCAGGTAGGTCATCCGGTGGAATATCCAATAAGCGCAGGGCTTCAGACATTACCTTTGAAAAAGCAGGTGCGGCAGCCCGACCACCACTATCGTCTTTTTTCGGTTCGTCAATTTGTACAGCCACCACAAGACGTGGACGCGTAGCGGGCGCAATGCCAATAAAGCTAGTCATATAGCGTGTATTACTGTAGGCATTATTGATGAATTTATAGGCTGTACCGGTTTTTCCTGCCACTCGATAACCATCAATCATGGCACGTTTACCTGTACCATCCGTTTGAACCACTGCTTCCATCATATGGATCACCGCTTGAGCTGTTGTCGGTGACATAACCGATTGAGCAAGTGGCAATTTGTCCAGCTTGTAAATGGTGGCGGGCATCAGTTGGCCATTATTAGCCAGAGCCGTATAAGCATGAGTAAGTTGCAGTAAGCTGGTTGCTAAACCATAACCATAGCTATGTGAAGCATGGTCAACTTTTCCCCATTCGGTATAACTAGAAAGCTGTCCAGAACTTTCACTGGGAAAACCCGCCGCAGGAACCCGCCCTAAACCCACACGACTTAAAAACATCCAATGATCACGAGGATTCATTAACAGAGCAACACGACTTGCCCCAACGTTGCTGGATTTGGCCAATAAAGTGGCTAATGAAATTGGACCATAATTACTTGGATCACGTACCGTATACTTTCCGAAATTAATATGTCCAGGTGAAGTATCAATCTCCACATCAGGGGAAATAACACGTGACTCCAAAGCTGCAGCTACTGTTAACGGCTTTAATGTAGATCCAGGTTCTGACTTATCTGTCACTGCCCGATTACGGTAAGTTTGTGCATCTAGCTGTTTACGATTATTCGGATTAAAAGAAGGCAGATTCGCCATTGCGAGGATTTCCCCCGTTTGGGCATCCATCACTAGGATCGAACCTGCTTTTGCATCTAAGCGGACTACCTGTTCTTTCAGCTGTTTATAAGCGGTGTATTGAATGCGCCGATCAATGCTTAATTTAACTGTTTGCCCTGGCACCATATCTGTAAGGCTTTCAATGCCTTCAATAATACGGTTTTTGCCATCCTTAACAACGCGCATGCGACCAGATTGACCGGCTAAAACGCCATCAGCAACTTTTTCAATACCCTCAATCCCTTTGCCGTCACTATCCGTCATGCCAATCACATGACCACTTGTTTCCCCTAAAGGATAGAAACGCCGATAACCACTGGTACTTTCAAGTTTTTTAATATTTAAAGCCAAGATCTCTTGTGCTAATTCGGGCGGTAGCTGACGACCTAAATAGTAAAAGTTTTTATCCCGTGATTCTTCCAAATTTTGTAAGAGTTGCCCTGGAGGATACTCAAGTACTTCCTCAACCTTACGTAAAGCCTCTTCTAGTTTCACAAATGGCATATTCGCCAGCACACGCTCTGCATCTAAGCGAGCATCGCCTTGAGTCGTTTCTGCAGTTCTTAAGGCTAAATTATAATCGTCGCGCCAAACAGTACGGGTATCTAACAGGATCTTGGGATTGCAACTTAAGGTCTCTACCGGCGTACTCACTGCCATTGGATCGCCATTGCGATCTAAAATCATCCCACGGTAAGCAGGCACAGTAACGACTTTAGTTTGCCGCTGCTCTGCACGCTCTTGAAGCATGGATTGATCGAAAATTTCTAACCAGACAGCGCGCAGCATTAACACACCAATAATGGTGAGCAAGGCTAACATTAGGAAACGTCTTCGACCTTCAAAAACTGGAGAGGCTACCGTTTTACGTTTGCTCATTCGTGAATCACCCGCGTATTTTCTGGGCTGGGCTTCTGCATACCTAAAACGTCGCGTGCGTGTTTTTCTACATAAACTTGATTTAATTGGGTGCTTTGTTCT
Source organism: Thiothrix sp. (assembly GCA_008015155.1). Lineage (GTDB taxonomy): Bacteria > Pseudomonadota > Gammaproteobacteria > Thiotrichales > Thiotrichaceae > Thiolinea. The sequence goes on from SSFA01000031.1 coordinate 72,550, forward strand.
AAAACTAAACGGCTCCAAGTGGCGCTCAATTGATCGCGATCTTTTTGTAGCTGTTGTAGCTCCACAAATAGTTGGCGTGCATGATGACGATTGGCAACCACCATCAGTGCCAACACAATTACTAATAGATAGAGCATCACTGTCGCTAAGCTTTGCCAGCGGTGTAGGTTCATACTTCCTTAGACCTTCTCAGCAATCCTTAAAGTGGCACTACGTGCACGCACATTGCTTTCAATTTCAGCCTCACTGGGCCGCAAGCCTTTTCCTATCAAGCGGAGCGCCGTCGTTATCTCTGTCGCTTGAATAGGCAAACCCTTAGGTAATCTTGGCGGGCTTGAGTGTTCACGCATAAAATGCTTGACCATACGATCTTCTAACGAATGAAAGCTAATCACTGCAAGCCGACCCTGTGGTTTCAAATGCTTGAGGGTTATCGCTAAGCCCGCTTCTAAGTCCTCCAGCTCTTGATTCACCTTAATACGAATAGCTTGGAAACTACGTGTTGCTGGATGCTTACCTGGTTCACGCTTCGGAATAGCTTTAGCGATTAAGTCAGCTAGTTGCAAAGTGCTAGACAACTCCTGCACCACACGAACTTTCACAATAGCGCGAGCAATCTGCCGAGAAAAACGCTCTTCACCATAAAGCCAAAGCACTTGGGCAATTTCTTTTTCATCCGCTTGCATCAGCCATTGCTGTGCACTTAAACCAGTGTCAGGATTCATGCGCATATCCAAAGCACCTTCGCGCATGAAGCTAAAACCGCGCTCCGCCTCATCTAGTTGTGGGGAAGACACTCCTAAATCTAACAGCACACCATCCACTTCAGCTGGCAAACCCAGCTCAGCTAAAGCATGCGGGAAATCTCGAAATGAACCCTGCCAGATACGAAAGCGTGAATCACCTTGATGGGCGAGGTGTGCATGTTGGATTGCAGCTGGATCCTTATCGATTGCCAGCAAACAACCATCAGCTCCTAATTGGGCTAAAATTTTTGCGGAATGTCCACCACGTCCATAGGTGCCATCAATATACAAACCCGTCGGTTTAATGGCTAAAGCCGCAACCGCCTCATTCAGTAGCACCGTGGTATGAGCAAATTCTGTGGACATCACATGAAAACCTGACTGAGTAAATCATCCGAATCATCATTCTCACGTGCTTCTTGCAACCAAGCATCCCGAGCTTGCTGCCACTGATCCGCATCCCACAACTCAAATTTGTTGACTTGCCCGACGAGAACCACGCGTTTATCGAGGCCCGCATATTCACGTAAAGGGGCAGGTAAGAGGACTCGACCCTGCACATCTAGCTCTAATTCAGCCGCATGGCCCAAAATTAAACGCTGCATATTGCGCACGCGCCGATTCACATTGGGCAGCTCCATTAAAGCTTGCTCTACTTTAAGCCATTGATCCATTGGATAAACTAATAGGCATTTATCAGCATGATCCACGGTAATAACAATCTGACCTGCTGCACTCGCTAAGATAGCATCACGATATTTAGAAGGCATTGACAACCGTCCCTTGGTATCTATGGAAATGTTTGAGATGCCACGAAACATGTTGTCACTCAGGGCTCTAGGTATATTTGATAGCTTTTTGTAGAATCTAAAGTATAACCCACTTTATTCCACTTTTTTCCACCACTGCCCAAATAATAGAAAGTATGTCCCACCCTGTCAATGAAAGGGCAGTTTGGAAGCTTAAAAAGCAAGCAGTTTGCGCAAAATTGACAAAGGCTCAGGGTAATAGTGGCAGGAGAGTAAGCAGGATTTAAAAGATTTAAATTAATTCTGATTAGACAACTCAGCGAGTAAACAAGACGTGTTACTCGCTTTAAAAAGAAATAGCCGATCTGTAAGCCGGGTTCTGTCGTGGACAATCATTCATCTAGGGTCTACGTCACCATAGACCTCAAGCAACCTACCCGAACGCAACGCGGGCCGCGCCAATGCATTCCTATTTGGTCTTGCTCCAGATGGGGTTTGCCCTGCCGTACATTGTTACCAACGACGCGGTGCGCTCTTACCGCACCATTTCACCCTTACCTAAGCTAATTAATTAGTTTAGGCGGTATATTTTCTGTGGCACTTTCCGTCGACTTGCGCCGCCCAGGCGTTACCTGGCATCTTGCCCTATGGAGCCCGGACTTTCCTCCCCTAAACTCGATTACTACCCAGTTCAGCAGCGATTGCCCGATCGGCTAACTGCAATTTATAGCAAAAAACCGCTAGCTTGTCTTCAGGCTAAGATCTTTATCTTACGTAGCCATTCTTGACCAAGGTATGTAAAGCAGAAATAAAGCGGACATGTCCAGTATAGTTTTTGTCATGTAATAAGATATTAGGCCTTACCAACATAGCACTTAAACGGTTATCCCAATAAGCCTTCAAAGGTGCGGGGCGTGTATTAGGAAAATTGACTGGAATACTAATAGAGTTTAAATCACTGAGGCCTGCCTGATATAAACTCGTCTTGAGCTGACGTAATAAGAAAACATCATTTAGGCGTCCATAAATCGCTAAATCGTTTTCTCCGCCGGGCATTAGAAAACTAAAATAGCGCCATTGTTCAGAGAGATAGGCGGCCTCAGGTAAGCGTAAGCCAGGCATGAACACCAAAATAGGCGCCTCGGTTGCGACCTTGCCTTGTACTAATTGATCCGCATGGGCAAGACTGACTTGATACAAACTTTTCTCTAATTGCTCAGGACGATGCAAGAAAATCGTCAGATTCAGCTGTAAAGCCGTCGTATCTTCATCTTTAGCAACAGCTTTGGCCAACTCGATTAAACTTAAAGTTGTTTCAGCCATTTCTAAAATAGGCTTCTCAGTGACTACGTAGTGCAGTACCACATACAGCTTTTTCGCATCCGGATTACCCACACGCAAACGTAGTACTTTTTGTCCATCCGTACGATCATTCTGCTCAACTGCACCACTATCAGCTAAGCGTTTAATGATTTCTTGAGCCGTTCCCTCAAAACGCGATTGAGCATCATAAGCAGCTGGAATCGCTAATAAGGCGCGTAAGTCCTTTTCTATCACCCTATCCTCAAGCGCTAATTGAGACGACTTGGGTGTCGACCATAGGAAAAGCGGTTGAGTTAATACCCCAGCCAAAATCAGGGTCATCAGTATTAAAGCAATTAAGAGATCAGTAACACGACTGATTATCCACTTAACCATCAAAAGTCCTTCTTGATTAACTACAAAGCCAAGGCCTAGGGGTCATAGCACCTCACACCGTCCCAAGCATAGACTATTTTCTCAGTTAGTCACTACGAAAGAAACTCAAGTCACAAGGGATCTAGAAGAGGCACTTATAAAATCCAGCTAGCAGACAAGGTAAATCTGATATACTCAGGCGATGGATCAAAGCCTTTCTATAACCTTAGTGCTGGAAGGTGGCTTACCAAGCGCCTACCTAAGTGTTCAAGACAACTACAGTAGTCCAGCACAAATTTTCATAGTGCCGATGGATTTCATTGACATCGGTCTGCTGATCGCCAGCGCCCAAACCACGGGTGATTATTGGATGGTGACGGCCTCACCGGATAACCCACGCTTTCAAATTGAATCAGCGGTTTTTGTCAAACACCGCGATGGCAAAATCCTCTGGGATCTTGTGTATGAGCATTATGAGCCCTTTCTCAATATTGAGTTGGAAGAAGACCCGGAAGAGTATGAAGAAAATATCATTACCTTTTCCTTCGATGCCTTCCAATATGTGAGTGCGCTTTATCAAGCGAGCCAACTAGGCTTAGAGTTAGCGCCTACTATTTTTTCTTTGCCTGAGCCTAGCACTAAAGATGAGCCTAAGAATCCTTTACGTGAATTGGCAGCTTATGCCCCTCGCTTAAATATGCTCTGGCAAAAATACGGCCAAACCAATGACATGATTAAAAATGGCCGACCTACTCATCAACACGACGCCTACGCATTAGAAGCAGAAAAGCAATGGCTGCAAGATTTACTAGATACCTTAGATGAAGCTCAGCATGAAGAGGCTTTTGAGAATTTAGATGCTTATCTTGAGTCCTTGCCTGAGGAGATTCAAACCCAGTTGGAAGGTGATAGCCAACCCTTGAAAGAGCTGCTTGACCAACGTTGGAAGGCTTTAGTCAACTCATTGACTGAAGAAGAATCTGAAGCCTTAGAAAACCACGAAACATCAAGCCGCTTTCCCAATAGCCTCAAATTACGCTTAATGCGTGAATTCCTAGAAGGGAATCCTTCTGTGCTATTAGGCAGTGGGCATCGCACCTCAGCCGGTGATACTAAAGGTGTATCTGAGACCGATAAAGTAGTCGATCTACAGAATTGGAAACGTAAGCGCACGCCTGAATAAGATCAACTCACCTAATGCGCTAAAATCCGATGCAATTGCGGTGCTAAACTCAGCAAAAAAACTCGATTCAACGCCATCCAAATGACTAAAGGCGCTATCATCGGTAAGATCAAAGTGCCCATTTGGTAAGCCAAAGCAATAGCATCTAAGCTCCAAGCGCTCAAACCTTGTTGCTGCTGAAAAGCAGTTCCCACATCAAAGCACAAAACCTTGAGCACACTAAAAAACATGCTAAAGGCAGCTATAGGTAGCCAGATTAAGCTTGCCCAAATAAGTTGTTGCCATTTATTGCTTGAGGGTGTGGCTAAGATTAAGGCGAAAAGCAAGGGCAAACTATAGGTATAGATCAAGGGATTTAAGTGAAACCCCATCAAATCATCTGATACCGGTGGCGATACCACTGCCCCTTGAGCGTCTATGCCAAAATTTGAAGCCAAGACTAAAGTACTGCTATCCAGTTTTAGCCAGAGTACAGATTGCGGGAAACTCAACTGCAGCAATTGCTCAGTTAGCCATGTTAAGGGCGCTAAATGCACGACCGCCCCTAGATACCACAGCGCAAAACTTAGAGGCAAAAACAATAGAACACCCAACATAAAACTTTGGATCGGGCGCTGCTTCATACGGTTTGCTCACTAAGTTTGGGTTCTTCTGAGGGTAAGTAACGAATCCAGATCAGAAAAACTACCAAGGCGTCTAACATAATTAAAGCTTGCCAGATATAGAGATGCGCCCAATCGAATAACTCACGACTCCATTGTCCTAAGTAAAATAGGCTAATAATTCGTACTAGATTCATTCCTTGAATAGCAACAAAGCCCCAAGCCAAACCTTTGAGTTTATATAACCATGGTGCAGGAAAGGCAGCAATCGCAGCTAGCAAGACAATCATGGCCTCAACCCCGTTGCAACCTGGCTCAATAGAAACCGCAAAACCGTTTAGACTATGGCTGATCACCTTGCCCGAAGCAATCACATTGGTATCGAAAAAAGACATAAACCAGCCACTAATATCCGCGATTAGTGCTGTCCAAGGGAGAATGACCTGCTGTTGTACAGGTTGCAGCATCTCTAAACCAAATAAACCAGCTTGAGCTAACAAGAAAAGCATAAGGAAGCGTATCATATTGATTTTTTATTATAAATTGACTAACAGCAATACTGAGAGACCTTGATAAGCACTATAACAAAAATCAGTTAACGATAAAATAAAGATTTGAGTCTAATTGATTAGATTTATAAATAACCTGCCCCTCTACAGGTTTTTGTTATTAAACCAAGCTAACACGGCAGCAGCTGACTCAGGACGTTGTTCAGGCAATTTAGCTAGCAAACTATCCAAAAGCGTTTGGTAAACTGTTAGTTCTGCAGGTAGTTGTGGTAAAGGATCGAAAAGCTGCTTCTGCAAGACTTCCCCAAGACTAAAGCCTGTATAAGGCTTCTCGCCCACTAACATTTCATAAAACAAAATACCCAAAGCATACAAATCAGATTGAATGCTAGCAGCATCCCCGACCACACGCTCTGGGCTAACATAAAAAGGAGTGCAATAGATTTGGTCTTCTTGCAAAAATCCACTGCTGAGCATGACACTACTTTCGATTCCATAATCTAAGAGCACCGGTGTCGTGTCATTACGCATCACAATATTGGAGGCTTTGAGATCACGATGCAGCATTCCCAAAGAGTGAATAACTCCAAGTGATTCGGTAATTTGCTTAAACCAAGTAATTAAATTCGTAAGAGATAAATCTTGATGTTGCGTTAGTAAGGCGCGCAGTGTTTGACCGGGCACATATTCCATGATAATGACCACAGCATTATAGGATACGCCCACATCCAACAAATGCACTAAACTTGGATGCTGAATAGCCGTCAGTAATTTCGCATCCTGTAAAAATCCCGCAAATGCAGCATTCTCCACACAGCTTACATCAAACTTAAAGCGCTTAATCACTGCTTGTTGGTGATAACGATTTTCCGCTAGAAAAATTACTGAATTTTCACTGTTATGAATGAGTTCCTGAAAATGCCACTGGGGTAAAGTAATCGGATAACGTTTGAGTGCACGCCCTACTTCAAGCAAACTGTCTAAGCGTGCCGCTAACTGGCTAGGTGAGGCCTGTAAAGGCAAAGATAAATCTGCGCCTGCCCAAATGGCCTCATACCCAAGCTTAGTGTCATCAGTTAATACAATCACAATGGGTAAACTTGCCCGGGTCGGTTTAATACTCTGTAGCCAACTTAAGTCTGCTTTGGTCACCTCAGTCGCGATGATGACCAGATCATAATCTTGCCAAACCAACTGCTTTAACAAATAAGTATCAGTCTCAGGAAAAAGCCTTTCTAGACTAGCTGCTGGAAAACGCTTGCGCAGCATGAGTTCAAGGTCTAGACGTACCAGTGACTGACTCTCGACCAATAAAAAGCTTAAAGACGATTTACCGACAACCCGTTCCGCTTCAGCGGAAAGCTGATAGTCCACTTAAAACTCCATGCAGTAACTAGTGATGCAATAACTAATAAACATTCGAAATTTTCGTTTTATGTGAGTTTAGGTCAGGAAAATTGATTTTTCACACTAAATCTTACAAAAGGAGAAGGTGCAAGGCAGCACTTAATTGACAGTGATATAGCTTTAACGCATAATTCCGCGCCTTTATGAAATCCTAGCAGAAAGGATATTTATTCTGCATCCTTGCTTCACTGCACATGTATTTGTTAGCAGGAGGCTGTTTAATCCAAAAGGAGACTTCATGCGTCATTATGAAATTGTCTTCCTCGTCCATCCGGATCAGAGCGAGCAAGTTCCAGCCATGATCGAGCGTTATCGTACGCTGATCAACGAAAACCAAGGCACGATTCATCGTTTAGAAGATTGGGGCCGCCGTCAATTGGCTTATCCGATCAACAAAATTCACAAAGCACATTATGTGATGATGAATGTTGAATGTGATGGCAAAACTTTAGATGAATTGGAAAGTATTTTCCGTTTCAACGATGCCATTCTGCGTACCCTCACGATTCGTCGTGATGGCCCTATCACTGAAGCCTCACCTTTAAGTAAAGAAAATGAAGGCAAGACCAAGCGTCCACCACGTCGTGAAGAAGTGGAATTAGATGATGCTGATCTTGATGAAGCTGACGACGAATAATTATAGGGATCATTACTATGTCACGTTTTTTCCGCCGTAAAAAATACTGCCGTTTCACTGCCGAAGGTATTGCTGAAGTCGATTACAAAGACCTCGACACCTTAAAAGGCTTTATTACTGAAACAGGCAAAATTGTACCTAGCCGTATTACCGGAACTAAAGCGCCTTATCAGCGTCAATTAGCCACCGCGATTAAACGCGCCCGTTTCCTCGCGCTGATGCCTTATACCGATCAGCACAAGTAATTTTAGCGTCTGACCGTGTTCATTCACGGTCACTCGTTAAGAGCAGGAGACATGCATGGCTGCATTCATTATGTCAGGGCCACTTCAAGCGATTGGTTTTGCCTTAGGTTTTGCTTTACTTGCCATGTTTCTGCCATTTTTAGGTTTACTGAGTAATGCAGCTATAGGTTTAGTCGCCTTACGCATGGGCTGGCAACGTGGTGCTATGATTGCGTTGGCAGTTAGTATGGGTTTGGGCCTAGTAGCGCTCTTATTACAAGGCAATGCTTTTGGTAGCTTATTGGCAAGTTTGCTGCAATCTTTAGTGGTCGTAGCCTTGGCAATCTATTTAGCTCGCACTGCCTCTTGGCCTCAGCTGCTGCAAATCATCTTTGGCTTAGCAGCAGGCTTAGTGGTGATTTTCCACTTAAGTGTGACTGATCCAGTCGCCTTCTGGAAAAATGCCTTACAAGCACTGGTCGACTTTGAGCAGCTTCAAGCCAGTTTGGTGGATATTAAATTAGATGATTTAATCAACCAAATTGCTAAACACATGACAGGGCTGTTTGCTGCCTCGATGAGTTTAGCCTTTACCCTATCACTTATGCTGGCACGTCATTGGCAAGCTACCCTATATAATCCCGGTGGTTTCAAGGAAGAAATGTATGGCTTACGTCTAAACAAATTCGTAGCCATCGGCCTCAGCGCGATTATTATGTTAGCGCTCTTCAACCGTGCAGCCTTATTGATCGACTTAATTTTTGTGGGACTTGGTTTATTTTTATTCCAAGGTATTGCGTTGGTTCATAGTGTACGTGCGCAGTTAAATGCTCATCGTACTTGGCTCTTAGCGCTCTACCTTCCCTTAGCTCTACTACCTGTACAAACAGGTTTATTAGTCGCTGTCTTTGGCATGGTTGATACCTTTGCGGATTTTCGTGGCTATTTAGCCCGCAGAACTAAGCAGTAAGCTTAAGTATTTATGGATTATTCAGGCTGAGCCTGAGTTATATTTTTAAGGTGAGAACAATGGAAGTCATACTTCTAAAGAAAGTTGAAAATCTCGGTGCACTCGGAACCGTGGTTAATGTACGTCCAGGCTATGGCCGTAATTATCTGATTCCGACCGGCCGCGCCAAAATGGCTACTAAAGCCAATATCGCTGAATTTGAACAACGCCGTGCTGAATTAGAAAAAGCTGCGCAAGATGCGCATGCAGCTGCTGAAGCACGTCGCGATCAGTTACAGGATTTAGTCTTAACGATCAAAGCTAAAACCGGTGGCGAAGGTAAATTATTCGGCTCAGTCTCTAGCATTGAAATTGCGGAAGCTATCAACGCAGCTGGTATAGCCGTTGAGCGCCGTGAAATTCGTATGCCAGCAGGCCCCTTACGCTTACTCGGTGAATACGAAGTCGGTTTGCACTTACACACTGATGTAGATGCAACTGTAAAAGTCATTATCGAAGACGAAGCTGCTAATTAATCAGCAACTTAAGCTTCATCATCAGGTGGTTTTATAGCTGCCTGATGAATTTTCTAGGTGAGCCTCCGCTCTTTTTCCCCTACTTCCTGTAAACTGCTAACTATGGCAGAAACATACGAATCACTTAAAATTCCTCCGCACTCTATCGAAGCAGAGCAATCCGTGCTGGGCGGCCTTATGCTGGATAATGAAGCTTGGATGGTTATTGGCGACAAACTATCCGAGACCGATTTTTACCGGCAGGATCATCGCTTAATCTTCCGAGCAATTGCTTATCTAGCAAGCCAGCAAAAGCCTTTGGACGTGATTACTTTAAGTGAATGGCTTAAGGAAAACCGCTCACTAGAAGATGCGGGTGGTTTGGCTTATTTAGCCACCATGGCTAAAGACACGCCAAGTGCAGCGAATATCAATGCCTATGCTGATATCGTGCGTGAGAAATCAATTCTGCGGCAATTGATTAGTGTAGGTACTGAGATTGCAGACTCAGGCTATAACACTGAAGGCCGCGACAGCCGCGAATTACTCGATCAAGCAGAACGTAAAGTTTTTGAAATTGCTGAACAAGGCGCCCGCAATACTAAATCTTTCCGTGCTTTAAAGTCGTTAATGAAAACCACTTTGGAGCATATTGAAGAGTTGAGCAAACTTAACTCTACAATAACCGGAGTCTCAACGGGTTATACTGATTTAGATGAGATGACCTCAGGTCTACAGAAAGGCGATTTAGTTATTGTTGCTGGCCGCCCTTCCATGGGAAAAACCACCTTCTCCATGAATATTGCCGAATATGCAGCTGCGCATAAAAAGCTACCTGTAGCGGTCTTTAGTATGGAGATGCCAGCCGAGCAGTTGACTTTACGCTTATTATCTTCGATGGGTCGGGTAGACCAGCACCGCTTACGGACAGGTCAACTAACGGATGAAGATTGGCCAAGGATTGCGACTGCTGTGAAAATTTTCGCAGATGTCCCGATGTTTATTGATGATAGCCCTGCACTGTCCCCCAATGAAGTACGCGCCCGCTCGCGGCGGCTGGTGCGTGAACACGGCCAATTAGGTTTAATTGTGCTCGATTATTTACAGTTAATGCAAGGTAATGGCAAAAGCGAAAACCGCACCAATGAAGTATCGGAAATTTCGCGCTCTCTCAAAGCTTTAGCTAAAGAATTAAGTACGCCGATTGTGGTGCTTTCGCAGCTGAATCGCAGTCTTGAACAACGCCCGAATAAGCGCCCAGTCATGTCCGATTTACGTGAATCCGGAGCGATTGAACAGGATGCGGATGTAATTATGTTCGTCTATCGGGATGAGGTTTATCACCCTGATTCTGCAGAAAAAGGCTCTGCTGAAATCATTATTGCTAAACAACGGAATGGCCCCATTGGTACTTGCCGCCTTACTTTCTTAGGTAAATACACGCGTTTTGAAAATTACACACCCGAAGTTTATACCCAAGGCTTTGAGTAAATAGTTCACCTTGTTTTAGCCATCGCTACCCGCTTAAGCTAGATTAATCTACAAGCACATCAAGGAAAGATGTGCTATTTTTAAATGATTAATTTTCGATCAATTTGCGCAAGGATGGCTTGGAAACAATGTATGAGAATTCAAAGCATGCCAATTGGTTGCTGCTTACTCTTTTATTAACTCTCTTAATTAGCAGCTTATTATTGGGATGGCTATTAAACCAATCTTCGCTATTAGCTAATCCTAGTTTATTAACTCGAACACCTTTAGCGGAATCGAGTTCGCAAACAACTCCCCTACCAACGATCCCAGCAGCGACACCTATTCAGGAAATTTCACTGGCGCAGGATCAGGCTGAGAGTAGCTCAACTGTTCCTACCCTCGCTGCGAGTTCCGCCCCAAAACAAGATGATCAGCCTTTGCCGCTCAGTCAGCTACCATTGACTTTATTGGACAGCGAAAGTTTTCTGGAGCAAGCAGCCTTTATCCCACCTGAGTTATTACCCTTGGCGAGCTTAGCAGCTAATGAAATGAGTAACACGCCTAAAACCATAGCTCCACTTGCTCTCACTACCCAAAGTCTAGAAAGCCCAGCTTCCCAATTACTGGCTAAGCCGTATAAGTCTGCTTGGCTATATGCAGGGCAGTTTCAAAATGGTAAGTGGACTGTGTTAGGCCTAGATTTAGATGCTACTAGCCTGCCTGAACCGAACCGCAGTTATCAGCTAACATGGGGAGCTAAGATACGTTCGGCTCCACCAAGTCCACGTCTCAATAATAAGGGTGATAATTTAGCGGAAAGTATTGGCTATTTAGCCGAAGGCTCGCGTATTCAAGTCTTAAGCGTTAAGCAATCCGGCAAAAATGGGCATATTTGGCTAGAAATAGCCTATGGACAATGATTGACTCCAGTAGGCTCAGCCAGTACTTTGGATTTATGCCTAGCTTCAGTATTCGTACCAAACTGTTGATTGCTATTTTTCTAGCCTGTTCGATAGCAGTGACTGCTGCTTTAAGCTTTGTCCATTTTCAATTTAGATACACTTATTTGGAGTTTGTGCGTCAGCAAGAAACTGAGCATTTGCAGCAGCTTAGAGCAGCTCTAATGGCTTATTATGCCAAGCACGGTAGTTGGGACAATTTAAAAAAAGATCGACGCCAATGGTTTTTACTACAACGCTCTATGCGTGAGCAAGCCGAAGCGGACTCGACAGACTTACCACCTGCCCCCTCGATTAATCGTCTGACACAATTCGATGTACGCCGGCGTACCGTGTTATTAGATGTAAATCACCAAGTCATTCAAGGCATTCAACTGAAAGATCCGCCCGACTTAGAATATAAGCTGGAGTGGAATCAACAGCTAGTCGGTTATTTGGGGCTCTATCAACGTACCGGTTTTAGCGAAAGCAGTGAAGATGCCAAATTTTTAGAAAAACAAAACAAGACTTTATTCATTATTGCCCTCATGACTTTACTAGGTAGCATCTTGGTGGCTTTTCTCCTAGCGCGCCAATTGGTGAGGCCGATTCAACGTTTACGCCACAGCACGAGCGAATTAGCAGATGGCAATTATGCAACCCGTATTGCAGAAGTCGGTGGTGATGAGTTAGGTCTACTCAGTTCCGACTTCAATCAACTTGCCCAACGTCTGCAGCACAATGAGCAAGCGCGACAGCAATGGATTCAAGATATTGCTCATGAGTTACGGACTCCCCTTTCCATCTTACGCGGTGAAATTGAAGCGATTCAGGATGGAATTAACCAAGCCGATGAATCAACTATCCATTCCTTGCATCAAGAAGCTTTACATCTACAACGCTTAGTGGAGGATTTATACACACTTTCGATGTCTGATAGTGGAGCTTTGACCTATCACAAAACCGCCGTTGATCTAATTAAAGTTCTTGAAGAGAGCTTAAATCAATTCGAGTATAGCTTTGCGGAAGCCGGTTTAAGCTTGGAACAACAATTACCTACTGAGCCGCAAATCCTAATTCAAGCGGATGAGCAACGTCTGCAACAACTCTTCCATAACTTACTCAAGAACACACTGCGCTACACCGATGCACCTGGCAAGTTAATAGTCGCCGTGCAACTACAGGAGCCATTTGCAGCAATCCGCTTTACCGATACCGCCCCAGGTGTACCAGATGAAGCACTGCCTCACCTATTTGAGCGATTATTTCGTGTAGAAAATTCACGCAATCGCTTAACTGGGGGATCCGGTATTGGCTTGAGCATCTGCCATAATATTGTGGAAGCACACGGTGGTAGTATTCAAGCGATGCATTCGCCTTTGGGTGGCTTACAGATTCTCATCAAACTACCGCTGAAGAATTTAATGAAGAAAACTAACCGAGGCTAAAGCCATGTTGCCGGTGTTAATCGTAGAAGATGAACCTAAAATTGCTGAGCTTTTAAAAAAATATTTGGAAAACGCTGGTTATAAAACCCATTGGATTGCTGATGGCCATGCAGCTAGTACTTGGTTACAACACCACCAAGCTGAGTTGGTTCTACTCGATTTGATGTTACCTGGTAAAGATGGCTTAGATATTTGCAAAGAACTACGCCAACGTGCTCCTCAGCCTCCCATTATTATGTTGACTGCCCGTGCTGAGGAAATTGATCGCTTATTGGGTCTAGAGTTAGGGGCTGATGATTATATTTGCAAACCCTTTAGCCCACGGGAGGTCATTGCACGAGTGAAAGCCGTTTTACGTCGCACCGTTTTACCTAGCCATCACCATGCCAATGGCACCATGCTTGGACAGGCCAGTATTTACTTGGATCGGGAACGCTTATGCGTCCAATACGGTGATCAACAAGTTATCTTGACCTTGGTGGAATTTGAATTATTAGAGACACTCCAATCTTATCCGGGAAGGATTTTTAGTCGCCAACAACTGATGGAGCGAGTCTATCCAGACAACCGGATTGTCAGTGATCGCACCATTGATAGCCATATCAAAAAGCTGCGTAAAAAAATCAATGAGCTGAATTCGGAACGTGAATTAATCCATTCAGTGTATTCCGTGGGCTATAAATTCGAGCCTTAACAGGCTTGTATTCTCCTAGATCTCTCCATGATTAGCTCAAATTTAGTCCGTAATTTCTGAGTACTCTGCAGTACATGGAAGCAAGAAAACTTCCACACCAGAACAAAACTTAGTTTAGGGAAAACCACTAAGTCAGTTAAGAAAACGAACCTAATAAATATTTTTTGGAGATATCAACATGAAGAAGTCAATTTTAACCTTAGCTTTAGTTAGTGCTTTAGGCTTAGGCCTTGCTAACAGTGTTTTTGCTCAAGATCCAGTGCCAGCGCCAGCAGTGACTGACTCTGCCACTACGACTGCAGCACCTGCTGCCGATACGCAAGCACAGCGCGAGGCAAAAATGGCTGAACATATTGACCGCCGTGTCAGTCGCATGAAAGAAAGCTTGAGCCTCACTGATGATCAAGCAGCTCAATTAAAAACAATTTTGACTGAGCAACATACTAAACATGAAGCTTTACGTACTGAAACTGAAACGCGGGTCAACGGGGTACTGACACCTGAGCAAGCAACTAAGTTAAAAACTTTACGTGATGAACGTGGCTATGGCAAAGACCGCGATGGGAAAGGCCGTCATGGTGGTCATCATCGTGGCGGACATGGTGGTGAGCGTGGTGGTCACTGGAATGACAAACCTGCTGAATAAATTTAATTAATATAATATAATTATCTCACATTGCATTTACCTCTTATCAGCCGGATCCTAGGATCCGGTTTTTTTATGCTTTATAAGTAACCGCACTCATTTCTAATGCTTTCGGTAGATGTAGCTTTCATAGCTGTGAAAGATAACATTCTGATGACTTGAGTGGGGATTGATGATAAAAATTCCAAGTTTTTTAGGTGTATGTATACTTATTATAGTAGTGATTTTCTCTTATTTAATAGGAGGACAAGTTGTTTATTTCATGAAAAACCTAACCTCTTATGATGATAAGATTGCTTATAGTTTAAATGAAAAGAAATGCGAAAATATAAATAGTAATCAAGTTGATTTGTATTTATCAATGAGTTTAAATGATATTTACTTCAGGGAGCACGAATATAATCCTAAAAATTTATATTTTAGCTTAAGTGGTTCAGTATTTAAATTTCTGGTAAAGATTTTTATTCCAAAAGATCGAGTGGTGGAGAAATATAGCATTGCCTGTAGTAAATTAAATCAGAATTAAATTTTATTTCTTCCGATAAAGTGAGGTCATGATTCAGAGAATTGGAATGGTGCTTAATCATGAGATACGCTAAGGGATTCACTCGTATGATTTCCACAGGACGAAGCGATGGCTAGGGCCATGACTACCTGTTAATAAGCCTCTGATCACTAAACGCTAACCTCAGTCCATCGAGCGGCAAAATCTTAACTGCCGCACCCGCCGCTTAAAGCACAAAACCTTGTGCTTATTAAACGTTGATATTCATGACAAGGTGATCGGAGGGTTTTATTAATTGGATAATCTTCAAATCGCCTAAATCATGGTTCTTGCTTCCAGTATGAGTTATTTTTCTAAATCAATCAGTGTGGACTGGTAAGTATATATTAAAAGAATTTAATAAGGTAATTTTATGATAAAAAATAATATAATTGGGAACGATATTATGTTCCGACCTTTTATAGGTAGCTTAATATTCTTAGGATTCGCTCTTTTATTTATTACACAAAATTACATAACTTTTATTATTGCCTTGGTTTTTATATTATTTTATTATTTTTTCAGAGATATTAGTAAATATAAAAAATGGCGAATGAAGTGTGCTGCCATAAAGTATTATGAATTTTTTGCATTTTCATATGCAGGTTTAATAGCAGTAGCTTCTTATTTTATTGTTGTTGATAAGTGGATGGGTTTTATAATTTTTGTATATTGTTTAATCAATATGGTATTTGTATATTTAGTTGGTATCTGTGGCTATGTTGCTGATGAAAATAGTCAATAACTATTGCGTTTACTGCGGCTCGAGTACTGAATAAACTATTGATATTTTGGCTGACTAGATAGGATCAGCTTAAAACGCGGTGTTGACTCAAGCTTTTACAGTTTCTGAAGGCTGTGTAGGATTCCAAAATCAGCCACACCTATACTGTATCTCAAAGAGCCAACACCACCAAATGCCTAAGCTGTAATCGAATAACCGCGTAAGCGCTGCGCAAATTGAGCTAAGGCGACTACCCCGGTTTTTTCAGCATGATTAACCCACTCCTGAACAGCTTCCAAGCGTGCCTCCTGAGATTGGGTGGTACGCTCCCATAATTGCAGTAAACGTTGTTGGAATTGATAGACTGTCTCCAAGGCCGGATTACCCGCCACTAACTCTTGCAAATTAGCTTTAGCCACCTGATCCAGCGGTTTGGATTGGCTCAGTAAACGCTGCATGAGGCGCTGCTGCTGGCGACAGACTGGTTTATCCTGACATAACTCCGCTTTTATCACGGGCTTAGTGACTTGTTTCGAAAAATTCGACAAGACTTGCATCCGATTACTTAACACAGCCGACACTGTGTCTAAATCAACCACTTGTTTAGCCGGATTGACCGTCAAACGTGGCGCAACATTGCGCACTTTCGCCATGCCGACTCGCTCTAATAAGCGGATATACATCCAGCCAATATCGAATTCATACCATTTGCTCGATAACCGGGCTGAAGCTGCAAAGGCATGATGATTATTATGTAACTCCTCACCGCCAATAATAATGCCTAAGGGTGAGATATTGGTGGAGGCATCATCAGTTTGCCAGTTACGATAACCCCAGAAATGCGCAAGGCCATTAATCACGCCAGCTGCCCAGAAGGGAATCCACAGCATTTGTACTAACCAAATCGCTAAGCCTGCTAAACCAAAGCATACTAAATCCACTAGCAACATAAGCAGCACCCCTAGCCAAGGGAAACGTGCATACACCTTACGTTCTAGCCAGTCATCAGGCGTACCACGGCCATAGAGATTCAAAGTCTCTTGATTCAAAGACTCGCGCCGATACAAAAAAGCTCCCAACCACAATACTGTCTGCAAGCCTTTATGCTGCGGGCTGTGTGGATCATCTTCGGTTTCACATTTTGCATGATGCTTACGATGAATCGCTACCCACTCGCGCGTGACCATCCCAGTCGTGAGCCATAGCCAAAAACGGAAAAAGTGAAATGGAATAAAACCTAAATCGACAGCGCGATGGGTTTGTGAACGGTGTAAAAAAACCGTCACTGCAATAATTGTTATATGTGTCAAACCCAAAGCAATACATACCAACTGCCAAGCTGCTAGCTCAGACCATAAGCCCATGAAATCTCTCCTCTACCTACCATTAACCCTAAAAAGACTACATCTATCTCTACATCTATCTAATGAGCTAGTTAATTATACTTTCTTCAACAAAAAACTCATCACTTGACCTGCTTTAGTTTGTCGATGAATCGCCAAACCCCACTGCGCAAAATCCAGTTCATACTCAGCTTCATGCTCCAAATAAATAAAAGCTTCACTACCGATCAGTTGCCGCGCTACTAGTTGACTTAAGGCTTTTTCAGGTAAAGCTAAACGAAACGGAGGATCAAGAAAAATAACATCAAAGCTCGTTGCCTCAGCTTGTAAATAGTTAAAGGCATCCGCTTGGATTAGCTGTGCTTGGCTTGCCCCTAAAATGTTTACATTAGCTTGTAATTGTTTGAAAGCATTTGAATTTTTCTCAACGAACACGACCTCAGCTGCTTCACGTGATAAAGCTTCAAATCCTAAAGCACCGCTGCCTGCAAATAGATCTAAGCAACGTGCCCCTCCTATCACTGACTGTAACCAATTAAATAAAGCTTCCCGCACCCGATCCGGAGTCGGTCTTAAACCATCTACATCTGCTATAGGAATACGACGACTGCGCCATTGTCCGCCTATAATACGTAGTTGATTAGCTTTGCCTCTGTTTGCTTGAGAACTATTACGATTTAGGCTGGCTGATGGTAGTATGCGGGGCATTTAGCAGAGCGCTCATAGATAAAAATTTTGGTGTAGGTGATTGTACGATGTTTGGATTTGGAAAGAAAAAAAAGCAGGAAGCAGAAGACATCTCCCCTGATGCCGTACTCGCTCAACCCAAAAAATTAGGCCTGTTTGAACGTCTGCGCCAAGGCTTATTCAAAACCGGCAATACCATTACCGCTGGCATGGATGTCATCGTTAAAGGTAAGAAAAAGATCGATGACGAAGTTTTAGAAGAGCTGGAAACACGTTTGCTCATGGCTGATGTGGGGATGGAAGCCACTGAGGAAATTATGAGTGACTTAAACCAGCGGGTAAGTCGCCAAGAACTCGATGACATGGATGCCTTGATGCAGGCCTTGTACAACAAAATGCATCGTATTCTGCGCCCTGCTGCACAAACTTTAGAGATTAATACGGCTCATAAGCCCTTTGTGCTCTTGATGGTGGGAATTAATGGAGCGGGTAAAACTACAACGATTGGTAAATTAGCCAAAAAATTCCAACAACAAGGCAAGTCCGTGATGCTCGCTGCGGGGGATACCTTCCGCGCTGCAGCTGTGGAACAGCTCACCATTTGGGGTGAACGTAATGGTATTCCCGTCGTTGCTCAAGGGAGTGGCTCTGATTCAGCCTCAGTGATTTATGATGCCATGCAATCCGCTAAAGCACGGGGCATTGATGTATTACTCGCCGATACGGCTGGCCGCTTACATACGCAAACTAACTTGATGGAGGAGCTGAAAAAAGTAAAGCGCGTCATGCAAAAGCTGGATGCATCTGCACCGCATGAAATTATGCTGATTGTCGATGCCAGCATTGGACAGAATGCTTTAATTCAAGCGCGTCAATTTAATGAAGCGCTCGGGGTAACAGGGATTACAGTAACCAAGCTCGATGGTACTGCTAAAGGTGGTATCTTGTTTGCGATTGCGGAGCAATTGAAAATTCCCGTCCGCTTCATTGGGGTCGGCGAAACAATCGATGATTTACAAGAATTTGATGCTTACGAATTCACTAGTGCTTTATTAGCGGGCGGCGATGACAACCAAAACGATCATTGAATTTCGTCAGGTACATAAACGCTACCCGACCGGCCAACTCGCACTTTACAATGTCAATTTGACAATTCGTGCCGGCGAAATGCTCTTCATCACTGGCAATTCAGGCGCTGGTAAAAGTACGCTACTCAAATTAATTGCTTTGCTTGAGAATCCAAGCAAAGGCGATGTGCTCATTGATGGAACACCGCTATCTTATTTACAAGCACGGCAAATCCCTAATTATCGGCGGCGGATTGGGTTTATCTTCCAAGACCCGCATTTGCTCTATGACCGGAATGTATTTGACAATGTTGCTATGCCTTTATTGATTTCCGGCATGCCACCGACTGATATTAATCGCCGCGTCAATGCCGCTTTAGATAAAGTAGGTTTAGGAAAAAAAACAAAAAGCTATCCACTGATGCTCTCAGCCGGTGAGCGTCAACGTGTGGGTATCGCCCGGGCGGTGGTTAACCGACCCACCATGATTCTAGCCGATGAACCTACGGGGAATTTAGACCCCGAACTAGCTCAAGACATTATGCATACCTTTGCTCAATTTAATGACATTGGTGTGACTGTTTTGATTGCTAGCCATGATCATGGCTTAGTCGAACGTATGCAAAAACGCATTATTGTTCTACAGCGAGTGGAGCTTTAAATGCCTGAAAAAAAACCACTCGCTCGATCCCAGCCGACGAATAACCTCAGTCGCAAATTTAAAGTCTGGGTACATCATCAACAGCAGGCGATTGACTTCAGTCTCAAACGCTTATGGTTTAATCCGATTTCTGCTTGGATCACGTTGATTGCGATTGCTTTAGCGCTGTCTTTGCCAACGAGTATGCATGTATTAGTTAAAAACCTGCAAAGCCTAACGCATAATAATCAATCAGTACCCACGATTTCGTTGTTTTTAAAACCTAAAGTCACAGAACAGCAAGCAAATGACTTGGCAGAGCTAGTCAAAAGCCAACCTGAAGTTTTAAGCACGATAGTGGTAACACGTGATCAAGCTTTACAGGATTTCAAGAAAATTGCGGGGCTTGCCGATACTTTAAAAACCTTGGGTGAGAATCCACTACCCAATATCGTGGTCATTACACCTAAAATGAGTGATTTGGGTGTGACTGATGCTGACCTACAGGACTTTACCAAGCGTCTAAAGACGTATAAAGAAGTGGAAGATGTGCAGATTGATATTGAATGGATTCAACGCCTACGCGCCATTCTACAAATTGCCGAACGGATTGTAGCTGTCGTGGCAGCTTTACTGGCTACTACCGTTTTATTAGTAGTTGGCAACACGATTCGGCTGGATATTGAAAACCGTAAAGATGAAATTCGTGTCACTCGTTTGATCGGTGCAACGAATCGTTATATTCGCCGCCCCTTTTTATATGGAGGCTTATGGCTGGGTTTATTTGGCGGTTTCCTAAGCCTATTAGTTGTGAATATCGCTTTGCTATTTTTAGTTGACCCAGTGAATAAGCTCTCTATGCTTTATGGGAGTGACTTCAATCTAGGTGGCATTGATCTGACCACTACCCTAGAAGTGTTAGCAATCAGCGCTAGTTTAGGGTTAATCGGTGCTTGGCTCGCTGTTAATCGCTATCTCTGGGAAAGCGAAATCATTAACGACTAAAACCGACTACCATCTGGAAATACCAAGGTCTTACTTGTGATGGGCGCAGGTTGTTCGGTACTCACTGAAGATTGACTAGGAATCGACGCTCCACTGCTACTAGGCGGATTAGCCTGTAAAAAAGGACTAAACTTAGAGCTCGTCTCAGGAAAATTACTTGGCGGTGGAGTCTGCACAGTTTGGCTCTGATGAGGATAAGTCATCACTGGCGCTGCCTGATAGAAACCGTTAGGTGCTACTTGCTGCATAGGTACTTGCTGCCAACTAGGCGCTTGGTATGGATAGTTAGGTAGCATCCCTGCGTTCCAAGGTTGCTGTTGGTCGATAGAGTTCATAAGAAACATACTGGTAACCCAATCATTATTATTGCGTCGCCCAAAGAAGTTAGAGCCATTCGACCATGGCAACCACGCATTATTTCCCCAAGCATTGCCCCAATTATTTCCCCCCCAAGGTGAAAACCCCGAGGACCACGGCAGCATCGATGCGCTTCCATTATTGCCATTCCAAGGAGTAAAGCTCGTTGACCAAGGGCTACCTCCCATACTCCAAGGCGAAAAACCGGACGACCACGGACTAGAACCCATACCCCAAGGTGAAAACCCTGACGACCACGGGCTAGAACCCATACTCCAAGGCGAAAAACCTGATGACCACGGGCTTAAGGTATTCACAGGTGCAGCCATCAGCGGGGTCGCTAAGCTGAAGACTGAAACAGCTAAACTTAGTTTATGCATCGATCGTAATTTCATGGATATAACAGCCCTCTGCGGGTTAAATAGCTAGAACAATATTCATCAATTTTTAACAAAACTGTTGTGATTTTTAAATATATGCCTAGCATAGTGACTTGATTTAATCAGCTAACCTTGGGACCTGTTATGCAAGCTGCCAGCATCCTCAAAACTACCTTATTATCGTTTGTCATTAGTTTCAGCTTAAGCTTAAGTTCGGCTCATGCTGATGAAGCCGCAGGCAAGCCCTTGAAACTGCGAATTTTACACATGAATGATCACCATTCACATCTAAATCCTAGCACAACCACGCTTAAGCTAGCAGGCGAAGATACCGAAGTCGAATTAGGCGGCTTTGCTCGTGCAGTTGCTTTGTATCAAGCCTTTGAAGCTAAAGGTGGCAATATTTTGAAACTGCATGCAGGAGATGCTACGACTGGTGATCTTTATTATACCCTCTTCAAAGGTGAAGCAGATGCCACCATGATGAATCAGATTTGCTTTGATGCGTTTGAAGTAGGTAATCACGAGTTTGATGATGGCGACTCAGGCTTAAAGCGGTTCCTCGATTATTTAAAAGCAGATACCTGTGATACACCAGTTTTAGGTGCCAATGTTATCCCAAGATTAGGGACTTCACCCTTAGCTTTAACCAGTAGTACTGATTACATCCAGCCTTATATCATCAAAGAATATGAGGGTGAAAAGGTAGGTATTATTGGTGTGAATATCGCTGGAAAAACCAAAAATTCCTCTAATCCCGATAGAACGACCCAATTCGCTAATGAACAAAGAACGGCTCAACAATACATTAATGCCTTAAGAAACCAAGGCATTAATAAGATTATTTTGTTAAGCCACTATGGTTATGAAAATGACCTAGAGCTTGCAAAAAATCTTCGCGGTGTTGATGTCATCGTAGGGGGAGACTCACATAGTTTATTAGGTGGTGAGCGCTTAACTAGCATAGGCTTAGAGCCGAGCGGCCCTTATCCCACGCAACAAACTAACAAAGATGGCGACCCAGTGTGTATTGTACAAGCTTGGCAATACTCCAATGCTGTAGGGAAACTCGATGTAAACTTTGATCGCTCAGGCAAGATTACTCGTTGTCAAGGCACACCACGGATTTTACTAGGCCACTCTTTTAAGCGTAATGGGCAAGAAGTCACTGGTGAGGATCGCAAAGCTATCATGGCACAAATTCAAGCTTATCCAGAGCTACAAGCCATTAGACCTAACCCTAGTGCTGAAGCTGTACTAGCTAGCTATGCCGCTAAAGTCGATGTGTTGACCAAAGAGGTGATTGGTAGTGCAGCAGAAAACTTGTGTCTAGTCCGTTTCCCAGGCGAAGCACGGAGCACGATTTGTGACCCAGCCCTTACGAAATCTAAAGGCAGCGATATTTCCAATATTGTCGCCAAAGCCTTTTTAGAAATGAGTAATACGTCCGATATTTGCATTCAAAATGGGGGTGGAGTGCGCACTGATGTAGCCGCTGGCAATATTACTATTGGTACTGCCTATACCTTGCTGCCTTTTGCCAATACCTTGACTGAAATCGAAATGACTGGACAGCAAATTCTCGATGTTTTGGAAGAAGCGATTGATTATGCTCTTGATCCTAATGGCTCCAGCGGTGCTTATCCTTATGCCTCTGGGTTACGCTGGACTCTAGATCTTTCGAAGCCGTTTGGAAAACGCTTCAGCAATGTTGAAATCAATTCACGTTTAGCTGGCAGCTGGCAAGCGATTAACCGCACTAAAACTTATAAAGTGGTGACAAATAGCTACACAGCAGGCGGCAAAGATGGCTATTTAACCTTTGGCGATATTCCAGATAATCAAAAGACTGATACTTTCTTAGATTATGCCCAATCATTTGTCGATTATGTGAAACGTGAGACCAGTGCTGGACGTCCGGTGACTAAACTGCCAACTGCCGAATACAGTACACAAGTATTTATTGATAAAAATGGTATACAGCAATAATTAAGCCTTAGCTAACTAGTAAGCATCCTTAATCCTTTAAGGATGCTTAAGCTTCAATGCCTTAGACTCAAGCGCGGAACCGCAGCTAACAACTTTTTAGTATAATCCTGCTGTGGCGAACCACAAACCATAGCGGTTGGCCCTAATTCAACAATCCGCCCTTTATACATCACAACTGTTTGATCACTTAAATATTCCACGACCCCAATATTGTGCGTAATAAACAGGAGGGTTAAATCACGCTCCGCACGCAATTCTAACAGCAGTTTCAAAATCTCAGCTTGCACCGAAACATCTAAAGCACTGGTAATTTCATCACAGACAATAAACTCTGGATTTAAGACCAAAGCCCGGGCTAGACCGATCCGTTGGCGCTGACCACCTGAAAATTCGTGCGGATAACGCCATAAATAATCGCGCTTTAGCTGCATGCGCTCTAAGGTTTTACCCGCTAGCTCTAAGCGCTCCTCTTGGTTAGCACCAATCCCATGCACTTTCATCGGCTCCGTGAGTGTGGTTTCAATCAACAGCCGAGGATTCAAAGAAGATTGTGGGTCTTGGAAAACCATTTGCATTTTGGAGCGCCACGGACGCATTTCGCTAGCCGACAAACCCACTAGTTCAGAGCCTTGTAACTTGATACTGCCGGAAGTCGGCTTCTCTAATTGCAAAACAGCGCGCCCCAAGGTCGTTTTTCCACAACCCGATTCCCCTACTAAAGCCACAATCTGTCCTTTGGCTATATCGAGGCTCACATCATCGACCGCTTTGTTGTGATCAACAACTTGCCTAAATACACCTTTTTTGATTGGAAACCAAACATTCACATGGCGTAATTGCAGCAAAGGCTCAGCGATTAAATGGGCTTCAGAGAGCGGTTTAGTGAGGCTGGGTGGTTTATGGCGGGCTAAATTCTCAGGAACAGCCTCAAGCAATTGATGAGTATAAGCATGCTGTGGACGATTGAGCACCTGCTCAACTAAGCCCACTTCAACCAATTTACCATGCTGCATGACTCCAACTTGATGTGCCATTTGCGCAACCACCCCAAAGTCATGGGTGATGAACAGCATACTCATCCCAGTCGTATCTTGTAGGTGCCGCATCAGACGTAAAATTTCAGCTTGAACCGTGACATCTAAAGCCGTGGTTGGCTCATCCGCAATTAATAGCTCAGGCTCACAGGCCAAGGCCATTGCAATCATCACCCGCTGCCG
Source organism: Thiothrix sp. (assembly GCA_008015155.1). GTDB lineage: Bacteria > Pseudomonadota > Gammaproteobacteria > Thiotrichales > Thiotrichaceae > Thiolinea. The sequence continues at coordinate 96,900 of SSFA01000031.1, forward strand.
TTGCCCACCTGAAAGCTGATGCGGAAAGGCATTCATACGCTCGCGGCTATTAGGAATTTGCACTTGCTCTAAAGCCTGAATCGCGCGTTCTTGTGCTTCTTCTGGACTCATCTCAGGATTATGTAGCTGCAAAGCCTCCATAATCTGGTCGCCAATGGTGAAGACTGGATTGAGCGAAGTCATCGGCTCTTGGAAGATCATCGCAATCTGTGAGCCACGAATACTACGCAACTCGGCCTCATCCACTTGTAGCAAATCTTGATTATTAAACAGAATCTGTCCATTCGGATGGGATGCAATTCCATACGGCAATAAGCGAATCACGGACAAAGCGGTAATCGATTTCCCGCTCCCCGATTCACCGACTAAACAGAAGGTCTCGCCTTTATTAATCGTGAAGCTGACACCATCCACTGCTTTGACAGTTTCAGAGCCATTTTGCAGATAAGTACACAGATTACTGACCACTAATAAGGGCGCTGGCATTATTGCACTCCAGCTTCACGCGATAGATTCGGGTCAATCGCATCGCGGAAAGCCTCACCAATCAGCGTATATGCAAACACGGTCAAAAAGATGGCGCCCCCCGGAAACACGGCCATCCACCAGTTGAAACTGGCTGAAGTGACAGATTGATCGAGCATTTGTCCCCAAGAGGGTTCTTCGACTAAACCTAAACCTAAAAAGCTTAAAGTAGCTTCTGCTAAAATCGCTGAAGCAACCCCGAAACTAGCAGCTACTAACAGTGGCGCGACCCCATTCGGGAGCATATGTCTGAATAAAATCGAATGTAGCGGCAAACCAGCGGCCACAGCGGCTTGTACATAATCTTGTCGCCTTAATTTCAAAAATTCCGCACGAATATAACGCGCATACCCTGACCAACTTGTGACCCCAATAATGATCATCATCATATACAGGCTGCGTCCAAAGAAGGCGACGAAGGTGAGTAGCAAAAATAAGGTCGGAATCGCTTCAAAAATCTCTACTAACCGCATGCCGATCATATCGACGATGCCAGAGAAATAGCCCATGAAACCACCAATAATAATCCCTAAAATCATCGAGATACTGGTGGCCACGATGCCAATACTCAAAGCAATTCGGGAAGCATGAATCATCCGGCTTAACACATCGGCGCCATTTTCTTCTGTACCCATCAAATGCATACGCTTCTCTTCAGCCGCTTTACTGGCTAGCGGTGACTCTAACCCTGTGTCGCCATAATCACGCAAATAATCTTGTGGTGCATAGGGAATCGGTGGCATCACCCGCCAATCGACCTCGGTGTAATTCGCGGTACGAAAATCATCGTAGATCACCAGTTTAGGTGGTTTTAAATAGAGGCTAGCTAAAACGACTACTGCCGCTATCACTGCCGCTAATAAGGCTAAATTCACTCTAAATTTTAACTTCAATGGTGAAAGCCATAAAACGATAGCAGTGAAAAAAGCTGCCAAAACCGCTACATCTTCGGTGTTTAAATAAGCCAGTACAGGAAAAGAAACCTGCCCTGCTTTACTCATAATAAGCGGCATACTATTGGCTAAGAAGGGAGCAAATACTGCACAAATCACTAAAGTTCCAATCCAAAATAAGGCGAACTTTACGCCAGGGCCTGCTAAGGTTTTGCGCAATAAGCGACGTGACAAAGTTTCTTGGCTAATGATTTGCTTAGTCATAAGTCACACGCGGATCAACTAAAGTATAAAGAAAGTCAGCGATTAAATAGCCGATCAGGGTCAGAAAGCCACTAATCCAAGTAATGGAAAGCACGAGTTCACGATCACGACTTTTCACTGCCTCAATCGCTAATTGTCCCATCCCATTAATACTAAAAATATTTTCAACAATTAAAGAACCGGCTAACAGACTAGGCAATAAGCCAGCGATGATAGTAATCAGTGGTAACAGGCTATTGCGAAACACATGCTTCCAGAGCACGGTTTGTTCATCCAAACCTTTAGCGCGCGCGGTACGGGCATAATCCGCACTCAGATTCTCCAAGAGCGAGGCACGAATAATTTTAGCTAAAGCAGCGGAAGCACCCAGGGACAAACACAAGACTGGCAAAACCAAATGCCAAATACGATCAAAGAGGAAACCACGCACAAAATCATCATGCGTAAATTGCACAGCGAATAGAATACCTAGGGTGGCACCGAAAAAACCTAAACCTATCACACGGAAAGGTGTGTAATCCATCCAACCAAGACCTGCGAACATTACAGCACCCAGAATTGGCAGTACAATCCACGTAAATAGCGAAAAATCAGCATGCGCTTGCGCCATCCACACGCCTGCAACTAAACCAAACACGCCTGCTAGAAAAGCTCGTAACTTGCGCTCTTGCCAACGACTCAACCAAACTAACAGTGAAGTACCTATTAGCATGCCCAAGAACACTTTACCCACATCCCATAGCGATCCCCAATGGGGCATAAATGGCATATCTTTAGCAGCGCGGCTGCCAATGCCTGCGGTTGGAAACCATTGCCAATGTTGCACGCTAGCAAAAAAACCAAGTAGCAATACGCCTAACAGCATGGTTGGAATTGACCATAAAGCCAGCATCAACATACTAGAACTTACATCAAAGCCGCTACCGCGCTCAGTAGCTGACTTCACCCCAATCGCAATCGCCACAATATAAATAATCGGAATCGTAATAATATTTAGCAGTAAAGTAATCGGAATCCGCTCGCCAAGAATCTCACTCACTGGGCGTCCAAAATAAAAACTTTCGCCTAAATCCATGCCTTTGGTAAAAGAAAATTGGGTGTATTGGCCACTTTCATCCTGCTCGAAACCAATGGGCGAAACATTATTCAACCAACGCAAATATTGCAGCGGGGCGGGTTGATCTAGTCCATAGCGCTTATTGTAATAATCCATCAGCGCTTTACGCTCTTCTGGCTTCATATTGCTATCGGTCATGTTCTGCGCACCAACTCCACCTGGAGAAAGCGCCATGACTGAGAACACGACAATCGTAATCCCCAGCAAAGTGGGAATCATTAAGAGCAGACGGCGCAGCAAATACGTCAGCATTTAGCGGCCCCGCTTATTTTTGATATTTTTGCAAAGGCGCTGGTACATAGTTTTCCATAGGCAAGGAACCATAATTCAAGCCTAATTTAGACATTTGTAGATTCTGAATCCGCTTATCTACAAACAATAAAGACTGCTCGCGGATTAAGAAGGTATAAGGTTGATCTTCATACATGATTCTTTCCGCTTGCTGCCATAAAGCCATGCGCTTCGGCTCGTCCACCGTGCGGCGGGCTTCATCGATTAATTTATCCAACTCAGGGCTGTTATAAGAAATAAAATTATCGCCATCGTCTTTCATTTGTGAACTGTGGAACATTTGATAGATATCCGTTTCAATCCCACTCGACCAACCCATCGTGATAGAGTCAAAATTACGCTTCTTTAAGGCCTCTTGCATCACCGGAAACTCTTGTGGAGATGGCTCTAATTTAATGCCCGCGCGTGCATAAATATCTTTGAGGAACAGCACAGTGCGTTCACGATTTTTATTGCCTTGGAAATAAATCATCTTAAACTCAAACGGCTTACCTTCAGCATCCTCTAAAATGCCATCGCCGTTTTTGTCGGCAAAACCAGCTTCTTTCAAGAGTGCTTGCGCTTTTTCGAGATTAAATACCCAAGGCTGCAAACTCGGATCATGCTGTTGAGAACGTGGATTGAAGGGGCTAATCGCCTGCTCAGCATGATCTAAATAAATATCCTTCACAATTCGCTGCATATCCGTCAGATAAGTCATGGCCTGACGCACACGCTTATCCGCAAAGCGTGTCGGCTTACCGTCTTTTTGCTGATTCCAAGCAATATAGCCATAGCCAACGACAGGCGGCATATATTCAAAATTCTGACTTTTATCAATGATTTGCTGGTCAGCTTTTAACTTAGCGTATTCAGAAGGTTTAGCTTCGTAGCTATCAATTTCGCCATTACGATAAGTCGTTAAACGTGCACTTTCATTCTGGATCACTTTCCAGAGCATACGATTGAACGAAGGTTGCACATCCCCCCAATAGCGCTCATTACGTACTAGCTCGACACTACCTTGATCCGGCGTCCAGTTGGTCGGGTCCGCTAAGCGATAGGGCCCACTACCTAGTAATAAACCTTTGGACTGATTAAATTCTTGCGGCTTCTGCATATAAGGCTCATAAAAATGCGCCGGCATAATCGATAAACCACCCGCTAAACCAAAGGACTGGAAATAAGGCTCTTTGAATTTAAAGACCACTTCGTAGTCGCCTTTAGCTTCTACTGAAGTAATTTGCCCATAGACAGAGCGCGCTGCTGGCGCAGCAATCGCTTCATTCATCAGAAACTTATAACTGAAAACGACGTCTTTCGCCGTTAGCGGTACGCCATCCGAAAAAGTCACGTCATCGCGCATTTGGAAAGTAATGGTTAAACCATCAGGGCTAATTTGCCAAGATTTAGCAATTAAACCTTCCCATTCCATCGTGTCTGGGTTGCGATTCACTAAGCTTTCTTGGACGTAATATTGTACTTGGGAAGCGTAAGCATCGGTTGAAACTAGCGGCGTTAAGGTCTTAAGGCTAGTTTCAAGGGCAGACACGCCCCAATCACCTTGGGCATAATCCGGCTTTTGACTCGCTGCATAAGCGCGCTGAAAAGCAGTACCAACCCCTGCATTGGCAGCTGGATCAGTAGCCGCTTGATTATTCGGGGAGGCAAGACTCAGCTGACCTGAACTGACTGCCGTTCGCAAACTACGCATATCCTGCGCTTGTTGCACTAGGGCTGATTCCATCTGTGCCAATTTCGTCCATTGGCGATCTACTTGGTACATCACTAATAGGAGTAAAGCGATCAGAAGGATCAGGATAGAATAAAGTAGCCAGTCGCGGGTGATGAATCTTTTTTGCATGTTTTTCTGTATACTGCGCGATTAATTCAACCAAGCATAACACCAACCTAAGCCAGCTTGCATCTGTGCAACTGAATGCTTGGACTAAAAGTTTGTTCGAATTTTCAAGGAGTCACTATGGGTTTTCTCACCGGTAAACGCGCCCTGATCACTGGTATCGCAAGCAATCGCTCCATTGCCTATGGCATTGCTCAAGCCATGCATCGCGAAGGGGCTGAGTTAGCCTTAACTTATCAAAACGATAAATTAAAACCTCGAGTTGAGAAATTCGCGGAAGAATTTGGCTCCTCCATCGTTCTCCCTTGTGACGTAGGTTCTGACAACGAAATTGAAGCGACGTTCAAACAATTAGCAGAACACTGGGATGGTTTTGATATTTTAGTTCATGCCATTGCCTTTGCCCCGAAAGAGCAACTTGAAGGCAGCATCGTCGATAATACTACCCGCGAAGGCTCACAAATCGCCCATGACATTAGCGCCTATAGCTTTTTAGCGATGGCTAAATATGCCCGCCCCCTGATGACTGGACGGCAGAGTGCCATGCTAACCTTAAGTTACTTGGGTGCGATCGCTGCCATCCCGAATTACAATGTGATGGGCATGGCGAAAGCTAGCTTAGAAGCAGGCGTCCGCTTTATGGCCGCTGATCTTGGCCCCTCTGGAATTCGTGTCAATGCGATTTCTGCTGGCCCTATTCGCACGCTTGCTGCCTCTGGGATTACTGGCTTCCGTAAAATGCTCGATCATTTTGAACAACACGCCCCATTGCGGCGGAATGTCACGATTGAAGAAGTGGGGAATGCAGCTGCTTTCCTTTGCTCCGATTTAGCCTCCGGTATCACTGGGGAAATTACTTATGTAGACGGTGGCTGGAATATCTTAGGCATGTCGGGTATGCCAACTGAATAAATCTCAGCGTTCATCTGCGATGAACATATTCGCAGTATAATCGACGGATATGTTCAGCTTCCCTCAACAGGTGAACCATGAAATTCTGTCCACAATGTGGCTCGGCTTTACGCAAAAAACAAATTGATGAATTAGAGCGCTTAGCGTGTACGCGCTCTTGTGGCTATGTGCATTGGGATAATCCAGTACCTGTGGTAGCAGCCATCGTACGTTGCAATGGTAAGTTTATCTTAGCGCGCAATTATAAATGGCCTGAAGGAACTTTTTCACTCATTGCTGGCTTTTTAGAAGCCTTTGAATCACCAATACCTGCTATCTTGCGGGAAACTCAAGAAGAATTAGGCTTAACGGGGCAAACAGCCACATTTATTGGGCATTATACCTTTCCACAGCGCAACCAAATCATTATGGCTTACTTAGTAGAAGCTACTGGTGAGCTAAACCTCAATAAACAAGAGCTGTTAGAAGCCGTTGAATTAAGCGCTGAAGAACTAAAAGTTTTTGATTTTGGTAAATTACGCCTAGGTCCTTTAGTAGTGGAAGCACTCTTTTCTAAACATTTATAAATGACGCCTTATTTATGACAATTGAAATGAATAACGATAATAAAACTGCCCCTAAATATAGCCGTCGCCACCAGCTTGAACAGATTTTGCCACGCCTTTCGCGCGAACATCTTGAACATTTTCTTTTAGAAACAGCACTGCGCGATATTGAATTACGTGAAACTCTATTGATTCACTTCGGTGAATATCTTAATACGAGCGATCCGGAGGAAGCTAAATATCGCGAAACTCTACAGCGCATGATTACGCGCCATCAAAACCAAACTGGCTTTATTAATCTGGAAAGTGCCCAAAAGCTTTCAGCTATGCTGGAATCCTTGCTGGAATCAGCCCGCCAAGCCACCACACCACCCAGCAAAACCATTGATCTGTGTATGGCGATGATTAGTAGTATGCCGACCTTAGGCGATCATATGGATGATTCCGAAGGACATATTTACCGCTTAATGCGGGTCACTTGCGTGGTACTCTGGGAATGTTTTAGCGTGCTTCCCCCTGAAAGCCAAGCTCAAGTATTCAATCGCTTATTAAGTGAATACGCTAATCCAATTTATCTCGATTTAGATTTAGATAGCTTCCTGCTCGCACTATTAAAAGACTTAGCTAAATCGAATCGTGAATGGCAAAAAGCTTGCTTGCATCAACAAGATCGCCTGCTTAAAGAAGTTAAAGATGATAAATGGCGCAAGAATTATTTGTTAGAGCAGTTGAATGATCTGTTGGTGACTTGGCATAAGAAATAGAAGCACTATTGAGTAGAAACAAAAAAACCAGCCGAAGCTGGTTTTCGCAAATAAAGCAAACGAGCCTTAACTGTCTTCGACGCTTGAATCTGCTAAGGATTTCGGCAAGAACCGCAAGACCACCATTCCCACAAAGAACAGCGCTAAGGCCAAACCAACACCACCTAGACCTAACATCCATTCCCACCTACTGGGGGTATAGCTGCTGATGCTACCGTCAAAAAAGCTACTTTCTACCTCTGCATTCGGGAACAGTTCTAAAGGATAAACCTGTCCACCTACAATAATCACATACAGTTGCACCAAGCCGCCGACAATAACCAAACTTGCTGCTAAGAGCAGTGACCAATGATTATTTTTGAGTGCCCGACAGAAAATTAAGGATAAAGGAATTAGGCCACCGATGAGCACCTGACCAATCCAAAACAGCAGAGTGTAAATCCCACCATCCAACAGAATAAACTGCTCTATTCCATGCCGCTGAGTGATATACAAGGCGGTTAAATGCCGCGCTAACTCTAAAAACATCGCAGCTGCTACAAAGATAGCGAGCAGATAACGCAACCGATTCAAGACTAGATCGCCCAATTCACGTTTATCTAAGCGATAGGTAAAAAACAGCAAAATAATGAAGACTGCCAAACCTAAAGCAAAGGACATAGCAATAAACAGTGGAGCCATAATCGCGCTATTATAATAAGACCGCGCCACTAAAAAGCCGAAAATCGAGCCTGTCCCTAAGGTCAGAATTAAGCGCCAACTAAACGCAAAGAAGCCAGCATAAGGATAAAACGCTTTCATTTTGCGATCTTGCATCGTCCAAATATACAAAATGCATAGTGCTAAAAAGCCGTTATACAGAATAATATTCCATGCAAAAATCGACTTAAAATTGTAGTGTGTCATTGCAATCATTAAGCGATCGGCATGACCTAAATCCAAGACCAAAATGGCTAAGCCACCTATGAGTAAGGCGATGGCTAATAAAGCTGACAAGCCCCCCATCGGTTGATATAAGCTCTTGCGAAACACTGTACCAATCGAGGCAACATTCAAAGCGCCGGATGCCGCGACAATTAAGAAAATTGCAAACACATGCGGCAAGCCCCAGACCACTTGGTTATTCATGCCAGTGACATAGTGACCTTCATGCTCCAAATGCAAGAAGCTGATGGCTCCCAAGCCTACAACGGCTAAACAGCTAGCCAGTAGAAAATAATAGGCCTTACTAGCACGGAGTTCGCTATAGATCATCGTTTTGCTACTCATTGTTGACTCCTCACAGACCTAAGTAGCGCACGCCCGTATTCAGGCTTAAATCCGCGCGAATTTGTGAACCACCCAAGGCTTTCATGGCTTGGCTAATCCGGCTAGTGGGGTCGTTTAAATCACCAAAAATAACCGCTTGCGGTGCGGCTTCCACGCAGGCGGGTAATTGGCCTTTATCCACGCGATGCACACATAGATTGCAGGACTCAACCGTTCCAATGCCGCGTGGCGAATGCACACGTTGATCGGTCAAATTCTCATGCACAAAGCTCCGTGCTTTATACGGGCAAGCCATCATGCAATAGCGGCAACCAATGCAGATATGTTTATTCACCTGCACAATGCCATCAGCACGCTTCATCGAAGCCCCTGTCGGACACACATCCACACAAGGTGGCTCTTCGCAGTGCTGACACATCACCGGCAAGGTGAAACTATGCTTGGTGAGCTTGTCGGTGACTTTAACGGTGCGCATCCATTGCGCTTGTTGCTCAGGGCTGGCTTTGGGGTCATTACCCCAGCCATGTTCACGCTTACAGGCTTCGACCATGCTCGCGCCACCATCCGTTAAGCGATTGATATCAATCAACATGCCCCAACGGACTTTATTCGAGACGGGCTGATCTTCAGGGCGTGTTGGAACATCGGGTGAGGCTGCCTTCACTTCACGTACAATAACCCCTGAAGCTAAACCAGCCGCCGCAACCCCACCGAGTGCAGCCAAAAATTTGCGGCGATACGCATTGATCTGGCTCATTGCCTAGCTCCTTGTGGCGTACTCAGTAATAGCCAGTCCTGTGCACTCGGTTGCCCTGTTTGCGCCGAAAGATGATAGGTATTCGAGCTAAGCTTATGCTGATAATTCACCTGCTTAGTCACTTCAGGGCGATCCGCATGGCATTGAAAACAATCCATTTTCACCCCCACATAGGTGTGGCAGCTCGCGCAAAAATGATCTTTCTTTTCATCGGTATAATGCACAGCTGAGCCGTCTTCACGGGTTGGCGCCACGTGGCAATTAATACATTCATTTAAGCTGTGCTTGGTGCTGCGAATCCCCTCGATCACCGTTTTATCCCGATGCACATTCAAATACGCCATATGATTTTTGCGAATATCGGCAGTTGGCTCGACACACTGGGCTGCTTTGGCTTTGGCTGGCGCAAGATTCGGCTGTGGCACACCCGCATCGCAGGCGACCAAGCCTATAGCCAGCAGCCCTAACAGCGCGAATTTTATACGCTGTAACCCGCGCATTACTCACCCATACCCATTTCAATATAACCCGTCGGGCAGACATCCGCGCAAATATGGCAGCCAATGCAACGGTTATAATCGGTGGCCACATAACGACCCAAAGTCGCTTGCTTTTTCGGCACACGATACACCGCATCTTGTGGGCAGAAAATCACACAGTTATCGCACTCAAAGCACATACCGCAGCTCATGCAACGCTTGGCTTCGGCGATGACATCCGCTTCAGCTAAGCCATTCATACGCTCGGCAAAATGCCCCAAGACTTGTTCTGAAGTGGGAACATCTTCGGTACGCAAATGACGCGCTTGAGCGGCAAAGTGCCCTAAGAATAATTCCTTGGACTGCACAATCGTGCTCTTAGAACGGTCTTCGTAGTTATGTACCGCATACTTCAGATCCGAAGTACCGCGCAAATCCTCAGCTTTAGTCGCCTCATAACTACTTGGCTCTAAACCGGCTTCTTGCAATTTACGCATTAAATCAAAGTGATGTTTATCCACTTTCGGGCGCTTTTGAATTTCTTGCGCATTCAAATACTGATGAATCGTTTCAGCAGCAATCGCGCCCTGTCCAATCGCTGTAGTCAATAAATGCGGACGCACAATATCGCCAGCCGCAAAATGCCCTGCTTTATTGGGTACTTGATAGAGCGCATTATGATTAATCAGGTTTTTGCCATTATTCATGGCCTCGACGCCATCGAATTTGCCGTACTGACCAATCGCTGAAACAATCAAATCCGCTTCAATAATGGTTTCTTTGCCGCCTTCGCAGGCTTGCGGCATATTGCCTTTCATCACGCACTCAACCACTTTTAAGCCAATCGCCCGACCATCTGGCCCGAACATGATTTCTTTCGGCATAACTTGCGTGAGAATCGTCACCCCTTCTTTCAGCGCGTCTTGCACTTCGTGCTCAGCCGCTGTCATCTGATCCAAAGCAAACAAGGTGGTTAAAGTGACCGTAGCAGGGATTTTCTCACGGACTTCGCCATGAACTAACTTGCCCGTAGCAGCCTCTTCAGGCTTTTCATGATAATTGGCTAAAGTACCAATCCGACGTGACACTGACACCACGTCAATCGAGGTATCACCACCACCCACGCACACAATACGCGGCGCGGTATATTTCATCGTGCCTAAGTTGAAGGCTTGTAAGAAATCGACCGCTGTGACGCAATTCGGTGTTTCGGCAAATTTGTCGACGAATAAATCGCGCCCTGTCCAGCAACCTAAAGCCCACAATACGGCATCGTAATCTTTCTCTAATTGCTCAACCGTGACATCTGCGCCCACGGTCGTATTGCAGCGCACTTCAATATCGCCCAAATCTAAAATACGTTGGATTTCAGCACCTAATTTGTCGCGCGGCACTCGATAGCCCGGAATCCCATAACGGAACATACCGCCCAATTCGGGTAAACGTTCAAAAATCGTCGAAGCATGCCCTAAGCGGCGCAATTGATAAGCCGCCGATAAACCGGCTGGGCCGCCACCGATAATGGCCACACGCTTGCCGGATAACGCAGGCGCTGGATCAAACTTAAAACCTTGCTCAATCGCCATGTCGCCAATGTATTGCTCGACCGCATTAATACCCACGAAGTCATCTACATCATTGCGATTACAGCCGGTTTGGCAGGGCGCTGGACACACACGTCCCATCATCGACGGGAAAGGATTGGCGGTGGTGGAACGACGGAAGGCATATTCCTGCATGCTCATGCCAACCGGAGGCTTTTCAATGCCGCGCACGATTTGCAACCAGCCACGAATATCTTCACCCGAGGGGCAAGAACCTTGGCACGGTGGGGTTTTATGCACATAAGTCGGGCATTTGTGGGAGGTATCTGCGACAAAAATCTTGTCGTGCATACTGTCCCATTCATGCTCGCCGTCTTTATAACGTCGAAACGTGAGTGCTTGTAATTTAGGATCGTGCGGTGCTGTTGACATGTCATTCTCCTCTACGTGAGCTGGACATACCCAACTCAGAATCAATACAGTATAAATTCGGGTTAAAGGTCGGCTTAGGCATCATCATCGCCATCGTCTTCGTCGTCATCATCCTCATCGGGACGCGCTTGCACCGAGACTTGACGGGTTAAGACCAGCGCATTGCTCACCAATTGGTGCACACTGACAATCTGCTCCATCTTAAAGCCGTAATACGGAATCACTTTGGTGAACTGCGACTTACAAATCGCGCAAATCGCCGCCATATGCGTCACGCCCTGCTGCTCCGTCACATATTTCAAGGCTTCCATACGCGGTTGCGCGCCTTTGATGCGTAACTCCATTAAATCGTCGGTGAGCAAACCGCCCCCACCACCACAGCAATAGGTAGCGTCGTGAATCGTATCGGCTGGCATATCCACAAAATGATTGCACACGGCTTTAATCACATTGCGCGGATACTCGAATTGTCCACCGGGCTTATCACCCATCCGTGAACCACGCGCCACATTGCAGGAATCGTGGAAGGTCAATACCTTGTCATCATTTTTGGACTTATCGAGGGTCAACTTGCCCTCTTGCATTAAGCCCCAAGTGACTTCCAAAATGTGTTGTGGCACCGGATATTTCGGATCGAGAAAATCAAACGGCCCCGCGAGCGTATTCAAGAAGCTATACGCCACACGCCACGCATGACCGCATTCACCGAATACAATGCGCTTTACTTTGAGTTTGATCGCAGCTTCACGAATCCGTAGCGCAATGCGACGCATATTCTCGTAAGAACCGATGAACATGCCGAAATTCGCGCCTTCCGAGGCGTAGGAACTTAAGGTCCAACTAATGCCCGCTTCGTGGAAGACTTTGGCATAGCCCATTAAGCCATCGACATGTGGCTCCGCGAAAAAGTCTGCTGAAGGCGTGACTAATAAAACTTCAGCGCCTTCTTCATCGAGTGGGAAGCGCACTTTAATGCCGGTGGCGGCCTCGACGTCTTCTTCCAAGCCTTCTAAGGTGTCAGCCAGTGCGGGTTGTGGTAAACCTAAGTTATTCCCGACTTTGAAGACTTTACCGATAATTTCATTGTTGTATTTGGAGCCGCGCCCAATATGATCAAGGATTTCGCGGGCTGCCATCGACACTTCGGCGGTATCAATCCCATAGGGGCAATACACCGAGCAGCGTCGACATTGTGAGCATTGGTGATAATAATTATACCAATCGTCAATCACTTCCTCGGTCAAATCCACCGCACCGACCAATTTCGGGAAGTGCTTGCCCGCAAAGGTGAAATAGCGGCGATACACTTTGCGCATTAAGTCTTGGCGCGCCACTGGCATATTTTTCGGGTCGTGTGTGCCGAGGTAGTAATGGCATTTATCGGTACACGCACCGCATTTGACGCAAATATCCAAATACAATTGCAAGGAGCGATAGCGATGGCGTAAATCGTCCATCTTCGCTAAAGCTTTCTCTTTCCAATCAGGCACTAGGGTATAGCCGCCGCCTTCTTCTGCGGCGAAATCCGTCGGGAAATGCAGCGGCTTTTGGAAATCGGGCTTAGCGATATAAGGGCCTTTGCCTGCCATTGCATCCGGCTTGATTTTCGGAATCTCAATCACGCCTTCGCCATTGAGCTTCGGAACTTCGTAATCAGCCATGCTTCACCTCGTCCTGCTTCAGCTCATCCAAATAGGTTTTATTTTGCTGCTCTAATTCCAGCGCCCAAGCCGAGATATGACGCTTTTCGCGCGGATTATCCACCTGATTGCGCGTCGGGCTCAGGAAGACGCCGGGGGCATGCATCAGCTTGCTGATCGGAAAAATAAACATCAAGATCGCTACTAACAACAGATGCACTAATAAAATCGGGGAAGCTGGTAAGGGATGAAAATCAAAGGTCATTAGCCCGCGAAAGAAACCTTTTACCATGGTAATATCGGTATGCGAGACAAAGGTCATCATCATGCCGCTCAAACCAATCGCGATCAGCAAGGCGAGCATTAGAAAATCCGAGGGCGCAGAAATATAGCGTACGCGATCGACCAATAAACGCCGCCCCAATAAACCCGCCAAACCAATAAGCATCACGAAGCTTGCGTATTTGCCAAAGGGTTGAATGAAACTTAAGAAAGGCCCGATTTCCATGAAATAACGGGTATGGCGCAGCAAAACTAGCCAGAGCGCCATGTGGAACATGAACGCGAAGAGCCAAGTGTATTTATTGGCGCGGAATAAGCTTTGGAAAAAAACCACTTCACGGAACATACGCCAGACCACACCGCTTTGCGTGACGGGTGCGGGCGTGGTAGGAATTTTCAAAGGCACAGGTAGCGTGGCATAGAAGTAAATCTTGCGGCCTACTCCGACCACTAACACGAGTGTCGCCGCCCAAAACAGCAGGCCGTAGAGAATACTGACGAAGGTCACAGTCCACTCCTAAGACAAAACCCTAGCGCAACCCTAGCGAACTAGGGTTGGCCGTGCCCTAGTAAACTAGAGCGCACAATGAATACACAAGAATCAGGCTTAGACGCAGCCAGTCGGTTTTGGCAGGCCAGCATATTTACAGGCTTGTTTGCCAGGGCCATAAGGGAAGAGGCTATAGAGGTATTTTGAATTGCCTTTATCCGCACCCAAACGCTTACCAACTGCTTTGGTCAAGACGCGCACGGCGGGGGCAATTTGATACTCTTCATAGTATTCACGCAGGAAATTGATGATTTCCCAGTGTTCATCATTCAGTGCAACGGGCGTTTCTTCTGCCAATGCCATCGCGGTTGCGACTTCTGGTGTCCAATCATTTAGATTCTCTAAATAACCTTCTTCATCCGTTGCAATCGTTTTTCCGCCAATATCCAGAGCCATCATGGCCTCCTGTTTGCATAAAATTAAAAGTTATAACCAGCTTTGGGTTTTCTCGTTCGCGACGGTTAAATCCACAAAACCTGCATAATCCACGACTTGTAGACCCGGCAAGACACGCTCAGCACTCAAGCCACGCGCCGCTAGATCAGGGCCCAACGCATACACAGCCACAGCTTGATCTTGCATCGCGACTTGTAATTCTGGCGCCATCACGGTTCCTGTTAAAGCACCGACTACCGCATCCTCAATCAATAAGATGGAATCGCCCGCTGAAGTATGGCCCAAACAACTTTTTAAGGCGTTACGCTCAAAAGGCGATTTATTCACAATATGTAACATGGCCATCATTCACCTCAGAAGCTAAAAGTAACATCTTGTTCGGCCATGATTTGCGCCATTTCCATACGCGAAACCACTTGAACAGAAGGCTTTTCCGCATAATCATCGTCTTCATCTTCGTAGACGATGGGCATTAAATCATCTTCCGTTAAACCGCGCTCTGCGAGTGACTCACGCTCCACATACATTTTGGTGATACCGTAATCGCCCAAAGCATTGTAAGTCGGCGAGAAGTTTTTCATACCAATCGCTTTCGGGTTTTGCCCTTTAGCTATTTGATACACGCCATCATCCAAAAACGCGAGGCTGACTTCTTGCTCGAAAGCTGCGGCAATCAATACCACTTCCAAGGACTCCAGCGCATATACTGAGCCATAAGGGGCTTTGCGGTTGAGATAGAGGAATTTCTTAGCCATATCTTAATCCCCAAACACAAGGGTACGATCCGCTTCAATTCCGCCTTCGATCAATTGACCCAAGCCAGAAATGCGGAAACCCGCCGCAATATTATCCGCATTTAAGCCTTGGCGCTTAGCTTCGGACGCATCCATTAAGCCACGGCGCTGGGCGGCTGCAATGCAAATCACCAAATCCAAACCATGCTTTTCAGCTAGCTCCGACCATTCTTTTTGCAGCATACGATCGTCTTTGGGTGGAACCGCGAGACGTGTACCATTGTTCACGCCATCGTGATAAAAGAACACCCGAAAAATTTCATGCCCTTTTTCCAAGGCCGCACGTGCAAATTGCAGTGCCGTATCAGACGCTTGGTGCTGATAAGGGCCTTCGTTAATCATAAGCGTGTATTTCATCGTCTTCCTCTTGATCCCTTAGAAGCGGATATGGGTTGAAGAATTCAAGTTGGTACGCGCACCCCGCCAGTTATCAATATGATACTTGGTGAAGGGTAAACCGGTGACTTCAAAGAAACGCGGCCAACCAATGCGCTCCACCCACTCATTCATCCGCTCCCAATCGTGAGCGCCTTCTTTATAGCACTGCAAAATCTTCTTCACGATAGCAGTAGCTTCTGGCCAGCGAGGTGGATTGTTTGGAATACCGGCTGCCACTAAGCGTTGGAAAGTGGGCTTACCGCGCGCATTCGAGTGCTTACCACCAATCCAAATCGCGAGTTGCGTGTATTGATGATCGTTAATTTGCATCGGTGGGCAAGGCGGATAGCAAGCACCACAACAAATACATTTCTTCTCATCGACTTCCAAGGATGGCTTACCATCAACCATCGCAGGGCGAATCGCTGCAACCGGGCAACGCGCTACCACCGAGGGACGTTCGCAGATATTGCCAACCAGATTATGATTAATCTTCGGTGGCTTCACGTGCTGGACATTGATCGCAATATCACCTTGACCGCCGCAGTTGATTTGGCAGCACGAGGTGGTCATATGTACGCGATTCGGCATATTCCAGCCTTTGAATTCGTCGATTAACTCATCCATCATCGCCTTGACGACACCCGAAGCATCCGTTCCCGGAATATCACAGTGTAACCAACCTTGGGTATGCGACAAAGTTGCCACAGAATTTCGAGTACCACCCACTGGGAAACCCGTATCTTCCAAAGCCTTCACTAAAGGCTCGACTTTCGCACCATCCGCCACCATGTATTCAATATTGGAGCGAATTGTGAAGCGCACAAAGCCTTCACCGTATTGATCACCAATATCCATCAACTTGCGTAAGGTGAACACGTCCAGAATCCGTTGTGTTCCCGCACGCACTGTCCAAACTTTTTCACCACTGCGCGCCACGTGCACTAACACACCGGGGCGTGGATCTTCATGATATAACCACTGACCGTAGTTGCGACGCATCACAGGATGCATGTATTGAAAGCCGTCTGGACATCCAGACTCAATCGGTTCGCGCATTTCGGCTGCCATGAATTAAACTCTCCAAAAATCTTTAACATTAGTACTGAAACCCCTCCCAACCTCCCCTTATCAGGGGAGGAGCACTGCCCTCCCTTAATAAGGGGAGGGATTGAGGGTGGGGTTAAGCAGCAGCCGCTTTTTCTTCACGCTTACGGTTGAACCACTCTTCAGCCGCTTCGTCCCAACCATCCATGCGCACATAAGACACATTGCGTGGCTGCTTAATCATGTTTGGATCAGGATCAATGCCAATGCCTTCGAGGAAATTGACCAAACCAATGCGTTCAATCATCTCACCGCAACGCTCATGCTCCAGACCATTTTCCGCCCAGTAATCAATCACGGTAGACGCTAATTCTTTAATACGCTCGTAATCTTCTTCAGTATCCATTTTCATGAACGGAATGATCACCGTGCCCATTAAATCGCCGATTTTTAAAGTCCGCTTGCCACCCATCAGGATGCTCACGCCTTTGTCATCGCCTACTTGTAAAGCTTTCGGCATGACGTTTAAGCAGTGCATGCAGCGTACACAATTGCCATTATCGACGGTCATGGTGTCATCATCATTCAGCTTAATCGCACCCGTTGGGCAGCGGCTGATGACATTATCAAACATGTATTGACGGCCTGCGGCGCGATCACCTTCTTTGCCGATTTCCGCGGCTTTCTTCATGATCGCGTTCTTAACTTCGGCTTGATTGACCTTCATGTCATCGCGCCATGTACCAATAATGGCGAAGTCCGCACGCTCAATCGCATTCATGCAATCATTCGGGCAACCAGACACTTTGAACTTGAATTTGTAAGGCAGAGCGGGACGATGCACGTCATCCGTGAAGTTATTTAATAAGTGGCGGTGAATCGCTTGCTCATTACAGTTCGACATTTCGCAACGCGCTGCGCCTACACAAGACATACCGGTACGCACGCAAGGGCCTGCACCACCTAAATCCCAGCCATAATCATTGATTTCATCGAAAAAGCCTTGATAGCTTTTACTATCCGCACCGATGAACATGATATTGCCGGTTTGGCCGTGGAAGGTTTGCAAACCAGAACCGAATTTTTCCCAACTATCTGCTAACTGACGTAGCATATCGGTGGTGTAGTAGTTACCTGCTGGTGGCTGCACACGCAAAGTGTGGAACTCTTTGGACTCAGGGAACATATGCCCGACTTCCGAGAAGCGCGGAATAATCCCGCCGCCATACCCAAACACCGAAATCGTACCGCCCTTCCAATAACCCATCCGCGTTTCGTAAGAATGCTCCAACTGACCGAGTACACCATTGGTCACATTCCGAATCCGCTCATTCGGATGGTTATCACGCAGATTCTTGATACCGGTAATGAAGCTAGGCCATGGCCCTTCTTCTAACACATCCAGCATCGGGGTTGGATAATTTTTCTCTGCCATAGCTGCCTCCTCATCGTTGCATTTATGACTAGCCTGACTACTGCTTGACTACTCAGCCCAGCCTAGAATGGGTTGTGTGGACAGTTTGCCACACCGTTTTATGATGTTTATAAGTGTATGCTTATGACTCTTGTCAAAGAATCTCACCCATGGGGAGTGCGAAAAATTGGCTCTATCTCTAAAGGGATAGCCCTAAAAAGCTCGACAAGTGCTTATCATCGAAGGACTAAGATAGAATATCATTATTTTATAATATTTAAACCTTCAAACTTACTGGAGCGTTGATGAACTTAGCGGATAACGATTTTTATCAAGCTTGGCGAGCGCAAAAACTCGCACTCTATCCAGTCACTGTGAATGACCTAGTCGTAGACATTCAAGACGCAGAGGCAGCAAGTGCTAAAGAACTGCAGCAACTTAAGCTTCATTTAAGGCAATATAACTTTGCGTTTTATCGGTTTGTACAGCAGCCCGTATACAGACAACAAGTTCATCAGCTAGCACAAAGTCTAGGTTTAAAAACTATCGCGCATAATCTCTGTGCTGATGCGGATAGTCTGACTGCTATACAAGTCAGTCAACACCAGGGTCAGCATGATTATATTCCCTACACAGACAAGAAGCTGAGCTGGCACACGGACGGTTACTACAATCCAGCGTATGAACAGATTCATGGCATGTTATTGCATTGCGTGCACCCTGCTTTAATAGGTGGTGAAACTCAGCTGATGGATCACGAGCTAGCTTATCTCTTATTAAGAGAAGCCAACCCCAACTATATTCAAGCTTTAATGCATCCTGAAGCTCTCACTATTCCTGCGAATATTTTAAATGGCGAAACCATCCGCCCTGCACAAACTGGCCCCGTTTTTAGCATCAATGCGGACGGTAGTTTGCATATGCGCTATTCAGCACGGCAAAAGAATGTAGTTTGGCGGGATGATCCCATGACACAAGCAGCGGTACAGTTTTTACTAGACTTATGGGAGCAAGCCTCGATCTATAAGCTCTCTTATACCCTACAAGCAGGTGAAGGCTTAATTTGTAATAATGTTTTGCATTGTCGGACAGCTTTTACAGATGCGTCAGACAGTGAACAGAAACGCCTACTTTATCGCGGGCGCTATCTAGAACGGGCTAGTTAACAGCCTGCTATCCATCTTCTATCTATATATTCAGCATAATAGCCCACGAGTACTACAAGCTTGATCATACTCACTTCCGATCAATCTGGAGGGTGAGATGCCACATACTTTACAAAAATCGATAGAACACCAACGAGCACGCCTGATTGAATTATTAGGAGCGCCTTTAAAGCAATACGCGGCGACCTTACAAACTCGCTTGCAAGATCGTCAATTACTCGATGAGCAACTGCGCCTGATTTTCAAAGCGATTGATCATTGCAAATATGTGTATGTGCTAGATACACAAGCGATCCAAATCAGCTCGACGCTTAATCGCTATGGTTTGGAACTAAGCGATTATCAGCGTGACCGTTCTACACGTCCTTATCTGCAACATATTCAAGATGAGAAGATAGACTTTAACTTATCCGCTGCTTATATCAGTCGCAATAAAAAACGCCCGTCCTTGACGGCTATTCAAACTATTCGTAATGCACAAGGCCAGCGTTTAGGTTTTCTAGGGGTGGATTACGATTTACGTGAGCTGCCCCACTCAGAGATGATTTATGAAGAACCGAGTAAATGGCGGCAAATTAAAGGCGACCCCGCGATTCGCCAAGGTTTATTTACTCAGGAACGAGTAGAAAGCTTGCTGGATCAACAAATCGATCATGTGCTTTCCGTGCATGAAGCGTTAGTAGTGGATCAGGGTGTGCATGATTTTCAGCTGCACTTTTCAGCCAGCCGCTCGACAATTTGGCATGTCGACGATCCTTATGTGTATCGCATCCTCACGATGGAAGAATTAGCGGATACCAATATCTGCCTTGCTTATCCGCGTCGACCTTATTTTGAGCGGGCGATTGTCCCACAAGAGCAAGTTAAGCAAATACTGAGACAATTTAAAGCCTTGCGCTTTGCGGATGAAGTTATCTATTTGCGCACAGCTTCCTTAAATATTGTCAATGGTAAAGTCGGCTTAAATTTCTCCTGCGATGGTACGCACTATCTCAGCTATGATGAATTTTTAAGTAAAGGTCTAAGTTTTTGGATTGGTGGTGAAACAACTCATCAAGCCGTTAATATAGACCTAATCGATAAGGAAAAGTTGGACCAAAGCATTGATACACTGGCCACTCAAGGCTGTATGGCCGTTCATCTTTTACTAGCTAAGCTTGAAAATGATGAAATCCCAAGTGCATTAAAAAACTATACAAAAGCGGAGCGGGATTATATTTATCAGGAGCTTAAAGGAGTGATGAATATCTATGAAAATAATGTCTGTGGCTTATAAAACCAGCCATTTTCATGCTATGGCTGGTTTCTAGTAAACTGGTGCGATTTAATGCGACAGCATGCGCTCTAATTCAGCCATGCCTGCTGGAAGATCCAATTGCGCACCGCATTTACGCATACTTGAACCAAAAGCATGTAGGGTTCTAAATAAATTATGCGCACGGCTCTGCTCGCCCATTTGACCAATCCGGAGGATATTCAGGCCAAAGGCACCCGAGATTTCAACCTTGTGAACACAAGACATATCGGCACGCACTGCATCCGCAGAAACATGATCAGGCACCACAATCCCAATCACTGAGTTTAAGCGATGCTGTTTTTCCACTAATAAGTCTAAGCCCATCGCTTCCAAACCAGCTTGGAGTGCTTCCGAACAGCGTAAATGGCGGCGGAAACGATTCGGTAGGGTCTCTTCGCAAACTAAGCGCAAAGCTTCATGCAGGGCTAAAATACCCGAAACAGGCGCTGTATAGTGGTAAGATTTTTGATTCCAGAATTTGTCCGCTAGTTGCGCGTCCAAACACCAGTGATAAGGCAATTCTTGACGATTGGCGATTTTACGTGCCCATGCTTCTTCTGAAAATGCCAATAAAGACACACCAGGAATCGAAGATAAACCTTTTTGCCCACCCGTAATAATCGCATCCACTTGCCAATTATCCATTTCTAAGGGCATGGTACTTAGGGTACAAACCGCATCGACAATAATTAGGCAGCCATATTTTTTTGCCAGTTTAGCAATTTGCTCCAGATTACGGTTATACACGGTGTTGGAGGTTTCACCCTGCACCATCGTCACGACATCGTATTTAGTTCGCTGTAGTTCACGTTCAACCGTTTCAATATCAGCACCTTGATTACGCGGCATTTCTAAAACCGTGGGTTCTGCCCTAACCCGCCGCGCCATCTCGGCTAAGCGCTGGCTGAAATAGCCATTGGTAATACACAACACCCGAGAGCCTGGGGTCACTAAATTCGCTATCGCCATTTCCATCGCTGCAGAGCCGGGGCCACTCACGCCCATCACATACGAGGAGCGAGTTTGGAAAACATAGCGACTCATGTCTTTGACCTGCTCAATCACACGATTCATCGTGTCGCCGAGATGGTTAATAACGATTGAATTTGCCGCCGCAACCTTTTGCGGAATCGGTACCGGTCCCGCCCCCATCATTAATAATGGTTCATCTGGTAAAATTTGTTCTAAAGGAACAATATTCGGAGGGGAGAGAGACTCGCTCATGAAATTTGATGTCCTATTCGCTTTTGGTAACTTTAAATAAAATGGGGAAATCCTTGTACGCCATGCCTAGCTTGATTGCAAGCTCCATCAACGGCATCCTGCCATGTTCACCCATCTTCCATGCTGAATATATACAAGCTGCTTAAAGCGTGCTTTGCTGCTGGTCTGATTTTCTGAAGGTAAGATCGGATGTTTTGGCAAGAAGATGAAGACAAAACCCTGCCTTATCAGGCGCCCGATGAGGTTTTAGATTTAAGTTTTGCAATCCGCTGTAAGCAATTACCGATTGATCATGCTTGGGAATTGTCGCGCGCTATTTGTAGAGCACTCCCGTGGTTTGAACATGAAGCTCTAGCAGGTCTGCACACGATTCATGTAGCCGATAATGGGAATGGCTGGTTACGGCCTGAGGATAATCAAGGCTTATTGCTCCCTTCCCGCCGCACTCGTTTAGAACTACGTTTACCTAAGCACCGTATTCAGGCAGCTAAACAGCTGACTGGGCAAACACTAAGCTGGGGGGCCTACCAGATCGAAGTGGGCGAAGCTAAAGAAAAAGCTTTTTCAAATGCAGCGGCCTTATTTGCCCGCTACGTTATCTCTGCTGAGACAGAATCAGAGATCGATTTTTTGCAGCGCATGGCCACAGAAATCAAGCAGCTGACTGATTTCACAATAAAGAAAATGTTGTGCGGTCGTAGTTATCATCTCTACACCAGCACTGGCTACCGTTTGACTCGCCATTTAATGCTAGCTGATCTAGATAATCAAACATCCATCCATTTACAACAAATCGGGCTAGGCGCAGGCCGTCAGTATGGTTGCGGCTTATTCATCCCACACAAAAGCATTAAAACCCTCAAACCGACTGAATAAACCATGAGAGCTATCCCTTTAGAGCAATAGTGAGTGTTTGCTTGCTTAGTATAATTTTTCTCGAGCGTGCGCATGCACATGAAGGCTAAAAAGGAACTAGACATGGCATTAGAAATCAACGGTAAAACGATTGAATTGACTGACACGGGTTATCTGGTGGACTTGAATGATTGGGATCAGGCTGTGGCGCAAGCATTGGCTAATGAAGACGGCCTTGGTGAGTTGACTGAGCAACACTGGGATCTACTGCATTATTTACGCGATGAGTACATTAATAATAATGGCAATCAACCCATGGAGCGAGCCATTCTCAAAGCGATGGCTGAAAAATGGGATAATAAAAAACTCAGTAGTAAAGACCTCTATAACCTTTTTCCGCGTGCACCGAGTAAACAAGGCTTAAAGATCGCTGGTTTGCCTGCTACCAATCGCAAAGGTGGCTATTAAGCCTTTTAACCATTAAGAGGTATGGGCGGGACAAACCGCAGCGTTTATGCTGCTTTAATGAATTGCTTAAGTTAAGAGATCACACCATGAACGAGCGCAAACAAGCCCTGATCCAAGAAATGCTAGACATGCAAAAAAAATTCATGGCTTATGAAAAGTCGGGCGAATTTAATGCAGAAGATTATTATGTGGGCGAATGGAAAGAATACCGTGATCGCTACACTGAATTAGCCGCTGAAGTTCGCGAGATTGCTTCCAAAGAAGCTAATTTCTGGAAATAGCATCCTTTTCTCTTGATAGTTTTCATAGCCGCTGTCTCCTAGCGGCTTTTTTCATTGTGTTGGACGTGCTTTGGGTAAAGGAAACGTCTTACGCAAGGCGCGAATCAAAGACTCAATCTGTTGCTCAACACTTGCATGAATAATACCCACATCCGATTCCAGTACACATTCATCCAACTTCAATTGAGTATCCGGCAAGACCTCTATATGGACGATGGTACGTTGCCACTCCTCTAATTGCTCTAACACCACATCCTGCATTTGTGGATGCACGCGAATGATAAGCTTTTTACTGCTGCGCACTAAATCCATACCCCGGCGTACGGTACTCGCCACTAGCTCCCGATTTTCAAAGGTATGTAAAATTTGTTGTACTGAGTCGATCACTACTTGCACGAGACCTAATTCTACATTGCGCAAGTTATCATGCATTTTAATAGTAAAACCTAGTAGCTGTTGTACTACTTGGTCATGCGCTTGAGCGCGCCCTTGTTGCATCCCTGCTTGAATCGCATCATTCAGTGCTTGAGTAGCGCGTTGCTCACGTTCTTGATCGCGCTGAGCCATTTCTTGGACTAAAGTTTCGTAATTGACTAAATGCCGATAATCATTGGCTTTCAGAACTACTTTCCCCGGCTCTAGTTGTGAGTCGAGCGGTTTAATTGAAACGAATTTGTCCATCACTATCGATCCTCATGCGCACTTCTATGGCTATTTTTTGTATTAAGGCGGCACATTCTTTATTTTGCCCATGCAACTGCTTCCCTAAAGGCTCCGCTTTTTTTAGTAATAGATACCACTGATAAGGTAACTTCAGCATTAATCGCTTGCGTAAAGCGACCGGATACTCTTGCAAGGCTTGGTTTAGGCAAAGCATTCCTGCCACGATCAAGCTGTGGTGGGGATCGAGCTTTTCAGGCAATTTCAAATCCAAGGGTAAGTTGCCCTTCATTAAACCAGCGCGTCGATGCATGAAGCTGAAAAGATCAGAGCCGAGTTGCTCTTGGAGTTGCTGTACCTCTTCACGCACTACAATTTTTTGCACCCGCTTGAAATAGAACACGGTACCTGTATAGAGCACCAAACGTTCTAAATCGTCACCAGACCACAGAGCAATGCGTGTTAGCGCATTGGAGAAATTGAAAAAGACTTGGTTTTCTATACCGAAACGTTGCAATAAATACTGCACAATGCGATCAGCACTACGCTGTTTGCCGACTAGCTTTTTTATGATAGGACCATCGGGCATTTGGTCGAGCCAACTCGTGTGAGTATAGTGATCAGGGCGGAAATTAAATTCCCACACCAAATTCGCTATCTTACTGTTGCTAGTGGATTCCACGTGTTTAAGCTCATTCGCATTGCGTTAACCGATTGCGCACATTATCAGTCAAATGAATACAGTCTATAAAAACCTGATCGACAGCCGGGGGCTTTACTAAGTTAAACGATCTTTGGCATTCATGACTTAAGCTCTTTACAATATGCCAGCTTTTTCAATCACTACCCTAAAGAGATTATCTACATGGATGAAGTTGAACTACCTCTATCCACCCGTTTGAATTTAGAAACAGGACGCATTACTTGGAAGGAATTGGGCTTTTTCTTTGCACGTGGTCGTATTTTACAAGTAGCCTCTGAGCTTGATTTAATTGAGGTCGCGACTGCTTTAGCTACAGATAATGCGGCTAAAGTATCAAGCTGGCTGAATACTCAACAGATCAGTATTTTGCCAGATACAAGAGCTAAAGAATGGGCCATTGATGATAAGAATCTTTGGGCAGTAGTCGTTGCACCTTGGGTAGTTGTGCAGAAACGCAGCTAAGTCTCTTTTAATAATTCACTGCATTTAAGTTTGACAAAGAATTAATTCTGTTTTATTCCTAGCTGAATTGGATGTTTTTTTAACAACGACCAAGGAAGCAACAATGAAAAGAGCAGCACTTCAGTTAGTTCCATTAGCTGGCTTAGTTAGCAGCATTTTATTTTTTAGTACACCCAGTTACGCTTTTCAAGCTAGTGACGCAGTAGCTCCACAAATTTCGACGACTAACTCCAGCAAAGCTTTGGTTAAAGCCAAGGAATTTATGGTAGCCTCCGCGAATCCACATGCTTCTCAAGCAGGCTTAGATATACTCAAAGCAGGCGGCAGCGCAGCGGATGCGGCGATTGCTATTCAGTTAATGCTGGGCTTAGTTGAACCTCAATCTTCTGGCTTGGGTGGAGGCGCTATTCTGCTTTACTGGGACAATAGTGCTAAGAAACTAATCGCCTTAGATGGCCGAGAAACTGCCCCTAAAGCCATCAAGCCCGAAGTATTTTTAGATAAAGAGGGCAAGCCACTCAAATTTATGGATGCAGTGGTTGGTGGGCGTTCGGTAGGTACACCAGGCACTGTTAAACTCTTAGAGCATCTCCATAAAAACTACGGCAAGCTAGCTTGGGCAGATTTATTTAAAGCGCCCATTGCTTTATCTGAAAAAGGCTTTGCAGTCACCCCACATATGGCTGAGCAAGTTGCTGCCAGCGCAGAATCCTTGGCAAAGTTCCCAAGTACTAAAGCCTACTTCTTTAATGCTGAAGGACAGCCACTCTCTGCTGGGGTCACCCGGAATAATCCTGAATATGCAGCTACTTTAAAGCTTATCGCTGAGCAAGGCGCTAAAGGTTTTTATGAGGGGCCAATTGCACAAGCGATTGTGGATACTGTTAAAAATGCTCCTGAGACAGCAGGCTCTCTAAGCCTAGAAGACTTGAGCGCTTATACGGTCAAAGAGCGCGAGGTAGTCTGTATGAATTATCGCGCGCATGATGTTTGTGGCATGGGTGCGCCGACTTCTGGTGGCATAGCAATGGCGCAAATTTTAGGGATGCTTAAAGAATATGATCTCGCCAAACTAGGTGCAGATAGTCCAGATAGCTGGCGTTTAATCGGTGATGCGACTCGCCTTGCTTTTGCTGATCGAAATCGCTATGTCGCTGATAGTGACTTTGTCAAAGTGCCTACTCAAGGCATGTTAGACGCCAATTATTTAAAGCAGCGCTCAGAATTATTGAAAGGCAGTACTGGCTTAAAAACAGTAGAGCCGGGCGATTTTAGTGCTATGACTCAAAGCCGTGTCGACGATAACTCCTTAGAACTCCCTTCCACCAGCCATTTTGTCGTTGTGGATAAAGCAGGCAATATTGTGAGTATGACCACCACTATTGAAAATGGCTTTGGCTCACGCTTAATGACCAATGGTTTTTTATTGAATAATGAATTGACTGATTTTTCTTTTGTGGCTGAGGAAAATGGGCAAGTGGTCGCCAACCGTATCGAACCGAATAAACGCCCCCGCTCTTCCATGTCACCGACGATTGTCTTTAAGGATAAGCAACCAGTCTTAGCGATCGGCTCGCCTGGTGGTAGTAATATTATTGCTTATACGACCAACTCAGTAATTGGCTATTTAGACTGGGGCATGGATATTCAACAAGCAGTCGCGATGCCGCATCTAGTGAATCGCACTGGCGATTATTATTTAGAAAAAGGTACGGATGCAGAAAAATATCAGCCTGTGCTTGAAGAAATGGGTTATACGGTAAAAGTCGACAATATGAACTCTGGACTACATGCTATTGCCATTAAAGCAGATGGTTTGGAAGGTGGCGCTGATCCACGCCGTGATGGAGTTGTTCTAGGTCAATAAGCCAAAAAAATTGCCGCTTTAAAAGCGGCAATTTCCTATAGGGACTTTAGCAAAAACTTATTTGTTTTCGCGTTGTGCTACTAAGTTATCCACTACGCTTGGATCTGCTAATGTTGAGGTATCACCCAAACCATCCAGCTCATTGGCGGCAATCTTGCGCAGAATCCGACGCATGATTTTACCAGAACGCGTTTTGGGTAAGCCTGGCGCCCATTGCAGTAGGTTGATCTTAGCGATTGGGCCGATTTCTTTACGTACTAAATTGATTAACTCATTTTTCAGTTCGTCAGTGCCTTCAACGCCTGACATCAACGTGACATAAGCATAGATACCTTGACCGGTTAGCTCGTGTGGATAACCAACGACGGCTGCTTCAGCCACTTTCGGATGCAGCACTAAAGCAGATTCGATTTCAGCAGTACCTAAGCGATGGCCTGAAACGTTCAAAACGTCATCGACACGCCCCGTAATCCAGTAATAGCCATCCTCATCACGGCGTGCACCGTCACCGGTAAAATAATAGCCTGGATACATCGCGAAATAGGTTTCATAGAAACGCTTATGATCGCCATAAACAGTCCGCATCATGGAGGGCCAAGGTGCTTTAATCGCTAGGTTGCCTTCAGCTGGATTGCCTTCGATTTCCATACCTTTATCATCCAAAAGCACAGGTTGCACACCGAAGAACGGGTTGGTTGCGGAACCCGGTTTCAACGGTGTAGCACCTGGCAATGGAGTTAACATATGTGCGCCGGTTTCAGTCTGCCACCAAGTATCCACAATCGGGCAGCGGTTACGACCGACGACGCGGTTATACCATTCCCAAGCTTCTGGATTAATTGGCTCACCGACTGAACCAAGTACACGTAATTTTTCGAGTTTTGCACGATTGACAAACTCTTCACCTTGACCCATCAACATACGAATAGCGGTGGGTGCAGTGTAGAAAATCGCAACATCATGCTTGTCACAGACATCCCAGAAACGACCTGCATCTGGGTAAGTGGGAATGCCTTCAAACATTAAAGAAGTAGCGCCATTGGCTAATGGGCCGTAAACGATATAAGAGTGACCAGTAACCCAACCCACGTCCGCTGTACACCAGTAAACTTCGCCTTCTTTATAGTCGAAGACAAGTTTCTGAGTCATCGCCGCTTGCAGCAAATACCCGCCAGTGGTATGCAGAGCACCTTTTGGCTTACCGGTAGAACCAGAAGTGTAAAGGATGAATAAAGGATCATCCGCGTCCATTGGCTCAGCAGGGCAATCTGCGGAAGCTGCAGCCATTGCTTCATGATACCAAACGTCATGCGAGTTCCACTCAACCGGATCACCGCCACGCTTAACAACGATACAGGTGTGTACGGTTGGGCATTGCGCAATGGCTTTGTCTGCATTGGTCTTCAGCGGAACGCGCTTACCACCACGCATGGATTGGTCAGAGGTAATCACTACACCGCATTCAGCACCTTGAATACGATCACGTAAGGCATCAGGAGAGAAGCCACCAAAAACGATAGAATGTACCGCACCTAAACGGGCGCACGCTAACATCGCTACCGCTGCTTCGGGAATCATCGGGAGATACAGAGAAACACGGTCGCCTTTTTTCACGCCACGGCTTTTCAGCACATTCGCGAACTTGCACACTTCTTCATGTAATTCTTTATAAGTAATTTTGCGATCTTCATTGGGGCTATCACCTTCCCAAATAATCGCAACTTGATCACCGCGAGTCGCCAAGTGGCGATCTAAGCAGTTTTCAGCAACATTTAATTGACCACCTTCAAACCAGCGGATATGGATGTCGCTTTCATCGAAGCTCCAATCCAGAACGTTATCCCACTTTTTACTCCAAGTTAGGTATTTTTCAGCTTGCTCACCCCAGAACGCGGCTGGATCCTCGACGGATTGTTTATACATGCTGGCATATTGTTCGGCATTAACATGGGCATTAGCTGCAAACTCAGCAGGCACGGGATACGTCTTAACATCAGACATGGTTGACTCCTCACTAACGAAAAATGGCTTACAAACTACTGGGTACTTCTGTAATTTTTTTAGTATAAATTGCTCTCCGGCACGCTATATTTATACAATCTTAGCGAAAAGTCCAGAAAAACGCCGGAAATATCCAAGGATTGTCGACAATTTTATTCGAAAGTATTTTCTAGGCCATCACGGATTAAGGGTTGCATAGCTGTAGCTAGGCTTTTGAAAAGATTAGAGTTGCTGGCTTCTTCAGCAGCTAGCAATTCCTTCATATGCTGCCTTTGCGTCGGCATATCAAAACAGGCAGGGCAGTTCTCCATAATCACAGGCAACTGAGCCGCTTTAGCAAAATCCGCAGTTTGCCGCTCACGCACCTGCACCAATGGGCGAATTACCCGCAAATCACCTGCATCAATTTGATAATGCGCTTTCATGGTTTTGAGTTTGCCGCCATGAAACGCAGACATTAGGAAGCTTTCGGCTAAATCATCTAAATGTTGTGCTAAGGCTAAAACATTATAACCCTGCTCACGTGCAGTCTTATACATTAGGCCACGCTTCATCCGTGAGCAAAACGCACAATAGGAATTATTTTCCATATGCGTTTCAGCCAGACTCATAATCGGCTCGCGCACATAGAAATAAGGTACTCCCAATTTTTCCATGTAAGGAATCAAGGGTGAGGGGTCAAAAGCACCAGATTGCGGGTCAATCGTAACGGCTGCAAATTCAAAGCGCACTGGAGCATGGCGTTGAAAATGACGCAAAATATGCAGCAACGATAAGGAGTCTTTGCCACCGGATAACCCTAATAAAATGCGATCACCTGCACGGATTAACTGGTAATCACCAATGGCCTTACCCACAGCACGTAGCAAAGATTTGGGTGGGCTTACAAACACATTAGAAGATGGAGCTATGCGCTCAGCAGTTGTATTCATCATTCAAACCATGACCAATTCTGAAGCTGAATACTACGTCTTATTGCTTGCCTTGGAAACGTAAAAAATCTGATAACGCTTGATTTTCTGTGACTGCATCGTGCGGAATCAACAAATAATACCACGGTTTCGTGCCTTGTTCCAAGGCATAGCCTGAGGCATGACTACACCAGCGCCTTGCCGCATCTGCTTTGGCTTGCACGTCAGGTGCTTCCATATCAGTCTTGGCCTTGGTTTCCACCATCAGGATAGCATTATCCGTTTCTGCCACAAAGTCCGGCACGTACTCTGGCTGTTCTGTACCCAGTTTGTAGTAAATCTGGAACTGCCCCTTGACAGGTTTAAACCACTTTTGTGCGTCACGTTCTAGCAGCACGGTAAAACGGCGTTCCGTGTCGGAATCAAACTTCTGTAAAGGGTATAAACATTTCTCAAAGCCACCGAACAGCATTTGCTTGATCTTGCCCGTTTCCGTCACGGTTTCGCGGTAAGAGCGCGGCGGCTGGTTGGCATTGGCGGTGAAATTGCAGGATTTTAGTGGAGTAAAACCACGGCTGACCTGCACCTCGTAACCGCTGGCTTTTTCCCAAAAATGTTTGAGCATTTGCGCGTGGATTTCACGGGCGATGAGTTTGCGGTCTTTGTTCAGCACATTATGCGCCTCATCTTCCGACAAATAGGAGCACAAGTGCTGCACCATTTGCCCCGCAAGGTCGTAGAGAATTTCTTTCTGACTGAAGTAATCAATGTCGTCGTAATCCAGCAGGGCGAACACCACGTAGTCTTCCAGACGTTCTTCCTGTTTGCCAGCAGCGGCTTTGAGGTGGAATTGTTCGTGGGTGCGCAGCAGTTGCCCGACTAGTTCACGGTCGCCCGGTTGCAGGTGCAAGCCGCTCACATCCAGTTTGAAGGGGTGGAAGCCGGTTTCAACTTCGCCAGTTGGGTTGACCAGGATGCGCGGGATGTCGATGGTTTGTTGCACCATGACGGTGGTGGTTTTGGCAACAATTGCGGCGAGGTCGGCGGCGTTGTCAGCGGTGAAGAGTGTGCCTTGTTGGGGTGTCAGGCGTTCGCGGACTTCAGCGGCAATGGCTTGTTGCACATCGGCTTTGAGCAGAGCATTGCTGGTGGGGACGAATTCGCGGTTGGCGGCATAGTTGGCGGCAACTTCGGCGACTATCCACATAGTTTCTTGTTCGGCAGAAGAAACCCCCTCTAACTCCCCCTTATCAGGGGGAGAACTGGAGGTGTCGCCTTCTTGTTCCTCCCCTGACAAGGGGAGGTTAGGAGGGGTTTCTTCTCTTCGGCTTGCTTTCCCCAACATCGTTTCATAATTGGGCTTGACTTCAACACTGATCTTTTTGTCGTCTGCCGTGGGAGCATCGAGAATGATGCGCTGGAGACGGATCGGCGAGTCGCCTTTGTTGGCTTCGTCGATGATTTCCTGAAAGCGGTCGTGGGCGACGATATTGAGGCGGTCTACGGCGGCGTTGCCCGTGCGTTTGCCATAGGGTAAGCGTAAGCCGCGCCCGATGGATTGTTCGATCAGGGTGCGGGCGTTGGCAGCACGTAGCGGAACGATAGTGTAGAGGTTGGTTACATCCCAGCCTTCTTTGAGCATATTGACGTGGATGACGATTTCGGTAGGTTCGTTGACGCTTTCCACTGCCAGCAGGCGGGTGATCATTTCCTCCTCTTCCGCGCCGGATTTGCTGCTGTCGACCTGAATCGCTTTGCCTTGGTATCGCCCCTCGAACAGGGTTTGTACGGTGGTGAGCAATTGCGCGGCGTGGGTGGTGTCGCGGGCGATGACCAGCATGAACGGTTTGACGATGGCAACGCCGTTTTCGCGGGCGTAAGTGATCAGTTCCACCTTGGTGATTTCGTGCAGGCGGATGCCGTCTTCCAGCTTGATGCGCTCAATGTCTTCGGGGTTGTGGTCGGCGGCATTGAAACCTCGCTGGGTGACAACGGCGGGTTCTTTCACAAAGCCGTCTGCCATTGCCCGCGCTAGGGGGTAATCCATCACCACGTTTTTGAAGGGCACGGGGCCACGGCTGGTTTCCACGAATGGTGTGGCGGTGAGTTCCAGCCCAAACAGCGGTTTGAGTTCGTTGATGGAACGCACCCCGGCACTGGCGCGGTAGCGGTGCGATTCATCCATCAGCAGCACGAGGTCGGGCAGTGTCGCCAGATAGTTGAAATAGCTGTCGCCCAGCACTTCCTTGATGCGTTTGATGCGGGGTTCTTTGCCGCCGCGCACCTCCGAATTGATCTTGGCAATGTTGAAAATATTGATGGTGACGGGCGAGAGCAAACTGCTTTGCACTTGCGCGGCGCGGTAGTCGTAATTTTCGCCCGTGATGATTTCGGGTGGCTGGAACACGAAATGGTGGATGCCCTTGAACACGTATTTGGGCGTATTGGGGGTGAAATCGGCAATCAGCTTGTTGTAAATCGTCAGGTTGGGCGCAAGCACAAAGAAGTTATTGATGCCGTAAGCCTGATGCAAATAGGTGATGAACGCGCCCATCAAGCGGGTTTTGCCGACACCTGTTGCCAGCGCAAAACACAGAGAGGGGAATTCGCGCTCGAAATCTTCCAGCGTAGGAAATTGCGCTTGCAGGCTTGCCAGAATGCCGTTGAGGTCACGTTCGCCGGTTTGGTTCATGGCGGGGGCGGTTTCCAGCGCGGTTGCCAGCTTGTGCAGCGATTCGGCTTGCGGTGGGCGCAAGGAGAGGCTGGTACTAATATCGTGCAGGGTTTGTTGGCGTGTCATGGTGTTTCCCCTTCCCCAAATAAGCTGGCTTGTGTGCCGCTGGTATTGTCTTGTTGTGGGTCGGATTTTAATCCGACTTGTCGGGCTGAAGCCCGACCTACAGGCGTGGGTTCATCCACGGGCTGCGCCATTGGCAGGTTGGCGACGTTGAGGCTGTAGTCGTCCTTGCCCCATTCCCACAGGTTGAGTATGCTGTTGGGAATTTTCTTCAAGGTCAGGTTAGGCCAGCTGCGGCTGGCTTCTTCGCCACTGATGC
>SSFA01000011.1 GCA_008015155.1 Thiothrix sp.
CCGCCACCTCCGTTGCCACCGCCTCCGTTGCCACCGCCTCCGTTGCCACCGCCTCCGTTGCCACCGCCTCCGTTGCCACCGCCTCCGTTGCCACCGCCTCCGTTGCCACCGCCTCCGTTGCCACCGCCTCCGTTGCCACCACCTCCACTAGAACCATATCCACCATCACCGCCACTGCTACCGCCGTGATGATAGCCACCAAACACTAGTCCTCCAGAAAAGCTGGGAGCAATCTGTTGGCTATAGATAGGTACAGGGCGATGAATAATGACTGGCTGAACAGGTCGCTGTACGTAGCGGACTATTGGGCGCACAACCTGCACTTGTTGAACTGGCCTTACAACTCGACGTACTTGAGGCCGAGCTGGACGAAAGACTTGCACAGTTTGAACACCGCAAGCTTGATAACTTGGGCGCATTCTAGCCACTGGGTTATGTTGTCTGACGACACGTTGAGCCTGCATTTGTGCACGCTTACGCGCTAAGATTTGTTGTTTAGCCGCCAGCAACCTTTGTTGTTGCAGAATGCGTTGCTTTTTAAGCAATAAAGCTTGGCGTTTTAGTGCAGCTTGACGCTTTTGCTGAGCGACACGTTGCTTTTGCAAGTTTAAAGCTTTGAGTTGAATGGCTTTTTGACGTTGACGCTGTAGCGCCATCTGCCGTTGCTGTTGTGCAATTTGGGCCGCTCGCCGTTTTTGTGCTAATTGTAAGGCTTTACGTTTTTGCTGAGCTGCATAATAAGCTTGGCGTTGTGCACGAGCTTGTTGATTAACTTGACCACTTGCATATTTAGCACGTGGGCGCGGTACGACCACAGCAGAACCACGTCCATGGATACCACAGACAGCGCCTCGATGGCTAATGCGATGGCTAGCTTTTGGTTTGACCGCACGCCACCCTCCCTGACAAAAGCCACGACTATTACATTGATGAGCAGCTGCACTATGGTGATGACGACCTTGGGTACACGCGCTCACATGAACTGACTTGACACGTACGATGGGGCCTGTTTGGTTAGCTTGCATGGTACGCATATCTTCAACACCGCCATTCCATGCTTGCGCTTGGGAAGCTGCTGCCAGCCCTAAACCCACACCAATTACTATTTTTTTCATGCTGCCTTCTCCATGAAGAGCGTTGTGCCTGTTAGACTAGGCCATCTTTTTTGAGGAATACCTGAGTAATGGATAAGGAACAAACAACCCATTTTGGCTATCAACAAGTTCCCGTTATGGAAAAAGCTAGTAGAGTGGCTGGGGTATTTCATTCGGTAGCCGACAAATACGATGTAATGAACGACGTAATGTCATTTGGCGTGCACCGTCTTTGGAAACGCCTAACCATTGATGCTGCAGGAGCCAAACAAGGCTCTAAAATTTTAGATTTGGCTGGCGGTACGGGTGATTTAGCTAGTAAATTCGCGCGGATTGTGGGTCAAACTGGCAAAGTCGTACTCTCTGATATTAATGCTTCCATGTTGGAGAATGGCCGCAAGCGCCTTACTGACTTAGGGATTGCTGGCAATATTGAATACGTGCAAGCCAACGCTGAATGCTTACCCTTTGCCGATAATAGTTTTGATATTGTGACGATGGCCTTTGGTTTAAGAAATGTGACTGATAAAGATGCTGCCTTGCGCTCTATTTTCCGCATCCTTAAACCAAGTGGGCGGTTATTAGTCTTGGAATTTTCCAAGCCTGTCTTACCTGGCCTTGCACCTATTTATGATCAATATTCCTTTAAGTTTCTACCGATGATGGGCAAAGTTATTGCTAATGATGCAGAGAGCTATCGCTATTTAGCGGAATCAATTCGTATGCATCCTGATCAAGAAACTTTAAAGCAAATGATGAGTACCGCCGGTTTTGAACGGGTCAGTTACACCAACATGACCGGCGGTATCGTTGCCTTACATAAAGGCTTTAAGCTTTAAAACGCTGATAAAGCCGCTCACCTAAGAGGGCGGCTAAAATCAGGGCATAAATTAACGGCTCTGACACATCCGATTTAGCATCTTTCATCCACCAAAAATGCAAGACTGCCAGCATAGAAAGTGGATAGATCAAAGTATGTAAGGTTTTCCAGCGTTTACCTAAACGCCTGAGCATTGCTTTTGGCGAAGTAACTGCCAACGGGATCAGCATGAGAAAAGCCAGCATACCGACGGTAATAAAAGGCCGTTTTAGAATATCGCGCCAAATTCCGCCCCAATCGAAAAACTGATCGAGCCACAGATATAAGGTCAAATGTAGGCAAGCATAGAAGAATGCAAATAAACCCAACATTCGTCGCAAACGGATCCCTTGGGTCCAACCAAGCAAACGTCGTAAAGTGGATAAGCTTAGCGTTAGCAATAAAAAGCGCAAAGCCCAATCGCCTGTACTGCGTGTCACGGCTTCAATCGGATTCGCGCCCAAGCTATCTTGCCAAACACCCCAGCCCATTAAAACAGCGGGTAGTACAGCACACACAAAGACTAGCGGCTTAAGAAAGCGCGTAAATAGCGGCTCGGGGAATTGCATTAATAATATTTCCGTAAATCCATACCACTATATAAGCTAGCTACTTGATCTTCATAGCCATTAAACATCAATGTTTTACGCTTACTAAACTCACCGATGCGGCGTTCGTTGTATTGGCTCCAGCGAGGATGGTCGACTTCTGGGTTGACATTCGAATAGAAACCATATTCTTTAGCATTGGCCTTTTCCCAGCTCGAAACTGGTTGTTGCTCAACGAAGCTAATTCGCACGATCGATTTAATGCTCTTAAATCCATATTTCCAAGGCACAACTAAACGCAAAGGAGCACCGTTTTGATTGAGGAGCGGCTTATCATAGATTCCGGTGGCCATCAAAGTTAAGGGGTGCATAGCCTCATCCATCCGCAAGCCTTCCGTATACGGCCAGTCGAGCACATTATTTTTCAATTCTGGCATTTGCTTAGGATCAGCCAAAGTTTCAAAGCGCACAAATTTAGCCTTTGAAGTCGGTTGGAAGCGTTTCAAAAGATTTCCTAAGGGAAAACCTTGCCAAGGAATCACCATTGACCAACCTTCCACACAACGCAGCCGGTAAATACGCTCTTCCAGCGGGTTAGGCTTTAAAATATCTTCTAAAGTATAAGTTCCTGGTTTCTCGCACTCGCCATCCACGGTCACTGACCAAGGTGAAGTGACTAGGGTCTTAGCATTAATGGCTGGCTCATCTTTGCCTGTGCCAAACTCATAAAAATTGTTGTAGGTCGTAATATCGTCATAATCGGTAGGTTTTTCATCAGTGGAAAAGCCGGACTTCGCCCAAACCATAGAAGGTAAAGTCGTACCCAAAATCGCTGCACCACCTAGCAACTTTAAAAAAGCACGGCGATTTTGATAAAGCGCATAGGGTGTGGTGTCATTTTCAGTTAAATCTGGAGCTTGTTTAATCATCATTTTTAAATACCTCTCAACTCATACGCGATTCATCAGCTTTTGGATGCACAAACAAACGCTTATGCTATTGTCGCAGCAGCTTCAATGAAGGAGAACTGAATGAAAAACCGTAATTTGATTTATCTTGCCTTGGCTGCAGCTCTAGCCTTAGGTATCTTCACAGCTAAACAATTTTTAACTAGCCCGACTGTAGAAGCCGCTTCTACTATGACCGCAACACCTAAGAATGATTTCACTTTGACGCAAAACAATCAGGCGGTACATTTAAAGGATTTTCGTGGCAAATTGGTTTTACTCTATTTTGGCTATGCATCTTGCCCTGATGTCTGCCCTACGTCCTTAGCGCTATTAAGTTCAGCCTTAAAGGAATTGACCCCAGAAGAAACCGCACAAATTCAGCCGATTTTTATTAGTGTGGATCCAGAACGGGATAATGGGACTAAACTCATGGAATATGCGCGTTATTTCTTTCCAAGTTTTATTGGCATTACTGGAACTGAGCAAGAAATCCAACGTGCTGCCATGCAATACGGCGCCTTTTACAGTAAGGTCAATAGCAATTCAGCGATGGGCTATACCGTGGATCACAGCTCGAATAGCTATTTAATTGATAAAGAGGGTCAATTGCTAAGCACTTTTAAACATGATGTAACCAAAGCTGAAATTATTGCAGGTATTCGTGCTGCTCTAAAAAATTAACAAGGAGTGAGTTGATGGTGCTAGATGCTTTAACCATGCCATTAGAAGCTGCGTTTAATGCTTGGCTCAAATTAGACGAAAAAACGCATGGCAGTGCTCGTCAGCGCTTACAGGCTTTGCAAGGCAAATTGATTCATTTGCGCATTAGCAATCCCGGCTTCGACTTGTACTTTCTGCCCACTGCCGACCAAGTGCGGATTAGTGCCAACTACGACGCACCTCCTGATGTGAGTATTCAAGGTAGTGCGCTGGCTTTGATGCGCTTAGCTCAAGCTGAGGATAGTGGCAAAGCAATGCTCGAAAATGGAATTAAGATTGAAGGTGATTTAGGTCTAGGCACTGAATTTAGCAAGATTCTGCGAGAAATTGATGTCGATTGGGAAGAACTGCTTGCACAAACGGTAGGCGATACGGTGGCTCATCAAGCAGGGCAACTGGCGCGCAATACAAAAGGCTGGTTAGACCAATCCGCTCAAGCGATGCGCCTCAATACTCAAGAATATTTGCAAGAAGAAGCACGTTTATTACCTGCTGAAGCAGAGCTTAGTTATCACTATGAACAGATTGATCAGTTACGGATGGATGCAGATCGTTTGGAAGCGCGCCTGAATCGCCTGATAAAAGAAAAGGATGCTTAAGCATCCTTTCCCGTTTCGATTAAACCTGCGAATTCATGTAGGGCACGGCGATAAACTTTCCGCTTGAAAAAGACCACTTGTTGAGCGGGTGTCCAATAATCTACCCATTCCCAGTGATCAAATTCAGGCTTAGGTGTCGCCTGTAAATTCACATCTCCGTCTCTGCACAACATCCGCAGCAAAAACCACCGCTGCTTCTGGCCGATGCACAAAGGTCTTGAGCGACGGCGAATCATGTAATGGGGGATGCGATAACGCAACCAGCCACGAGTTTGCCCCATCACTTCAACCTGTTGAGGTTGCAATCCTGTTTCTTCATGCAACTCTCGATACATAGCGTCGAGTGGGGACTCCCCCTGATCAATGCCTCCTTGAGGAAACTGCCAAGAATCTTGACCTAAGCGTTTTCCCCAAAACACTTTACCGTCGCAATTACAGAGGATGATGCCTACATTCGCACGGAATCCGTCCTCATCGATCACGACTGTCCTCCGGAACTTTTCACTTGCGTTGATTTTTTCACAATCCCCATGATTCGGCAATTTCAAGCGAGTACAATCAGGTATTTTTCTGCTAAACGCATAGGAGTAGGCATGACACTCGCACTTTTCGACCTCGATAACACCCTTTTAAAAGGCGATAGCGATTATCAATGGGGTGAATTTTTAGTTCGCAAGGGCTTAGTGGATGCACACCAACATGCTGAAACTAATAAACGCTTTTATGGCCAATACACCAATGGCACTCTTAATATCCGTGAATATGCAGCTTTTACTTTCAAATTTTTGAGTGAGCACAGCATGGAACAATTGGATCAATGGCGGGCGGAATATATGCAAGAGGATATTCACAAAATGATCCCCGATGCTGCACGCGCTTTAGTTGAAAAGCATCGCGCCCTCGGTCATACCATTGTGATTATCACCGCGACCAATAGCTTTGTAACCCGCCCAATTGCGACTGAATTTGGAGTAGAGCATTTATTAGCGGTTGAGCCTAAAGTGGTGAATGGGCGCTATACCACAGAGATTGATGGCATCCCCACTTTTCGTGAAGGTAAAATTGAGCGCTTAAAAGAATGGTTACAAGGTCGCTCAGAAACTTTGGAAGGCAGCTATTTCTATAGTGATTCGCACAATGATTTACCGTTATTGGAAATCGTAGATAACCCGGTTGCCGTTGATCCTGATGAGACTTTACGCGCCCGCGCAATGGATAGAGGCTGGCCCATTATTAGTTTACGGAGCTAAATGATGCACTACCCTGCTAGTAAATTGCCGCATATTGGCACCACCATTTTCACTGTGATGTCGCAAATGGCGAATGAGCATCAAGCCATTAATCTCTCGCAGGGTTTCCCCGATTTTGATGGCCCGTCGGCGCTGTTAAATGCAGTCGGTGCTTATATCGCTAAGGGTATGAATCAATACGCACCCATGAGTGGCCTACCTGTCTTACGTGAACAGATCGCCGCTAAAGTGCAGCGGATTTATAGCAATCCTGTGTCAGCAGATGAAGTCACAGTGACCTCAGGCGCGACAGAAGCTTTATTTGCAGCGATTGCAGCAGTCGTGCGCCCGGGCGATGAAGTCATTATGTTTGACCCTGCCTATGACAGTTATGATCCTGCAGTTGAATTAAATGGCGGGATTAGCATTCATTTACAATTGCAGCCACCTGCGTTTGCGATAAATTGGACAGCGGTTAAAGCTGCGATTACGCCAAAAACTCGCTTGATTATTCTGAACTCACCACATAACCCAACGGGTAGCGTACTAACTGCTAATGATATGCAGCAATTACTCGAGTTAGTGCGTGGCACAGATATTTTGTTGCTTGGTGATGAGGTGTATGAACATATCGCCTTTGATGGGCAGCAGCATCAAAGCCTCAATCGCTATCCAGAACTGTATGAGCGCAGCTTTGTGGTTTCGTCCTTCGGGAAAACTTATCATGCCACCGGCTGGAAAATTGGCTATTGCGTAGCGCCCCCACCCTTAACCGCAGAATTCCGCAAGATGCATCAATATCTCACCTTTGCTACTTGTACCCCGATGCAACTAGCACTCGCGGATATTTTGCGGGATGAACCAGAACATGCGTATCATTTGCCGCAGTTTTATCAACAAAAGCGCGATCTGTTTTGCTCACTCATTAGCCCCAGCCGCTTTAAATTTACCCCTTCATCAGGTACTTATTTCCAAGTAGTCGATTACAGTGCAATCAGTGATTTACCCGACACGAAATTTTGTGAATGGCTCACCAAAGAGGTGGGCGTGGCAGCAATTCCGGTTTCGGTATTTTGCAAAACCCCGCCAGAAATGCATTTGATTCGCTTCTGCTTTGCTAAAGGTGATGAAACCTTGCAACGCGCGGCTGAGCGCCTGTGTGCTATTTAGGAGTTGAAAATGGCTGAGACATTACGTGTTAGCTTGGTACAAACTAAACTAGCTTGGCAAAATCCCGAGACTAATCGCGCACATTTTGCCGAATTGCTGCAAGACTTGGCTGGAAAAACCGATTTGGTCGTCTTGCCAGAAATGTTCACCACCGGCTTTATGATGGCTCCCGAAACGCATGCAGAAACCTATGGTGGCGCGACTTTTGCGTGGCTACAAGAACAAGCGGCTCACTTAAAAGCTGCTATTTGCGGCTCAGTCGCAACCGCTATTGATGGGCAATACACCAATCGCTTTTTATTTACTACGCCCGATGGCGAAATGCAGTTTTACGATAAGCGCCATCTCTTCCGTATGGGTGATGAAGTGAACCACTATCGTGCTGGGGCAGAACGTAAAATTTTTTACTATCAAGGCTGGCGTATTCTTCCTCAAGTTTGCTATGACCTACGCTTCCCAGTATTTATGCGTAATCGCAATGACTACGATTTAGCGATTGTGGTGGCTAACTGGCCTGCAGTGCGGCGTAAACCGTGGCGTACTTTGCTGCAAGCACGTGCCATTGAAAATCAAAGCTATGTGCTGGGCGTGAATCGGGTCGGTACGGATGGCTTGGGTCTGGCTTATAGCGGTGATTCTTTAGCGGTAGATTTCAAAGGCGAATTGTTGATTGATCAACCTGAAAATGCTGCTTTTGTGCAAACGACTGCGCTCGATCTAAACGCACTCAAGCAATTTCGTGAGCAGTTTCCCGCTTGGATGGATGCGGATGGGTTTAGTTTGGATTAGTAATCCTCAAGCTATTTCTTTTAGTCTTGCTTGACCTGACTATCACTACACAGTTTAAGGTGCATCCTGTTACTGACACACAACAGGAGATTGATATGCAAAACCTTAGCATGACTAAAACCCAATGGGTTGAGCTGTTCCGTGAAACGGGTTTGGATGAGGCGACCATGAGTAAATGGCATCAATTATTTGAGCAGCGTTATCCTGAACAACATCAGGCGTTTTTGCAGTGGCTGCAAATTCCAGCTGCTGAAGTCTCACAAATTCGCCAAGCTAGCCGCTAAACCCAAGTATTAGGGATGAAGATGTATACCATTGGGCAAATCTGCAAACGCTTTGGGCTATCGCGAAGCACTTTATTGTACTACGACGCGATTGGTTTATTGCCTGCCTCGACGCGCAGTGCCAGCGGCTATCGTTTGTATACCGAGCAAGCCTTACAACGCATGTTGCAGGTGCAAACATATCGGGAAGCGGGTTTGCCCTTGGATACGATTCAGTCCTTATTGGCTTCCAGTACTGAAACCAGTGCTTCAGTGCTGGAACGCCACCTGCAAGACCTTAACCTTGAAATTCAACGCTTACGTCAGCAGCAACACGTTATTATTCGTTTATTAGAATCCCCCGCTGCTTTAAATAATAGCCGCACGATGACTAAAGAGCGCTGGGTGGAAATGCTACGCGCAGCCGGTTTAGATGAAATCGGCATGAATAAATGGCATGCCGAATTTGAACAGCGTTCGCCAGAAGCGCATCAGGATTTTTTGGAATCGTTGGGGATTGATGCGGAAGAGATTCAAAGGATTCGCCAGCTGTCAAAGCAATAAACCGACAGCAAATTTCTCAGGCTTTCTATCCAAGCCTACGCATAAGCTTTCCCATTTTTCTTAGTTCCACCGCTCTAGCTGCTTGCTTAAACTCACCTCTTATTTAGTGGAGCCTAGGTTATGAGCACCATTTTAAGCGTCCCCGGTTTATACGGTAGCGAATTGCAGCATTGGCAAACTTGGTTAGAGCGCAAATTGCCTAATACTCAGCGGGTTGAGCAAGAGGATTGGGACAATCCGATTCTGCCCATTTGGGCGCAAGCCGTTAGCCAAAGTATTCAACAGGCGCGTGGCAAAGTGTGGCTTATTGCGCATAGTTTTGGCTGCTTAGCCAGCATTTATGCAGCGCAAAAAACTCCTGAAAAAATTGCCGGAGCTATGTTTGTCGCCCCCGCGAATCCCAGCCGTTTTAGTTTGCATGGTTTTCAAGCTGGTGAGCTGTATGTAAGCGCTCGCGAGAATGTTGCCCTGCATTTACCCAAGCAAGCCTTAAGCTTTCCAAGCGTGATGGTCGCTAGCAGCAATGATCCGTGGATGCCTTTAGAAACTGCCGAAGCTTGGGCTGATACTTGGGAAAGCCGCTTTATTAATATTGGCGCAGCCGGACATATTAATGTGGCTTCAGGTTTTGGTGCTTGGCCACAAGGCTTAAATATTTTTGAAGAATTTCAGCGCTCGATAGATGACCTGCCACAAGGTGCTATTAACACGCCCCAACAACGATTTAATTTAGTATCTCAGGAGTTTTAAAATGACACTACGTTTAGGCGATCTTGCCCCTGATTTTGTCCAGCAGTCGAGTGCTGGGGAGATTAGTTTTCATCAATGGCTAGGCGATTCATGGGGTGTTTTATTCTCACATCCTGCTGATTTTACCCCGGTCTGTACCACTGAATTAGGCTTAACTGCTAAATTAGACGATGAATTTAAACAGCGTAATGTCAAAGCCATTGCTTTATCCATTGATCCAGTTGAATCTCATCAAGTATGGATCAATGATATTAATGAAACGCAAAATACCCAAGTGAATTTCCCGATTATCGCTGATGCCGATCGGAAAGTATCTGAGCTATACGATTTAATTCATCCTAATGCGAGTACCACTGCAACGGTACGCTCTTTATTCATTATTGATCCACAGAAAAAGATTCGCTTAATTATTACCTATCCAGCTAGTACTGGGCGGAATTTCCATGAAATCCTGCGCGTGATTGATTCCTTGCAATTAACCGATTCGCATTTAGTAGCCACCCCAGGCAATTGGCAACCGGGTGATGAAGTAGTAATCGTGCCGTCATTACAAGATCCGGTGGAATTAGAACGTCGCTTTCCACAAGGCTTCCGGGCAGTCAAACCTTATTTACGTCTCACTCGGATTTAAGCCCGTATTTACTCTGCGAAAAGCGCTAAGCCAAACTTCGGTTTGGCTTTTTTTATGCAAGTGGCTAAACGCTTTTAAGCAAACTAGAAAGTGCCCGCTCAAGCACAGCTTAAACGGGCGGGAAGACAAATGGTTTTAGGAGGAAAGTACAGCACCATTTGTCGAACACAGGCAGACCCATTCACGCCTGTTGTATAAAACCACTTATAGTTTAGGCGCTGCTTTTTTTACAGCTTCGCTAGCCTGAGACGCAGTCGTTTGGCTTAGCTCAATCACTTGAGCCGTCGCCGCTTTAGTCTTTTCAGTTGCTTCAGTAGCAACCTGTTGACCGGCTTCAATTAATTGTGCAGTGCCCACTTGTGCTGCTTTAAAAGCAGTTTCTGCCACTACTTTAAATTCGTCATGATAAGTTTTTAAGAGTTCGGCTGTTTCCCGCCAATGGCCTTGCCACTTTTCACCCCAAGCACTGACTATTTCAGTAGGCGACTGTAAGTTTTGAGTAAAGAAGGGTGATTTTAAAGCTGTACTTGCATAGTTTGAGCTAACATCCACATAGCCTTTCAATAATTCACTTTGCTTTAAATATAAAGCTTCAGTGGTTTTTAAATTTAACTCACTCAGTTTTTGGAAAAAATCTAATTGATTATTGGTTAAATCATTAATCGCTTGAAGCGTATTCGTCGTCATTACTAGCTCCTTATGTAGTTTGTGTAATACACCATAAATCAGACTCACTACTTCACAAACTAATAAATCCTGCTTAGCTTTTACCAATCTTAAATAAGCGGTTAATGCACTATTCTGGATAAGCATAGTGATTTTAATTCGTTCCGCTACTTAAGCACTGTTGTTAGTCTGTTGCAGCAATGGCCCAACATTCACGATTTAATAGGTTCTTTAGGAGGAACTCATGGATATACCTAGTACCAGTAGCAACGGCTTTAATTCAGAGCCAACAGCCACTGTGGCTAATTCCACTGATTCAAATCTGAATCAGCCTAAGCTAAGCGTTCCCAGCGATTTAGGCTATGCAGGAGTCGTGAGTCCTAGGCAGGCTTGGGAATGGTTTCAAACCAGTGAAGCAGTGATTGTCGATGTCCGAACTAAAGAAGAATTACATTTTGTAGGACAAGTGCCAGGTA
Organism: Thiothrix sp.; assembly: GCA_008015155.1. Lineage (GTDB taxonomy): Bacteria > Pseudomonadota > Gammaproteobacteria > Thiotrichales > Thiotrichaceae > Thiolinea. The sequence continues at coordinate 11,309 of SSFA01000011.1, forward strand.
GCTTACATGTGGCTTGGGCAACAGGTAGTGCGATGAATCGCAATCCGCGCTTTATTAAAGAGCTAGAGGCTAAAGTGCCTAAACAGCAAAAGATTCTCTTCCTTTGCCGCAGTGGTAAACGCTCTGCCGAAGCAGCCGAAGCCGCCACGAAAGCAGGTTTCACTCAAGTTTATAATATCGCTCAAGGCTTTGAAGGCGACCTCAACGAGCAACAACAACGTGGCAGTTTAGGTGGCTGGCGCTATGAAAACTTACCTTGGCAACAAGATTGATTGAGCACGATAGTATGAGCAAACTACTGGCGATTCGCCCCGACTATATTCCTGATCTTGAAAGCCCGAACTGGCAACTGGATTCTATTGTCACAGAATTAAAACAAAAACGGGCTATCTGGCGCGCTGAACAACAACGCCCACATTATTTTGGTGGGCGCAATCTACCTTCACGCGAAGCAGTGCAAAATATCGTCAAAGCCTTGGGGCAAGCGCTGTTCCCCATGCGCTTAGGGCCGATTGATCTACACCAAGCAGCAGAAGATTACTACGTCGGTTTACAGCTCGATTCCGCTTTGAATCTGCTTTACACCCAAGCACGCTTGGAACTTGCGTATAACGCGCATTTGGAACACCTCACGCACGGCAAAACGGCTTCGCTTTCCTTAGACCAACAAGCTAAAGAAATCGTCCAAACCTTTGCCAGTACCCTGCCGCGCCTGCGTCAAGATTTAGATGCGGATGTCTTAGCCGCGTTTCATGGTGATCCGGCGGCGCGTTCGGTGGATGAAGTCTTAATGTGTTATCCGGGGATTAAAGCGATGATTTTCCATCGGATTGCGCATGAATGGTATGTGCTCGGTTTACCTCTATTAGCGCGTATGCTCGCCGAACTGTCCCACTCCGAAACCGGCATTGATATTCACCCGGGGGCGACGATTGCCAGTGGCTTTTTCATTGATCATGGTACGGGTGTAGTGATTGGTGAGACCGCAAGCATTGGTAAAAACGTGCGCCTGTATCAAGCTGTCACTTTGGGTGCTAAGCGCTTTGAGAAGAACGAAGACGGCACGCTTGCGAAGTCCTATGTGCGCCACCCAACGGTAGAAGATGAGGTAGTGATTTATGCCGGTGCGACCATTTTGGGCAATATCACGATTGGGCGCGGTTCGGTAATTGGCGGCAATGTGTGGCTTACACATTCCGTTCCAGCCAATAGCCATATTAGCCAAGAACATTCCAGCCGAATGTCGGGCTAGTTCTTAACAGTTTCCTACCCTTTATTGTTAGCCTTTTTACTAAGGAGAGTCTTGTCATGGCTGATCAACAGCTCACTCAACGGGCATTAAGCGATGGCGCAGCGCGTCAGCTTGCCAATGCCACCAAAACTGCCCCACAGTTATCCACCATTACCCCGCGCTGGCTGGTGCAATTGCTGCAATGGGTTCCGGTGGAAGCGGGTATTTATCGCGTCAATCGCGTCAGTAATCCGCAAGATGTGCGCGTCGCTTGTACCCAGCGCGATGAAGCCACCTTGCCGGAAACTTTCGTCGATTATGACACTACACCGCGCGAATATTTTCTGAATGGTGTGTCCACGATTCTGGATGTACACACGCGCGTTTCTGATTTATACAGCAGCCCACACGATCAAATTCGCGAACAACTGCGCTTGACGATTGAAACGATTAAAGAGCGTCAAGAAAGCGAGCTAATTAATAATCCGGAATACGGTTTATTGGCGAGTGTCGCGGATGAACAACGTATTTCGACCTTAACTGGCGCACCCACGCCGGATGATTTGGATGATTTACTGCGAAAAGTCTGGAAAGAACCGGGCTTTTTCCTAACTCATCCCGATGGGATTGCGGCGTTTGGGCGTGAATGTACCCGTCGTGGTGTGCCACCGCCCACCGTAAGTTTATTCGGTTCGCAATTCATTACTTGGCGCGGTATTCCTTTGATTCCCTCCGATAAAGTGCCAGTGGAAGATGGCAAAACCAAAATCCTGTTAGTGCGCACTGGCGAGAAACGTCAAGGTGTCGTGGGTTTATTCCAACCCGGTTTAGTCGGTGAACAAAGCCCGGGCTTATCAGTGCGCTTCATGGGAATTAATCGCAGTGCAATCGCCTCGTATTTGGTGTCTTTGTACTGTTCGCTGGCGGTGCTAACGGATGATTCCTTAGCGGTGTTAGATGATGTTGAAGTGGATAAATACCATGACTACCCAAGCACCTATAAATAATCGAGGCGTCGCTCCGGTGGACGAAACATGGCTGGCGCAACTAGCGTCTAGCTTGTTTGGTGCGCTGCCGAGTGTGGCTCCAAACTTAAAAGATTTGCCACCGAGTGTGGCACTCTTGCCGCAGAATGAACCGCAGCAATGGGTGAATACACCTGCTTTATTGCAGCGTGCGCCTGCGCTGGTAGCAAATAGCTTAGGCACGGCGACCCTGCCCTATACCTATCCCGATTTCACCGGCAAACCGAAAAATCTAGGCATACCTGATGTCGATTTAAGTCGTTTAGATTTAGGTTTTGCACGTGCGGAAACATCAAGTACGCCAGTAGTTCAAAATGTTCAGCCACACTATTATTTTCTGGAACATACGCCAGCACTTAATTCTCCCTTACAAGCCCCTACTGTGCCCAGCCCTACAATCTTCGGTTCTTATCAAGGTTTTAAAGCGCCGCTTGCTGTGCCACCGCGTACTAGTTTTGATATACATGCCGTACGCCGCGATTTTCCGATTTTGCAAGAGCGCGTGAATGGTAAGCCACTGATTTGGTTTGATAATGCCGCGACTACGCAAAAACCGCAGGTCGTGATTGATCGGATTAGCTATTTCTACCAGCACGAAAATTCTAATGTGCATCGAGCTGCGCATGAACTGGCCGCACGTGCGTCAGACGCTTATGACGCTGCACGGCAAACCGTCGCCAATTTCATTGGTGCGCGTTCGGCTGAGGAAATTATCTTTGTACGTGGTACGACGGAAGGCATCAATCTAATAGCCAAAACTTGGGGTAAGCAAAACCTCAAAGCAGGCGACGAGATTATTATTTCGCATTTGGAGCATCACGCGAATATTGTGCCGTGGCAGCAATTGGTAGCGGAAACAGGTGCGGTGTTGAAAGTGATTCCGGTGGACGAGCATGGGCAATTGCTCTTGAATGACTACCGCAAATTACTTAGCCCGAAAACCAAATTGGTATCGGTTACGCAAGTCTCCAATGCCTTGGGTACGATTACGCCGATTGAAGAAATCATTGCGCTCGCACATAGCGTCGGAGCGAAAGCCTTGATCGATGGCGCACAGGGTATTTCACATATTCCAGTAAATGTACAAGCCTTGGATGCGGATTTTTATGTGTTCTCAGGACACAAAATCTTTGGCCCCACCGGCATTGGTGCAGTCTATGGCAAAGCGCATTTGTTGGAGGACATGCAACCGTGGCAAGGCGGCGGCAATATGATCGAAGATGTCACCTTTGAGCGCACGATTTACCGCAAGCCCCCATTACGCTTTGAGGCCGGAACGGGCAATATCGCGGATGCAGTGGGCTTAGCTGCCGCTTTGGATTATGTGTCCAGCCTTGGTTTACCCGCGATTGCATCCTATGAACATGCGCTCGTCGAATATGCCACCGAACAGTTACGCCCGATTAGAGGCGTACGTTTGATTGGCACAGCCCCACATAAAGCGAGTGTCGTGTCATTTGTGCTCAATGGTTATACCACCGAGCAAGTGGGCAAAGCGCTGAATCAAGAAGGTGTGGCGGTACGTACCGGGCATCATTGTGCACAACCCATTTTGCGCCGCTTTGGTTTAGAAGCCACCGTGCGCCCATCCTTGGCGTTTTATAATACTTTTGATGAGATTGAGGTGTTGGTGGGTGTGGTCAAGGGTTTGAGTCGGAAGGTTTGATAGCTTAGTTTACATCGCAATTCATAAGGCGGACATGTTTCGCCTTATAAATCTTTAAGAATTCGTGCTACTTTCTTACGAATTTCATGATCTTCATCTTGTAACATCATCCGCGCATATCTTTGCACAATCTCAACCTCTAAATGATTTTTGCTTAGCGATGATATAGCTGCATAACGTACTGTAGGGTTATTGTGCTCTAACAATTGCTGCCATGTTTCTAGCTCTATAGTAGTTAGAGGAGCTAGCCCATCAATGGCATAATTTAATAAATGGCTTGAAACGACCTCTGCTTGAATATCTTTTAGAAATTGCCAACGTATCAGCTCATCAGCAGCCCTCAAGCAGTCAGCCAAAGCATTTTTTGCAGTGCTTTTTATATCTGATCTAGGATCATCTATATACTTCTTGAACTCAAGATAAGTTAAAGGGCGCATTTTCGTTAAGGATTTTAGGAGATTATCTCTTGGGCTGTTGGGGATAGTACCACTTGAAACAGGATAAGGTTTCTCATGCTTTGCCCAATAGATCAAGGCTTCACAAATTAGAGGCTCAAGCTCTCTTGATTCTGAAGTAGTTAAATTTAAAATCAGTTTAGAGGCTTGCATAGCAATATCTATATCTGCATGCAGACCTTTGGCTAAAATCTCAAAAAGCTCATTACTCCAAACTAGTTCGTAAGTTTGCAAGTTCTCATAAAGATATTCGCACCCTTGGTTTAGTGGTCGAGATAACCGCTCAACTAGCATCCTTACAGCAACGTCTTTATCAAGCTCTGCTAAGAGACCTCGAACACCCCATAAAGTATAGCCATCTCCTTCACTTAATAGTTTTTTAGCTAAAGTATGCAATTCATCTTGGGAAAGTAAATTTTCAATTAAATTGACAGCGATCCAAACGATCCAGACTGATGGATGAAATAAAGCTCGCTTAACTTTTTCTATATCATAGCCTAGTTTACGAATAGCTGACCAATTAATCTTGAGTGGGTCTACTTCAGATAATAATTTATACAACCTTGTAGGTTCTTTCGACTCTTTCACACTATACAGATAGCTTCTGACAAGCTGTGCCTCTTTGCGAAGAAGTTCTAGGTTAATTCCTGTTAGATTAATAAATAACTTCACTACTTCTAAGGAAGCATCTTTATCGTAATCACCTGTCCAAACCCAAACATCTGAATCTGGAATTCTTTCCAATTCACTAACCTGATTAAAAGCACTAAAATTCAATAAAGCTTTAGGATCGATTCCTAAACTAGAAATATCAAGAATATCACTTGCTACACCTAAAGCTTCGAAAATAACTTCATAGCGCTTTAGTGAAGCATTATCATAATCTGAATAATCCAAACCTTTATACAAAGAACTAAAATAATCTAAATTTGAAGATATTATTTTATTTACTCGCTCAGCAGTATCGACTTGATTATTTTCAACTAAAACTTCGTGCAACTTAATAAGATAGCTAGTACGCCTTGTAGAAACCCCTGTTATGCACTTTTCAAGGAGCAAGCTAAATTCAGGTACAGTCTTTTCTTTAAGTAGAACTTCTAAGGCATCAAATATAAAAAACTCATATAAATTAAAGGACTTACCAAAACTTTGTATTTTAAGACTACCATCTAAGCCGACTTGGAAACCAGAGCTGCTAATATTATCTAAACCAACTAAGACCGCAGCTGCGAGCTGATCTATTGAATAATAAGCTTTACCCGCTGCCACTACGATCGCCCAAGCTACTATATAAGTCCAAGGCTTCTGATCTTGCAATAGAACGCTAGCTCTTGAACCAATTTCATTAGGAAATTTTTTACTAGCTAAGACTAAGGCGTTACCTATTCTATCAACGGCTAAATCCTCCTCTGAGCTAACAATTTTAAAAGCCTCATCAAGAATCCTATGTCTTAAGTTTTCTTCTATAAAAGCTGTATTAGCCAGAATTTCTGTAGCCCAGATCACTCGTTCAGACCAAGAAAGCAGCGCAGTATTCCTATCTAGTAGTGCTTCGCAGACCTCATTTGCTAACCCTAAATGCACAGCAAAATCAATCACCTCTTTCCAGCTTAAATCATCAATGACTCTTTCTAGCTCAATGAATCTGAGTTCACTAGAAAGGTCAAACAGATAACGTGCTGCTACAAAAGCTCCAAAGCTTTTATGAATAAAACTAATAGTTTCTTCTGCATGAGTACCAATACGTTCAATAATCCCAGCATCTTGCCAGTACTGTAAAAAGAACTGTGCCTTCTCTAGTGCTATATGCTTTGTGTAGCCAAAGTCCTGAGCTAGAGTGGTAGCACTAACATTCATTAATGTATTCACACTACATAGCGGCTGATCAGTTAAATACCAACCAATAATATCTAGATAACGCTGTAATGAACTGGCTGAAGCTGGCGGCTCAGGGGTACGTGAATTAGGTGCTTCATCAATCAGATGAATGATCTGCTCAAATAATTGCTCCTTGCTATTACCTAACCTGCCACCCCGCGCAAGAATGGACGCAGCGAAACTCAATATTAAAGGGCTACGAGCAATAATTTTCTCTGCTTGCCTATTCTGAAGTTCCTTCCTGCATAACTGTTGAAGCTCTTTGGGGGAACTTGGATTTAACTGACAAGCATGAACTAAGCCTACTAAAGATGACTCTGTTTGTGAGTTTGAAAGAGGTAGCAAGCTATAATGCCGCCACTGAGAAAAATGTGCAGCCTCATATCCAACGGGGCGGGTAGTAATTAATACTCGACAATCAGGATGCCCCAAAGCAAAACGTTCAATTCCAGTTGCTACCTGATTCTGTAGCTTGCCACACTCATCTAAGCCATCACATAATAAAAGCCAATTAGCGAATTTTGCCTGTTGCGCAATGACTGAAGAAATACCACTACCGTCTAAACCTAAATTGAATAGTGCATCCTCAAAACTTTGACCAGCTTGCATACTGGCTGCAACCGCTTTTAATTTAACCTGCAAAACAGGAATACGCTCTTCGCTATAACGGCGTGCAATGCGTTTAAGTAAAGTACTTTTACCCATGCCCGGCCCACCAATCAACACAGCCCGCGTAATAAAATAGCATAGTGTTTCGGGGTCAACTTTTTTAGCATCTCTGTCAACGGTTTGACTATCCCATGCATGATAGAGCTTTAAAGCCTCAGCTAAGTTTAGAGGCTGAATTTTTGCTGCATCTTGTACAACAACCTCTAATGGAATCCATGCCTCATCAATCGGCAAAGCCTTTTTCACACCAAAAACTGAGAAATTAGCGTTTGCTTCAAACACCCATTTAGTAAGCCTATTCAATAATAATAGCTGTGCAGTAGTTGTGGATTCTTTTAAGTGAATGCCATCAGCCTCTAAGGTTTGCAACACTGTTGATGCATTTCTCCGACCACGTAATTCCATTAAGCAAAGGCAGTCTTGATAAATACTATTCCAAGCTGCGTTTATTTGATCATCCTGACAGAAATGGCCTAACTCACTTCGAGCTGTCCGAACATCAGCTTGCTCACTAGTAAGAGCATGAACCGTTTGTATTCGTAAAGCTTTACAACACTCTACAATCGGAAGGTTTTTTTCACTGAGCTTAGTTACAAATCTTTTCGCAATATCTGATAAGGAGTCATCGCGCCCTTCACCCAAACGAATAATGTCCCTGCTCAAATACTCTGTAATAGTGTTACTGCTGGTAGGAGAAACAATTAAGACACCATAATTAATAGACTGACTATAAACACCTCTAGCTAAACTAAGGAGGGTAGTCCATAAATTATCATCTGCTTTTAAGCCTTTCTTCACCTGAACTTCAATTGTTTCACCTGATTTCAATAAGAGCCGAAGATCATCTCCAGCTCCACCTGTTTCAGCATCAACAACGACAGGTATATCTTCAGCTAAACCATTAAGCCATAACAGCGACTGACCTCTTACCATATAAATGCAGGCAATTGCTGAAACCACAGCTTGAAAATTTATACCTGCACTAGTGGCAGCACCACCGGCCTTATTTGAACTTTTAGACATAAATAAAATGCTAGTTGCAAGAAAGGATAAATAACTGAGCATTTTATATTAAAAGGCTTCGTTATAGCTGAAATTAAGCCTTCAACACGAGTAAATGCTTTTCTGCTGCACTCGGATAGAGACTTGGCAAACCTTGATCAAACGTCACCAAACGCGCATCGCGCTCAATAGCCAATGAATACAAATAAGCATCGGTAATTTGCCGATGCCCAACCACATAGCCCGACTGAAAAACAGCCCCATCTAGTAACGCTAAACTATCCGCCCAAAATTGATGCGACGGAATAGCTGTTAAAACTTTTAATAGCGCTAAAGCGTCGGCTAAGCTCACTGCATCAGCTAGAATTTTTGAGTTGGAAGACAAACGCACTAAAGCACTTTGAGTCAGCGGACAAGTCGCCCAGCCATGCTGCTGTTCTTGATTAAACCAGGCATGGGCCGCTTCATGATGAATATGCGTAGGCCAAGCTAAAGCTATTAAAACGTTAACGTCTAATAAAGCGACTCTCATACCTCATCTTCCAACATTTTCACATGTTCTGGTGTAATGGGGCTGGCATTATTGGGCACGTTAAAGACTGGAAATAAGCCGCGTTGCGAAAATTCTGGCGACTTTTGTAAACCTTTCCGAATCAAATCCGATAAAACTGTGCCAATAGCTACTTTCTTTTCCGCTGCGATATAGCGCACGATATTAAACACGTCATCATCAATCGTCACTGTAGTACGCATATTTAAACTCCGTTAATAGTTTTAGTTAAAGTATAGCACTTTGATGACTAAGCATCTTGATGCTATGATGCTTATTTTAAGAATTCTCATCTAATCAACCTCTATATGTTCAAACTAAGCTGTCATTCTTTGGGCAAATCATCCAGTACAGTAACTTCAATAACTTACACTGTCCTGCTTAAAAATAATCAAGCTATAGCTAGCCCTCTTTTTGCCTACAGCCTAAGCTAAGAGTTTCTAACCGAACACGAAAGAAAAGAATTGATGATGAATTACCTAGGCTTGTTAGGCGGCATGAGTTGGGAGTCAACGGCACACTACTATTCCAGTATTAATCGCCATATTCGGACACTTCAAGGTGGCTTGCATTCTGGGCGGATTTTATTGCATAGCTTTGACTTTGAAACTATTGCTCTGCTGCAAAGCAAGCATCAATGGACCGAGGCAGCTCAAGTTTTAGGTGAGGCTGGTAAAGGTTTAGCTCAAGCTGGGGCGGGGTTATTAGTGATTTGTACCAATACCATGCACAAAATCGCTGACCCAGTCGCTGAAATTGCAGGTATTCCCTTATTGCATATTACCGACCCTACCATCGCCGCACTCCAACAAGCCCAGATTACACAGGTAGGCTTATTGGGAACACGCTTTACCATGGAGGAGAGCTTTTATAAGGATCGTTTAAGCGCTGCAGGGTTTCAGGTTTACTTACCCAATCAAAAGGAGCGTACTGAAGTGCATCGAGTGATCTATGATGAACTTTGCCAAGGAAAAGTCATAGAATCGTCACAGCAGACTTATTTAAAAATTATTGAAACCCTAAAGAATCAAGGAGCTGAAGCAATCATTTTGGGCTGTACTGAAATCGTGATATTACTAACGGGGCTTGAACAACAGGCAGCCTTGCCCTTATTTGATACCACTGAGCTACATGCTACAGCCGCCGCTGAATGGTTAATAAGAAATCCATAAAAGGGCAACCTTGAAACCTATTATAAAACTAACAAACGTAGCTGTTCAGTGAGAAAATCCATTACCCGACGAATCCGTCGATTCATGCGCAATTTTTGATGCGCTTTGATCCAAACTTCTATCAAACCCGTTCTAAAGAACTAGCTTATCGACAAACTTTACAGATTTTAAACCTTATCTAAGCAAGTCCTTGGTTCTATGACAAAAACAGATAAGCTAAGCACAAATGGTTATTTTCTTTTACTTCCCTACTGCTACTAAGGTTGTTTCTGCTAAAAACAACGAAGGAGCTACCTATGAAGCACTCTGCTCTTGTGTTAAGCGCTTGCTTGATGCTGAGTTTATCCCCAACCCAAGCGGCGGATGACATTAAAATCACGCGTGAGTCTTTATTAACGCAACCCTGTTTTGCTTGTCATGGTGCACATGGCACGAGCGTCGGCGCACCGATTCCAAGCCTCTTAGGGCAAACCGAAGAGCAACTTTACACGAGCCTTTTAGCTTTTAAAAAAGGCGAGCGCCCAGCCACTTTGATGAATCGGATTGCCAAAGGTTATAGCGATGAGGATTTAAAACTCATTGCCAAGTACATCGCTACTCAACCCAAACCCACTAATTAAAGGAGCTATCGTATGGCAAACATTTCACGCAGACGTTTTCTCCAAGCAGGTGCGGGTTTAGGAGCTTTAAGCTTGCTCGGCTTTCCGATGCTGTCGTTTGGCGCAGCCGCTAAAGTAGTCGTGATTGGTGGCGGCAGCGGTGGTGCTACGGCAGCGCGTTATTTAAAGCAGTATGACCCAAGCCTCGACGTGACCCTGATTGAGCGCAACGACACCTATTACACCTGCTATATGAGCAATGAGGTGTTGTCGGGCGATCGTACGCTGGAGCAAATTGCCTTTGGTTATGATGGTTTGAAAAAAGCAGGTATTAATGTGGTGATTGATGAAGTCACGAAAGTTGATCCAGCTACTAAGAAAATCACCACCGCTAAAGCTGAGTTCACTTACGACAAACTGATCGTTTCCCCGGGCACCGATTTAAAATGGGATGCGGTCGAAGGCTATACCGAAGAAACCTCCAAAGAAATTCCGCATGCTTGGAAAGCGGGCGAACAAACTAAAATCCTGCGTGCTCAACTTGAAGCGATGAATGATGGCGGTGTAGTGGTAATTACCGCGCCCGCTAACCCCTTCCGTTGCCCACCTGGGCCGTATGAGCGCGCGAGTTTAATCGCGCAATATTTAAAAGAGAAAAAGCCCAAATCCAAGTTGATTATTCTCGATGCCAAGCCCTCCTTCGCTAAGCAAGAGCTGTTTATGCAAGGCTGGGAAAAACTCTATGGCTACAAAACGGATAACAGCCTCATTTCGTGGAAAGGTTTAGAAGACCAAGCCAATGTTACGAAAGTGGATGCGAAAACCCGCACCGTCACCACCGATTTTGGTGATACGGTTAAAGCGGATGTACTGAATATTATTCCGGCACAAAAAGCTGGGAAGCTGGCTTTTGATATAGGACTCACAGGCGATTCGGGTTGGTGTCCGATCGATTTCAAAACCTTTGAATCCACCAAACATAAAGATATTTATGTGATTGGCGATGCGTGCATTGCCGGTGCCATGCCGAAATCAGGCTATTCCGCAAACTCACAAGGCAAAACCGCGGCGGCAGCTGTGGTGGCGTCGTTACGCTCACTTGAGTTACCGGAAACCTCGCATATCAATACCTGCTACAGCTTAGTGGGTAAAAACTACGGTATCTCAGTTGCTGGTGTTTACCAAGTTGGTAAAGGTGAGGATGGTAAAGACTCGATCATCGCCATTAAAGACTCAGGTGGTGTCTCTGCAAAAGATGCCGACGATGCGACTCGCGCCACCGAGGCCGCTTATGCACATGGCTGGTATAAAAATATAACCAGTGAAATGTTTGGCTAAGCTCCTAAACTCAAACTGATAGGCCTTGCCCTACAATCAACTGCTGCAGGTAAGCTGCTAGTTGATTGTAGGTAGCATTGAGACTGTACACCTACCCCGTGACGCGCTCTCTTGATACTGCTATGTTAGTACGACTACAGTATTAGGAGAGATTAGCATGAATGCAGCCCCCGAAAGCCGTCCGCCCTTGCCTCCATTTACCCGCGAAACTGCTATCCAAAAAATCCGTATGGCCGAAGATGGTTGGAATAGTCGCGATCCGCAGCGTGTTTCTTTGGTGTATACCCCCGATTCCCAATGGCGTAATCGTGCTGAGTTCCCTAAAGGGCGCGCCGAAATTGTTGCCTTCCTAACCCGCAAATGGGCGAAGGAATTAGATTATCGTTTGATTAAAGAGTTATGGGCCTTTGAGGGCAATCGCATCGCAGTGCGTTTTGCTTATGAATGGCATGATGATTCAGGTCATTGGTTTCGCTCGTATGGTAATGAGAATTGGCAGTTTAACGAGCAGGGCTTAATGGAACTGCGCTATGCAAGCATCAATGATTTACCGATTCAAGAGAGCGAACGTAAATTTCATTGGCCCTTAGGTCGTCGCCCTGATGATCATCCGGGTTTGAGTGAATTGGGTTTATAGCTTTAGTATTAATGACAGATACGAACAAGCCCCAGGTTAATGCTGAGGCTTAGTTGGATTGTAGTCGCTTTAGTTTCAGCGAAAACCTGTGTACTAAGACTCACAGCCCCCGCTAGTACTAAGGCTTTTACTAAGCTTAACGGCCGAAAAGATTGAAGTTTAGACATAGCTTTTATACTCAATTTTTGAAAATTGACTGAAGTATAAAAAGCGGGCTATATCACGACCACTAATAAAAACTGCATTACTTTGCAGAAAAAAAGATAAGAAGGTTAAATAATCGCTGGCCGAAAGCACCCTGAATTTAAAAAGGTGCTTTTAAAGTTGGCTCAGGCACTTAACGCGGTTGTGGTGTGATCGTTGGTCCACCGGGTTGGCCTGGTGCTGGTGAGGAAGGAGCTGCACTCATTAAGTACTTTTTCTGTACATAGCCTTGATAGCCTTGATAACTAATACGACACCAATCTGAACCTGTACACGGGTCATAACCAGTAATACCTCTAGCATTCACTGGCATACGACTAACAATACTGCTATTTAATTGTTTTTGTTTTTGAATAGGTAAAGGCATGGTATAACCTTGGCCAATATAATAACGATTATTTCCAGCCTCCGCTAAAAAGTTACATGCTACCCAGCCTTTAGTATTATTTGATTGGACATAGCACCAGCCCCCACTACGCTTGCCTAGATTACGTACATCAATAGAATTGAAAGGAATTGTTGCAAGAATTTTAGCTTTTGATGAGGCTGTAGAACGTAAATTTAAGCTATCAGTACCTTTAACCCCGACAACCGCATAAATATCAGGCCCCATTGCACTGCTCGCGGTAAGTGGTAACAACAATAAACTAGCAACGGCTAACAATCGTCCATAATGCATGATCCAACTCCATATCAGTAAAAATATAAGTTCTAATTGGACGCCAAACTAGGCATCACTGTCTTAATCATAGTTCACATTCTAAATAAGATCGGAGTTAGGATTTTTAATTATAAGCAGCAACTACAAATCGACTTAAGCTGATATAAATAATTGAATTTACCTTAATAACACTAAATTTCCCTTTGACGCTCAAAATGGTTTATTCCCCAATACCGTAGCCCTATTCATCACGCGATGTGCCTTGCCATAATCATTGATGGCGTAGTGTTGGGTGGACTAAGACCTCCTCATTGAACTGACATATCATTACCTTTCATTAAACTGTTTATTGATGGTTCTATGGTAGGAGAGGCTTGAGCCTAGACGAACTAAGTGTTTTAGATAAGGTTATGAGTGGGGTGGTGAATAAGCTTGTGCAAAAGCAGAGATTGGCTTTTAGGGTAGAGCTACTTAGCCATAAAAAAGGGAAGCTTTGGCTTCCCTTAAAAACTCTCGTTGAAATTGGTTTAGCTATTAATTAATAAGCAAACCTTTTTCATCAAACATGCCTTCAAATAAGGCTGTACTTAAATAGCGCTCTCCTGAATCGGGCAGGATCACTACAATCGTTTTGCCTGCATTTTCTTCTTTTTGTGCCAATCGAACGGCTGCCGCTACTGCAGCCCCGCAGGAAATACCCGCTAAGATGCCTTCTTCACGAGCAAGACGACGCGCATATTCAATCGCCTCCTCATTGCTAACTTGCTCGATACTATCAACTAAGGATAAGTCTAAAACATCTGGTACAAAGCCTGCGCCAATCCCTTGAATTTTATGAGGTGCGGGTTTCAGTGGCTCGCCATTCAGTTTTTGCGTCAGGATCGGACTAGCAGTTGGCTCTACAGCAACGGATTGAATCGCTTTACCTTTCACTTGTTTGAGATAACGTGAAACGCCAGTAATTGTTCCGCCCGTACCCACCCCAGAGACCAAAATATCAATCTGACCATCCGTATCATTCCAGATTTCTGGGCCGGTGGTTTCAACATGAATTTGTGGATTTGCGGGATTTTTAAATTGCTGCAGCAACACATATTTATCAGGATCAGACGCGGCAATCTCTTCCGCTTTGGCTACCGCACCACTCATGCCCTTAGGGCCTTCCGTCAATACCAGTTTGGCTCCATAAGTGCTAAGTAATTTGCGACGCTCAATACTCATAGTTTCTGGCATGGTGAGCGTCAAAGGAATGCCCTTAGCTGCTGCAACAAACGCTAAAGCAATCCCCGTATTTCCGCTCGTAGGCTCGACTAGCTCTTTGCCCGGTGTGAGAACCCCACGCTTTTCCGCATCCCAAATCATGGCTGCCCCAATTCGGCATTTCACCGAATAAGCAGGATTACGGCCTTCAATTTTTGCTAATACGGTGGCTTTGGCATCGCCAATCACGCGATTCAATTTAACTAAGGGGGTACGACCGATCGATAACGAATTATCTGTATACCAATTTGACATGATAGGCTCCTCTTCTTGATTGCTTGTTAGCTGTTATACGTCATCATTGCCCGCAGCTAAAGCTTTTCGTACTGAAGCTTCGGTTAAACTAGCGGAGCATAGTTCTATAAAGCGATAAGTATAGCCGCGTAGATAATGACCTTGGCGCACGGCAATATGGGTTGTATTCGACTCAAAGATGCGTGTGCAATCCAGCATCCGCAAGTTGCTATCGCGTTGGCTATTGAAAGCGACCGAAGCCACAATCCCAATACCTAAGCCTAATTCAACATAAGTTTTCACCACGTCCGAGTCTAAAGCAGATAGGACAATATCTGGTGTCACTCCAGCGGCTGCAAAGGCCGTATCAATCTTCGCGCGTCCAGTCATTCCAGCGTAATAAGTGATAATTGGATAGGCTGCAATATCCTCTAAACTGGGATAGGGAATCTGCTCCAGCGGATGCCCAATAGGAATAATGACTGTATGCGTCCACGAGTAATAGGGAAAATGCACTAAGCTTGGGACATCATTGAGGACTTCAGTAGCTATCCCCACATCCACGCGCCCTTCTAAGAGCATGCTGGCAATTTCAGTTGGATAAGCTTGATGCAGCACTAAATGTACTTTAGGAAATAGCGCTTTAAATTGAGTCACTACTGGCGGTAAGACATAACGGGCTTGAGTATGCGTAGTGGCAATATGTAATTCGCCGACTTCACTATTGCTAAATTGCTCGGCAAGCTGCTTGATGTTTTTGGCATCTAATAGCATACGCTCCACAATCGTGACCAGCTCTTGACCCGGCTCAGTCAACCCTAAAAAGCGCTTACCTTTGCGTACAAATAACTCGATCCCTAGTTCATCTTCTAGGTCTTTAATATGCTTACTCACACCCGATTGGGAGGTAAATAAGGCATTAGCAACTTCCGTTAGATTGTAATTACGCTTAACGGTTTCGCGGATAATACGCAGTTGTTGAAAATTCATCGCTAGCTCCTATCCGGCTGGAAACACTTGAAGTTGTGAAGGTCGCAAACGTACTGCTTGGCCTTCATGTAAATTCAAGCTAGCGATACTCAGCGCGGGCACATCAACCTCATAGTAAGTTTCTGGCTGAGTTGCATGGCTTAACTCCACACGAGCCATTGGGCCAAAAGCTAAGATACGACTAATTTTAGCTCGCACCCCTTGAGCAGCCTCAAAGTTTGTTTCAATCTGCAAATCATGGGGGCGAGCAAAGGCAATCACATCGCCACCCTCTGCTAAATGCGTATGGATGGCTTGAGTTGGCGGCAGTGGCAATAAATCCTCACTGACCAGCACTCCACTCCGCGCCCATTTGCCATCAAAGCGATTCGCCGTACCTAAGAAATTAAACGCAAATGGCGTTGCTGGATGGCGGAAAACCTCTAAAGGTGAGCCAACTTGTTCAACTTGGCCTTTATTCATTAAGACGATTTCATCCGCTACCTCTAAAGCTTCTTCTTGATCATGAGTCACGAAGATCGAGGTAATATGCAACTCATCATGCAACTGGCGTAACCACCGGCGTAACTCTTTACGCACTTTCGCATCCAAAGCCCCAAAAGGCTCATCTAATAATAAGACCCGTGGATTCACCGCTAAGGCTCGTGCTAAGGCAATCCTTTGCCGTTGTCCGCCAGATAATTGGCTCGGATAGCGCTTGGCTAAATTGCCTAATTGCACCAGCTCTAATAATTCAGTGACTCGTTGGCGAATCGCTGCCTCGCTGGGGCGTTCATTTTTCGGCTTTACGCGCAGACCAAAGGCCACATTCTCAAACACGCTCATATGTTGGAATAAAGCATAGTGCTGGAACATGAAACCAATTTGCCGCTCACGCACGTGTAGATTTGATGCATCTGCGCCTTCTAGCAAAATCTGCCCGCTATCGGCGGTTTCCAGACCAGCAATAATGCGTAGTAGCGTGGTCTTACCGCAGCCAGAAGGCCCTAATAGCGCGACTAATTTACCGGTCGGGAAATCTAGAGAAATATCATTCAAGGCTTGGAAATTAGAAAAGCGCTTGTTAATGTTTTTTACCTGAATACTCATCATAGCTCTCCTGACTTCGACTTAGCATGGATAGAAAATAGTGAAGACTTCATGCCGACCTCCACTCGATAAATAATTTAATGCCCAAGGTCACCAGTGCTAACAAGGCCAATAAAGACGCCACAGCAAAGGCAGCCGCAAATTGATACTCGTTGTAGAGAATTTCCACATGCAGCGGTAAGGTAGTGGTTTGTCCACGTAGATGCCCTGATACGACTGATACAGCGCCAAACTCACCCATCGCACGTGCATTGCAGAGAATCACGCCGTAGAGCAAACCCCATTTAATACTCGGCAAGGTGACCCGCCAAAAGGTTTGCCAGCCTGAAGCCCCTAAGGAAACTGCAGCTTCCTCTGCGTCCGTGCCCTGCGCTTGCATTAAGGGAATCAGCTCCCGCGCTACGAAGGGAAAGGTGACAAAAATAGTAGCCAAGACAATGCCGGGCACTGCAAAGATAATCTTAATATTATGTTCGGAGAGCCATTCACCGAACCAGCCATGTGCGCCAAATACCAATACATAGACTAAGCCTGCAACTACCGGAGAGACTGAGAAGGGCAAATCAATCAAGGTAATTAGCAGTTGCTTACCACGAAACTCAAATTTACTGATACACCAAGCAGCAGCCACACCAAACACCAGATTCAAGGGAATTGCGATGGCTGCTGCTAATAAAGTTAAGCGAATCGCAGCACCTGTATCGGGATGCGTAATCGCCTGCCAATAAACATCCCAGCCTTTGCGTAAGGCCTCGACGAATACGGCTAGCAGTGGCATCAATAAAAAGATCGCAAAGAAAGCTAGCGACAAACCCAAAATGGTATAACGTGCCCATTTAGGTTCACGGGTAGCCGGACTTAACTCGTAAATATCTGCACCCTGATAAGCCTGAATACCACCAACCATGCCACTCATGCTAAATCCTCCCCAGTCAGATAGCGTTTACGATTACTCGCCCAATGCTGCAAACCGTTAATAATCAACAATAAACTAAACGAAACAATCAGCATGACGGTGGCAATTGCGGTAGCCCCAGCGACATCGAATTGTTCCAAACGTGTGATAATTAATAGTGGCGTAATTTCAGACACCATTGGCACATTGCCTGCGATGAAAATCACTGAACCGTATTCCCCCACTGCTCGCGCAAAGGCTAAAGCAAAGCCAGTGAGCATGGCAGGTAATAAGGCTGGAAGGACAACCCGAGAAAAAGCTTGCCAACGACTCGCGCCTAAGGTCGCTGCTGCCTCTTCAAACTCAAGGCTTAGCTCTTGTAAAACTGGCTGAATGGTACGCACCACAAAGGGCAAACCAATGAAAGTTAAGGCAATTAAAATCCCTAAAGGAGTGAAGGCAAGCTTGATACCCAAAGGTGCAAATAAAGAACCGATCCAGCCATTTTTTGCATAGAGTGCTGAAAGCGTGATCCCTGCTACAGCAGTCGGTAGGGCAAATGGTAGATCAATTAAAGCATCGACTAAGCGCTTCCCGAAAAAATTATAACGAACCAAGGACCAAGCTAGCAGTAAACCAAAAAAACTATTAATCAAAGCGGCTAATAGTGAGGTGAGAAAAGAAACCCGATAAGAAGCTACCACTTGCGGCGAGGACACCACTTGCCAAAACTCGCTCCATTGCATCGATGCCGCATTGATAAAGACAGCAGACAAAGGAATTAACACGATCAAGGACAAATACACCAGTGTATAGCCTAAAGATAAGCCGAACCCTGGTAGTACTCGTTTGCCTACTGTTTGAGCCATCACTCACTTGTACTCCGCGACAATTAACTAGCTGTAGTCATAGAAAAAACCGAGTGTTTGAGTCTCGGTTTTCTGCTATGTGCGTCTAAACTCGGCTAAGTTTACGAGCTAGTCCTATATGAATATAAATAATAAAAATTGCATTACTTATATGAAATCTAGTTAAGCTTCAGGCCTTGCACGATCTTGATTTGATCAAAAGTACCGCCATCGCTGAAATGGGTTTGCTGTGCTTTAGCCCAATCCCCGAATAGCTCTTGCAAGGTAAATAATTGCAGCTGACCAAACTGCGCTTGGTACTTTTTCAAAGCTTCCGGATTACGTGGACGAAAGAAATGCTTACCTACAATATCCTGTCCCACTGGACTATACAGATACTCTAAATAAGCTTTAGCCAACTCAGCAGTACCGTGTTGATCGGCGTATTTTTTGACAACTGCTACGGGTGGCTCCGCCAAAATCGACAAGGAAGGAGTAACAATTTCATAATCATCTTTGCCCAGCTCATTGAGGACTAAATAAGCCTCGTTTTCCCAAGTGATGAGCACATCACCCACTTCACGCTGGGTGAAAGTTGTGGTGGAGCCACGTGCACCAGTATCCAGTACCCGTACATTATCAAAAATCTTTTTAACAAAGGCTTTGGCAGTTTCTTCGGTACCACCCGGTTGTTTGAGCGCATACCCCCAAGCCGCGAGATAATTCCAGCGTGCTCCCCCAGAGGTTTTTGGATTAGGAGTCACTACTTCAACGCCATCTCGTGCCAAATCTGGCCAGTCTTTAATCGCTTTTGGATTACCTTTGCGGACTAAAAAAACAATAGTCGAGGTGTAAGGAGTTGAGTTATTTGGCAACAAGGTTTGCCAGTTTTTAGGGAGTAAATTACCTTTTTCGGCCAAAGAATCAATGTCATAGCCCAAAGCTAAAGTGGCTACATCGCCATCTAAACCATCTAATAAAGCACGGGCTTGTTTGCCAGAACCCGCATGGGATTGTTCAAAGCTAACCGTGTCGCCTGTTTTTGCTTGCCAGTATTTAGCAAAGGCTGGATTAAAATCTGCGTAAAGCTCGCGAGTCGGGTCGTAAGATACATTTTTTAATTTCAGTTCGGCAGCACTCACCAAGCCCGCCAAACTACTCAAACTCAAGGTAACTGCAATCAATAAAGCCTGACGGCGCGTTGGTTTAAAACTCATGATCTAAAGCCTCTTTATCTATGAATCAATTAGGCTTTGAATCTTAAGGAAGGCAGTTTATGAACAGAACTAAGAAAAGCAGCAATACTTATTCCGTTTACGTATAAAGTATTGCTGCTAGGAAAGTGGCAAAACGTGGTTATAGCGGCCAGAAAAATACAATGACTGGAATACTCGTTAAACCTGCTAAGATATTCATCGGTAAGCCAACTTTTAAGAAATCAATCGCATTATAGCCACCGGGCCCATACACCATTAGATTCGTTTGATAACCAATCGGTGTCATAAAGCTAGCAGAGGCTGCAAACATGACTGCAATCGCAAACGGCATCACATTAGCACCGGATTGCTCGGCTAAAGCGACTGCCACTGGAAACATTAAAACAGCCGCTGCATTATTAGTGATGAGCTCGGTAAACATAGCAGTCATGACATAGACCAAAATTAAGGTCAGCAAAGGAGTGAGATGCATATTAGTCATCACCATCTCGGCAATGGCTTTGGCGGCTCCAGTTTTTTCGACCGCCTCCCCCAAAGCAAAAGAAGCACCGATGACTGTTAAGACTGTAAAATCAATCGAGCGCCGTGCTAGCCCTGCGTTCATACAACGAGTCATTAGCATTACTCCGGCTGCTAACCAAGCGGCTTGCAGAATGGGAATAATTTCGAAAGCACTCAATACCACCATAGCCACTAAGATGCCTAAAGCTAAATGAGTCTTCTTAAAATTGGGTGGGCTAGAATCCTCGATCGCGCTAACTAGCAAAAAGTCCTTACGGAAGCGGAATTGATTAGCAAACTCTTTATTAGCCTCTAACAATAAAGTGTCGCCCACTTGAATAGGGGTATCTAAACCTTTATCCGGTAAATTGTCCTTGCTACCCCGGGCTACGGATAAAACGACGGCTTGGTAATAACCTAGGAAGTCACACTCTTCGACCGTCATATCTAAGAAGGGAAACTCTGGGCCAACCACTGCTTCCACTAAACGCCGCCGGTAATGCGCCACACTTAAGCGTTGAATATCCTCATTAGCGGGCTGTAAGCCAGCTATACTACGTAGCTCATGAGCACAGCGTGGTGCACCAATAAATGACAAACGATCGCCTATTTGCAAAATAAAATCATCTTCAGGGCTTTGAATTAACTCACCTTGGCGCTCAAGTTCAGCCAGATAACCATAGCCTAGATTGGTTAAACCAGCTAATGACAGAGTTTTTCCCTCTAAGGCTGTATCGACCACCATTTCTACATGGTATTCACGTACTTTATCCACATCCTCCGTAATACCTTGGCTGTTAGGTAGCAAACGATTCCCGAAAATGAGCAAAAACGTGCCGCAGGTGAACAGCAAAGCTAAACCTACCCCAGTAATGTCAAACATACCAAGCTCAGGTAGGCCACTTTTAGCTAACAAACCATTCACTACTAAATTGGTGCTCGTCCCAATCAAGGTACAAGTCCCCCCTAAAATCGTCACATAACTCAAGGGAATAAGCAGTTTAGAGGGTGGGAGTTTCAAGCGCTTACACCATTCTTGAATCGCCGGAATCAGCATAGCCACTACGGTCGTATTATTTAAAAAGGCACTCAGTGCTGCGGTAGGCAGCAGCATTCTAAATTGAGCACCTCTGACCGTTTTAGGCTGACCAAGTAGACGGCGGGTAATATATTGAATAGCACCCGTTTCCCTTAAGCCGGCTGCAACAATATATAAAGCTGCGATGGTCATTAGGCCGGTATTACCAAAACCAGCGAAGGCCTCATTCGGCTCTAAGATGCCTATCACTAATAAAAAAATTAGTGCCGCCATCAAGATAAGATCCGCAGCTATTTTCGATAGTGCCAACATGCCTAGTACCGCTAACACCGTCAGAATGGCGACAATGGCCTCCCAGCTCATAGGTAGTGCTCCATATGCAATTATCTTTATAAAGTGACGCTATTATGCAGTTTTTAGCATAAGCTGAAAAAGTGATATTTTTAAAACTCTATATCTATTAAAGCGATAATTTTTTCGAGCTTTGACATATACCATTACAATCTACACTCTATCTAGCATCCTCCATTAATCCTGCTAGGCTTGGTTCTAAAGAAACTTTGCGCGAAAATAGGCAAGGACTGGAACTACATCACAGCAATAAAATTAAAAACTATGTCACGCTTCCAGCATGGTCTTGCTTTCCAACTTAAGTTTTAACCACATTCATCTATAAGGGTTAAGAACATGTTTATTAAATCACTGCCATTATCGGCACTACTCAGTACTGGTTTACTAGCCACTAGCTTAGCTTACGCAGCGCCCAACCAAGCACCTAAGGCTACTAATAACAATAAGCCAACTAATACGTTTGAAACTCAGATTATTAAACTCGATGCTCGTACGCATAACTTAGATAATCCAATTAAATTAAACATGCCCAAAGGCAGCTATGAAGTAAAGCCTGTTGGCAAAGCCGCTGGCGGCACTTATGAGGCTTGGAGTGTTTGGGATCGGACAAATTGTCCACGGAGTAAGGGCTGTCCACGGATCGTCCCCACTCGTTTTACAGGAATGCACAACAACTATTATGTAAGTTCACCTGACTTAAGCAAAGTGCTAGTAGCTGGTAAAGAGTTGCCAGTAGTTAATGCAATACCTCAATATCGCGATGCCAGTTATTTCCTGCAAAATGGTAATAATCGCGCTTATGAAGTCACTGAAAACTTTACCTATCCGGATGAAGCCTCTGCACTAGCTGCGGCTAAAGCCTCCACTTTTACCATTGCTAAAGATAGCCAAGTAGCCTTTATGCTTTTAGATATGAGCCGTAGTACCGATAATCGCGGCGGAATGACCTTACAAATCCGTAAAGTGAATTAGTTTAGCAAGGCTGAAAAACAAGGAGTTGCTTGCAATGATTAGGACGAAATCAATTTATGTGCGACTTATTTTACTGAGTTCAAGCCTAGGATTAATACTTAGTGTCAGCCAAGTGGAGGCCGCAACTCCGAATGTTAAAGCAAAAAAACTAGCTAGTTTTACGGCCGAGCAAATCAGTTCAGCAGTTAGTGAACTAGGTGTTGAAATTCCAGATGAGCAGTTTAAGTATGCAGTGAGCTTGTACCGTCTTAACTACCAAACGACAGACGGTTATGGAAAAAAGTTAACTGCCTCAGGCGTTATAGCGCTTCCAAAGAAAGGGGCTAACATGCCTAGCCCCTTACTAAGTTTTCAGCACGGTACAATTTTCCAAGATAAGGAAGCGCCTAGCAATGATCTTAGTGCTGGTGCTCCTCCTGTTCTTTTAGCTTCCTTAGGCTATGTCACAGTGGCAGCCGATTATGTGGGCTACGGCGCTTCGAAGGGTAAACCTCATCCTTACTTGTTAAAAACACCTTCAGCAAATGCGGTCACTGATTTTTTGAGGAGTTCTAAAAGGTGGTTAAAAAATAATAATATCCGCTTAAATCAGCAATTATTTCTGACGGGTTATTCAGAAGGCGGCTATGTAACGATGGCTGCGCATCAAGCTTTACAAGCAAAACCTATTCCTGGTCTAAACTTGTCTGCCAGCGTTCCAGCAGCAGGGCCTTACCATATTAGTCGTACACTCAAAGCTTTGACCTCATTCAGTACCTCTAAATTACCAATGACTGAAGAACAAAGATTATCCCCTATCTTAGTGGATTGGCTTACAAAGCAAATCATGGACGGACTGATACCCAATAACAGCGATGTGGTATTTCAAGATACGATTATTCGAGATTTTTTGCGCAATGGCTCAAATGGGATCAGTCAACATAATGTATATGACTGGAAAACGGCACACCCTGTAGTGCTATTTCATGGGCGCCAAGATGCTACAGTACCTTTTTTTAATGCTACTGATGCAATAACGGCTATGACTGCTAAAGGCTCACCCAATGTCACCTTAGTAGAGTGTACAGCAACACCAGCCGACCATGAAAACTGCATTCCTGAGTATGGGAAAGTATTAATTCAGACTCTAGGGAATTATGCGCAAGATTTATAAGCAGTAGAAATAAAAAAGCCTCAACCTTAAGGCTGAGGCTTGAAGGGGGCGCTTGGCATTGACCTACTCTCACATGGGGAGGCCCCACACTACCATCGGCGATGACACGTTTCACTTCTGAGTTCGAGATGGGATCAGGTGGTTCCATGTCTCTATGGATGCCAAGCAAACTGGACGGGTATCGAGGAGTTACGATTTAGTGAACTCGCTCACCCAATTCGGGAAAAGTCACGCTGAATGGTTTAGATTCAACGCTTGAAGTAATCATCGGTTCGAGTTAGCAATCAAAGAATAATCACTTATTCTTTCTATTCCCAACAGACCATTCCGGGTTATAGGATCAAGCCTCACGGGCAATTAGTACGGGTTAGCTACATACATTACTGCACTTCCACATCCCGCCTATCAACGTCGTCGTCTCCAACGGCCCTTTAGGAGAGTCTAGCTCTCAGAGAATTCTCATCTTGGGAGGGGCTTCCCGCTTAGATGCTTTCAGCGGTTATCCTGTCCGAACATAGCTACCCAGCGGTGCCACTGGCGTGACAACTGGTACACCAGAGGTTCGTCCACTCCGGTCCTCTCGTACTAGGAGCAGCTTCCCTCAAAATTCTAACGCCCACGGTAGATAGGGACCGAACTGTCTCACGACGTTCTGAAC
>SSFA01000013.1 GCA_008015155.1 Thiothrix sp.
CGTCCATCCACCACAATGGTCGCACCGTCTTGCTCGGCGCTATCGATGTAGCCTTTAACCTTGTCTTGATGCGCTTTAGTGATTAAGGGGCCAAAGTCATTACTGCTGTCCGAGTAAGCACCGGCTTTCAGGTTCTGCATGGCAACTGTCATCTTTTCGACTAAGGCATTGGCTGCTTTATCACCTACCGCCACCGCGACCGACAAGGCCATACAACGCTCACCCGAAGAGCCAAAGGCCGCACCCACCAGTTGCGCCACTGCATTATCCATATCCGCATCTTCGAGGACGATGGCATGGTTCTTTGCACCGCCTAGGGCTTGGCAGCGTTTACCGTTTTTAGTGGCGGTGGAATAAATGTATTCAGCAATGGGGGTGGAGCCAACAAAGCTGACGGCTTGTACGCGTGGATCATTGAGTAAGGTATCCACCGCCTCTTTATCGCCATTGACTACATTGAGTACACCAGCCGGTAAACCGGCTTCATGCGCGAGTTGAGCGATCAACAGGGTGGAGCTGGGATCCCGTTCAGAAGGTTTCAAGACAAAGGTATTGCCACAGACAATCGCGGACGGGTACATCCAAAGAGGAACCATTGCCGGGAAATTGAAGGGGGTAATCCCTGCCACCACACCTAAGGGCTGGAATTCACTCCATGAATCAATCCCAGGGCCCGTATTGCGGCTGTGTTCACCTTTTAAGAGTTCAGTGGCATAGCAGGCGAATTCGACATTCTCGATGCCGCGCTGGAGTTCACCCCCTGCATCATGGGCGATTTTGCCGTGTTCTTCGCCGATGAGTTGATTAATCGCGCTGGCGTGTTGTTCGAGCAGTTCTTTGAATTTGAACATCACCCGTGCGCGTTTGGCAGGTGGCGTGTCACGCCATGCAGGAAAGGCGGCTTGGGCGGCGGCTATCGCGTCTTCCACTGTAGCTTTCGAGGCCAGTGCCACATGTTTACTGACTTCACCCGTCGAAGGATTATACACCGGCTGCGTGCGTCCTGAGTCTGTGCGTAATTCGCCGTTGATTAAATGGCCGATTGTTTGCATTAGTGCAGCTCCTGAATAGATTCGCCAATCGCGTTCACAAGGGCGTCAATTTCTTGTGGCGTAATGGTAAAGGGTAAGCCTAGTTGTACGGTGTCGCCACCACTACGCACATAGAAACCTTTTTCCCAGCATTTTTTCATAACCTCAAAAGGTCGGATCACTGCATCGCCCTCACGCGCTTGCAAAGTTAAGCCACCCGCTAAGCCATAGTTACGAATATCAGTGACAAAGGGTAAACCTTTCAAACCATGCCACGCTTCTTCGAATACAGGTGCAGCGGCTTTAACACGTTCAATCATGCTCTCATTTTGCAGAATATCCAAAGCAGCCAAACCTGCTGCACAGGCAATCGGATGACCTGAGTAAGTGTAACCATGAGGCAGCTCGATCATGTGTTCAGCGCCGCTGTTTTCCATAAAACAGTCATAAATCTTATCATTCGCTACCACTCCACCCATGGGTTGGGTGCCATTGGTAACCTGTTTTGCAAAGGTCAGCATATCCGGTGTCACACCAAAGGCTGCTGCACCGGTATTTGCGCCCACCCGCCCAAACGCGGTAATCACCTCATCAAAAATCAATAAAATATTATGCTGGGTACAAATTTCACGTAGGCGCTGTAAATAACCTACTGGTGGCGGAATCACTCCGGCTGAACCTGCCATAGGCTCGACAATCACCGCTGCAATATTAGAGGCATCGTGTAGGGCAATAATATTCAAGAGCTCATTCGCAAGCTCCGTACCAGTTGTTGGTTGACCCTTAGAAAAGGCATTAGTGGCTGTCATGGTGTGGGGCAAATGATCCGCCTCAATACCTTGCCCATAGAGTGCGCGGTTGCCAACAATTCCGCCGACACTAATCCCACCAAAGTTAACGCCGTGATAGCCTTTGATACGTCCGATTAAACGGGTTTTCGAGGCTAAACCTTGTTTGCGCCAATAAGCTCGTGCAATCTTTAAGGCACTATCGACTGCATCCGAACCGCTACAGCCAAAGAACACATGATTCAAACCCGCCGGCATGAATTCAGTAATACGCTCGGCTAAAGCAAAGGCTTTAGGGTGGGCGAAATTGAAAGCTGGCGAGTAATCTAATTCCTGCGCTTGTTTAGCAATCGCCTCGCTAATCTTGGCTTGCCCATGACCCAGGCCACAGGTCCACAACCCTGATAAACCATCAAAAATCCTGCGCCCACGATCATCAATATAGTAGCGGTCTTCGGCGGCTACAATCATACGTGGCGAGGCTTTGAATGCTCGATTACTGGTAAAAGGCAACCAATAGGCATCAAGGTTAATAGATTGGCTCATGTTGATCTCCAAGGTGTTGTCATTAAGCCTATGGTGCGGCAGACTTCAATTTTAATAAATTTAAAATTTCATTTATTTAGTTTAGCTTTTATTAAACATAAAAATCACAGAAATCTGCGCCCTTGCACTTGCTGGTGCTGAAGCAGGATGACTAGTCGATTAGCGTTTTTTTAAATAGCGCTAAAAAAGGGCTTAAGGCGCTATTTAAGTGGCTGATTTAGATACTCTTGAAAGCCACAAACTAAAGAGCAACTAATTTTTAGTGCGTTTTAAGCACAGTTTTGCTGCAGCTTGGTTAAGTAAATTTAAAACTGATTTCAATCTTTTTGAGATTTATCTAATTAAAAGCCTGTTTCACAATAAAAAAGCTCAAGGCTGCTAGGTTAGTTCTTCAGAGTATGATTTTTAATCTTCAAGTAAAACTGAATTATTGCAAATTTATACTAGTGTTTAGGAATGGGTCTTGCATTATGGTAACTAACCCAGCTTAAACAACCACAGACTAACTACTTGCTTGAGCCAGTATTTAGCATTTCTGCCAGCTCTTACCAACTAGTAAAGGGGATCATACCTATGCTTGCTAGCTTACAAAATGGTATTTGTAGTGAACGACTAGCCCTAAGTGCTTATCAAGAAAATTTTGCTGATGCGCATCCTCCCCTGACTGCTACCCAAGCTCAGATTGAAGCTGAACGCTGTTATTACTGCTATGCCGCACCGTGTCAGACAGCTTGTCCAACCGGTATTGATATTCCTAGCTTTATTGCGCGTATTGCTCAAGGTAATCCACGTGGTGCGGCGGCCAAGATCTTAGAAGAAAACGTATTAGGCGGTATGTGTGCTCGGGTTTGCCCGACTGAAGTGCTATGTGAGCAAGCTTGTGTGCGCAATACGAATGAGGATAAGCCAGTTGAAATTGGTTTATTACAACGCTTTGCCACGGATGATTTTTTTGCAAATCCACAGCCACCTTTATTTATTCGCGCAGCTGACACAGGTAAGAAAATAGCTGTAGTTGGTTCTGGTCCTGCGGGTTTATCTTGTGCGCATCGTTTAGCCTGTTTAGGTCATCAAGTCACTATCTTTGAAGCACGAGCTAAATTAGGGGGGTTAAATGAATACGGTTTAGCTGCTTATAAAACACCGAATAATTTTGCCCAACAAGAAATTGAATGGCTGCTGTCTATTGGCGGCATTGCGGTTAAAACGAATACGCGCTTAGGACAAGACATCTTTTTTACTGATTTGGTCAGTACTTATGATGCGGTATTTTTAGGTTTGGGTTTAAGCGGAGTTAATGCTTTAGGTATTAGCGAGCCGGAAACTTTAGGCTTAAGAAATGCGGTAGAGTTTATTAGCGACTTGCGCCAGGCCGAAGATTTAAGCCAATTGCCAGTGGGACGAAAAGTAGTGGTGATTGGTGGTGGGATGACTGCGATTGATGCTGCTGTACAGAGCCGTAAATTAGGCGCGGAAGAAGTCACCATTGTCTATCGGCGTGGTCAAGAAGGCATGAGTGCCTCTGACTACGAGCAGGAGTGGGCGAAAAACAATGGTGTAACCATTCGCCATTGGGCAGCACCTTTGGAGTTACTCACCTCCGAAGACGGCCAGCTCACAGGGATACGTTTTGCCTATACCCAGTTAGAAGAAGGACGCTTAAAGCAATTATCTGAAAGCTTTGAATTAGCCGCTGATATGGTATTACGCGCGATTGGGCAAAATTTTGACTCGAATCACGGTGTAGAAGGTTTAGCCATGCAATCTGGCAAAATTCTTACTGACGAGAATGGCAAAACAAATGTAGCCAAAGTTTGGGCTGGCGGTGATTGTCGTTTTGGTGGTAAGGATCTGACAGTTGAGGGGGTGCAGCATGGTAAGTTATCTGCGTTGGACATCCATCGTTCTTTAAGCCAAGCAGCCTAGAATAGGAGCACATCATGGCCGATTTAAGCAGTAATTTTCTTGGCATCAAAAGCCCCAATCCTTTCTGGCTAGCCTCTGCTCCACCTACCGATAAAGAAGTCAATGTGATACGCGCCCTTGAAGCAGGCTGGGGTGGTGTGGTTTGGAAAACCGTGGGCGAAGATCCGCCGGTGGTGAATGTCCATGGCCCGCGTTATGCCGCCCTGTTAGGCACGGATCGGCGTGTAATTGGCTTTAATAATATTGAGCTGATTTCGGATCGCCCTTTGGGGGCAAATCTAGCGGAAATGGCGCGGGTGAAACAGCGTTTTCCTGATCGCGCGATTATTGCCTCCGTGATGGTTCCTTGCACCGAACAGGCTTGGAAAAACATTCTGCCGCAAGTGGAAGACACCGGCTGCGATGGGATTGAGCTGAATTTTGGCTGCCCACATGGCATGAGTGAGCGCGGCATGGGTTCTGCCGTTGGGCAAGTGCCGGAATATATTCAGATGGTAACCGAGTGGTGTAAGCAGTACAGCCGCTTACCGATTATTGTCAAACTCACTCCCAATATCACGGATATCCGGATGCCCGCACGGGCAGCAAAAGCAGGGGGTGCGGATGCGGTCTCGCTGATCAATACCATCAACTCCATTATGAGTGTCGATTTGGAAAAGATGGCGATTTACCCGAATACCGCTGGTGCCGGTTCGCATGGTGGTTATTGCGGTTATGCAGTCAAGCCAATCGCTCTCAATATGGTGGCAGAAATCGCGCGTGATCCTGAAACAGCTGGCTTACCTATTTCTGGCATAGGTGGAATTACTACCTGGCGCGATGCGGCTGAGTTCATGACTTTGGGTGCTGGCACGGTACAAGTTTGTACCGCAGCGATGGTCTACGGCTTCAAAATCATCGAAGACTTGTGTGATGGCTTGTCCAATTTCATGGATAGCAAGGGTTATCAGAACCTTGATCAGCTTGTCGGTAAAGCAGTTCCAACGGTGAAAAACTGGAATCAGCTCAATCTGAACTATGCCGAAAAAGCGGTGATTAATCAGGATTTATGCATCAAGTGCGGACGCTGCCACATTGTCTGTGAAGATACCTCGCATCAAGCGATTTTTGCCACTAAAAATGGTGAGCGCCATTTTGAAATCAATGAAGCCGAATGTGTCGGCTGCAATTTATGTGTTTCTGTTTGCCCAGTAGCCGATTGTATCACCATGCGTACTTTACAAGCAGGCGAAATTGACCAACGCACCGGGCATCAAGTCACTGGTGAATATGCGAATTGGACTACCCATCCAAATAATCCGGGTGCTAGTTGTTCTTAATGGTTGTGTATAAGTCTTTGCATTTGGGAGGGGAGAAAAATTAAGCCCAGTTGAGTTCGTTAAACCTTTACATGACAGGATGGTAGTAAACATGAGCGATTCCTTAAGTAATAAAGACCTACAACCCACAACACTGGCTGAGCGACATTGGCGTTGGCAAGATTATGCTGCTCTGTGGATAGGTATGGTCGTTTGTGTACCCACTTATACAATGGCGAGCTCAATGCTGGATCAGGGCTTTACTTGGCAACATGCGGTTTGGTTAGTATTTCTAGCGAACTGTATTGTGTTAGTACCTATGATTTTAATGGGACGCATTGGTGCTCAATATGGCATTCCTTTCCCTGTGATAGCGCGTGCATCTTTTGGTGTGCGTGGAGCCAGTTTGCCCGCGGTATTACGGGGCTTAGTGGCTTGTGGTTGGTTCTCGATTAACTGTTATTTCGGTGGCTTAGCACTGCATAGTTTCTTGAATGTATTAGGAATGAATTTAGCAGGCCCTGCTGAAGGTGAGTTTATTAGTAGCTCTCAATTCGTGACCTTTTTCATTTTCTGGCTGCTGCATATTTATTTTATTTGGAAAGGTTTGGAGTCCATTCGCAAATTAGAAGTGTATGCAGCGCCTTTAATGATTGTCGCCTCCATTGCTTTGGTGATTTGGGCTTTTATAAAAGTATCGCCCAGTGAAATTTTTAGTTTACCTGCCAAAGTCGTTGAAGGTGGCCCCAAAACTTGGGCAGCTTTAACGGGGCTAGTTGGTTTCTGGGCAACTTTGGCCTTGAATATTCCAGACTTCACGCGCTTTGCTAAATCCCAAAAAGATCAACAAGTCGGTCAATTTATTGGCTTGCCGATTCCGATGGCCTTGTTCTCCTTAGTGGGGATTATTGGCTTTTCCGTATCACAAATTCTGTATGGTAAAGCGCAATTATTCCCTGATGCCCTCCTTTCACAAATTGGTAGCTTCGCAGCAGGTGTGGGCTTATTGGTGATTTTACTAGCTAATTTAACTACCAATGTAGCTGCCAATTTAGTATCGCCTTCCTATGACTTTAGCCAAGTTGCACCGAAGTATATTAGCTTCCGTACCGGTGGTTTGATTGCTGCTGTGATTGGTTTGTTGTTTATGCCTTGGAAACTATTGGCTACTTCAGGAGATTACTTATTCGTGTGGTTAGGGGGTTATGGAACACTATTAGGTGCTATTGCGGGTATTTTATTAGTGGATTATTACTTCGTGCGTAAAGGTCAGCTCAGTGTTGAGAATCTTTATAATACTCAAGGTAGCTATACTTATAGTAATGGCTGGAATTTAAAAGCACTGATGGCTTTTGCAGTGGGAGTTTTACCCTGTTTACCCGGCTATTTAGCAGTGGCAGGCATTGTGTCTAAAGAGAGCATGCCTACTGTATTGGTCGATTTATTTAGTTTCGGTTGGTTCTTTAGTTTATTGGTAGCGGGTGTGGTTTACTACATTAGTATGGCTAAAGAGCACAAACTGAGAGGGGTAACCGCATGAGTGCAGCAATCTTAATTCGCGGCGGTACAGTGGTAAACGCTGATTTAGAGCATAAAGCCGATGTGCTGTGTGCCGATGGAAAAATTGTGGCGGTGGGTGAGCAAGCCGCTAGCTTAGCGCCAGCAGGTACGCAAACTTTAGATGCGAGCGGGCAGTATATTATTCCAGGGGGTATTGACCCACATACGCATATGCAATTGCCGTTTATGGGCACAGTCACCGTCGATGATTTTTATACTGGCACAGCCGCTGCTATGTCGGGTGGTACGACCACTATTATTGACTTCGTTATTCCTAGCCCACAGCAGCCAGTGATGGAGGCTTATCAGACTTGGCGGGGTTGGGCTGAAAAAGCAGCCAGTGATTATAGTTTCCATGTAGCCATCACTTGGTGGAGTGACCAAGTTCGCGAAGATATGGGAACACTAGTGCGTGAGGAAGGTGTGAATAGTTTCAAGCACTTTATGGCTTATAAAAACGCCATTATGTGTGACGATGAAACACTGGTGAATAGTTTTAAACGCGCTTTAGAGCTAGGCGCCATGCCGACCGTACACGCTGAAAATGGCGAACTGGTTTATTTGCTGCAACAAGAAGTTGCCAAAATGGGTATCACCGGCCCTGAAGGTCATCCTTTAGCCCGCCCACCGATGGTAGAGGGTGAGGCAGCGAATCGCGCGATTGCTATTGCAGATGTCTTAGGTGTGCCGATTTATATTGTGCATGTCTCTTGTATTGAAGCTGCGGATGCGATTTCCCGTGCGCGCGCTAGAGGCCAAAGAGTGTATGGTGAGGTACTCGCAGGGCATTTATTGATTGATGATAGCGTGTATCGCCATCCTGATTTTGCGTTTGCAGCAGCACATGTCATGAGCCCTCCCTTCCGACCCAAGGGTCATCAGGAGGCTTTGTGGCGCGGCTTACAATCTGGGCAATTACATACTACCGCAACTGATCACTGTACCTTCTGCGCCGCACAAAAAGCAGCAGGCTTGGATAATTTCGCCAAAATCCCGAATGGTACGGGTGGCGTAGAAGAGCGTATGGCGGTGCTCTGGGATGCGGGTGTGAATACCGGACGTTTAACCCCGAGTGAATTTGTCGCTATCACCAGTGCGAATGCCGCCAAGCTGTTTAATATCTATCCGCAAAAAGGTTGCATTAAGGCCGGTGCAGATGCGGATTTAGTGCTCTGGGATCCACAAGGTACGCGCACGATTTCGGCACAGACGCATCATAGCAAGGGTGACTTTAATATCTTTGAAGGCCGTACTGTACAAGGAATTCCGAGCCACACCTTAAGCCAAGGCAAAGTGGTGTGGGCGAATGGTGATTTACGCGCTGAACGGGGTGCAGGTCGATATATTAAGCGCCCTGCTTTTGGAGTGAATTTCCAAGCTGCGCAAAAGCGTAGCGAAACCTTAAAACCAACTGCTGTGCAGCGCTAAGTGCGTTGAGGAGGAAACCATGAAACAGCAAACAGAGTTGGATATTAGTGATTTACGAATCAATGGTGAGCGCTTGTGGGATTCTTTAATGGAATTAGCCCAAATCGGTGCTACGCCTAAAGGCGGTGTTTGCCGCTTAACTTTAACTGATTTGGATAAGCAAGGTCGTGATTTAGTGCTCAAATGGGCAGCTGAGGCTGGTATGAGCATTACCATTGATAAGATTGGCAATGGCTTTATGCGCCGTGCTGGGCGGAATAATGATTTGCCACCGATAGTCACTGGTAGCCATATTGATACTCAACCTACCGGCGGTAAATTTGATGGCAATTATGGCGTGCTTGCGGGTTTAGAGGTGGTGCGCACCCTCAATGATTATCAAATCGAAACGGAGGCACCCATTGAAGTCGCCTTCTGGACCAATGAAGAAGGTTCACGCTTTGTGCCGGTGATGATGGGTTCGGGTGTATTTGCCAAGGCTTTCACCTTGGAACACGCTTATGCCGCCACTGACACGGAAGGCAAAACGGTTCAAGGCGAATTGGAACGCATCGGTTATATCGGTGAGCAAGAGCCGGGGGATCATCCGATTGGTGCTTATTTCGAGACGCATATTGAGCAAGGCCCTGTGCTCGAAGATAACGACAAGACCATTGGTGTGGTGCAAGCGGTGCTAGGGATTCGCTGGTTTGATTGCACGGTAGTAGGGATGGAAGCGCATGCAGGGCCCACGCCTATGCATTTACGCAAAGATGCGATGCAAGGTGCGGCGGAAATTATGCAAGAAATTGTCGCCTGTGCTTTACGTCATGCTCCCCACGGACGCGGCACGGTTGGGATGGTGCAAGTCTATCCGAATAGCCGCAATGTGATTCCGGGCACTGTGAAATTCAGTATTGACCTACGCAATCATACCGATGCTTTAGTTGATCAAATGGCGGATGAGGTCAAAGCCTTTGCGGCTGAAGTCGGCAAGCGGCGTGGTTTAGAAATCAAAATTGATTTGGTGTCTAGTTATCCCGCGCAGCCTTTCCATACGGATTGTATTGGCGCCGTCGCTAAAGCCGCTGAGAAGCTGGGTTACTCGAATATGCCAGCCGTGTCTGGTGCAGGGCATGATGCAGTGTATATGGCACGCTTAGCCCCTAGTGGCATGATCTTTATTCCTTGTAAGGATGGGATTAGTCACAATGAAATCGAAGACGCTAAACCGGAGCATATTACTGCAGGTTGCAATGTGTTATTGCATGCCATGTTAGAGCGAGCGGGGATAGCTGTTTAAACTCTCTAAAAGGTAAAGGATAACTATATTATTTATCCTTTACCGAAGTTACAACTCAACTCTTAACAGCCCAATAAACATCCATCATTGGGTCAAAAGCCTGCACCTCAGCATTGCTCAGTTTTAAGTTCGCTGGCAAAGCTTGCGCTTCTGCGTGCCGCTCTAATACTAAACGCTCCTTATTCACTGGCAAGCTATAAAAGGCTGGGCCATTGAGAGAGACAAAGCTTTCAAATTTATCCAAAGCGTTTTCTTGCTCAAAGACTTGTGCGGTAATCGCTAAGGCATTCGCTACATTGAAAATCCCTGCACAACCACAAGCCGCTTCTTTGGCGTGAATCGGATGGGGTGCTGAGTCAGTCCCTAAAAAGAAACGTCGATCACCACTCGCCGCTGCGGCGCGTAAAGCTAAGCGATGCGCTTCACGCTTAGCGACTGGCAAGCAATAGTAATGTGGTTTGATTCCACCTACTAACATGGCGTTACGGTTAATCACTAAATGGTGGGGTGTAAGAGTAGCAGCAGTCTGTGCAGCACAAGACAGCACATAGTCCACCCCGTCTTTGGTAGTCAAATGCTCAAATACAATCTTAAGATTAGGAAACTGTTTACGTAGTGGGATTAGCTTGGTTTCAATAAACACCGCTTCCCGATCAAAAATATCCACTGCTGGATCAACTACTTCACCATGTACGAGAAACGGCATACCGATTTCCTGCATGACTTCAAGCACTGGATAGATTTTCTCTAAATCTTTGACACCTGCTGCTGAATTGGTAGTAGCACCTGCCGGATAGAGCTTCACTGCTGTCACTAACCCTGACTCAAAACCTGCTTTGACATCAGTAGCTTCGGTAGTTTCAGTCATATATAAAGTCATTAGCGGCTGGAAACGCTGATGCTTAGGTAAAACTGCTAAAATACTGTCACGATAGGCCGCTGCATCAGCAGTACGCACCACCGGTGGCTGCAGATTAGGCATGACAATCGCACGCCCAAAATGCGCTGCGGTAAACGGCAGGACTTTTTCGAGCATGTCGCCGTGGCGTAAGTGCAAATGCCAATCATCAGGCATCGCGATTTCTAAGCGAGTCGGGGTAGTCATGGTTAGCTCCGCAGATAAAATAAGCGCGCTGATTTTAGCAAAAGATCACTAAATGCTAGAGTGTTTTTCTTTGAGTCGAGTGTGATGAAGTATTTAATTCTGATTTTGTTTTTAGTGTCTATAGCCGCTAATGTGTTCGGTATATGGGCTGTCAAGCATCTGTATACAGCTGAAAATGCAGTACGTTTAGATCCTTTGCAATTGTCAGTGTATCCGGAGACTCCTTCTAAAAATCCTGCCTTAAAACGAGTAGTTTTTTTCGGTGATTCACGTGCTTTAAGTTGGCCAGCGCCTAGTGTACAAGGGGTAGAATTTGTCAATCGGGGGATTGGTGATCAAACTTCGGCGCAAATTCGTTTGCGCTATACCAGCCATGTGCAGCCGCTAAAGCCAGACTTGATTATTCTGCAATTGGGGATTAATGATTTAAAAACCTTGCCGCTGTTTCCCGCAAAACACGATCTTATTCTTGCGCAGCTCAAAGCTAATCTGCAATGGATAGTTGAGCAAGCGCGTACTGATGGCTGCCAAGTGATCATTACAACTATTTTTCCCTTAGGCGAAGTGCCTGTGGAGCGGCGTTTGGTTTGGTCGGCTGCAGTAGCACCCGCGATTCGCGAAATAAACACCTTTATTGTGAGCTTAGCGACGGAAGGCGTACAGGTATTAGATGCGTTTAATTTGTTGCAAGGTGAGAAAGATTTGATTAAACCAGCATACAGTCGAGATTTACTACACCTCAGTGTGCCAGCCTATGCAACTTTAAATAAAGCTTTATTAGCGATATTAACACCTTAAGGCAAGAGTGCCAGCCTAAGCTGACACCCTTGCTAGGGAAAGCGAAAGAGGAGGAGGAGGAGAGTCTTCGCCTATTGAACCGTTGCAGGTGCTGGAGCAACAGCAGCTGGTGCTACAACTTGTGGTTGAGCAACTGGGGCAGCAGGTGCTACTGGAGCAACAGGAGCAGCAGCTTGTGGCATCGGCATCATAGGCGCTTGGTAGTAAGCCATTGGACCATAAGGATAGCCAGCGTTCGATGCGGTATTGCTGAAACCGTTGCCATTACCGTAAGTATTACCCCAACCATTGCCATTACCAGCTAAATAACCATTGGTATCCGCATCACCTTTGCCTACCATGTCAGCATTCATATCTGACTTGCCTTTGCCTTTGAAAGTGATTTGGAATTCAACTTCACCGTCAGCATTGCCTTTGCCACTACCCCAACCATCTACATTACCTTTGCCAGTACCCCAGCCATTGCCTGCACCATTCGTGTAAGCAGTACCGTTACCAGCAGCAGAACCGTTACCATTGCCCATTCCATTGTCGAAGAATTCAGCAGAAGCAGCGCCTGATAAAGCGATCAAAGTAGCGAAAGCGATAGTTTGTAATTTCATGATTTAATTCCCTAACAGAATGTCTGTTTGTTTATCTTTAAGTTGAGATAATCATAATATTAGAATTTACTAATGTAAAGAAAAAAGCTTATAAACTACTACGACTTACCCATCAGAGATAGACTAACTCTAAATTCATGCATTCTATACAATGCATTTATTGTTAATTTAGTAAAAATGCACTATATACAATGCATGGACTTAGAAGAATTGGGTCAAGCCCTAAAACAAGCACGTAAACAAAAGCACTGGACTCAAGCTGAATTGGGTGAGCAACTTGGCATGAGTCGTGCCACTGTGTCGGCACTTGAAAATGGTACGGTGAATGAAATTGGCATTCGCAAAGTGATTGCTTTGTGCTCTTTATTGGGTTTAGAACTACAAGTACAAACTCGCCAAACTAAGCGCCCCACCTTACACGCCTTAGTCTCAGAAGCCGATCAGCGGAAACGCGGTAAAGGAAACTTATGAGTGCACAGCAGCTAGATATTTTTGCGGGCAAAGAACGTGTAGGTGTATTAGGTCGAAGTGAATTACAAGCTCGCACTTATTTATTTAATTATTTAGCTCAAGCTGAAGAGGCACAGGCTATCTCGCTCACGATGCCAGTTTTACCGGATCAATACCGTTTCCAGCATGGTGTGCATCCCATCTTCCAAATGAATTTGCCGGAAGGTGAGTTACGCGAAATGCTGCGCAACAATTTTCAAAAGGTGGTGCAGCATTTTGATGATTTAAGCCTACTAGGCATTATTGGGCACTCCCAGATTGGGCGGGTACGGATTGCTGAAGCTGGTGGACAACCCCTCGAGCTACCTTTACAAAGTGTTCAGGAACTACAAGCTTATACGGGTAGCGAAGACCTGTTCATGGATTTATTACAACGCTTTGGGCGTTACTCTGGGATTTCTGGAGTACAGCCTAAAGTCTTAGTCCGCGATGATGCAACTGTCGCAGCTGCCCTGCAGGAAGTCGAACAAATTAGTTATAAAGATTCCACCCATATTGTTAAAGCGTGGAATCCTGAACGCTTTCCACAGTTAGCAGCTAATGAATATTTTTGTTTAAAAGCGGCACAACATGCGGGTTTAGAATTACCTGAATTTGAATTGGCTGCTCAAGGGCGCTTATTAATTGTTAAACGCTTTGATTTAGATGGCAAAGGTGGCTATCTAGGCTTTGAAGATTTCTGTGTTCTCAATGGACTAGGTACTGATGATAAGTATGTGGGTAGTTATCAAGATATAGCCTTGCGGATTCGGCAGTTTGTCTCACCGCATCGCGTGCATGATGCGCTAGAGCAATTTTTCTTATCCCTAGCCTTGACCTGTGCAGTCCGTAATGGTGATGCGCATTTGAAGAATTTTGGTGTGATTTATGCTCACCCTGAGGCTGAAGTCAGCTTAGCTCCCGCTTACGATATTGTTTCGACCACGGCCTATATTCCTAATGACAGCCTTGCTTTATTATTTGGAACGACTAAGCAATTTCCCGCACGCACTGAGTTAATTAACTTTGCCCGCCGTTTTTGTAACCTGACTGAACGCCGTGCTAGCCAATTATTGGACTGGGTCATGCATGGTTTGCATACGGCTTTGCCAGAACTAAGCGCCTATCAAGAAGAGCATACTGATTTTGCAGTGATTGGGCAGAGAATGCAGGCGACTTGGGAACAAGGCTTAAAGGAGCTAAGAGGTGACTAATTCACCTTTACTTGTAAGCTTAAAAATCGCTACACCAACCTGCTAACACGTCTATCGCTCTACTTAATCAAGGCTGAGTCCAACACCTAGACCAGCTATACTCAGTTGATCAATAGCGAGGAATTTTTGAGGGGTTAAGTATGACGACTAAGAATAATGAGCCTATCAAACCTGCTGTTGTAGACTTTTTAATACCTGCCACTACCCTACGTAGTCCAGAACTTAAGCACAACAAACCGACGCTGCCACGTGCTTTAGACTCAACGACGCGCTCGCCACAAGGTCGCAATGTCTTCATGAGTGAAGCAGCGATCACTATTACTAAAAGCTTCGATCTCCACCAAGGCACACGCTCGCTTGAACAATCAACCGAGTCTAGCTTTGCAACGGAAGAACTCATGGTGTTGGAAGCTCAAGACGGCAGCGTCGTTATTATGCGCGCCGATAAGCTGCATGCCGAATTACAGCGCCTATACCCACAGGCTCTATTAGAAAATGGACAAATTGATCTTAATTTTCTGAAAGACCCCTATGGAAAAAGCCGTGGTTTAAGCCAGTGGATTTGGTCAACCCTATCAATTCTCAAATTAAACCCCGATAGCTTTATCAGTGCTGCTCAAGAGCAAGCTTTAGATTGGTTGGAGGAAAAACTAGGCAAGCGTTTCACTGATATGGCTTATGCCCACGCCTCTTGGGTCGGCGCTAAAGCTTTAATGCAAGCCATAGAGTCTAAATTAGAAGGAGAGCCAGGTTTATATCGCTGGTCTGAAGCAGTGATTAAAACCGAAGCACGGGTTAAAGCTAATGACCAAGCCTTGGTGGAGGCTGCTAAGAACAAACAACCGCTGCTGATTTTTATTCATGGTACTGGCTCCAATACCATCGGCAGCTTTGGGGCTTTACGTAGTCAAGCACAAGATATTCATTGGGATCAGCTTACCCGCCCGTTTAGTCAACATATCTATGCTTTTGAACATCGAACTCTATCTGAAAGCCCCTTAGAGAACGCCCTACAACTTGCGAAAGCCTTACCTAAAGGGAGTCGCTTTTCACTCGTTACTCATTCCCGTGGGGGGTTAGTAGGCGATTTACTCTGTCTCAATGATTTCGATCCCAATTTAATTAAGTATTATCAGCGTCGCCCAGCTAACCACCAAAGTGAGTTAGAAACTGAAGAACAGCGCAAGATTCGTGAATTAGTACTGGCTGAAGAACAGCAGCAACTCAGTGAATTACGCGCCTTACTTTTAGAAAAACAGTTTCAAATTGAGCGCTATGTGCGCGTCGCTTGCCCTGCAGGTGGCACGACTCTGATGGCTGATAATATAGATCTGTTTCTATCTGGACTATTATCTCTGTTGAGCTTTGGCGCTAGCTTGCTTCCAGTGGTCGGTGCCGTAAGCGCTTCGGTACTGAATGCCTTCCGCCGAGTCGTCTTAGAAATCGCCGCCAAGCGCATCGACCCACGCTTTATCCCGGGGCTAGAGGCCATGTTGCCGGATTCACCACTGACAGGCTTTTTAGCAACCGCTACGCGCTCGGATAAAATTCAGGTAGTAGCGATTACTGGGAATACGGATACGCATGAAGCGAGTATTCTCAAACGCATCGCGATTATTTTTACTGACTGGGTACTGTTTGGGAAAATTGATAATGATTTTGTAGTCGATACTCAATCCATGCGTGCGGGTCTCGCTAAGCGTAATCCAACTCACGAATTCTATACTCAAGGTGCACAGGTCAGTCATCTGCATTATTTTAAGCGTCCTGATACCCTACATGCCTTATACAATTGGCTAAATCATGACAACCCTAGTCAGCTCGCTGGTTTTAGCCGCATTCCTACGGATTGTGATCTCAAGCTTGATAGCATGAAGTCGCTGCAAGTAGCTACGCCCCGTTCTGCTAGCGCGCCCACACGCCGCAAGGATGCGCCCATTGTCTTTTATTTGCCGGGCATGATGGGTTCGCATTTAAGTGTCCGCCCAGCGGGTCAAAATATCGGTGATCGTATTTGGTTCGATCCTTTTGATTTGTCAGCCGGTGGGATTTATAGCCTGAAAATGGGTATGCCGAATATCTATGCAGACGGCTTATTCGAAGCTTATTACGGCGAATTACAGCAATACTTAGCAGCCGATTATGAAGTGATCCCTTTCGCTTATGATTGGCGCCTAAGCCTCGATACCTTAGCTAAACAGCTAGCTGACTTTATCGAAGAGAAGCTGCGCCTACTAGACAATGCCCAACAACAGCGCCCTATTAATATTCTCGCCCATAGTATGGGTGGCTTAGTGATGCGGATGCTAATTGCTAGCCCAAAACTGAACAAGCTTTGGGACAAGATAGTCAGCCGTCCGAATAGTCATTTTATTATGCTCGGCACACCGAATCAGGGTTCCTATGCAGCTGTTGAAAGCTTATTGGGTAAAAGCCAAGGTCTACGCTATTTAGCGAGTTTAGACTTTCACCATAATCTTCAAGAAGTACTCGATGTAGTGGGTGAATATGATAGCGTTTTGCAACTCTTGCCGAAGGATCCAACTAGCACCCTCGATTATTTTAAAGCAGACACTTGGGTTCAGTTACGCAGCCTTAATCGAGACCGTTGGTTTGGTAGTGCTCAAGCTCTCGGGGCTTTGCCAACTCAAGCCAGCCTCAATAAAGCTAAAAAAATACTAGAACGCCTTCAAGTGCCTATTCCAGCTGCTGAGCGGGTTGCTTATGTGTTTGGTAGCGATCAACATACTCCGCTCAATCTTGAGCTAGCTAATCATAAGCTTAGCCTCAAAGGTACGAGTGAAGGCGATGGCTCAGTCACTTGGGACGCTGGGCGCTTACCCGAATTAAGCGATGATCAATATTGGTATATGCCGGTTAGTCATGCTCATTTGACGAATTCCCCTAAATACTTTGCCGCCATTGCAGAGCTACTCCAAACCGGCAGCAGCACTCAATTAGAGCGCAATCCGCCGCGCCAACGGGGCCGTATTAATCGTGATTATACTTATGAGGCAGGCCCGGTTTTACACGCGAGTGCAGAAGAAGTTGCTTTAGCTTTCTTTGGTGGACGCCCTCGACGCGAACCTGTCGAAGATCATAGCCAAGCCTTAAAAGTTGCGGTGCGCGCGATGGATTTACGCTTTGTACAGCAACCTATCATTTGCGGTCATTATCAAGCCGACTCTATTGCTAGCGCTGAGCGCATGATTGATAAGCATCTGGTAGGTGGGGCTTTAAGTCAGCGTGAACGCCTAGGCATTTATGCGGGGCCAGTCAGCACGAGTACGATTATTCTCCGTCCTCGTAGTAATAACGATTTCAAGCGGAATATTTGCCGAGGCGCTATTATTGTTGGCTTAGGTGAGTGGAATCTGATCACTGCGCAAAAGATTAGCGATACAGTGCGTGATGGGGTCTTAAATTACCTACTTACTTTGCCACCCAACCCCAATATTGAAAAAGACACACTCGAAACCCTTGGCGTCAACAGCCTATTAATTGGTTATAACTCGACTACGCATATTACCGTTGAAGCCTCGATTGAGGCGATTGTGCGTGGGATTTGCGCAGCCAACCAGCAATATCGCTATAACTGCGAAGAGCAGCCAAAACGGGCGATTACCCGCCTCGATTTTATTGAATTCTATTTAGATACCGCGATCACTGCTGCTTATATTGTGCGCGAATTACCGAAGCGCTTAGAAACTGAATTAGCACGGCTTGAAGCACGTTTAGAGCCAGCGCATGAACTGATTGTGCCGCGCTATCAAGGGATGCGCCATCGCTTAAGTGAACGCACTATGGGTGGCGGCTATTGGCCACGCTTAATGGTCACGAATGCACAAGAAAAAACTCAGTACACTAAAGAGAACAATCAACCAGCTGAATTACTTAAATATATTTATCTGTCTGAACGGGCGCGCGCTGAGACTGTCATGCAACAGCGGCAACCCGGTTTAATTGAAGCCCTGATTCGCGACGCGATTGTCAGCAGTGTTTACAAACCGGATATAAGCCGCACCTTATTTCAATTGATGATACCGTTTGATTTCAAATCAGCAGCCCGCCAAACCAGTCGCTTATTGCTGATTTTGGATGAATATACCGCTAATTTGCCTTGGGAAATGCTACAAGCTGATGAAGAGCCTTTAGCCTTACAAGTACAAATGGTCAGGCAATTTAGCTCCTTGAGTTTTCGGCGACGGGTCACAACAACCATCAGTAAAACCGCTTGTGTGATTGCGAATCCCTCCACGAACCAATTTTATCGCTACTACCCAAGTTACGACCCTGCTCCAGAAGTTAAAGACAGCGATAAAAGCCTAGCTAATTTAGAAGGCGCAACCCGTGAAGGCTTAATCGTTGCTGATTTATTAGAGCAAAATGGCTACGCGGTGGAGCGCTGTATGCCTGCGGCAGCTGAAGATTTAGCAATGCAAACGGCCTTAGATGTTTTCAATACGCTTTTCAAAAAACCCTACCGTATTCTCATGATTGCAGCTCACGGTGAAGTGGGTTTAGAGGGACGAGACGGTAAAGAACGTACCGGTGTCATTTTATCCGATGGCAGTTTACTCACCGCGGCAGAAATCAGCCAGATGGAGGAAATTCCTGATTTAGTCTTTCTAAATTGCTGTCATCTAGGCGATATGTCAGCTTCCAAACGGCCTCCAGCTAAGCGAGCACCGAGTTATAATAAATTGGCCTATAGCCTAGCGCGTGAACTGATTGAAATGGGGGTACGCTGTGTAATTGCGGCAGGTTGGGCTGTAGATGATGCCGCTGCTTGTACCTTCTCCAAAACCTTTTTTGAAGGCTTTATTGAAAAGAATCAGCCTTTTGGGGAAGCAGTGCATAAAGCACGCCAACAAACCCGTTTGCTGCATGAAGACTTAAATACTTGGGGCGCTTATCAAGCTTATGGTGACCCAAGCTTTGTATTAGACCCCTTAAATGATAAAAAACGCTCGTCCCCTTGTCATCAACAAGTATCTGATTATGAATTACAAGACTATTTGACCAGTATCGCTGTCGATCTGCATCAAAAAGCACGTAGTTATGATTTCGAAATTTTGAAACAGGAACTAGAGCAAATTGCCACTCATTTAAGTAATCCCAACTGGCTAAAAGCACCCGAAATTCAATACCAGTTAGCTGGCTTGTACGGAAACATGTTACCGCAAGGTTTTGAGGCTGCACGCAATGCTTATCAAATAGCGATTGCAGAAGAGGATAGAAATGGCAAAGTACCCATTACTGCG
Organism: Thiothrix sp.; assembly: GCA_008015155.1. Classification (GTDB taxonomy): domain Bacteria; phylum Pseudomonadota; class Gammaproteobacteria; order Thiotrichales; family Thiotrichaceae; genus Thiolinea. Next base: position 19,332 of record SSFA01000013.1, read on the forward strand.
CTCGAATTATTAGCCAATTTAGAAGCCCGCCAAGCAGAAACCCTTGCTTTGGAGGCAGCTACAATGCAGATCGATGCGCCGGAGCGTGCTGACTTATTTAAACAAGCTAAAGATCTGGCAGACACAGCGATTGAGCGTTTAGAGGGTCTGCTAAAAATTACTAAATATGTACAAACTGCCGCGACAATTAATACTCCCATCAGTTTAAATAGCAATGCTGAACGTTGTGCTTTATTGGGTGGAGCTTATAAGCGTTTGGCTATCCTTCTACTTCAAGAAAATCCGAACCACTGGGCGTCCATTGAGCCAGTGTTACGCCAAAGTTTGGCAGCTTATAGACGGGGAGAGACTCGAGAATTAGGCGCAAGCCTTAAAGCCTATCCCCTGATTAACCGCTTGCAACTAAGCGCTATTCTGCAAGGCTTTACCAAGAAAACTGCAACAGCGACGGCATTTCAGGATGAGGACTATTCAGAACTATTGGATCAAGCTCATAACACGGTACGTACCCAATTTGTCGAATCGAACGAATTTTTCGATGCGGTAATGAGCGCTGATATTGAAATAACGCGGCTTTTACTAGACCAGCCTTCATCAGAAACGAAACTTGCAGAGGAGTTTATTCAACTATACAAAGAAATCACTCAAGAAGTACCCAGTACCCTTAGGATTTTCAATTCCGTAGTACAACAGCTGAAAAACTTAGCACAACTATTAAAGCTTGCAGGTGAGCAGTTCGAAAACAGCGACCCTGCTCTGGCTAGCCGCTATGCAAAGAAAGCTAAAATTTTGGCCGAAATTGCTGCTGGTTTAGAAAAACTCTAAGCTTGTTTACGGCAAAAAAAGTGCTGATAGCGTGCTAAGGAACGCCAAGGTTCGCGCTGTGAATAATGGCGTTCTAAGCTCAATAGTTCATCTAAAGGCATACGCTTACGAATATCCACATAGGCATAATCATAAAAACAGCGCACACCTGACCAAGTGATCAGCTCTAAGTTTAAATCAGGCAGCCAAGCCAACACCGTTTCCGGTGGCAAGGGTGAAATAGGTGCTAAACCTTCATGACCATCACTAGCAATCCGCTGCTCACGCAGTGCTTTAAAATTCCCACCGAGTAGATAACGCATTTCGCGGGCATATTGATTGAAGAACATTAAGGACAACCAACCTTGCGGCTTTAATAAGCTCAACAACTGTTCTAAGGTTTCGCGGGGTTCAGCTAACCATTCTAAAACTGCATGTAAAACAATACCATCAAAGCGTTCTGTTGCACCTTCGTCAACAAGTCTTTGAATATCTACATTTTGTAATTGAATAGCCTCCGTTTGTCCGGCAGCTATAATATTTTGATGAGCCTCTACTAGCATTTCAGCAGAGGGTTCAGCTAAAAGTACGGAATGACCTTGGGTGGCTAACCAAATGGACATTTGTCCTAAGCCTCCACCAGCGTCCAAGATAAACTGAGATTGAGTATTTAAGTGCTGTTGGCATAAGTCATCTTGCACAATATGAAGGCGGATTTTACCCCGCGGATCGTCACCATAAATTTTTTTCTGAAAACTGTGCGTTAAGCCGTCAAATACACGATCTTTTTTCATATCTTGCAAGCTTCTAGTTGAATAGATGAGAGTAGGAATTTAAAGTGAGCAATTTAGCCTATGGATAGGGTTACGCAACGGCGCAAGAAAGGCAATCATCTCATTGGTCAACGCTATTTAATTCAGAGCGAATTAGTCAGTAATAGCATTGGCAGCTTATATCAAGCTCGTGATATGCGTGCCAGTGAGACAACAAGCTCAAGCGTATTAATCCATATTTTCCCTAGTAAAGCGCTCCCACAAACGCCTCTCAAACTGCTGACTGAGCGTTTACAGGCTCTTAGCGAACAAACAACTGACTCTGCTATCTTAAAAGTACTGGACAGCGGTTGGCTTAATACTGAAGCGTATTTTGTATTAGCTAGCCCCGTTAGTTGGAGTTTATCTGCTTTACCGTCCATGTTAGGGTCTAGCACGCGCATGCATGAGCAGGCTTTACGCTTAAATCAGCGTTTAAGCGAACAAGGCTTATTGCAGGGATACTTGCCAACCTCCTTATTTCTCGTCACCGCACAGGGCGAGGTCTATTTACCCAGTACGGCTTTAGTACCCAATTTGCTAAGATTCGTTGACTCTCCTGAGCTCTTATTACAGGCTCATTTACCTACTAGACGTGGATCCTTGAGTGCTGTGCCTTGGCTGGGTTTAGGCTTGGTTAGTGTAGTGGCTGCTAGCACGGCTGGTTTTTACTATCAAAATTATGTACTGAACTCCACTGAGATGCTGCGCGCCAGTCATGCGGCTCTCAATAATGAGTCACCGCTACTAGCACCTGATCCAGAGCTTGAGATACCGGAGGCTAAGCCACTAGATCTGGCTGCGAGCTTAGCAGATCAACCCAGCACAAGCGAAGCCGTTAAGCTTAAAACCCCAGCCAAGCCTGTGCTTAGCCCACCGACTAGCTCCAGTAATCCGCCCCCTACAGTGCCTAGCAACACTAGACTAATCCTGCCTAATCAACCTACTAATCTACTAGACCCTGAGCCAGGTGATATGCGTCTAGCTTTAGCCCGTGAGACATCACCTTCTATTAGCCCCGAAGCCGCCCAGCTTGAGACAAATCAACCAAAGCCTATGCAGGACAAAATTCCACCAGCACTTAATCGCCAGCCTGAGCCAGAAAAAACGGTAGCTAAGCCTGAAAAACTTAGACCGGCTAAGGTGGAGGCAAAACCAGAGTTCGTGGAAGAAACCGATCCTAATATTCATTTACCCTCACCGCCTAATGTCTTAATTAAGACGGTGGATACACCAAGCCCTAAAGCTGAATTTCTAGCCCCAAGCGCTAATCCTGTGGCTGTTGAACTAGTTCCAGCCCCACGGCCACAGGGCTTGACCTTAGCCGCTGCACCTGTTGTAGGTGCTGTGCAACCTACCCTGCCTATAAGTTCTGCAACTCCCATACAGACAAGACCGAATCCTGTCATTAATGCTCCGGTAGCACGTATTCAAGAGCCTGCTGAAGAGCGAGATCCAGCGGCACTGACAGCTAATGGACTGACTAGTGATGAATTAGTTAAACGAGCTTATCAAGCTTTACAAGCAGGGCGTTTAGATGAACAAGCTAATCATGGTGCAGTGTACTTTATCCGCTTATTAGATCGGATTGATCATGGCAATCCGCAAATTATTCGCCTAGCACGTGAAACTAGTTATCAACTGCATCAGCAAGTCCGAACCGCCCTCGTTCAGGGCGATTCGGAACAAGCCTCAAAAAAACTCTGGCGAGCGGGGCGGATTATCAAGGAATTTAATCTCGTTCATTTGAATCCAGCACAGGTTTTATTGGAGCATAAGTTGGCTGAGTGATACGTTTACGATGATGCCTACGGCGTAGACGTGGCGGTAGGGTGTTATTATCGTAACGAATCGCATAACCGAAAATATAAGTGCTGATCGGAACCCCTAAGATTAAACCCCAAATATGGAATAGCTTGCCTCCAACCGTCAGAATAATCAAAACAATGACCGGATTAATCCGTAGGCGCGCTCCATAAATCAAGGGGTTAAGCAAATAGCCTTCTACCAAATGAATAAACACAATCATCAAAATAGACAATAAGACTAAGTTCACCCCTCCGGTGTTCAAGGCAATTAAGCAGATCGGAATCGAGCTAATAAACACCCCAGCCACCGGAATAAAGCTACACACAAAGACTATCACTGAGAGAAAAGCCATCTGCTCACTCATACCGAGCACAGATAAACCCACTGCAGTCAGTACCGTGTTCACACAAGCAATAAAAAACTGAGCTTGCATGGTTTGCCCCAGCACTCGCCCGAATTGCTTAATATTGTCTGCCACTTCCACATAAATAAAACGTAAGCGGGTATTCTCTAGGTCGCGCACACTGGCTGCCAGATGCGGCATATCTAAAACAATCAAGAACGAAAATAAAAAGGCTAAGAGAAAAGTCGTCAGCATCGTGATGGCTTGACGGCTAATATTAGCTAATTGATCTAAAAAGACCCGCGCTAATTCACGCCCATCGGCTGCATTCCCAGTGCCTGCAATCATCCCTAAGATGACGCCTGAGGGGGTATCTTTAAAGGCCTTGGGTGGGGCTGGTGGGCCGATTGTCTCTGGCACTAAGGTTTCACCATGAGGCTGTATCGCTTGTTCTTGCAAGGCAGCTGTACCTAAAACCTCAGGCAGCGCTTCCTGTAGCACCGGATAACGCGCCGCAATATTGAGTATTTCTTTATCGATCCGCTGCATGTAGACCGAGAAGCCTTGTGCAAAGCCTGCGGCTTGCTGATAAACCTTAGGAGCAATAAATACCCCCAAGGCAATGACAATACTTAAAAATAAACTGCTGACTAAGACCACTAAAGAGGTCCGCCGTTTAGGGGCATAACGCAGCAACCAATCGACAATACTCGATTGCAAATAGGTAAAGACAAAGGTCAAAAATAATAAGGTAAAAAACGAGCTAAGTAAGGCCAATAAGCCAAACAATAACCCCCAGACTGCAATCCGCGTCAAAGTAGGTAAAACACGTTGCCAGCTAAATACTGGTTTACGCGGGCGATAAGGAAAGCGCTCTCTATACAGCTGATCAGAGCTATTAACCATTAACAATTATCCTCAAATCCTCTAGTGCAGTGCAGTATAACACTAGCTAAATCCTGCTGAGCTACTTACACACAAAATCCTATGTCTCTTAAGGTTGTTTAGTTTTCTAGCGACCGTTTATCGTTATTATTTATTCTTTAATTAAATTAAATTATCACTCATCTACCCATCTTGGCCGCTGAAGCAAGTCTATATGGCTAGCCACCGCCTGCTAACTCTACAGTAAGCCTATTGCTTGAGTGAACTCCTAGCTAAACAACTCCTGTTTTTATATAGGGCATAAGACAAATCATGTTGAATAAATCCTTAAAAATAGCGCTGCCGGCGTTATTATTGGCCTTTTTTTCACACACTATTGTAGCCAAAGATTTAGATCCACTCAGCCCCTCTGAGCTTGCAAAAGCGGTAAGCCTAGCTGCACCTGAACAAACGGCACAGTTAGCGGCGCGCAGTGCAACTCAACTAGCAGTAGCCCATGAGCTAGAGCTGTTACTGGTTGAACGGCGACCCGTTGATAAAGAACAACCGGGTAAACGCTTAGCCGATGTGTATAGCTATGACTATCGTAGCGATGAAACGATCCATAGTATTGTTGATTTAAGCACACAAGAGCGCTTACAGACTGAACGCGTGCAGAATCTGCAATTACCTCTGACTGAAAACGAATTAGCGCGTGCCTCGCAATTAATCTTCAATGATGCTGAACAGCTCCGGCAGCTTCAAACCGAATACAGGCGCATTACTGGTCAGACCCTGCTGAATCCTGAGCAATTAGAGCTTAAGGCCTTTGTATTCACGACTGATACCTTACCAGAAGGCTTGAATCCCGCTTCTCAGCATTGTGGCCTCCAACGCTGTGCACAAGTGCTGTTATATACCCATGACTCAGTGGTATTTGAAATCAGCCCCATTGTGAATTTATCAGCGGGTCTAGTTACCCAAAATATCAGTTTCTAGCTTGGAGCCTATGATGAAAGCTTTACTTCCTAGCCTGAGTTTAATCGCCCTCCTCGCTTGGCAATCCCCAGCCCTTGCAGCTCCAAGCAGTGAGTGCCAAGGCGAGCAAATTAACAAAACCTTCGCGTCTGGCGCAGTCTGGGAGTTCTGCTGGACGATTAAAAATCAAGAAGGTTTAGTGCTCTCACAAGTGCATTATCAAGCACCTGGCACAGCTTACCGCCGTGTGTTAGGCGAAGCTTCTTTATCACAAATCGAAGCAGCTTTTGATGATGGTGCAGTTGACCCTAAATTTGTCACCACTCAATTAGGGTTAGGCGGTAATAATCTCCTCGCCCAAACAGCTCAAACCTGCCCAAATGGTGAATTACACGCTTGGGAAGGGCGCAATGTTTTGTGTGCGAGCACCGCGAAAGCAGGCTATCTGTATAAATACAACACACAGCGCCAAACCGAACGCTTTGAAATTAGCACTAGCTCACAAATTGGCCCACGCAATTACACCCTACGCTGGTCATTTTATGAAAATGGCACGATTGAACCTGCGATTGGCTTAAGCGGAATTTTACCTGCCGTTGGTGAAAGTGCAGGTCAATATGGCTGGCCGGTTGGTGCTAATGGCGCAATCGGCAGTAGCTTTATGGATCACTACTTATGGCGCTTAGATTTCGACTTAGACGAGAATGCGAATGATGATGTAGTCGAAGAAATTAGTAGCGTCCCTTCCCCAGACCGCTTACGTAAAACTAAAACGCTCGAAGTTTTGAATACTGAAACTGCACGTAGCTTAAACCCTGAAACTAAACGTTTCTGGCGGATTCGTGACAGTGCAGTGCGTAATGCGAATGGCTATTTTATTTCTTATGAATTAGTTCCTTCTAACTATGATCAAAGCCGTGCAAATAGCCGTAATGAGGCTTGGTTGCAGAATGATGTGTATTTCACTGCTTACAAAGCCTGTGAGCGCTTTGCAGCCAATAATCCCAGCGCTAACTGTGGCGAAAATACGGCGCAATTTGTCTCCGGGCAAAATATCAATCGCCAAGATGTAGTGCTTTGGTACAAGCAAAATAATCACTACTTACCCCGTAGTGAGGACAGCAATCGTATGGGTACACGCTGGTCTAGCTTCAAGCTTTTACCACGGGATTGGAATGCACAAAACCCTTTCTAAGTTTTCTACCTAAATACTTAAAACAATCAATGGGAAATCAGTGATGCGAACCGTTCAACTGAGTGTATTTGGCTTGTTATGCTTGGCTGTTTTGATGACTTGGCAGCGTGCTCATGCTGCCGAATTTTGTTCAGATGCTTACTACATTGATGTGAAACTACCTAATCAAGCACGCTGGGATATGTGCTGGGAGCATCGCATCCGTGAAGGGATTGTACTCTCCAAAATTCACTACACACCCCGCAATGGACAGCGGCGCTTAGTCTTAAATCAAGCTGGCTTAGCACAAATTCATGTGCCTTATGATGATAATGGCGCGCGCTATCATGATATTTCAGATTATGGCTTAGGCGGCAATTATATGGCTGCCTTAAACTCCACTGATTGCCCCGGTGGGAAACTACTTAAGTTCGGCTCAAAATCTGTTCTTTGCCAACAAAATGAAGCGCGTGGTGCTGCTTTCAGCACTCAAACTGAAGGTTTACAAGGTAATAGTTTTAGCTTGTTTAGTGTGTCAAAAATCGGGGCTTATAATTATATCCCTCTTTGGCGCTTTTTAGACGATGGTTCGATTGAACCCGGTGTTGGGGCTACCGGTGCTTTACAGCGCTTTGGTGATCGAAATGCTGAACAACAAGGCTGGTTAGTCGCTGACAATAAAGTGGGGATCGCCCATCTACATAATTTCTTTTGGCGTCTTGATTTTGATCTCAATGGCAGCAGCCAAGATGATTATGTAGAAGAATTAAACTTCAGCACCACTGCAGGCAAAACGAGTTTAACTAGAACTCGCTTCACCAGCGAAGTTGGCCGTTCTGTTGATCCGACGACCTCACGGGTTTGGCGCGTGGTGGATGGAGCTGCTACTAATGCTAAAGGCTTACCCATTTCTTATGAGATTCGCCTGCGTCAGTCTGAGCAACAAGATACAGGCCCAGCTAGCGAGGCTTTCACACAAAATGATTTGTATGTAACTCGCCATAATAGCTGCGAACTGTTTGCCTCTCACAATCCGACAGTTAATAACTGTGCCAATAATTTAGCTGATTTTGTGAATGGTGAAAGCTTAAATGGAGCCGATATCGTGCTGTGGCCCAGCACGACTTTCTATCATATGCCACGTGCAGAAGATGCCCCTCAGATGGATGCACACTGGTCTTATATTCAATTAAGCCCTCGCGATTGGCATGCCAACAATCCTTTAAGTACAGCCGCAGATACCTCTGGCTCAGTTGATGGCAATCCAGGCGGTAATGGCGACTCGACTACACCCAGTATTTTGTTTGCTGATGATTTTGAAGACACGAATCAATGGACGCGTAATGCTTATCGTAATGATACGGCAAGCGCTGGTTTGTGGGAACAGGGGCCTATTGAAACTACGAATTATCAAGGAATTGCTACTCAACGTACGACCACTAACGGCAATAAGGCCCTAGCAACCGGCATACAAGCGGGTGCGATGATTGGTGCTTATGATTTGGATGGCGGTTTGAGTTCCATGCGCTCACCAGAAATCACTTTACCGAGCACCGCAAGCTATAAACTGGAACTTAGCTATTACTTTGCTCATCTCTGGAACGCCAGTGCAAGTGACTTTTTCCGCATTAGTGTGATTGAAGGTAGCCAACGCCATGTCCTGTTGCAAGAAAACGGCAATTTGAACAATCGCTCAGCACAATGGACAGATTTCAGTACAAGTTTAGCGGCTTATGCAGGTAAAAAGATCTATCTGCTGATCGAAGCAGCTGATAATGATGCCGGCAGTATTGTCGAGGCAGGGATTGATAATGTAAAACTAGTCAAACAAGGCAGTAGTGGAGAAAATACGGGCAACACTAGCAATCTTGTTTACAGTGAGGACTTTGAAACCACACTCGCTTGGACTATCAATCCTAAACGCTCTGATACCGCGACCTCAGGCCAATGGCAATTGGGTAAGCCTCAAGGGACTTATTATCAAACTTTAGCTCTACAATTAAATGCAGCAGCTAGCGGTGAGCATGCCTTAGTCACTGGCGCTGCTGCAGGGAACACTGTGGGGGATTATGATCTTGACGGTGGCTTGACCTCAATACGCTCACCTATGATTAACCTAGTGGCTAATGCCCATTACCGCCTGCAACTTGATTATTATTTTGCTCATCTTTGGAATGCCAGTCATGCAGACTTTCTGCGGATTAGCGTTGAAAATAGCCAAGGCCAGAAGCAAATTTTGCTAGAGCAGCGCGGTACTGCAACTAACCGTGCCGCTGCATGGGCTCAATTAACAGCTGATCTAAGTAGCTTTGCGGGGAGTTCTATTTACCTACTGATTGAAGCCAGTGATGATAGCTCAGGTAGTATTGTGGAGGCTGCTGTGGATAATTTAAGACTGACACAATATTAAATTAGCTGGCCTAGTTTGCTTAAACCCTAAAGTTAAAACGCAACGCAGCGATGAACTTATGAATAAATTTATTTTAAAAACTACACTGCTAAGTAGCTGCTTACTCAGTTTAGTAGCTTGCCAAGCTGAACAAGCCCCTAGTGCCGCTACATCTAATCAGGCTGCTTGGGAGCTGACACAAACTAGTAGCCAAGGTTTATTTAAAGTCCAACTCATGTGCAAGCATTTACCTTCAGTTGGGCCTTTTCAAGATTGCCAACTCGCTTTAACGAATGGGCAAGATCAAGCGATCAGCGAGGCTAAAATTAGCATTGATGGCGGCATGCCTAGTCATGGACATGGCTTGCCTACCGCACCGGTGGTAAGCCCGCTGGATGGCCAAGGTCATTACCGCATTGATGGTTTGCAATATAATATGCCCGGAGCTTGGCTACTGGGCTTTATGATTAAGACCTCAGTAGGACAAGATAAAGTAATCTTTAGCTTTGAGATTTCTAATATAGAAAAAGCCGCATGCGCACAGCCGTCGCACTTACCTGCTTCTTAATACTCAGTCTTAGCTTAAGTAGTTGTGCAGAGCAAGATAAGGCTGCTGGTCATCCGTGGACGCCCAGCGAGTGGAGCCTAATTCAATCACTGTCCTTGGAAAACTTACCCGCAGCTACAGATTCCAGTAACCGTTATTTAAACAATCCACAAGCTATTCAGTTAGGCTCTGAACTATTTTTTGATAAACGTTTAAGTGCGAATGGGCAAGTCAGTTGTGCTAGCTGTCATCAACCCGAAAAATTTTTTAGCGATGGATTAACGACAGCACAGGCCATAGGCAGCGGTACACGCAATACACCCTCGTTATTAGGTGCTGCTTGGAATCAATGGTTTTTCTGGGATGGTCGTAAAGACAGTTTATGGTCGCAGGCACTCGCGCCGCTAGAAGATCCTAAAGAACACAATATTGCACGTACGGATTTAGCTAAATTAGTGCTGATCGATGCAGACTATCGGCAAAAATATCAGGCTTTATTTGGTAGCCCGCCGCCCCTTGCAGATATTCAAGCTTGGCCTGTGGATGCACGCCCTTCAGGCAGTATTGAGCAGATGAAAACTTGGAAAGCTTTAAGTGATCAGCAACGTAAAGCCATCGACACCAGCTTTGCTAATCTTGGTAAAAGTATCGCGGCTTACGTCAGCACGCTAAAACCGGTGAGCACACGCTTCGATCAATACGTAAGCGAGGTAAAGGCAGGTAAAAACACCCATCTACTTAATAACACCGAACTCGCCGGTTTACGTTTATTCATCGATCCTAAGCAACAATGTTTAAATTGCCATTCAGGGCCGTTATTCACGAATCAGTCCTTTCACAGTATTGGCACTGGTGAGATGGGCAAAGATACTGGGCGAGCTGCTATTATTGATCAAGTGCGCTTCGATCGCTTTAATTGCTGGGGGGATTTTAGTGATGCACCCAAAGAGAGCTGTACTAAACTGCAATATATGCAGCGCAATCGTCACCAATTAATCGGTGCTTATAAAACACCCTCCTTACGCAATGTGGGCAATACCGCGCCTTATTTTCATAATGGCAGCAAGCTAAGCCTTGCAGATGTGCTGGATCACTATATGAACGCTAAAGACATCCAAGCAGGTCGTGCTGATTTAAAACCGATTAGTTTAACCAGTACTGAAAAAACCGCTTTGCTCGCTTTTTTACAAACTTTAAATGCAGTGCAACCTTAGTCGTGAACTCTTGAATGAGACCCGTTATAGTGCAGGCATTCAAGCAAAGGCAATATGAGCTCATGGCAGATAAAAAGATGACTAAGCATAAACCCCGCATTGGTGTCGCACTAGGCAGTGGTTCAGCACGTGGTTGGGCGCATATCGGTGTCTTACGTGCTTTGGCGGAATTAGGGGTTCAAGCTGATATTATCGCTGGCTGCTCAGTAGGCGCGATTGTCGGCGCTGCCTATGCAGCAGGTAATTTAGATCTATTAGAGCAAGAGGTATTAAGCTTCAATAAACTTGACTTGGTACGCTTTTTTGATCTGAACCCATCGCTCAATGGCTTTGTACATCGAGAACGCTTGCAGCAGTTTTTTAATAGCTATGTTTGCCCGACCGAGCAAACCTTCGAGCAACTTCCGTATAAATTTGCAAGCGTTGCCACGTATTTAGGTTCAGGTCGCGAAATGTGGTTCACCGAAGGTCGAGTAGCTGATGGCATTATGGCCTCCATTTCCCTACCTGGTTTATTCGCACCCTTTGCCTATCAAGATCAATGGCTAGTGGATGGCGGTCTAGTCAACCCAGTCCCCGTGTCTTTATGTCGTGCTTTAGGAGCTGATATTGTCATTGCTGTAAATTTGAATGGAGCGATTGCCCGGCGGCATTTTCAAGCTCAACCGCCCAGTGTAGAGCAAGCGACCGACGTACCTGTAGTCGCAGAAACCGACACCGCAAAACGTGCCTTAAGCCAAGTTGCAGCCTCGTTACGTGATTATTCAGCGGCCCTTTTTACGCCTAACCGACCCATGCCCACCCCTAATCTGATTGAAGCAATTGCAGGCTCGATTAATATTATGCAAGACAAAATTACTCGTAGCCGGATGGCGGGTGATCCTCCTGAAATTCTGTTAACGCCTAAATTGAGCGATATCGGTTTATTAGAATTCTACCGTGCCCAAGAGGCGATTACTGCCGGACGGGAAGTTGTCCAGCGCTTAAGTCTTGAAATTGAAACTACTTTAAATACCTAAAATGTTAGCTAGTTTATTTAATTTACCTGCGCCAAAGCGGCGCTTACTGATGCAATTATTTTTAGTACTTCTTGGCCTTGGCCTAGTTGTTGCCTTACTCCCCTCACCCGATACAGGCGTCAAGCTTAATGATAAGCTGATGCATGCTAGCGCCTTTTTTGCTTATGCAGTCTTATTAGATATGGCAAGCACTAGGGATTTCTGGCGTTTTCAAGTGCCACTGCTAATAGGCTATGGTGCACTCATTGAAGTCTTACAGTTTTTTATGCCTTGGCGGACATTTTCCTTATTAGACTTGGTAGCCGATGCAGGTGGCGTCATGCTCTATTGGCTAGTCTTCAGAATAGCTTTAAAAATTAAAGTCGTAGTTTAGCTTAGTCTTCATGAGCATGATCTACCGTCACTTCGTGCTCATGCTCGTGTTGCGCTTCTTGCACAGCTGCTTGTCGAGCATCTTCAGCAGTGTATAAACGTACTTGCGCATCATCTAGCAGATAAGATACTTGTGCAATGGAGGTCTCCTCAGCTTGTATTTTGAGACGCCCCTCTACCCACACAGATTCATAAGCTTGCTCTAGGCTTAAAGCTTGTTCAGGCTTTAGCCGTACTAAGATCATTTGATTCGCAGGGGGTGCTGGTTGATAGATACCAGCGCCCGAATAAGGCACTAGCAAGAACTCGGTGATTTTTCCTTCCAAGTCATTCAGTACCGTCATATAGCCAGCTAAGCGAATTCGTAGCCCCTCCAGTTCCTTATTTATAGGAGCTTGTTGTAATTCTTTAAGAATCTGCTGCTGTGCTTGCAAATCTGCGGGTGGATCTAAGCGCTGAATCACTAAATCAGCATAATGCTCCATTAATGCTTGCCGATCGACATGGGCAGGTAGCAGGTCAATCCAATCTAGCGGGCGTACCTTGTCTGTAATCTGGTTGGCCGCTGCCGTAGCGCTTGGTAGTTTATTGATGGAATTAAGCGCCACATCCGCTTGTGAGTTAGGAATACCATGCTGAAGGCCCATTAAAACTAGCAAGCAATAGGCTCTAAGAGTACTAGCAGGCTTAACTCGCGCCATACTTTTATAGTTCTGGCTCAAAATAAATAACCGTATCCGCGCTGGTCTCTAAACGACCTTCAGCCTCTGCTGAAGTCCATTCGATCACTAAATTCGCTAAGCTTTGTGGAAAATGCGTGAACCAAGCAATTTTGAGCGAATTTAGGGCTTGGGGCTTAGTACAGGCAAACGACCAACTGACATCTAAAGCCTGTTTGGCCTGCTTAGTTTTCTGTTGCGCTAAAAAATCTGAAATGGCTTGGGCTTGGCTTAAGCTACACTCGGCTGCAGCATTCAGTTGAAATAGGTCAGCACCTGCTTCCAAGCGAGATTTCAGTTCATGACGACTGAGTTGACTTAAAGCCGCCGCCTCGCTAAAGCTGAATATATTTGCTAGTTCAAGGCTAATATCAACACCCACGCCTGTTGTAGTAATGAGTAAGCGCGGGATTTCAAGCTCAAGGGCATAAGCTAGGCTTTTATGTCCCAACAAACTATCTGCTGCTAGGCTTGGTTTAATACTCACCCCAAACATCAGCATTAAGGCTAATGCCCCTATAGCCAACTTCATTCATTGTCCCTCACACTGCATCTTGGTTATCAGAGCAAATGTTTAAACGCTTTTCAAGCCTGATAGTTTGCTATTCTGTATAAGGTTTGTAGGGGCAAACGTGTAGGATTCAGTAGTGGATAACTCTATCTGCAGAAAACAGATAGAGTTGAAGATGTGAATCTGTGGGATGCTTTCTAGTTTGACTGAGAGTCAAATTAAAACTACATGAGCTTGTCAGCGATTTCCTTCGGTAAAGCGCGACTATTGCGCACTGTACAACGGTTGGTGTAGCACACAAACCCTACCAGCAGAGCCAAAACAACAAGACCGACGACAATGGCCATAATTCACCTCCTGAATCCTCTAAGCCGAACTGTGGTCAAAAAACAACTAATGTTGTTTATAAGCTATTGAAGATAAAAGCTTTTCCACAATCATTTGAGTATAACATATAAACACAAAATACTAGCTTTTTACAAATGCCGATTTTTCATAAGCTATGCACACTATTGAATTTAGTTTTTTTGCCCATATAGACCAGACTTGATACTTAGACATTTGCGGAGCCAGTTTTGGAGCAATATAGAGGAACCACCATATTAAGTGTGCGCCGTCACGGCAAAGTCGTGATTGGTGGTGATGGACAGGTCACACTAGGCAATACCGTGATGAAAGGCAATGCACGCAAAGTGCGCCGTCTTTACAATGATAAAGTGCTAGCAGGCTTTGCCGGTGGTACAGCTGATGCTTTTACTCTCTTTGAGCGCTTTGAATCTAAGCTACAAGCTCATAATGGTAATTTAACTCGGGCTGCGGTAGAGCTAGCCAAAGACTGGCGAACTGACCGAATGCTGCGCCGTTTAGAAGCGTTGTTGATTGTTGCTGACAACACAGCCTCATTATTAATTACAGGCAATGGCGATGTGGTTGAGCAAGAAAATGATCTGATCGCCATTGGTTCAGGTGGCGCATTTGCTCAATCTGCTGCCCGCGCTTTGTTGGAAAACACCGATTTAAGCGCTCGCGAGATTGTAGAGAAAGGTTTACATATCGCTGGCGATATTTGTATTTATAGTAATCATAATTTGACCATTGAGGAGCTTTAAGTCCATGTCCACTATGACACCCCGCGAAATCGTTCAAGAATTGGACAAGCACGTCATTGGGCAGGATAAAGCCAAACGCTCAGTGGCGATTGCTCTTCGTAATCGGTGGCGCCGTCAGCAAATGCAAGACCCTTTGCGCCATGAAGTCACGCCCAAAAATATTCTAATGATTGGCCCAACAGGGGTAGGCAAAACTGAAATTGCCCGCCGTTTAGCACGTTTAGCGAATGCACCGTTTATTAAAGTAGAAGCCACTAAATTCACCGAAGTCGGCTATGTGGGCAAAGAGGTCGACTCGATTATTCGTGATCTGGCTGATGTAGCCGTCAAAATGCTCCGCGAACAAGAAGTCGATAAAGTACGTTATCGGGCGCAAGAAGCGGCTGAAGAACGAATTTTAGATTTACTCTTACCACGACCGAAACAAGAATCAACTAGCTCTTCCATTAATGCTTGGCTAGAAATAGACCCTGAGGAAGCGACTAAGAAAGAAACTCCAGAAAATAGCGCCACTCGCCAAAAATTCCGTAAAAAATTGCGCGATGGTGAACTCGATGACAAAGAAGTTGAAGTAGAGTTAAGCGGCGCCAACATGGGGGTGGAAATCATGACTCCACCCGGTATGGAAGAAATGGCCAGCCAATTGCAAAGTATGTTCCAAAACATGGGCAATCAGAAAAAACGCCGGCGTAAACTCAAAATCAAGGAGGCTCTGAAGCTGCTCACTGAAGAAGAAGCCCATAAAATGGTCAATGAGGAAGAGCTTAAACAGCGCGCGCTGAACTCAGTGGAACAGACCGGTATTGTCTTCTTAGATGAAATCGACAAAATTGCACGCAGTGGCCAAGTAAGTGGTGCAGATGTCTCCCGGGAAGGGGTACAACGCGACTTACTACCTCTTATTGAAGGTTCAACCGTCAATACTAAATATGGCATGATTAAAACTGACCATATTTTATTTATTGCCTCTGGTGCTTTCCATGTATCCAAGCCCTCTGATCTCATTCCTGAATTGCAAGGCCGCTTGCCGATTCGGGTGGAAATGGAGGCCTTAACCGCGAATGATTTTGAGCGCATTTTGACTGAACCGAGTGCCTCCTTAACTGAGCAGTATCAAGGCTTATTAGCTACAGAAGGTGTAAAACTTGAGTTCACCAAAGACGCTATTCAACGCATTGCGCAAATTGCCTTTGATGTGAATGAACGTACGGAAAATATCGGTGCTCGTCGTTTACATACCGTGATGGAGCGCTTGTTGGAAGATGTGCTCTACGCAGCGCCTGATTGTGAAGGTGCTAAAATCGTTGATGGTGCGCATGTAGATGCCACTTTAGGCGAGCTGGTCAAAGATGAAGACTTAAGTCGCTATATCCTCTAAGGAATCGAGCATGACCCCGACCAATCTAACGCTCAATCAAAAATCTCGCGAACTGGTCATTGAATGGCCAGATGGTGAAACGCATACCTTAAGCTGCGAATACCTGCGGGTGCACTCGCCTTCTGCTGAAGTACGCGGTCATGGCCCTGGCCAAGAGAAACTCCAAATTGGCAAGGAAAATGTGAACATCACAGCGATTGAGCCCGTCGGGTATTATGCGGTGAAACTAGTGTTTGATGATAATCATGACAGCGGCTTATATGATTGGAAGCTGCTGTATGATTTAGGCAAAAATCAGCAACAATATTGGGCTGATTATTTAGCTAAGCTAGCAGCGAAGGGTTACCAACGTAAAGCACCAGGGCAAATTATCTAATGGCTGAACTTCAGACACAAAGCCTGCAAGCGTTACTTGAACAGTTGAAGTTTAATGAAGTCGGTTTGATTCCCGCTATTGCGCAACAGCATGATACCGGTGAAATGCTAATGATGGCTTGGATGAATCGAGCCTCGATTGAAGAAACCTTAACTACGGGGCGGGTGTGCTATTGGTCGCGCTCCCGCCAAGCCTTTTGGCGTAAAGGCGAATCGTCTGGGCAGGTACAGCTGCTTAAAGAACTACGCTTTGATTGCGATTTAGATACGATTTTACTTTTAGTTGATCAAACGGGGCCTGCTTGTCACACCGGGCGGCGCCATTGCTTCTTTTATAAAGTAGAGGGTGAGCAAGTGATCGTAGACAGTGAGCCATTAATCGACCCCAAAACTCTCTACGCCTCATGAAGCCTATTCTGCTCGGCGTGATTCGTGGCTACCAACTCTTCCTTAGCCCTCTGCTAGGGAGTAATTGCCGTTATTACCCCAGTTGCTCACATTATGCTCATGAAGCGATTCAAAAGCATGGCGCGCTGCGTGGTAGTTGGTTAGGTTTAAAGCGTATCTCACGCTGCCACCCTTGGCATGAAGGGGGAATCGATCTCGTCCCTGAACCGAAAGCTCCCAACTCCAAATCCTCGAAGACTTAGCGGCTTAACCAACTTATCCGCTTATTCCTAAAAAGTTTACACCCCACTGACAAACCGCTAACTTAGCGTCATTATTGCCATTATTAAAACTCAAGAATCATAACAATAAGGTTTAGGTTTCCATGCCGGATAGCCACTACGATCTTGTCATTCAGCATCACGCCTCGGTTGAGCCTGTCGACCGTTTGGTGCGTGATTTGCTGATATTGCTAGATAAAGAGGGCGATCCCTATATCGAATACAAACTATCGGAAGGCCTACTCTTTCCAGAAAGTAAGACCACTGTTCTAGAAAACATTAGTCAAGACGAAGCTGAATATTACCAAAAACGCTTCCGCGAGATGATGGTCGAGACCTCTTTACGTCCGACTTTACAATTAAATATTGATAAGAATACTGCTATCGCGGCTGGTACCAATGACATGCACGTCTGTCCTGCTTGTCATCACCAACAGCCACGCAAGCGTTCAGGTATGAATACCTGTGAGAACTGCAATTTAGTCGCAGAAAAATATCAACGTAATCAAAAGCGTGAAGATATTATTGCGCAAGAAAGTCGGGTCTACAAATTCCAACAAGACAAATTGATGCGTGAAGCTCTCGAACGAGCACGTATTAGTGAAGAAGAGCAACTACGCCGAGAAGCAAGACTACAGCTGAGTTTAGAGAGTAAAAAACGGCCTTTAGATATTGCTATTGGCGTAACCGCTGTCGGCTTAATGATATTAGCGGGTGTATTAATTGTGACCACCATTCAACGCAAAGAGACGCAAACCTTAGAGAATATTCAACAACAAGCCATCATCGCTAAAACGCTAGAGAAAGCAACTCAACCTGAAGACAAAGCCCATGTAGCTAAGCCAAGTGCAAATGCTCAAACCCGCTTAGTGGAGTCAACAGAACCTGTTAAAGCGACTATTTCCAAACCTAGAAATAATCAGATTGTTAGCAAAGACGATATTGATAAACTCAAAATGCTCTTGGAAGTGGATGCACCTAACCCCTACCTCAGCAAAATTAGCCCTGAGCAATTTAAGCGTGATCAGCAAAAACTACACCGTTTACTGGAGTTAAACAAACCAGAACTAGCGATTGCTTTTGTGAATGAACTGACTGATCAATATGCAGCAGCCCTCCTTCTATTAGAGGTCGCCAACTCTGAAACTCAGAAGCAGCATCACGGCAATGATGATGATATTTTACGCACCTTCAATAACCTCATGAGTCGAGCACCCGCCATTCAGCAACCCTTAGTCAGTGCTAGCTTTAGCTTAATGTTGCGCCTACAAGGCCAAGAAAATAATGCCCACGCAGCACTAAGACCTACCTTAGAAGATTTAAAAGCCACTAATAATAACCTGCTATTCGTGGTAGAAAATCAACAGGGCGAACTAGGCCAAGTACAGAAGTTGGGCATTATTCTGCAGATAATTAAAGACCATCAACGGTTTGCTCAGCCGAAACCTAACCAAGATTTTCTACAGCTTGCTGAAGAAATTCTGAAAACTGTTCCAACCGAAGCTTTACCACAGGCAGAAGCGATGACTTTATTAGCTTCTGCCTGTTTAGTAGTGGGTGAGAAAAATCAAGCACATCTTTGGCTAAGTAAGATTACTGATAAGCTTGCCCGTGAACAACTACTCAGCAAATTAAACAGCCTCTAAGCTCCATATCTGTTAACTAACCTGCTTTAGAAAATTAGCCATCCATTGGCCACTCTCTGCCTCCGGCTTTAAATCACCATTCTTTAACCCGCTCAAAGCAGCATCAGCAACTGGATTAGGAATCACGCTGCCACGCCGTAGGTTAAGTAGCTGCTCTTCATACTCCGTACTGAACTCAGGATGCCCTTGGAAGGTTAAAATCCGCCCACCATAAACTAGGCCGGCATATTCACAGAACTCGGAACTTGCAAATACTTCAGCATTAGCCGGTAATTCAACCACTTGATCCTGATGCATCGCATTGAAAATCACAGTCGACTGCTCGCCCAACCAAGCTTGTGGTTTTTGCACTTTATATGCTTGTAAGCCAACACCCCAGCCTTTGCTAGACTTTTCAACGCGTCCACCTAAAGCCGTAGCAATGATTTGATGGCCAAAACAGATACCGATCATTGGAACCTGTGCTTGCCAAACTGCACGAATGAAATCTTGCAGTTGCAGCATCCAAGGTAAGTTTTCATAAACCCCATGGCGTGAGCCAGTGACTAACCAAGCTGCACATTCTTGTGGGTGAGTTGGCAACTGGTTATCCAAAACAGGGTAAACTTTAAACTCAAAACTACTGTCGGCTGTACCTAACAAACGTTTGAACATATCTGCATAAGAGCCGTAAGCGCTTTTTAATTCTTCAGGTGGACGACCTGTTTCTAAAATACCGATTAACATGACGATCTCACAATAAACCTGTTGGAGCGCGGACAGCGCCCTTTTTTTCTGCCAATAAACATAAATAATCGTGGGCAAGTGTAGCAGCGGCTAGTGCTGTAACTTCAGCCACATCATAAGCGGGTGCCACTTCAACCACATCCATCCCGACTAAATTAAGCTGCCCTAGGGAACGTATAATTCCCAAAGCTTGTGCAGTACTCAAGCCACCGACTACCGGTGTACCCGTACCAGGCGCAAAGACTGGATCAAGGCAGTCAATGTCAAAACTTAAATAAACTTTCTGCTGACCGACGCGCTCATAGATTTCCTCGACCGTGCGCTTAATCCCTTCACGATGTACCCAAGGCGCTGTCAAAATTCGGAAACCATGATCAGAATCGTTGTAGGTACGAATCCCCACTTGCACCGAATGTGCCACATCAATTAAGCCTTCACGCTTAGCACGTAAGAACATACTACCGTGGTCAAACCGTGTGCCATCATCCTCCCAAGTATCGCAGTGCGCATCAAAATGCAATAAAGCTACCGGGCCGTGTTGTTTGGCAATCGCGCGCAAAATCGGGTAAGTAACAAAATGATCACCGCCAAAACTTACAGGACTGGCGCCTGCTGCTAGGATTTGGCTGATATGTTTCTCAATGCTAGGAATAATCGTTTCTGGATGGTGTGGATCGAGGAAACAGTCTCCATAATCTACCACTGCCAAATGCTCAAAGGGATGAAAGCCAAACGGAAAAGCCTTCAATTCTGCTAACTGTACAGAAGCTGCACGAATAGCACGCGGGCCTAAGCGCGCACCTGAACGATAAGTCACGGCTGAATCATAGGGAATCCCGCTGACCACTACATCAGCACCAGTTAAGTCGCGACTGTAGCTACGCCGTAAGAAACTTAGAGCGCCACCGTAAGTCATCTCAGGTGCTTGACCCAATAAACCTTTACGCCGAAACGCCTGATCACCGTATTCGGGTTCAGACGAGTGAATTGAATCCTGCATGTCTAAATCTCGATTTTTTGCAAAGTATTAGCGATTATTTAACGCAAGTTTTACACCAAAGCCAATTAAAGCCAAGCCTGCTAAACGCGTCGCTAATTTGCGCGCGGAAGGTAAAGCTTTTAAATACTGCGCCAGTTGATTACCAATGAGCACTAGTAGGAATTGATAGACCAAACTCAGTAGCGTCACATGGAGCATCATCACGGCTAAAGTCATGGATGAGGCTTCTGGGCGTAAAAACAAGGGGAAGAAAGCGACAAAAAATAAAATCACTTTAGGATTAGTCAGGCTAACCGCTAAGGCTTGACGGAAATAAATCCACGAACTTTGTTCCGGTTCAGGTTTAGCAGGCAGTGCTTGCACAGAAGCCCGTATTAGTTGAAAACCCAGCCAAACTAAATAGGCTGCACCAGACCACTGTAAAACCTTAAAAAGCAGCGGGTTAGCCTGCATAATAGCGGCTAAACCCGCAACGGCTGCCACCATATACAAGAAGTCACCTAATAAAGTACCCAGCACAGCTCCCAAGCCGGCTTTGACTCCATTGCGCGCCGTTGCATTTAAGATGGCTAAAGTTCCCGGCCCCGGAATTAACTGGAAGACCAGGATGGCTGCAATAAAACTAATGTAGTTCTGAATATCGAACACAAACTATCCTTATACCACACCTAAGTAAGTTTCATACTCTGCATCTGTGATACGACTAGAAAATTTATCTAATTCTTGCTGTTTAATAGCAGTAAAGAGATCAACAAAAGCATCGCCTAATAGTTCGCGCATTAACTGACTTTCTTTCAAACTATCAATGGCAGCATACCATTGTGTAGGTAAAACTTGTTCAGGTCGAGGATTGGCATAAGTATTTCCTGCACTGGCTGGCCCCGGATTTAATTGTTGCTCCATCCCATATAAAGCTGCACTTAAAATAGCCGCAATCACTAAATAAGGATTAGCATCTGCTCCAGAAACTCGATGCTCAATGCGCCTTGCAGCATCCGGACTATCGGGAATACGTACTGAAACGGTACGATTCTCATAACCCCAATTAGCTGCAATGGGTGCATAACTGCCTGGTCGTAAGCGTCGCCATGAATTTAAGTGCGGTGCAAAAATTAACATGGAGCCACGCATAGCTGCTAAGACACCAGCAACTGCATGCAATAAAGCAGCACTGCCCGTATCTGTGCCATTCGCGAAAATATTCTTACCCTCTTCATCAAGGATACTAAAATGGACATGCAAGCCACTACCACTTTCATCACCATAAGTTTTAGCCATGAAACTGGCTAAATGTTCATGTTTGCGTGCTACATTGCGGACAATTCGCTTAAAAAGCACTGCATGATCGGCGGCTAGGAGCGCATCATCCACATGATTCAAATTGACTTCAAATTGGCCGTCCCCGAATTCAGCAATAATGGAATCCGCCGGGATATCTTGTACTTGGCAAGCATAACGAATCGCTTCCAAAATCGGCCGAAAGCGATTGAGATTGCGAATCGCGTAAGGGTTAGGGCGGGCAAAGCTCGTTTCAGGAATTAAAGGTGAAGGAATCGGACGATTCTCACGCTCTGAGCCAATATCGAGGAGATAAAACTCTAACTCTACAGCCACGACTGGCGTTAAACCTTTAGCGCGATAACGTTGTAAGACACAATCTAATAAATGACGTGGATCAGAAGCGAACAGGCAGCCGTCGGGATGTCCCATCATCGCGAGCATTTGATAATGCGCACCTGCTTCCCAAGGCACTAACACAGGTTTAGGAGAGACAATCTGACAGACACCATCACTATCCCCTGTGGCCAAGGCCATTTCCGCCTCGCCAATATCATCGCCCCAAAAATCCAGCCCCACTACTGAACGGGGCATTTTAAAACCTTCTTGCAGAATCTTTGGAGCAGCATCTAGAGGCACACGTTTACCACGCTGATTACCGTTTAGATCAGTGATAAAAATGTCTAGTTCTGCTATTTGTCGATTATTATTTAGCTGATCCACGATCAGTTCTCCGCGTTACTAAGATTCTGCTGAGCAGACTTACAATTGTGATCACGATTTTAGGCAGGGTCAAGTGCCTTTCGACTAGCTATACGTGTAATCAGGTGAAATAGCCTATATTTTCGTCTGGAAATCTCTAAGATTGTGATCATATAATGACGCCTTATTGCTTAAACCTAGGACATCATGAACGCCAAAACTACCCAGCTTTTGTCCTTAACTCCCTTGGAGAAAGCACCCGCTCAAGGGGTTAATTTATGGGTGTATCATTCGCTCCGCCGGGCGCTGATGTGCGGACAGATTGAGCCGGGCTTACCGCTCACTATTCGTGGGCTTGCTGAAGTCATGCATGTAAGCCCTATGCCTGTGCGTGAGGCACTGCATCGCCTTACTTGTGAAGGTGCAGTAGAAGTACGCGATAACCGGCGGGTTATGGTGCCGCAAATGACGGCAGCTCGCTTTAAAGAACTGTATGAATTGCGCATTGTGCTCGAAACCCATGCTGCAGAAAGCGCCTTACCTTATTGTCGCCCTGAGCATATTACTGAGTTAGAACGTTTAGATAACTTAATAGATCTGGCTTACCAACACAGTGATACCGGTGAAGGTAGCTTGGCTAATCAAGAATTTCACCGCTATTTATATCAACGCAATCCCTTTCAAGTTGCCGTGCCCTTAATTGAAAGCGTCTGGCTACAACTGGGGCCTTTTGTGCGTTTTGCAAAAAATAAGCTAACCCAACATTATCGGATTGACCGCCATAAAGAAGCTTTACAAGCATTGCGCCAACAAAATGCGTTCGCCTTACGGCGCGCTATTGAAGCCGATATCCGTGATGGCTTAGCCTCGATTCAAGCGGTTGAAGGCATACATGAACATTTTAAAGAGCAGGCTTTATCTGCTTAATTGAGGAGTATTTTAATGAATAAACCCGCCAGTCCAAATTGGGCAGATTATGCCAAGCAACTGAGCATTCAAGGCCAATCGTTTATCAATGGACACTATGTGCCTGCTGCTTCAGAAAAAACTTTCGACTGCATTAGCCCCATTGATGGGCGCAAATTAGCTTTAGTCGCTGCTTGTGATCAAGTGGATGTGGATAGAGCGGTAGCGGCTGCTCATACTGCATTTAATGATGGACGCTGGAGTCGCTTGCATCCGAGTAAGCGTAAAGCGGTGCTCTTGCGCTTAGCCGATTTGATTGAAAAAAATGCTGACGAATTAGCTCTACTTGAAACCTTAGATATGGGCAAGCCCATTCGCGATAGTTTAAGCATTGATATTCCTGCCACGGCACGTTGCTTCCGTTGGTATGCCGAAGCGGTCGATAAACTCTACGACGAAGTTGCTCCCACGGCACATAATGTTCTAGCCACTATTACCCGCGAGCCTTTAGGTGTGTGTGGAGTGATTGTGCCTTGGAATTTTCCGCTGATTATGGCGGCTTGGAAACTTGCACCAGCTTTAGCCGCAGGGAACTCCATCGTCCTTAAACCCGCTGAACAATCCTCCTTAACAGCGATTCGCTTAGCAGCTTTAGCAGCGGAAGCAGGGATTCCTGATGGAGTACTCAATGTAGTCACTGGTTTAGGTCAAGAAGCTGGTCAAGCGATTGGCTTACATATGGATATTGATGGTGTATTTTTTACTGGCTCAACAGCGGTTGGTAAATACATCATGCAATATTCTGCTCAATCGAATATGAAAAAAGTTGGCCTCGAATGCGGAGGCAAGTCTGGACATATTATCTTAGCGGATTGCGGTGATTTAGATGCTGCGGCTGAAGCGGCTGCCTTTGGGATTTTCTTTAATCAAGGGGAAATGTGTTCAGCAGGCTCGCGTTTGATTCTAGATGCACCGATTCGTGATGCAGTCATGGATAAAATCCTTCAGTTTGCTAAAAGTATGCAGCCCGGCGATCCACTAGACCCCAACACTCGCTTAGGTGCGATGGTTGACCAAACCCATACTGAACGGGTGATGGATTATATCGCTAGTGGCAAACAAGAAGCAGAGCTAATAATCGGCGGTAAGCAGGCACGTATGGAAACCGGCGGCTGTTATATCGAGCCGACTGTTTTTGACAAAGTCAGTAATCAAGCACGTATTGCCCAAGAAGAAATTTTTGGCCCCGTCCTTTCCGTTATCACAGTGAATGGCGTGGATGAAGCGATCCGCGTCGCTAATGAGTCGATTTACGGTTTGGCCGCAGGTGTGTGGAGCGATAATGTGAACACACTGTATAAAGCAACGCGCGCCTTAAAAGCGGGTGTAGTCTATGCGAATTGCTATGATGCTGACGATATCACAACGCCTTTCGGTGGCTACAAACAATCAGGGATTGGCCGTGATAAATCGCTCCATGCTTTTGACAAATACACTGAGCTGAAAACCACTTGGTTAAAACTTCGCTAAGCTGATAAATAGAAATTATCGAAGCTAATTAAGACTCTAGTTGTTACTGATAATTTGTCTGCAGGGAATGTTAGGCTTAGCCTAACATTCTGCTTTCGTAGTGCTTTCTGCCTCAGACACTGACTACTAAACCATTTACTTGATCCCGTGAATGGCTTTTTTCAGGCAAACTTCTAATAAAACATTTAGCACGCTTACTTTGCTTAAATAAGCCGGTCATTTTTACCAGCTAGTTTCAGTTATTGGCTTTGCTTTTTTAGTAGGACATTAATATGAGCTGAACTAAAGACTAACTAGTTGCGACTGAAGCTTTAACTGTAGACTGTATAAGTCCTATCGATGGACTAACTTGATTTGGTATTTAGGGGGTAACAAATAATTGTTACTTCAACTCACCACTAATGAATTGTTACTCTCTATGAAGTAATGATTTCGTTGTGCTTCCTACCCTCAAGCACGAAAATTGCAGCCATTCACTCTAAATGATTGTGAATGGCTTTTTTTCGGAGGGTAATCAGGCCATAAACTATTGATAGCACACAAACGCAAGATGGATGCGATTGAAATACGAAATGAACTTGAACGAATTTTAAATAGCCGTTGCTTTCGCTCACGACGTGTCATGCGTAAGTTTCTCGCCTATATCGTTGAGGCTAAACTAGCGGGAGAGCTTGATTTATTAACTCAGCCTGCTATTGCAGTTAATGCTTTAGGGCAAAGTCATGATTTTGCTAATTTAGATAATCCATTGGTACGTGTTCATGCTGGACGTTTACGTAAACAATTGGAAGAGTATTACGCTACAGAAGGCTATTTTAATACCTTACGCATTAGTTTACCTATTGGGAGTTATCAACCTAGTTTTATAGACAATGGACATCATTACCCTGATTTATACAATAACCAAAATTCAAGTATTTCCTTAGGCCCAAGTTTAATTTGTATCCCTCGCAACTTTACCTCAGAAAATAATAATTGGGCGTTTATTGCCTGCTTAGTGCGTGATTATGTGACAGCACTAAGCAGGTTTAGTTTTTGCCAAGTCTTATTTATCGATGAAATTGCCGCTCAACAAGCTAATTGGCCCGCTGATTTAACTGCCCAGCATCACGCTGATTTTGGCTTCTTTTTCGATCTTTACCGGGATAAATTAGGTTTTTGCTTGAAGCTTAGTTTGGTACATAGCGTGACTACCGAAGTGGCTTGGGCTGACTCTATTAGCTTAGGTCACTATTATCCTGATACTGCACAAACTCAACATTTATTTAAACGTCTAGCAAACGATACCTTAAGTTCTGAGCGTGGCGTGGCTCATGACTATTGGACCCGCTATTTAGTTAGTTTAGGCAAGCCCATTCCCTCGCAATATCAGTTACTTATCAAGATGCGCTATTTTGCTTGGAATATATGTGCGGATAATTTCAAAGCTTATATCGATACCTGTGAAGAGCGCTTAAAACTTTTTCCATATGATGTCACTGCTTTAATCTGCTATGCAGACTGTTGTCGTATTGAATACCTATTAAAATATGGATTCATCCATCAATTACCAGATAGGCTGCAAGAAATAGTCGCTCGCTTACAGCAAATAGCACCTGATAATGCATATACGCAAGTTTATCTATCGTTCGCCTATATGCTGAATGACGATCACGCTTTAGCTTTACAAACCTTAGAAAAGGCTCAACAACTTAATTCATTAGACACTCAACTTAATGTTTTAACCGGCCTCCTGTATATGGCTTTGGACCATTGGGAACTAGGCGCTCGCTATGTACGTGATAGCATTAACATAAGTATTATATCCCCTGATTGGTATCATATACCCTTATGTATTTATGAATATCGTGCTGGGAACTATCGGGCAGCGATTCAAGCAGCCAAGCATGTCAAATTCAAACATCTTTGGGGGCCAATGCTGCGTTCAGCCTTATATAACTGCACTAATGCTTCAGAAAAAAGCTCACTTGAATATCAAAAGCTTTTAGAAGAGCATCCTGATCTAGAGACGCGACGCAAAACCCTAACTTTGGGCTTTACCCATAAATCACATGCAGTCATTAATAGAATTTGGACTCATTTGCCCAATAAATAAATTTCAGCTTGAAAACCAAGTCTAGTCTCCCTCTCATGAACAATTGGACTTTTAAGAATTTATGGTCATTTCAAGCTCGCTGCATGCATGGTTAAACTACAACTTGAAAGCTTTCATGCTTACGCTCTATCTCTTCAGACGCTTGCTGTATGACTATTGAAACTTCCATGTTTAGCTAGGCTTTTTCTTTAGCTAACTACTTAAAAAAACGTGATTATTGCATCGCAGCATGTTACAGTCTCCGCCTTCTGTTTAGCTATAGCAAGCTAAGCGATACTGCGACATCCTTAGTTGTTTGATCATACCTACCCTCGATCAGCCCCTCCTTTGAGTGCCAATTACTGCATGCCGCGCTGCGTTTAAACGCATAAATCCGGCTTTGCCGTTTATAGTCAGTCTAAGCAATTAGGCACTTAGAAGAGTTGATCATGACATTTAATGAGTTAGGTTTAGATCTAGCCTTAGTAAAGGCTGTGCAAGACAAAGGTTATACCCAGCCCTCACCGATTCAAGCCCAAGCGATCCCAGCGATTTTAAAAGGTAGCGATTTGATGGCAGCTGCCCAAACAGGCACTGGCAAAACCGCTGGCTTTACCTTGCCATTATTACATCGCTTGAATTTGGGCAAGCCGGTACGTAGTAATCGTGTCCGCGCCTTAGTGCTGACACCAACACGCGAATTAGCCGCCCAAGTGCATGACAGCGTGCAAACCTATGGGCAGCATTTACGTCTGCACTCGGCAGTGGTGTTTGGTGGGGTTAAAATCAATCCGCAAATGATGCGGTTACGTCGCGGTGCTGATATTCTAGTCGCTACCCCAGGGCGTTTATTAGATTTATATGCGCAAAACTCGATCCAGTTTAATGATTTAGAAATTCTAGTCTTAGATGAAGCGGATCGGATGTTGGATATGGGTTTCATTACGGATATTCGTAAAATCCTCGCGCTCTTACCTAAACAACGTCAGAATTTGTTATTCTCCGCAACCTTCTCTGAAGATATTCGTAGTCTGGCTAAAGGTTTATTAAAGAATCCAATTGAGATTAATGTTAGCCCGAAAAACTCTACCGCCACCGCCGTTGAGCAGATCATTTACGAAGTCGATAAAGCTAAAAAAACAGCCTTACTCGCCCATCTAATTAAAGAACAGCAATGGGAGCAGGCTTTAGTTTTCAGTAAAACCAAGCATGGTGCTGACCGCTTAGTGCGCCAATTAACGAGTATTGGGGTAGTTGCTGCTGTGATTCATGGCAATAAAAGCCAAAATCAACGCACAGAAGCTTTAGCAGGTTTCAAACAAGGTAAAGTACAGATTTTAGTCGCAACCGATATCGCTGCTCGTGGGATTGATATTGACCAGTTACCCCAAGTAGTGAACTTTGATTTACCCCAAGTCGCCGAAGATTATGTGCATCGCATTGGCCGTACAGGGCGGGCAGGTGCTAAAGGGCAAGCGATTTCCTTAGTTTGCGCAGATGAAGCTAAGCAGTTGATTGACATTGAAAAACTAATCAAACGCAAATTCCAACGCCAGCAAGTGGATGGTTTTGAACCAGAGCATAATGTGCCACATACCGCGCCTAAACAAAAACCAGCTAACCCTGTGAACAAAGCGCCGAATGCAGCGAAAGCAACTGCTAAGGCCAAACCAACTGCCAAGCTATTGCCCATTAAACCGAAAGCTTCAAAAAACCTAAAAGCAGTAGAGCCAGGTAATCGCAATCGGAATCGTCGCTCCAATCAGCAACGCAAAACGGGCTAGATTAAGCTCTAGCCTTACACCAGCTTAAGGTACTCGATGTTCTTTCGGTGCCTTAGGCGTGAGTAAATTCTCTTCATTATTCACCTGAGCTGCTAACACTTTCGCAGTAGTCGCTTGTTCGGCACTTAAGTCATCAGTCTCAGCCTGCTCTAGTAAATCTTCTTTAGGCAAGCTTGGCTCTATCAAAGGCTGTTCTATGCTAAAAATCCCCGCCTCTTCAAAAGCTTGCTTGACCTCACGAATTGAGCGGCTACGAACTTTACTCAAACTGTAGTTATCCTGATTGACCCATGCCTGCAGACGCAAAATTACTTTATCTTCCATCAAATCTTGCACTAACACCACAGGACTTGGCTCGATTAAAACACCTTCAGCCTTTTTCAAAGCCTGACGCGCTATTTTTTGGGCTTGCAAAATATTTTGATTACTATCAATACTAAGGTCAAAACTAAAGCGGCGTTCTGGACTGCTACTGTAATTAACAATAATGGCTTTAAAGACCGTAGCATTAGGAATACGTATATAGTTGCCGTCTAAAGACAGCAACATGGTGGCACGCGAAGTTAAACTCACGACCCGCCCCTCTTGTGTATCAATACGAACTAAATCATTAATACTGAAGGGATTTCTTACGCTCAGCAAGATGCTAGCTATATAGTTTTCCACGGTATCACGCACTGCAAAACCAATGGCTAAACCCACGATACCAGCAGCACCTAGAATAGTTTTTACTAAACTAGTGGCATCTAAAATAACTAAAGCCACTAAAAAGCCAGCACCTAATATGGCGATATTAACGATTTGTCCTAATAGATTTGAGATAAAGTAGTTATCACTGATGCGCCGATAAAAGCTTTGACGCTTAGCTAGCCAACGACCTAACCACCAAAAAATAAACAACACAAACAGCGCAATCATTAGTACAGGTAAAGAGCCAATCGCGTCTTTAGCAATTCCGACAATCCGAGTCCAAGTATTAGCGAGTCGCCGACTAATACTGCGATCGACCGTGATTTTATTATTAACGCCAATCACACCTTTGACTTGACGGGCGTACTGAATAGCACGGGTAGCATTCGTATTGGTGTCTAATTTGCCAGTAATCGTAACTATCGAATTTTTCACTGAAACCCGTAAACCACGAAAGCTATCAATATCTTGATAAAGCTGAGCTAAGCGCTGCTGAATTTTCTCATCATCTTGCGTGGTGAGATCCGTACTAATCTCTTTCCCATCTAAGACTTGCGTTTCAGTAGTGGCTGCAGAGTTATCCAGTAGATTTAAAAAGGGATCCTCAGCGGCTTGTAAGGTAGTGCTTACCCCCAAACACAGAATCCCTACTAGCATAAACAGAGGTAATTTAATTCGCTGTAGCAAGCAGCTGAAACTCAGAGGCACGATTAAGTTCATAGTTAGTCAGGACAGTAAAAAGTATCAACAAGATAACTTAACTTGCCGTAAAGCAGTTAATTTTTGCTGTACTTTATTTTGCCAAAGGGCACTTAAACCTTGGCATTGCACTAAGTCCTCAAGCAGTTCAGGAGCCACCTGGGTAGCATTGAAACGCTTTAAAAACTCATACATCGAAATACTATTCGGGCGCTCTAACAGCTCAATCTTATCGCCGACTCGAATCTCACCCTGCTCCAAGACTCGATAATACCAACCATAGATATAATGCTGAGCAATAAACTTCACTAAACTTTTATTAGCGAACTTAGTGTTGATTTTTGAGCAGGGTTCGCGTGGCTCAGAGACTTGTAGGGTCACGCCTCCCACTCGAAAAATATCACCAATATACACATTCTGCTCGGTCATGCCGCTAGCACTTAAATTCTCGCCTAGGCTGCCCGCTTTAAATTGCGCAGCTAATAGCGGATAGTGTTGGGCTAATACCGCATAATTCTCTACTGCATATTGATGCAGAGCTTTTTCCACCCCGCCGTGATAGCGTTTATCGGCTTGAATATCACCAATAATCCCTAGTGCGTTTACTGTTACCTGTTCCACCGCCGTTTTCCAAATACCGCTGGGCTTTTGATAAGGCCCCAGCGGTTGGGTTTGTGCGGCAGCGAATAAATGTTCGACTGTCCACTGCATTAGCTTAATATCCCTGTTTTTCTTTACGCTGTGCGGCTTGGATTGATTTAATCAAACGCCCAAAACGTTGCTCTGTAGCGTGTTTTTCTGCCAAACTTGCAGAATTATAGGCTTGTTCACGCTGTAATTTACGATAATTTTGCAAACGCCTTAACTCTAGCTCACCCGCTTGCAGCGCTGCTTGTACCGCACAGCCCGGCTCATGCTCATGCTGGCAATCACTAAAGCGGCAATACGAGGCTAACTCGCTGATTTCAGCAAAGGTATTAGCCACTCCAGCTTCACAATCACTCAATTGCAACTCACGCATGCCCGGTGTATCGAGCAATAAGGCACCGGTTGGCATGGCGTGTAAAGAACGTGAGGTCGTGGTGTGGCGACCTTTATTTTCCCCACGACTAGTCGCTTGTGTCTGTTGGGTAGGCGCGCCCAAGAGCGTATTAATTAAGGTAGATTTGCCAACACCCGACGAACCCAATACCGCAATGGTTTGTCCTTGTCCACACCACGCTTGCAGTATATGGACACTTTGGGCAACCAAACCATTCACCGCTTCCACCATTAATAAACGATCTAAGCGGCGTACCTGCTGCACATAGTCATCGGGATTAGCGCACAAATCGGCTTTGGTGAGAACGACTACTGGCTCCACTTGCGCCTCATGTGCTAAGGCTAAATAACGTTCAAGGCGATTGAGATTAAAGTTTTCATTTAAGGATGCGACTATAAACACCGTGTCCACATTCGCGGCGATTAATTGTAGCTCCGTTTTATGTCCAGCAGCTTTGCGGCTAAATAGCGAAAAGCGTTCCAATTCGCGCACCAAGCGCTGTTGCGCATCGACTAATACCCAGTCGCCAACCGTTAAAGCTGGCATGGAGTGCAAAATCGGTAAACGCATCTCGCCCTGTTCGCCGAGCAATAAATACTCTGAACGATGTTGGGCGAAGACGCGCGCGGGTGAATAAGTTTCTACTTCAGATAAAGCTAATTGTTGTTGGAAAAACGCTTTCCAACCTAAATTTAATAGAGAATAGTTTTGCATATAGTGCTGCTACTCAAAGGAATAGATGTAATAAGAAGCACTTGAAACTAGCAGGATGCGAGAGGGTGATAGCGCGGGAAACGAGCGGAATTTAAGAATAAAAAGCTAAATAACGCTTGGGCTATTCCACATCTTTCCGGCTAGTGACAAATGCAGTGCTTAATTGAGTAGGGTTGCTGACAATCATGGGTATCCTCCGTTTGATGGATTGAATTTCGATAAAACTATCTTAGGCGATTTTTGCGAATTTGCAAAGAAGCTCCTCATGGGAGCTTCTTCAGAAACAACGCGATTACTTCTCCAATTGGCTCACATCGCGCACTGCACCGCGTGAAGCGGACGTGGTCATTGCCGCATAGGCTTTTAAAGCAGCACTGACTTTACGTTCGCGATTCACTGGCTTCCAACCTGCTGAGCCTTTTGCATCCATTGCTGCTCGGCGTTGCGCTAAGATTTCATCACTCACGCGCAGATTGATGCTGCGATTCGGGATGTCGATGTCGATCAAATCGCCTTCTTCCACCAAGCCAATTGCACCACCTTCCGCCGCTTCTGGGGAAACGTGTCCAATCGACAAGCCCGATGTACCACCGGAAAAACGTCCATCGGTGATGAGAGCGCAAACTTTACCTAAGCCTTTGGATTTAAGGTAAGAAGTCGGATAAAGCATTTCTTGCATACCCGGGCCACCGCGTGGACCTTCGTAGCGAATCAGTACCACATCACCGGCTTTGATTTTATCGGTCAAAATACCGCTTACTGCATCATCTTGCGATTCAAAGATCCGTGCAGGGCCAGAAAACACTAAAGCACTGGCATCCACACCCGCGGTTTTCACCACGCAGCCTTCCAGCGCGATATTGCCGAATAACACTGCTAAGCCGCCATCTTGTGAGTAAGCGTGCGCTTTGTCGCGAATACAGCCGCCTTCGCGATTAGTATCTAATTCTTGCCAGCGTTTGTTTTGGCTAAAGGCCTCTTGGGTTGGTACATTGCCGGGTGCTGCGCTATAGAAGGTATGCACAGCGTCATCTTTGCTACGCATAATGTCCCATTTTTCCAAAGCCGCGCCCATATCGCTGCTATGTACCGTTTTGCAACTGCGGTTAATCAAGCCAGCACGATCCAATTCACCTAGAATCGCCATTACCCCACCGGCACGATGCACATCTTCCATGTGATACAACTGGGTAGCGGGGGCGACTTTGCTCAAATTTGGTACTTTACGGCTCAAACGATCAATATCCGCCACGGTGAAATCGACTTCGCCTTCCTGAGCTGCAGCGAGTAAATGCAATACGGTATTGGTCGAGCCACCCATCGCAATATCTAAGCACATCGCATTTTCAAATGCGGCTTTCGTCGCAATCGAACGGGGTAACACTGACTCATCGTCTTGTTCGTAATAGCGCTTAGCTAAACGTACTGCAAGGCGACCCGCTTCTAAGAATAACTCTTTTCGATCCGCATGCGTCGCCAATAAAGAACCATTCCCGGGCAAGCTTAAACCTAAAGCCTCGGTTAAACAGTTCATGGAGTTCGCGGTAAACATCCCCGAACACGAGCCACAGGTTGGGCAGGCTGAACGCTCCATTTTAGTCACGTTTTCATCGGTTTCATTCGGGTTTGCAGCGGAAACCATCGCATCAATCAAATCGAGCTTAACGTTTTTGCCATCAATTAAGGCTTTGCCGGATTCCATCGGCCCACCCGAGACGAAGACCACCGGAATATTTAAGCGCATCGCGGCATTCAACATACCGGGGGTGATTTTGTCGCAGTTGGAAATGCAGACAATCGCATCGGCACAATGCGCATTCACCATATACTCGACCGCATCGGCAATAATTTCGCGCGAGGGCAAGGAATACAGCATACCGCTATGCCCCATCGCAATCCCATCATCAATCGCTATCGTATTGAATTCTTTGGCAACCCCGCCGTGCGCTTCAATTTCGCGCGCGACCATTTGCCCTAAATCTTTTAAATGCACATGCCCCGGGACGAATTGGGTAAAGGAATTGGCAATCGCAATAATCGGTTTTTGAAAATCGTCATCCTTCATTCCGGTAGCACGCCACAACGCGCGTGCGCCAGCCATATTGCGACCTGCGGTGGAAGTGCGGGAACGGTAAACGGGCATGAAATATCTCCTGAGCAAAACGGTTGGGTAAAACCGCATTCTAACGCCGTAAGCGCGGAGGGCATAGTGGGTTTATCTTGTGAGTGGATAATTTTAGACGTACAATTAATATAAAAATGTACGTCAATGGTGAGTTATGCAGACCAAACTAACTTTACGCTTAGATGATAGTGTGATCGAACAAGCCAAACTTTATGCTAAGCAGCATGGTTTATCTTTATCCCAAATGGTTTCTGATTATTTCAGCCTGCTTAAGCCCACTAAGGAAACCTTGGTTTCACCACCGATTACACGCAGTTTAACGGGCTTATTGGAAAATAGTGGCTTGGATGAAAACAGCTACCGTGAGTATCAGGCGGAGAAGCATCGTTGAAAATCTTATTCGATACCAATGTGATTCTAGATGTGATTCTCAATCGTCAGCCCTTTGCACCTAGTGCTATTGTATTAGTCGCTGCAGTTGAAGAAAAACAGATACAAGGTTTTTTATGCGCCACTACCTTGACCACTATCGACTATCTGATAAGTAAAGCTTTAGGTACAACTCAAGCGCGTACGACCCTGAAGAAATTATTACAGTTATTTGAGATAGCAGCTGTTAATTATCCAGTAATCCAAACGGCTATTGAATCAAGTATTAAAGACTTTGAAGATGCAGTTTTATACGAAGCAGCAAAACGCGCTGGTGTAGTAGGCATAGTCACCCGTAATAAAGTCGATTTTACTCCCGTCGACTTGCCTATTTACTTGCCTGATGAATTGGCAACTATTGTAGGATTGCGACGTATTCATGAGGAAGCGGCAAGTTATAAGGCGCGTTAGGGCTGGTTCTTCTGTGCTTTCACGGTAGTAGCTCAAGTTCATCATCCTCTTTCAGCGGCAATACTTGTAAACAAACGAACAGCTATAACTTGCCTTATGAAAAGGATGCTTAGCTTTAAATGAAATTCCAATAAAAAAGCCACCTCAAGGGATGGCTTAGTTTGAAGTCATTAGAGGCTATTTAGAAAAACAAGGCCACCTTCGCTTCCTGACGATACTTATGTAACAGAGGCTCGGTATAACCATTCGGTTGCTCACGGCCTTTAAACACTAAATCGCAAGCGGCTTTGAAGGCCACGCTGTTATCAAAATTGTCGGACATTTTGGTATAGGTCGGATCGTTGGCATTTTGCGCATCGACTTTTTCAGCCATCGCTTTTAAAGCGTCCATCACTTGCGCTTCGGTACAGATACCGTGATACAGCCAATTGCACATATGTTGGCTAGAAATACGCAAAGTGGCGCGGTCTTCCATCAAACCCACATCATGCAAATCAGGCACTTTTGAGCAGCCCACGCCTTGATTCACCCAACGCACCACATAGCCCAATAAGCCTTGGGCATTGTTCTCGAGTTCTTGCTGAATCTCAGCCGCATTCCAATTCGGATTTTGCGCAACTGGAATCGTCAAAATATCATCTAGGCTCGCAGCTTTACGGCTCTTCAATTCATTTTGGCGCGCAAACACATCCACTTTATGATAATGCAGTGCGTGTAAAGTCGCGGCTGTGGGCGATGGAACCCATGCGGTATTCGCACCCGCCAGCGGATGGGCAATTTTGGTGCTCAGCATATTAGCCATTTGATCAGGAATCGCCCACATGCCTTTGCCGATTTGCGCACGCCCTTGTAAGCCACATGCCAAACCAATATCCACGTTAGAGTCTTCATAGGCTTTAATCCACGACGCGGATTTCATATCGCCTTTACGAATCATCGCGCCCGCTTCCATCGAGGTATGAATTTCGTCACCAGTCCGATCTAGGAAGCCGGTATTAATAAACACCACACGCTCTTTAGCGGCACGGATGCATTCTTTCAAATTCACCGTGGTGCGACGCTCTTCGTCCATAATGCCCACTTTCAGGGTATTGCGCGTCATGCCTAAAGCATCTTCAATACGTGCGAATAATTCATTGGTGAAGGCGACCTCTTCAGGGCCGTGCATTTTCGGCTTCACAATATAAACCGAGCCGGTGTAAGTGTTTTTCGCGCTGGTATTGCCCTTGATATTATGTAGCGCAATCATCGAAGTCAGATAGCCATCCATAATGCCTTCGGGGATTTCATAGCCGTCTTTGTCGATAATGGCGGGGTTAGTCATCAAATGACCGACATTACGCACGAATAACAAACTGCGGCCATGCAAGCTCAAAGCTTGGCCATTAGCTGCGGTATAGTCACGATCAGGATTCATCGAGCGCGTAAAGGTTTTGCCGCCTTTGCTGACTTCTTCTTGCAAGTCACCCTTCATCAAGCCCAGCCAGTTGCTATAAACCAATACCTTATCCACGGCATCAACGGCAGCTACCGAATCTTCACAGTCCATAATGGTGGTGAGTGCGGCTTCCATCAAAATATCATTCACGCCAGCGGCATCACTGCTACCAATGGTACCTGCACGATTGATTTGCAGTTCAAAATGCAAATTATTGTTTTTCAACAGTACCGCGCTAGGATTCGCTGCTTCACCCTTGTAACCCACAAATTTTTCTGGCTGTTTTAAGCTCTGTTTAGAGCTGTCTTTTAAACTAACTTGGAGCGCACCATTCACCACCGCATAGGCAGTGGCATCTTTGTGCGAGCCAGACGCTAATGGAACTGCTTCATCTAAGAAATTTCTTGCAAATTCAATGACCTTCGCGCCACGTACTGGATTATAAGTTTTGCCTGCTTCCGCACCCTCGGTAGAAGGAATCGCATCGGTGCCATACAGAGCATCATATAAGCTGCCCCAACGTGCATTCACCGCATTCAAAGCAAAGCGCGCATTCATCACCGGCACGACTAACTGCGGGCCTGCCATCGTGGCAATTTCAGCATCGACATTTTCCGTGCTAATCGAGAAATCAGCACCTTCGGGCAATAAATAACCGATTTCTTGCAAGAATGCTTTGTAGTGAGCGAAATTGAATTGGCCTTTATTCGCTACATGCCAAGCATCAATTTTCGCTTGCAGCGCGTCACGTTTAGCAAGCAACTCACGATTACGCGGCGCTAACTCATTCACGATCTGTTCCAGCCCAGCCCAAAACACCGCAGGCTCAATCCCTGTTCCGGGCAGCGCTTGCTGATTGACGAAATTATGCAGAAGTGTGGAAACCTGCAAACTACCGAGCTGGATTTTGTCCGTCATGATGAGCTAATTCCTTAAAAACTTGGATAAAGATGTCGACATTCGGTTATAGCTTAAAGTAAGCAGTGGCTAAAATTGGAAATCTCAATAATGAATATTGGATTAATAAACTTAATCTATAGTTTTGATTTTTAAGTAATTTATCTACGAGGCAGTCACTTGTTCAAGCCAAAAAAGATGCGCTAAAGCTTGTTTTTGATTTTCACCGCACATTTCAGATGTCGGCACTAAGCTTGAGCAGACCTTAGGGCGCGCTGGCTTATCGAATAGCTCACAGCGTAAATCAGCGGTTAAATGCAGGCAGGCTTCTCCGCTAGCTTTGCCTTGTGGATGTTTAGGCATAACCGAGCTAATGGAGGGCGCAATACAACAGGCCGCACAGCCTGCACGACACTCCATTAGCGGCGCTCCAATTGCATCTCTAAAGCACCACGCGGGCGTAAAGTCAGACGACATTCATGAGTTACAGCCGTACCTTGCGGCAAAGTCAGGCGGAATTGCTGGGCTAGAGTTGAAATGGCTAGCACGGCCTCAACCATGCCAAACATTTTGCCAATACACACACGTGGCCCCACGCTAAACGGTAAATATAAGAACTTATCGGGACGCTTATTCACATCCATAAAGCGTTCGGGAATAAAAGCATCGGGTTGCTCCCAATAATCCTTATGCCGATGCAAGAGCCAAGGCACTACTAGCATAATCGAGCCTGCGGGAATCTTACGGCGGCGAATTGTGTCTTCAGCCTTGGCTTGGCGCGATAAAATCGGCACGGGTGGATACAAGCGCATGGTTTCTTCAAACACGGCGCGCGTATAGGGTAGATGAGGCACATCCTCATAAGTCGGCAAACGCCCCGCTAGCACGCTATCAATTTCCGCATGCATTTTTGCTTCAACTTCAGGGGCTTGCGAGAGCAAATACCAAACCCAAGACAATGCATTCGCAGTCGTCTCGTGTCCAGCCATAAAAAGAACGATCAATTCATTCCGAATTCCTTCCCGGGAAATAGCCTCGCCTTTAGTACGTTGATTAGCAGCTAATAATTCATTTAATAAAGTGTGTTCGTAGCCGCCCTGTTCGCCTTTAGCAATGACATGATCCACAATCGCATGAATACGTTTAGCGGAGCTTTTAGCCGAGGACATTTTCAAGCTACCCATTGGCAGCCACTCTGGTAAACCTAAAAAGTTGGTGACATGAATTTGTTCGATGGCTGCTTGGTATTCGGCAAAGGCATTAATCACCGCCGCCGCATCTGTACCTAAACGCGCTCCAAATAAAGTACGCGCAATAATCTCAGAAGTAAGTTGCCCCATTGCTGAAAGCACACCAATCCTAGCACCGCTGGGTAGACTCGCCCATTGCTCGCGCATCTCGACCGAGGTATCAATCATCACTTGGCTATAAGCTTGGATATGCGTGGTATCAAATAAGCCATTTTGGAGCAGGCGGCGATTTTTCCACAGTTCGCCATCGCTAATAAATAAGCCATCTCCTAGCAGTGGCTCGAGCGCTTTACGCATTTGAGGGCTTTTGCTTTCGTAATTATCTTTTTGAGTTACAAACACGTATTTGACCAGTTCAGGCGTGTTTGCAATAAAAATCGAGCGATTTAAGATGCGCCGACTCATAAATTGGTAGCGAAAAGAATCCTCACTCCAAAAGGATAATAAATCGCGCTTAGCACTTAAGAGTGTAGCAATACCACCAAGCGCTGAAGCATGGCGTTTAGGATAAGGAGGAACAAAAGCAGTGCTCATTTTCAATAGCAGGATGGCTCAAAACAGCCCCGCACTATAGCACAGCTCAGAAAGAGGACTGGTAACCTTTGTCGGGTTACCAGTAAATAACAGTAAGTAAGGAAATGAAAATGGAATCGGAAATGAGTGTTACTAAATCTGTCGCATCCAGCGAGCTTTCGGTTCAATTAACGGATGCTGGCATCTTTATCAATCAAATCACGATAAGCATGCCAGCTAGCATGTGCGATTAAAGGCATCGCAATAATCAAGCCGATGTTAAAAGTCAAAAGCCCTAAACCAATGATAATAGTAATGGTAATAGCCCATAGCAACATAGTTTTAGGGTTAGTTAAACAGACACGGAAACTGGTGGTAATAGCGGTCATTAAGTCTGCTTTGCGTTCAATCAAAGTAGGCACGGTCACCACGCCTGTGACAAAAGCAACTACAGCAAACAAGAACCCCACTCCCATAAAACTCAAGCTAAACCAAAAGCTATTATTCATATGCAGGAGGCCATCCCACAGAGCTGCATAGCCTGTCATAGTACTTAGAGAAGCAATATTATTGAAAAATAGAGCAATTACCATGGCAGAAGCAGGTACCCAAAGTACCATCAAGAAGCTCAGCGTTAAAGCATATAAACCTAAGCCTAAACTATTATGGCGGATAGCTACGAGTGAAGCTCCAAAATCAGCTTTTTTGCCTTGATCGCGCTGCCAACTCAGTACATATAAACCCAAAGCCAAAAAAGGGCCTACTAAAAAGAAACCGCTCGTAAAAGCGACTGCAAAGGCCGGATTAGCCGCAGAAAACATACTAAGGATAATGCCAACAATGGCAAAGACAGCACCATAAAACAGGCTGGCTGCTGGGTTCGCCTGAATATCTTCCCAAGCTTTTTTCAACCAACGGGGAATAGCAGAAGCATCCACCTGTCGAACAGGATAGCTTTTGAATAGATCGTCCGCATGCGGTGCGGGTGAGGCAGTGGTTGGTCTACTGATGAATTGCTCCATGTTTACTCTCCTTAAACAAAGCCCACACAAACTATCTTGACTGATTTATAGCCTTTATTGACCTCTGGTAATACCTGATATTTTTAGTCAGGAATTAACTGAGTATAGTAAAACCTAGAAAAATCACTCAACTAACCTTAGAAATTGCATGGAACTTAAGCGATTCAAGGCAAAGCTTAAGTAGGGGCAAACACTAAGTCGAGTTCTGCACTGGTTAATAAACGCCAATCACCTAGACTTAGTGCAGGATCCAAAGCTAAAGCCCCAATCTGCTCACGATGCAAGGCCTCCACCCGATTGCCTACAGCGGCCAACATCCGCTTCACCTGATGGTATTTGCCTTCATGAATGATCAGGCGTACTTGTTGATCTGGAAGAATTTCGACCTTAGAAGCTACAACCGCTTGCGTTTCACCGTGTAAAAACACACCTTGTCTTAGCTGTTGAGCGGCTGATTCGCTCAGGGCTTCCGCGAGTTGGGCTAGATAAACTTTGGGTACATGCTGACGTGGAGCGGTGATTCGGTGTGACCATTGACCATCATTAGTCAACAGCAATAAGCCGGTCGTATCCTTATCCAAACGCCCCACTGGATGCAGCAGGCGCACATGCGGATGTTGGATTAAATCTAATACCGTACGCTGACTAGGATCTTCGGTTGCACTAATCACCCCAGAGGGTTTATGTAGCATCAGATACAATAAGCCGGGTAAGCTAAGCGGCTCATCCGCGTAAGCAACTTGTGCATTAACTGGCAGATTTTGTGGCGCTTTAGTGGCCACCTCTTGATTGACACTAATAAAACCGGCGCGAATGAGCTTTTGTGCCTCATTACGTGAAATCTGCAAGGCTTGGCTGACAAATTGATCCAAGCGCATAAGCTAAAAACTACGCCCAACATGCATGAAGATAGCCGAGTCATAGCCTTCTGTATGCCCTAAACCGACAAAGGCAGGGCCAATAGGGCTATCCATGCCCACAAATAAACTACCTGAAAGCAATAAGCTCCCCCAACTGACTTCTTTAGCCTTTTCCCAAGTATTACCCAACTCTATAGAGCCACCTGCATAGACTTTCGCTACTCCAGGATAATCAGCCAGCTCATACATATAAGTACCACGCCCTAAGGCAGCATGGTTGCCGCGCAATTGATTGGGAGACAATCCTGAAAGGCTATTATACCCCCCTAAGCCAATCTGCTCAGTAATGAACGTATTATCACGGAAGGTACTGGCCACTTGGCCTCTAAACGCCACACGGTGTTTACCTTCAGTCCAAACTTTACCACCGGCGAGTTTAAGGCGATCAAACTCAACATCTGCGCCAATCACTTTAAACCCATGTACATATTCGGCTTGCAACCACTCTCCACTGTTTGGAAAATCGGCATCGTTTAAAGTATCAGCATTATAAGCCAGCTCAAGGCCTGCAATTTGTAAGGACTCACCGGGGAAAGTGAGCTTACCAGTTTTAATATCCGGGGTAAGATTGCGATAGATAGCGCCTGCACTCAACTCACTCGAAGTACCAACATCTGCCCGCCAGTTCGCTTCAATCCCTGTTTCACCTAAACGAACCTCGGCTGAACGATCTTTACCCACATATTCGTAAAAATCTTGGCGATCATGCCAGGCACGGGCATCAATAAAAGCACCTTGGCGATCATTCAGCGGATGCAAAACTTGGGTTTCAGCATGTAAACGGTCACCTACTATTAAGCTATTGCGCCATTCAGTGCCCATACTAGTCGCCCCTTTCAGAATATGTCTAACCCCTAATTGGTAGCTAGCATCACCTTCAAAATTATCATCTAGGGTAAAACCAAAACGTAAGCGCTGATCACCTGTGGAACGCTGCCGAGCGATAATGTGTAAGTCATACCAGTCTTTGCCCGCTGGCGTGAGGCTATAATCAACAATATCGAAATAACCCAGCCCATGCATATTGTCTAAGCCACGCTGCAATTGGGCAATATTCAAAGCATCGCCTGCTTTAATGCCTAAACGGGTGAGCAAGATAGAATCTTTAAGGCTAGAGTTATTCTCCAAAATAATTTTTGCTACCCGCCCATCACGAATCCCTTGCTCTGCTTGCTCATCCGCTTGCCGTTTGGCTAATTGCGTTTCTTTGTAATTGGGTGCATAGGCCGCTAAACGTTTGATTGCCCCTAACTGCGCACGAGCCGCCTTTTCACCAATGGGGATCGTTTCACGCACGCGATTAAAAGATAAAGAACCGATATCTTTTAAATCTGGCTCAATCACAATATTTGGAGCAGTTAAACCTTTGAGCTGAGGAAGACTATTTTTAGCCGTTAAAAATTGCATAGCTTGTACAGTAACCGCTACTGCAGAATTCAATTGATCACGCTTTTCAAAATAATAGGGCAGGCTCACTACAATCAGAATATCCGCGCCCATTTGCTTAGCCACATCTACTGGCACATTGTTAGATACAAAACCATCAACCAAGACTTGGTTATCAATCGTAATCGGCGAGAAAAAACCAGGGATCGACATACTGGCACGTACCGCTGTGGCTAAATTACCTTTGCGTAAGACCACTTGCTCGCCGGTTTCAATATCAGTAGCCACCGCACGAAAAGGAATCGGTAAGCGGTCGAAATCCTCCACTTGGGCTACACGTTCTAATAAGCGGCGCAATTCAAACATGAGCTTTTGACCACTCACTAAGCCATCAGGCAGTTTTAAAGATTTATCTTTAATCCCTACTTCGCCTGTATTAAAAAACCCCGCATTATCTCGCTTGAGTTGGAAGCTTTGCATTTCCCGCGCCTGCTGATCATCAAACAGGCTGGGCCAATCTAAGGCTTTAACAACTTTTTCTAGTTCATCTGCTTTATATCCAGCAGCATACAAACTGCCCACAATCGCGCCCATACTGGTGCCTGCAATCACGTCAATGGGTACACCTTGTTCTTCTAAGACCTTTAATACCCCCACATGCGCTACACCTGCCGCGCCACCACCACCTAAGACTAAACCAATTCTTGGACGTTGTTTCGTTGCTGGAGTCGCAGCAGAAGCCGAGGGGGCCAAGCTAGTCAATAGACTTAGGCTCAGAAGAAAAGCAAGCAGCTTAATAAATTTCATAATTTCAACCCTGAATAACTGCCTCAAGTATAGGTGTCCAGACGAGCTGAACTCAACTTTAGGGGAATTACTGTTACAATAGCTGGCACGAATTATAAAAATAAGAGATCACTCAAATGGCATTAAAAGATTATTTACGCATTCTGGCGACGCGAGATGGCTCAGATTTATATCTCACCGCCGATGCCCCCCCTGCTGCTAAATTCCAAGGTACACTCAAACCCTTGGCACGTGAACGCTTAAGCCCAGAAGATGTCCATGCAATGGCCTATGAACTGATGGATGCTGATCAGCGCCAACAGTTTGAACACAAACCGGAAATGAATTTAGCTATCAGTGAAGAAGGCATTGGACGTTTTCGGGTCAATATTTTCAAGCAACGGCATAAAGTCGCGATGGTGATTCGGAATATTAAAACCGAAATCCCCGATGCCAATAAAATCGGCCTGCCGGAAGTCCTAAAGAACGTCATTATGGAAAAGCGCGGCTTGATTTTGTTTGTAGGAGGCACAGGCTCTGGTAAATCGACTTCGCTCGCTGCCTTAATTGATTATCGCAACCGTAATTCAGATGGGCATATTATTACGATCGAAGACCCGATTGAGTATGTACATCCGCACCGCAAATCCATAATTAGTCAGCGCGAAGTCGGCGTGGACACTGATAGCTATGAAGATGCTTTAAAAAACACTCTACGCCAAGCACCTGATGTCATTCTGATTGGTGAAATTCGTACCCGCGAGACCATGGAACATGCGCTTGCTTTTGCTGAAACAGGCCATTTGTGTTTATCCACTTTGCATGCGAATAGTGCGAATCAAGCCTTAGATCGGATTATTAATTTCTTCCCTGAAGAACGCCATCATCAGCTTTTACAAGATTTATCACTTAATCTTAAAGCCTTTATTTCCCAACGCCTGATCCCCACGATTGAAGGTAAACGTACCGCTGCCATTGAAATCTTATTAGGCACACCGATTGTACGTGATTTGATTATGAAAGGTGAGGTCGGCGCGATTAAGGAGATTATGGAAAAATCCGAGCAGCAGGGGATGCAAACTTTCGATGGGCACTTATATCGTCTGTATCGTGAAAAGAAAATCAGTTTAGAGGACGCTTTACGCAATGCTGATTCTGCCAGTAACTTGAAGCTGCGCATCAATCTCTCCCCAGATGACACACCTACAGGCACGGGCGAAGCAGTTAAACCGGC
This sequence comes from Thiothrix sp., assembly GCA_008015155.1. Taxonomy (GTDB): domain Bacteria; phylum Pseudomonadota; class Gammaproteobacteria; order Thiotrichales; family Thiotrichaceae; genus Thiolinea. The sequence continues at coordinate 63,619 of SSFA01000013.1, forward strand.
AGAGCGTCTTTCTGCTTTAGATGGCTTATCTTTAGAACCGAAAGCAGAGGAAGTAAAAGAAGAAGCCTTCTAGTCACGCCTATCTTTAAGATCTATTTTTAATCTAGATAGCATCAAGCTTAAATGCTGAAGGCGTGGGATAAACTTGAATCCTAATTCGTTCTAGCCCATGCTTAAGCCTTATTGCGATTACTGAATGAAGAGCTCGCCATGACTGCCAAAACACCTAGTGTGCCATTAATTAAGATTCCGATTACTGCTCAGGTCGAGTCTTTACGCCCGCATTACACCGCTGAGCAAAAAATTGAAATCAAAGCCAAAATTGCTCAAAAGCTTAAAGAGCAAGATGCGGTATTAGTCGCCCATTATTATGTGGATCAAGACCTCCAAGAATTAGCTGATGAAACTGGTGGTTATGTTTCTGACTCCTTGGATATGGCACGGTTTGGGAACGAGCATCCAGCCAAAACCCTCATCGTAGCTGGTGTACGTTTCATGGGTGAGACTGCAAAAATTCTGAATCCAGAAAAGCGTGTGTTGATGCCCACTTTAGAGGCGGAATGTTCTTTAGATTTAGAATGCCCTGCCGAATCGTTTTATAAGTTTTGTGATGATAATCCAGATCGTACTGTAGTGGTGTATTCAAATACCAGTGCTGCGGTCAAAGCGCGTGCTGATTATGTGGTGACTTCCAGTATTGCGGTGGAGTTGATTTCTTGGCTGGATGAACAGGGTAAGAAAATTCTCTGGGCACCGGATCGACATTTAGGCCGTTATATCCAACAAGTCACCGGCGCAGATATGCTGCTCTGGCAAGGTGCTTGTATCGTACATGACGAATTCAAGCATTTGGCACTGGCTGAAATGAAAGAGAAATACCCAGATGCGGGGGTGTTAGTTCACCCTGAATCACCTGAGAAAGTAATTAAGCTAGCAGATGCAGTCGGTTCTACGACCCAGCTGATTAAAGCCGCACAAACTTTGCCGAATAAGCGCTTTATCGTTGCCACTGATAGCGGCATCTTCTACAAGATGCAGAAAGCAGCGCCAGATAAAGAATTTATGGCTGCACCGACAATGGGCGAAGGTGCTACTTGTAAGAGTTGTGCACACTGCCCGTGGATGGCGATGAATGGCTTACATAATCTCTTACAAGTTTTAGAAACGGGCAAAAACGAGATTTTTGTTGATGAGGAGATTCGGGTGAAAGCTTTACGTTCCACCCAACGGATGCTCGATTTTGCCAAAATGCGGCGTGGCTAATTAGGCCAGTACCTGAGCGACTAAGGCCCTTACTGAACCTAAGCCAGTAGCAACCCCATTACTACCGTGGCCTGCATTAATATAAAGGCCACGAATATCTGGGTGCTCACCCATAAACGGTTCATCATTTTCCGAGAAAGATAACAAGCTGCTCCAGTGATTGTGGACTGGTAAGTCCTGCAAAGCAGGCATCAGTGCTCCAGCCACTTCGCGTAATTCTGCTTGTGCTTGCTCGCTAAGGGATTTCTCCAAACCTTGAGAAGAAAACACTGAGCCACAAACAATCCGCCCATCTTTACGTGGAATTAGATAATAATTCTTATGCACAATCATATGCTGTAAAGTCTGCTTGGGCGTGCGAAACATAATGGATTCTGCTAACAACGGACGCAACTGCAATTCACTAGCCTGTACTTCCGCAAAGGCACTAGTCCAAGCGCCCGCCGTTAAAATCACTTTATGCGCTTTAAATAAATCATTACCAATATAAACACCAGCAATTTGCCCATTCACACTATGCAACTGCTTCACCGCTTGATGTTGACTGACCAGCAAAGGGCGCATACGTAACATAGCACGCAAAGCAGCATTGAGGCGCGGACTACGCACTTGAGCCAATTCAGGGAAATAGATCGCTTGATTGATATCCGAGTTGAGATACTGCTCACTGGTTCTTAGGCTAGAACCCTCTAATAATTGGAGTTGATAGCCCCAAGTTTCTGCCCAAGCTTGGGCGGCCTGCTGCTGACTTGTATCAGTGATGATCAGACCCGATTGAATCCACTGTGGATCAATACCTGTTTCTTGATAGAGGCGCTCGCATAAAGCTGGATAATGCTTCTGGCTATCTTTGACTAAGGCACTGACAAAGGCGCTAGCCTGCCAAGGGTATAAAGGCGTGATTAAACCACCGCCCGCCCAAGACGATTCTCGACCTAATTCATTTTGGTCGACCAACATAACCTTCAGCCCTGCATCATGCAGGAATAAAGCGGTCAGCATGCCTTTTAGGCCGCCGCCTACAATAATGACATCTTTCATGCGAATCCTTCGGGGTTGACTGCGCGTCAGTATATCAGCCCCGAAGCGAGGATTTGATTAAAACAGTTTAAATGGATGATCGCGCGTTTGTTCCTTCGGTGTACCCGGATTAGTAAACAAACTGGGGTCTGGCATACCTGTTTGGTTGGTTTGAGCACTAGTAGCAACGGTCGTGCCATCGGCTGCAGTGGTCGTGGTACTTGCTACAGTGCTGGCATTCTCAGCAGCTTTGCGTTTACCTAAACCAAAAATGTCCACTGCATTATCAATGTTTTGCTCAGATAGATTATTAACTTGAGTAAATAAAGAGGGATCAGGCATTGGATCCTCTTGTTTGACTTCAGGCATTGCAGGGGTAGTTACGGCTACTGTTGTAGGTGCTTTACTAGGCCCACCCACATTAAAGAAGGTTTGATCAATAGGGTAACTATCTGCATGAGCTAAAGAACTCAACAACAGAGCTAGTAAGGAAGAAGAAAGCAAAAGTTTAGACATCACGGCTTACCTATCAAGCTTAGTTAGGGCAAAGCGCCTATCAGCCCATTATACCGAGGAATACCTGCTGCAAGCCAATAAGCTTAAAGGTTGGCACTATACACAATCAGCATCAAGCCTAACCAAGCTGTGGTATGCATCCACATCGCACGGCGATAGCGGTGGGCTAAACGTGCTGGTGGCAAATTAGTAATCATAAATAAGCGCCCACCACTAGATTGTTGCATGACATGAGTACCAACAGTATGCTGTTCATTGATAAAATCTTCTTGAGCAACACGTTCGGCCGTTTTACAAACCGCTTGCCACTCCTCCTCATCTAGTCGTCCATCGCCATTAATATCATAGGTTTCTAATAAGACTTTAGGCTTCAATTTCCAGCGAGATAGCAGCTCAGTCACTCGATGCCGGAGTGGTTGGTGATAATCAGTTTTGAGGGTGTGCATATCGCCGAGCACATAGAGTTCTTGCCCCGGATAAATCGCATGCAGCCAATCTAAATAAGTATCAGCAGGGCTGGTAATAATTTCAGCCTGTTTTGGATAAAGTAGGCAGCGCCCATGTCCATCATCCAGTACAAAGGGTTGATCCTCGATATAACCGGGAATCCACAAAGTAACGGGTAAATTTGCTAAACCACGACTGCTTTCGCCTGCTGGTAGAAAAGCGCGCCCACGCAAAGACACATAACCTTGAGCACTATGGCTAACAAAAGAATGTGGCGTATCCAGCATTAAACGGTAACGCTTAAAAAAACCCAGCGCAAACCACAAATTAAAACAAGCCAATAGCAGCAACCCATTGGGGTTACTCAGTACCATCAGGTAGCAAACTAATAGCCACAATGGCACAAACTTCAATTGTGCTGCAAAGTTGAGTAAGCCTGCACGCCGTACTACCGCAGCAAATTGATTACGCGCAACCTGTTCCCACTCGAAAATGCCAATGTCTTGCATTTAGGATTGAAAATGCGCAGCGACATCCACATCTGCTTTTTCTGCACTGGAAAAAGTCATTAAGCGATAAGGCTTAAAACTTAAAGGGCGGGCAATCAATAAATCAGGAAACTGCTCAATACGCACATTATTAATGGTAGCTGCATCATTATAAAACTCACGTCGATCCGCAATGCTATCTTCTAAACTCGTAATGCGCCGTTGCAACTGCAAGAAAGCTTGGCTGGCTTTTAATTCTGGGTAATCTTCTGCAACAGCAAATAAGTTGCCTAAGCCGATGCGTAATTGTTCTTCTGCTACACCTAAAGCACTTAAGTCACCACTATTCATTGCGTTAGCGACTTTGCTACGTGCCTCAATCACCCGCTGCAAGGTATCCTTTTCGTATTTCATATGCTCTTTGCAAACAGTAATCAACTTCGGCAATTCTTCATTACGCTGTTTGAGCAAAACAGCGATATTACTCCAAGCCTTGCTGGCATTATTTTTGAGTAAAACCAGCTGGTTATAGATTGCGACTCCCCAAAGGGCGATGCTCACCAACAATAAGGTAAAGATTAAGAGTCCGCTGGTCATAGCTTTTTTTATAATGAGTATAAGAAAACTAACACTAACAAATTCTTAGGAGAAAAGTAGCTGGAGCCGATGATTGGTGACTCCTGATTTAAGCAACTTAGAGTAAAATGGTTTTACGTTTTCTATGATTTTATTACATTAATATTGAAATGTCTTACACTATGCTAATCGATCTTAGTCTAAGGAGCTTTTTATGCAACTCACTACTATCTCGCCAAAATTTCAAGTAGTCATTCCCCGTGCCATTCGCGAGCCAATGGGAATTCAAGCTGGGCAAAAGTTACAAGTACTGCGTTATGGGAACCGTATTGAGTTAATTCCATTCAAAACGGCTAAAGAGCTAAGAGGTTTTCTCAAAGGTATTGATACCACTGTTGAACGTGATGGTGATCGGGTATGAAGGTTGTCGATTCCTGCGGCTGGCTAGAATATTTCGCTGAAGGTAAGAATGCCGAGCATTTTGCAGCTGCGATTGAAGATACTGAACAGCTTTTGGTTCCCTCGATTAGCATTTTTGAGGTATTCAAAAAAATCTTACAACAAAGTGGTGAAGATGCCGCTTTGCAAGCTGCTGCGATTATGGCTCAAGGGACTGTCATCGATTTAGATATGTCGATTGCGCTGAGTGCTGCGAAATTATCTGTAGAGCATAAAATACCAATGGCAGATAGCATTATTCTAGCCACTGCACGGCAACATCAAGCTACGGTATTAACTCAGGATAATGATTTTGAAGGTTTAGCCGGTGTGGAGTATTTCAAAAAATAACGAAGTTTATTCTGCTATTAATCCCTAAGAATTTTCAAAGGGTGCGTTTTTCACATCAACTCTTATAGGAGTTTTTCACAGCAGAAGGTTTCAAGTATCGGCGCGAACAAGGTTTTACTGCTGCCGAGCTATGGCCGCCTGATCAATGGTGGTGACCGAATGGCTGGGAAGAAGTAGCTAAACTAGCGGCAGAATATGAAACAAAGCCCAGCCTTTTCCTGCAATGGTTAGCTGTTGGCAATCCTAAACTCGCAGCCGAAATTGCCTTAGTACAACAAGCCACTGAAGCCTTATTGCCGTTTCGGGAACAATGGCAAGCAGCGATTACAGATGTAACTGATTACCCCAATCCCAAAGAACGCAATGCGATTAGCACAGGTTTAGCATGGCTCAATTGGGATCAACGCTTCGGCATCGGCTTAGACGCACAAGGCTTACTCGAAATCGATTGGCTAGAAATTCCAGCAGATGAGTTTACTTATCAAGACGGGGGGCGTTTAAACTTGCTGAGTTTTAAAATCAGCCGTTACCCTGTTACCAATGCCCAATTTCAAGCCTTTAGGTAAGCAGCCGATGGTTATGCTGATCCACGCTGGTGGCAAGGATTGAATCAGCCGAAGATAACCCAGCAATCTCGTTGGCAAGAGAGCAATCGCCCAGTGGAGCAAGTGAGTTGGTATGAAGCCCTTGCTTTTTGCCGTTGGCTCTCTGCTAGGACAAGTTTAAACATTAGCTTACCCACTGAGCAGCAATGGGAAAAAGCTGCACGCGATACGGATGGGCGCGAGTATCCGTGGGGAGCCGAGTTCGAATCTGCGTATTGCGATACAGCGTTAAGTTTATATGAAACCTCTGCTGTAGGCATTTATCCGCAAGGGCAAGCAGCTTCTGGGGCTATAGACATGACGGGCAATGTTTGGGACTGGTGTTTAAATAAATTCGACCTGCCTAGTATGATTGAACCAGATTTATCGGAAGATATTCGTATATGTCGCGGCGGTTCTTGGAACTATCTCTCCGGTTATCTGCAGTGTGTGGCCGCCTCAGCTATCATCCACCCAATCGTTGCAACGCCATGGGTTTTCGGATTGTGAATTGTCCCTGATAGCTGTTTGCTGCTTTCTGAATACTGTCTTCTGCTTGCTAACTTGCCGAAAGGACAAGTGTAGCGGTGGCGAAAATTTTTTTGTGGAATCTGCATTTGACAGTTCAAATAATGTATGTACAATAAATAAAAATATGAATTCTACTGATGCGTATACACTTTGACTCACACAAAGATCAGCTCAACCTACGAAATCATGGCATTTCCTTGCGGGCTGCTGAGCAATTGGAATGGGATAGTTTTATCTCGACGGAAGATCAACGTTTTGACTACGGCGAGCAACGTATGATTGGCTTTGGCTATATCGGACTGACGCTCTACTGCCTTGTCTATGTTGAATATGATGATGAACACTGGCGAGCTATTAGCCTACGCCGTGCCACTCGACAGGAGATTCAAGCTTATGCCAATGCTTAAAACAGGCACTATCCTACCCGATGCTGCCGAAGAACTAAGGATTCAAGCAGGTATTGCGGCTGATCCCGATACTTACGAGCTGCTTGATCCGGTGATTTGGGCAAAGATGCGCCCCTTAGCTCCACGCGGTCGCCCCAAAGCCGAAGTGACCAAAGAGCGAATTAGCGTGCGGCTATCCGCAGAAGTCACTGAGTATTTCCGTGCAACCGGCAAAGGCTGGCAAACCCGCATGGATGAAGTTCTAAAAGCCTATGTCGAGCAGCAGCGTAGCTCTAGCTAAAATTCGGGAGTGGCTATCTACCCCGCCACCCCATGCTCCCGCGTCGAGCTGAATTTAATCTCCGGCCATTTTTCCTGCGCCATTTGCAAATTCACCCGCGTGGGCGCGATATAGACCAATTCACCCGCATGATCATACGCCAAGTTCTGTGCTGCTTTGGTTTTGAACTCTTCAAATTTTTTCTCATTATCGGAGCTAACCCAACGCGCCGTCGTCACATTCACGCCTTCAAAAATCGCATCAACTTTGTATTCATCTTTCAAGCGCTGTGCGACCACATCAAATTGCAGCACACCGACCGCACCTAAAATTAAGTCATTATTCAATAATGGCTTGAATAATTGGGTAGCACCTTCCTCACATAACTCCGCCAAACCTTTTTGCAGTTGCTTCATTTTTAGGGGATCTTTGAGCTGAGCACGGCGGAAGAGTTCAGGCGCGAAATTGGGAATCCCAGTGAATTGCAGATTTTCACCCATCGTGAAGGTATCACCGATACGAATGCTGCCATGATTGTGAATCCCGATAATATCGCCGGGATAAGCATCCTCGACATGCTCACGATCGGAGGCCATAAAGGTGAGCGCATCAGGGATTTTTACATCCTTGCCAATCCGCACATGTTTGGCTTTCATACCTTTTTCAAATTTACCAGAGCAGACTCGCAAGAAGGCAATCCGGTCACGATGTTGCGGATCCATATTTGCTTGGATTTTGAAGACAAAGCCGGTGAAACTGTCCTCATCTGCCTCGACTTGGCGCGTGGTGGTCGGGCGCGCTTGGGGCGCAGGTGCATTCTCAACGAAATCATCAAGCAACTCACGAATCCCGAAGCTATTTAAAGCCGTACCGAAATAAACGGGGGTGAGTTTTCCGTCTAAATATTCCTGCAAATCGAATTCGTGGCTAGCCCCTTGGACTAACTCAATTTCATCGCGTAGCTCTTGGGCCTGACTACCCAGCTTTTCATCCAATTCTGGATTATCAATCCCTTGAATTTCTTCGTATTCTTGGCGACGCTCAGTATCCGGTTTATATAAAATCACTTTGTCTTGATAAAGGTGATAAATGCCTTTTAAGCGTTTACCCATGCCAATCGGCCAAGTAATTGGCGCACATTTAATTTTTAAAACGGTTTCAACTTCATCCAGTAACTCAATCGGCTCTTTGCCCTCGCGGTCGAGCTTATTAATGAAAGTCATAATGGGTGTATCCCGCAGGCGACAGACTTCCATCAAATTAATCGTGCGCTCTTCAACCCCTTTGGCCACATCAATCACCATTAAGGCGGAGTCAACGGCGGTCAATACCCGATAAGTATCTTCCGAGAAGTCTTCATGGCCAGGGGTATCGAGCAGATTGACAATATGCCCTTTATACGGGAACTGCATGACGGAAGATGTCACGGAAATGCCCCGCTCTTTTTCCATGGTCATCCAGTCAGAAGTCGCATGCCGACCCGCTTTCCGACCCTTGATGGTTCCCGCTAACTGGATCGCGCCCCCGAATAATAAAACCTTTTCGGTCATGGTGGTTTTACCCGCATCAGGATGCGAAATAATCGCAAAGGTACGGCGGCGAGCGGTTTCTTGTAAGCGGTCAGTCATGGTCTTGGGTCGTGCTAAGGTTTTGAAAGTGGGAGAGTATAGCGGAAAGGCTAGAGAGAGGTAACTCTAGCCTTGCATAAGCCAATGATCAGGATTAAGTACTTAGGGTCGAAGGCTTCAACAACTCAGTTTGAGGCATTGGCGCCTCCTCAAACGCCTGCTTCCCGCGTGTTCCCTTAAACCACAGCGTATACAGAGCGGGTAAAAATAACAGAGTCAGCAAAGTCGCCCCCAATAAGCCCCCCATAATGGCAACAGCCATCGGCCCGAAAAACACACTTTTTGATAAAGGAATCATCGCTAAAATCGCGGCGAGGGCGGTCAACATAATCGGGCGGAAACGCTTAACCGCTGCATCAACGACAGCCTGATGTGGAATCATGCCATCTTCAATATTTCGGTCGATTTGATCGACTAGAATCACTGAGTTACGCATAATCATCCCTGACAACGCAATCGTGCCGAGCATGGCAACGAAACCAAAGGGTTTATTAAACAGCAATAGAAAAGCGGTCACGCCGATCAAGCCAAACGGTGCAGTTAAGACCACCATAATGACGCGCTGGAAGCTTTGCAATTGCAGCATCAGAATAGTGAGTACGGCAATAATAAATAAAGGCATGCCTGCTGCGATCGAGGCTCCACCTTTCGCACTTTCCTCCACACTGCCACCAATCGCGAAGTTATAACCAAGCGGTAAATTCTCGATGAATTTATCTTGATTGATGCGCGCCATGATTTCAGTCGTGACCGTAGGGGCTTGCACGCTAGTATAAATATCGCCTTTAACCGTAATCGTTGGTACCCGATTGCGATGCCAAATTAAACCCTCTTCCTGCACATAAGTGATCTGTGCAATTTGCGATAAAGACACTGATTTACCATTACTCGTGGGAATCGTTAGGGAAGCTAAGGCATCAATATTATTCCGATCATTAGTATCACCACGCACCATAATCGGAATCGCTTGATCACCTTGTAAGAACTCGCCGACCGCCGCACCTTGGAAAGTACTTGAGAGGACTTGATTAATATCCGACTGTGTTACTCCGACCGCAATCGCTTTATTTGCATCCACCTTCAGCTGAATCGACTTACGGAGTTCATTCCAATCTAAATGTACATTACGCAAATTCGGATTCGCACGCATATAAGTCGCTACTTGTTCAGCTAGATTACGCAGTTGCCATAAATCATCGCCGGATACCCGAAACTGCACAGGATAACCGACTGGCGGGCCATTCTCTAAACGTAAGACTCGTCCACGTAATTGGGAGAACTGCTCACTATCCATTAAGGTAATCAGCTTACTGCGCAAGGCTTCGCGATCAGGAATACCTTTAGTCGTAATGACGAACTGCGCAAAACTCGGATTAGGTAACTGTTGATCTAGCGGTAAATAAAAACGGGGTGAACCTGTCCCTACATAGCTCACAAAGTTTTCAATATGCTCAGTTTGCGTATTCAGATACTCCTCAACACGCTTTACATTTTGCGTGGTTGCTTCAATCGAAGCACCTTCTGGCAATTTCAAATCCACCAATAACTCTAAGCGGATTGAGTCGGGGAAAAACTGCTGCTGAACGAGTTTAAAACCTGCTATCGAGCTAGCGAAAACCAGTAAAGTAATAAAAATAACGGTCTTCGGGTAATCCACACAGCGGGTAATCAGGCAACGAAACCAGTTAGAAAAGCCATCAGTCAGCTTGTGCTCAAAACTTTGAAGTTTCCCGAACAAGCCTAGTTTTTTGTTTTGCTCGCGTTCGCTATGAGGGGTGATTTTTAATAAGTGATAGCCCAACCACGGCACAATCAACACTGCTGCAAACCAAGACAGAATCAGCGCAATCGAGACGACTTCAAAAATAGCGCGGGTATATTCACCTGTTGCCGATTGAGCAGTAGCAATCGGTAAAAACCCAGCTACCGTGACGAAGGTTCCAGACAACATTGGAAAGGCCGTCGTGCTATAGGCAAAACTGGCCGCACTCAGGCGATCAAAACCTTCTTCTAACTTACGTGCCATCATTTCGACAGCAATAATCGCATCATCAACTAGGAGACCCAGCGCTAAAATCAGCGAACCTAAGGAGATTTTATGTAAGCCGATATTAAACAAAAACATGCAGAAAAACGTGCCGGCTAATACCAGAGGAATTGAGAAAGCTACTACCGTTCCTGCGCGTAAGCCTAAACTTAAGAAACTCACGCCAAGGACAATGATGACTGCCTCCAGCACTGATTGGGTAAATTCATTGATTGAATCCTTAACGGCTACGGGTTGGTTATTTACATCGCGAATATCCATGCCAATCGGTAATTGGTTTTGTATGCGCTGCATAGCAGCTTCAAGATTCTTACCTAATTGAATAATATCGCCGCCTTGCTGCATAGAAACGCCTATCCCTAAAGCAGGCTTGCCCATGTAGCGAAAGACCTCAGTGGGTGGATCAATATAACCGCGACTGACCTCGGCAACATCACGTAGTTTTAAGGTTTGGGTTCCAATCTGTAGGGGCAAATTGCGAATGCTTTCTACATCTGTAAACCGTCCGCTTGGATTAACAATAATCCGATCACTGCTGAGTTCATACTCACCGGTGGCGACCATCGCATTTTGCTTCGATAGAGTGGTTTGTAGCTGTTGTAGCGTAATGCCAAGATTGGCGGCTTTGGCATTACTGAGTTGAATATAAACGCGCTCAGGCTGCTCACCAATCAACAATACTTTAGCCACAGAGGGAAGGCGTAATAGCTCCTTACGAATTTGATCGGCGGCATCCCGTAGTTGTGCCATGCTGAAGCCATCACCCGATAAAGAATAAATATTGCCGAAAGTATCGCCAAACTCATCATTAAAAAAAGGACCTTGTACGCCTTGCGGGAGTGTTGCTTTGATATCTTGCACGCGCTTGCGGACTTGATAAAACATTTCAGGCATATATTTGGATTCGGCACTATCGCGCCCGATCACCATAATATTGGCAGTGGAAGGCATGGAATAACTGCGTACATCGGAGACATAAGGGGTTTCCATTACCACTTTTTCAATCCGATTCACCACTTCTTTTTCAATCTCTAAAGCACTTGCGCCCGGCCAACGCACTTGTACCAACATGACTTTAAATGTGAAGGGTGGATCTTCTGCTTGACCAAGTTTGGTATAACCCCAAATCCCTAAGATAATAATCAAGACGAAAAAATACAGAACTAGATTCTGATGCTTGAGCGCCCAGCTAGACAGATTCGTTTTGCCCATTTTTATAACTCCGGCTTGGCTTCGCCATTATAAGGTACAGGAAGCACTTGTTGCCCTGCATGCACCCGCGTCGCGCCAGCTGCTATCACTGTCAGGTTCGGCTCTAAGCCAGAAACCAATAAGCCATTGTTGAGATAGCGCTCTACTTTTATGGGCTTGAGCTGAGTTTGTTTATTTGCATCCACCAGCCAGACAGCCGCTTGCTCACCTTGTTGAAATAAGGCTGTCGGTGGCAACCAAGTGACGGGAGTGCTCAGATCTTGGCTAAAGGCTACGGTGGCGGTCATGCCTAATTTCAAAATCTGCTGTGGATCATCGACCGCGACTTTAACCAGCCAAGTCCGGTTGGCATCGGCCGCTGGAGCTATTTCACGGATTTTTCCCTGTAAACTCTGATTACTATCCGCCCATAAACGGATACTCGCAGGCGTATCAATCTTGGCTTGTTGGATCGCTTGTTCACCAACCCGAATCTGTACTTCATATTCACCCGCTTTGGCCACAGTTAAGACTGCTTGTCCAGCTGCGACTACTTGGCCTGCTTCGACTAAGGTACGCGTCACTACCCCATCTACACTACTAATTAAATTCGTATAACCTGATTGATTTTTAACTAGTTTGAGTTGCTCCTGAGTGCTATCGACTTGAGCTTGAGCACTTTTTATCTGCCCGTTCAAAGCTTGAATATTCGCATTTGCAGCGGCAACATCGCCTTCTGCAGCGCTTACTTGAGCTTGGGTACTAGCAACTTTAGACTCCGCACTTTTGACCTGCGCGCGCGCAGCGGCGGCATTTGACTGTACCGACTTTAAATTCGCCTGAGCGCTTTTAAGGCGTTGGGTATTACCATCTAAGACAGCTTGACTGGCAAAGCCTTGTTTGATCAGCTTGAGGGTACGATTATATTCGAGTTGAGCATTGTCGACTTCGGCTTGTGCAACACCCACTGCCGCTTCGGCGGCGGCCGCACTGGATTTAGCTGTCTCTACAGCGCTATAGGCTGTTTCTAAGCCTGCTTGGGCAGCAATCAAATTAGCTTTAGAACTGGCTAAACGCCCTTGAGCACCGCCTAAATTGCTTTGTGCTGAACTAAGGCTGCCTATGCTAGCTTGTAAGCCAGCCGCTGATTGATTAACTGATAATTTAGAGTCTTCATCATCTAAACGGGCTAAGATTTGGCCTTGTTTGACTTCTGTACCAATATCAACTGAGCGTTCTATTAATTTCCCACCAACACGAAAAGCTAAATCCACCTCCTGGCGGGCTTTGACTTCACCGCTATAAGTTTCAGTCTGTTGTGCGATGGTAGTTTGGGTTTGCCAAACTTGAGCAGGACGAATAGGTTCAGCTTCAACGCTTTCTTGTTTACAGGCAGACAAGCTGAGGGCTGCCAGCATACTTAATGAGGCTAAAATAGGTGAAATTTTCATAATGGATGATCCAAATGAGCTTGTGCAAGAAGCCCCGTGAGTAGGGTAGACAGACTATTACCCAAAAACTGTAAAAACTGATCTTCACTAGCAGGTACTTTGCAGTTCGTCTCAATGCCTTGGGCGACTAAATGCTGGTGCACCGGATTTTGTTTGATCAGTTGCCAAAGCCCTAGCATGAGTGCATAGCACTGCATCATGATTTCGCAGCTGATGTTGGGAAAATGCCGTTGTAAAACAAATACTGCCTTATCGATCTGTTCGGTAATCCGCAATTTGAAGGCTATGCCTAGCTCGACTGGAATATGCCGTTCCATTAAACCTAAACAGAAAGACGCCAAGGGCATGAAGGTGGGTGAGGTTTGAATAGACTCAATTACCAGCTTTGAAAGGTCTTGAGCTTGCATGGGTTCAGCCTGTTGAGCACGTTCAATCACCCGCCCAAAAAACTGCTCCATATCGCGCTCATGTAAGGCTAGTAATACTTCTTCCTTACTACGGAAATACAAATACAGCGTACCTTTAGCCACCCCACTCGCTTGAGCTAAGGCATCCATACTACTGAGTCGGTCGGTATGAGTTGCCCATAAATGTTGGGCTGCATCCAAAATAGATTCGCGCTTACGCAACTTATCCTCTGGATGAATGGCGCGTGGGGGCATAGCTAACTGTCTCAATTCTGCATAGCGAATATCCGCTGGAGAGAAAGCATAAATGACTGGGAGTCAGTTGTCTATGTAGGTTTAATTTTATACAGAATTTTCCAAAATTTGCGCGGCTTACGCAAACCCACTTATTTTGGATGCATTAATTAATTTTACTTATCTATGAATATCTACCATCTATCGCTCTGCGCATAGCTGAGCCTCTCCTTAATATCTAATAATTTTATTCATTAAAAAATTAATTTATTAAATTTGAGCGCAGAGTGTCATGAATACAACCACAGAACTTAATAACCTTGCAGAATCAAGCAATGGCCGCCGTAGCTTCTTGAAAAATCTAGGTTTTGCAGCAGCTTCCCTTAGCTCCTTGCCTTTGCTTTCAGGTGCTTTCAATAAAGCACAAGCTGCGAATTTTTTTTATGGCACTACACCATCAACACAGGTATTAGCACGTCGTAGTAAAAGTCTGTCGATTCGTCAGTTTGCGGCGATGATTCAATATAGTTTGAGTATTCCTAGCCAAACGCCCAATGCGGATGAGCGTTTATATACTGGCAAAATTGCTAACTTCTCCAAAGGTTTACCTCATAATAATCTAGGTGAAGTTGATCCCATCGCTTATGACCGTCTATTAACTGCGATTAGTTCTGGCAGACATAGTGATTATGAGGCTATTCCTATGGGCGGTAGTGTCAAACTAGCTAATCCTCAAGCTGCTTTGGCTTATCAATTGGAGGGCGGAGATGCACATACTTATGCCTGTCCACAATTCCACCCTCTATCTAGCGAGCAATTAGCGGGTGAGATGGTGGAAATGTATTGGCATGCGCTGGCTTTGAATGTGCCCTTTTCACAATATGGTCAAGAGCCACAAACTGCAGCTGCCATTAATGACTTAAAGCGTTTTAGAAACTATAGCAATGTGAATGCTAGTAATTTGTTCCGTGTGGGCTTACCTGGTGATACCACTGGGCCTTTAGTCTCGCAATTCTTATGGCGTGATGTACCTTGTGGGCCCTTTACCTTACAGCAACGCTATAAAGTGCCTGCTACCAGTAATATTCATATGACTAACTATGAGCAATGGTTAGCAATTCAACGTGGTACGCCAGCCTCTACAAGTACAGCTTTTGATAGCACTACTCGCTATATGCGTAATGCTCATGATATGGCTGAGTGGGTACATAAAGACTTCACTTTCCAAGCTTTTCAACATGCGGCTTTAATTTTACTAGGCATCAATGCGCAACGGGATACGCATCCCTATGCGAATTCGCCTAGTCAGGCAGGATTCATTACCTTTGGCGGCCCACACATTCTAGATATGATTTCTAGAGCAGCCTATGCTGCTTTGAAGGCGGCTTGGCATCAAAAATGGCATGTACACCGCTCTCTACGTCCCGAAGTGTTAGCAGGTCGAGTACATAATCATATACGGGGTGCAGCCAATTATCCTTTGCATGCGAGCTTGTTAAATTCAGCTGGCGTGCAAGAAACTTTCTCGCGTTATGGCACTTATCTATTACCACAAGTTTATCCAGAAGGTTCGCCCACTCATCCTTCTTACCCCTCAGGTCATGCGACGATTGCCGGGGCTTGTACGACGGTACTAAAAGCCTTCTTCAATGAAGCCTTTAGCCTCAATAACAATGTGATTGCCAGCGATGATGGTTTAAGTTTACTGCCTTATAATGGCGCAAATTTAACTGTAGGGTCTGAATTGAACAAATTAGCGGGCAATATTGCTATTGCCCGTGATTATGCAGGTGTTCACTATCGCCAAGATGCGATTCAAGGCTTATTACTCGGTGAAAAAGTTGCTCTAAACTTACTAAGTGAATCTAAGTTATTGTTAAATGAGGGTAATTTAACAACTTTCACCCTCACTAAATTTGATGGGCAAACCGTTAATTTCTAATTTTCTCTGACCGGCTCCCTAAGCAGTCTATTGCTTGGGGAGTTTTCATTTCTTCCTGTAAAACTGCACCAAAAATCCATTAAAAATATTTTTTCTAACAACAAAAGTTTAGAATGCCTGTCTAAAATTAAGGAACAATAACTTACACCTTTGCGGGGATCGATAATGAAAATATTGCCTTTGAATCGAAGGGCATTGCCACTGGCTTTACTTATTGCAAGTTTATTAAGCTTAGGCGGTTGTGGCGATGATGCGGCTACCAAAGTAGCGGCTGGTACTACGGATGCAAATACAAATAGCAACACCAATAATATTGCAGCCGCTCAGCCTGTGCTTGATCCAGCACGTATTACGAATGAACTACTTGCTCAGCGCCCTAATCTTATTCAAGCGCGCAATCAGCCCATTAGTCTAGGCTTTCGTCAAGCGATTGTGGCTGAAGATAAAGTAGGCACCAGCGCAGATGCTTATATTAGCTTAAGCCCGCAAGTACCAGGCAAAGCTCAGTTTGATGGCACGAGTCGGATTATCTTTTTACCCGACGCACCTTTGGCGTCTGGGCAAACTTATACTCTCAAGCTCAAACCGCAAGGCTTATTGAATATTCCTGCTGATACGCCAGAGCTGGACTTAAGCTTTAAAACCAAACCTTTAGAACTAGAAGTGCAAACCAGTGGCTTGGATCCTGTTCCTGATCAAGCTAGCCAATTGCAATTATCAGGCAAAATTTTTAGTTCTGACTATGTTGACCCAGATCAAATCGAGAAAGTTTTACAAGCGAGTGTGCAGCAAAAACCGCTGAGCATTGCTTGGGAACATGATGAAACTGGCACTGAGCACCGCTTCACGGTTAAAGCCATTCCTCGCGAAACTTTTGCTACCGATTTGAATTTACAATGGGATGGTAAAGCTCTTAATGCTGTGGGCACTCAGAGTAGCGGCCAAAAAGCCTTGCCTGTGCCGAGTATTAAAAGCTTTACAGTCACACGCTTTGAAACTCTAAGCGATCAAGCAGATGGCAAACCCTATGTGAGCATTAGCTTCTCAGACCCACTTGATCCTCAACAAGATTTAACTGGGCTTGTGCAATTAGGTAGCGGTGAAGTTAAAACCCAAATTGTTGGCAATCGCTTATTAGTTTATCCAGCTGCTGAACTTGAGCCAGGCGAGCATAAAGTCATTCTGAATGCAGGGATTAAAGCCGCTGCTGCCGATTTAGGCAAAATGACGGAGCGTACCGAGCAAAGTATCACCCTAGAACCGCCAAAACCGGGGATTCGCTTTGTCGGCAAAGGCAGTATTCTGCCCGATAATCAAGCCATGGAAATTCCATTGGAAGCACGCGGGGTGAATGCAGTTCAGATCACTGCAATGGAAATCTTCCCTGAAAAAATTGAGCAATTCCTACAAGTGAATGGTCTGGATGGAGATTCTGAGTCTGAGCGGGTTGGGCGCTATATTTGGCGCAAAACTATTCCCTTAAATGCGGCTAATCCGAATCAATGGAACCGCTATAGTATTAATGCGAGTGATTTATTTAAAACCAAGCCGGGGGCAATGTATCGCTTAGAATTATCCATTGATCGCCGTCACTCGACTTTCCCTTGCCCAGCAGGTACGCCCGCTCCACAGATTCAAGATAAGCCGTTAGCCAGTAGCGAAGATTATGAGGGTTCAACTGCTAGTGGTTGGGATGGAATTTCTGAATACTATGCTAGTAGTGAAAATATTGAATATGATTGGGAAAAGCGTGATGACGCTTGCACAGATAGCTATTTCAATTACAGTGATACTGTCAAAGCGACCCACAATTTCATAGCAAGCAATTTAGGCCTTATCGCTAAGCAAGATACAGTAGGCAAAGTGCATGTCATCGCCACTGATTTACGTACCGCAGCGCCTTCAGCTAATACCACGGTGACTTTGAAAAACTTTCAAGGTCAAGTCTTAACTAGCGGTACCACGAATGCTGATGGTTTTGCAGAGTTAGCGACCCCGAGCACACCCTTCCTATTAGTCGCACAGCAAGGGACTGACAAAGCTTATTTAAAAGTCAATGCTAATACAGCATTGGAGGTCAGTCAGTTTGACATTGGTGGCGATACGATTAGTAAGGGCTTGAAAGGCACTTTGTATGGAGAGCGTGGAGTTTGGCGACCAGGGGATGATATTCACCTCACCTTTGCCTTACAGGATAAGAGTAAAACTTTGCCGCCTAACCATCCGGTCACTGTCCAATTATTTGACCCCAGCGGTAAGCTCAAGCAAACCCTTACCAGCCGCCAGCCAGTGGGACCTTTCTACACCTTTAACCTAAAAACTGCGGACAGCGATCCGACGGGTGATTGGTTAGTGAAAGCAGTCTTAGGTAGTAGTAGTTTTAATAAATCCTTAAAAATTGAAACAGTGCGCCCGAATCGCCTGAAGGTGGATTTGAATTATGGCGTACCGGCTTTATTCGGTTACAAGCCTTTACCAGATGCTAAATTATTTGCCCAATGGTTACATGGTGGTACTGCCAGCAATCTAAAGGCCGATGTCAGTGTGCGCCTCCGTGAAAAGACCACCAGCTTTACGACTTTCAGCGATTACACCTTCGATGACCCTACTCGTAAACTTGATAGCGAAGATCAGCAACTCTTAGAAGGTCGTTTAGATAACCAAGGCTATCTCACCTTCAACAAAGGCTTTCAACCTGAACAGGCAGCTCCAGGCATGTTAAGTGCTTGGTTTACCAGCCGAGTCTTTGAGGATGGTGCTGGTTTCAGCATCAGTAAGCAGGAGATGGATTACTATCCTTTTGAAAATTATGTAGGGATTAAACTGCCTAAAGGGGATGCTGAGCGCAATATGCTGCTCACTGATACCGAGCATACTGTTTCAATTGGTAGCTTGAATGCTGAAGGAAAAGAAGTGTCTCTACCCCAAGTAGAGGTGACACTGTATAAAATCGACTGGAAATGGTGGTGGGATAAAACCCCGGACTCTTTAGCCGAATATGCTGACTCTAGCCATAGCAGTAAGCTGCAACAGTCTGTAGTTAGCACTACGAATGGCAAAGGTGAGTGGAAATTCCAAATTAAATACCCTGATTGGGGACGCTATTTAATTCGTGCTTGTGATCTGCAAGGCAAGCACTGCACAGGCAAAACTTTATATGTGGATTGGCCCGGTTGGGCAGGTCGTGCGCAAGAAGAAGGTAGCGGTGCAGCTGCTATGTTGCGCTTTACCAGTGACAAAACTAATTATAAAGTCGGCGAAACAGCACAAATTCAATTACCAGAAGCCCAAGCTGGGCGTGCTTTATTGACCGTCGAAACCAGTAGCCAAATTCTCGAGCAACGTTGGATTGAGTTCACTGGAGAACGTGGTCAAGTGAGTATTCCGATCACGAATGCCATGGCTCCTAATGCCTATGTGAGTATTAGCTTACTGCAAGGTCATCAGAATAAGCAGAATGATCGCCCCCTCCGTTTGTATGGCGTGATTCCTTTATTAGTAGAAGATCCTGCAACCAAACTACAACCATTGATTCAAGCGGCTGATGAATGGAAACCAGAAAGTACTCAACTGTTTACTGTGAAAGAGCAAACAGGCCGTCCTATGGATTACACCCTAGCGGTCGTTGATGAAGGCTTGTTAGGTTTGACGCGCTTCCAAGCGCCTGATTTACACAAAGCTTTTTATCGTAAAGAAGCCCTTGGGATCAAAACTTGGGACTTATTTGATAGTGTGATTGGGGCTTATAGCGGCAATCTGGAGCGGATGTTAGCCATAGGTGGTGGCGATGAAGCTCAATTGGATGATGCCGCGAATAAACCTAAGCGCTTCCCGCCGGTTGTGAAATTCTTAGGTGCTTTCCATTTAGATGCAGGCCAAACCCGTGAACACTCTGTGGAGCTACCCTCTTATTTAGGTGCAGTGCGCGTGATGCTAGTAGCGGCTGAGGGCAATAGTGCTTATGGCTTAGCTGAAAAATCAGTGTTTGTGCGTCAGCCTTTAATGCTGCAATCAGCTTTGCCACGTACCTTAAAAGTAGGTGAAAGCATTGAAGTCCCATTAACTTTATTCGTAGCAGATGCCAATCTGAAAGCAGTAGAGGTTAAAGCAGAAGCTGATGGTGCTTTCGCCAGTGTTGGCCCCGTCATTACAGTACCCTTCACTCAAGCGGGTGAAAAAACTGCAACGGTTTTCATCAAGGCTGGCGATAAACCCATGCAAGGCAAATTGCGCTTTACTGCCAAAAGTGGGGATCAAACTAGTAGCCACGAAGTAAATATTGAAGTGCAAGCACCAAATTTACCTAGTGTGCGTACCGTCAGTAACACGCTAGACCCTAATGCCTCTTGGAAGCAAACGCTGACACCTTTCGGTTTAGCGGGTACAAATCAAGCCAGTATCGAGTTATCACCTATTCCGAATTTGAATTTGGAACAGCATTTAGATTATTTGATTAACTATCCACATGGCTGCTTAGAGCAAACCACTTCAGCGGTCTTCCCACAATTGTATCTGCCTAAGCTGATCAAGTTAGAACCAGAACGCCAACAAAAGATCGAGCATTATGTGAAGCGTGCGATTGCCAAATTCTCTAGCTTCCAAGCTAGCAATGGTAATTTGATGTACTGGCCAGGCTCAACAGAAGCGAATGATTGGGCAAGTTTATATGCGGGGCATTTTTTAATCGAAGCACAAAAGCAAGGTTATAACGTCCCTCTAAGTTTGATGAGTGCATGGCAAGGCTATCAAGTCCGTCAAGCACAAGATTGGACTAGTTCAGCCACAGCTGAAGATACTTCTGCCATCCAAGCCTACCGTTTGTATGTTTTAGCGGCAGCAGGCAAGCCACAAATGGGTGCGATGAATCGTTTGCGTGAATCAGGTAAAGCGAATGAGCAAGCACGTTGGCTGTTGGCAGCTGCTTATCAACAAGCAGGGCAAGCAGAGGCTGCTCAACAAACTACATCAGGTTTAGTTGCGAATAATCTGACTGCACCTTTATCGGAAGCGACCTTTAGTCAACGCTTAGGTCAATTAGGTTTACAACTAGAAACTTTATTGACCCTACAAAGACCACAAGATGCCGATTTAGTCGTACAGCAAATTTCAGCAGAGTTAGGGGATGGAACTAAAGCCTTCAACACCCATGATTTGAGTTGGGCTTTGTTATCGGTTGCGCATTATCTGAGTAATATGAAGCAGACCGTGACAGCGGACTATGTGCTTGACCAAGGTTCAGCGGTAGCGCTGAATAGTGTTCAACCTGTATTAAGTCAGCTCTTAACGGCCAATGACAATGCTTTCCTCTTGACCGTCAGCAATAAAGGAGCGAACAAACTGTATGCTGCTTTGAATCAGCGCGGTATTGCCCAAATAGGCAATGAGCAAGCTGAATCTCAAGGTTTACAGATTCAAGCTGAGTTATTGGACAAGGCTGGGAATAAAGTTTGGGGTGCAGAAACGGCTGATCCCAATTTACGCCTGCAGCAAGGTCAAGATTATGATCTAAGCATTACTGTGAGTAATGCTACAAGTCAAAATCTAAAGCATTTAGCTTTGTCAGCTTTAGTGCCATCTGGTGTGGAAATTGGCACAGCTGAATCTGAAATAGCTAATACTACTGCGAAAGCAGAAGGTGAGAGTGAAACCGAAGCAGCTCCAGCACAACCAGCAGCTGCTAAGGGCTTAAGCTATCAAGATGTGCGTGATGACCGAGTGCTAAGCTATTTTGACTTAGCTGCTGGTACAAGCCAAAACGTGAAAATCCGGATGAATGCTGCTTATCTAGGTAAGTATTATTTCCCTGGCTTAAGTGCAGAGGCGATGTATCAACCTGCAATGCGTGCACGTACAGCAGGTTTGCCAGTGAGCATTGTGAAAACAGCACCAGCCCCTGCTGCACCCTCTACTACGACTGCTACTACCACATCAAGTCAAACAGTCGCTGCAACGGTGTCTCCGGCTGACAATTTAGCAGCTGAAGAAGCAGAGACTGATAACAGCCCTGATGCGCTTGAAGAAGAGGAAGAAGCAACTAACTAACTCTATTTATCTTCAGTCAATCATGGCTCAACAGCCAAGCTTATTGGCTAGGGTTCAACGCCGAACCCTAGCCAAGCTTTTACTCGGCGTTTTAATGTTAGGCTTAGCGGCGCTGGGGTCAAGCTGGTGGTATTTCCAAAGCTTGCCTCAACCACTTTTTATCAAAACTCATTCCCAAGTGCTCTTAGATCGTCAAGGCCGTTTATTAAGTGCACATATTGCTGAAGATGGGCAATGGCGCTTTCCTGCAATTGAAAAAGTCCCGGATAAATTTGCCACTGCTTTAATTCAATTTGAGGATCGGCGTTTTCGTGAGCATAGTGGTGTTGATAGCCTAGCCCTGCTACGGGCTAGTTACGATAATCTAAAACAACAACGCATTGTCAGCGGTGCCAGTACCTTGAGCATGCAAGTCATTCGTATTGCCCGAGGGAATCCACCTCGCACCTTTATTGAAAAACTAGTTGAAATGCTGCGGTCTTGGCGCTTGGAATCCTTGTATAGCAAAGATGAAATTTTGCAGCTTTATGCGAGCCACGCTCCCTTTGGTGGGAATGTCGTTGGCTTAGAAGCAGCGGCTTGGCGTTATTTTGCGCGTGATCCGGAACATCTTTCTTGGGCAGAACAGGCGATGCTAGCGGTACTGCCGAATAATCCGGCTCTGATTCACCCTGGCAGAAACCGTACTCAGTTGCTACAAAAGCGTAACCGCTTACTCGCCCGTTTATATGAAGTAAAGGTGCTGTCTAAATTAGATTATGAACTAGCCTTGGCTGAACCCTTACCAGAAGCACCCCATCTGTTGCCCCGCTTAGCACCGCATTTGCTGGATACCCTAGCCCTAGCTTATCCACAAGGTGAACGCTTTCGCACCACTTTAGATGGGACACTTCAGCAGCAGCTGACCCATTTGGCACAACGTACCGGCGAACAACTAGCGCTGGAAGGCATTCAGAATTTAGCGATTCTGGTACTCGACAATCGTAGTTTAGAAACAGTGGCCTATATCGGTAATCGTCCCGCTATGGATTATCGCACGGAGCAAGGGCATGCAATTGATCTTGTCCAACGTCCGCGCAGCACGGGGAGCACGCTCAAGCCCCTCCTATTTGCAGATATGCTTGAACAAGGCCTAATTTTACCTGACTCGTTGATCGCGGATGTACCTGTAAACTATACAGGCTTTACGCCTCAGAATTTTAACCGCCAATATCATGGTGCGGTCACTGCCCGTGAGGCTTTAGCACGTTCTTTGAATATTCCATTTGTGAATCTCTTAAGCCTGCGAGGGGTTGATCCTTTTTTAATGTATTTGCGGCAAATGGGTTTTCAACATATGCAACGCTCAGCGCAAAACTATGGCTTAAGTTTGGTCTTAGGTGGAGCAGAAGCTTCACTCTGGGATTTAACAGTCGCTTATGCCAACTTAGCACATCTAGCCCAAGACTCTTCGAATAAGCAGGCGTATTGGCAGCAAGGTCGGCGCTTACAGACTGAGCCTGCTGCTAGTAATCGAGTCGCTACTTTATCTACTGCCAGTGCTTGGCTAACTTTAGATTCTCTCTTAGGGGTAGCCCGTCCGGGTGATGAAGGCTATTGGGATAAATTTAGCAGTAGCCGCAAAGTCGCTTGGAAAACCGGTACGAGTTATGGTCAACGTGATGCTTGGGCGATTGGAACAACGCCTGACTTCACTGTAGGTGTGTGGGTCGGTAATGCCAACGGTGAAGGCCGCGCAGGCTTAACCGGGACTCAAAGTGCAGCGCCGATTTTATTCAATACTTTTAACTTTTTGCCCCAAAGCAAAGCATGGTTTCAACCGCCTGAGAACCAGCTGACTACTAGAAATATTTGTCAGGATGATGGCTATTTAAGTAATGGCTTTTGCCTAACTAAGTCGGTGAAAGTACCTAGTAGTAGTCATTTTGCCCGTATTACGCCTTATCATCAGCGTATTTATCTTGATGCTAGCCAGCAATGGCGAGTGAATAGCGATTGTGAAGCAGTCGCCCAGATGCAGACACGCGATTGGTTTGTCTTACCACCGGATCAAGCTCATTATTACCAGCAATATCATGCTGACTATCAGCCCTTGCCACCGTGGCGAGCGGATTGTGTTGCCGAAATAGCTAATCAGTCAGACGCTTTGAGCGTGGTCTATCCACAGGAAGGAACACAAATTTACTTGCCGCGCGAGATCGATGGGAAACTAGGGGAAGTTGTGTTCCGTGCTGTGCCTCCCCACCCTGAAGTTTTACTATACTGGCATTTAGATAATCAGTTTTTAGGTACTACTCAAAACTTCCATCAGCTCGCCGCACAGCCAATAGCAGGAAAACACCGACTAGCGGTCGTTGATGAAGCCGGTAATCGGATTGAGCGTCGTTTTGAGGTCTTGGTAAATGAAGCTAAATCTCAGTGAAAATAATGAGTTAGCAGTACGAACAAGCCTTAGGAGCTAACTTATCAATAAATAAAATTAATTAATCGTTGTGTTTTTAAGCGTATTGACTACAATTTTGCCTATGAAAAGTCTAGCGTTTGATCTTCGGATCCGGTTGGCGTTGCGCCACCTGTGAATTAAACCGAGCATTGCAACACAAGGAAGACTGTTTCAGCCTCGCTATTGCCTTAGCAACCGTACCTAGAGGGGTACGAGCTGGGGCAATCGCGCCGTCGCAATTTCGTACCCCTCTAGGTACGGTTGCTAAGGCGCGAGTCAGTGAGTCTTCCATGTACCAGGTATAAAGGTAGATCTTTCATAGAACAAGACCTTAAGCACTTAAGGTCTTGTTTGCTAAGCAAAGATACGAAAATTACAAAATTTAGTTCGTTTTTTGTTTGGTTTTTCTTAAAAATTGCACTATAAATAGTAGTAAGAAAAGTCTAGCGTTTGATCTTCGGATCCGGTTGGCGTTGCGCCACCTGTGAATTAAACCGAGCATTGCAACACAAGGAAGACTGTTTCAGCCTCGCTATTGCCCTAAATTTAGTACCGGCCGCGGTACGAGCTGGGGCAATCGCGCCATCGCAATTTCGTACCACGGCCGGTACTAAATTTAGGGCGCGAGTCAGTGAGTCTTCCATGTACCAGGTAGTCAGGTAGATTTTTCGAATAAACCAAGGGGAGACCACTCCCCTTTATTTTAAGCTCAGACAATAACAGCCTTAAATGCAGCTTAGCTTGTACACCGTTCAATACTTACCATTTCTATTACCTAAAGCAGGGGTCAATATCCATGCAACTCACCCTTTCTGATATTGAAAAAGCTTGGGCGTTAAAAGACCCTGCCTTAGTGAATTATATGGTCACGCTTGCCAGCCAAGCTGAGCCCGAGCCTGATACACCTATTCGCGCAGAAGCACTCACTTTCCAAAAGTTTGTCACGACGATTTTTAGCTATGCCTTTCAGCAAAAGACCGCTGAAGAGCAAAAAGCTTGGCGGCAGGAACAAATGGCTTTATTGGAAGCGCCCGATGCCGAAGTACCTTTAGCTGAGCGCTTAAAGCTGCACAAAATCATTTTGCTACTGTGGAGTGATAAGAGTTTATATGCTCGCCATGTTTTATTAGAACTGATTGCTAAAGTGCCACTGGTTTATGGGCCGTGGCGCGCACTCAAGTATATTTTCAAAGCGGCTGAGGCGGAGAACGATTATCCACTCTTGGCTGCGATTGCAACGCGCTGTGATATGGCGCTCAAAGCCGAATTTAGTAATGCTACTTTACTGTACATGCGCCGGCGTGCTTGGCGTTATTTACGGAAACTCGGGCAAACCTTGCCTGCGGTTTATCCAGAAGCGGCTACCCACTTTTTAGCGAATTACACTGATGACACAAATTGGCAGCAAACTTGGGTTGCCAATCATATTTTCTACCATGAAACCCATGCGTATGGTGCGGCTCAATTTGGCTATATTTCTGCAAAAACCAATCTATTAGATAAGCGTGCCTTTAAGGAAACTTGGCAACGTTCGCCCGAGCCTTTATTGCGTTTATTAGGCATGGCGAAGGCGGAACATATTCGTAACTATGCTTGTACCGCTCTAAAAACCGATTTTAAAGTGAGCCTGCGCGATGTGGATGCGCAATGGCTGATTGATTTAGCCAATCTGCCGGTGCGTAGCAAATCGGTCGATAATTTTATGGTTTGGTTGCTGCAAAACTCACCCAAACTCGAGCAACAACAATTCCGCAAGTTAGGCTTACATCAGGTTGTGCTCGGCTTATTGGAATCTGAAGACAACGAAGCCCTGAATTATGCGATTCAATATGTGAAAGCACAGGCGCGTGATTTACCGGTCAGCGAATTATTACGTTTGGCTTTAAAACCCAATCCTGAATTAGCCAAGTTGATTCGCCAATTAATTAGCGAACGCGATCCGCGTAGCGAAATTGGCTTAGAGGCTTGGGGTAAATTATTAGCGCTCGATAATTATTATGCCTTTGCTGAGGAAGCCTTACGTAAGCATTTTGGCCGTAAAGAATTAACGCCAGAATGGTTCCAGCAGCTGCTATTAAGCTCAACTGCTGGGCTAGCTTTTGCCAAAAAATATTTACTGGAATTGCATCCACTCAAGACTTTAAGTGCCGCTTATTTCCAAGCGATTTTAGAGCAATTAGATAATGAAAATTATCAGCATTTTGAGGTGGCTGAATTCAGTTTGAATCAACTAGCGCAATTCGATCTAAAAGAACTGTCGCCAATCTTTATACAAACCGCCCTGTTTAACCCTTATCTAAGCTATCGGTTCAGAGAGTGGTTGCAAAATGATGTGATTAAAGCTCGGCAATTACCGATCGATTTTTATCAAGCCTTAGCTTATGAGCCCGATTGGTACGCGCATCCCTTTATTCAAAATTTACGCCAGTCGAATCTGTCTTGGACTAAATACTTAAGTTTTGATGTTGGCCTTGCGGAGCAAGTACGGGGCTGGCTGTCCGATGTGCGCCGTTTCTCACCGGCTGATTTAGGCTTTGAATGGCTGATGAAATTGGTGAATCGCGAAGAAGCGGCTTATCATGATTTCGCCGTGAAGCTCATGATAAAAGCCTTCAATCCAGCTGATTTCGCCCCTAAGCAAACCAGTATGCCAGCACCCACTGCTACACCTACTGACAAAACGATTGATTTAGACAAGAAGACTTTCTTGTTCACTGGCAAACTCAGTACCATGACCCGTGGCGAAGCGGAAGCGAAAGTGACTGCTGCTAATGGTAAAAATGCTGGTAGTGTGAATGCCAAATTAGGTTATTTCGTCATTGGTGATGAAGGCTCACCTTTATATGGTAATGGGCGCAAAGGCAGCAAGCAGGTTAGTGCTGAAAAGCTGATTGCTGATGGCGCTGGCATTAAAATCATCTCTGAAACCGCTTTCTTGCAAATGCTGGCGGGTGAACAGCGCGAGTTTTCAGAAGATGCTTTAGTGGAAGGTTGTAAGACTTTATGGGCTATGGCTGTCGATAAGCCAGATACCCCCATCAGCAAATTCGCAATTCAATATTTGCGCTATCACCATCCCGAATTATGCTTAAAGCTCACCGATCGTCCGGTGGATCCGGGTTCGGAAATTCCGGATAGTTTTGCCAGTTTTGAGCAATTTAAGCCGCTGTTTAATCATTCGAATACACCTTTGCGCAATATGGCACTAGATTATGCGCATTATGAATTTGCGCGCTGGTCGCCTTCCGTGGCGGATTTATTAGTCTTAAGTGAATCCAAATACAGTGATGTACGCGAGTTTGTCAGTCAAGCTCTCACCGAAGCACCCAGCCAAGAAAATCGCCATTATCGTTTAGATGCCAGCCTCTTACCGGCGAGTGATGTGTATAGCTTCTGTGAAGCGCGTTCAGCGCATACCCGCCAATTAGGCATGCAATTGATTCAGCAATATGAAAAATTCCAATTGCCAGAAGCTTTATTCCAATTAACCGAAAGCCCGGATCGTGAATTGCGTGGCTTTGTGGTGCGAATTTTGTGGTCGCTGTATCGGCGCTATTCCACGACGGCACATTGGAAGCCTAGTTTGCCGGTGATGGCGAATTTAAGCACAGTGGATAAAGCTAAACGCGAAGAGGCTTTGAAAAAATTAGGCACCGGTTTGCCGAAACGGCCAGAGCATTTGCCCGCTAATCAAGAAGATTTACAGCAACTCTTACGCCGCTGGCTCTATGAGCTTCCACCCGGACGCATGGGTACGGAGCGCTTAACCACGCGCCTCAAACCCTTATCAGCCAGCCAAGCGAAAAAAGCCTTAATTGAAACCTTCCGTGATGTGGCGCTGGATGATGCGGAATTTGCGCAATTGGTTCTGCCATTATTTAAGAATTTTACTCGCTCGAATGGCCGTATGGAGCAAGCTGCCTGCTTGGTTGCGGTGACTCGTTTACAAACTGCCCACCCTGCGTTAGCGGTATAAGGAAGCGCTATGATTAATTTAGTTCACGCCTATCGCGGGCAAATTCAGGGTCTGGTGAGTCATGCTAGCAAAACGGTTTTCATTACCAAGCACCCAGAAAACCAAGCTACCGAACTGTATCGCCTAGATACCAGCACGGAATACACCAATTTACAGTCTGAAGCTTTAGCAGCTAGTGCAAGCGCTTTAGTCGGTAATGCGGAGCAAATTTGGCTAGCGGCTACCGATGGCAAATTGTATAGCGCTGCTTTGGATGCTGGCAAAGCCAAAGCCTTAGGGCATTTGGATTTTAGCGCCAGCGAAGTCTTAGCACTGGCTTTATTAGCAGCCGAGCGCTTAGCGGTTTTACAAGCCAAGCAACTCAGTATTGTCGATTTAAAAACCAATCAAATCACCCAAACCTTCGAGCAAGCCGATGCGGCTACCACACTGGCCAGTAGCCCCGATGGTTTATGGTTCGCGATAGGTTCTCGCCAAGGTAAAATCGCGGTTTATAGCGCTGAAACGGCTAAGGCTGAATTTGCTTTATCCAGTGAAGGCGCTGTGCATCAAGGTCAAGTGACCGCCTTAGTCTTTGCTGCCAATGAATTGCAATTCTATTCAGCGGGTGCAGATAAAAAACTCTTCCTCACCCATGCGCGTGGCAGTTTGCAGCCTTTAGATAAAGGCAAAAGTAGTAGTCATGAAGTACCCATCACCGCACTCTTATTGGGTAAAGAACGCTTATTCACGGCAGCATCAGATAAAAGTATTAAAGCTTGGGCTTATAGCGGTGGTCAGCCCACCACCTTAAAGCAAGGTTTGCCCAGCATTACGTATTTGAGCTTGATTCAATATTTGGATAAGCCTGCTCTACTGGTAGCCGGGAGCGATGCGTCTTTAAGCATTGTTGGTTTAACTGAAGAAGAAAAGCTAGGTGAGATCAAAGTGACCATCAATGATGGTTATGCGTGGGCGAAAGAATTTGCCGGGCGCACTGATCCACAAGAGCGTGAAAAAGCCCTGACCCTACTCACTAGCTATGACGATAAGCGTGCTTTTGATTTATTAGACAATCAGCTTAAAAACGAGCAAGACCGTAGCTTACGCGAGCAATTGATTAAGCTGGTGGCAAAAGCTAAGCATCCACGCGCTTTAAGCTTATTAGAAGCGGCTACCAAAGATACCCGCCACGATACGGTGCGCCAACAAGCCTTTAAAGCTTGGGAAGGTAAAGTAGCGGCGGATGATTTACGCCCTTATGAAGTAGCACTAGCCACCAATCAGCTCGATATTGGCAAAGAAGCCTTAAAGGTATTGGCCGCCCTTGCTAAAGACCAGCCGCGTGCCGAACAACTCTTAGTCCAAGCACTCAACCATAAACAAGCTGCTTTGCGCTTGACGGCTTTAAGCTTATTGGAAGATATCTATGGGAATTCGCCCAAAGCCTCCCTGCAAGCGCTTAATGTGGCGCAGCCTGATTTGCAACGGGCAGCGTTAATTCGCCTTTATCAGCGCAAACTCTTGCAGGATATGGAAGTGCAACGCGCTTTATTATTGGCTCAAGCCGATAATGACGCCAATTTGCGCCACACGGCTTTTCTGGTTGCGATTTTAAGCCAAGAACATTTAACGCAAGCGCTCAAAGCCTTGGAGCCTGACCTAGCGCGTCAATTGCAAGAGCTGGAAGATTTTGAATTACTCGGCGATGGAACCAGCAAAGCGACTAAATCACCAAAAACATCTACTAAAGATGCAGCCAAACTTATTAAAGCCTTGGAATTCGCTGATTATAATGTACTGCTTCAAGGCATGAGTAATCGGCATGCGGATATTAGCTTCTTAGCTGCGTTTGCTCTCGCCGTGTTACAAGATCAACGTGCGTTTGGCATGCTGCTGGTCTTAAGCCAAGAAGCCAATCCAGCGATTCGGGCAGGTGTTGGCCGCGCGTTTGCGTGGTTGAATCAAGACGATAGTATTCCGACTTTAGAAATTTTATTGAATGACAAAGCGCCTGAAGTGCGGGATGCGGCATTCAATGCCTTAGAAAAGTTGCAAGCCAATAAGCTCTTAACGGTAGAACGTGGCTTTGCCTCAGCGCATCAGGATATTCATGCCCGCAGCTTAAAAAGCTTATTGGATCTTTTAGTCGAACCTGAGGCTAGCGAGAAGCCGAAAAAATCCTTATTAGGCTCCCTGAAATCTGCTTTGTTGGGGACAAAAACTCCCGAAAAACTAGCACCGCACAATGATGCTGAACAGGTGCTACATTTACTGCAAACCGCACTGAATGATCCGTTTGAGCCCATCCGCCAAGAAACCTTTAAAACTTGTTTGAATCGCCAATTAGGTGGCTCAGATGTGGATACTTTGCGGCTATTATTGACCAGTCGCTATGAAAATCTGCATCGTGAAGTGCTGCTAGAAGTCTTAGCCAAGGCACGCGTTCTGCCCGCGCTTCCTTGGGTAGAGCCGCTCCTGTTGGAGTTATTGAATGATCGTTTCGCGAATGTGCGCCTACAAGCTTTACACTTTGCACTGACTGAGAAAAAACGCATTGATACCCAAGCGGCTTTAGCTGCAGCGATTCATAGTGAGTTTGCCGATGTGCAGGGCGAAGCCTTAGTTTATATCCAAAAGAATCCCAGCAAGGCGAATCAAGCGCATCTGCCCGCTTTATTAAATGATGCGCATGAATCCCTACGCAATTTAGCGATTAAGTTATTAGTCGATGCGGATCAACAACCCGCCTTGGTACAAGCTTTAGCTAGCCCTTATGATGATGTGCAAGTCACGGCTGCAACTGCTTTAGTGAAATGGGGCGAACCTAGTGCTTTCAAAACTTTAGAAAACTTATTAGCGCGTCCTGAACCACACAGCAAAGCTGAGCAAGCGCATTGGTTGCAGATTAGCTCTCAGGCTTTGGCCGGTTTAGCGGCAACTGCCGATGTTAAAGCCTTTCCTACGATTCAGTGCTATTTAAAATCGCCACACAGTTCTTTAGTGGAAGTTGCTGCGAAAGCTTTGCCTTATGTGGTCAGTAGCGAGCAGATTCCACACTTATTAGAGCTACAAGCTGATGAACGTGCGGTGGTGCGTGCGCATGCTGGCTTAGCCTTAGCCTTATTAGCGGAGCCGCAAGCTAAGGTGGTCTTGGCTGAAACGAAGGTGGTTGAGCAGCAGTTGTCGCTAGCCCAGCGTTTAGCTGCTCAATTAGCGCTTGAAACCGCCACCCCGTTAAACCTGCAAATGTTTTTACAAAATACGCAGACCTTTATGCCTGCCGTATTAGCCTTAGTAAGCCATGAGTTACTCTTGCACGGGGATGAGCCAGAATTAAGCACTTGGGCTTTGAGTTTGAATCAAGCGGAATTGCAGCAATTCTGTGCTGATCTGTTGGTGCGTTATAGCGATGAAGCGGCCCGCTGGGCCTATCTAGAGCAATGGCTGCAGCAGCAACAAAATCCGGTTGATAGCAAAGATAATGAAAAGCGCTGGAAGTTTAGTAAAGCGACATTACAGCAAATCGCTACGATTTTGGTCTATGGTAGTGGTCATTTAAAAGCCTATTTGCTGAGTATTCTGGTGCGTTTAAACCAGATGACCGACAAAGAATGGCAATTGCATTACGCCGCGCTGAGCAAGCGCTTTGCGCAAGCTATTCAAGCGGCTGAAGCTAAATACGTACCACCCGCCACCATTAAACCGGAACAAGCCGCTTGGAATCAGCGCGCGTTTGGCGCTTATTTAGGTCTAGTGCGCCAAGATAACCCTCAAGGACTACGACATGGTTTATTGAGCTTACGCTTGAAAGCCTTACGCAGCCTGCAAGACTTGGCACAACGCGATAAGACTTTATATGACAGCGTGGTCAGTAGTTTCCTTACCTTACTGAATCACGAACAAGTAGAGCTGCGCTTATTTGCTTTTGATACCTTACAAACGATGGGCGTGGATTTGGCTTTATTGGGGAATACTGCGACCACTTCACCCCGTACCGATATTGCGCGCAAAGGTTTAGAGTTGCTGATTAAGCATTATCCGCTCAAACAATCGCATCAACTTTTACAAAACCTCATTGCTAGCAATCACGAAATTCTCGCTCCAGAAGCTTGGAAATTATATAGCGCTGATGTGGGCTTAGTGAAAGCCGCTCCCTTTGCTTTGCAATCCAATTATGAGCCACAGCGTCTGCAAGTGGTGAGTGAATTAGCCGCGCATTATCACGAGGCTGGTGTACCCGCTTTATTGCTGGAAGCGAGCACTAATAGCGTGCTTAATGTCGCGCTCAAAGCCGCTGAAAGCCTAGCGCAACAACAGCATCCCCAAGCGTTTAATGCCTTGGTGGGCGTGTTTAAGCGCGGTAATGACAGTCAAAAACGCAGTGCTTTAACGGCGATGCGCTTGCTGCCTAGTGCTGAGCCTGCCTTGTGGTTGATCAATTACCTGAATACGGATTTCATCGCCAAAGACTTAATTAATCCAGTGTATGAGGTAATCGCTAGCCAGCGCCCAGTAGAAGCCTTTAAGCCATTGCTAAAGCGTTTAGAGCAACAACGCACTGAAGCAAAAGCGATTATTAAAGCACTGATTACTATTACCGGCTTCGACCAACCGATTGAAGATTATCAAGAGGAGTCGGCGGATAAGCGTTGGCTGACTCTACAATTCCCGCGGCATGAAGATTTATTGCTTCAGCTTTTTAATAGCTTAATTCGCTTGGGGCATTTAGATGAGGCTACCCGTTTAGCTTATGCGCTTGGCTGGGTACAAAGCAAAGAGGCCGATAAAACTTTAGCAGATGCTTTGCCCGTATTGGATGCAGCACAACTCACGCCTATTTTACAAGCGATGGCGCATCGTGCCTTGAAACGCGCCGGTCGAGTGAATGGTTTGCTGACCATGCTCACCCATAAAGATTTAGATGTGCAATTCCTCGCCGCAGAAGGTTTGGCGAATAGCGGTCATCAACAAGGCTTTAGTATCTTAATGGCGGCGATGGATTATCAGAAAAATGATGAATTCCGTAAGCGCGCCACCTTAGCTTTAGGTAAATCAGGGGATGAACGTGCTTTAGATAAGCTCCTGAAATTAGCAGAAGATAAAGAGCATTTCTTACACGAAGCCGCGATTGAAGCACTTGGCCATTTGGGTAAGGGTGAGGAAGGCGAACGCATCTTTAAGCAGATTAAATCGCGCTTACTCAATGCGGAGTACTACTCTGATTTAGCTAATTATGCTTTGAATGGCTTGCGCTGGTTGAATACGCAAGCGTCATGGGCATTAGTACAAGATTATGCAGCGAATAGCTCGCACTATAGCGAGTATCGTGCCCATGCAGTGAATTTGTTGCAATATCGCGATACCGAAGCGACCCGTAGTTTCCTATTGAAGCTTTTGCGAGAAGAAGCGACGGATTATGAGGTGATTGAAGCAGCCTTCAATACCGCCCGCTTCTTATGGCAAGCAGAGCCTAATACTACTACTGAAGCCGACTATGCACTCTTGCAGGGGCATTTCCCGCAAACGGACGCGAAATTGTTGGAGCGGATTGTCGCTAGCGCACCGACTGCGACTTTATTAGATTTGCTGGGCAAAGATTACACACCTCATGATGCCGCTTATGCAGATTTTATTATTGCAGGCTTAGGCCAAGGTTTATTGAAGCGTGATGCTTATCAAGAGCAAGACCTGCAAGCCTTATTAAGCGCACAAAAACCTGTTGTGGTTGAGTGGGTAGCGCGTTTAGTTGGGCGTATGGATAAAGTCTCGAAAGCTTTAGCGACCAGCTTGGAGCAAAGTCTGGCAACCTATTTTGCCCGCTGGCAAACGGCTTACCAACAGCTAGAGCAGCAGCCCACTGATTATGATCGGCAACTGGCTGAACAAGCTTTAGCCAAAACCCTAGAACAGCTCTTGTGGAGCTTAGTGCAACAAGATTTGCAGCCTGCTTTATTATTGCAATTACTGAGCACTGAAAACAAAGCCGAGCGTCCTTTCCAAATACATATTCTGACGGCCTTATTAGCCTTAGAGAAACTCTCTAATAAAGCTATCTTAGAAGCGCTCGCTAGCTTACAAAGCTCGCCTGTCCTACAAGTTAGCACCTTGGCTAATCAGCTCTTAGCTCAGCATCAGCCGAAAGCGAAAGTCGATTGGCAGCGTTTGCTCGCTCAGCCTGAAGCTTTATTACACGATAATTTTGCGAAAGATTTATCGGCGGCTGCCGCGAGTGCTGCGCATCAAGCACAAGTCTTACCGATTTTGATTGCTAAACAAGAAGTGACGAGCTTGGCGCAAATTGCCAATGACAAACAGCAGCAAGAAGCCCTGCGTTTGGGGGCTATCGAAGGGCTAGCGCGCATTGCGACCCTTGAAGCCGAAAGCGCGCTGCAAACCATTAAAGACGCCGCCCATGATGCGGATATTAGTAAAGCAGCTTATCGCGCCTTGCGCCGCTGGCAACGTAGCCAAGCCAAAGCCACTGCCACTACCGGAGCCTCTGCATGAGTACTGAAACGAACTCTGTTCCAGCCACGGAAAGCTTTACCCTGCGCTATCAGCAGCCAAGCGATTTTCATGCTGATGCTGTGCAATTATTTACGCATTTAGAGCGCGATGCCGTGCAGTTCGCAGGCAAAGTTAAGCAGCCGCTGGCTTTTCGCGAAGGCTTAGCGACTTTGTTTGCGATTGTCAGTAGTGATTATCGCTATGTGCCGAAAGATCGAGCAGCGTATACCGCTTTTATGCAAATGCGCCGCAGCTCACAAAATCAAGGATTGGCTAAAGCGTATCGCGCTTATTTTGATTGGCTGTTACGCAATGATCCACAAGCTTGGCTGATTCTCGATCCGATTATTAGTGTGCATCCTGATGGCTTATTGCTCGAAGTTTTCAGCAAAGATGAGGGCTGCTACGCGGCTTTGGCATTGGATAATGAGTTTTTCGAGACTCAAGGCAAGACCACCTTTGGTACGACCCATATTGATTTCAGCCAAGAACTCGCGCAAGGCATTGAACAGATTCGCAGCTTCCGTCCCACCCGATTTGCCGTCGGTAAAGAAGCGGTCAATTTCCAAACCGAGACCGCACCTGCTTTGCCAGATACTGAAGTGATCGAGAAGCGTATTCAAGTTCCACAAACTTGGATTCGTGGCTTATTGCAAGTGCAATCCGCTTCACAATTACCGAGTGACAGCTTTTTCTTAAAGCCGATTGATCTGTATAACGCACTACGCTATTTGCGCTTAAATGCGGATATTAAAGGCAAAAAACGCGGTTTGCGTATTGAGTTAGTGCCGAATCAAGCACCACGTTTAGTGCTAGAACCGAATGAGGTCGTGATTGAAGGTAGCGCAGAAGCCTATCAAGGCAAGCAAGCCAAGGTGATTCGCTTATGGGGGCGGCGGCGTTTGAGTTTATTGAAGCGCTTTTTACCCTTTGCGGACACGATTGAAGTGCAAGTTTTAGGTAATGGCATGCCTAGCTTTTGGATTTTAGGGGGTTCAGGGATGAGCTTAACGCTAGCTGTGACAGGTTTTACGGCGAGTAACTGGTCACAGGCTTTGAATTTCGACTTAATTTTACCGCGCCGTACCGAAACACTAAAAGAATTAAAAACCGTGGTTGCTGCTTTGCAAAAGGTTTATGTAGCCACCTTAGAAGATTTGGCTAGCGCTACACAATTATCAGAGCCAGTTTGTCGTACTGCTTTACAGCAGGCTAGCCAACAAGGTTTAGTGATTTATGATCTGGCGCATGATGTGTATCGCTACCGTCCACTGACTCAAGAACCTTTGGATATGAGTCATTTTCAATTCCGCCAACCTGCCGAAAAACTGGCTTATGATTTAGTGGCGCGGCAAAAAGCCATTAGTCAATTGCAGCTCAATGTCATTCCCTTGGAAGGCACGGAAATTTCGGCAGAAATCACGGTTAAAGAAGATAAGCGCGATTATCTCGCCAAGCTGAAATTGACTGATGAAGGCCAAATCAGTAAAGCCTCCTGCTCTTGTCATCAAATTATGACTTATGGCTTAAGCCAAGGCGCTTGTAGCCATCTGATTGCTTTACGGATTGCTTATGCTGAACAGCAAGCGAATCGGGATATGAGTGTGATTACTCAAGAAACCCGCTTATTGACGCGCCGCCAAAAGCAGCAGCCTGAACAGATTCAAGTCACTTTAAATAATAAACGGTTGTTGATTAGCCGTGAAGTCAATCAACAAACCAAACAACAGCAATTCGCCTTCAATTCCGTGCAGGAAGCGCGCCATGCGTATTTAGGCAAAATCGCACAATTGGAACTAAGCGGCTTTATTGAGGGCTAAAGCATGAGTGAAACAGTAAGTCGTTACGAGCAAGTCTGGCAAGCGATTGAAAAAGCTGGCAGCGTGAATGCCTATGTGCGTGAACAGATGCAAAAAAATGGCTTCATGGTGGCACGCCGCCCGACTGACAATATGACTAAAGCGGAATTAGAAAAATACCGCCAAGAATTAAAAAAAGAAGCCGCTGAACAACGCCGTTTAAATAAAGAAGCATGGCAGGCTTATAAGACTAAGCATATTGTGCATTTAGGCGAAGGTATTTATTGGACGGATGACACCAGCCAAGATCAATGGGATCTACCGAACGCGAATAAGCGCTTGCTGGAAAATCAATTGCCCGCGATTACCAAAGTCGCGCAATTATGCGAAGCCTTAAATCTCTCGGTGAATGAGTTACGCTGGCTCTGTTATCAACGTGAAGTGGCCGAAAAAAGCCATTATACCCGCTTTGAAATTCCTAAACGTTCAGGTGGGATGCGTGCGATTTGGGCACCTTTGCCGAAGTTGAAAGCTGCACAACATTGGATACTGCACGAAATTCTCGATCGTTTAGTGGTACATGGCTCAGCACATGGTTTTATCACAGGTCGCTCAATTGCCACC
The DNA here is from genome assembly GCA_008015155.1 of Thiothrix sp. GTDB lineage: Bacteria > Pseudomonadota > Gammaproteobacteria > Thiotrichales > Thiotrichaceae > Thiolinea. The sequence goes on from SSFA01000013.1 coordinate 100,772, forward strand.
AATGCGGCCGAGCACACCCATAGCCAAGTGCTCGTTAAAGTCGATATTGAAAACTTTTTCCCGAGTATTAGTTGGAAGCGTGTAAAAGGTGTGTTTCGTAAAGCAGGCTATCCGGAACAAATCGCTACTCTACTAGCGCTACTTTGCACCGAATCACCGCGTGAAATCGTTCAACAGAATGGCAAATCAGTTTATGTTGCTTTGGCAGATCGCTGTTTACCGCAAGGTGCACCGACTAGCCCGGCCTTAACCAATGCTTTGTGTTTGCGTTTGGATCGGCGTTTGACAGGGTTTGCGCAAAAAGCTGGCTGGCGTTATACCCGTTATGCGGATGATTTAAGCTTTAGTTTGCCTATGGATAGTAAAAATCCACCTGATATTAGCCGCTTATTAGGCAGTTTAAAGCGTGTCTTAGGCGAAGAAGGTTTTGAGCTGAATGCGAAAAAAACGCGAGTGATTCGTACTGGCGATGTGCAAGCAGTCACAGGCTTGGTCGTGAATGGCAAGCACGCGCCCCGTGTCAGCCGTGAACTGAAACGCCAAATGCGCGCCGCAGTACATAACCTCAAACAAGGCAAAGCCTTGCCAGAAGGTGAAAGTATCCAGCGTTTGCGCGGTTACGCGGCTTATATAGCGATGACGGATCGGGAATTGGGGCTGAGCTTGTTGGGTCAATTGCAGAATCAAGGAGTTTAATACATGGGCGCTTGGGGTATGCAGCCATTTGAAAATGATTTTGCTTTGGATTTCACAGCACAGTTATTTCATGAGTCAGAAGCAGGAGATTTGAGCTTACTAACTGAGGCTTTTCAGGATGTATTAGAGGCTAAGCAGGAAGGCTATATAGAGGCTGATCTTGGTTCGGCTGCTATTGCTGCTGCAGCGCTTGTGGTCGCTCTCCAGCAAGATGAGGCACGAGCTATTTTAAAGGTTCAACCACAAGGCCAGATTTGGTTTGAAGCTGCTCGCCAAGTTAATTATGCGGAGCTAGCCCCTAAGGCTTTAACAGCACTGGATTTAGTGCTAGCTGAGAACTCGGAGCTTTATGAGCTTTGGGAAGAAACTGACAGTTTTACGGAATGGTTGGATTCAGTCAAACAACTTAAAGCACAACTCAGTGCCGCTTAACAGCAGTCGTACAGTTGGGCACAAGTAAGCAGAAGGAAATAACCAGCTCGCTTTTATCATTAGCGCCTTATGAAGGCTAATGCCCTATCTCATTTAGGCTATTGAATTCATTGATTTAAGTGCCAAGCTGCTCAGCTAGCTTGGATTTACTTTTCCTTTACAAATCTTTTATTCGCTTTTAGTGCATTTGTAAAAAAAATACTTACAATCCTCCGCTGTGCAAAGACTAAGCACACTGTGCCGGCTCATTTCCGAGTGTCGTGCAATGAGCTGGCTTATCTATTTTTGGAGGAGTCCCCACGATGAAATCATTGAGTACTGTAATCGGTGTCGCTTTATTGGCTTTAAGTTTATCTGCGATGGCTGAAGAGGCCAAACCAGCTGCCGGCGCTGCTACTGCAACTCCAGCCGCAGCACCTGCTGAAATGGGCACTGAAGCAGAAGCACAAGCCATGAGTGAAAAAGCTGCGACATTAGTCGACGAAAAAGGTGAAGCGGCTTTTGAAACTTTCAAAGCCAAAGATGGCGGTTTCCAAGACAAGGATTTATATGTTTTCTGTATGGATGACAAAGGCAAGATGCTGTCGCATGCACTGAAACAAGATTTGGTTGGCACTGACATGTTGAACTTTGACAAATACGGTGATAAACCTTTCCAAAAAATGGTGGACACTGCTATGGGTGCAGAAGGCAAAGGTTGGGTTGATTACAAATGGCCTTTACCCGGCGGTACTGAACCACAAGACAAGAAAAGTTATGTGATCAAAAACTCGAAAGGTTTCTTCTGTGGCGTTGGCGCTTATGTGAAGAAATAAGCTTAGGCTTTTTTGCTGGGGTGGTAGGTTGTTTTGCTTACAACCCCTACAAAACTGTTATGCTCGGCAAAATGCCAGTGTGTAGCAGTCATGAACGATCTCATTATTTTCGATGGCGTCTGTAATCTTTGTACTTTTTCAGTACGCTTTATTCTGCAACACGAAACCGCCCCGCATTTACATTTTACTCCGCTACAATCTCCTGCTGGTATGCGCTTATTGGAGCTACATGGCTTTGATCCCAACGATACAAAAACCTTTGTCTTGATCCAAAATGGGCAAGTTTATACCCGCTCAGAAGCTGCTTTGCGGGTGGCTAAGTATTTGCGTTGGCCGTGGCGTGGCTTAGTGATATTGCGCATTATTCCGCCTGCTATACGCGATTGGGCTTATGATTATATCGCTCGCCATCGGTATCGTTGGTTTGGGCAGAAAGCCGTTTGTATGCTGCCTACACCAGAACTACGGGCTCGGTTTGTGGAAGATTAAGTCAGGCTTCCAAGTTCTAACGAACTATAGTTAGGCTCAGCAGTCCTTATAAAAACAGTTCATTTAAGTTTTGGTCTAAGCGAGGCAAGCATGCATACTTTAAACAAATACCTCTTAGTTCTACCACTTTGTTGCGCACTCAGTTTTGCCCCTGCTGAGGCTAGCGAGGCTAACACTGCCCCCCATAAGCCTAACAAGATCAAAATAAATCCAGTGCCCCCACAAGGACTAACAAGCTTAGATGCCAAAGGCCTCACTTATTATCAAGAGTTGGGCCCGCTGCAATTAGCGGCTTATCAACTACCTTTGCCTAAGTATCCGACTTGGCGTTTGTATTTTGCTCTCTATCCAAGCCTTGATAAGGACGGGGTTTTATCGGGTTATGAAGTAAAGGCACAGCGCATTAATTTATCGCCTTTGCTCTATCAATCGCTGGTAGAAGAATATGGCAAGGAGAATGCAGACGCGGCGCTGAATAATAAAACTCCTTCGGATCAATTCACCCTGCCGTATGCGATTGTGCAACAAGTCACGGCTGACCCGATCGAAGAGGCGGTGAAATACACAGCTAATCCGATGCTGAAGCAAGCTTGCGGCCTGCAATTACGGTGCGATCAAATGTGGGATGATACGCCCGCGCAATGGAGTAAACCGCAAGCGATTAAATTGGAGCGCGCACCTTGGGATAAGTCGACCCACTTACCAGCAGCTTTAATTCGCGCCCTCGCCCAGCAAACGAATTGGCTACAAAAACAAGGCCATGTCTGGCAATGGGTAACGCCGGAATTGCCAGAGGGTATTAATGCCAAACGTCCTTGGGTGGAAGTGGTGATTGATAATTACACCGGCAATGGTGGAATGATTGCTGCGGATTGGATTGAGCGTGTGGCGGATGATAGCGTGGCGCAAACCGTGACACGCATTATGATTGGTGAAGGTGAGGTTAATGGCTCAGCGTATCGCTCGAATCGTTGTGCGCGCGGTAATACCAAAAAGCTATTAACAAAATGTCCTTAAACTCGACCAAGCTTGCAGAATCGTCATGGCCTCTCAATAATGCAGCCTTATTCTAACTAATGATGATGTTTGCATGGATGCACCTGATTTACTGCAACTGAAACGCCTTGCTATTTTTGCCACCGTAGTCGAGCAAGGTAGTTTCGCCAAAGCTGCAGCCAGCTTGCAAATGAGTCGCTCCAGTGTCAGCGAGCAAGTGGCTTTATTAGAACAAGCCCTCAAGGTGCGCCTTCTGCAACGTAGCACCCGCCAACTGACACTAACCTCCGATGGTCAAACGATTTATCCGCAAGCCGCGCAATTGAATCAGTCTTTGCGTCAAGTGAACGACTTGGTGGCACAAGAAAAAATCAGTGGACGCGTGCGCATTACCACCACGGCTGATTTGGCCTTAGATTGGCTGAACCCTAAATTGCAAGGCTTTAGAGAACTGTATCCAGAGGTTTATTTTGACTGGGTGTTGGCGGATAACGAGCTGGATTTAATTGCGGAGCAAATTGATTTAGCGGTGCGCATTGGTTATTTAAAAGATGAATCCTTGGTGGTGCGTCCGCTGTTTAATACGCGCATCCAAATCGTGGCGAGTGCGAGCTATCTTGCCAAGCTGGCCGAGCCGATTACAGTAGACAATTTGCACAACCAGCCTTGGGTTTTATTAAAGCAGGTGAATGCCAATAATCGCGTGACTCTACAGTGCAACGGGCAATTTATGGTGTTTGAGCCGGAGCAGTTTCATCGCTGTGATTCGCCAATAGTTATGCAGCAACTCATTAAAATGGGCTTTGGCATAGGCATTCATTTGCCGATGAGTATTAGCCAAGAGCTGGAAAGCGGTGAATTGCAGTTGATTGTGCCGGAATGGCATGGCGATGAACTAAGCTTCTGCTTGGCTTATCCCTCGCGGCGTCAGTTACCCTTGCGCGTGCGTTATTTGATTGATTTTCTCATGCAACAGCCACCTTCCTTGCCACAGTCAACAAGGTAGCCTTAGCCACCTTGTTATACAGTGTTCGGGCTTATTTGGCGCTGAGTTGACGCAAAGCACCCGCCCAATCTTCCAAATGATAGGTCTTGCCTGCCAATTTGCCGTTTTCGATATGGTGAATATCAATCGACATTAATTTAAAGCTTTTGCCACTGTGGGGAACGCCCATGAAATCAACAGCTGGTGTGCCCGATCCTTCACCGCGCACAATCACGCGATTGCCTGACACCAAGACTTCTTTAATTTCCCACTTTAAATCGGGAATCGCTTTGCCAAAACCCCCAATCGTTTTCGCTGCTTCGGCGCGGGGTTTGCAAACATCATCCGCACTACAAGATTCCCAGTTATCGGCCGTCGCATCCAATACCAGCTTAGCACTATCCTTATCTGGCGCCACGTTGAATGAGGCATAAAAAGGCGCAATAACTTCACGCGCTTGTGTTTCCGTTAACTCCGCTGCTTGAGCAACTTGTACAGAAGCTGCTAACACCACAACACTGATTAAGCTTTTTACTAATTTAGACATCTTCTAGTCCCTTGGTTAATAACTGCGATGGGGGCTAGTGTACTGTAAGGATTTGTTCTGAATAGCTAACAAATGCCGAACAGATTATTCGGATTTAACGAACTTAGTTGGTTTTTGCATGGGGTGCAACTTGCTTATAGGCGTTGCCAAATACCTGCATGCTATCGAGTACCTTGTTGAATTCTGCACCCAATGCGGTGAGTGAATATTCCACGCGCGGCGGAATTTCATCATATGATTTGCGCAGCACCAAGCCATCCTCTACCAATTCTTTTAATTGCTTATTTAAGGTCGCGGCAGTAATCCCATCCAATAAACGCTGCATTTCATTAAAGCGATGGGTGCGCATCGACAGCATATACAAGAGCACAATTTTCCACTTTCCGGCCAACAATTGCTGGCACAACACAATGGGGCAAGTTATGTCTTCATAGCGAATAGAATCAGGCATCTTGGTGGCTCGCAAAAATTTAATCTTAACTAAATCAAACTATTAACTCATACTAAGCCTAGTATTATTTTTGATAGTACTATTAAAATGATAGTAGCCAATTGTATGCTCAACGGCAGTTAAAAATAAAGGATAAGCCTAGAATGCAAGCCATACAGTTAGTGAAATACAGTAAAAAACAGCCGCAAATCAGCTTGAATCAAGTCGAGCCAGCGGCTCCCAAAGCAGGGCAAGTAGCTATTCGAGTACATTGCGCTAGCCTCAATCCAGTTGACTTAAAATTGACCGAAGGTTTTCCTTTTGCCTTACAAAAACCGCCCTTTACCTTAGGTGTGGATGGCTCAGGCATCATCGAACAAATCGGGCAAGGCGAAGCCGAATTAAAAGTGGGTGATGAGGTTTTTTTCTATACCCCCTTTTCAGAAACCGGCTCATGGGCGGAGCGCCTCGTGATTGATGCCCATTGTGTGGCTAAGAAACCAAAATCCTTATCTTTGACCGAGTCTGGCGCTATGTCTTTGGTCGCTCTAACTGGATTTACGGCTATGCAAAAACTCCAAATCAAACCCCATGATAAAATATTGATTCATGGCGTTGCGGGTGGCGTAGGTTTAATGGCGGCGCAAATTGCTAAAGCACAGGGTGCTTATGTGATTGGCACAGCGCGGCGTGATCAAACAGCGGTGTTACAAAACTATAGTGTGGATCAAGTGCTGGATTATCGTGAGGATAATTTCACACAGCTGCTAAACCATATCGACGGCGCTTTGGATACGGTGCATGACAATGGCAAAACTCTACAAAAAACCCTAAGCGTGATGAACCGTGGTGGACGCGTGGTAAGTTTGAGTATGCCTAACCTTGAGGATATGGTGCATCTCAAAGCGCATTTGCCTGCTCCACTCGCTTGGTTGATTAAACTGATGAATAAAAAGTATTTCAAACAAGCCCAAAGTCTTGGTGTTACTTTAATGCCTCAAGCGACTTATCCAAATCGAGCACAAATGCAGCGCCTCACTACATTTATTGATCAGCATGGCTTGAAAGTACCCGTGCAAAAAAGCTTTAGTCTTAATGACTATGCAGTCGCCATTAGCGCTTTAAAAACCAATAAAGCGATGGGTAAACTGTTATTTACCCTGAACTAAAGGACAAGCACATGCGCATTAGCCTCGATCACTGCGTCATTAATGTTTCCAATTGGGAGCGCTCCAATGCGTTTTATCGTGATGTTTTGGGTGCGGAAATCATCCCTCGCGGCAATGGTTTTGCCTATCGTTTAGGCAATGCACAATTGAACTGTCACGGCCCGAATGTGAATCCCTCACCTGTGGCACAGCTTCCCGTGCAACCCGGCAATAGTGATTTGTGCTTTATTTGGCCGGAGAAAATTGAAAGCGCGATTGAGCATCTAAGGCAGCATGGGATTGCAGTAGAAGTGGGGCCTGTGCCGCGCTTTGGCTCGCAAGGTCACGGTACCAGTGTGTATTTCCGTGACCCGGATGGTTCTTTGTTAGAATTTATTTCGTATAGCGTTTAGGTTTTTGCGGCAGGTAATGGTGCTCTCTTCTGCATGACTAGATTCAATAGTGCGACTAGGGCTAACACTATCAATAAACCCATATTTAAACCCTGCCAGCTAAAACTCTGAATCAATAAACCACCCGCACTTACACCGATAATCGCGGCTATGGCAATCACTAATTCGGCTATACCTTGTGCACGACCTTTTTCGGCAGCGGGATAGGCTTTATTGTATTGGCTGGTTCCGGCTACATACATCAGGTTCCAGCCGATGCCGAGCAGGAATAAACTGATGTGGTAATGCAGGGGCGTAGTGCCTAGTATGGAAGCGACTGCACTCAAAGCCAACACGCCTAAGCCTGCGAATAACACCGCTGGCGCACCGAATTTATCCACTAATTTGCCACTCACAAACGAAGGCAGAAACATGCCGATAATATGCCAGCCGATCACCGACATGCCCGCATCTACCGAATAATGATGTTGGTGCATGGCTAAGGGCGCGACTAACATCATCAACATCATAGTGCCTTGCCCGAATGCGGTATTGCCTACGCCTAACCAATATGCCGGGAGCTTTAAAAATGTAGCGCTGGTGGTTTTAGTTATGGCTTGTGTAGCCGGTTTTTTGCCTAAGAAACTGATTAAGAAAAATGCTAAGAGGCTGACGATAGCAACTAGGACATAAGCGCCTAAATACTTGGGTTGCGCGATCCATTGATTCGCCCATTTGGCTAAACTCGGGCCAAAGAGTGCAGCGAGCAAACTACCGCTTAATACCCAACCCATCGCAACGCCGGATTTTTGCGGCGGCATTTCATCAATGGCAGCGAGGCGGTAATACACCGACGAGGCTTGATAAATCCCCATAAATAAACTGGCAGCGCAAAAAATAATAAAGTTCTGCATATTTAAGGCCAACATGGCTAAACCCGCGGCAATGGCGCCCGCCAAAGCTCCGACTTGAAAACCCAAACGCCGACCGGAACGCTGCATGAGCATGGATAATAAATATGTCGCGCCCAACGCACCCACGCTAATCAAGGCATACGGCAAAGTAGCTAACTTTTCGCTGGGTGCTAGTTGCAAACCAATCACGGTTGAGAGGCTAATCCCCACCAACACCGCAAACCAATAACAGGCTTGTGCCAAGGACAAAATCACAATTTTAGGATTCATCAGCGAACTCCTCGCTATAGACGGAAAAGCGCTTGCGGTAATCGGCAGGCGCGACCTTTAAGGCTTGTATGAATTTGCGGCGCAGAATTTCACTCGAGGGAAAACCGCAGTGTTGGGCAATTTTAGCCAGTGGCAATTCACTGGATTCCAACAGCCAACGCACCTGATCTAAACGCACTTGAGCAATATAACGCGAAGGCGCTAAGCCTGTTTCTGCGGAAAATTGGCGTGAAAAATTACGCACACTCATCGCGGCTAAATCGGCCAATTGCGCGACTTCCAGCACCTGATCGAGATGCTGATGAATATAGAGTTGAGCTTTACGCAATGCGGGATGTTGCAATTCGTGCCGACCATTCACCGGCGAACTAAACTGATTTTGCCCACCCGGACGATGATAAAACGCTACCATTTGCCGCGCGGTCTCGAGCGCAATACGCTGCCCGCAATCCTCTTGTACCAGCTGCAAACTCAGATCAATCCCAGCTGTGACACCAGCTGAGCAAGAATATTTCCCGTCTTGCGTGAATAGCGCATCAATATCCAAGTGCACTTCTGGAAAACGTGCGCGAAACTCGGCATAACGCTTCCAATGCGTCGTGGCACGGCGGCCATTTAAGGCACCTGTCGCAGCCAAAAAGAAAGCACCGCTACACACTGAAGCCACGCGCCGCACTTGAGGCAACCAAGCTTGTAAGGACTGAATGATAGTTTGATCTTGAGCAAGTATGGGCGCTGGCGTGCCACCGACTAGAATAAGCGTATCAAGTGTTGCTGGTTCTAAATCATGCAACTGAGCATCACATAGCACGCGAGTTTGGGTAGCCAGCGTGATTTGAGGTTTGTTCTGCAAGGACACTAAGCGAGTACGATAGCGCGGCTTTGGCTCCAATAATTCATTGGCCGACGCCAACACCTGCAAAGGACCAAATACGTCGACGGCATTGGCGTCATCGTAAGCGAGTAAGGCAATTTCAATAAAGGCTTGGGTCATAGGCGCTGCTAGTACAGGTTGAATAGCAGGGATTATACGGCGCGTTGTGGTGGCTGATAGGACAGAAAAAGGCTCAAATCGGACAAATAGCAGCAAGCCTCTCAACTTACTACGATCTAGTGAAAGTGGCTTGAGTAAAGAATTTGTAAACTCACTGCAACCCAAGCCATCCTTGCTAGTCTATGTTACTAATAAGACTCCACACTAATGCGAGGGTAAGCAGATGCGCCTAATTTTCAAAATTCTAACAGGACTGAGCTTATACTTAGCCGCTCAGTTCACACCCAGTTATGCTGAAACTACTACGGCATATCAAATACCAAAAATCACTGTGGGAACTGGGGTTCGGGTACGCGCCAATCCGACGGTGACGGCAACGGAGGTGGGTAAATTGCCTTTTGGCACGGTCGTCGTGCCACAACAGCGCTCAGCTACACAAGCTAGCATTGGTGCTAAAAAAGATTATTGGTATAACGTGAACACTCCCGTTAAAGGTTGGGTATTTGGCGGCTTACTACAAGATTATGATGCGAAAAATCCCGATAAGATCGCGGTGCAACTTGTGCGGAGTAAGCTTGGCAAAGTAGATAGGATCGCTGATAGCGGAATTCTTAATTATAACGATGCGCTTGAAGTGAGTCAGTTTGCCCAACAAGCCGCTAGTAAAGCAAAGTCAGTGGACTTAGCAGGTGATTTGCAATTGGCTTATCTGCAAGCTGTACAGCAAGGCTTAGCAGCGATTCCCATCAACCAAGAAAAGAAACCACCGTATGCCGCTTGGATTAAATCTTTAGGGAGCCAAGTTTTTTATCACGAACTAGCTGGTGGCTATTATGTAGATGCTCGCAGGCTTTGGAAACTAGCTGATCAGTATAAACAAGCCCAGATCGGTGATGTGATCGCGTGGCAAGCTGCACATGCTGCCTTAGGCGGCGAATGTGAAGGCTTTATAGAATGTATATCGTATCGCTTGCAGATTACTCAAGGTGAATACCTTAAGCGCTATCCAAAAGGGCAATATGTCACTGCTGCGCTTAAAGAAATCAATACCGATTTAGACTATATGCTCAAGGATGCACCTAACCAAAAGGATAATATTAAGGAAATTGATTTTGCTCTGTGGGATAAGCTGCTGGCGCCTCTAAATCCTAGCCCAAGCCTAGAACACACCAAGCAGCTGTTGAATAAGATCAAAGCTCTGGGTAAATAAATAGTTCTGTATGGCCTTCCCTCGGAAAAGGGAAGGCTGAAGCTAGTCTACCCCTAAATGCTATTTAATCACGCCACACACCAAGCGCGCCCCACCCCCGCCCAAAGGCATAGGATGATCGGCGTGATTATCACCACCTGCATGAATCATTAAAGCACGCCCGCTTAAATCAGCCAGCTTTAAGCGTGGGGCTAACACTGGATTTGTTGCTTTACCTTCAGCATCAACATACAAAGCAGGCAGATCACCTAAATGCCCATCGCCCCAAGGAAAATCGTGTTTACCCGTTTTCGCTGGATCATAATGCCCGCCCGCACCCAAGGCAGCGGTCATCTTGCCGTCTTTTTCTTTCGGCTCACAGCTTGGATTTTCGTGCAGATGGAAGCCATGTATACCTGCTGGTAAACCAGCTAAGTTCGGGGTAAATACCACACCATATGGGGTTTCGCTAATCATTACTTGCCCTAGCTCGCCAGCTATACCTTTATCATCCACTGCATTCATCATGACACTTAGATCTGCAGCCATGCCCAGAGTACTTAAGACTAACAACGAACTAGATACACTCAATTGAAATAAAGCTTTCACGTCTGAATCTCCCAACCGTAAAGCTTTTATCTAGGAAGCAAAGGCTAGGTTGTCAATACAACCTAGCTTTCAGTGAGGGATTAAGCGTTCAATACCGTACGCTGGACAAAGTCACCAAAGGTCTCTTGCGAGCGGCGTGTGTGAGCGAAAGACTCAAATAAACCATCTAAGGTGCTGAGAATCGCTTTCTCATCCTGATTTTCACGATATAAAGTATTCAAGCGATCGCCATTAAAGCTTGCGCCTAAATACAAGTTATAGCGCCCTGGCGATTTGCCGATTAAACCAATTTCGCCTAAGACCGAACGCCCACAACCATTCGGACAACCGGTCATACGAATTTTGATCTCTTCTTGACTCAAACCGTATTTATCTAGGGAGACTTCCAATTTGCTGATCAGATCAGGCAAATAACGCTCAGCCTCAGCCATTGCTTGCGGACAGGTATTTAAAGCCACACAAGCAATCGAATTACGCCGCAAACCCGAAAGATGACTGGCATTGGGTTCATAGCCATATTTTCTTAACAAGCCTTCAATCACCACTTTATAAGCAGGCTGTACATTCACGAGCACCAAATTCTGGTTGCCAGTCATGCGGAAAGTACAGATATTGAGGCGGGCAATTTGCAGCAAAGCGGTCTTAAGCTTTTGGCTATCTGTATCAAGGATGCGCCCATACTCCAAGCGCAAACCCAAATGCCATAAACCATCGGTAGTTTCGCTCCAACCAAAGCGATCACCTGTTGTGGTCAATTCAAACGGACGCACCGCTGCTAAATCAAAACCTAAGCGGATATTTAAGGTTTGCTTAAACCAATCCAAGCCATATTTATCAATTGTGTATTTAAAGCGCGATAGCTTTCGATCTTGGCGATTACCAAAATCACGTTGGATACCAACAATGTGATAGCAAACATCGAGCACTTGCTCGGGGGTACAGAAGCCAATCACCGAAGCTAAGCGTGCATAAGTATCTTCGCGCCCAAACGTCATGCCCAAGCCACCACCAACGGCGACATTGAAGCCTTGTAGCTTGCCATTTTCTGCAATCGCTATCAGACCAATATCATTGGCGTAGACATCCATATCGTTATAGGGCGGTATGGTAATGGCAATTTTGAACTTACGTGGTAAATAATGCTTGCCATATAAAGGCTCGACTTCTTCGACTTCACCGCCTGCCACCAAGCGTTTACCGGCTGGTTCATCCAACCAAATTTCATGATAAGCGCGTGAACGTGGCAGCAAATGCTCGCTAAGCTTTTGTGCATACGGGAAAATCTCTGCGCTTAAAGGCGAAAGGCTCGGGTCTGGCGTACACATCACATTGCGGTTTACATCGCCGCAGCCAGAAATACTGTCCAAAGCCGCTGCATGCATGGCTTGGATCGTTTGCTTCATCTCAAATTTAATGATGCCGTGGAATTGCAAGGCTTGGCGGGTGGTAATACGCATGGTGTGATTGCCATAGGTATCACTAATCGCATCCATTTTCTGCCATTGCTCGGAGCTTAATTCGCCCCCAGGCACGCGCAAACGAATCATGAAAGAATGGGCTGGCTCCAGCTTTTTATCTTGGCGCTGCAAACGCACATCACGATCATCTTGCTGATAAAAGCCGTGGAATTTGACTAACTGGACATTATCTTCACTGACTGCAGCGGTGATTGGATTTTGAAAATCCTCAACTAAATTACCACGCAGATAATCGCTACGATCTTTAATATGCTCAACCGCCGAACCATTCGGCACAACGACATTCCACTCTTTTGGGATGGGTGCAGTCATTAAGCAGCACTCCTTATTTTGCTAGTTGTTCCATCATGTAAACCGCATTCTTGGTTGTAGTTTTCCCACCACCAACGTCCGGCACGCTCATCCTCACCGACCGCCACCGCGCGTGTGCAAGGCGCACAACCAATACTCGGGAAATGCTGATCATGCAGCTTGTTATACGGGACTTGATGCTCTTTTACATAAGCCCACAAATCTTTAGTTTTCCACTTCAGCAAAGGATTAAACTTCACTAAACCACGCTGCTGATCCCACTCAAAAAAATTCATACCTGCGCGAAATTCTGATTGCGCTGCGCGTACCCCAGTAATCCACACTTCCGAACCCGCTAAAGCACGATTTAATGGCTCAATTTTACGGATATTGCAGCATTCTTTGCGTAGCTCAACTGACTCGTAAAAGGCATTAATCCCATTGCTGGTGACGTATTGTTGAATTATTTCAGTTTGCGGATACATGGCGCGAATCGGTTTGCCATAATGTTTCACTGTTTCAGCGAGGGTATCGTAAGTTTCCTTAAAATTACGTCCTGTATCTAAAGTGAAAATATCTACATCGAGATTATTGCGAAAAATCGCATCGGTAATGACTTGATCTTCCAAGCCTAGACTGGTGGAAAAGGCAATTCGCCCACTGAAATGCGCACGCAAAGCCTGCAAAGCTTCATCTAGAGCTAAGCTGGTATAAGCGCTTTCTAGTGTGTGTAATTGTGCGTCATGCTGTGTCATGATTTTACTTCTATCTAATCGAATGGCGGCAGTATCGGCGAGATTAAACATCTAAAAAAGTGATATATTTCGATATTTATATCTCTAAAATAATTAAAAACACTAAGCTGGCTAAAGGTAACACAAGATGGCGCAAACCACTGAATTGATAGAAATGCTTAAGAAGCTGCTCAAACGGCATAATAAAACCTATGCAGAAGTCGCTGCCTGCTTAGACCTCGCAGAAGCCAGCGTTAAGCGACTGTTTTCGGAACAAAATTTATCGCTGCAGCGTTTGGATAGTATTTGTGCACTAATGGATTTAGAAATTGCTGATTTAGTGCGCGAAATGAGTTCAGAACAAGCACATACCATTAGTGAACTCAGTCAGGCTCAAGAAAAAGAAATCGCTGATGACCTCAATCTGATGATGATCACTGTATGTGTACTCAATCGCTGGAACTTAAAAGATATTGTTAAGCATTACCGCTTCACTGAGCCGCAATGTATTCGCTACCTCGCTCACTTAGATCGTTTGCATATCATTGAGCTACAGCCCGGCAATCGGATTAAGCTCCTGACCGCGCCCAATTTTAAATGGCGGGAAAATGGCCCAATTATGAATCTGTTCCGCGCTAAGATTGAAAGCGAATATTTCCGTACCAATTTTAGTAAGCGCAGTGAAAAGCTGTTGGTGATGAATGGCATGCTGAGCGATACCTCGAATCAACTCTTCCAACGCAAAATGGCGCAATTAGCCAAAGAATTTGAGGCAATGAGTAAGGATGATTCTAGCCTGCCGATTGGTGAACGCAATGGCTCGACCTTATTGATTGGTTTACGGGATTGGGATTATGAGCGCTTGTTTAAGCAGAGGTGAGTCATTTCACCTCTGCAAGTATTGCTTAGAGGTGATTGACTAAATAGCCATCAGACTTCTTCACAAACATCATGAAGACTTCTTCAAAGTTGCTAACCACTGAATTTTTCACGGAGTCTTTCCCTAATAAAGCGCTGCTCCAAGCTTTGATGCGTGGATTGCTTTGGAAATTTAATTTAAAGACTTTTTCCAAAATACCTAAGCGTACAAATAGGGGGGCAAAAGCCACATCCACTAGCGCAAAGCTCTGACCATTAAAAAAAGGTTGTTCAGCACTTAAAGCACTAGCGACTCGATCCAGCCCTGCTTGTAAGTCTTGTTTAGCGGTTTCAAAGCCTGCTTGGTCTTTAGCTGTGACTAGCATATATTGTTTGCCGAATAACTCTGAAGCCACTTCCATCCAAGCACGCTGGCGCGCTTTAGCTAAAGGATCAGCCGGATGCAGTTGCGGAGCATAGACCTCATCTAAATATTCTAAAATAACCGCAGATTCAAACACCGGTGTGCCATCCACGACCAGAACTGGCACTTTACCCAGCGGTGAAATCTGTTTAAACCAATCCGGCTGATCTTCGCCTGGCATCAAATATTCTGTTTCATAGGCGACTTGTTTTTCTTGTAAAGCAATGGCTGCCCGCTGAGCAAAAGGGCAAACCTTGAAACTGACGAGTTGCAATTTATTAGAATTAGACATGAATAAACTCCTAAAATGGTAAAGGACCGCAGTGGGCTGATGGAAAACCAGCTTATTATAGAGTCTGTAACAGGCTCTCTATAATGCCCGCATCAAGAAAAAGTTTTGGAGCCACTTATGCAGATTAACGACATTTTAGATTTTTGGTATACGCCTCCCATGCCTGAGCATTGGTTTAATTCCACACCTGTGCTTGATGCTGAGATTCGCCAGCGCTTTGCATCCACGTGGGAGCAAGCCAAAGCTGGTGAATGGGATGCTTGGAAACATAGCGCAGACGGTTGCTTAGCCCTCTGTATTGTGCTTGATCAATTCCCATTGAATATGTTTCGGGGTGAAGCCCGCAGCTTTTCTACCGAGCAACAAGCTGTCGCTGTCACTAAACATGCTGTGGCACAAGGCTTTGATCAACAATTGCCGCCTGAGCGAGTGATGTTTTTATATATGCCCTTGATGCATAGTGAGCATTTAGCGGATCAGGACGAATCGGTACGCTTATTTAATGCCGTTGGTTTAGTAGACAATGCGCGCTTTGCAGAACATCATCGGGGAATTGTGCAGCGCTTTGGACGGTTTCCGCATCGGAATGCAGCTTTAGGACGGGAAAGTACTCCAGCCGAACTAGAGTACTTAAATTCAAAAGAAGCGTTTAAAGGTTAAAAGTCCTGCTTAGGGCGGCGAAGGCTGGTCACTAGCATCAGCAACATACCGAGCGCTAAAACAACAGATAAAGCCATTAAAGTTTGCGCCATTGACAGGATTTGTGGAATCACCCACGGGGTATAGCCGCAAGAAGTCAGTGGCTCAAACACGGCTGGCAACCATTGATTGAGGGCTAAAAAGCTAGGGAAATTCGGATTCATGGAACAAGCCCCATCCAAAAAGCCCATTTCTGTGCCTAAAGTACGATATGAACGCTCTACAAAGCCTAGCGAACCAATCAGTACCAACAAATTGGCAATAATCAAACCCACACGGCTGTTACGCAGCACTAAGCCAAGTAGTGAAGCGACTAAAATGCCTAGAATCCAAGCGCGAATATGCACGCAGAGCACACAGGGGTCGTAATAGAAGACATATTGGTAAACTAAAGCAGCGCCTTCTAGTGCAATACACAGCACCATTAAAATCAACCAAAACCCAGCAGAACGGTTCCAGCTTGCGAGTCTCTCTAACATTTATAATACAATCCTTAGTGGTTCTTGTTAGCAAAGGCGCATCTTTGCCGCTTTTGTTTTAATTGTCTATGCCTGTGGGATCAAACTTATAACCCACACCATACACTGAGCGAATTACTTCCTTGTCAGGAATCGCGGCTTCGAGCTTGCGGCGTAGGTTTTTGATATGGCTATCCACCGCTCGATCCGTCACGATGCGATGATCATTATACAAATGATCTAACAAGTGATTGCGTGAATAAACCTTACCAGGGTTATTCACAAATTGCTGTAAGAGGCGGAACTCGACGGGGGTAAGCACTAATGCCTGCCCATTAACCCGAGCTTCCATACGATCGGCGTCAATCTCAATTCCAGTTTCCACTAATAATTCGCGCGTGGGCATGGTCGCTCTGCGCAGAATATTCTTCACCCGCACCACCAATTCACGCGGGCTATAGGGCTTACAGACATAATCATCCGCACCTAACTCCAAGCCCACTAAGCGGTCAATTTCATCGACTTTAGCAGTGGCCATGATGATGGGCGTATCGGTGAATTGGCGGACTTCACGAAAAATTTGTAAGCCATCTTTGCCCGGCAGCATTAAATCCAAAATGATTAAATCGGGTTGATGTTCACGCACCCAAACAACCACTTCTAAACCATTAGCCAGCCAATCGACTTTAAACCCAGACTGCTGCAAATATTCTTGCAAGACTTCAGCGAGCTTAGGTTCATCTTCCACAATCAGAATGCTTTTTTGTTTATCCATGCTTATGCTGTTCTCTCAGCTAGAGGAAATTCAACATACACCGCTAGACCACCTAAAGGCGAGTGTTGTGCATAAATCTGCCCACCTAAGCCTTCAACGATGTTTTTACAAATGGACAGGCCCAAGCCCGAGCCACCTAAAGCACGACTACGCGACTTATCTACTCTAAACAAGCGATCAAATAACCGTGGCAAAGCCTCATCAGGTACACCCGGCGCGCTATCCTGCACAAGGACAATAGCTTTATTGCCCTTTTGCTGGCTACGGATGACAACACGCCCAGGCACATCCGTATAGCGATAACTATTTTCTAGCAGATTCGTAAAGACTTGGCGCAGGCTTTTATAATCAGCCTGTATATTCAAAGCCTGTGCAGAAACTTGTGGCTCTAGGCTCAAGCCTTTGCTAGCTAAGCGGCTGTTATTGCTTTGGATTAGGTCTTGTATAATCTCGTTAAGATCTAAAATCTCTAAATCAGTGTTATCTACATCACCTGCGTCTGACATGGATAGTTGATGTAAATCATCGACCAATTTCCCCAAGGACAATACTTCTGCATGCAAAGAGCGAATGCGTTCAGGGGTGGGGCTACGAATTCCATCCTGAATCGCTTCAATCTCACTACGTAATACCGCTAAAGGTGTGCGTAATTCATGGGAAATATCGGCAATCCATTGCGCGCGTTGTTCTTGATTACGCTGCAAAGATTCAGCTAATTGGTTAAACACTCGTGCTAAATCGCCTAGCTCATCACTCGAACTGACTGGAATCTGTGTACTGTAATGCCCTGCACTTAAGGTTTTAGCACCTTGCATCAGGCGTTTAACCGGGCGCACAAATTGGCGGGCGGCTAATAAAGCCATCAATACCGATAAGCCAACCGCGAACAACGCAATTAAGTAAGCATTATGGGCTTGTTGCCGCCGGAAGGTTTCCGCAATCTGATCATTAATCAAAGGACGTTGAATCACCTGCAACCAACCAATCGTTTGCTGGTTAAGGCTAATTTCCAAACTAGTCGCCTTATCCTCAGGACGCAGCATGGGTACGCCTATAATAACTTCACCATTTTGCGCTAATAAGCGAAGGCGTCCAGCTAAGCTTTGATTCGGTGGTGGCGGCTGATTAGTGTCTTGGCGACCCCGCCCACGATGTTCATCATTATTTCTGTCAGCCCGTCGGGCAAAGCGTCCCTCGCCAATTTCAGCTAGCAATAAAGACCAATTGCGCCGATCCAGACGCAAGCTATTCCAATTCCCTTGCTCTTGCCAAACCTCTTCTAAGCGTTCTACTAACTGATTAGCCCGCTGCAAATCATTGCGATATTGATAATCCGCAAAACCCGTACGAAAGCTCCAGTTCATGAAAAACATCATGAACAAGATCACCACAAAAGCAGTAGTAAGAATAGTAAGCAGCAGCTTAGAGAAGATCGTCATTTTCATCAGCTAGATACTAAACCCAAAATACGTAGAAAAAATGGAGCCAGATCTAGTAAGTGTGAAAACTTTGCCCTGACTATTCCTTCAAGCTAATACCTGTGCACACAACTCAGGTTAGAATGCACCAAAACAAGGAATTTTTATGCTCTGGCTTAAATTAACTAACTACTTACAAAAAATGAAAGGGGGTGGCAACCGCTCACCTCATGCTATTCATTGGCGTAATGCTTTATGTTCGTGGATTGGTGGCTTTTTAGGAATTGCTTTAGTCGGCTGGTTAGATAGCCGTCTGAGTCTAACAGCCCAAGATCATTTATTACTGATTGGCTCTTTTGGTGCAACCGCAGTGCTGCTCTATGGCTCACCGAGCGCTCCCTTTGCACAACCCCGTTATGTGTTAGGCGGGCATGTGATCTGCGCTTTGGTTGGAGTCAGCTTCTATAAACTCCTCCCTGATCCTTTATGGCTGAGTTCTGCGCTGACCGTCGCTACTGTCATTGTGATCATGTATTTAACTCGTACTACTCATCCTCCGGGAGGCGGCACAGCCTTGATAGCTGTGGCAGGCAGTGAGCGTGTACATGAGTTAGGTTATTGGTTCGTGCTTGAGCCAATTCTCTTGGGCGTCTTACTGCTATTACTGGTCGCTTTAATCATTAATAATCTCTCACCCTTGCGTCGTTATCCGAATTATTGGCTCTAGACCTAAGCTACTAAAAAATAATGAATTTTATTTCCCTTATTTACCACTCATCGGAAAAAGCGAACAAAAAACGAATAAAGACCAAGAAATTTTGATTGGTAAAGTTCGTCATTAGTTCGTATATTTAGTTCGTGTTTGGTTCGGTTTACAAAGGGAAGGACGCGATATGTCAAAGTTAACACGCAGGCAACAGGAGATTTTACAAACCATACGTTCGCTGTTCGAGCTTAATGGCTACGCCCCGACACTTGACCAGATCGGTAACCAAGCAGGTATCAATACACGAAGTACGGTTCACCAACACGTACAAAGTCTAATTAGTTTAGGCTATTTGGATGAAGCGTCTGAAGGCAAACGTGCATATAGCATACCCGCTGATTGGACTGAAGAACCAGAACCCATTCATAGCAGCTTACAATTATTAGGCAAAATTGCTGCTGGTAAACCGATCGAAGCTTTAGATAAGAACGAAATCAGCCCTAATGAATTGTTTTTAGGCCCTAATCGCTATGCTTTAAAAG
The DNA here is from genome assembly GCA_008015155.1 of Thiothrix sp. GTDB lineage: Bacteria > Pseudomonadota > Gammaproteobacteria > Thiotrichales > Thiotrichaceae > Thiolinea. The sequence goes on from SSFA01000013.1 coordinate 120,353, forward strand.
TACAAGGTGAATCAATGCGCGATATTGGGGTGATGGATGGAGATTATGTGGTCATCCAGTATGCTGAAACAGCTTCTAATAACGATATTGTCGTTGCTTATGTTGATGGTGATGGAGCAACTTTAAAGCGAATTTTCTATTTAGCTGATGGGCGGATTGAACTACATCCTGAAAATAGCCATATGCAGCCAATGGTGTATCCAGCGCATAGTGTACAGGTACAAGGCAAAATGGTCGGCTTATTCCGTAGCTATTAAACCTAATCAACTGAGTTAAACCTGATGCCCTGATCCCTAGACCAACCACTAGGGTCATTATAGGCAGCGTATACCGCTGCCTTTTTTTTAAGAACATATTAATAACAGGAGTTACAACATGGCTATTAAAGATGATTTAAAACCCTCAACTCATTTGAAAACCTCGATGAGTCCAGCAACAAATAATTTAGTACTTAACCCTAATTCAGAGGCTATTAAAAGCCAACTAGATTTAAAAGAAGCCTGGGGAGTCATTCGTTGGATCTTAGTGGCTTGGGCTTTAGCGGTATGGTTTTTATTAGTGATGTTACCTGGAATGGATAAGATTATTAATATCACAACGGCTATGTTGCACTTACCAAATATTTTTATTGGCTTGGGATTAATTGCTGCGATATTCGCCTCTTACAGCCTGCGCTCTGATAAACAATTATTATGGTTTTTAGGAGTTTTACTACTACTAGCAGGCTGGATGTAAGCGAAAGGTGTGAAGAAAGCGGCAACTCTCTCCACACCTTATCCTGTGTCATTTGGGAAGATTCGACAGGAGTATTAATTATGACTGATTCAAAGATAAAAACCAAATTTGATCGGCCAAGCTATATTGCACGTAGTAAATCCCTGCGCGATTTATTACGGGATTTGCGTAAAGCCGAATTATGGTTACTGATAGCAGCTACTGCTGCCTTTTTAGCATCTGCATTTTTTGTGGTGAAATACTTTGTAGGCGGCGAGATGACGCCTGAGAGCTGGACTTCAGAGCAGTGGCTGAATGCCCTGTTAGGTCTTGGCATCACTGCTGTTATCACCGCTGCCCAAGCCTTTTTGTATGCTTCTGGATACAAAGGCTCTGCTGCGATTATCGCTACCTTTATTGTGGTTTTCTTTGGCTTATTCTCTGAAATTTCCCAATCTATGGAACGTGAAGATGCCACTGTACGCCATCGTTCAGAGAACTCTGCGGTGTTTCAAGCAGCGGTGGGCAGCATTAATACCTTAGCCACTAATGCCACAAGTATCTCGAATGAACAACGTGCCTTAGCAGATACCCGTGCTCAATTAGCTTATTGGCAAGATTTAAAAGCGCAAAAAACAGCACAACATGAATCAGTCAAATACTCGCATAAAACCTTAGACAAAAGAATCGCTGATTATGAACGCAAATTGGAATCGTATAATCATCAAGTTGCCTTGCAAGATCAAACACGTTCTAGTGCATTAAGTAGCGCTATTAATCAAGCTAAGCAATTGGAGTATGATGAAGATAAGCATTATGCGATGATTCGTTTAATCAAGGATTTTTTAGGAGTAACGGGTATTTGGGCTTCATTCTTATTTTCAGTAATTATTATTGGTACATTTGAATATGCTTTCCATTTTGTAGGAGCTTATGTCGCAGATCATCGTGCTGCTCTATTATCCTTAGGACGTGATTCACATGGTAACCTTATTAATAGCCCTGATGGAATTCCATTGGCCGCACAATTAGCTAGCGGTGGTACTATTCCTAAAGATCATGCTAATCAATTACGTAATGACTATTTAGACTGGGTCTCACCAGAGCGTAATGAGCGCATGGCTGCCACTATACTGGCTGAAAAATCTCCTCACCTGGAAGACTCGGTAGCTGATGAAAATAAGATCACTGATATGACTCAGAAGCGCTTCTTTAAAATTATTTACACGGATATACGCAATCGAATTTTGAACGGTGAATTAAAACCCACTATTCGTCCAGTCACTGATGCGGTGAGTGAAATTATTCGTGAGAAAGGTGAGCGTATGGGAATTAAAGCTTCTTTAATGGGCAAACCCCAGCGGCAAGAGATTGCTGAGACTATTTTACGTACTCTTGAACAGGAAACAGTGGTTGAATTAAATGCTGAAGGTGGTGTGGGTAAACCGAAATACGTTTTGGCTCCACGCTATGCTGAAGCGATGGTATTAAATAAAGTCGCTATTTAAAAAGCCCCTGCTTATCCGCCAGAACTCGCCATCACTCAGCCAGTTCTGGCCGGAATTCTACTGAGTTCATCAAATATCAAGCTGCATTCCTCTGCATAATCAGCTATAAACCAATCATACAGAATAGCTAATGAATGGACTTACTGCGCTTATGTTGAAGCCTACTTTGTCGATAATGCTCTTAGGGCTAGCGTTATCGTCTGCTGTGGATGCCGCCCCCCGTTCTTATGGTCCGGTGAAAGATCAGGATACGCTGTGGACGATAGCTGAGCGGCTACGGCCTGATCAAAATGCAACGGTTCAGCAAACCATGCTGGCTTTGTATTATAAAAACCCACAAGCCTTTAATAGCCCTAATATTAACTCTTTAATGAAAGGCTCGGTGCTAAAAGCGCCTAATTCTGCTGAAGTACGTCGCTATCAACGTTTGGCTGCCTTACGTGAAGCCAGAAAGCATAATCATTTTTGGAAACGGGGTGTCGATTTACCGCGCTCAGAACCACCACCCATTCCTAAACTCAAAGAACCTAAGGCCAACAAGCGCTCCAAGCCAACCGTGCTCAAAGCCACAGCTAAAACTAATACGTATGCTGCTACTGCACGTACTACGACCCGCCGACTTGCCCGTTTACAAGCGCAATTAAAAATCGTTGAATCAAAAAATCAAGAATTAACAAGTGAACTCAAGGCTCTACAGGCTAAGCAAACTCAAGGCAAACCTAATCCGCAGTTAGATGCCCAAGTCAAAAAGCTCAAGCTTGAGCTGCAAGAACTGACCAGTGTGTTGGATCAGAAAGACAATCACATTAAGACCTTGCAAGCGTCCTTAAAAAATGCCAGCGAAACGATTAAGGCACAACACGCGGATAATATGCGCTTGTATGACAAGCTCAAAGCGGTTAGTCCTTCTAGTGTGCCTAGCTCACCCAGCTCTGAAGGTAAATCAGAATTAAAACTAACTACGGTAGAAGCTTCTACTGCAGCGGTGACTGATGCTGCCAAAGCCGCGGAGGGCAATAAAGACACGACTGAAACTCAGGCAATTACTGGTAGCTCTAGTGCAATAGATACTAAAACAACGACTACGAGCACTAACTCTAGTTCAAATATCGGTACTGAGAATAAAGAGCCTACAGTGAAGTCCGTTTGGGCAGATGAAAATAAAGCGCCTAGCGCTTCAACGCCTGCAGAAAACAAACCAGCCAGCCCCCCAGCAAGCAAGCCCAGTGCTGAGACTACATCCTCAACCGAACAGAATGGCAACTCTACTTCATCTGCCGAACCTAATGCTGCTCTTAAGTCCAGTACCGAACCACAAACGCTAGCGACTCCTATACCTAGTACCACTCCAAATGCTGCACCTGTAAACACTGCAGATAAGCCAGCGTCTGAAACCGCCAAAACTGACGCTAGTAAACCGAGCGCAGGAACAGATAAACCTGCAGCTGCAAGCAGTGAAGCGGCCAACGATAATACTAAAGACTCGACCGAAACTGCTAAGCCCGACAATAAAGCAGGCACAGATGCCGCTAAAACAAATGAACCAACTAAAGAACCAGCTAAGCCGGAAGATCAAGCGGTTGAAACAAAAACTACCGAAGCCAGTAAGCCTACTGACTCCACTAGCAAACTAGCTTTGGCTCAAACTAACCCTGCTACAGAGGATGACACTACCACTGCTAGTCCATCAGCAACTACTAGTGCTGCAACAAACTCTGACATTAAAGCACCGAGCAATGCACAAACTGCAGCTAATTTGAATCCTACCAATGATGTCAAAACCTCTAGCTCCGTACCAGTCTCACAAATGCTCTCCCAATCAGCCGGTCAAAGTACTACGGGCACGGGTACAACTACTAATTCCTCTGCTCCCTTACGCGGGGTTTCACCCTTAGCCTTAGCAGTGGCATTAATATCTCTCCTATTCATTCTAGCGCTGGTCTGGCGTGCTTTTGTGCAGCAGCGAGAAATGCGGCGCCTTGAAGAAGAGGAAGCACGTGTAGCTGAACGGATGCGGCGGCGTTTAGAGGAAAATCAATCCTCAGCGGCCAGCACCGGTACGGCTACTCTTGTTGAGAAAAAAGATCCTGACCTCGATTCGCCAGAGATAAAATTTTAATAAATAATGACTGAGAAAATTCTGTTACTGCATGGCCTTTGGTTACACCCTTGGGCTATGCGCTGGTTGCAACAGCAATTGACTAAGGCCGGTTATGAAGTTGTTACCCCGGTCTATCATTCCATTAGTTCAAATTCAGCCCATAATGTCAGGCTTGTCTATCAAGCCGTTCAACGTTATGCGCTACCCACTGAGCGCTTGCATATTATTGCGCACAGTTTAGGGGGCATTGTGGCTTTACAAATGCTTATGGCTTATACCGAACTCCCCCCTGGGCGCCTAGTCACTTTAGGCACTCCCGCTAAAGGTAGCCTCATTGCGCAGCGCCTAGCTAAACATCGCCTATTTCGCCCGCTTATGGGGCGCAGTTTCGAGGGTGGTCTAGATGGGCAGGGTATACCCGAGCATTTATTGCAGCATGAATGGGGCGCGCTCGCCGGTAATAAACCGATTGGAGTGGGGCGAATTTTAGGTGGGATCGCTGAAGTGAATGATGGGGTAGTGGCTCTTTCAGAAACCTATCACCCTGCACAAACCGCGCATCGAGTCTTAGCTGTGTCCCATAGCAGTATGCTGTTTTCTAGCTTAGTCGTTGAAGAGTGCTTGCAGTTTATTCGCACGGGTCAATTTTCAGCAGCAAACTAATTCAGTCCTCGACAAAACTGTCAAGTATTTTTTGCTGTGGATAAGTCCCAAGCTTGCGCCTTGTGGTCAAGCATTTTTTGAACCACTAGATGTAGTGTATACATTGAAATTCAAGATTACATGAGATTTTTGGTAGATTTTTGCCGATAAATGGTAGTTTTAGGGTCTTAAACTCTAATTTATCGGAAATTTTGCCAAGCTTATTCCACTTCCCATAAAAAAATGATTTAGCTAAAGATTTAAATCTTGTGCATAAACCTGTGGATAAGTCTGTCGATAACTGCTTGCAGCAAGATTTAAACCCTCTATGGCATGTTTTGGCTTAGTTAAGATTTACCACTAAAATAAATTGATCCGTAGTCTTGTCTAGAAAATTATTGACGAATACGGTACAAGTGCCCCCATGTTTTTTAGTAGCTGAAAGTACACTCATGAAATACGACGTATATGGCATTGGCAATGCGCTAGTAGATAAAGAATTTGAAGTGACCGACGAATTTTTAAAGACTGAAGGTATCGAGAAAGGTTTAATGACCCTCATCGATGAAGCGCGCCATAATCATTTGTTGGCTAGCCTCAAACAGAACTTTGGCCTAAAAAAGCGTGCTAGCGGTGGCTCTGCTGCTAATAGTATTGTGGCGGTCAGTCAATTTGGCGGCAAAACCTTTTATGCCTGCAAAGTGGCCAATGATGAATTTGGCGAGTTTTATATGCATGATTTGCACGCTGCTGGAGTCGCTACCCGCTTAGATCAAGTTCGTTGTAGCTCTGAAGGTAAAACTGGCAAATGCATGGTCATGGTGACACCTGATGCAGAGCGCACCATGAACACCTTTTTAGGTATCACTAGTGACTTTTCTGCTGCCGAGTTGCATTACGATGAATTAAAGCAGTCTCAATACCTTTATGTAGAAGGCTATTTAGTCACTTCAGATACTTCTCGTGCTGCGGTGCTCGAAGCCCGCCAAGTAGCCCGAGAGCATGGTGTTAAGATGGCGATGACCTTTTCCGATCCTTCAATGGCCACCTATTTCAAAGCAGGTTTAGTAGAAATGTTGGGTGAAGGTGTAGATGTTCTATTCTGCAATGCAGAAGAAGCTTTTGCATTTACCGGCGAAACAACATTAGCAGCGGCTATTCAAGCCCTGAAACCTTTGGCTAAGAAACTGGTTATTACGTTAGGCAGTGAGGGTGCTTTAGTAGTGAATCCGGATAATCAAGTGCAAATTGCTGCACAACGGGTAAAACCTTTAGACACCAATGGTGCGGGTGATATGTTTGCAGGCGCATTTTTATATGGTCTCACACAAGGTTTAACTGATGCACAAGCTGGGGATTTAGCAAGCCGAGCGGCGGCACAAATCATTCAAGTTTACGGTGCTCGTCTAGACAAACAGGTACATCAAGACTTATTGAAAGCTATTTAATAGACTGTATTGAAGCGCTACATACGCCTTGATGGAGCGCTTTAGCTTATGACAACCCAACCTGATCTTGCTGCCATCCTTGAAACTCGCAAACCCGTCTGGTTTGCTTTATCTAATTTATTTTTATGTAGTGAGTTTAAGGAGGATGTGGAAACGATTGCTAAAACTTTAGCTGCTTCCCCTTATTCTTTAACTGAGCTTGAAGCGATTTTGCGGGATGAGCTAAGCCCGGTCTTAAAACTTAATCTTTCCATTTTTGCTTGGCCTGGTGATGCTTTTGATAAGGAATTCTTAGTAGCAAAATTGACCCGCCGCCTTCACCGTAAGCCTTGGCTAAATTTCGGCTTACCTAAGCCTATTCGTAAAGATTGGCAAACCATTCAGGAACTCATTCAGCTTTATCGGCAAACTCCAGCCTCTACTCATTCGCAGAAAGCAAGCTAAGCCTTCAGCTAATTCGTTTCCCCCGCTAAATCTCTGATAAATATATCTACAGCCTTACAAATATTACTAATTTTATCGGACATACCTTTGCACTTGTCCTCCCTAAACTCTGTTTTTGTCAAAGAATCTAGGATGATGAATCCTGAGCAAAACATTTCGGGATTTTATTGGGGTAAAGGGAAAGACCAAATGTTCACACCAATTCAAAATGGGCAAATACGTACGCATCGACCTAGTACGATTGAGCCAGTAGAAGCTAACCAATATAGTCACCGTGATTTAAAGCGACATTCCGATCGTTTTGTCAACTTTGAGCTGCCGAAAACGTTATATCAACAAATGGCACGTTTAGTTGGTAACTTCCTACAACAGATCGTCGGGCGCGAGGACGAGAATCCAAATAAAAGCACGAAGCCAGAACAAGCTACTCAACGCTTTTATAAACCGATTAGCACTGCAGGGCAGCCACGAGAAGTACGTGGAATTGCAGATCGCATGCCACGCTTAGTCGATCCAGAAAATCCTTTTCCAAACAAGGATTTAATCCTATTGGGTGAAGCCAAAGACTATCCTGCGGCCGTCATTGCTATTCAATACGATGACACTATCAAGCCGGTTTTTTATGAAGGTAATCAAGTGGTGGCGCGCCATCTCTATTTAGATAGCACGCGAGGTTCCATTAAAGGCTTACTCATTTTAGCGGATGGTGCGCGCCTACCTGTGACGATTCGAGTGATTACGGCTGTTTAGGGCCTCAGATTTTTAAAGCAAACCACAGGGTAACAGGGATAATAATTAAACTCCCTAAATTACCGAGCATCACCAAAGAAGCAACTCGTTCTGGCTCTTGTTGATACTGCTCTGCTACTAAAACATTGAGTACAGCGGGTGGTAAAGCAGCAAATACTAAGAGTACGCCTGTTTCCACTGGATCTAAGTTTAAAAATGGTAATAAAACTAAAGCTGATGCCAAACCAGCTGCAGGCCCAGCAATTGCGCCAAACAATCCTAATTTCCAGTCTTTTAAACTCACATCTAATAAGCGCACTCCAAGCGAAAACAGCAATAATGGAATCGAAACCTGCCCTAAGAGCTTTAAGGTATTCGCCAGAGGCATGGGTAAACTAATATGCAGTGAACTCATGATGAGACCAGCCAGAGCTGCAATAATCATCGGCATTTTTAGTAGCTGTAACGGCTTGGTTTTATGGTCAAGCATGTACAAGCCAAGGGTAAAATGCAGCAACATCTCGATAATAAATAGAACAACAGCTGCTTGTAGCAAATCCTCGCCAAAGGCAAATAGAATTAGCGGAATCCCCATATTGCCTGAGTTATTGAACATCATGGGTGGCAAAAAAGTCTTCAAATTAATTTTGAAGGCTAAAGCAATAGGCAGAAGTAATAAGCCAGAACCTAGCACCACTGCTATCCCGCCTAGTGCTAAGCCCCAATAGCCGCTGAAATCAAAGGGCTTATCCATCAATGCCCAAAACACCAGAAAGGGCGCGAAAATCTCCATATTCAGCTTGTTGACCACAGCCATATCAGGGCGAAAGCGCCAACCGTAATAAGCACCTAAGCCAGAACAAGCAAAAACCGGAAAAATTATACCGATGATACGTAGGACAGCTTCAAGCATAGCGTCTTAACGAGTGGCCAGTTGATTACGTTTGCGAGCTTGTTCGATATAGGCTTTGGCAAAGCGCTTACCCAGCTCTAACTGTCCTTGAGCATTGTAGTGCACATGATCATACATTTTGCCTAAGCCTTCAGTAGAAACTAAAATCGTATTGCTACTCGTTTGTTGCACTTGGCGTTGGCTAGCTTGTACCTGAGCTACTTTGGTGAAAGCCAAATCCTCTGGATTAATTTGCCCCAAAATAAACAAACTATTGGGAGACTTTAAATCATTACGCAAAGCCTGAATAAGACGATTCAAACGCCCGCTATATTGCCCCGCTAAATCTGCACTACGTGCATCACTTTCGCCTTGCATCCAAACGATGGCAGCTATCTTCTTCTCATGTTCAGCCGGTAGGGAGAAGCCTACTTGACGTAATAAGCCTTTATATAAAGCCTGACCGGGTAGCCAGCGTTCAATGGTGCTACCGGTTGCAGCTTGCTTAATAATAATATGCTGATCATTTGGGAAAGCACGTGCTATTTCATGAGCAAAACCAATCTCTGGGCCAAAATAGGCAAACTGCCCTAAGCCCTTCTCACGCCCTTGATAGTAGAATTTTACATTGGCCGGTGTCTGACGATAGTTAGGAGGTAGCTCAGAGATTTTCCCTTTGCCCATCATATTGGATTGTCCAGCGAGGAGATAAATTCGGTCTTCAGCCTGACTTAGACTTGCTAGACTGAATAAAACCACTGCCATTAGCATCCCTGTTAAGCGCATTATGAATTCCTCAAACAAAACGCAAAAATTTACCGTGCCAAGCTTACAACAAAAAAAGGCGACCCGCAGGTCGCCAAGCTAGTAAAGACAGTAAATTAATCGAACTTAGTTCAACGGCTCAGATGAAGACGCTAAGGATTCTCTGCTGGCTGCTTTGGCTGTTGGCAAAGCATTAGCGGTTAAGGCATACCAATCCAGATGACGAGTCGCTAACATTAAAGCGGCCAAGACGGCAAAAATCAGCAAGCTTCCCATCAAAAGGGCATTATCTTCGGCCTGCAAAATTACATAAAGTACCGCATATAAACTCAACAAACCTCCACCTAATAACAAGCCTAATTTGCGACTATGCAAAATTGCCCCAAAGTACAAGGTCAATAAGCTGGTACTGGCTAGGGCTGCAATGAGATAAGCCCAAGCAAAATCAATATGCTCGGATAAAGAAATCAACAGCAAATAAAATACGGTTAGAGCTAAACCCACCAAGAAATACTGAATAGGGTGAATACGTAATTGCTTTAATAACTCGAACATAATCAGTACAGTAAAGGTCAAAAGAATAAACAAGACGGCATATTTAATACTACGCTCAGATTGCTGATACATATCAACTGGCTGTAGTAATTCAAAACCCACTGAACGATTCAGCAAGGCATCGCATTGATTTGCACGGCACTGTTCCAAAGCTGCATTGACATTGTAGGAAAAGGAAGAAGCGCGCCAGTGTGCACTGAAACCTTGATCATTGATGGAGCGCTCTTCGGGGAGTAGTTCACCATTGAATTTAGGATGTGCCCAATCTGCGACTAAACGCACATCAGAATTTTCGGCAAGCATGGCAAAATTCATCGCGCTCATACCCCGTAATTGTAGGTCAAAATTAAAGGCAAACTCTTGAGCGGGTATTGTGCTGAAATCAGGAATTTTTACATGCATCCCGGCGGCTGCATTCGGTAGATTGGTACCCGGATTAAACGCAAGCTTCTGCTGATTCCAAAGCAGTTCAGGAGGTGCGGCAATACCGCGTTGGTCGCGCACTAATACCGAAACATAGGGGCTATATAACTGCAGCTGATCATTTTTATGCTCATTGATTAAGTCAACTAAAGCTTGAGTTTGAAACCGGCCTGAGACTTGTAGACTGCTATTATAGATCGGTACTGCATAAATCCCCCGATAGCGGGTTTCGCTATCGAGTTTGGTTTGAACCTCTAATTGCTTGGGAATCATAATTAAGCGGTTATCGACAGTTTGAGCTTTGACGACTTCCCGGGTTGTCCCATCTTTTTCAGTAATCGTTTCCTTGAGATTGACCGTCAGCGTATAAGGTACAATCAGTAAAGGGCCAGCTAGTACTTGTGAGCCGGGCCAGCTTTGTTCAATGCTGCTATAGGCTTCAGCCCGCCAACTGGCTCTTTCACTCACCAAGCCCATTAAAGAGGCCTGTGGAATAAAAAGCACAATGATTAGGATAAAAATAATGAAAAGTTTTAGGGCTAAACGATAGTTTTGCATGACTATACTCCTTATACATTGCGTTTTAGCTTAAGCAATGACCATGCAAAATTAGGGTGAAAGGATTTGGAATTTATGCGTAAGTGTTTGCAAATCCTGTGCAGACCTTAGCATGTCGTAGTTTTGCAACAGGTAGCTTCTTTTCCAGCTGATTTTCTGTTACTTTTGTACAGTATCCAATTGGAGGAGGAATAACGATGATAAAGCTACCTGCCAGACATTTACTGGCTGTATCAATAACCTTTGCTCTCAGTACCACTGCTCACGCTGCCGGTTTTGCTCTCGGCTCACAAGCAGGTTCAGGTCATGGTAATGCTTTTGCCGGAGCTGCGGTTACTATCGAAGACGCTTCAGCGGTGTGGTTTAACCCCGCTGGTATGACTGAATTGACGGGTAATAACCTAAGCGTCGCAGGTCATGTGATTGCCCCTAAAGCGAAATTCACTGATAAAGGCTCATGGGTGAACCCTGCATTGACTGGTGGTAATATCGATCTTGCTATCGAAACACTCACCGGCCGCAATGATGATGGTGGCAACCCCGCTCCCATCCCAAATGCTTATATCACCCGTAGTTTCGGTGAGCAGCTTAGTGCCGGTATCGGTATCAATGTGCCTTTTGGTCTAGGTACCAAATATGAAGAGGATTGGATCGGGCGCTACAATGCGCTTGAGTCAGCCATTCAAACTATCAATATTAACCCCTCTATTGCTTATAAACTGAATGATCAGTGGAGCGTAGGTGCTGGGGCTAACGTGCAATATATGCATGTGGAACTGCAAAGTGCGATTGATTCTTCTGCCACCTGTCGCAGTATTGCAGCAGCTGCTAATAATGGAGACCTCTTAGCGCAATGCTTGGCTCGCTTGCCAACTCTGAGTAATGCAGCTACCGATAGTAAAGCCACTATCAGTGGTTCTGATGTTTCCTTAGGCTTCAATGCTGGTGTGCTTTATAAGCACGATGACAAGACACGGCTTGGCCTAAGTTATCGCTCTAAGATCGACCATAATCTTGAAGGCGATGTGAAATACGATATTAATGCTGGCCTACAGCCTATCATTGCTGCTACAGGTTTAACCCGCTTTAATAACGCCGATGTCGTCGCAGAGGCTAATTTACCCTCTACTGTTTCCATGTCAGTCGGGCATAAACTCAATGATCGTACTGAATTGTTAGCTGATTTTAGCCGCACCAATTGGAGCAGTTTCCAAAGCTTAACGGTTAAGAAAGCGGATGATGGTAGCTTAGTCACAGATGTGCCGCAAAAGTGGAAAGATGTAAACCGCTTCGCAGTGGGCGCGAACTATCAATACAATGATCGTATCAAATTGCGTGGCGGCGTAGCGGTTGATAAAACACCCGTGCCGAGTGTTAAATTACGTACCCCACGCACCCCTGATACTGATCGCACTTGGCTATCAGTAGGTGGTAATTATACTTTGAATAAAACCATGAGTATTGATTTAGGCTATACCCATATTTTCATGGATGAAACCCCCATTGATAATACGAGCACAGATAACGGCTATGCGATACGCGGTGTCTATGACTCTAGTGCTGATATTATCAGTGCACAATTCAATATGTCATTTTAAGAGGGCCTAAACATGATTAAACGTAAAAGCTTAGCCTTCTGTTTAGCAGTAGCTTTAGGCTTATCCAGTTACAACGCGCTAGCTTATGATTTTGATGCTAGCCAAGCCGATGCGCAAAATAACTATAGCCCAGCACTTGCACCTTTGTTTGACCCTGCCAATGGCATTATTCCAAGTACCAATGATTTACTCTTTCGGGGTAGTACAGATGGCACTTTGAATATTCCCACCACTAATCTGCCAGCCGCACAATTGCCACTGTATGATGCACTGAACTCTTTAGATGGGTTTGCACTGACTGCACCGATTACTGCCGCTTTTAGCAATGTCATGGATGCGTCCACTGTTAAAATCGGTAGTAGTGTATATGTGTATGAAGTCAAAAAAGACCTCGCCACCGGTGCTGTACAGAGTATTGAAAAGGAATTAACCGCAGCCGATATTTTCGCTACCACGACAGCAGATGGTAAAACTTTAGTATTAGTACCGCTTAAACCTTTAAGCGAAAGCACCAGTTATATGGTGGTACTCACGAATAGTATTAAAGATAAAGCAGGGAAAACCGCCGCTAGTTCATCCAGCTATCTGCTGGCTAAAGCGACTCAATCCTTAGCGGGTACGCCTTATGCTGCCTTAGAACCGCTGCGCCAATTAATTGGTACTCAAGAAGCAGCGGCAGTCGCTAAAGGTGTCGCCAAAGCACGGATTATTTTGAGTTGGACTTTTACGACTCAATCAGTAACGCCGGTACTACAAGCTGCAGTCTCTCAAGCGAAAGCGGGCAAAATGCTGATCTCACCCGCATTAGGTACTACCCAGACTTTCTCTAGTAGTTTACGGGGCAAAGCCAATGTGCATATTGGTAGCTTAGCACTACCTTATTACCTCAAAGCTAAAGCGCCATTAACGAGTTATTGGCAAGGTACGGGCAATAGTAATCTTACCCGTTATAATCCTGCACCGAAGCGCCAAAGTACACAAACCGTGCCCGTGTTAATGAGTGTGCCGAATGCGACTTCCTTAGCCGGTGCCACACCGCCTGCTAAAGGTTGGCCAGTTATTATCTTCCAACACGGCATTACTCGTAGTCGCTTAGATATGCTTGCCATTGCTGACACAATGGCGGATGCAGGTTTTGCCGTGGTCGCCATTGATCTGCCTTTGCATGGCATTACAGACTCGACTAACCCACTAAAAGCAGATCTCAACCCGGCTTTCGCTAACGATGTTGAGCGTACTTTCAACTTAGATTTACGCAATAACAGCACCGGCGCTACGGGTGCGGATGGCATGATTGATAGCTCCGGCTCTTATTTTATCAATCTGACCAGTCTACGCACGTCGCGGGATAATATCCGTCAAGGGATGTCTGATTTAACTGTCTTGCGCAAAAGCTTAGCAGGCATGCAAAGCGCCAGCGCTATTCCATTAGATACTAGTAAAGTCGGTTTTGTTGGTATCTCGCTAGGCTCTATAGTGGGTACTGGCTATTTGAGTCAAGAGGCTAAAGCGACACCAGCTACCCTAGCCGTTCCCGGAGGTGGTATTGCTCGCTTGTTAGATGGCTCAGAAACTTTTGGCCCCGCAATTCAACAAGGCTTAGCGGCCAGTGGTATCGTCAAAGGTACTAGTGCTTACGATACTTTTATGGCTGTTGCTCAATGGGTGATTGACCCGGCTGATCCAATTGTTTTAGGCCAGAAAGCGGCTGCTAAGCATCCCATTCATATGATGGAAGTAGTGGGTGTGAATGGTGTCGGTAGCGATAAAGTGATTCCTAATCGGGTGGCTGGTGCTCCCTTATCAGGTACTGAGCCTTTGATTAGTATCATGGGCTTAAAATCGATTACTCAAACCGGCACACCGGATGGAGTCGTCCGCTTTACTGAAGGTGCTCATGGTTCACTGTTAGATCCAACGAGTTCCTTAGCAGCTACTACCGAAATGCAAGCTGAAACCGCCGTGTTCCAAGCGAAACGTGGCACTGCTATTCCTGTCTTTAACCCAGCAGTCGTTCAGCAATAAGCCTAATTATTTTGGTCTTGTTTAGCCCTTTTACTTGATGTGAAAGGGCTTTTTTCTATGCGAAATCCGAGGATGTGTTTTCAAGCTGCTTTTGCTATGGTGTAGGGCTAATAGGCTCTTTGGAATAGTTAAATGTCCGAAAACAATCGCATGATTTCCCCCACTGGCTCGCGTGAAGAAGAGTATGTGGATGAGCATATTCGTCCGCGTCGCCTCAAGGATTATATCGGTCAGCCGGTGGTGCGTGAGCAAATGGAGATTTTCATCGGCGCTGCTCGAGCACGCGGGGATGCACTAGATCATACGTTGATCTTTGGCCCACCCGGTCTTGGAAAAACAACTTTGTCCAATATCATTGCTCAAGAAATGGGCGCGAATCTGCGGCAAACCTCTGGGCCGGTCTTAGAAAAAGCTGGTGATTTAGCCGCCTTGCTCACCAATCTTGAACCGCATGATGTGCTCTTCATTGATGAAATTCATCGTCTCAGCCCGATGGTTGAAGAGATTCTCTATCCAGCGATGGAAGATTTTCAGCTCGATATTATGATCGGTGAAGGCCCTGCCGCCCGCTCGATTAAACTTGATCTACCCCCCTTCACGCTCGTTGGTGCGACTACCCGAGCTGGCTTATTGACCTCGCCCTTACGGGATCGCTTCGGTATTGTGCAGCGCTTGGAATTCTATAATGTGGATGATCTGGCTTATATTGTAGGGCGCGCTGCTACTATCTTAAATGTACCCATGGAAGAAGGTGGCGCTTATGAAGTCGCTAAACGTTCCCGCGGCACACCGCGTATTGCCAATCGTTTATTGCGACGCGTACGCGATTATGCACAAGTCAAAGGCGATGGGCGAGTCACTCCTGAGCTAGCTGATCGGGCGCTCAATATGCTGAATGTGGATGATCAAGGCCTAGATCACATGGATCGGCGCTTATTATTAGCTATGCTCGAAAAATTTGATGGTGGCCCGGTGGGTGTGGATAGCCTAGCCGCTGCCATTGGTGAAGAACGCGGTACGATTGAAGATGTGTTGGAGCCTTATTTGATCCAACAAGGCTTTTTAATGCGTACTCCGCGAGGCCGCGTAGCGACTCGGCACACTTGGCAGTATTTCGGGATGTCGATGCCAAGTAGCGCACTACAGGAACAAGTCTCATTAAATCTGTTCGATGATCCTGATAACCAAGGCTAAGGACTGCGCATGCGCTTGAATCCTTTAGATGAAGTTCCTTCCACTTGGGTAGTAGGAACTTTTTTCTTTGTACTGTATTTTTTAATTGGGTCTATTTTTGCGCTGATTCAACAGACCCAAGACAATCAGAACCTCTTTACCCCAGGTGACTTGTTTACGCTTGAAAGTTTAGTCTTTGCGCTGACTTATCCAATTTTAGCCGGATTACTATGGTGGCTCAGCTTCCAACATCGTGAGGAATTAGCTGAACTCTTACTCAATGTTCCCGCACCTGCAGAAATCCCTCAATATATTTGGCTGGCTATCGGGATGATCATTTCTGCGATGGGCTTAGCCTATTTAATGTATTACCCACTGTCTTTTATAGCTCCTGACTTGGTACAGAAATGGTTTTTAGATACCCCGCCGCTACTATACTGGGATGAGCAAGGCCATTATTGGCTAGGTAATTTTGTTTCTGTTGTAGCAGCAGTGATTTTTGCACCGATTGTGGAAGAGTTTATTTTTCGTGGCTATTTACTCAATCGTTGGACGCTTAAATTAGGCCCTGTGTATGCCGTACTTCTGTCCTCGGCTTTATTCGCGTTTTTCCATGCTGACATGCTGGGTGCTTTTATATTTGGTGTGTTTCTTTGCTTGCTGTATATGAAAACTCGCTCTTTAATTGGCCCCATCATTGTGCATTTTGTGAATAACTTGCTCGCGGTCACGATCGAATGGATGGATCATATGTGGTGGAGTGGCTTTGCGCCAATGACTATGCAAGATTTTTATGACCAAGCTGGCTGGGGTGTGTTCGGCTTAGTCGTTGGCCTACCTTGGTTATGGTGGTACGCACGGCGGCATTTTCTGCCTTTGTCAGATTTAATGCTGGCTCATCAGCAGGGTGGACAAACGCCTAATCATGTTTCTATTGGCTAAGCAGTTAAGTTAATCTGAGGTTGATGTCAAACGGCTCCTTTTCACACCCTAGTACCAACTCTTTCAGTTTGTTAAAACTAAAATCCAAATTAGGCTTTTCCCGCTTTATGGATCATGGTTTTAGCTAAGCTGATTCTTAGCGTATATGTCGCTCTCCTAACATATAGCCGCCAAAAGTGGTCTCAACTCAGTGTTAATAGCGCGGCTATGCGTTTGGTAGCTAGGCAGTAACTTACTTAAGGAGAAGTGTTATGACTTTTAAACTCATTAATGCACGTTTAAGAGGACGTTCAGGGCTTTTTCAAATTAACATCCAAGACGGCTATTTTACGAGTATAGAAAGTCAGACTAATACATTTACACCTACTGAAAAGCACTGGGATGTGGCGGGCAATCTGGTCTGCCCGCCTTTTGTTGAGCCACATATTCATTTAGATGCTACCTTAACTGCTGGCGAACCTGAATGGAATTATAGCGGAACTCTATTTGAGGGTATTGAGCGTTGGGCGCAGCGCAAACCTCTACTTAATCGTGAGGATATTCGCTCTCGAGTATTGAAAACCATTGAGTTACTGATTGGTCAAGGTGTGCAATATATCCGTGCCCATACCGATACGACCGA
This sequence comes from Thiothrix sp., assembly GCA_008015155.1. Taxonomy (GTDB): domain Bacteria; phylum Pseudomonadota; class Gammaproteobacteria; order Thiotrichales; family Thiotrichaceae; genus Thiolinea. Next base: position 137,492 of record SSFA01000013.1, read on the forward strand.
TCCGAGCCTCGTTGGCATTGATACTTTGTGTGAGTTAAGAGATGAGCTGCGCGATACCATAGAGCTACAGATTGTAGCTTTTCCCCAAGATGGGATTTTATCCTATCCAAATGGAGAGAAACTTCTGGAGGCTGCTTTAGAGCGTGGTGCTGATATAGTGGGTGGGATTCCGCACTTTGAATACACTCGCGAGCTGGCTGAAGCCTCAATCAAAACGCTAATTCGCTTAGCACTTAAATACAATAAGTCGGTGGATGTGCATTGTGATGAGATAGATGACCCTAATTCACGCTATTTAGAAGTTCTAGCAGCAGAAGCATTGTTCAATGACTTAGGCGCTAAAGTGACCGCAAGCCATACCACCGCCATGCATTCTTATGATAATGCGTACTGCTCCAAACTATTTCGGCTCTTAGCTAAATCAGGTATTAATTTTGTCTCTTGCCCCACTGAAAGTATTCACTTACAAGGACGCTTTGATACTTATCCTAAACGCCGTGGCTTAACTCGGGTTAAAGAGCTGCATGCAGCCGGTATCAATGTCTGCTTTGGCCAAGACTCTATTTTTGACCCTTGGTATTCGCTGGGCAATGGTAAATTATTAAGAACCTTAGACTTTGGCTTACATATTTGTCAGATGATGGGTTATCAGGACTTCGCGCATGCCTTAGATTTCATCACGACTAATAGTGCTAAGACCTTGGGGATCGAAAACTATGGAATAGAACTGGGGAACCCTGCGAATTTTATTATCTTACAAGGAAGCGATGATTATAGTGTTCTACGTAATCAAGCGGATGTCTTGCTTTCAGTCCGTAAAGGAAACATCCTAATGCAACGAGAGCCCAGCAAAATCCTTATCAATACTCAATGGTAAGCATTCGCCATCACAAATTTTTTCTAAGCGACGTGAATGATATCCTGCGGCAAGGCTCAACTTGGGATGAGTTTTTCAAACGCTATTGATTAAAAATAGCGTTCTTAGTTAAGTACCCTCTTTAAACAGGCTCCACCAATAAAATAATCCCTTCAACGCCTACCACCTCTACTTGAGTTCCTGCCGGTAGGTCTTTACCACGCACTCGCCAAGTGCTATCCCCAATCCGCAGGGAACCGCTACCTTGACTGATCGGTTCATTCAGGACATAACGTTTGCCAATATGGCTTAAAAGGCGATTATTTAATTCGGGTTGAGCCGTCGGTGGGTCACGGAAAAACCTAGATTTACGCCAAGCGAAGAGGCTTAAAATCGAAGTCGCGCCAAACAGCAACAGCTGCCAGCCTAGGCTTAACTCAGGAAAAACCCATAACACTAAACCCGTCAGTGCTGCGCCAAAGCCAAACCACATTAATACAACACCGGACGCAAACATCTCTAAAGTTAACAGGATTGCAGCTAAAATCAGCCAATACCAAAATTCAATCGTTATCATGCTTAGTCTTTCTCCCGCATGACTTTCCATAGCTCATTAATACTGCCAATCGACCCCATCAAACCGCTGGTATCTAAGGGCATAAAGATGGTTTTTTGCTGATTGGAATCGGCAAACTTTCCCAATGCCTCTACATATTTTTGCGCAACGAAATAGTTCAGCGCTTGTACATCGCCTTTAGATACCGCTTCTGAAACCATCTGCGTCGCTTTCGCTTCGGCTAAAGCCTCGCGTTCACGCGCTTCTGCCCGTAAAAAAGCGGCTGATTTAGCACCTTCTGCTTCGAGGATTTGCGATTGCTTTTTACCTTCGGCTTCAGTGATCTGAGCGCGCTTTTGACGCTCCGCGGTCATTTGCAGATTCATTGCACGCACTAACTCAGCGGGTGGCTCAATATCTTTAATTTCAACCCGCAAGACCTTGACCCCCCAAGCATTAGTGGCTTCATCCACAATAGTTAGAACCCGAGCACCAATTTCATCGCGCTTACTCAGCAAATGATCTAGTTCCATCGAACCACACACCGAACGCAGATTAGTCATGGTGAGATTTAAAATAGCGTTTTCTAAATGGGCAACCTCATAAGTCGCTTTCGCAGGGTCAAAAACTTGATAGAAAACGACACCATCAATACTTACATTGGCATTGTCCGCTGTAATGACTTGTTGCGGCAAAATATCTAAGACTTGCTCCATCATATTAACCTTGCGGCCAATCCGATAAACAAGAGGAATAATCACGCCTAAACCGGGTTGTAGCGTATAGACATAGCGGCCAAAGCGCTCCACGGTATAGGCAAAGCCTTGTGGAACCGTCTTGACTCCCATAAAAAATAGAACCACCACCAAGACAAGAATGGCGATAGCGAAATATATGAACATGTTTCCCTCCTAAGTCTATTGTTTTTATATAGTGAGCTTATTTTTAGAGTATACCATTCCAAAGCCAATAGGCTATTAACCTTGCTATGCACTATGGAGTGAATACAGCTTATCGGAAAAATTTTGTATTCAGCCTAAAAACAGAAAAGCTGCTGCTATCACTCTGGCTTGCTAGCAAATGGATTGGTTTATATGGGCAAACATAAGCTGTCGACGGATAATTTCCTAGTCTTACCCACAGCTGTTATGCATGAGCAACTGGCTTGCTTGGCTAGTTATGGCGCAGTTCTATTTTGGCTACACACACTAGCCGCTTTATTTTTATGCTTATTAATTTGGGCATACCCCCCTTTTAGTGCAGGCTTACTCGTTGCTTGGCTAGGCGGTATTGTCATCCTAGCGGCCAGTTGCTGGTGGACTAGTAGCCATTTCCAGATTGATAAAATCTCGGAAGATAGCTTACTAAGTCGGACACAGCGCTATGTTTTGCTGAGTACTTTGCTACATGCCTTGTGGGGCGCTTCAGGCATTTTACTGTTTACCCAGCAACTAGCTGTGCTAGCCGTTCATAGTGCTCTATTACTACTGATTAGCTTAGGTGCTTTACCTATCTTACTGCTATCTTGGCCTATTGCCTCGGTGCAAATAGCGGCTGTCTTACTTCCAATGGCTTTAATGCTGCTCTGGCCGAGTGAAGCTATTTTTCGTTTGTTGAGTTTAGTTTTAGTGGCAGCGGCGCTGGTAGCCGTACTCGCGAGCCGTCCACTTGCGCAACTCATGAGTAATTTCCAACAAGCTCAGCTTAAATTGCTCGAGCAAATGAATACCGATTCACTCACTCAATTACCTAATCGCCGCCAATTTGAACAACTATTTAAATTAGAGTGGCGACGCTCAGCACGTACCCGTGAGCCTTTGGCTTTACTTATGTTGAGTATTGATCAAGCTACCGATACGCAGGCCAGCGAACAATGTGTAATTGCCTTAGCAAGCTATTTGAAATCGGCGGTACAACGCGCTGGTGATCTAGTGGCGCGTTATGATGAGCAACGCTTTATCGTCCTCTTACCAATGACTAATCCTGAGGAAGTTGCTCAATTAGCGGAAAAACTCCGTAAAGCGATTGAATATAAACAGCTTACTTGTGCCCAGTTAAACAGCTTGACAGTCAGTATCGGCGCAGCCAGCTGCCAGCCTCAGGTCACCCGTGAGCAAACCTACTTAGAAAATGATCAACAGGATGTAGCCTATCCAGCTCTATTACTAAAAGCTTGTGAATATGCCTTACGACAAGCCAATCAGCGAGGTGGCAATCAGGTCATGATTGAACCAGTCGCTAATTAGTCTTCAGGCTAAACCGGGCTACAAATCTCCAGCAGAAAACCATTCGGGTCACTGACATAAGCAATCGTTTGCCCCCACGGCATAAGACTAGGTTGTTTGACCAATTTAGCACCTGCGACTAAGGCTTGTTCCACAGCGGCTTGTACGTCCTCAGCTTCAATAGCCAACTCAAAAATCGGCCGTTGTGGATCGGCATTGCCCGGATCTTTACCCAACTCACGCATTAAGTTTAAGGAAGAAAAAGCCAGTAAAGTATCGCCAGTTTGCAATTCTCCATAATCACCAGACTCATGCAGCATTTTGACCGTGAAACCAAATGCCTGCTGATAAAAACCTAAGCTTGCAGCAACATCAGCTACATACAAAATCGTATAGCGGAAACGCATACTATATCCTCCTTCGGACAGACAACACGTACTAATCTTTATAATCCAGAACTCATTATATTGAAAATGATATTAAATCGCAGATAAATACTTAATTTATAAATAAAAAAATAGTTAGTTAATTGATTTTTTTCATTTCTAATAAATGCATATGTATTCCTATAGATCAAACAACAATTATTTTTATTATGTTATGCTAATTTAGATCGTTTATATCCTATATGCTGCCATGACTCTAAATTACCAAGCGCACAAAGAAATCCTCCACTCCAAACGCGCTAATATGTATTACCTCGAACATTGCCGTGTGATGGTAAAAGATGGGCGCGTAGTGTTTCTAAAGCCCGCGCAAGAAGAAAATCAGTATTGGAATATTCCGATTGCCAATACAACCGTTTTATTATTGGGTACTGGAACCTCGATTACCCAAGCCGCCGTACGCGATTTATGTGGTGCTGGCGTGATGTTTGGTTTTTCGGGTGGTGGCGGTACGCCCTTATTAGCTGCAACTGAAATTGAATGGCTGACACCACAAAGCGAATATCGCCCGACAGAGTATTTACAAGCGTGGTTGAGCTTTTGGTTTGATGCGCCTAAACGCTTAAGTATTGCCAAGTTTTTTCAAACCAAACGCTTGGAGTATTTAGCGAAAATCTGGGCTAAAGATAAAAATTTAAAGGGTTATGATTTTGCCTTAAATGACAAAGGCTTAGAAAAAACATTGGCACGTTATCAGCAAGATATTCAAACCAGCATTGATGTCACTAAACTCTTAGCCGCAGAAATGCAGCTTACTAAATCCTTATATGCTTTCGCTGCGAATCGCACTAAAACCGAAGCATTCACTCGTAATCATGAGCCTGTCGAAACGGATAATGCCAATCGTTTTTTAAATCATGGCAATTATTTGGCCTATGGTTTAGCGGCAACCTGTTTGTGGGTATTGGGGATTCCACATGGTTTTGCGGTGATGCATGGTAAAACGCGGCGCGGGGCATTGGTGTTTGATATTGCTGATTTAATTAAAGACAACTGAGTCTTGCCACTGGCGTTTATTGCCGCACAAGAAGGTGATACTGAGCAAGAATTTCGCCAGCGTTGTTTGCAGGCATTTACCCAACATGAAGCCTTGGATTTTATGTTTGATTGCGTAAAAGAAGCCGCACACACTGGGCAATGTTTATGATTGTAACCTTCATTTCGCAGTGTCAGAAAAACTCACTAAAAATCACCCGCCAAGTCTTAGATGCTTATGCCAATCGGATTGGTGAGCGCACCTGGCAAACTGTCATTACCCAAGAAGGCTTAAATGCGGTGAAAAGTCGTTTGGCGAAAACCGCACGTAAAACTACTGCGGTGGCTTGTCATCGTATCCACGGCACGAGTCGCACTGAGTTAGTGTGGATTGTGGGCAATAAACGCGAATTTGATGCACAGGGCAATGTGCCAGTGAATCGCACCCAACGTGATTTGCTCAAAGAGCATTTGGAAAACGATTGGCAGTATTTGCAGATGATTAAAGTCTTGGTGGCGCTTTCTGCCTTATTTCATGATTTTGGCAAGTCGTGGGACTATTTCCAGGTCATGCTGAAAGATAATAAAAAGCGTGATCCGATTCGGCATGAGTGGATTTCGGTTTTATTATTTCGTGCGTTTGTATTGGGGAAAATGGATGAAGAATGGCTTAATGAATTAGCTGAACTAGGGAGCGCAGACGCAAAAGCACGCAAAGCTGCTTCACAGCGTTTAATTAAATCCCCTGCACCCACACAAAAAGATGTTTTAAGGCCCTTAAATGGTTTGTCGTCTTTTAGTGCTTGGGTGGCTTGGTTAATTGTTTCCCATCATCGCTTGCCTGACTTGAAAGAGTCTGATTTTGGCAACGGGGATGAAGTTGTCACGCCTAAACAGATATTTCGCTCCATTAGTCTACAGCAAGCGGGCTATCTGAAGGGCGCGCTAAAAGAATCTGAGCTAAAGTGGAAATTCTCTAATGATTTGCCGCTGATTTCAGAAAAATGGTGTAAGGAAGCGGCGAAACAAGCTGAAAAAGCTAGGCAGTGCTTAGCGCTATTTTCAACTGAGCAATTGCAGGCGATTGAGCGTAGTAATCTCACTTTAGCTCGCTTATGTTTGATGCTTGGTGACCATCATTATTCCGCAGCTAAAGCAGAGAAGGGTTGGAATGAACTTGAGCTATTCGCGAACACTGATAAAGCAGATGCTAGCGGAATTAGACCTCTTAAGCAGCGTTTAGATGAGCATTTGTTCAATGTTTCTAAAGAAGCTTTAAAGGTCGCGCATTTATTACCAGCTATTGAAGAAAAGCTAGCACGAGTCGGGAAAATTCGCGCTTTACGCAAACCTTCGCCGCCTGATTATCATTGGCAAAATAAAGCGGTAAGCGCGATTAGCCAATGGAAAAAAGACCATGACTTAAGCAAACGTGGCTTTTTTGCGATCAATATGGCCAGTACCGGAACAGGGAAAACCTTTGCCAATGCCAAAGTTATGTATGCCTTAAGTGATGATGAAAGCCTGCGCTATAACTTGGCTTTAGGTCTCCGGACTTTAACCCTACAAACGGGTGACGAATATCGCGAAAAGATTTTTCAACAACGTGCAGAAGGTGAAACTGAGTTAGCGGTCTTAATTGGCTCAGCGGCTGTGCAGTATTTGCATGAACAAAAACGTGAGCAAGTACAAGCTGAAACGCTTGCCGAGGGTTCTGAATCTGCTCAGCCCATAGATGACTTTTTTGAAGTCTCCAACGGTAATATTGGCGATGATTCTGTTTTAGAAACGTTGTTTAGTTGTCGTGGTGAGGATGCGTATAAACGTAATCAGAAAAAGCGGCGTTTTCTTGATACACCGATTGTAGTTTCAACCATTGATCATCTTATGCCCGCTACCGAAGGTGTGCGGGGTGGCAAGCAGATACTACCTACACTGCGCTTAATGTCCTCAGATTTAGTCATTGATGAGGTCGATGATTTTAACGAGCAGGACTATCCAGCGATTTGCCGCTTAGTACATTTGGTAGGAATGTTGGGGCGTAAGTTAATGATTTCTTCGGCCACTATTCCGCCTGCGATTGCTCAAGGTTTATACCAAGCTTATCAAGCAGGCTGGTCTATTTTTGCAGCAAGTCGCAAGCGTAGCTCGACGATTACCGTGCTATGGCTGGATGAGTTTCAAGCCAAACCGCATGCCCTGAATTCGAGTGAGGTGTTTTCTGTTGTACATGCTGAGTTTGTGAGTGAGCGCCTTAAAAAGCTGTCTGTGTTAGCAGCCAAGCGCAAAGCACAGGTTTTACCTCTAGAGCCTGCCAGTCTAGAGCTAGATAAGTCTCAAGCTCAAACGGAGTATTTTGCTAAGCTGTTTGATGCAGCGTTAGCCTTACATCGTAATCATGCAGTAGAAGAACCAACGACAGGCAAGCATTTTTCTGTGGGAGTGATTCGCCTAGCCAATGTTGAACCCTGTATCGGGATGACACGTTATCTACTGAGCTGTGCGCTACCGGATGGTATTGAAATTCGGGTGATTGCTTATCATGCACGACAAGTTTTGCTATTACGCTCACGCATAGAAGCGCATTTAGAGCTGATATTAAAGCGTAAAACTGAGCAAAAACTGCTGAGTAATATCATTCCATATCTACAAAGTACCAACAAAAAACAGGTGATGTTTATTGTAGTGGCTAGCCCTGTTGAAGAAGTAGGGCGTGACCATGATTTTGATTGGGCAGTGATTGAGCCATCTTCTATGCGCTCAATTATTCAGATGGCAGGTCGGGTGTTGCGACATCGTGAAAAAGCTATCAATACACCTAATCTCAGCCTGCCAGAATACAATTTGAAAGGTTATTTACAGCCTGAGTCTATTGTCTTCATGCACCCCGGCTTTGAATCCAAAGAGCACCCCTTGATCGGTAAGCATAGCTTACAAACCCTACTCGATACAAAAGCGCTAGCGGAAAAGCTGGATGCTAGTGCACGCATACAACCCAATCAGCCTTTGCAACCAACAACACGTTTGGATGATTTAGAGCATCAGGTATTGAATGATTTATTACTCAATCAAGATCATCGACCTGAGCAGGTTTGGGGTTGGTTAGAGGGTTCATATTATTTAACAGGTCTGGCACAACGCATCACACCTTTTCGCAAGCAATCCATGAGTGAGTCGAGCTACAAATTACATCTGACCGAAAACGATGAGTTTGAAATACGCTCACCCGATAGCAAAGGTTTAGGCAAAAGGCATCAACATATCACGCTTCATGCATTGGATGAATCTAGCCAACAGCGGCTATGGATTGCTTTGGATTATATAGCGGCGATTGAGGAAGAAGTTGCTAGCAGTGGTAAATCACGTCAGCAGATCTGTGAGTTTTTAGGTGAGTTTGCTTTGCCTGATAACGAGGGTGAGCAGAGTTTTGTATTCACTCCTGAATTAGGTTTTGAGAAGTGTAAAGCCTAACTTATGCATCTTCCCAAGGATTAAATAACAGAGCGCCAGTAGCGATGAAATCAGAGGTATTACGAGTCATGACCGTTAAGCCGTGGCGTAAAGCGGTAGCTGCAATAAGACCATCATTGACTGCCACGATGCGTCCTAAGCGCTGTGCTTTAGCCGTGAATTCACCCCAAATGCGTACTGTTTCCAAATCAATGGGTAGGATACGGTCATGGTAGTGGGTTTCTAGTGTGTTTAGCCATGACCGTAAATCGCGTTTGCGTTGGCTGTCATCCAGGAGAGCAATGCCTTTGGTAATTTCGCCAATGGTAACGACACTGACAAATAAATCAGTGTCTTGTTGTGTGGCTAAGGCTTGGCGAACTTGGGGTGGGCAGGTGGGTTTACGCAGCTCTGAGAGTACACAGGTATCCAGTAAGACTCTCATAAATCGACCTCACGCATGGCTGAGCGATCACGTTGCAAATCGAGATCGTCCAAGGCGGGCGTGCTGTCGAGTAGAAACTGCCGGAAATTGGGGCGATCTCCTAACAGGCGTTGATAGTCTTGTAAGGAGAGAATAACCACCGATTCATTACGGCGCAGTATTTGTTGGGGGCCTTGGCTCAAGGCCAGTTTTACCACTTCGCTAAAGCGATTTTTAGCATCTGCTAAGCGCCATTGCATCATAACTAAGCTCCTTTAAATCTAGCTAATCTAGCTAGAATGATGAGCGGAGCAAGAGCTGGCGTCAAATAAAACTAAGCAAGATGCTGATGAGAGAAACAAGTTTATCAATAAGGATTGAGACAATGACTAACTCTATTGTCACATTTTTAGAAGGGCGTAAACAGAAGCCTTTAAAAGAAGGCAAAAAATCTGCTGAGGAAATCGAGAGCGATTATTCCGTTTTAGTATGGGTGGCGAATGCAGCACAGCGTGCTCCACAGCTAAGTCTCGTATCGCATCCGGCGAAGTTTAGCCATCCTGATGCGCGTACTAGTCCGATTCTTTTTTCCACAGCGCGTAAAGCGGATGGATTATTGCGTTCTGGTAATGCGCATGCAGGTCATGATGTGGTAGGTAATGCGGCGGCTTTAGATGTATATACATTTTTAAGCCTAAGTTTGGACGATGGACAAACGGTATTGCAGCACTTTGAAGCGCAAACTGATCACCTAAAACGTTTGTTAGGGGCTGATGCAGACAGCTTTCAAGCATGGCGTAAGTCCTTTTTGCAAATCAAAACCAATGCAGAAGGCAATAAAACCCATCCGAATGTGAAGCAAGTCTATTTCCCAGTAGAGCAAGGCTATCATCTGCTATCAGTGCTTTATCCTTCCGGTTTAATGACTGAGCATCGCGAACGTTTAAAGCGTATGAAACCTTATGCGCTAGAAGTAAAAGAAGCGCGGACTGCCAAAAAGCAGCAGCTCTTTCATCCTCAAGGCTATGCAGAAATAACAGGCACACTGATTCAACATTTTGGTGGAACCAAACCGCAAAATGTCAGCAAATTGAATAGCAATAATGGCGGCGAGGCATGGCTATTGCCCTGCTTTCCCCCTGAATTAGACCTGCTACGCCCTGCTTTACCTCAAAAAGATTTCTTCACTACTTTACGTTTAGATGAGGAGTCAAAAGCGCTCTTTAAAGCCTTTAGGGACTTACTGGTTGCTGGCAACAATAATACTGATATTACCCGACAAGGTTTCTTGCAGTGGCGTGACCAATTACTAGTGCAGTTGTTTGATTGGATACTACTGAAGGCAAGCGCTATACAAAACTATCAAGGTGGTTGGTCTGAAGCCAAGGCATATAACTTAAGTCTAGAGCACCAAGTATGGTTGGACCAAAAGCAGTTTTCTAAACGAGCTGAACAGGGCTGGCAACCAGCGATTGCACAACAAATGGTTGGTTGGCTAGCTAGACGCCATAACCGAATGATTAAAGGTCATCCCTTAGCAGCCTATTTGGAGTTGGGCAAAGAAGAAAAAGATGAATTCTATGCCCTAGCTGTGCAGTGTTTAGCGGAGATGGAGGATGGGCGGTGAAACGATACCTCTTGATTAAACAGCTCCAAGTCCAAAACGCTAATGCCTTATCTAGCCCTTTTACCTATGGGTTTCCCGCCGTGACTGCCTTTTTAGGCTTTAGTCATGCTTTGCAGCGGCATTTGAATCGCTATGTTAACCAGGATGCAGAGGCTTATTTTAAGAAGCTAATCGTGTCAGGCGTTGGAATAGCCTGCCATACCTTAGCAATGCAGGATTATCAGAGCCAATACGAAAGTACCTTAAAACTAACTGCGAATCCTTTGGATAAAGATGGCAACCGCCCTTCTTTTGTGGAGGAAGGACGCTGTCACTTAACAGTGTCCTTAGTACTTGAGCTTGAGAACTTAGGCAACGGCTTAGAAGATGAGTTAGTAGAGGCTGTGGCTGATTTGCTAATGGGGCGTATGAAGTTAGCGGGTGGCGACATTTTGCCTTTACGTGGAATTAGCCAACAGCTCATGCTTATTCCCAATGAAAAGAAAAGCTTACGCAGTCTCATGCCGAGCTACGTCCTGATGGAGCGCCGCGATTTAATGGTTGAGGCGATGCAAAGCGGGCAAGATGCCTTGGACGCATTACATGGTGCATTGCAGCTCAATCATACCTGCACAGATTTAGGCGAGGGCAAAGGGCAATGGCAAACCAGCCGTACACATAAAGGTTGGATTGTACCCATTGCGACAGGCTTTCACGCTCTAACTCCTGCTTCAATCGCTGAAAACCAACGCGACAGCAGCACGCCGCACCGTTTTGCGGAGTCGGTCGTGACTTTGGGTGAATTTAAGATGCCGATTCGCTGTGAAACGGTGAGCGAGATTATTTGGCGCTATCAGCAGGATGGCGATTTGTATTTATGTACGCAGCAAGTGGCTGAAACCAGTATTTAATAAGGAGCAAGAACATGGCAAAAGAACCTAAAAAGGGCAAAGCAAGCATGCCATCGGTATTGGCATTTGAGAAAAAATTAGTGCCTTCCGATGCGCAATTGTTTGCGGTGAATTGGGCAGAGCGCCACGGCACAGCACAGGGTTTGAAGCTACAAGAGAAGTCGGTGCGCGGTACAATTTCTAATCGTTTATCCACTGCTTTGGAAAATGACCCTACCAAATTGGATGCGGAAGTGGAAAAAGCTAATTTACAAACGGTCGATCATTGTGCGCTACCGAATGATAAAGATACTTTAAAACTACGCTTTACGCTCAAAGTATTAAGTGGTGTAGCTACACCTTCTGCTTGTAACAGTCCCGATTTCAATGAAACCTATAGAACTGCTGTGAACAGTTATGTGGAAAAAACTGGCTTTAAAGAATTAGCTCAACGTTATGCGACCAATATCGCGAATGCGCGTTTCTTGTGGCGTAATCGTGTGGGTGCGGAGCAGCTTGAAGTACGTGTCACGCATGTTAATAGTGAAGCGAAAACGCAGTGGGTGTTTGATGCTAAAGCGATTGGTTTAATCGGGTTTGATAACCAAGCGGTAAAAGCTTTAGCGACAGTGATATCGGATAGCTTAAGCGGTAAAACGGAGTTTGCCTTGCTGGATATTGAAGCTTATAGCCAATTGGGTGAAGGGCAGGAGGTTTATCCTAGCGAAGAGCTAGTTACTGAAAAAGGTGATAAGAGCAAGATTCTGTATGACACGGATGGGGTAGCTGCCTTGCATTCGCAGAAAGTCGGCAATGCACTGCGCACGATTGATACTTGGTATGCTGATAGTGTGGAGCGCCCGATTGCGGTGGAGGCTTATGGCGCGGTGACGAATTTAGGGACAGCGTATCGCAAGCCTACCGAGAAAAAGGATTTTTACACGCTGTTTGATAAGTTCGGGACGGGCGAAACGATTGGCGAAAATGAAGCGCATTATGTCATGGCGATGTTGGTGCGCGGTGGTGTGTTTGGTCAGTCCTCGAAATAGGCGGCGCTTATGTATCACTACATCGAATTAACTTGCCTACCGGATGAGGGCGTGCCTGCTGCTTTTATTATGGGCAAAGTGATGGATATTGTGCATCTATGCTTAGTCAATCGGCAAAAGGAGTTGGGGCATAATCCGGTGGGTTTAAGCTTTCCTGAGTATCGTTATGATTTAGATGAGAGCGGTAAGCTAAAAGAAGCGCGCATTGGTACGAAGCTACGCTTATTTAGTTTGGATGCTGCGCATTTAGAGCCGTTGAATCTAAAGACTCAATTGCGCCGTTTAGAGGATTATGTACATCAGCGTCAAACTTCTATTGAGCGCCCTAATTTGAATTTTGCTACCTTCCAGCGTGTACAGGTGCGTTCTTCAGTGGAGCGTTTGGTGCGGCGGCGGGTGAAAACTTTGGGGCAGTCTATGGAGGTGGCGCAGGCAAGCTTTAAGGATTTTACAGAGGCGCGTAGTGATTTGCCCTTTTTGCAGTTGCATAGTCAAAGCAGTGAGCAAGCGTTTCGTTTGTTTATTCGTAAACAGGCGGCTTCCAAACCTGAGCGTTGGCAATTCAGTTCGTATGGTTTGAGTGCTTCGGCAGGCGTACCGGATTTTTAGAGTTTGACCCTAATTTTGCCGAGCCAAAACCGCTCTTTAACAATCAAAGACTTAGAGAGCCACTAGAAAAAAGGGGTAAAGCTTAGGCTTTGCCGCTTTTTGTTTGAAAAACCGGGGCTTATCGAGTTATAGTCCCTGTTCACTGCCGCTTGGGCAGCTTAGAAAACCAACTGCGGACGGGAAGGCAGTGGAAGCATGTTCACTGCCGCTTGGGCAGCTTAGAAAGCCCGCACCAACACCCAAAGCTGAAGCACCAAGTTCACTGCCGCTTGGGCAGCTTAGAAATTTTCGGAAGAGGAAAAGGCAAAGTTCAAGACGTTCACTGCCGCTTGGGCAGCTTAGAAAATGAATCGGTAGACGAAGTAAAACATTATCGTGTTCACTGCCGCTTGGGCAGCTTAGAAATTGTACTGGTTA
>SSFA01000044.1 GCA_008015155.1 Thiothrix sp.
TGGTAAGAATATAAAGACGCTTAGCTTCACCTTCCCGACTGAACAGCAACTAAGCCTAGTTTCTGAAGTGAAGACTGAACAAAAGTCATCCAAAACTGCTAAACCTGAAAAACAGAATAATCCTAAGGTGAATGCAATCACCCGAGACGATGCGCTGAGCCGTTTTGTAGGCGCTCAAAATATGGCAAAGCTGAGCAATCAGCCGATTGAAAAACTAGTGAGTGAGAAAGAATTAAACGCTTTTAAAGAATATGGCTTAATTTAGCTATTCCCTAATTAGTAGTTTTGAGGTTTTATGCCGCAAGCTGTCTATATTGATATTTTTTATTTTTAAAAATAGCTATGCCTTCATATCTCGGTGTCGCTAAATCAATTTTTTCATAATTTGGCTCTTTATCGAGTCCTCTAAGCAATCCACCGGAAAAAAGTAAGCGAGCATGTTTTTTTCTACACATAATGAAAAATTCTATTTTTAAATTTAACTCGTGAATATTATTCTTTTGAGCTGAGAATTGTGATGGTTTGCTAACATACTTACAAAGATTTTTGATATACGTTAGCTGGTTTTCTGAAGATTTAGTATCTATCAGCTCAATGTAATGAGCTGCATCTGAAATCTTTCCCCATTCTCGATGCAGCTTTAAGCTATTTAAATTTTCAGTATGCAACAAAATCATATGTATATGACCATGCCAGCCATTTTCACTTTTTGTAAACTCTATTGAACCAACATAACCTAGAATTTTATTAAATTCATATTTTTTGGATCGAGCTATTTTTGTTATTTTTCCTTTATATTTTATTAAAACTTCATAAGCCTCATCAATATTTTTTTTATTTTTTATGGTTAAGATTAAATGCGAAACTTGCAATAGTTTATTTACCTTTAACAATGCATTTATTTTATTAGACCATTCATTTGATTTAATAACATTTCTTCTCTGTGCACAAATTAAGCATAAATGATGGTTTTTGCAAAAAAATGTATTTGATCTTTCAGTTTTATTAGATAGTGGGTAATAAGACCATTTGAAATACTCCGCACATTTTTTAGTTTTATCTATACAATTTCTTAAATAAGCATGTTCAAATGAGATAACCTCATCCTTCGATTTTTCTAAGACGGAAATAATTTCATTTTGGTTATTCTTAAGTTCTTCAAGAGGTAAAAATTTATCTTTAACAGCAGTTAATTCTTTTTCATGCATCATTCGACCTTTTTTTAAAAAAATTAGCCAGTAAATTATATAATAATTTACTGGAAAAATCAATTAAATGACATGAAACCCATTGTTAATTTTTAACACTAATTAAAATTGAACTGATTATATTAATTAGTTTAATATAAGGCTTTTATTTTTTGGAGAGTGTCATGAGCTATAAGATTAAAGCCTTATTTGTCGGTTTGTTCTTATTATCACCAATATGCTTTGCAGTAACACAAGAAAATTATAATGATTGGATAATGCTATGCAAAGAAAGTGATGTACCTGAATCAGAGGAGTGCATGATCATGACAGAAAGTGAAAATGATAGAAATCTCTCTATTAAAAAAGATGCAGAACACAATTTGATTGCTGTAGTGTCTCAAAGCATAATTATGTCTGATGCGGCAAAAGAGCTTATGCCTATGATCAGTACAAAATTAACTTTTAAACCAAATAAAGGTATTTTTCATACGGCTAATACGAAGCCTAAGCTCTATGATGATGGTTTAGTAGATTTTGTTGCTGGATATGGATCAATTAAAATTGATAATCTTATAGAGGAAATGAAAAAAAGTAAATCTATCAAAGTCAATATAAGCACTGCAATTACAAAAGATAATGATATATTTTCTTTGAGTGGCTTTACCAAAGCTTATGACGCAATGTCTGAAAAAGACAAAAGGCAATCAATATCAGCGAAACCACCAATTAAATCAAATAAATATGAAAATAAAATTGGGATAGGATCAAAAAAGGAAGACTGGGAAAAATCACATACCAAAACTAATGGTAATGGATTATATGATAATAAATACTTAATTACTCTTGAAGAGGATTTCGTTAAATCTATTTATTTTGAGGATGGATTACCAGCAAATTTAGACGATGCAATTAATTATGCTGAAAGTTATACTCCTAGTGACTCCAATTTTATTAAAGAATATAATCTAGGCCTAAATAGTAAAAAAGTTCGAGTTTATAACAGTAAAATTTTAAAGAGTTCTTTACCAAGTCATCTTTTTTCCCACGGAAATAAAGGTGATTATATTATCATTTATCGACTTGAATCGGGTATCGTTAGAGATCTTACAATTGCATTAGGAGAGCATCCTTAGACGTTATCTTTTATAGTTCATAAAAAAACTCCATGAGTCAAATTACTGATAAAAAAATTATAAATATTTAAGGATCAGCATACCTAGAAAAACCGATTATATCTTTGTACTACAGAGGCAGTCGGCAAAAAGGCTACGTATGCACTTCGCCATCGGCTCTTTTTAAAAAAAGTGCCGATAAAGTTAATCACAAGGCTTCGCTATAAAAAGATCATTAATTAATTTAAAATTAATAGTTTACGCTATTTTTTGAATAATTAGTTCTATATATATATAAAATATGAATATTATTTATATTTTATTTTCAAAAATAACCGTTTATCACGACAGAATATACAAAGCTTTGCACAAAGCAAGATAGTCAGCCTCTTTATTACGCTTTATGAAACTTTCTAAAGAACTGTAGGACAAAAAACACTACTAGTAATTTTAATATAAATGCTTCTTGCCATCGTATAGCCAGTAACTTTAAAAAATTAGCCGATTTTAGCTAGTTTATCTAACGGCTAGCTATTCAAAAAAATAAAAATTTGGCTATAATTACTTTCGATAACTATTATTAAAAGAGCAATTGGCCGAAGCCAAGGAACGAGAGAAGTTTTATCAGCAGCAACTGGCCGACTTAACCCAAACTATCAAACTGCTTGAACACCATGCTCCCAAAGAAGCACGTCGCTGGTGGCACTTATGGAAATAAGCCACTGAACCCACTGTACTAAAACTTACAATATTTAGTACACCCTACCTTCAAATCGCATCACTACGCTGCATAAGGGTTTATAGCGTGTCATTTTTGTACTAAAAGTTGTACTAAAATATTTATTTTAATTCTTAAGATATTTAGTACAATAGTACAAATTAAATGACAGCTTTTAGCAGCAAGAGGTAGCAAAATGAAAATCGGGTATGCACGGGTTTCAACCACTGGCCAAGACTATGAAACGCAGCTGGCCAAGCTTCAGGCTGAAGGCTGTGAGAAGCTCTTTTCTGAAAAACAGTCAGGCAAGAGTTCAGACAATCGTTTAGAGCTTCAAAAAGCCGTCGAATTTGCACGGGAAGGGGATGTGCTAGTCATCACTAAGCTCGACCGCTTAGCACGCTCTATGGGCGATTTATGGGCGATTGTGCGTGAGTTAGAAGCTAAAGGGGTGGCGTTCAAAGTGCTCGATCAAGCAGGCATGGACACCAGCAGCGCAACAGGCAAGCTGTTGTTCAACATCCTTGGCTCGATTGCCGAATTTGAGCGTGACTTGATCAACGCACGTACTGCCGAAGGCCGCCAAGCTGCGAAAGCAAAAGGCGTAAAGTTTGGCCGTAAAGAAAAACTAACTACTGAACAGATTGAAGCGCTGAAAACTGATTTTGAGGCTGGCGTTCTGAGTAAAGAAGCGATTGCTAAAAAATACGGTGTAGCTAGAAATTCCGTTTATAGACTGGTTGGCTCTAATAAGGCTGATTGATGGCTCACCTGTAAACACTGAGTTTTGTGTGGCCTACACGCGCAGGCGCGAGCGAAGCTTGACGCTGCTGACTGAGGATTTCCCTGCAAGCGCTCTTCCAAGCTTTGTTTCAATCTCATGGTGAATACTGGTATACAATGAATTACAACCAGAGGAACTCAAGATGAAAGTGCAAACGAGTATGCGGATTGAAGAATCCACCTTTAACGAAGCCAAGGTCATTTTGGCAGGCTTAGGCATGAACTTTACGGATGCCGTAAATATTTTCGTCAGTATGGTGGTTCAGGCTAAGGGCTTGCCCTTTGAGGTTAAGCTGCCCAATGCTGAGACGCTGCAAGCCATGCAGGAAGTGCGGGACGGAAAAAACATTGATGACTTCAAGATTGAAGAACTTCAGCAATGAAATTAAAACGCCACCGATTGTTCATCAAAGATTTTAGAAGCCTCACCTTAGCCGATTCACAATTCGATAAGTTGATCTACTTCTTGGCGCTGTTGCGTGATGGAAAATCCTTGCCCGAAGAATCAAAAGACCACGCCCTACTCGGTGAATGGTCTGACTTCAGAGAATTTCATCTAGGTGGTGATATGTTGGTCATCTACCAGATCAAAGCAGATGAAGTTGTTTTAACCCGCATTGGCACACATTCCCAATTATTCCGCTAGTGAGGTGCAGGTGAAGCGACCCCGTTCCCCTGCAAGAGCCTTAGATACTCATATACTCACTTACTCATTTGAGTATGATACTTAATATATTGTTCTATAAGGACTTAAATCACTTTTTTTCCTTAAAAAACCTAGTTTTTGTGCTTACTCCAGCATCAGCGTTTGAGTGTGTACCAAGTGCTTCGAGCTTTGCCTTGTCGAGCAATCAATTGGCTTTCAATTAATTGCTTAAACCGAAGCTTCAAGGTGGCTCTGGGTGTTTGGGTCAATTGTTCAGCTTCTTGAACCGTAATACGTTCATGGGTCGATAGGTAATTTAAGATTTTTACGCTGTCACTGGGTAAACCTTCCCAACCCTGACTTTCGGCCATTTTTACCTGCAAGTGGTCTTTTTGCGTTTTAAGTGACCGCAGAAAAAAGCTCAGCCAAGGCAACCAATCCGGTGAGTCGTGTTCCAGTGAGCTTTGAGTTCGACGCAAGGCAAGGTAATAAGCCTCTTTATTGCGTTCTATGACACTTTCTAGCGAACTGTAGGGTACATAAGCATACCCTGACTTTAACAGCAGCAAGGTGGTTAAAATGCGCGATAAACGCCCATTCCCGTCTTGAAAAGGATGAATTGCCAAAAACACGACAGTAAAAACACCCACCGCCAACAAAGGATGGATAGAGCGGTCATCAAGAACACTACTTGTCCAGCGTACTAACTCTTCCATACGTCTTGGTGTTTCAAAAGGTGTTGCCGTCTGGAAGATCACGCCCAAGCTTTTACCCATGCTATCGAAAGCCTCTACATGGTTATTGAGCTTTTTGTATTGCCCACGGTGGCGTTCATCCTTGGGTGAATGCCGCAGCAACAGACTGTGCAACTGCATCAAGTAATTTTCAGTGAGAGGAATTAGCTCATAATTCTGGAAAATAGCTTCCATCACTTCCGCATAGCCAGCAACTTCTTGTTCATCCCGACTTTTGAAGGATTCTGTACCCAAGCGCCCTAACAGTTCTTCCACTTCCTTGTCCGTTAGGGTGACCCCTTCAATGCGGGTGGATGAACCAATACTTTCAATCGTAGCCACATGCCGCAATGCACTGAGACGTTCAGGGGTGAGGGCATGAATAGAGTTCCAGCCGCCTTTGAACTCATCCAGTTCAGCAATCAGGCGTAGCAGTTCAGGGTTAATCTGTAGAGAATGAATTTTCATAAATAGCCAATAGCTCTAAAAAATTAGCCGATATTAGCCAATATTAGCCGATTTTTGCTTTATCTTCCTCTTATCAAAAAATGTTCCAAGACTGCTTGTTTAGGTTGCTCTGCCTATCACCATTACTGATAAATTTCTATAAGCAGGTCTACTTTTTGGCGTTTCTAATCAAAACCAAGCAATTAAAGGTTAGAGATTTTTCAGCTTCTTCAAAGCATCAGCTAAAGTATCAGCTCCACTGATGGTATTGCTCTCAAATACCATGAGGTAACGAAATTGATTTCCTGCTTTAGATGCCCATTCTTTACCTAATTTTAGTTTAGTGGCCGAGTCGCTACCGTCCAGATGGTCGCCCTTAGTTTCGATTAGAATCACTTTTCCATTTTTGGTATAGAGAATGAAGTCAGGATAATGATTAATAGCCCCATTAATATAAAAACCTTTACGAGACGGGTTCTTATGCCACCACAATACATTGTCAAGGTCAGCTATTTTTTCGATAATTTCCCGTTCAAATACTCCTATTTCCTCCTCATGTTGATAAAGGCTTTTTTGGATTGGTGGGGCGTTTTTTCTAGGGGTAATCTGGATAGGTAAAGTGTAATAAGGGTTCAGAAAAATTTTTTCTATATCTAATTCATAGTAGAACTGCTTTTCAATATAACTTTCAGAAAGTGCTTTGATCTTTTCCTTAATCTTGCGGATATACAGGGCATCATTGGCTAATGCATCAGCAACTTGCTCTTTGCTGAAACTTTCAACAAGATGTTTAATATAGGCTTTTACCTCTGCTTCAGGGATTGGGTCTTGTTTACCAATAGCATTGAAAAATAATTGACTGACCTCTCGTTGTTGGGAAGGCAGTGGATTTTTCAGAATCATCTCATGCAGGGCTGCTCGCTTTTGGGTATCCACCTTGAAACATTCCGCTCGATAATCTTCATCACCCTCTTTACCAATTTGTTGTAAGTCAATGAGGCGTAACTCTTCATCAATAGTCGCAAAGTCTATATCAATCGCTTGCTCCGATAACTTAAAGCCTTTGAGCAATTGCCGACCATCGAATAAATGCAGTGCTTCCTCATTACTGAAAAAGCCTCCAGTTGCTACACGGGTAAAGAACTGGGGTAATTTCAAGTTAAGCGCTGATTGTTTCCAACGCTCTTGCATTTTCTGATAGTTCATATGTCTTTCCTGTTCCGGCGGTACAGGATCATCGTTGTTCTTAGCTTCCTGCTCATAGTCACGGTTAGCTTGTTCAGCTTGTTGCTTGAGTGCATCCAGCTCTGGATCAGCGCATGGCTTAGGTGTTGTGCTGTCATGGCTAGCGGTGGTGTCTAACTCATTGACACTGTTAGGTGTATTCAGGTTGATTTTGCTAGGGTCAATCGTGTCATGTTCTGCTTCATTCGTGAGCGTAGATGTTGTGGTGCTTGGTACAGTAGGAATTTTTAAAGGTAGTTCGGGTTGAGTATTTACTGTTTGGGAGGGGGGTATCGTGAGTATGGGTTCGGCTGTGCGAAAATCGCGCTGTGAAAATCCGGCACGATTTAATGCACTGACGATATTATCGAGGGTATTAGTGAAGCGGCTAGACGCGGTAAATACATAACTCAAATTTAATAAATTATGGGTGTGAGTCTGAACATAGGGCATACGCAGCACACGCCCCAAAATTTGCTCTACATCTACAGTCGAAGATTTATCGGCTAATGAAGCGAGTACATAGGCAAATGGACAATCCCAGCCTTCTTTCAGTGCATTCACCGTGATGATGTAGCGCACGGGGCAATCACGGCTTAGTAGATCAATATCTTTCAGCTCATTAATTTGTGCGGTTTTAATTTTGATTTGCTCAGCAGGAATCTGAAGTTCAACCAGTGTCTCGCGCAGCTTTTCAAACGTCGTGTTGTCGTCGGCAGTACGGGGTTGTGCTTGAAAGAGCACAATAGGGCGGATGTATCTACCACCGCTTTTTTCTTGTTGGCTAGCTAGTCCTTCTAATTCACGACGTAGCTTGAGAGCGTTCTCAATTACGCGATTTTTATCAGGCTGATTGCTCACAAGCACGGGTAGTTTGACCATATGCTGATTCTTTAACTGCATGGCATCAACGTAGCTAATAATATTGCTGTTTTTGCGGGGAGTAGCAGTGAGATCAAGGATAAAAGCAGGGTTGAGATTAGCAAGCATTTCCACTGAAAGAGCCGATTCAGCATTATGGCTTTCGTCTACCACCACCAAAGGGCGTAATGGGCGCAAGACATTAATCAGGGAATCAGGTTCGTGCTCAGGTAACAGGCAGTCGGTATCGTACCAAGTGGCATTTAGAAAATTAGCTAGGTAGCCATTGCCTTGGTAAATCTTGCGGTCGTCTTTGTTACGGGCGCGGAGGCTGTCAAAACTCATCACTACAATAGAGAGTTGTTCACGCACCGTATCAGCGTTGAAGTTGGCGGCGGTAAGTAGATCTTGTTTTTGGTAAACCGCTACTCGACCACTAAAACGTTCATTGAGCTTTTGGCGATAGGGGTGTTGTGGATCATCCAGTTGGCGATAGGTTTGTTCCAAAATGGTGAGAGAAGGTACTAGCCAGACGACCAGTTTAGGACGTTGAGGGTTAGGGCGTTGCAGCGCATTGAATAGGTGTTCGAGGGCATTGACGGCAATAAAGGTTTTACCCCCCGCTGTAGGGACTTTAATGCATACATGCGGTATGCCTTTGACGTTATTTTGGTAGGCAGGCATTCCAGTAGCGCCACGTTCTGCCCAATATTCGCGGAAGGCTATATCAAGGCGTTGGTATTGTTCCAGCGTTGCTAAAAAGTCGTTGAGGTGTCCGATAACTTTTTGTTGGTAGTTTTTGAGTTCCATAGCGCCCCCTTACAACCGTGTAATGTCACGCGGAATTTTTTTGAAGATTAAACCGTAACGTTGCAAAAATTCCGGTGCAAGCAGGCAAGTATCAGCATAAACCACCACTAGGGATGGACGTTTACCCCCCAATTGCAGACTTTCTAAGAAAGGTATGTCTAGCGAGGTAATGCGCTCAGGTTCGTAGTAGAACAGCCATGCGGCTTCTGGGGTTTGCCCTAGTAGATAGGGTGATACGGGGTTTTCTTGGGTAGTTCTGGCTTCGTGGGGGATGTTTTCGGTATAGGCTATGTAGTCACGAATCACTTGCACCCCAACGGCTTCATTGAGGTTGTCATCAGGCAGGAACAGCGGTTCTCCTACGGTGTAGTAGCTGAATGCACCACCTAGCCCTGCAGTTGCCTTGTTGTCTGTCCCGTAGCCTGTCATGACACGGCGCACCCGCTCGGCGGTGATGGTTTCGGCGTAGTCCATCATTTCGCAGAGGATGAAGCGGCGGTTGCCACCGTCTTGGGCATTGAGTTTCAGTACGGCATGGGCGGTTGTGCCACTCCCTGCGAAGGAGTCCAGTACAATTGCATCTTTATCAGATGCAGCCTGTTCTAGCAGTTTAAGAATTAGATCAGAAGCCTTGGGGAAGTCAAAAACTCTCTTTTCAAATACCTCTTCAATTTCTCTTGTTCCATGATATGTATAAATATCAAAGTTTAATATAGATGATATTCCAGTATGCTCATTTTTCATTTCAGATAAGAAAACTTTCTCTCTGGGTCTTCCATCTGATTTAGATGGCCAGAGAATTCTATTTTCAATCCTTAATGACTCCATTCTTTTTCTATCGTAACGCCAACCCTGACGAGGGCAACCATAATTAATCATAGTTTCAGGATTTATTAGATCGTAATGAAGATTAGGTCGAGCTTCTTTGCTTGCAAGACCAACCATGTTTCCACTCGTCCAAACACCACGACTATCATTATCTTGATTTGAATATTGGCTTAAATCTCTCATATCTCCACGAAGTTTCTTGCCATAGCAAAAAACATATTCGTGGTCTACAGACACACCATTCTTTGTTCGATTGTCCTTATTTTGTCGGCTTTTCCAAATAAACTTTGTTATAAAATTACTCTGAGAAAATATCTCATCCAATATTAGATTAAGGTATTTAGCCTCAACATCATCAATAGAGATAAAGATAACCCCGTCTTTGGCAAGCAGGCGGTGGAGGAGCTTAAGGCGCGGGTACATCATACACAGCCACTTATCATGACGTGTTAGGTCTTCGCCTTCCTTACCCACCACCTGCCCCAACCATTTCTTAATGCGCGGGTCGTTCACCGCATCGTTATACACCCATCCCTCATTACCCGTGTTATAAGGCGGGTCAATATAAATACAGTTCACTCGCCCCTCAAATTCAGGCAATAAGCTTTTCAGCGCTTCCAGATTATCACCGTGAATAATACGATTATCAGCACTATTAGCAGGCGAACCTTCGGGGGCGGCGTAAGTATATTCATGCTGCAATACCCGCAGCGGCACATCATGGTGATGGTTTATAACCTTGTCTTTGCCTGTCCAAGTCAACGTGGGCATGGGGTGGTGTCCAAATGCGCAAAGTTGGTGAGGATAGCAGTTTATCCGAAAATAGAGTTCTACTTATTTATTTCATACTCAGATACTCATATGAGTATGAATAATTATTGATTAACATATTGTTCTATAAAGCTTTTAATCACTTCAGACATTTCCTTCCCTTCAATAGCTGCTTTAGCTTTGAACGATTTCAACAAGGAGGCGGGTAAATTGACGTTTAGGCGTTTTATTTCCTCTTTGGCTACTTCCTCTAGAGCTTGGGCTTTTTGTGGCGTGGTGCGCGTTTTCTTGGCTTTTATAGCGTCTTTCAGGCTCATGGTAGCAACTCCAATACTTCTTGGGCTAAAGCTTCAATTTCTGCTATTGCTGGATTACCTAGTTCACTGAATACCGTTTGTCCTGTCGAGGCTACTGTGGGATAGATAACCCGCTGGCTAGTACCTTGCTCTAAGATAGGCAGTTCATACTCCTCTAAGGCTTCATTGACTTCCTGAGAAAGTTTGGTGTGTTTAATAGCCCGACTAATGACAAATGCTGCTAGGGGTTTACCCTCTGTAATCGTCTGGCGTGTCTTAATCAGCTCTACTAGATCGGCGGTTGCCCAAATGTCAAAGGGTGAAGGTTGTACCGGAATCAGTACCAAATCAGCACACTTGATAGCCGCTGCCGCTAACTTAGCAAGTTGGGGTGCACCATCAATCACCACATAGTCATACCCTCCTGCAATAGCAGCAAGATCAGTCGGCAAGGTTTCACGATCCAAGCCTACCACTGGCAACACTTGCCCTTGATTAGCTTCATTCCAATCTCGTGCGCTGCCTTGAGGGTCAGAATCCACTAATAGCACCTTAGAGCCTGCTAGCTTCAAGGCATGGGCTAGATTAATGGCAATGGTAGTTTTGCCACTTCCACCCTTTTGGTTCAGTACCGCAATGACTTGAGGCATTCGCTAACCTCTTTATGGCGTGAGTAAATGAGTATGTGAGTATAGATCATTATCCGTAGCTGCTAGGAACAAAGCCGCTTTTGCTCTTTCTTCTCTTCTTAGAGCGATAGCGAAAACCCTTTTTCTTTTTAATATATTTTTTTAAGAGTTTTTAGGTTAAGAAAAATCTAGTTAAATCATTGGTTTAAATATGCCTATTGCTACAGATTTATGGTGTTATTGCTACAGATTTATGGTCTATTGCTACAAATTTATGGTGAATGAAACTGTATCTATGACGTTGCAATAGTTCATAGGATAAGCTATAAATAAAACATCAAAGCTTAATGTTTTAATAAGATGAAAAAAGAACCTGTGCATGTGGTAATAGGTAACGAGCTAGTAAGAGCTGCTCACGGACTAAGTTTGATGGAAAAGCGCGTTCTAATGCTTGCTATAACTAAGCTTGATAGCACTGCACCTGCTTTGCCAGCAAATTTAGTGAGCAGGATTACAGTTAAGGAGCTTATTACACAGTACGACATTGATGAAAAAATAGCTTATTCGCAAGCTAAGGCTGCTATTGAATCATTAATGAGTAGGTATATCAGGGTAAAGAATAATGGTATTGAGTCGCGTATGCAGTGGGCTGGACAATCTAATTACAAGTCAAATGAGGGCTGGTTAGAAATCGAGTTCTGGCACAGATTAGCGCCAATGTTATTTGAGCTTAAAAACCACTTTACCGCCTACAAACTGAGCCGTGTAAGTGGTATGAAAAGCGTTTATAGCTGGCGACTCTTTGAGCTGCTAATGCAATTTAAAAGAACTGGCCTGCTGAATATCCCGATTGATGACTTTTATCATGCGATGGATGCACCTGAATCTTTACGTGCTAACTTTTCAAACCTCAGAAACCGCGTAATTGAACCAGCCGTGAAAGAAATTAGAGAAAAAGACGGCTTACTGGTGGAATGGGAAGCCATCAAAGCAGGACGTAAGGTGAAAGCCTTAAAGTTCACCTTCCCGACTGAACAGTCATTGAAGCTAGACACAGAACCGAAGTCAGAACCCAGTG
Source organism: Thiothrix sp. (assembly GCA_008015155.1). Taxonomy (GTDB): domain Bacteria; phylum Pseudomonadota; class Gammaproteobacteria; order Thiotrichales; family Thiotrichaceae; genus Thiolinea. Next base: position 12,128 of record SSFA01000044.1, read on the forward strand.
CAAAAAGAGCCACTACGCCAGCACCAGCAAGCCCAAAGACTGAACCCAGTGTACTTTCTCTAGCTGAAATCAAATCAAGGTTGGAGAGTGCTAGAGCATTGGCTGCTTTGGCGAATACTTCAATCGAAACTTACTTAACCGAACGAGACAGAACCGCTATTAAATACCACCAACTAACGATTTAAAGCTTTATTAACGCCCTGCCCTTGTGTTGGAAGCACGTAGGCAGGACTTCACTTAACCGACTGAAATGGAGTCGATGAAATGCCGCTAAACAATAGCACAGCGCAGGCTTGCGCACACACTGACCGCGAACAGATTCTAAGCTCGCTCAACAGTAAGATAGATGAAGCAACACCTAACTATGGCTATGAGCTGTTAGCTTTCACGACTGCCCTACTCTTGGTCGTATTCATTGGCTTATTGCCGACCCTTGTCAACGCAAACTTAAAGCAATTGCCCTTCTGTTTAATCAGTCTGGCTTTTGTCTTTGGGGCGTTGTTGGCTTACCAGCATCAGCATCATGGGCGCTTTTGGGCGTTCATTGTTGCATCGGTTTTAATGGTTTTAGGGTTTTAAGGGGTTAGCCATGAATGAATTAGTTCAATACCAACACGGGGCGCGGTTTCATGCTAAGGCCGTGCATTACTCTCGTTACTACACGCTAGAGCAACTTAAACAGTTCTACAGTACCGCAAGCCTTGGGTTCATCTGTGCCAGCTTTGCGAGTTGGGCGCTCATGGCCTTCTTTATCGGGCAATTCTTCGCCGGTGCAGAGTTTGAATCTATGCACGACTGGAGGCCAATCCAGTTTGTCTATGCTGCTATGGGGATTGCCTTAGCAACGGCGATTACTATCGCTGAAGCGGTTTTATTTAATTCCGGTCGGGCGCGTGAATATCTGCTAGTCATGGGTTTTGCGGTCGGCTTTTCTATCTTTGCGGAATCAGCAGCAACCATGCAACGCGAACAGTCGACTGTTGCTTTCAAGTCGACACAATCCGAAGTGTATAAGGCCACGATTAAAGCCGTTGACGTGCTAGCCACTACTAGCACCCTCACCCCTGCTCAAGTCAAATTAAGCCAATTACAAGCGTCTTATGCTGAAGCTAAGCAGTTAGGTAACAAGGGGGCAATGGATGCGCTACAAGCCAGAATCTTGCGTTTAGAGCAGCAAGCGGAACTAGAGCAAGCCAATCGTACCTCTTCCCTACAGAACACGATTACACAGGCTAAGGCGCTCGAATACGATGAAACCAAGCATCAGGCCATGATTCGCTTCTTAGCCGAAGTCTTGGGGTTCAGTCATGTGGTGAGTTCTGCCCTACTCGCGTTCTTCCTGATTCTTACCTTCAAGATTTGCTTCCACTATCTGGGTGCTATGCGTCAACTGAATGAGCGTGCTATTTCGATTAATACAGGGAAAATTAGTGCAAGTATTGAGCAATTCAGGATTACTGGCACTGTCCAGACAGTCGAAAACAGCCAAAATACAGCGAATGCCCTGCCCTATGTGAATCAGGCACTTAGCACTGTAAACGCTGTACATGTACAGCTAGAAAGTAGCTTAGTTGACCTGTTCAAAGAGCATTTAGCACAGGGGCAGGTAGGCATTTCATTTAGAGAGCTTAAATCATGGATTGCTAAGCATAGTGACGAAAAAACTGCACTGTATGATTTGCAGGATGTAGCAGATAGTTTGCTGAACTCAGCCGCCCAATCGGGCTTATTGGTGGAGAATCCAGAGTACGAGAAAGGGAATCGAAAACCACGATACTTGAAAACAGCCTGACTTTAATCAGGGTAGGGGAGTAACGCCAAGAGCCGGACTAGTTCCGGCTTTTGTTTTTCCCCACTATAAAAAACTTAAGGTTGATTCTGACTTGCGCGAATCATAGCTTCTCGCAGAATAGCATTCATTCGAGTTTGATAGCCCTTGCCTTGGCTCTTCAACCATGCCAGTACATCGGAATCAAGGCGAACAGAAGCGTGCGTTTTAGTGGGCTTGTAGAAAGGGTTGCGTACTGCATTCAGCCAAAAAGTCTCATTCAGCGGGGGAATATCGCTGTAATCAATTTCACTATCGGGTTTGTTAGCCAAGGCTTGTAGTTCTGCTTGACGCTCTTGGGTCAAAACAGGCAGTTCAGCAGGTGCATATCTAACTTTGTTCATAGCGTTTTCTTTCCTTCCGATTCACTGGGCGGGCGCTAATAATCCGAATCACTTCTGTTCCATCTTCTTCCCAAACAGTATGGGCAACCAAAACTAATAGGCAGCCGCCTACTAGTCCAATCGTTTGCCAGCGTGCTTCACCATTTTCGACTCGATCTTGTTCTGACAGGGCTAGCGGGTCATCAAAGACTAAAGCAGCTTCTTCAAATCGAATGCCATGCTTACGATAGTTGGCTTCTGCCTTCTTCTTGTCCCACTCGAACAGCCGTTTCATGTACTAAGCTACCATAATTTTGTATATACAGAATTGTATATTTAAACCCCCGCAAGGGGAATGACCAAAAGAAGGGGGGCGGGAAAGAACAGGTACTTAACAGGCTTTTTGTCTATTTCGATAACTTCATATAACCAAGTATTAATTTAAGTAGCCCTTAAACGGTCATTTCTTAGCGTTATAGCGCTATTTTCTGCTTACCCATACGAAAAACTTACTACAGCACGTAAACAAGCGCGATTGTGAGCTAACTTGAAAGGGAGGGGGGGGGTAAATCTCTGGGGCTTTTTAGTAGTAGACCGTGACCCCCATCTAATTTTGGTGAATTTCAAAAATAAGGGGGGGGGTATGCCATTTTTTGGGTAACGCTTTTAGAAAAAGGTAGGTACTTCTAGCACAGTTTCAAAGTGCGGGGGATTACAACAAGCACAGCTTAAAGCACTGGCACAATGTTAGGTTTTATAAGGTTCTAAGCACGAAAAGGGCGAGATTAGGACAAGGTTTTTAAAATAGGTTTTTCATTTTTCGCCAGCATAGAATTGGAGGCTTAGTAAAGCCACCTTGACAAAGGTTGTGATTAAAATGGCAATAACACAGCTACAAGCTGCGAAATGTAGCTGACTAATAGCTAGTGGGTGTATTTTGAATTAAAGTTCTTAGGCGGCGTTTAAATGGCTTTTAGCTTCATTTGGATAGCTACTTTTTGGTGGTTTAGTGTATTATTGATCGAGGTAAAATAAAAAAGGCCGAAGTGGTTGGAAGCACTCGACCTTTTGAGTTTTGCCTACACACGCGCCCGATTCCATTCCTTTGCTACGGCCAGGAATCGAGGTGCGCCTTTTAATAGGCGTTTGCTTACAACTAAAGGTTGTAGCAGTGCTAACTATATAACAAATGCAATACATTTGTATTCTAAAAGTATTGCATTTATCAAGTAGTACTAGCTATCAAGTCGCAAGCAAACGCCATCAATCCCCATAGGATTTAGTGATGGTTACAAACAAAAATCCATCTAATGCAACTACCCCAGAGCGCTTTGTGCCCACAAGCGAAATCTTGGCGCGTACATCCTTTTGTAAGTCAACGATTTTGCGGCTGGAAAAAGCCGGACTCTTCCCTAAGCGTCAGATCATCGGCAAGCGAAAAAAGGGGCTACCCGAATCTGTTTTTATCGCTTGGCTAGCCAGCCGTGCGCCTGCTGATACAGCGCAATAGGGGGCGGTCATGGATAATTTATGGATTGCCCGCGCAAAGCGGGTAGGGATTCGCACGCCCAAAAATGAAAAAGCCCGTGCTGAAAACGGGCTGGAAAATCAAACAAATTTAGCCCCTGATTATAACCCAGCCAAACCCAAAAAGCTAAGCACCGCAAGGCTTAGCAGCTATTGGGTTGCGATGATGGGGGTGCAAAAAAATGGGTAAACGATTTATCCCCTACGATCAGATCCGCACTGCTGCCTATGGCCGTTGGGACTACATCCACCGCGCCCTTGGTATCAATCTATCAACTACCAATCACCGCAAACATACGCCTTGTCCAGCCTGTGGGGGCAAAGATAGATTCAGGGTGCAAGCTGATTATGCCGACCTTGGCCGCTGGTTTTGTGGGGGAGGTGGCGACCCACAAGCAGGGGACGGGTTTGGTTTGCTGGGTCATGCCCACGGCTGGGACACACAGCAGCAATTCACCGCCGTCGCCGAGTTACTAGGCATTGCCACTTTGGATCGTGCTGATGCTGCACAACTGCGAGCCAAAGCACGGCGACAGCAGGCCGAACGCGAAGCACAGGCAAAAGCTAAGACTGATCGTATTCGCAGGGATGCCGCTGTTATTGATGCCTTGCGCAACTTTGACAATGCCATCGAGTCGCGCCAGCGTGTACAGGCCAGTGTTAGGCCGCGATGCATTGAGCCGCAACTCGACGAGATTACCGCCGTTCAAGAGCTGGTTCGCTGTCTAGTGGGCAGTTATGCGCGAGGGGTGCAGAATGTCTAAACCAATTACCGCCGCTGATGTAGCCAATTTTATAGGCTCTGATTTTATCGCTCCTGATGTACCTCAAACACCTGTTGATACTGATTGGCAAATCAAACTAGCCGCCCATATCAGCGCGTTTAACGAACGTTATGCCAATGTCCGTTATGTCGATAAGCAAATGATTATGCGATTCACCGAAGCAGACGAAAACTATCATGGACACACCGACTTCGATTTAATGGGGCAACGGGATTTTGTAAACCTATACCAAAACACCGTTATCAAGACCGGCGAAAAAGCGGTTAGAGGTAAAGTATCGGACACTTACGACAACCACGCCAACGCGTGGTTAAAGCATCCTGATTGCCGCGTGTACCATGATGGCGTGGTGTTCAGACCGCTGCCCATCGGGGCTAAACCGTTACCCGCTAGTTACTACAACACATGGCAAGGATTCGTGGTTGAGCCAAGGAGTGGAGATTGGACAACGATTAAGCAGCATTTGCTAGAGGTTGTTTGCAGTGGTGACACTGCCTTGTATGACTATCTCATTAGGTGGATAGCCTACAAACTACAAAACCCACACAAGCAAGCCGGTTCTGCTGTTGTTTTGAGGGGCAAAAAAGGAAGCGGGAAGGGGACATTAGGCCATTTTTTGCTTAGCCTGTATGGCGCGCATGGTATGCACATCAGCAACAGTGACCATCTGACTGGCAAGTTTAATGCTCACCTTGCAAATTGTTGCCTTCTATTCGCCGATGAAGCTTTTTTTAGTGGGGACAAACGCGGGCAGGGAGCGCTTAAGGCTTTAATCACTGAACCGACGATTACTATTGAGCCTAAGTGGGTTGCCGTCCACCAGCAGCCCAACTATCTACAAATCCTGATGGCAACTAATGAGGCGTGGGCAGTGCCAGTAAGTGCAGATGATAGGCGCTATTGTGTGATTGATGTATCGAGTGACCGCATAGGCGACCGTGCCTATTTTAACAAAGTGCACCGCGCCCTTGCTCAAGAGAGCGTCAAGGCTGCTTTCCTATTCGACATGCTGAACCTAGAACTAGGCAACTGGCACAGTGGGGACATACCTGACACTGACGCACTAAAAGACCAGCGTCTTTATAGTCTGGATAGCGTGGGGCAATTCTTAGTTGATGGCTACCAATCAGGAGGGTTTACCTCTAATTCTCTAATGGAGGCGCAATGGAGAGATTATATAAATGCTACTGAGCTTTATAACTGTTACTTACACTATTGTGACCGCATGAAGATTGACCAGTATGGTCGTTTAACCCAAGCAGCTTTTGGGAGGGTAGCAGTTACAGAGGCTAAGCTTTATAAAGATGATAAAGGACGGGGTAAGACAATCCGCTATTGCCTGCACTCAATTGATGATTACAAGGCACGACTGGAGGATAGTTATCGCATTATCTTAGATAAACAGGGTTAGACTATCCGTAACTATCCACAACTATCCGCATTTAGACCCTTGTAGAATAAGGTTTGCGGATAGTACGGATACTTAGGACACTTAAAATTAGATATATAAAAACAATGACACAACCTATGTCCAAAACACTGCAATATATTTGCATAGCGATTTCTCGAAAAAACTATCCTAACTATCCGTAGTATCCTCAATTTCTTTTAAATCAAAAACTTACATCAAGGATAGTTTGCTTCAAACTATCCGCAACTACCCGAAGTATCCAGTTTAGTCCTCATGTAGTTAAATTCTGAACCGGATTCCCTTGCTAAGCTCAAAAGCAAGCGCCTACATTTAGGGCAAATTCAAAAATCAGGCTGTCCTAAACTGTGTCCTAAAAGACAGGTGATTAGGACAGAACTGGACATGGCACTGATTAGCATTTCAGAGGCTGCAAAACTAGCAGGCATTGCACGCAGCCACTTCTATTCACAGTACCTAAACTCAGGTTTCATCAGCGTTACAAGGGATGAGAAGGGGAAGCCTAAGATAGATACGTCCGAACTGGTGCGTGTCTTTGGTGTCCTAACTGCTGTCCAGAGAACACCAGAGAAGACCGTTCATCAGGACAGCGCTGAATCAGCATCTAATCCTTCTAAAAATGAAGCAACTCAAACGGCCATGATTGAATTATTAAAAGAGCAATTGGCCGAAGCCAAAGAGAGAGAGAAGTTCTACCAGCAGCAACTTACTGAGCTAAGCCAAACTATCAAACTACTCGAACACAAACCAACTTCAGAGCCGTGCAAGTGGTGGCAAGTTTGGAAATAGGCCACTGAACCCACTGTACTAAAACTTAGAATATTTAGTACACCCTACCATCAGATAGCTTCACTACGCTGCATAAGGGTTTATAGCGTGTCATAACTGTACTAAAAGTTGTACTAAAATAATTACCACAACTCTTAAGATATTTAGTACAATGTTACAA
>SSFA01000026.1 GCA_008015155.1 Thiothrix sp.
ATAGCGGCCCAGTTGACTGTTGTTGTCATGTATGATGACTCCTCCATTTATGACAAAAACATGCATTGCACCAATGCATCGGGATGCCCACCAGCAGCACTTACAGCAAACATAGTACCGGGGCAGCCCGATAATGGCATTTGAGGTGTAAAAAAGGTGTAAACAGAAGGAGTCTGTACTAAGTACTATACCAAAATGATTAAGTACATAGTCGCGGGCTACAGGCAAAAAGGAGGTTTTGTCCCATATCAAGAAAAGTTTGAAAGACTTAGTGAGCAAGTCGAGGCAGTCACAACCAGCTCAAGTGCCTTTGTTGAAGAAAGTTAATTTTTTGCTTAAGTTTTATGTATACTCGCCTGCTTCGGAGAAACCAAACTTCTTAGCTTAACGAAAACTAGCAGCATGGCAAATAAACCATGATAAAGGTCAAGTTTTGAAAATCGGTACTTGGAGAGTATTAGCTCCTTCCAATATAATCTCCCCCGTTTAACAGCTTTTTCACTTTTTCAGTCTTATGTGGCGAACCTAAAGGGGTTCGATCTAAGGGAGAACAACGTGGCTTCAATTCCAAAAGATCCTTACGCTAAACCCGTTTTGATTGGTGGTTTAGTGATTCTAGGTACAGCAGTAGCAGTACTTGTATCTAATTTATTCAGTACGATCCACCGTAACACTACCGTGGGCGCTAACGATACAAGTATGTTTGAAGCGGCTGCAGCGGCTAACTTACAGCCAATTGGGACTGTAGTCACTGTTGATAAATCGATTGCTCCAGTAGCACGTACCGGCGAACAAGTATTTAATGCAGTGTGTACTTCTTGCCATACCGCTGGCGTTTTAAATGCACCAAAAATTGATGATAAAGCAGCTTGGGAGCCACGGGCAGCCAAAGGTTTAACAGGTCTGTTAGCCTCTGCTACTAATGGGTTGAATCAAATGCCTGCTAGAGGCGGCGACCCCACTATTACTGATCAAGAGCTGACCGATGCTATTGTTTATATGACAGGTAAGGCTGGCATTGACTTGAGTAAAGATGCTGGCGCAGGTGGAGCAGCTCCAGCGGCAGCAGCTCCAGCGGCAGCAGCTCCAGCGGCAGCAGCTCCAGCGGCAGCAGCTCCAGCGGCAGCAGCTCCAGCGGCAGCAGCTCCAGCGGCAGCAGCTCCAGCGGCAGCAGCTCCAGCGGCAGCAAACTCCACTACACAAGTTACGTCAAGCGTTAGTGCTGATGGTGAAAAGGTTTATCGTAGCATTTGCTTCTCTTGCCACGATGTAGGCATCGCCAACTCACCTAAACTAGGCGACAAAGCCGCTTGGGCTCCGCGTATTGCTGCAGGGCAAGATTCACTTTACAACCATGCTATTAATGGTTTGAACGCTATGCCCGCTAAAGGTGGCAACCCAGCACTCTCTGATGCTGATATCAAAGCAGCTGTTGACTGGATGACTGCCCAAGTTCAGTAATTATCTTAGATCATAGATTTAAAAAGGCGCTGTATTAGCGCCTTTTTAGTTTTCGCCATCTAAATAGCAACAATCTCCGTTTTACGTTTAGTTTTATCTCCAAACCACTGCTATCCTGCAGGCTTTTCATTTCAAAAGCACCACCAATGGATTTATTTGCCAGTCTCGGCTCCATCGACTTAAATTTGTTTTTAATCCTATTCGTAATAGCAACCATCGCAGGCTGTATAGATGCTATTGCAGGTGGCGGTGGCCTCCTGACTATTCCTGCCTTACTGTGGGCAGGCCTCCCCCCGATTCAAGCTCTAGCCACTAATAAACTACAATCGAGCTTTGGTTCACTGACAGCCACTTGGAACTATACGCGACAAGGGTTAATTAAGCCTTCAGAACATCGTCTAGCTATTGCTTTAACCTTTGTCGGTGCTATGTGTGGTGCTTGGGTAGTGCAACAGATCGATGCTTCCTTTTTGGCTAAATTGATTCCTATTTTGATGATTTGTTTTGCTCTCTACTTTATGTTTTCGCCCAAATTAGGTGATCAAGAACGGCATCAACGTATTAGCAAAAATTTATTTGCTGCCACAGCAGGCTTAGGAATTGGCTTTTATGATGGCTTTTTTGGCCCTGGAACTGGCACATTTTTCGTCATTGCCTTTGTTACGCTGCTTGGCTATAGCTTACCTCGTGCTACGGGTGGGACTAAACTCCTTAATTTTACAAGTAATATTGCCTCGCTGATACTCTTTGCCTTCTCAGGACATGTCTTATGGCTCTTAGGTTTAGGTATGGGTTTTGGACAAATTATCGGCAGTTATATAGGTTCAAAGCTAGTCATTAAGCATGGTAGCCGTCTTATTCGACCTTTATTAGTGATTGTTTCGTTACTCGTGTCACTCCGTCTGTTACTTCAAACCTAACGCCAGATTAACAAAAATCGGTTTGAACTTTTTTTAATCAGATCACTACCTAGCAGTGGATTGACTAAAATTATATCAATTTAAAAATCTATAATCGGCTTGTTGGGACGACAACTTGTAGAGGCAATAAAGTATGAGAAGCTGTGTTAACAGTATGAGGGTAGGCGGTCTTTGTCTGATTGCATTATTGATGCTATCTGAAGCCGCATCCGCAGCGACCATTAGAGGCGTGACGGGTCAACTTAAATTATTAGCTACCATCAATGGTGAACCTATTTTTAAGGAGGTCGTATGGCATCTACGCCCACTGAAACCGATGAATCAGATGACGAATAGCACCGAGGTTACTATTACACGCCACTCAGCAGTTGTAGACTTAGAAGCAGGTAAATACCAAGTGAATGCTACAGCTGGGAATAAAACCGAGACCCAGATTATTACTATTGAAGAGGGCGGGAAGCACAATTTGATTTTGAACTTGCGCTAAGCCTTCCAGCATCAACTCGATCTAACAAGCACCTAGATCGAGTTCATAAGTGATCCTCTAATGTCTAAAGTGACGCATACCTGTAAATACCATCGCGATTCCATGTTCATTTGCCGCATCGATTAATTCCTGATCACGCATTGAGCCGCCTGGCTGAATCACCGCCTTAATGCCTACAGCCGCTGCATTATCTATCCCATCCCGGAAGGGAAAAAAAGCATCTGAAGCCATTACTGAGCCTGTCACAACTAAACCGGCATGCTCAGCTTTGATCGCTGCAATCCGTGCTGAATTAACACGGCTCATCTGCCCTGCTCCGACTCCAATCGTCATACAATCTTTGGCATAAACAATTGCATTAGATTTCACAAACTTCGCGACTCGCCACGCAAACTGTAGATCATTTAACTCTGTTTCAGTGGGTTGACGTTGAGTAACAACACTTAAACTATCAAAGAGTGCAACATCTGCGGTTTGTACTAACAAACCACCATGCACTCGCTTAAAATCTAGACTAGCTTCAGCACGAGTCTGCCATTGTTCAACCGTTAATAAGCGGACATTTTTCTTAGCTGCTACGATGGCGACAGCTTGGGGAGTAACTCCAGGGGCAATCATCACTTCTACAAATTGGCGCTCAACAATCAGTTGCGCTGTGTCCGCATCGAGCGGGCGATTAAAAGCAATAATTCCACCGAACGCTGATTCTGGATCAGTGCTATACGCGCGGTTATAGGCTTCTAATAAATTTGCACCTACCGCAACTCCGCAAGGATTCGCATGTTTTACAATGACACAAGCAGGTGCATCAAATTGCTTAACACATTCTAAAGCAGCATCAGTATCGGCAATATTATTGTAAGATAGCTCCTTGCCTTGAATTTGCGTAGCACTAGCAATACTACCTACAGGTGGATGCTGTTCTGCATAAAAAGCTGCTTGCTGATGAGAATTCTCGCCATAGCGCAAATCTTGCAGTTTATTCATTTGCAAATTGAAAGTACGCGGAAATTGCAAAGGCGCGGTGTGGGAACCTCCGGAAACTCGCGAACCAAAATAATTAGCAATCATGCCATCATAATGCGAGGTATGTTCAAAGGCTTTAATTGCTAGATCTAAACGAGTTTCTGGGCTAATTCGCCCCCCATCTTGCTGCATTTCGGCTTGAATACGCGCATAGTCATTTGGATTGACAATAATCGTCACATGCGCGTGATTCTTAGCACTCGCCCGAACCATGGCTGGCCCACCAATATCAATATTTTCTACTGCATCTTCAAGGCTACAATCAGCTTTAGCAACAGTGGCCTCAAACGGATAAAGATTCACAACAATTAGATCAATCCGCCCGATCCCATGCGCCTCCATTACTGCGTCATCCGTACCACGTCGTCCTAAAATCCCACCATGAATTTTTGGGTGTAAAGTCTTTACCCGCCCATCCATCATTTCTGGAAAACCAGTATGGCTAGAAACCTCAATCACTGGAATTTGATGATCTGCGAGCAGCTTAGCCGTACCACCGGTTGACAGTAGCTCAACACCTTGCGCCTGTAAAAACTGAGCAAATTCGAGAATACCTGTCTTATCAGAAACGCTTAATAAAGCACGGGTCACAGGCAAATTGGATTGATTAGCAGAACTCGTCATGGGGTTTGAATCCGGGGTCAAAGAAAAGCGCCTATTGTAACGACTTGCTAGAAACAGGCCAATCTACCTGTCAATACTATTCAGCTGATGAATCATTCAGGCTTTGCCATTTACAAAGCCCAAAAATTAATTAATTTCAGATTTTTTTCGTCCAAATTTCAGGACAATTCAAAGCTATTAGCCTGATGCTAAGAGTTTCAATAAGCATACGTGGGATCTCATCATGAAACTGAAACAGCTTATATTCTGTGCAGCATTGGCTATGGCCTACCAACAACATGCCTTAGCGGCAGATTTACCCTTTATTCCCAAGCGCACGAATGTCTCTGCAGAAGCTTCACCAACAGACGATGGAGAGAGGCTAACACGCCCCAGCGCAGTTGATCCAAAAATTTATGGCAAAACGATAGGCAATTGGGGGCATGCTTGGTGGAGCTGGGCTTTTAATATACCTAAAGCGACAAACCCTCTATTAAGTAATGGAGCAATAGATTGCTCAATCGGACAGAGCGGCAAAGTTTGGTTTCTAGCAGGGAACTTTGGCGAAACCAGTAAACGCTCTTGTACTATTCCGCAAGGGAAAGCCTTGTTTTTCCCTATATATAATAGTGTTTGGTGGACGCCTGCTCCTGGAACAGATGCTGGCTGTAAAAATGAACTAGATTGTCGTAAAGAAGTGGGGGCATCTTTAGGAGAACTAAACTATACCTGTAAAGTAGATGGACAAGACTGTGCATGGAAATACTCCATTGTGCGTGCTCAATCAGATAACTTACCTTTTACGATCAATACGGACTCTATTCTCGTGACGGAATATGAAGATATACCTGGCACACGTGATGTTTCTATTTCGGATGGCTATTGGGTCATGCTGCCTCCTTTAAAGGCTGGACAACATAAAATACGCTTTAAGGCCAAGGCTGGCGACTTTGCACTTGATGTAACATACAACTTAACTGTGCAATAAGCAGTGTAGACTTAAATCTTATTTCAACCTTGTAAGTTTGGCTTATCCGGCATCCCTCTGCATAGAGAGATGCCGGATAGCCTATGCCACTCACGCTGACTTTTGCCCACTAGGCTAAACAACTGGCTTAGGTACATAGTGAACTCCGTCAAATCAACACAAATTTAATCTTACTTGGAGATCACTTAAATGAAAAAATTAGCTTTACTAAGTTTAGTCGCTAGCACTGCTTTATTTGCCCAAGCTGCTTTTGCTGAACCTACTTGCACGAAAGAGCCCAAAGACAAATGGATGACTGAATTAGATGCGCAAAAGAAAATTGTAGGTGAGATGGGTTATGTCATTTACAAATTTAAAGAAAGCGAAGGCGCCTGCTATGAAATCTATGGTATGGGTACTAAAGAAGGTGGTGCAGCAGGCGAAATGGAAAAAGTGGAGATTTATTTTAACCCTGTCGATTTAAGCATCGCTGAAAAGAAAAAAGATTAACCCAAAACCACCAATAACTACTCAACTATCATCTCCCTGATAGTAACAGTTTCCCCTCTCAACACCCTTGGAGGGGATTTTGCTGTTGGAATACTGCTTATTAAGGTTTCTTACCATGCTCCGCTTGATAGTGCGCGGCATACCAATCTGGTTTAGTAAGATCAGTATCATAAATAAACTCAGCTACTGCCTGTAGATCAGCCTCACTCAGTTGAGTCTGAGCTGGCATCAAGCCAAACTTTTTTACTGCACCCGGCATTAGCACGTCCTGCGGATTGGGCGCTTGAACCCATGCAACGATTCGTTGAATAAAGGCAGCACGCTCTGGATAAGCTTTAAGCACGTGATCTTTCACTCCGAATAAGGGTGGAGCTACTCCTTCCTCTTTGGTAGCCAAAGCATGGCAACTCATACAAGCAGACTGATAAACTCTTGCACCTGGATGTGTAGCTTTAGCCAAAGCGCTAGGCTCTAAATTGATCCCATGTTGCTCATGATCTGAACAAGACATCACGGCTATAGCAAGCAAAATTACTGCAATACCTTCTCTAATTTTCATATTAACTCTTAAATGATGAAGCGATTCAAACAAAGATCCTAAAAGGCAATGCCACAAACAGCCTATAGAGCATTTGTCCTAAAGACCTAAAGCTAAGGGTTTTGTATGCTCGCAGCCCATATCTCTAATAGAGTAAGACATCAGACTGGAGGGACAATGCACCCTTCAATCACTGCTAGAGCACTAAAGTCATGCAACAAGAAATAAAAGTATGGGATTTATTTGTACGCATGTTTCATTGGTCAGTTGTCATCCTATTTATGCTTGATTTTTGGCTGATAGAGGATGATGGAGGCTGGTCCTTACATCGCATTTTTGGCTATGCGATTGGAGTATTACTAATCTTACGCATCATTTGGGGATTCATTGGCCCGCATACTGCGCGCTTTGCTAGTTTTTTCCCAACCCCAAGCCGACTTACTAAACACGTTAACGATCTAAAGCAGCGCAATATTGACCCACGTGAAGGCCATAACCCAATGGGTGGAGCGATGGTGATTGTTTTACTGCTCATGTTGGCAGTCATTACTTTATCGGGTTGGATGCAAACTTGGGATCTATTTTGGGGTGAAGAATGGCTAGAAGAAGTTCATGAAATCGCGGCTAACCTCACTATGTTTCTAGTCAGTATTCATGTAGCTGCCGTTGTAATAATGACGAAAGTGACAGGTATCCCCTTATTGCGTACTATGCTGACGGGCAAACGAACAGGGCTGTTGGTAACTCATAATGATTCTAAGCAATAATACAGGAAAAACCTTTATCCCACCGCGTTATCGTAGTTTATTTTGGGTATTGCTGTTATTCCTACTCATTAATCTATTAACTCGGATAGGCTTAATTCTATTTGAAGGCGATACCCAGAATCTTTCTTTCCAGATCCTACCCAAAATTTTATTCAGCGGGTTCATCTATGATTTAAGTGTAGGCACTTATGTCCTGATTCCCTTTGTACTCTTAGCCTTAATTTGCGGCAATGGTGCTAAACGGCGCTGGCTCTTTGCCGTTTTGTCTACCGCTCTCTTAGCTGTAGCCGTGTTCAGCTTTTTATTCACGGCTTTGGCAGAGGGCACGTTTTGGAATGAGTTCTCCTCACGCTTTAATTTTATCGCTGTCGATTACCTCATTTATACACGCGAAGTCTTAGGCAATATCTGGCAATCTTATCCCGTGACTTGGTTATTATTGGGCTTAGCCGGTATTGCTTTAGGTTTACTGTGGCTAGTACGCAAACCCTTTTGGAATGCAGCGCTCGCTGATGCGGGTAACTTGCCTAAACGCTTAGTTGTCACTCTGCTCTTTTTATCCTTGCCGGTCGCCAGTTTTTTTCTAGTTAATGATCATCTCCGCGATGGCTTTACGCGCCCCGCTGAACGTGAATTAGCAAGTAATGGTTATTATGAGTTCATGCGTGCCTTCCGTAGCAATGATCTGGATTATTTTAAATTTTATAAAACCCTGCCTACTGAACAAGCGAATCAAGCTCTGCAACAGGCCTTTAAGCAAGGTCAAGCTGAGCTTAAATTTATACCTAGCTCCATGCCGACCGCGCATGCCATTCAGCCGTCGCTAGCACCTTTACAAAAAAATGTCGTACTGATTTCTATTGAGAGCTTAGGGGCTGATTTTGTAGAGTCGCTTGGTGGTAAAGCTGGCTTAACCCCAAACTTAGATCGTTTTGCTAAACAGGGTATGATTTTTACGCAGCTTTATGCAACTGGCTTACGTACAGTTCGTGGCTTAGAAGCACTTACCCTATCTATTCCACCTACACCGGGTCACGCAGTCCCTGCCCGTCAGCATAATACTGGCTTACAAAGCTTAGGTGGTGTCTTAAAGCAAAATGGCTATACGCCTTTTTATATTTATGGGGGCTATAGCTATTTTGACAATATGGAAAACTTCTTTACGGGTAATGGTTATCAAGTGGTGGATCGGACTGATGTAGCCGCTGCAGATATTCATCATGAAACCATTTGGGGCATTGCTGACGAAGATATTTTACATCATGCGATTGGTGTGATTAGTCAGCAAGCAGCTAAGGGCAACAAGGTCTTTGCCCATATTATGACCACTTCTAATCATCGGCCTTTCACTTATCCTGAAGGACGGATTGATATTCCTTCCGGCAGTGGCCGAGAAGGTGCGGTTAAATATACTGATTGGGCGCTTGGCAATTTTATGCAGGAAGCTAGCCAACAACCTTGGTTTAAAGATACTCTGTTTGTTTTTGTAGCTGATCACACTTCACACGGTCGTGGGCGCACAGATTTACCGCCTGAAAACTACCGAATTCCTATGATTATCTATGCACCAGACTTCATTCAACCACAAAGTATTGATGCCTTAGCTTCACAAATTGATGTAGCTCCCACTATTTTAGGCCTACTGAATATTCCTTATGTCTCTGAATTTTATGGCCAAGATATTCGCTTAGCAGCTGCACAAAACCCACGGGCGTTTATGTCAAACTATCTGACCGTCGGTTATCTAAAAAATAATAAAGTCATTGAGCTAATGCCGAAACAAACTACTAAAGTCGTTGATGCACAAACTGGCGCTGAACTTCCAGCTGACCCTGTAGCGACTGATGAAGCAATCGCCTATTATCAAACAGCGGCAGCACGTCTAAATGCACTACAAGCGACGCCATAAACTCTGCTACCGGGCTAAGCTGAGTTTGAGTATTTATTTGGGTTTGAGCGTAACCAGCTTACAAGCTGATGATACAAGCTGTCGGGCTTGGGAAACTAAAGATGCTTACGCCAAAGACTTAAGGGTTGGCCAGGTTCAGATTGAGGCGGGCAATATCTTTAATCCCAATTTACCGGAGGAAAGCCAGTGGTATCACCAGCTCACTAATCAACTGCATCTTAAAACTCAAGATAAGGTGATCGCTAAGAGCTTATTATTTAAGACGGGTGATACTTTTAATCTAAGTCGTCTAGCGGAATCAGAGCGCTTACTACGTACTCGCAAACACCTAAAAGATGCGAAAATCAGTATTCAACAAATCTGTGGTCACCAAGTGCATCTACGTGTGCTCACTACAGACAACTGGACGCTAGCACCTGCCTTATCCTTTGGACGCTCAGGGGGAAATAATTCTAAAAGTATTAGTTTAGAAGAACATAACCTGTTAGGCCTAGGTAAAGAGTTAAGTTTAGGTTTTAAACAGGATGCTGATCGTAATCAAACCAAACTCACTTACAACGACCCTCAAGTCTTAGGTACCCGCTATCACTTGTTATTAGGCTTACAGAACAATAGTGATGGTAAAGGCCACCAGCTAAGCATCGGTTTTCCTTTTTATAAACTCGCCGAACAACGTGCTTGGGGCTTAGAAAGTACTAAATTACGCCAAGAAGTTTCAAATTATCGTGATGGCGAAGTCACGCAGAAAATCGGTGTAGACACTCAACAAGAATCATTTTTTTATGGCTGGTCTAAGACTACAGCATCGCAACTAACTGAGCGTTATCGCTTTGGTTGGGAGCAAGAAAATCGGCGTTATTTCCCGACCACTTCTACCCCAGACACCCCGCCAGCATCCAAACAAGCCTACCCTTGGCTGAGTTATGAACTGCTTGAAGATCAATATATCAAGCGCGAGAACTTTAAAACTATGGGGCGTACTGAAGATATTGCTTTAGGTCAGCAATTTTTAATAGAGGCTGGATTTTTGCACCCCAGCTTGGGGTCAGATGACACTTATTTGAAACTTTTCAGTCGCTATAGCAAAGGCTATAGCCCCACTAACCGAGAACTCCTGTTAGTCAACGCTGATGCGACGGCTTGGCTAGGTAATGGCGCTTATCGTGGGTTACGCGCTAATTTAAAAACCGAATGGAATTTATACAATGACTCAGGTGCAAGTTGGCATTTGAGTGCTGAATGGCATACTGCTGACAATCTACAACCGGGTGAGCAATTATTGCTAGGCGGGGATAATGGCTTACGTGGTTATCCTACGGGTTTCCGCACAGGTGAGCATAGCGTTTTAGTGAATGCCGAACGGCGTTATTACTTCGAGAAAAACTGGTTCGGTATCGCCAAATTGGGCGCAGCTGCGTTTGTAGATGCCGGTACAGCTTGGGGTGATGGGCAAAAATCGAAGTGGTTCGGCGATGCGGGGGTTGGCTTGAGAATCATTCCCACACGCTCGAGTAGCGGTAAAATCATTCATGTGGATTTAGCGATTCCTTTTTCTGCCAAAGAAAAAATGGATCAGTATCAAGTTCTAGTTGGTACTGGTTTAGAGTTTTGACAGGTTTACAAGAAGTCTTCAAAAAACCATGCGGCAAACTCATGGCGGCTCCCTAAACCAGATTTACGATAAATAGCCGTAGCTTGTTGGCGTACTGTTTTTTCTTTGGTATTGCGTACATTAGCTATTTCGTCAAAGCTTAAGCCTTTGAGTAATAAGGACGCGACTTCTTTTTCGCTGGGTGTTAACTGCCAGGTCTCAAATTGCTTTTGAATCACTTGTGAATATTCCTGTCCTGCTGCACTAATCTGTTTGCGTGCTTCTGAGAGATTATCTTTGGTTTCTATAAGCTGCGCCTTAACAGCTTCTAGCTCACGTTGTCTTGAGATAAAAGCCCGTAAAAGATAGGCAATGCCACCCACAGACATTATCACCACCAAAGCTTCAATCATTAAATGCCAAACTTCTGTGCCCTCTAAGTAGTCACTGACTAAATCACTGGTTGTGAGAACAGTGATTAGGACTAATAAACCCACAAAAAACATTTCCTGATTTTGAAACTTCAACATATTTGCACGTCCAGCCGCGTTATTAGACATTTATCTAATTGCATTATAGTAAATTTGGGAATAAATTCCCACAAATGAATAAAACAGTGCACCAGATCGTTCTGCACATCTTGCGTCCCTTGATACGCATTTTGCATCGTAAAGGCTTAGCCTTTGGCGAGTTCAGTCTGTTAGCTCGTAAAGTGTATGTAGAAATTGCTGAAGAAGCGTTAATGCAAGCCGAGGAAAAACCAACGAGTTCAAGAATTGCGATTAGCACCGGCTTAACCCGCAAAGAGGTAGCACAACTACGGCAGCATGATGCAGAAACCTTGGTGGATGTGGCGCGCTATAACCGCAGTGTGCGGGTGATTGGTGGCTGGATTAATGATCCAGATTTTAATACACCCACAGGGCAACCTGCGGTACTCGCCTTACAAGGCTCCATACCAAGCTTTGAAACTTTAGTCGGACGTTATAGTGGTGATATGCCAGCCCGCGCCATGTTAAGGGAACTCTTGCAGACGGGCATCGTGAGCCAAACCAGTGAGGATCGAGTACAGCTTCTGACTAATGCCTATATTCCAGAAGGCAGTGAAACGGAGAAGCTAGCGATTCTCGCCACTGATGTGGCCTTGTTGGTGAATACGATCAATCACAATCTGTTGTGTGAAGCTGAAGAGCGACATTTTCAGCGGAAAGTAAGTTATGACAATTTACCCGCAGAAGCTTTACCTCAGTTCAAACACATGGTGAACGAAGATGCGATGGCTTTACTGCTCAAACTCAATGCATGGCTCGCACAGCAAGACCGCGACCATAACCCAGCAGCCACCGGTAGTGGACGAATGCGGGCGGGCTTAGGGATTTATTATTTCGAGGAGCCTGTGCAAATCTCCTCAGCTCAACAGGATAAGCAAGATGAAGCTTAAACCTCTTATCGCGATTAGTATTGTAGCTAGCAGCCTTTTGCTCACGGCTTGCGCTGAGACTCAATTAGCTGAAGGTGGCATTGGTGGCACAGGTATCTCTGTTGGCCCGATTACAGGTTTTGGCAGCATTATTCAAAATGGCGTGCGCTACGATGTGAGCCAAGCACGCTTTATGCGTGATGGAATAATGGTGGCTGATCAAAGCCAATATCGCATTGGCGAAATTGTCAAAATTAAAGGAACTATCAATGCCGATGGTGTCACAGGCGAAGCGACGCAAGTTGATTATGGCAGCTTGCTACAAGGGCAAATTACCGCGCTAAGCGAAGATGGCAAAAGTCTTTATATTCTTAAACAGCAAGTGCGGATTGATAGCCTCACTGTAATGCATGGCATCAAGCTGTTTAGTGATTTAAAGCTAGGCAATGTCGTACAAATTTCAGGAGCGCGCGATGCACAAGGTATCATCCGTGCCAATAGTTTGACCCTACAGCAAGCCAGCTTTGTGAATGGTAGTTCAGTACAACTACTTGAAGGACGCATCAGCCAAGTTGATGTCTCAAACCAGACGTTTATCATCAATGGCTTAGTGATTGATTATAGTCGAGTAGCGCGTGGTGCTTTACCTGCAGAGAACCAATATCTGCGGGTCACTAGCCGAGCAAGCTTACAAAATAATCTACTACTAGCGAGCGACTATCGTTTAACCCAAGAATTTGTTGAGTTCACCGTGGGTGAAGAAGCTGAACTAGAAGGCTTAGTCACAGCCTTCATTAGCCCCAGTCGCTTTGCTGTCAATGGGCAATTAGTAGTAACAACCGCGGCTACTGAGTTTGAAAATAGTACTGCTGCGGATATTAAGTTAAATGCCCTCCTTGAGGCTGAAGGCCGCATCAATAAACAAGGTGAATTGGTGGCCGAAGAAATTTCTGTCCGGCAAGCCAGTAGCGCCCAGACTCGTGAACTCGAAGGCAAAGTGAGCGCTATTGATGGCTCAACTCAGACCTTAACGATCTTAGGTAATACCCTGCTAGTCGATGCCTCGACCAGTTTGCTTGAGAAAACTGCTGACCAAGAAACCAGTATTCGTTTCACTGATTTGCAAGTGAATGATCATTTAGAAATCAAAGCACGCCAACTCGCAGATGGCCGTTTACTCGCTTTACGAATCGAGCGCGATCTTGAGGATTTAAGCTCAGGCGATATCGAAGTAAAAGGCTTAGCAACGGGGATTAATCGCGCTACCGCTAGCTTAACTATTCTAGGTTTGAACGTGACTAGCGATGGGAGCACTGAGTTTGAGGTGAACTCAGAGGCAGTGAGCCAAACTGAATTCTTCGCCCACCTTATAGAAGGTAAAAGCATCGTTAAAGCCGAAGGCACACAATTAGCGAATCAAGTTTTAAAAGCTGACTCTTTAGAACTCGACACTGAAGATGACTAAAGCGTGAGTAAAAAGCCCAGCACTGGTACTGCTGGGCTAGCCAACCTGCCCTTAGGGGCAAGCATGTAAAAAAGGAGTGTGTTTATGAAACACAAGCAATGGTCTTATCTAGGCGCTTTGGCTGTGCTTATCAGTCACAGCGTTCTAATCACAGCAAATGCTGCCGATTATACCGGTGGTGAGTTAAGCAATCCAAAAATCACTGCTGCAGGCGTGGTTGTTCCCGATGGGGCAAGACTGCTCGCCTCTCAATGTTTCCAATGTCATGGCACTGACGGCAAATCGACTACGGGTATTGATAGCCTCGCGGGCGAAAGCCAAGCTGAATTAATCAGCGAAATGCGTGAAATGAAAGCAAAAACTAAAGTCGACCTCATGCATTACCAAGCTAAGGCTTATACCGACGCACAAATCCAACTCATTGCAGCTTATTTCGCCAGCATCAGTGGTGGCGGCAGTAGTGGCCATGATGGCAATGACGATTAAGCCCCACGCTAAGCTCACCAAGAGGTCATCATTATGAACGATATTTCTCGCCGTCAGTTTTTACAAACTTTAGGCTTAAGCTTAGGCGCTGCTGCCATCCCATTTAGTATTGCCAAGGCCGCCGTGCGTCCGCGCGTCATTGTAGTCGGCGGTGGTTTTGCCGGTGCCACTGCGGCCAAATATTTACGTCTTTGGTCAAACAATACAGTGGATGTCAGTTTAATTGAGCCAAACGCAGTCTACTATTCACCCATTCTGAGCAACTTAGTCTTAAATGGGCAGAAACAACTCGCTCAACTTGGCTTTAAATACGATACCTTAGCGCAAAAATACGGTATTAAGGTCACTCGTAGTACCGTTAACTCCATCAATAGCACAAGTCGTACGGTGCAATTAGCGAATGGAAAAACCTTAGGTTATGAGCGCCTGATTCTTGCTCCAGGTATTCAATTCAAAGCGATACCAGGCTTAGATGGGAGTAAAATTCTACACGCTTGGCAGTCAGGCAATCAGGTTCAGAGTCTAGGTCAGCAAATTCAAGCAATGCCTAATGGTGGCACTTATGTATTAAGTATTCCCAAAGCCCCTTATCGCTGCCCACCGGGGCCTTATGAACGAGCTTGTGTTGTCGCTGATTATCTCAAGCGTAATAAGCCGGGTGCTAAAGTCATTGTACTCGATAGTAATCCGGATATTACGGTGGAACGTGATACCTTCCACGCCGCTTTCACCCAGACTTATGCTGGCATTGTTGAATATGTACCCAATACAATATTGCAGTCAGTTGATTCCTTTAAGAAACTAGCAATCACTAGCTTTGGAGATTATCGAGCGGATGTTTTAAATATTATTCCACCCCACCAAGCAGGCAAAATCGTTATCAATTCAGGGCTAGCCAATAGTAGCTCAGGGGATTGGGCCAATGTGAATGCGTTAAGTTATGAATCTACCGCGGTACAAGGCATTCATATTATTGGCGACTCTCAGGGAACTGGCCAACCTAAAGCGGGTCATATCGCTAATGCTGAAGCTAAAGTTTGTGCTGATGCAGTCTTACGCTTGTTATCCGGTAGCCAGCCTTTTGCAGCCCCAATGACCAACTCAGCCTGCTATAGCCCGATTAGTGCTAGCACTGCCTCTTGGCTAACAGCCGCTTTTGCTTATGACCCTGCTAGCCAAACGATGCAACTCGTCCCAGCTTCTTATGGTGCTTCGACCGGTGCCAGTAGTTCGAACTATCGCAAAATGTTTGAGTGGGCCAATAGTCTATTTGGCGATACCTTCGCCTAAAATAAGTTCCTGATCCACAAGCAGTTTGGCAGCGTTCAATACGCTGCCATTTTTAGCTGTTTAAGCTTGACTTTAAGCACCCGCACCTAATAACTGAATACTCCAAAAGACCAAAAATCCCGCAAACAAGACTAAAGTCGAGATGGGCTTTTCTTCGATCTCGTGCGCTTCAATTAAAAGTTCTTCAGTTACCAAATATAATAAGGCCGCGGCGCTAAAGGCTAAAGCTGCAGCAATCACATCATGTGAGGCTCCTGCTAAGAGCCAATTGCCTAAGAGGGCAAACGCCAAGACTGTCAGGCCTAAAGCTGCAGATAAAGCTATAATGCGCCAGCCCTTGATATTTTCAGCAGTGAGTGACAAACCCAAAAATAATAATTCTACAGATAAACCTAAAGCCAAAATCAAGCCCGTTTGCCCACCCGCTGCAAAACCTGCGCCGATAATGAAACCATCCACCGCGATATCCACGAATGTCGCTATCAATAAACCTCGCGATAGGACATCACTATTTTCATGAGCCGCTGTTGCTTCCATCTGTAAAGTCCACAGCTTCAGCGCGTACATAAATAAACTACCCAAAGCAAAGGCGGTGATAATCACTAAAGCGGAGGCGTGCTCCCCTTGAATATCAGGTAAGACTTCCACTGCCAAGGCGGCTAATACTACACCGGCGGCAAAATGCTGAATTAAACTGCGAGCTTGGCGACTCGGGTTCCAAACCATGGCTAATACACCACCTGCCAAGGCCACCAAAGCAGGAATGAGCATAATTAAATAAGTGTGATTAAGCTGTAGCCAAGTACTTAAGCCTAAGTTTGCTAACATAAATGATTCACTTGAAGAATTAATCGCATGGGCTTAGGGATTCGTATCATTATTATTGTCAAGCGTTTTACGACCTGTAAGCATCGCCTGTACTAAATTCTCTTTATGTAAACGGCTACTAACTATTACCCCTAAAATATGCACCATCACTAAAAATAAGGTGAAATTAGCAAAAAACTCATGAACCTCTTTCCAAATACTTTCATCCTCGTCACCTTCACGCTCTTCATTTTCAGTTTGCTGTCCACCGATTCGTCGTGCTTCTGCAACTGAAATTAAACTAGGTAACTGTAATTCAATAGTTGCTAGTGGCCCTTCTTGGTGTTCATCTGCTAATACTTTTAATCCGGTGACAGTTGTTGCCAATAAGCAAGCTAATAAAATAGCGACCATCCAACCACCTGCTGGATTATGTCCTAAATAATGTTTTGGGTGAGTTGTTAGCAAGGATTTCAAGTACTCAATCACAAGCTTAGGTGAATAAATAAAATTACTAAAGCGAGCATATTTACTTCCCACAAAACCCCAAATAATACGAAAAATAACTAAACCTAAGATCAGATATCCGCTAATTTCATGTATATCCCCCCAACTATCCCATTCGTCGCCAGTTAAATACGAAGTCCCAAAAGCCAATACTAAGGTCCAATGAAATACCCTGACTAAAGGATCCCAGACTTTAACTTGTGCGCTGCTCAGCTTAGCATCCATAAACTCTACCTATTGTAATTGAAAATCTATCTCCAAAGGATAGACAAGGTGACGATAGAACACATCCGACAAACCTCTAAGTCGATCTTATCGAAACAAGTACTTATTGACCTTAGCACTTCTAAAGCAGACATTTGCCTGATTGCTTAGCCTCTTAAGTTTGACTAAAACACTCTGGTATTAGCTCCTGCTTGTTAGGAGTGTCATGGAGTCTTGAAGGATGAGCAGTTACAGCAAAGTAGACGATCAGTTTACTTTTGAGTCACAAACCCGCTTTTTACAGCGATTAAGTGGCTTAGATTGGTTATGGGCCTTAGGTATTATTAGTGGTGCTTGCCTCTGGTTTTATACCCAGCCTATGGATAATTTTGAGCTAGCTATTTTACTAGCTACTACTCCAGCTTTAATAGGATTAGGTTGGTTTTGGAAATCTATCCGCGTCTATACTTTAGCGGTTATTGCCTTAAGCCTATTGAGCCTTAGCTTATATCATGGCCAACGTGAATTAGCTGAAACTAACTTTTTCTTAAAATACTTGCTCTCTAGCCAATCCGCTATTATGTGGATGAGCACTTTATTCGTCATGGCTACTTTTACTTATTTTCTGGGCTTATTTAAGCAAAGTAAGCTTACTTCAAAAATAGCTAGCTATCTAACTTGGACTGCTCTTGTGATGGGTTTAACTGGCCTCATGGTGCGGTGGTATGAATCCTATCTAATTGACCCCAGTTTTGGGCATATTCCTGTTAGTAATTTATATGAAGTATTTATTCTCTTCTGTCTGTTAACCGGATTATTGTATTTATATTACGAACAAGCCTATCAGCAGCGTAGCCTAGGTGGCTTTGTTCTATTAGTCATTAGTGCGGCAGTCGGCTTTTTACTCTGGTATAGCTTTGAACGTGGTGCGCATAAAATTCTGCCCTTAGTACCTGCCTTGCAAAGCTATTGGATGAAAATCCATGTGCCCGCTAATTTTATTGGCTACGGTTCATTTGCCCTCGCCTCAATGGTCAGTCTGGCCTATTTACTCAAACACAGCCTTACAGTGCATAAACCTGATCATTTCTTCGCAAGAGCTTTACCTTCTTTAGACCTCATGGACGAACTGACTTACAAAGCCATTGCCTTAGGCTTTGCCTTTTTCACTGTCGCAACTATTTTAGGAGCTATGTGGGCTGCTGAGGCTTGGGGCGGCTATTGGTCATGGGACCCAAAAGAAACTTGGGCGCTGATTGTTTGGCTGAATTATGCAGCTTGGTTGCACTTTCGTTTTTCTAAAGGTTGGCGCGGTACAGCGATGGCTTGGTGGGCGATTCTTGGCTTAGTGATCACCCTATTCGCGTTTTTAGGGGTGAATATGTTTTTGTCGGGTCTGCATTCTTATGGGCAACTCTGATATTCAAACTTAAGCAGCAGTTAGTTTGCAGTTAGCTCTGGTTATGAAGGGCTAACTGAACCACTCATTTCAGAATCCCTTAAGAATTCTCCTTCACAATGATTCAATCTCAAGCTTAGAAGGAAACTCATCATGCTAAATCTCAAACAAATATTACTTAGCTTAAGCGCTGCCCTAGTATTAAGTACCACACTTGCTCAGGCTGAAACCCCACAAGATTTTTTAACAACCTATCAAACTGCCGCTAAAGCAGTGGATGCTAATTTCCAAGGCTTCTCAGCTACACGGGGCGAGCAATTTTTTAAAGCCACACATGGGAATGATTGGAGTTGTGCCTCCTGCCATACCAGCAATCCTGCCAGCGCCGGTAAACATGCCTCTACAGGTAAGGCTATTGATCCACTTGCGCCTTCAGCTAATCCAGAACGTTTCACTAGCACGCGCAAGGTGGAAAAGTGGTTTAAACGTAATTGCAATGATGTGCTGAGCCGTGAATGCAGCCCTTTAGAGAAAGGCGATATTTTGACTTTTTTGATGGCTATAAAATAAGGAATTGCGTATGAACACTTGGCAAAAAGGTTTAGCTGCAATGGCTGCAAGCTTATTTTTGATCGCTGCAGTACAAGTTTGGGCAGATGAGGATGAAGAAAATGAGGCGTATGCAGGTTACAAACAGGGTAAATATTTAGAAGTTCGTCGCCCCCATGAGAGCCACGAAGGCAAAATGCAAGGCTTACGTGCTACCAATGCCACTTGGAAAGCTGAATGTAGCGCTTGTCACATGGCTTATCCGCCCGGTTTACTGCCTGCCTCTTCATGGCAAGCCATGATGGGTAGCTTAGATAAACACTTCAGTACCGATGCTAGTCTTGATGAGGCTGCAGTTAAAGAAATCTTACCATTTTTAGAAGCGAATGCAGCACGGGAACCCAGAAAACCGAGCACTGAACCGACTCTACGCATCACTGAAACGGCTTGGTTTAAGCATGAGCATGATGACATTTCGGCTCTTACTTGGAAAAATCCAAAGGTCAAAAGTGCTTCTAATTGTGCAGCTTGCCATACTCAGGCTGAGCAAGGTAATTTCGATGAGGATAGTGTGCGTATCCCTCGCTAAGGACTTGATATGCAAGAACGTATTTTAGTTTGGGATTGGCCCACTCGTGTGTTTCATTGGTCGTTTGCTTTGAGCTTTGCTGGAGCTTACCTCACTGCAGAATCCGAACGCTATCGTGATATCCATCTAGCGCTCGGTTATATATTTGCAGGTCTGCTAGTGTTTCGGGTAATTTGGGGTTTCATCGGTACATCTTATGCTCGTTTCAGTTCATTCAGCTTTAAACCAAATGCAGTACTGAGCTATTTGCAATCACTGCCAAAAGGCCAAGCTCAACACTTTTTGGGGCATAATCCGGCCGGTGCAGTCGCGATCTTTTTGTTATTAGGTTTAGGCTTGCTAATTAGTTTTAGTGGTATCGTTTTAGATAGGGAGTTGGCCTCCACCAACTGGGAGGATTTATTAGCGGAGACACATGAATGGAGCGCTAACTTGATGCTCTTCGTAGTCTTTGCACATATTGCCGGTGTACTGATTAGCAGTTACCTGCATCGAGAGAATCTAGCCAAATCAATGCTGACTGGCTTTAAGCAAGGTCAGCCACAAGTAGCTATTAGTCGGAGTTTTCTCTGGTTAAGCTTGGTGATGCTGCTAGCGATTCTCGTCTTTTTAGTCACTTATCTAAGCTAAACCTATGCGTATTTTGGTGGTAGAAGATGATGCGGTCTTAGGGGACGCACTGCAACAGGGGCTAAGTCAAGCGGGATATGCCATTGATTGGGTCAAGGACGGCATACAAGCTCAGCATGCTTTAAGTACTGAACCCTATGCCGCAGTCGTCTTAGATTTAGGTTTACCGCGTTGCTCGGGTTTAGAGGTTTTGAAAACTTTACGTTATGCTCGGCAACAACTACCCGTTTTAATCCTTACTGCACGTGATACGGTACAGGATCGAATCCAAGGCTTAGATGCAGGAGCCGATGATTATCTGATCAAACCTTTTGATATGACAGAACTCTATGCCCGTTTACGTGCTTTATTACGACGTGCCCATGGTTACACTCAACCGCAGTTGCAACTAGGCCAGCTTAGTTTAGATCCTGCTGCGCGTCAGCTTACATATCAAGGCCAAAGTATTGAATTATCAGGGCGTGAATTTACCCTATTGCATACCTTGATGTTAGCAGCCGGTCGCGTGCTTTCGCGCACTCAATTAGAAGAAAGCTTATATGCTTGGGGGCAGGAGGTGGAAAGTAATACCGTAGAAGTGCATATCCACCATTTGCGCCGTAAGCTTTATCCAGAATTGATTCAAACAGTACGTGGTGTAGGCTATTTGTTGCCGCGCCCTAAAGCTTAACGAAGATGTCGCTTAAGCAGCGTTTACTCGTATTGGTATTAACTGCTGTCTGTTTAGTCTGGCTAGCTGCCGCTGCCTTCACCTATTGGGATGCAAAACAAGAATTAGAGCAAGTTTTAGATGCTCATTTAGCACAAGCCTCTACCTTACTCGTTGCGCAAAGCACTGAAGAATTAGACGACTTAGAGGAAGAAAAAGCGCCGCTCTTACACAAATATTCACGTCGTGTTGCTTTTCAAATCTGGGAGGATGGTCATAAGCTCTTATTCCACTCAGCTAATTCTCCTACTACGCCGTTAGCCGATTCACAAACGGGTTTTAGCGACATTAAGATTGCTGGGCAAGCTTGGCGAGTATTTACCAGTCAAGCCCAAGGTGAGCATGACCATCAACTGATTATCCATGTTGCCGAACTTAAGGAAGTACGCGAGGAACTCGCGAATAGCATTATTGCCAATTTACTCACGCCCTTATGGTTCGCTTTACCTTTATTAGCCCTTGTCTTGTGGTGGGCAGTCGCGCTGAGCTTAAAACCCTT
This sequence comes from Thiothrix sp., assembly GCA_008015155.1. GTDB lineage: Bacteria > Pseudomonadota > Gammaproteobacteria > Thiotrichales > Thiotrichaceae > Thiolinea. The sequence goes on from SSFA01000026.1 coordinate 21,334, forward strand.
AGTTAAACTCACTCAAGCGATTGCGCAGCGTAAACCTGATAATTTCAGTGCCATCCAACTACAAGCCCCTGCCGAAGTGCAGCCCTTAGTCGAACGCCTGAATCAACTGTTTGGGAAAACTCAAGCCTTGATTGAAAATGAGCGGCGCTTTACAGCGGATGCAGCACATGAATTACGCACGCCAATTGCAGGGATACAGGCTCAAGTTCAAGTGGCACAGGCAGCCTTAGCCATAGAGCAACGCGAACATGCTTTAACACAAGCGCTACAAGGCTGCCAACGTGCTAGCCATTTAATAGCGCAATTGCTCACCTTGGCTCGCTTAGAAAGTAATGCAACAAACCGCTTTGAAACTTGCGATTTGCGAGAACTCGCTAAACAGCAAATCAGCGAATTAGCCCCCCATGCCTTAGAACAAGGCGTTCAATTAGAGTTAGTAGGGCCAGAAGCTGTCTATTTACAAGGCTCAGCAACTTTACTCGAAGTATTACTACGCAATCTTTTAGACAATGCAATTCGCTATACCGGAGCAGGCACTGAAGTTTTGGTCAGTACCCAATATCAGAGCACAAAGGCTTACCTTAGCATCTGCGACACAGGGCCAGGCTTAAACTGGGAAGAAATAGCCAAAATTACTGAGCGCTTTTATCGGCCGACTGATACGCAGGCAACCGGTAGTGGCTTAGGTTTATCGATTGTCCAGCGAGTGGTGGAATTACATGCTTGGCATTTGCAAATAACTCAAGGAGCTCAGGGGCAAGGCTTATGTATTCAGATAGATTTTCCAGTACACATTTAGAAGGCAAATCAGATGATTTGCCTGTCTTGCAATCATCAAAAGCTTTAAGCCAAATGCTTAATGTTCAATTGATCATGGATTTGATTGCAGTCAGCTACTGACATATTCAGACCCTTAGCTAAATCCTGCATGTATTTCACTTCTTGCGGATCGTCTAAAGTCATCGCCAGTAAAGACATGATATAGACTTGCTTCTCTAAACCTTGCGGAACGCTTTGAATAAAGCCTTGTAAATCTAGAGGTTTACGTAACTCATTCGTCACGAAGTCGATATCAGATTGAGGCGCATCTTTTAAATATTCTTTGATTTTAGCCTGCTCGTGATCATCAATCACGCCATCGGCCTTTACAGAATTAATCATCGCACGTAATAAAATCGCTGCATTTTTCTCATCATCCGCCGTGGTGTGCAAGGGTTCATCATTTAAAGCCGCTTTAAAAAAGGAGCCGACCTCTTTGGCAGAAGCATTTTTGGTTTGTGGACTATCACCCAACATATTAAATAAATTACTTAGAATGTTACCGCCACCTGAGTTACTAGTAGTATGAGTGCTTGAGCTACTACTAGCTTGAGCATTTTTACCTGACAAGAGACTGGTTAACAAAGCACCAATCCCACCCGCAATAGCGGTACTACGTGTAGCCCCACCACCCAGTACTGCACCCAGCAAGCCACCTAAAGCACCGCCACGTCCGCCTAATAATTTTTTTGAAGCTTGTGCAACGATTAAACCGAATGCCACCTTTCCTAAGGTTCTGACTAAACTCATGGTCTACTCCAGTATGTTTTTTAAAGTAATTTGTATAAAAGCGAATTAACTTTTCTTGCCAGCATGCAGCTTATTCAAGCTTAGCTCAAGATACCCCAATGATTAGCGAAGTCCTGCTAAATACACAAATTATCCTAAATGACTTGTTGTTTTTAACTGACCTTGCTAATAGTGCTGATTGGTGATTTAGCCAATGCTTGGGATCGGTTTGATGCTAAAAAAAGTTTATACGGCGGCTACTCCTCTTATGCCGGGTTTTATTCAGGAAATATTAGAAAATGCAGGGATTCCTTGCCAGCAACGTAATTATTTTTTGAATGGAGCCATGGGCGAATTGCCGTTTGTAGAAACTTGGCCCTCCTTGTGGGTAGAAGAACAACATGAACGCCAAGCCCTTGAATTAATTCAAGCAACTTTAGCGCAACCCAGCATGGGCATCTGGGTATGTCCAAACTGCCAAGAAGTTTTAGAGACTCAATTTCAGCAGTGTTGGCAGTGCGGACAAGCCTCACCCTAAATACGCTTATTGTCGATGAAAAGTAAGCACTAAGACATCCCGCCAAGCTGCTTGAGTTTTATCTTCAGGTAGAATCGGTGTCACTCCGTGATAAACCTTATGATCATTCACTAAGAGTAAATCAGTACTAGCACTCAAGGTGCATTGATCAAGCGCTTGCATCTGATTATTGTAAATATGGCTTACCCCACCCTGCACATTATGCCGATCTAGCAACATAATCAGAATATAATCAGCCCCATCTTTATGTACCCCTTCTGGCGTGGGTCGCCCCTCTTCCAAGGCTGAAGCCACAATCCGAAACTGATGCGCTTGAATTCGCCAAAGCTGACTAGGATTTGCACTGAATTGCTTAACTGACCAAGCGATCAAGGTTTTGAACACAGGATTAGACACCGTCGTCGGTAGCCAAGCACGGAAATGCCGATTAAACCCACCATGCACTGCATTGTGATAACTACTTTGATAATGCGGCTCATGGGGTAGTTGCTTGAGTTTGCCATATTGCCAATGAAATACAGAATAACGCCGCAAACGGTAGCGCCCACCATCACGTAAATAAGGATCTGGTAAGAGTTGATTCCAGCTTCGGCAAAAACGCTGATACGCATGCGCCATCTGCTGACGCAATTGGGTTTGCAAGCGATTCTGAGAGTCCCCCACGGCCGCAATAAAGCCGAGTTGATTAAGCTGTGCGTTCACGATCCTTCCATATTATTTCGGTCAAGATTAATACTGTACTCATCTTCTAGTGAATTTCCCAGATCACTTAGAAGCATTAGCAATTATGACTGCCCGTACTGGCGCTGGATAGCCCTCGATAGTAAGCCGCGGATTCTCTGGGTCTAAAAAGTCTTTTAGGGATTCAAAACGCATCCACGCTGTCGAGCGCTGTTCATCCATCATGGTTGTAGTGATATCCACAGTACGAATATTCTCAAAGCCTAAGCGCCGCAGCCATAGCTCTAACATGGCTACTGAAGGAATAAACCAAACATTACGCATTTTTCCATAGCGATCTTCAGGCATAAGTACAGTGTGCTCATCACCTTCAATAATCAACGTCTCTAAAACTAACTCGCCACCTGTGCGTAAGGCATTTTTCAATTCTTGCAAATGATCCAGAGGCGAGCGCCGATGATAGAGTACGCCCATTGAGAAAACTGTATCGAAACCCTTCCCTTGGAAATCCGGCAAATCCTCGCTTTTCAAAGGCAAAAGATGTACTGGCTGCTGCCCTGCATAGTGTTTGATAGCATGAAATTGCATCAAGAAAAATAGACTAGGATCAATGCCAATGACTTGCTGAGCGCCTGCTCCTAAGATGCGCCAGAGATGATAACCACTGCCACAACCCACATCTAAGACTAAGCGCCCTTGCAAAGGCGACAAATGTGCTGCAACTCGCTCCCATTTCCAATCTGAACGCCATTCTGTATCGATCTGAATTCCAAAAACTTCAAATGGGCCTTTGCGCCAAGGAATAAACACTGCTAAGGCAGCCTGTAAAGCCGCGGCTTGCTCTGCATTCAGATCAGTGGCCTGCCCTAGCCTTACAGTGCCTTGGGTAAAATCCACACTGCTAGCAACTACCTTGGGCAATTGCGCTAAAGTCTCCAGCCATAGCTCACGTTTACCATGCGGTGCTTCATAAACCGCTGCCTGCACTTGTTGCGGTAAGCTTGCTAACCAAGGCGCTAAGCGAGTTGCTGCCAAATCCCTATAGGCTTCAGCAAAACGCGCATCGAGTAAAGCATTCATGCTTTCACCGCTAAAAGCGAGGCAAATACGAAGTTTTGGAACCAGACTAGGCTTTCCTTAAAGCCTGCTAGTTGCAAACGCTCTTGATGCCTTTCGATAGTATCTGGCAACAAGACATTTTCTAAAGCTGAGCGTTTTTGGCTAATTTCTAGTTCGGAATAACCATTGGAGCGCTTAAATTCCATATAAAGCTCTGTCATTAAAGCTTGCTGCTGTGGCTCAGCAAACTTGATTTTTTCAGACAGAATTAACACTCCGCCCGGCAATAAAGCATCATAAATACGCTGTATTAGCGCTTGGCGCTGTGCTGGCTCAATAAATTGCAGCGTGAAGTTTAAGACGATGATTGAAGCGGGCTGTAGCGGAACTTGGCAAATATCTGCACACAGCGTTTGAAAGCTGCCAGCAGGCAATTGTCGCTGTAAACGCTGTTCACAGCGCTGAATCATGGCCTCTGAATTATCAACACCAATATATTGCACCTGTGGCTGGCGCACCTGCAAAGCCATAGCTAAGGTCGAAGCACCTAATGAGCAACCTAGATCATAAATCGCTGTATTCGCTTGAGCATAGCGGCGTGCGAGTACCCCGAGTTGGCTAATCACGGTTTCATAGCCTGGCACTGAGCGCCGCACCATATCCGGAAATACATCGGCAACAGCCGCGGTAAAAGCAAAATCCACGACCTGCTGTGGCTGCGCAAAAATCTGATCACGCGGAGAATCAGTAGCCATTACTCGCTTTGCTCACCAACCCAACGAAAATCGGCGGGTAACTTAGTTAATTGCAGATGTTCACCTGTGCGTTGACCTGCATCTGGCCCCATGAAATACAAATAAGGCCCAACGACAGCTTCAGGGCGCACATTGCTATCAGCATGTTCACCAGGGAAATTTAAAACGCGCATACTAGTACGCACGGGGCCGGTGTGGATACGATTGACCCGAATAAACGGCTTAGCATCATATTCTTGGGCTAAAATATCGCAGAGGGCATTCATCGCTGCTTTGCTCACGCCAAAGCCCCCATAATAAGCGCGATCGGTGGTATCTGTTGAAAACACAATGGCAGCATCTGGCGACTGCTCCAACAAAGGTAAGCACGCTCGCACTAATAAGAAATTAGCATTTAGATTCACTTGCAGCATCTTTGTCCATAAATCTAGATCATGCTGACGCACTGCCATGAAAGCACCCAACCAAGCTGCATTCAAGAGTAAGCCATCTAAACGCCCTAGCTCTTGCTTAATCATTAAGGCTAAACTCGCGTAAGCATCGCTCGTTGCTTCGGCTAAATCTAACTTACAAATGACTGGCTCAGGATAGCCAGCTGCGACGATCTCGTCATAGACTGCTTCTAGCATCAGTTCTTGTTTGTCTATTAAGACAACGGTCGCCCCTAAGCGAGCATATTGCAGGGCTACGGCTTTACCAATCCCCATTGCAGCACCAGTGACTACAAGCACACGCTCCTGTAATAACCCATCGGCGGGTAGATAATTGAGTAACTCACTCTGCATGGAAACACTCCTGACCGCTTGAAAAGTCCGGCATGATAACGCGAAATTTAGCTAGCTTACATGAAAAGGATCAAAAATAGGTGACAGCTTAAAAGCTTTGGTTAATCATGCTGGCACAGTAAACTTTAGCGGTTTCCTTACGCTAACTAAATCATAAAATCAGCAGGCGATAGTATCCATGACCGAAGCCACCCATCCCACACTCAGCTGGCGTGAAACTTTGCGCAATTTTTCAGATGTGCGCGTACTAACCATGCTGTTTTTAGGCTTTTCTGCAGGTATTCCGATTCTGCTAATCTTTTCCTCGCTATCTTTATGGCTAGGTGAGGCGGGTGTTGAGCGTAAAGCAGTTACTTTTTTTAGTTGGGCAGCCTTGGGTTATTCCTTCAAATTTGTTTGGGCTCCGCTGATTGATAAGCTACCTTTACCCGTTCTAAGCAAAGTCTTAGGTAAACGACGTGCTTGGCTTCTACTCTCGCAGTGCATGATCATTTTAGCCATTCTCGCTATGGGTAGCATTGATCCTGCCTTGAGTAAAAATAATCTTACCTTGATGGCCTTGGCGGCAGTTTTACTAGGGTTTTCTTCAGCCACGCAAGATATTGTGATTGATGCTTATCGCATTGAATCGGCTGAAACACGTTTACAAGCCTTAATGTCTTCAACCTATATCGTCGGTTATCGACTAGCCATGATTGTGGCAGGAGCAGGCGCTTTATATTTAGCCGCGCATTTTGGCTCTGAGAAAGGCCATTATGTTTATCTTGCTTGGCGTTGGACTTACTTCATTATGGCAGCCATCATGCTGATTGGGGTGATTACTACCTTCGTGATTCCTGAACCTCAGCATCAAGCTAGCAAATTGCATTACAGCCCTAGAGACTATCTACGTCTAGTCTTGGTGTTTGCATTTACAGTCACTGCCTTTGTCCTGACTTTTTTCGTTACCGATGGTTTATTTAGCCATCTAAAAGCGCTGTTTGCGGCCGGTACATTCACTGGCTTTCTTTTAGAAACCTTACGCTTTGCTCTAGCAGTGGGTATGGCTTTTCTAGTGGGTTATGTCTTAGTACTCATAGGTTTAGTTGATCGAGCCATTGCTATCGAGACGTGGATTGCTCCGATTGCTGAGTTTTTCAAACGCTATGGCGTGAAGACTGCGGCCTTTTTGTTAATACTGATTGGTTTTTATCGTATCAGCGATATCGTGCTAGGTGCTGCCTCTAATGTGTTCTACCAAGATCAAAACTTTACTAAAGAAGAAATCGCCACGGCTGTCAAAACAGTGGGTGTATTAGTAAGCGTCATCGGTGGAGTCTTAGGGGGGCTGTTCGCGACGCGTTTTGGGGTCATGAAAAGCTTACTATGGGGGGCTATTTTAGCCGCTCTGACTAATCTGGTATTCGTGGCTTTGGCCTTAGTGGGGCACAATCTGCTGGTTTTCTACTTTGCGGTGATTTCAGATAATTTAGCAGCCGGCTTTGCAAGTGCGGCTTTTGTAGCTTTTTTGTCAGCTCTGACTAGCGTTTCTTTTACTGCAGTTCAGTACGCCATTTTTAGCTCGCTTATGTCTTTATTGCCCAAAGTCTTGGGTGGTTATTCAGGCACTATGGTCGATGCTATTGGTTATCCAAGCTTTTTCACCTTGACCACTCTGATCGGTTTGCCGGTGATTGGCCTGGTGCTAATAGCCACGCGCTTTTTAGAGCTAGACCAAAGTAAACTAACTAAGCCTGCATAAAGGGTAATTTTTTAGCTAAAAAGCTCGCTGAGCTAGGGCAAAGGCCACTAAATTGTGCTGTGTGTTGAATGGCAACGGGTGCTAAACCGCGATCAGTTAATTGATAATCAAGGCTACGGAAAAAATTACTAGCCGTCGTCGTCAATAGATACAAGTCTTCTACACCTTGTTGAGCTGCATGTGTTTCCATAAAGCTGACTAATTTTCGGGCTAAACCCAAGCTGCGATAATCTGGCAATACTGCTAGCGACCTTAATAAGGCGACCGAATCATAAGGCTCTAAACCAATCACTGCTACTAAACGATTAGCGCGGTGAATGCCAAAAAACTCTAAATGGGGTGCATACAGATCATCGCTAGGCAATTGGCACAAATCGAGTAGCCCTTCCAGTTCAAGATCCGCGTTCAATGGCTCAATATTCATAGTAGGCACTTGTTGTAAAGCGAGTTGACGGGTCTTTGCATCGAGTAAAGCTCGAATGGCAGCAAACAGTGGATTAGTTTGAGTATAGCGCTGTCCATAAGCTAAGTTAAACGCATAATCGAATTCTGGCGGATTAGCTCCTTGGTTATGCTGCAAAATCGTCTCTAATTTATCAAAAGCTTTGACCGCTTGAGCTTCGGGGGTCTGCGCTTGATTGTATTCATCCCATAAACTTAAGAACTCGGCTTGTACTTCTACAGGCAAAGCTTGCATAAGGGTCAGCAAATCGGTGCGCTCTTGTGCTAGTTTGTTAACACCTTGCTGATCAATCGCTGGAACATCCCCATGAATGGCCTCCCCTAAATCATGCAGTACAGCCATTTTCAAAACTTTAAGTAGATTTAAATCCGGCAGTTGATCCGCAAAGCACAAAATAAACAGACATAAACGCCAAGTATGCTCGGCGGTACTTTCTTGTTTACCTGTCCGCGTATGCGCTGTGCGTAGTACATCTTTGAGGCGCTCGGCTTCAACTAGAAAACTTAGACGTTGTTGAATTTCAGTGATTTGCATCACCTGACCCTCGCTAACATAAATAAACCCACCGCCGAGAAGAGCAACATAGGTAGCACAGCAGACAATAAAGGGGGCAAACCATAGACCAGCCCCGTTCGCCCAATAATCCGATCAAGTAACAAATAGCTAATACCGATCAAAATACCGATAAAAATTCGTTGTCCTGCACCGGCATTCCGTTGGAAGCCAAACACTAAAGGTGCGGCTAAAACTAGCATCACTAAAGTGGATAAAGGTGTTGTAAAATGTTTCCAATACTCTAACTCAAAGCGATCGGTATTTAAGGCATTCTCACGCTGATGCTGGATAAATTGTGCTAACTCACGCGCGGCTAATTGTTCGGGTGTTACGGTAGCTAAACTTAAAATATTTGCAGGAAGCACATCCGGTAAAATTAATTGAGCATGTTGAGTCACTTCCACACCTGTTTGTGTAAGGCGTCTATCAGTGACTTGAGTTAGTTGCCAATCCTGTGCCTGCTTCTCAGCAGTAGCTGCTTTGAGAATACGGCTAATGCCTCCCGCCTGTTCATCAACCTCATACACTGCTAGACCATCAACTTTAGTTTGCGACCAGACTTTATCAATATGAATCAGTTGCTTGCCATTTTTTAGCCAAACTCCCTCCTCCGAAACCGATAGCTCTTGTTGCAACATGCGCAATTTGAAACTTTCGGCATAAACCTCAGAACGCGGCACACCCCATTCACCTAAAGCAAACACGAGTAAGCTTAATACCAAGCCCAGCTTCAAAGTGGTCAAAACAATCTGAATAATCGAATAGCCCGCTGCACGCATGGCGGTGATTTCACTATTAGCCGCTAAATTGCCTAAACCCATTAAGCTTCCGATCAAAGCTGCATAAGGAAAATTTTCATATAAAGTGCGTGGTAGGCTATAGCTAACATAGAGCAGTGCTTGAAAAGCACCATAGCGAGTACCGACTTTGGTATCGCCTAGTTCCGCCAAAAAATCAAAGAGTGCAAATAATAAACTCAGCGAAAGCCAAGTCACGAGAATGCTCAAAAGCACATTCTTCCAAAGGTAGCGTTCGAGCAAATTCATGCGGGCTTTCCATAATATTTATGTAAGAGCCAAACAGCTAATAGCACCATCACTAGATGCACCCACCACATACCAAGCCATCCAGGCACTTCACCACGTTCCATCATTCCACGTAACATCGCCAGGACATTGGCATATAAACCATATAAAAGTATAGCCACTGCGATTTTACTAAACCGCCCTTGCCGTGGCGCGGTATAACTTAAGGGAAAGGCGAGCAAGGCTAATACCAGTGTAGATAACACAATCGACAGCCGCCATTGCAACTCAGCTTGATTAGCCGGCGACGGAATAGCTAACAGCTCTAAAGTCGGCACACTCTCAATACTGATGGAGCGCGCAAACGAGCGCAACGGGATACGCACTCCATGTTCTTTGAAGCGAATAATCGACATACCGCCTCGCTCAGGATCATTCTCGTAACGATAGCCATCACGAATTTGCAAGAAGCGCTCACCGGTTGCAGAGTCAACAAATAAAATGGCTGATTGCGCCCAAACTAAAATTTCATTGGCTCCATCTTGCACGCGAATGAAAAAACGCTCCATTACGGTGCGCGAATCATCAATGCCTTCCGCCAAGATGGTGTAATTATTTGTTTTGTTACCCGCTGTCACAAACTGACCGGGTGGAATACCCGCTGCTTCAGGGCGTTGATACATTTCCTTTTTGAGAGCTTGGTTTTGGGTTTCTAGTATCGGCGAAAAGACAAACACAGCAACAGCCATGAGGAGAGTTAGTGGAATCACGAAACTGAAAATCGCTCGATAAAATTCCTTTGGCCCCACCCCTGAGGCGCGTAAAGCGACCATTTCTGAATCACGATATAAGCGACTAAATGCTAGCATCATGCCAATTAATAAGGCCACCGGCACCAAGCGCAATAGATTTTTTAATGAACCAAAGAGCAGCATATTGCCTAGTAAATCTAAAGGGAGATCCCCACTACTAGCGCTTGCCAGCAGGCGCACAAAGGTATTACCGATGATGATCAACGATAAAACTAAGAGGGTGGCAATGAAATTAAGCGCAATTTCTTTGAACAAATAGCGATTGAGTATCATCTAAGCATTTTTTAGGTATTGAGCTATGATTGTAGCAGCATTATCCTTCATGAGTCGTGCTTAGTTGTTGGGAAATCTTAGGTAATTTTGAGTGTTTCTTGCTCTAAACTCTGATCTTTACTAGCTAGCGATTGAATATGGGGAAACGCTATTGCTATCATCACCGCCGTGGTGACTTCTGAATTAGATTCGCAATAATTGGCTTGGGCAATTTGCAATCTTATGGGCTGCTCACTGAGCTTTAAACCCCATCAGGACTTATTGTATGGAGACTATCTATGAATTTTCCGCTTGAGGGCAGGAATTCTTGTTTTATTAAAAACTGTTCCTTAATGCTTTTAAGCTTAGCTGCTAGTGCTTGGATTGCGCCCGCTCACGCCGAAACACCCGCTGAAGCAGCTGCACAGATACAAGTCTGGAAAGCAGAGGCTGCACTGTTAACTAAGCAAGGTAAAACGGCTGAAGCTGCACAAGCACAAGCTTATGTGAAGCAATGGGAAGAAATCGCTAAGCAAGCTGAAGCTAGTGTAGCGAGTACTGCCTCACCGAATCTTGCAAGTACTGCTGCCAATTCTACCAATTCCACGTCGGCTGCGACTACAGCAGCTGATGCGGCACAGCAAGCTGCTTTAAAAGCTCAGCAAGAACGTTTGGCGGCTGAACAAGCTAAACGCGATGAGGCTAAAGCCAAGGAAGATCGCCTGTCTAATGGCTTACAGGCTGCGATCACCCAAGGCGATTACAATCAAGCAAAGAACTTTATTAATCAAGGTGCTAGGCCGACTCAGGAATTGGTACAAATGGCTGTCGATGGCGGCTACACGGGAATCGCTTATTTATTAATGAAAAGTGGTGCTCCGAATGATGCTGGCGTACTGGGCAGAGCCTTATTAAAAGCAGTACAAATGCAAGATCGAGATCGGGTCAATAACTTGATTAAGCTGGGTGCTAATGCCAATTACGCGGAAGGTGAGGTGACACCTTTGTCAATTGCTGCGCGTAATGGCGATATTGGCTTAATTGGAATTTTATTAGCTGCTGGGGCGCAACGTGACCCGAACGATCTCGGCCGGGTGATGTTTACAGCGGTTGAACAAGGCGAGCGCGAAAAAGTCACGAATTTATTGAAAATGGGGGCTAACCCTAATTACGCTAAAGACGGAGAGTCCGCGCTTTCATTGGCTTTGAATCGTGGTGATTTTGGCATGGCAGGTGCTTTAATCGCTGGTGGAGCTGCTGCAGATGGTGGAGTTTTAGGTAAAGCTTTATTCCAAACCGTTGAGCGTGGTGAAGCTGATAAAATTCCGCAATTAATTAAACTGGGTGCGGATGTTAATTATTCTGCCAGTGGCATCACCCCCTTAACTATCGCTATCAACAACAATAATCTAGATATTGCCAATATGTTAGTGCGTTCAGGTGCTACTGATCCCTCAGGTCGGTTTGGTAAGAAAACCTTTGATGCGGCTTTGGACGGCGATCTTGCTTGGATTGCTGTACTAGCGAAAGTGCCAAGCTATGCTAATTATCGGAATGGACAAGGTGAAACACCCTTGCATGCTGCAGCTTCAACGGGTCAAACTGCTGCCGTAACGACTTTATTAGCTGCTGGCGTGGATCCTAATATCTTGACGGTTAAAAACTGGACACCTTTGCATCATGCTGCACGCTTTGGACATAAGTTAGCCTTAATTAACCTATTAAAAGCTGGAGCCGATGTCTATGCAGTTAATTCGGATGGTAATGACGCGATGAAATTAGCGAATCTAGCTTTACGTGACAATAAAAACGAGATTGATAGTCGTGGCGTCTTAGAATATTTGAACCTATGGATGCAACATCATCCACGTGCTCAGTAGCCTAGTAGTCCATTAACGATAGAAAAGAGCGGATTTTTATCCGCTCTTTGTTATTTGGATAGCTTAATCGATTAGATACCAACTGTGCTCTTTGGGAGTATCCTCATTACGGATCGTATAAGCATTACGCCCTGCAGCTTCAAAATAAGTACGTGCTAACATCTCTGCTAAAATGCCTGCAGTTAAAAACTGTAAGGCTGCAATGACCAGTACAACTCCAATCAATAATAAGGGCCTACCCCCGATATCCGCACCGAAAATAAACTTTTCAATCGCTAGCCATAGCAAAATTAAACTACCTAATAAGCCTGAACCTAAGCCTACCACGCCAAAGAAATGCCCCGGTCTTGCCCGATAGCGCATGAAATACCACATAAATAGCAGATCAAGGATGACACGAAAGGTGCGAGAAATGCCGTATTTGGACTCACCACTAAACCGCTCATTATGTTGGACGACCCGCTCACCGATTCTTGAAGGTGGTACCGTAGTCGCCACCCAAGCAGGAATAAACCGATGCATTTCCCCGTATAAGCGTACTTTTTTAATGACTGAGCCACGATAGACTTTTAAGCTGCAGCCATAATCATGCAAATAAACACCCGTTACCTTACGAATTAAGCGATTCGCAATGCGTGAGGGAATTTTGCGTAAAATGAGGGTATCTTTTCGATCTTTACGCCAACCGACTAATAAATCGAGTTTACGCTCCTGTAGATCAGCCACCATAGCAGGAATATCTGCAGGGTCATTTTGCAGATCACCATCTAAAGTCACCAATAAGCTACCTTGTGCTTGATCAATGCCTGCCTGCATGGCAGCAGTTTGTCCAAAATTGCGTTGTAACTCGACAATAAACACATGCTGACCATACTGCGTATTAGCTTGCTGCAAACGCTCTAACGTAGCATCAGTGCTGCCATCATCAACTAACACCAACTCCCAAGGCAGCTTAAACCCAGCCAGAGCTGTGTGAACTCGCTCCACCAAAGGTAAAACATTATCTTCCTCATTGTAAAAAGGCACGATAATGCTCACTGTTTCTTCATATTCAGTCGACACAATGCTTATCCAATCATTTAGAATGCAGGCGGATTATACGGAAAACCTAAAGCGATGATAGATACTAAACAACTGCCGCCCCCTACTGAAAAATCAGCTTTACCGAGTTGGTTAAGTAAAACCTTGCCTTGGCTGATTTTAATCCTATTTATTGCAGGCGTTGAATATTGGTTAGGCTGGAAAAGCATACTGCAACCTTGGGCAGCTTTAAGTTGGCAACAACTACTCGTAGCGGTCGCTTTATTATTAGTCAGCTACGGTCTACGCACTTGGCGCTTATATGATTACTTTATTGAACTGCGCGCCCATCCCCTAGCTAGTTTACGCTTAACCTTGCTGCATAATTTGTTCAATAACCTACTTCCCGCTCGTTCAGGTGAGCTTAGCTTTCCAATGCTCATGAAACGGTATTTCGATATTAATTATGCTAAATCCGTCTCAGCTTTATTATGGTTCCGCTTTTTAGATTTGCACTGCATTCTGGCCTTTGCGATTTATCCTTTATTAGTGGTCACTCCGCTACGGCGTCTTGCCATCCCGATTATGCTGTTATGGATGCTCATTCCGCCGCTAGTCTATTTACTAAGCAATAGAGTCGAATTGTATTTTGCTGGGAAAGATGGTCGTTTAAGCGAATTAGCGCAGAAGATGCTATTTGGTCTGCCCAATACCGTGGTGGGCTTCTTAAAGAGTTGGGGACTCACTTGGCTAAATTGGATGGTGAAGCTCTTCACTCTAGCTTGGGTATTAGATCAATTTATTGATGGCGTGACGTGGAATGTGTTAATCACCGCCGTAGTCGCTGGCGAACTCACCAGCGTCCTACCTATTCACGCACCTGCAGGTATTGGTACCTATGAAGCAGGGATTATTGCGGCTTTACTACCGTTTTTAACCCCTGCAGCGGCGACTAGTGCAGCGATCAATGTCCATTTGTTTGTTTTAGGCTCAGCTATCATTGGCGGTATGGTAGCTTGGTTACTACCCAAGCCTAAAACTAACTAGTCATCTCTAAAGTCTTGCCGCGTTGGCGCTCTGTCCAACGCTGTAAGAAGAGTGCTAATACCGTCAAGACCAAGAACCCTAGCACAACGGGAATCACTGTACGGTTATAGGCTTGACCAATCAATACGCCAATCGGAATCGCAATCGCGCTAGACACTACGCCGATAATCGAAGCGCCAATCCCTGCATAATCACCAATCGTTTCCATTGCTAGCGCATTCAGATTCCCAAAGAGCAAACCGACACTAAAGAACGCAACAAGGCAATAGGCCATAAATAGCCATAAAGCTGGCTGACCGTGTTGCATGAGCACCAACATTAAAAATACCGCCGATAAAGCAGAAACCACTTGGAGCGCACGAGCTGATAAGAGACGCATCCCCAACTTCATCACTAATTTTGCATTGACCACCGATGCGCCACCAATTGAAAGCGCCAAGGCAGCGAAATACAGTGGGAACTGATCACCTAAGCCATACTGCTCCTGGAGGATTTGCTGGACGGAATTGAGATAACCCAAGAAGGCTGCAAATACTAAGCCGGTTACTAAAGAATAACCCATCACTAAGCGATTACTGCAGACAGTCTTGGTAGCTTCCCACTGTTCATGCCAAGCAAAGGGGCGACGCTTTTCGGTAGGCCAAGTTTCCGGCATACGCAACCAAAACCAAATTAGCATCGGTGCGGATAGTAAAATAAAAGCACCAAAAATCGCGCGCCAGTCTAAAAACCATAAAATACCCTGCCCTAAAGAAGGCGCAATCGCAGGAACCATAATAAAGACAATCATTGTGAAGGACATAATCTGCGCCATTTCACGGCCTGAATAGCAATCACGGACTAAGGCCATTGTGACTACACGGGGTGCAGCAACGCCGATGCCTTGCAGTAAACGTCCAAGCAGCATTATTTCAAAACTCTGTGCAAACATGGACACTAAGCTACCCAGCATAAATAAGCCTAGCCCCCAATAAATCAGTGGTTTACGCCCTACACTATCGGATAAAGGACCAAATAAAATTTGCCCTAGCAACATCCCAAGAAAGACGGTAGAAATGACTAATTGGGGAGAATTAGCATTCATAACATGTAAATCTTGCCCAATCACAGGCAAAGCGGGCAACATGGCATCAATTGCTAGTGCCATCAAAGAAGAGAGGAGTGCGACTAAAGCGACGAACTCGACAAGGCCGGGCATTTTCGGCTGCATAATTTAAAAGTCTATTTTGGTGGAAAGCCCGAAAGTGTACGACCAAAAGTCCAGCTTGTGAACGAGCCTTATTGCACCCTAGTTCCTAAATGGCTATCTTAGGCCCTTTAAACAGCCGATATTTAAGACCAAATCAAGGAGCAATATCATGGCTTTCACGCTGCCAGCCCTGCCATATGCACAAGATGCGTTAGCACCTCATATTTCTGCAGAAACTTTTGAATACCATTATGGCAAGCACCATGCTGCCTATGTGACTAACTTAAATAACCTGATTCCTAATACTGAATTTGCTGATAAATCACTCGAAGAGATTGTGAAAACCTCATCAGGTGGTATTTATAATAACTCTGCACAAGTTTGGAATCATACTTTCTTTTGGAATTGCATGAAGCCGAATGGGGGCGCTGCTCCTACTGGCGAATTGGCTGATGCGATTAATAAGAAATGGGGCTCTTACGAGGACTTCAAAAAGGCCTTCCAAGCCTCTGCCGTTGGCAATTTTGGTTCAGGCTGGACTTGGCTGGTGAAAAAAGCAGATGGTTCAGTGGATATCGTCAATATGGGTGCAGCTGGCACTCCCTTAACGACAGGTGACAAAGCGCTACTCTGTATCGATGTATGGGAACATGCTTATTATATCGACTATCGGAATGCCCGCCCTAAATTTGTTGAGACCTTCCTCAATAATTTAGTCAATTGGGATTTCGCTGCCGCTAATTTCGCAGCATAATAACACTTGTATAAGAGAGGCCGGGTATTTTGCCCGGCTTTTTTGTGTTTTTTTAGGTTTAACACTTGAAGCACCGCTATAGCAGCCCTACTAATAACAAGGATACGTCCACAGGATCACTTATGTTAAGTAAAGCAGTTAAACTGCGTGAAACCTCAAGCTTCATGCTCGAATGGGTAAAAGCCCCACTGGTTACCGCATCCGTTTTCCCTTCTAGTGACCGCTTAGCCCGTAAAATGGTGAAGGGCTTAAGTGCCGATAGCGGCAAAGTTGTTGAATTAGGTCCAGGGACAGGCGTCTTTACTCGTCAATTATTAGCCTGTGGTATTCCAGAAGAAAATCTAATTTTGATCGAGCTGAATCGCAAGTTTGCCAACACTATGCAGGAAGCCTACCCCAAAGCCATGGTGGTCAATGGCGCCGCTGAATCGTTAACACGCTTACACTTAAAAGAAGTGGGTGCAGTGGTAAGTGGCTTGCCTTTCTTGTCCATGAAAGATAAGCAAATTGATGATATTTTGCGCGGCGCTTTTCAAGTGTTAAAGCATGGCGGTGTTTTTATCCAATTTACTTACGGTCATCGCTGCCCTGTTAAATCCCATATTTTAAAACATCACGGCTTAGTCGCTGAACGTAAGAGTTTTGTGCTGAATAATTTTCCACCTGCTAGTGTTTATCATATTAAAAAACATCCTCATTAAAGCTTCTTATTTAATAATGGGCATGCAGTTGTGCGGATCTTTTCAAGCCTATGAATTACTTGAATAAGCTGGCTAGCCGCCGCAAGCACATTAATTGACAATGCTGCATTGATCCCCTATATTCGCCCTTTGAATAACGAAAGGCAGCCTACAGCGGCTGCCTTTTTGTTTTTCCCAATCTTAACTGGAGGGTGCAATGACGACTATAATTAAACCAACATTAATGCCAACCTACGCCCGCCTCCCTGTTACCTTTGCTCGTGGTGAAGGAGCTGTACTCTTTGATACCGAAGGTAAACACTATCTAGATGCAGTAGCGGGTGTTGCGGTTTGTAGTTTAGGCCACGCACGGGCTGAAATAGCTGATGCCATTTGTGATCAAGCCCATCGCTTAATGCACACTTCCAATCTTTATCAAATCGAAAACCAGCAAGCCTTAGGCGATCGTTTGTGCGCGCTAGCTGGTATGGATAATGCTTTCTTTTGCAATTCTGGAGCAGAGGCTAACGAAGCTGCTATCAAGATTGCGCGTCTTTATGCACACAACAAAGGTATTGAGCACCCTGTCATTATTGTCATGAGCAATGCCTTTCATGGTCGAACTATGGCTACGGTGACTGCAACCGGCAACCCAAAAGCACAAGCTGGTTTTGGCCCTTTGCTAGAAGGCTTTACACGTGTGCCCTATGGTGATGCGGAGGCAGTAGCTCAGCAATTAGCTGCAGATAAGAATATCGTTGCTGTATTAGTCGAACCCGTACAAGGTGAAGGGGGCGTACAAGTTCCAAGTGCTGAATATTTACCACGCTTACGTGAACTTTGTGACCAGCATGATTGCTTGTTGATAGCTGATGAAATTCAAACCGGTATGTGTCGCACCGGCAAATGGTTTGCTTTCCAACATAGCTCGATTCAGCCAGATGTGATGACTTTAGCTAAAGCACTTGGAAATGGCATGCCTATTGGTGCTTGTTTAGCTCGCGGTAAAGCAGCGAGTGTCTTTGCTTATGGCAATCATGGCTCTACCTTTGGAGGTAATCCTTTAGCTTGTCGTGCTGCACTCGCTGTGGTTGATGTGATGGAAAAAGAGCAGCTCGCACAACGTGCTGCAGAATTGGGCCATTACTTCTTAGCACAATTCCGTGCAGGCTTAGCTGAGGTCGCTGGTGTGAAAGACATCCGTGGCAAAGGCTTAATGATTGGCATCCAGCTTGAGCGCGATTGTGGTGAGTTAGTTAAACAAGGTCTTGCTCAAGGCATCTTAATTAATGTGACTGCTGGAAATGTTATCCGCTTGTTACCACCTTTAGTCATTAGCCAACAACAAGCCGACCAGATCATAACTACAGTCATAGATTTAATACGAGATTTTTTATAATCTCGTTCTTTATCGTGCCGGATGCCAGAGAACTGATATGAGTACAATCCGACATTTTCTTACTTTAAGCGATCTGAATTCGGCTGAATTGCTCGCAGTGCTTGAGCGTGCGATCGACTTAAAAGCTTTAACAAAACGTGGCGAAGTTTACACACCTTTACAAAATCGTAGCCTAGCTATGATTTTTGAAAAAGCCTCCACCCGCACCCGGGTTTCCTTCGAAGTTGGCATGACTCAACTTGGGGGGCATGCCCTCTTCTTATCGCCCAATGATAGTCAATTAGGGCGTGGTGAACCGATTGAAGATGCTGCTCGTGTGATCTCGCGGATGGTTGATCTGGTGATGATTCGCACCTTCGAACAATATAAAGTGGAACGCTTCGCAGCCTATTCGCGGGTACCCGTTATTAATGGCTTAACAGATACTCATCATCCTTGTCAGCTCTTAGCTGATCTAATGACATGGATTGAGCAGCGCGGCTTGCCCACTGGACGGACAGTTGCTTGGGTCGGAGATGGCAATAATATGTGCCATTCTTGGATGGAGGCAGCTCGCTTACTTAATTTCAAATTGCATGTGTGCACGCCGCAAGCTTATCAACCTAACCCGACTATTGTAGCTGCCAATGCCTCACATTTAAGGTTTTTTGCAACTCCACAAGAAGCTGTGGCCCAGGCTGATCTAGTTACAACTGACACTTGGGCTAGCATGGGGCAAGAAGCTGAGAAGAAGCAACGTGAGATAGCCTTTACAGGCTTTGAAGTCACAGAAGACTTAATGGCACTGGCACATCCTGATGCTATGTTCATGCACTGTTTACCGGCTTATCGTGGCAAAGAAGTGGCCGCTGCTGTCATTGATGGTCCACAAAGTGTGGTCTGGGATGAAGCTGAAAACCGCTTACATGCGCAAAAAGCCTTAATGGAAGCCTTATTACTGGGCTTTCCTCACACCTAATTAGTGAATTTGTTTACATGCGTATTATCACTGCTAATGTAAATGGCATCCGTTCAGCGGCCAAAAAAGGCTTTTTTGCTTGGTTAGAGACTCAGCAAGCTGATGTGGTTTGTATTCAAGAAACCAAAGCTCAAATCCACCAATTACGTGAAGAGCCTGAGACTTTCTTCCCAGCAGGGTATCATTGTTATTACCATGATGCGCAAAAGAAAGGTTATAGCGGTGTAGCTTTATATTGTCGTACGCTTCCAGATTCACTGGTGGAAGGTATGGGTTCAGCCGAGTTTGATGCTGAGGGTCGCTATTTAGAAGCTCGCTTTGGAAATTTAAGTGTGGCTTCGCTGTATTTACCCTCTGGCTCTTCGGGTGAGGAACGTCAAGCTGCCAAATACCGCTGTATAGCGCATTTTGAAACCGTACTTGAAAATTTAAAGCAGGAAGGCCGACAAGCCATTATTTGTGGTGATTGGAATATCGCGCATAAACCTGAAGATTTAGTTAATTGGAAGGCTAACCAAAAATTCTCCGGGTTCTTACCTGATGAACGCGCTTGGTTAGATAAGCTGTTTGTCGAATATGGTTTTGTAGATGCTTTCAGAGAATTGCCTCAAGCCCCTGAACAGTACACTTGGTGGTCTATGCGCACCAATGCTTGGGATAGAAACATGGGCTGGCGTATTGACTACCATGTTCTTACACCTAACCTAAAAGGCAAGGTGTTGGCTACTAAAATTTACCGTGATGAACGCTTTTCTGATCATGCACCTGTGATTATTGATTATGTTTATCCCTAAACTTTTTCAATTTTAAAGCCTGAAGCTAAGATCACCTTAAGTACCTCACGGGCTGTATTGCGATCATAAGCTTTCTCTGTTTCAGCTAAGTTTTCATACGGAATTAAACAAGGATGTTGTTTATTGACATCATCCCGCTCAGCGCCATAGGTCCAACCATCCCTAATCCTTTGTTGCGCCCAGACCTCATGCGTGTTGTAGGACAGTAATTCTAGTAGCTCTTCTAAAGATGGCGGTAAGCTCACTTTGGAAGTATCAATCGGCTCAGGCTGATACATGCAAAACTCCAGCGTATTTTTTATTAGTGTGGAACGAAGCTTAGGATTCGTCAATGCAGTGTAGGTACTCGCCTAGCTCCTCGCCAAATTAATAAGACCAAAAGTACTAAGAACCCATAATCCAAGCTACCTGTGCCACCATTTGAGGATGATATAGGTAAGGTTACTCCTGGAGGCGGTGTGACTGGTGGATTAGTTGGGGGGGTTACCACGGGTGGAGGTGGTGTTACTGGTGGAAGAACTGGCGGCTCTGGGTTTGCTAGCTGAGAACCGGATATATCTGCACTGGTACTTAAAGAATTACGCGCCTCCCAATCTCGCGGCGTGAGGCTAATATAAGACCAGTGTGCATCCATGAACGGTGCATCTTCAGCACGCGGCATATGATAGAAAGTAGTACTTGGCCACACCACTAAATCTGCACCCCGTAAGCTCTCATTATTTACGAAACCATATAGGCTGTCCGCACAACCTGCTAGACCGGGATTATGCGATGCGTATAACTCACATTCTTGGAGAGTGGTAAAATAAATATCTTCACGCGTAAATGTCTCTGAATCTGGGCCTATATCCTGATGCTCTGATTGAGGTAAACGAATCTCATAAGCCAAGCTTTGACCTTCGCTATTAGTTTGTTCAGCATCACGGATAAGCCACCGCCGTGCTGTAAGTGGGTTCACACTGCGACCCATCTCAGTAGTAATACTAGTGCGCTGTAAGCTGGATTGCTCACCTTGCTCTTGTAAGTTAAGTTCTTCCACTAGGTCATCACGTGAAGTTCCTGCTAAATCAAAATCTAGTTTCCAGAAAAAATTATGTACATGCCCTAAGCCTACCTTGTTTGATTCAATTAGCCAGCCTTGATCTTCTGCAGAGGCATTATTGAAACGCTGTAAAGCTCCTGTAGCGCCTACTGCAGGCTCAATAGCTCCATCCTCATAAAAACGCCACAGGGGAATATAGTGATAGGCACCGACTCGTGAAACGCTGAAAAGGGTTAAAGCCTCTACTTTCACTTGCTCGCTCTGATAACGAAAGCCGTGGTCTGTAGTACTTACCTGCCGACAAAGGACGGGACGTGTAGCATAATTTAACAATTTACCACCCGGGCAATCGGTCTGGCGTAAGTCCACCATATAGTTGCCACCTAGCCCATAGTCGGAGATATCATGATAGCGAGCACCATTATCATCATAAGGTACATGAATCTGAGCTAGACTCGCACTGCTTAAAATTAAACGGCGCTGTCCTGCTTTCGGAGTAAAATGTACTTTATGCAATACAATACCCTCGCGATTACGCTGCTCCCAACACATATCCCAACGCGCACCATTCGCCAAACTGACATTGATATAATATTCATCTGAGCAAAACTCAGCAGCATGGCTAGGTTTTAGATAAAGCACACTACTCAAACAGAGTAGAACTGAGATCAATTTAGTAAGGGTTTGAATGTTCATAGCTAGATTTTAAAATGTGCGCGCTATGAAGCGAGTGACAAACTTATAAATGGTATTTATTGAAAGATAAATTAAAATCTGAACTTAATTAGACATGCACTGCTCATGCCCTACGGATGGTGCAGCATTTACTTAAGGCTAAGTGTACAATC
Organism: Thiothrix sp.; assembly: GCA_008015155.1. GTDB lineage: Bacteria > Pseudomonadota > Gammaproteobacteria > Thiotrichales > Thiotrichaceae > Thiolinea. The sequence goes on from SSFA01000026.1 coordinate 43,159, forward strand.
AGGTATAATCCTGTCTTCGCCGAAGCACTTAGTATCCCAAACTATGAACCCAAGTATTTTTAAACTCAAACAGATTGGATCCGGTGATTTATATATTATGCCCTGCCCTCGCTCACAGGTGTTGGCTGAAGATATGGCACATTATTTGGAGTTGGGGATTAATACGATTGTTTGTCTGCTTGAAAAGCCCGAATTAATCGCGCGTGGTTTGGCACTTGAGGAACGAATTTGTCGCGAGTTAGGTATAAGCTTTGTGCACTTCCCTATTCCAGATCGCTCTACGCCGAGTAATCTTTTAGCCTTTAGGCAATTAGTCGATAAGCTTGAATTAGAGCTAAAACAAGGCCACCGTGTGGCTATTCATTGTTATGCAGGCATTGGGCGTACTGGCATCTTAGCAGGCAGCCTATTGATTCGAGATGGGATGACACCGCACGCCGCTATTGAGCTAATGTCAGAGGTGCGTGGAAGAAATATGCCACAAACTCAAGCCCAATATGAGTTTTTGGTCGAGAATGACGAACAGCACGCCTTAGCCGATCGCGATAGTATGAATACGCCCGCGCGCCCTTGGTGGCAAAGGCTGATTTCTTGGTCACCTGTTACTTAAGATTTCAACCCAAGATTTGCTTGTTTACCACGCACTAGAAAAAAGGCAGCAACGGCACCGGCAATGCCTCCAAATAAATGACCATCCCAAGAAACTCCGGGTTGCCAAGGCAAGATTCCACTTAGCAAACTAGAGCCATACATAAAAGTCACGAAAATCGCGATGAGCATCGGTACTAAACGCCGCTCTAATAACCCAGAAACGATTAAAAACACAGCTAAGCCAAACACCAAGCCACTAGCACCTATATGTAAGGCTGCACCACGCCCAAATAGCCATAATAAAGCTCCACCCAATAAAACAATAGTTAAAACAATCATGCGACTATTGGCGCGTGACCCAGCCAATAAGGTTAGCAGTACCAGTAAAGGTACAGTATTACTCATAATATGCTGCAGGCTGCCATGTAGAAACGGCATGGTAACAATACCCACTAGATGAAAGCCATTGCGTGGAATTAAGCCAAACTGTTCCAAGGGCAAAAAGCGATCGAGTAAAAAGACTAGCCAAATTAGCCCAACAAACAGCAATACAGCAGGTAACTCTTGCTTAATACTGTGTTGGTTATTTTGCTTAATCATAAAGCTTTTCCCTGTAAAATACGCTTAAGCGTATTGATCCCTAATTGCTGCATGACTTGAATATTGCGCTCTGGAATCGCATCAATATTCGGATGGTGAGCGATGGCTTGTTCTAAACTGGCTTCACGTAATAGATGCAACATAGGGTAAGGTGAGCGATTAGTATAATTTTCAGCATCATCGAGTTCAGTACCTGAGAATTGGTACTGTGGATGAAAGCTAGCGATTTGTAAAATACCCTCGAAGCCTTCTTGGTAGAGCAACTCATCTGCGTCATCCAAAAAGTCATTATAGGCATAAAAATTTGTCAGGGTTTCTGGATGAATTAACAGCGTGGTCTCAACTTTATCCGCAGGTACTGCTTGTAAAGCATGTAACTCTGCTTTCAAGACTGCTAATAAAATTTCGGGTTTAGAAGCGGGTGTGACGCTAAAACGAATTACTCCTAATTGATAAGGCTTGTGAGCAAAGGGGCATAGATTATGTCCAAGCACCAGCTGTTCGATCCATTGCCGGGTTTGTACAATTACTGTCGCTGCTTGTGGATGAGCATGCATACTTACTCCTGAAAAATATCTTGCACTAATTTTTCACCAGCTTGTAACTTGCTTTGCTGCTGGCGACGTTTCCAGACTAGATAAACAATTATGGCAAATAAGGCTAAAAAAACAGACAAAATCGCTAAATAATTACGCGACTCCTGTTTAAATTCTGGCTCAGCTGCTGAAACAGACTCTGGTGGCTTGACGACGGGGGCCACAGTGCTCGGATAGCCATTGCCTGTAGTCGCTGGCTCAGAGGAAGAATCGGTGGGTAAATTACCTGTTTGATTCTGTTGCGAAGAGCCTGATGGCTCTAAGGCTATCTCAATAGGGGCTTGGTCTGTATGTAAGAGTAATGATGAAAAGCTTACAGCGGCCACGATCAGCACACCTCCTAGTATTCCACCCCATAGCCAATAAGACTTTGACTTAGCTTGATTAAATCGTCCTGAAGAATGATTTTGAACATTATCTGCATTAGGCAAAATAAAATTTGTTAAGGCATGAAATTGCCCTAACTCACGCGGCAGAGGTGTTTGATCAAGCAGAATGGGCACGACGCGCTTCTGCATAGAAATTGCAATGCTCCACTCACGTTCAACCCACTCTGATAACTGAGCATGCACGCTCCAAAATACGAGTACCCGCTCAGCTTCAGCTAATTGGGTACGGATGACATCCTCCCAACGATCCCCATAGCGAATATCATCGAGATCGCGAAAAACATCGGCACCGCCTGCTTCCAATAATTCAACGGCTTTCTCGACTTGTGTGCTGTCTTTTCGTGAATAGGAGACGAAAACAGTTCGTCGACTCATGCTTAATCCTCGCTTGCATACAGCACTTTAGCAATACTGTATTACAAGCATAGCGTAAAGCTTGTCAACTACGTAGGTATGAAATAGGCAGTTAATGTTTGCTATTACTGGTATTGTTCAGGCGTTTGGTAACCACAACGATACTGTCATCCATTTCGCTTTTTTGCCGCTCAAAACCTAAACGATTCATTAAGCGCAACATCCCAGCATTTTCGGCGAGGACTTCCCCAATAATCGTACTCAAGCCTCGGTTACGTGCTGTATCGATTAGAATTTCCATCAATAAGCCACCTAAGCCACGTCCTTGCCACGTATCAGCAATCACTAGGGCAAACTCACAACTTTTACGATCAGGATTAATCGAGTAGCGGCACACCCCTACCTCTTTATCAATCCCATCTTCACGAGCTACCGCCACGAAAGCGATTTCACGGTCATAATCAATTTGCGTAAAACGCACCAACATATCGGGAGTAAGCTCACGCAGCGATTGCATAAAGCGCATGTAACGCGACTCGCGCGAAAGATTGCGGACAAACTCCTGCTCCATCTCAGCATCTTCAGGGCGAATAGGACGAATAAGAATATTAGTGCCATCTGCTAGCTGTTGCTGTTTGACCAGATCATTCGGATAAGGATGAATCGCCATGTGATCATAACGCTGGGCTGCACCTTTTGGATAAGCAACTGTAAAGCGAGCATCGACAGCGACTGCACCCTCTGGGCTAGCCATTAAGGGGTTAATGTCCATTTCGACAATTTCTGGCAGCTCACAAACCATTTCAGATACACGCTGTAAGACTTGGCGCAAGGCAGGGAAATTAACCTCTGGCATATTGCGGAATTCGACTAACATGCGAGCAGCTCGAGTCCGACAGATCATTTTTTTGATCATATACTCGTTTAAAGGCGGTAAGGCGACTGCACAATCACGATGCACCTCAACGGCGGTACCACCGGTACCAAAGCTAATCACTGGGCCAAACACTGGATCACGCACTACTCCGATCATTAGCTCACGCGCTGCAGCACTGTGATACATGCGCTCTACTGTAATACCTTCAATCCGTGCTTCTGGCATCGCCTTGGCAGTCGCTTCCGTCAGCTCCTGATAGACACTACGCACCGTACGCGCACTATTAATATTTAAGCGCACACCGTTCACATCTGATTTGTGCATGATATCGGGTGAGCTAACTTTCATGACTACGGGAAAGCCCACTGATTCAGCTGCAACCAAGGCCTCAGCCGGGCTACGTGTCAGAATCGTTGGTAAAGAGGGAATACGGAAAGCTGATAAAATCGCCCGCGATTCAGTAGTCGACAGTGCCCGTCGCCCTTCTGCTAGCACACTTTCAATAATAAGGCGTGCGCCTTCAATATCTGGCTCAGAACTTTGTGTTTCCACAGAAGCTGGTACTTGCATCAACATTTTTTGATTACTGCGATACGATGCCAAATAGGAAAAGGCTTCTACTGCTGATTCTGGCGCTGGAAAATGGGGAACCTTAGCCTTAGATAAAATCTCGCGCCCCGGTTCCACTTGGGAATTACCCATCCAACAAGCTAGTAAGGGCTTTTTAAACTTAGCTTTGGCTTGCACCACGACTTCAGCAACTGCTGCTGGGTCTGTCATAGCCTGTGGGGTAAGCATGACTAATACCCCATCTACAGAGTCATCAGCCAAACAGATATCTAATACGGCGGCATAACGCTCAGGGGTCGCATCACCTAAAATATCCACTGGATTGCCATGTGACCAAGCAGCTGGCAAAATTTTATTTAGAGCAGTGACCGTTGCCGTTGATAACTTAGGAATCCGCAAATTCATTTCAACGGCACGATCAGTCGCCATTACACCTGGGCCACCGCCATTGGTTACAATCATCAGGCGATTTTGTGTAACTGTCATCCCTGAGGAGAGAATTTCGGCGGCTGCGAACAACTGAGTGATTGATTTGACTCGAACTACACCCGCACGCTCTAGCGCTGCATCAAAAGCATCGTCACCACCTACAATCGCACCGGTATGGGAACTGGCTGCACGAGAACCCTCTTCATAACGACCGGCTTTCAATACAATGACGGGTTTCATACGTGAAGCTGCTCGTAAGCCACTCATGAAGCTACGGGCATCGTGAATCCCTTCGATATATAACAAGATGCTGTCAGTTTTAGGGTCTAATGCGAGGTAATCAAGCACATCACCAAAATCAACATCCGCCGCATCACCCAAAGTGACTACGGTTGAAAATCCGACTTGGCGAGTGCTCGCCCAATCTAAAATCGCCGTACAAACTGCGCCTGATTGGGAAACTAAGGCTAAATTACCTGCTTGAGCTTGGCTTTTACTAAAAGTTAAATTTAATCCTGCCGAGGGACGCATGACTCCAAGGCAATTAGGACCAATTAAATGCATGCCATAATGATGGATCAATTCCATCATATCTTTTTCCATGCGCTTACCGCGCGCGCCCGTTTCACTGAAACCTGCCGAGAGAACAATAACGCCCTTAATGCCATGCTCACCGCATTGTTTAACAATTTCAGTAACCGTGCGCGCAGGCGTGGCTATGATGGCTAACTCAATCGGATCGGCAATGAGTGGAAGTCCTGCATAGCAAGTCAAACCGTGTACCGTTTCATGCTTTGGATTAATCGGGAAGATCTTCCCTTGATAGCCAGCTGCAAGTAAATTTTGCAAGACGAGGGAGCCGACTGCATTAGGTCGTTCTGTGGCGCCGAAAATAGCAATCGCTGAAGGCGCGAATAATTGATTTAGGTAATGGTGACCCATTATTAAAACCTCTATGATAGCTCTCTGGAGACCGAGAACTAATAAAAACCGCTAGTACGTTTTTGAAAACGTCTTTTTGTGCACTGCAACATATATTACTCCCTATAGACAGAAAAAACTATGACAGCAGCAGTAATTAGTCATCAAAAGTGTTCACTTCACGATAATGGGAATCCCTATCACCCAGAATCACCTGAACGGATCGATGCGATTAATAATCGCATGATTACCTCGGGGGTCGATTGGATTACCCGTCATTATGATGCACAAATGGCGACCCGTGAGCAGTTACTTCGGGTCCATGAAAGCCATTATATCGACAAAATTTTCGAAACTGCGCCCCATGATGACAGCATTGTTGACCTCGATGGTGACACCGGTATGAATAAGCATAGCTTAGAAGCCGCTTTATATTCAGCCGGTGCAGCAGCACAAGCTGTTGATTTAGTCATGACCACTAACTACAAACATGTCTTTTGCGCAACACGTCCACCTGGGCATCATGCCGGACGCGCACATTCCGGTGGTTTCTGTTTGTTCAACAATGTTGCTGTCGGTGCGGCGCACGCGATGGTTCAATATGGACTTGAGAGAATTGTAATCGTCGATTTTGATGTCCATCATGGAGATGGAACGGAGTCCATTTTTATTAATGACCCCCGAGTCTTATTCTGCTCTTCTTTTCAACATCCTTTTTATCCATTTACTGGAGCAGACACCCGCGCCATTAATATCCGCAATTTACCAATGAAAGCGGGTACGCGCTCCGGTGAATGGCGTGATCAAGTACGCGAGCAATGGATTCCATCTTGGCTTGAGTATCAACCTGAATTAATTATGATTTCAGCGGGCTTTGACTCTCATCTTGAAGATGATATGGGTGGGTTTAATTTAGTCGAAGCTGATTATGTGTGGATTACCCGCGAACTCTGCCAAATCGCCAGAGATTGTGGACATAATCGGGTGGTGTCCTGTTTAGAAGGTGGATATGACTTATCTTCTTTAGGCCGCAGTGTAGCAGCCCATGTTAAAGAACTCGCTGAGTTCCACTAAACCTAATACAAAAGGGATAAGCCGCGCCTATCCCTTCCATAAACTCCTCTCCTCCGAAGTCTTTTTAAGCCGCCATTTTAAAATAAGGCTGCTCATCCCAAGCTAAAGGCAAGCCCAATTGATGGGCTACTTCAAACGTGAGACTGGGAATATTTAAAGTGTAGAAGTGTAACTGATTAACCCCTTCGTTCATCAATTTTTCGCATAAATCAACGGCTAATTCAATCCCTAGTTTCTTTTGCTCTTGGCTACCTGCTACGGTGCCTTCAAATACTTTGTGTAAACCTGCAGGCACAGTCGCTCCACAACGAGCACTAAAAGAAATGACTTTATCAAAATCATGTACAGGTAAAATGCCTGGCACTAAAGGCTGTTCAATACCCATTTTTACAGCTGCATCGCGGAAACGTAAAAACATATCAGGCTCAAAGAAATATTGAGTCAAAGCCCGCTTTGACCCAGCATCGAGTTTGCGCTTTAGTTGTTTTAAGTCTGCCTCTAAACTAGCTGCCTTTGGATGCACTTCTGGATAAGCAGCTACACTAATATCAAAATCAGCTACTGTGCGCAGTAAATGCACCATATCCGCGACATCACTAAGCCCACCCTCGGTCAGATCCGCATCACCCCGTAAAGCTACAATCCGTTGCACACCATTTTCTTTAAAGCGCTGAGCTAAAGCTAACAACGATTCGCGAGTATGCCCTGCAGCCGTTAAGTGAGCAGCGACTGGTACATGGCATTCGCGCTGCATATTGAAGACCGTATCTAAACTGTGATCGCGCTCGCTGCCCAAAGCACCATAAGTCACTGAAAAGAAAGCAGGCTTGAGCATTTCTAATTGCCCGATATTCCGCCACAAAGTACGTTCCATTTTTGGAGTTTTTGGTGGGAAAAATTCAAAGGACAATATTGGGCTAGTCATACAAAAAATCTCATCATCACAGTTGTTATCGTGAAGCTATTTTCCTATGCTAGGCTGATGAAAGCAATTTCAACTTTATCAACAAAAAATTGAATTTTATTGAATGAACCTGCAGCGCAAACATTTAGAGCTTATCCAAGCTTTACAAACGAGTGAAACTTTAGCCGCCGCCGCTACTAAACTACATATGACACCCTCCGCCTTATCACACCAACTCGGCGAATTGGAAGAGCGGGTAGGTTTAGCCGTGGTCAATCGCAAGGCCAAGCCTTTGCATCTAACAGCGGCAGGCAAACGCTTGTTTGAAACGGCTCAAGATATTTTGCCTCGTTTTGACCGTTTAGAAGCTGATTTAACTCGACAAGTGAAGGGCTTGGGTGGACGTTTAAGCATCGCGATTGACTGCCATTCTTGCTATCTATGGCTGTTACCCACTTTAGATCAATTTCGCCGCCAATGGCCGGACGTTGAATTGGATTTATCTGGGGGGTTCAGTTTTGATAGCTTGCAAGCTCTCGCAGCGGGTGATTTAGATTTTGTGATTACCGCTGACCCTGAGCCACTGAATGGCATCACTTATATTCCACTCTTTCAATACGAGTCGATGCTCATTTTACCCCTTGATCACCCCTTGTCGCAGGTAGAAGAAATTCAGCCAGCCATGCTAAAAGAGCAAACTCTAATTATTTACCCTGTACCACCGCGCAAAATGGATATTTTCCGCTTATTCCTGCGCCCTGCAGATATTGAACCAGCGCATATCCGCCACAGTGAGTTGACCGTGATGATGGTAGCCTTAGTCGCTAGTGGACGCGGCTTATGCAGCCTGCCAAATTGGGCAGCGGATGAGTATATCGACCGAAACTTTGTAACTGCACGCTCTTTAGGGCAAGGCATCTTTAATACTTTACATGCCGCCGTGCGTGAAGAGAGCCTGCAATTAACTTATATGCAAGATTTTCTACTACTTGCTAAGGATTTGCCATTTTCTACTTTGAAGGGGATAGCTCGACCTGCCTAAATGACTAATGTGCTGCCTGCTTTTCCCGATGAAAGACATACAAGCCGGAACCCACTAAAATAGCACTGCCTATCCAAGTATTTAGTGTGGGGATATCACCAAATAGCCACCAGCCTAAAACTGCAGCTGAAATTAATTCCGTATATTGAAAACCTGCTAAGACCGAAGCATCCGCGTACTGAAAAGCTTTAGTCACCATCACATGCCCAACTGAAGCTAAAATCCCAACTAGAATTAACTGCTGCCATTGCCAAAGCTCTGGCCACTGCATCGTAAACGCATGCAACTGAAAGGGCTGCATGAGAATAATAATAAGCAAAATCATTAAAGAGCCAAAAACTCCCGAATAAAACTGCATGGTAAATACGGAGACACCCTTCTGTGTTGCACTAGAGCGAGCCAATTTACGGGTGATTAGTAAATAGAAAGCAAAGCCCAAAGCGGCTATTAAGGGCAAAATTGCAATACTGCCAAAAGGTGAGCGTCCTGGCTGAATAATAATCAGTGCACCTATCATGCCAACACCAACTGCGGACAAGCGCCGCCAACCTATTTTCTCCCCTAACATCCACGGTGCTAACAAGGTCACGAGCAAGGGCATGGTGAAAAAAATCGCTAACGCATCGACTTGCGGCATCACTTGAATCGCGGCAAAGAAACACAAAGTCGAGCTACAAATTCCTAACGCTCGCCAAAGATGCAAACGCAGCTCTTGACCACGGGGCAGATATAACTCACGCCAAACAAACGGCAAAAGAAACAAACTCTGAAAACCAAAGCGAGCCAATACAATACTAGCGGCCGCAATTGTGTCGCCCATGACTTTGGCAGCAGCATCCATCGCTGGCAGCAAAATCACACCTAAGGCCATGAGTTGAATACCCAGAGCTTGATCTTTTGCCTGAGTCATACAAGGTTTAGAGAGCGCTTAAAACTACTTCCGCTTTACTCACTTCGAAACTATTCGGTGCTTCGACATTAAGCAGTTTAACGACGCCATCTTCTAGCACCATAGCATAACGTTGTGAGCGGGTACCACCAAAATCACCCGTTTCTAACACTAAGCCAAGCGCCTTTGTTAGAGCTCCACCGCCATCAGCAATCATCGTCAAATTTTCAGCATTTTGAGCCTGACCCCAAGCTTGCATGACAAAAGCATCATTCACTGATAGACAGGCAATCATATCGACACCTTTTGCTTTTAAGTCATCAGCATGAACCACATAGCCGGGCAAATGGGCTGCTGAACAGGTCGGGGTAAAAGCACCTGGTAGAGCGAAAAGCACGACTTTTTTCCCACCGAATAAATCGACAGTGTTAATCTTTTTATGCCCTTCTGCACTCGCCACTGTTACATCAACGGCTGGAATTTTTTCACCAACTTGAATCATCATGCTCTCCTAGGTTTGTAGTTAATTAAGCTATTTTAAATCAGCACTAGTATTAAAACATAAAACGCTCTTCTGCACGCCGTACGACTTAAACACTTAAGGAATTAATAAAGTCGTGCCTGTGGTTTTACGTCCTTCTAAATCCCGATGCGCTTGTTGTACCTCTTTGAGCGCATAACGTTGATGAATAGGCACACTCAACTTGCCAGCTTCTACCATCGCAAATAAATCACTCGCATTTTCCTGTAGAGCCTCGTCCGCAGCGGTATAGGTCATTAAGGTCGGACGCGTCAAATATAAGGAGCCTTTAGCCGACAATAAACCCAAATCAAACTGGGTAATTGGGCCAGAAGCATTACCATAACTCACTAATAAACCGCGTGGCTGCAAGCTATCTAAAGAACCCATCAAGGTAGACTGCCCAACGCCATCATAGACGACCGGAACGCCTTTACCCTCAGTAATTTCACGCACTCGCTTAGCGACATCCTCTGTATTGTAATTGATAGTGTGATCGCAGCCATGTTCACGCGCAATCGCTGCTTTTTCTTCAGAGCCTACTGTACCGATCACGGTTACGCCTAAAGCTTTAGCCCACTGGCAAGCCATTAACCCCACTCCACCGGCGGCAGCATGGAACAGAATGGTTTCACCTGCTTGCACCATATAGGTTTCGCGTAGTAAATAGCGCACTGTCATGCCCTTGAGCATCATTGCAGCAGCCGTTTCATCACTAATACCAGCCGGTAATTTACAGACACGGTTCGCAGGTAGATTACGTAAGCTTGCATAAGCACCAATTGGCCCAGTGCCATAGGCGACGCGATCTCCCACCTGTAAATGCTCAACCCCAGCGCCCACTGCTTCAACAACACCTGCTGCTTCTAAACCTAAGCCACTGGGTAATTGTACCGGATATAAACCACTGCGATGGTAAGTATCAATATAGTTTAAGCCAATTGCGGTATGCCGCACTTGCACTTGGCCAGCTTCAGGTGCACTCACAGTTTCTTGCAACAGCTCCATCACTTCGGGGCCACCTTGTGCTTTGATTTTTATGACACTTGCAACACTCATGAAAAACTCCTTGGCTAACTAACAAGATTTGCTGCTTTATAACGTGCAGACTGATTAAACACGAATAGCCTTGCAGTTTGTAGCAGAGCCATGCTTAAACGAAAAATAAATAAAGCTTAACCCTATGCCTGAAGGCATAGCTCTTTTAAACTTGCCCTTCCCTTTCCCTGCTTAGCTATCATACCTAACCATGTACGCAGAAAACTTTAAACTTGACGACTATTGCCGCCGAATTCGCTTCACGGGTGAAGTAAAACCTGACTTTGCTAGCGTCAAAACCCTGATGCTGCAGCATTTAAAAACAATTCCCTTTGAAAACTTAAATGTTTTAGCTGGCAAAGTAATCTCCTTGAAACCTGAAGACATTGTTGACAAGCTTATTCATCAACAACGGGGTGGTTATTGCTATGAAATGAATGGCTTGTTTGCCCTTGCGTTGACAGCCTTGGGTCTTGAGTATCAATGGGTAGCAGCCCGACCTTTATTTTATCCAGTGCGCCGTCCACGCACGCATGCCGCTTTAATTGTTAACTTTGAGGGAGTGGAATGGCTATTAGATTTAGGTTTCGGTAGCTATGGTATTCGTGAACCCATGCGTTTAGACCTACTGAATCAACCCGTCCAACAAGGTTATGATCAATTCATGCTCAGCCCAGAAGAGGATGGCGATCTGGCAGTACAAGCTTTAGTCGATGGCGTTTGGATCAAGCAATATGGCTTTAATCGTAGCCCTGTTGAGTGGGTCGATTTTGCTCCCGCCAATTGGATGAACTCGACCCATCCTGATGCTATTTTTACGCAAAAGAATGTGATCGTTCTGTTCACAGCAACCGGGCGGAAGACACTTTTTGGTCAGTTATTTAAAGAATATAAAGCGGGACAAGTATCTCAAATCACGGTGCAAACTGAGCAAATCGGCCCCGTGTTAGAGCAAGAGTTTAACTTAATTAAACCAATGCATGCTTGAAACTCCACGTCTTTTATTGCGTCCTTGGCAAACCCGCGATTATCCCGAGTTTGCCAAACTCAATACTGATCCCAAAGTCATAGAGTTTCTTCCTGCTTGTTTAAGCGTTGATGCAAGCAATGCTTTAGCCCAGCGCCTACAGACTTTGATTGCACAACAAGGTTGGGGTTTCTGGGCTGTCGAGCTAAAAATCAAACACGTCTTTATAGGCTTCGTTGGCTTAAATCCGGTACATTCAGCGTTACCTTTTAGCCCGAATATAGAAATCGGCTGGCGCTTAAGCTCTGCATACTGGGGACAGGGTTTGGCGACTGAAGCGGCACAGGCCACTGTGCAATTTGGTTTCAACGACTTGCAGCTTACAGAAATTGTTGCCTTCACAGCACTCGGTAATCTGCGCTCACAAGCGGTCATGCAGCGCTTAGGTATGCAGCAAGGTGCTTTAAATTTTAAACATCCGAGTTTGGCTAAAGATCATCCTTTGGCTGAACATTGTTTATATCGTTTAAGTCGTGCGCCGTATCAACACATCCATACTTGAGCGCGTTTAGTTCAATTTCAACGAGCTTGCCTTGTTCAAGCAAACGCTCCTCGACATAGCGCACAATACTTTCTAACAAGATTTCGCGCGGATAATCATTTTTGTCTACGAAGAAACGTAACCAAGGCCAATTCCAAGCCAGCGGTAAGGTTAAAGCCCAGTGATCGGCATTTGCATAAGCCAATAGCTCGCTATGCGGAATCAAAGCATCGGTCGCTAAGACTTGGCTATCATTGTTAGCACTAAAGTCAGACAGCTTGTGGTGATTACTGCGCAGAATACGGGATATCTGTTGTGGCTCAGGTAAAGCCACTAAGGAGAAATATCTCACTTCAGCGGGCAGAGGATTTTCAATTAACCAACGCTTACGCACTACCCGATCTAAGCTTTTTAAAGCCGCTCCATCACCACGGTCGCAGCCAGGTAGAGGCAGTTTAGCAAAGAGCCATTTAAGCCAAGCCGGTGTAATGTCAACTAAAGGTGAGCCACTAATCGCTCCTGCTAAACTGACTACGGCGGCCGTACGTTTACGCAAACTTGGATAAGTGATTAAGGCTTGTAAAGCGTCGACCGCTCCTTTCGAATAACCCAGCAAGACAAAACGATGGTCAGTAGGAAAGGAATCCAAAGCACGCTGAATCAAGGCCGCATTATAAGCACTACTCGAACGCCCATTCACTTTTAAGACTGAACTCGTGAAGCCACGCTCATGTAAATACTTACGCGCCCGATGAAAAGGCGTAACTTTATGGGTTAGGCAGTCAGCTACTAAGCCGGTAAGAATCACATAATGCAAGTTTAAGCGTGGCTGGCCTAAATAGACTTCATTCCCTGTAGCAGCTGCCTCATCGCTAAATTGCCGCAATGCTAGCTCTACAGGCCGATTACATAGAATCGACTCAGGCTGATAAGCACTGCGCACCGCTTGAAAAATTTCACGGAAGCGATGGCGTTGATCAATAATCGGCACAGATAGCGGCGGACTCGCATTAAGCATGAGTGATTAAACGTTTAAATAAAGACTGCATTCTTAACTAAAGCTTGAAGAAATTACTAGAGCCTAGTCCGCAAAACTTATCTAAGCCTTATACTAGGGCTTCTATTGACTACTGGCTTCTAGTCGTGCTCGAACATTATCTAACCATCGTAGAACCTTGGCTCAACCAATATGGTTACTTCGCTTTATTTGCAGTGTTATTTGTAGAAGGCTTCGGCATTTTACTCCCAGGGCAAACTTTATTAATGGCTGCTGCACTTTTAGCGAGTCGCGGTGAAATGAATATTACTCTTGTCCTATTAGTCAGTTGGCTGGCCACCGTGTTGGGTGAAATAGTCGGTTATTTTATTGGCTTATGGGGCGGACAACGAGTGCTCTATAAGGTGGGATTTAAGCCAAGCCAGCTAGCGCATGTTGAAGCAGCCTTTGCTAAATACGGAGGCGCAGTGATTTTATTCGCGCGTTTTCTCGATATCGTTCGCCAACTTAATAGTATTGTAGCTGGCAGTTTAAAGATGCCTCGCGTGAGCTTTTTCTTTTATAACTTAATGGGTGCTGCGTTGTGGGTAGGCTTTTGGGGAGGAGGTGTCTATTTGCTTGGGCAAAACTTTGAAGCAGCCCTAGCGGTTTTCCATCAATTTCGCCCTTATTTTTTAATCCTAGGCTTAGTATTGATTTTGTCTGGTCTTGCGTATTACTTGCATCGACGTAAGAAAGGCTCAGAGCACAACTCCAAGCCTTAAGATTTAATGATTTATTTTGCTGCTTGTGCGCCTAGAATCACCGTAACCATTTTATCAGGCTGAAGCTTAGCCGCAAAAGCGCGGCGAATATCTTCGCTAGTGACAGCATCGATCTGCTGTGTCCAAGTGTCTAGGTAATTTAAAGGCAGTCCATTACGTGCAATATTTGCAATATTGTTTAAGAGGTTCCGATTACTATCAATTCGCAATGGGAAACCTCCAATCAAATTAGCTTTCGCCGCTTTCAGCTCCTCTTCAGTGGGACCTTTTTCCACAAAGTCTTTTAAAACTTGCATCGATAAATCAACAGCTTGCTGCGCTTGATCGGGGCGAGTTTGTAAAGCAATAGTGAACTCCCCGACGCTTTGTCGTGCCGCGAAATAGCTATCAATGCTATAGGTTAAACCGCGCTTTTCTCGGACTTGCTCGCTTAAACGCGAAACCAGACCACTCCCACCCAAAATATGATTGCCGACTAAAATCGGAAAGAAATCTGGATCGCTACGCTTCATCGCTGGCTGGCCAATCATGATTTGGGCTTGAGCCGAATCGAACTTAATATCTTTGTTGACGGCTTCGGTCAGTTTGGCTGGATCCGGTAAGTCTGCTAAGGTCGGGCAGCTAGTTTGACCTGCTACCTGTAAGCCTTCTAATAGTTGCGTCACCATTTGATCGGCTTGCTCATGCGTTAAAGCGCCGACAATGCTCACTTTGGCATGACAAGGATTAAGCTTAGTTTTATAAAACTGCTTTAAATCGTCGATGGTTAAAGCTTTGAGTGAAGCTTCCGTGGTCACATGCCCATAGGGATGCTTGCCAAATACCGCTTGCGCATAAGCAACGCCTGCCACATAGCCGGGCTGTGTTTCTGCCTCTTTAATAGCTGCGATGGTTTTTTCAATTTCGCGCTGTGCGATAAGAGGATCAAAAGCTGGCGCAGCAATTTGATGCGCCGCCAAGGCAATCGACTTGGGTAAGACATCTGGATAGGTCAAACTACGCAAAGCAAAAGCAAAGCTGTCATCATCCGCGCCTATATTAAATTCAGCACCTAAATCTGCCCACGCATCGCCCAAAGCCGCTTCATCTAAAGCCGCTTGATCTTTCCAAGCCGATACCCCTTTACTGGCTAAACTGGCAGCTAGCGAGGACAAACCCATTTTATCTTCAGGGTCACGTCGCTTACCCATATCAAATTCCACATGCACATCCACCATCGGAATCCCCATGCTCGAGGCAAGCCAGATCGAGGTACCATTCGGCTGCTGCCAGTTTTCAATCGGTGTCACTGCATGAGCATTGAGCATACTTGTTCCTAAAATAACAGCGCACAGACTTTGAGACGCTAATTTAAAATTAATTTTTTTCATGCTTAGTGCCTCAAACCAGCAGGAGGAGTACGGGGTTTTGCATTAGGATCGCGCGGCTGAGGATTGAGCACCGCTACAGTCAACTGGTCATCCCCGAAGTATTTTTTTGCAACCTCTTTAACTTGCTCCGCTGTAATTTTGCGCAGCATCTCAATCAGCTTGTCTTGGGTATCAAGTGGTAAGCCGATAGCCCAGAGTGCGCCTAGCGTATTCGCTTGCGAAAAGACTGAATCACGTTGATAAATTTCGGAGGCAATCCATTGGGTCTTTACCCGATTTAATTCAGCTTCTGTCACACCTTCTTCAGCAACACGCTTAATTTGCCCACGCAAAGCCGTCTCTAAGTCTGCAATGGTTTTGCCATTGGCAGGCACACCCTCTACAAAGAATAGCTGTGGCCCACGCCCATACATACCATTGCTAGTGCTTGCGCTATCGGCTATGCGCTGCTCATTATTGATTAAAGTCCGCTCAAAACGCGAGCCATCATTCCCATCCAAAATTGCCGAAAGTACTGTTAAAGCTAAAGCATCCCAATCACTGTCCGTTGGCTGCTCGACATTGCGCAGTTGTGGTACTTTAAAAGCCATCAATAAATAGGCTTGATCAGCGGGCGCTTTGACTTCAATGCGTTTCACACCTAATTGCTGCGGTTCAAGCGCCGGTTTAAGCGCTTTAACCGGATGGGTAGCCAAGTTACCATAATATTTTTCAGCCAAAGCTAAAGCCTCTTCAGGCTTCACATCCCCTGCAATCACTACCGCCGCATTCAAGGGGTTATACCATTGCTTATAGAAAGAACGAGCATCATCGGCAGTCAAATTATCTAAATCATTCATCCAGCCAATCACTGGATTGCGATAAGGGTGCACATTGTAGGTAATCGCCATCAACTGCTCATACAAGAGGGAGCGCGGCTGATCATCTGTACGCATGCGCCGCTCTTCTTTAACGACCTCCAGCTCACGCTTAAACTCCTCATCCGGCCATTGATTATTCACAAAGCTATCTGCTTGCAGCTTCATGACTTCTTCTAATTTATCTTTGGGAATTTGTTGGTAATAAGCGGTGTAATCATCCGTGGTAAAGGCATTATCTTGCCCTCCTAAGCCTGCCACTTGCCGTGAGAACTCACCGGTTTTGACAGTAGGCGTACCTTTGAACATCATATGCTCTAAGACATGTGCCACACCTGTGGTGCCACTCACCTCTTCCATAGCGCCCACACGTAACCACAACATATGGACGGCGGTAGGTGCTCGATGATCTGGTTTTACAATCAGCTGCATCCCATTTTTAAGCGTAAATAAACGTTCGGCTAAGGCGGCTTGGCTAGCGTCAAGGGTAGCTGGGGCGGCTTGTGGATTCATGGTGGTAGCTTGCTCTGCATAAACTTGGATATTGGCACTCCATGCTAAAAAGCAGGCGCATAAAACTCTTTTTCTCATTGATAGTCTAACCTAGCAATTAACCAAGTGGCTGGTTGTTATTAACGGATTTTTTTAACTAAGATTTGCAACCCTAGCACAAAATTCAATCCGTGCCTCATGTCCATTTGTTAATAAACGAGGTCAACTATTCACTAAAGCTGTAAGCTTGCTAGCAAAATAAAATAGCGAGGGATCATGATGTACAAAATAGTTACTAGTCTTAGCACTATTCTCCTAGTTAGCCTTAGCTTGAACACCCAAGCGGCTGCACCTATCACCAGTGTTTATACTGCGTTAGAAGGTGCTAACTGCAAAACCTTAGAATCCTCTGAAGAAGGGGGTGGCTGGTATAAAGGCCGTTGCAAAGGCATGAATGCTTATGATTTATTAGTCATGGAGGGTGATCTTCGCCAAACCATTACTATTGTTGACCCCAAGAAAAAAGAGCATCCACTCGAACTTTGGAATACCGTCTCCAGCGGCTTTTCTAGTTTGGGTAACAAAGCCGAATGGCGAATGCAGAAACAAGCTAATAAACCTGTACCGATTGCCCTCATTGTGCGCTTTAATGTTTCAGAAGACCCTGAACGCCCTGAAAAAAACACTTCTTATTTGGTCGTTAGCAAAATCACCGCTAATAGCATTTGTGTCACCGATGTAATTAAGCCGCAAGCGAATGCTAATGAATTAGCGAGGAAATTAGCGGATCAAGCAGCGAATAAGGCTTGTAAACCGGCGGGTTAATACGCTTGATATTGAGCAGCATCAGGAAGATTTTAACTTGATGCTAGTTACTCTTGAGCCAATTTTAGAGTGACTTTAGTATCTGCTGGTTTCTCTCAGGCCGCATTGCGCAATTTCATCTTACCAAATGTCTACACAAAGCTCGCTACCCGAACAGCCATCACGAAACCTAAGGGGTAGGTATTTTCAATGACTTGAATAAGTCGTTGGGTGTGAAGGCTAGTAACTCCTTAACTGACTCTTACAGCACTTTCCACTTCAAACCCTGATAGCGACTAAATCCACGATCACTCGTTACCCACTCACAGCCTACCTCAATTGCCAAAGCTGCATGATAAGCGTCAGGGATTAAGTTTCCTTTAGCCTTAGATATTTCACATAAATCCTGAAAGATTGACCAATGACGACCTTGTGGGGCAACAACTAAGCACTTCGGATGCTGTCGAATCTCTGTTATAAACTCCAAAGCATCCACTAATGAACTCGGTGGATTAAAAATCTTTGGATGTGTCACTATTCTCAAAAAACCACTCAGGACTAGCTCGGAAACAGCAAAAATCTCATCAGAATTAAGCAAATTTTCTAGCCATTCTAAGTATATTGTGTGGTTCGGTGCATCTTCACGGTGAGCATATACAAAAATATTAACATCGCACAGATACATCAGCGCGCATCCATCAAATCTAACAAACCTGCATTATTGTCAAGGTCAATACCAGCCTGTAACCCTTGACCTTTAACTGTTTTGAGGGATATGCGCTTGCTATTAGGCTTTTTATCACGTTTAAGTAATTTTTCGCGTAAAGCTTCCTCTAACACTGCAGTAAAAGTTTTACCATGCATAACCGCGTATTCACGGGCTAGCTGGTGAAGTTGATCATTGAGTTGGATAGTAGTTCTCATCATCACTCCCTAAAATACATATTTATGTACTAGTATAGGCATAAATATGTATTCCAGTAGAGATAGCTTAAAAATAGCGCTCACTTTTATGCTTTGAATGGCTAGGTCACCCATTGTCCTACTGAAACTTAGCAAGGCGCAATTCACAGCGTAGTTAATCAAAATGCTGCTGTGCTGCAAAATAATCCTGCAAAGTTTGCCCTTCCACATCCGTAAAGGCTTCAGCCTGCACCTGAATATGCTGCATTCGATCCAGCCGGAAGCTGCGAAATTCATGGCGCAACTCACACCAACTCGCCAGTGTCCAGGTTTGCCCCCAGAAAAATAAACCTAAAGGCTTCACTATGCGCTGACTATGCTCGCCATCTTCACGTTGGTAATAAAGCTCCACATAGCGGCGCTGACCAATGGCATTACGAGCAATATCTAAGGTTTTAGAAATATCGGGGCGTTCACCAAAGCGCAGCACGAATAAATGGTTATTCGTCAGATGGTGGCGTAATTCTTCAGGGATAGCTGCATAGATCTTATCAAGTACAGAATCAGCACTACGCCCCAATTCTGTTCCACCCCAAGCCCGCAGCATACGAGCGCCTAAGACAAGCGCTTCAATTTCGGTTGCAGAAAACATTAAAGGAGGAATATCGAGGGAATAACGCAAGCGATAACCTACCCCAGCTTCCCCCTCTAAAGGTACACCAGAGAGGCTTAAATCCTGCATATCCCGGTAGATAGTGCGCTCAGAAACCTCTAAGCGCACTGCCAATTCGCGCGCCGTGACTAAACGCTTATTTCTAAGAATTTGGACTAATTGAAACAAACGATCAGCACGGCGCATTTAACTAACTACTGCATGGAGTGTAGGCCGATCATATTGCCTTCAGTGTCATGAATCATCGCAATATGCCCATGCTCACCAATCGACCATTTGTCTTTGAAGATTTTGCCACCTGCATCGACCGCACGCTGCGC
Organism: Thiothrix sp.; assembly: GCA_008015155.1. Taxonomy (GTDB): domain Bacteria; phylum Pseudomonadota; class Gammaproteobacteria; order Thiotrichales; family Thiotrichaceae; genus Thiolinea. Next base: position 62,641 of record SSFA01000026.1, read on the forward strand.
TTCTACCGCGCAATCTTCACAAGAGAAATAGACCAGAGTTCCTGCAAAGCCAGTCGGTACACCTTCCATTTTCACCAAAGCTCCCGTCGCACCATAGCCCTGATCATTCATCGCAAAAGCATACATTTGCAGCGACTCTTGCTCTTCACCGGGTATAGGTGACAAAGTGACTTGAAATACCGCTTCGTAAAAAGCCTTAGCGCGTGGCATATCTTGCACATAAATTTCAAACCATCCTACTGGATTGCTCATGACTATCTCCCTAGTTGTTTATCAAGAGCTTAGTTTAAAACACGGCTCATGACAGCACTATGTCAGGAGGCTGGTAGGAAGATTGAAATACTTCGTTAACAACCGCCAGTTGGCGGATGCCTAGTTTTTTCTCTCTAGGCAAAGCCGCATAGGCAAAAAACTCAACCAGACTTCTTCACAAATTGAGTTAAGATCACAATCTGCTGATCATTTACGCGCCCTTCAATCTGTTCAGCATTGTCCCGTACTAAAGAAATATTGCGCACGGCCGTTCCACGTTTAGCAGTGAAATTCGCGCCTTTCACTACTAGATCTTTGATCAGAGTAACTGTATCGCCACTTTGCAGGACTGCACCGTTACTATCACGATGGACTACCGTCTCTTCAGCCGCTGATTTTGACTCAGCTTGTGCCCAAGCCAAAGTCGCTTCATCCAGATACAAGATTTCTAAAGCTTGTTGTGCCCAGGCTTCACTGGATAAGCGATTTAATAAACGCCAAGCCAATACCTGAACAGCTGGCGTTTGGCTCCACATACTGTCATTCAAGCAACGCCAGTGCTGTTGATCTAAGGAAGCTGCTTGAGGCATTTGACTTTGGCAAGTCGCACACAGCCACGCACAGTCATCAGCTTGCGCACCTGTTTTTGGTTCTACCACAAAACTCGATAATTGCTCTGATGCTCCGCAAAGTTCGCACTGATTTTGACTACGGGCTATTAATTCTGATTCAATCGACATAAAAATTACTCAAAAGATATTAGGCAGCGTGACGCACGACATCGGCAATAGCTTCAGCAAGACGTTTAGTTTCATTACTATCCTCACCTTCTACCATCACTCGAATTAAAGGCTCAGTACCTGAAGCCCGTAATAACACGCGTCCACGCTCCCCTAACTCAGATTCAGCTTGCTTAACCGCGTCTTGAATCGCTGCAGACTCAGCTAAATTGATGCGCTGCTTGATGGGGACATTGACTAGTTTCTGCGGATATTTACGCATAATTTTCTTCAAATCATGTAAAGACTTACCGCTATATAGCATCGCCCGCAAGACCTGCAAACCAGCAACAATACCATCGCCAGTGGAGATATGATCACGCACAATCACATGCCCTGAGGATTCGCCCCCCAACACACATTGATGTTTAAGCATCAACTCCATCACATAGCGGTCACCAACCTTAGCACGATAAAAAGGTAAACCTAGACGGGTAATGGCCTTTTCTAAGCCTAAATTACTCATCTGTGTACCTACCACACCTGCTTGCAGAGCTTCACGCCCCCGCTCGTGCGCGATTACGGCCAGAGCCTCATCACCATCAACAACTTCACCTAAATGATCGACCATAATTAAGCGATCGCCATCCCCATCTAAAGCTAGACCCAAATCAGCGCGATACTTAAGGACCGTTTCACGCAAAATAGCGGTGTCTGTCGCTCCACAGTGTTCATTAATATTGAAGCCATTAGGTTCATTGGCAATCGCAATGACTTCAGCCCCTAACTCACGGAAGACATCCGGTGCTACATGGTAAGTTGCACCATTGGCACAATCCACCACCACTCGTAAACCTTTTAAGGAAAGCTCTGTAGGAAAAGCACGCTTACAAAACTCAATATAACGCCCAGCAGCATCATTAATACGTACTGCTTTCCCTAAATCATTCGAGGCAACCGTCATTAGCGGCTTATCCAAATAGGCCTCGATTTCCTCCTCAACCTCATCCGGTAATTTCATACCGTCCGCTGAGAAAAACTTCACCCCATTATCATGATAGGGATTATGCGAGGCACTAATGACAATCCCTGCTGCTGCACGGAAAGCACGGGTTAAATAAGCAACGGCGGGAGTTGGCATGGGGCCTAAGAGACGTACATTGACCCCTGCTGCGGCTAAACCTGCTTGTAAAGCAGATTCCAGCATATAGCCAGAAATACGTGGATCTTTGCCAATCAAAACGAGTGGATGCTCATCGCCCGCTAACACTTTGCCAGCTGCCCAGCCCAGCTTGAGTACAAAGTCAGGGGTCATTGGCGCTTGCCCAATCGTGCCACGTACTCCATCCGTACCAAAATACTTTCTAGCCATTACTAAAATCCTGCTTATGCTCTTAGGGCTGCTTTTATAGCACAGCTTGAGCTATTTTTAATGCTTCAACAGTAGCTGCAACATCATGCACCCGCACAATTTTTGCACCTTTCACCGCCGCAATTACTGCAGCCGCCACGCTACCTTGGATACGCTCAGCAGCTGGACGACCGCCTAACAAAGCCCCAATCATCGCCTTACGAGATACACCTACAAGAAGCGGCAACTTGAAAACTGCAAAAGACTGTAAATTGCGAAAGAGACTCAGGTTATGCTCTAGATTTTTTCCAAAGCCAAATCCCGGGTCTAAAATGAGGCGCTCGCGCGCAATACCTGTTTGTACACATGCATCAATGCGCTCTTGGAAAAACTGACTGACTTCTTGCACTACATCTACATAGTACGGTGCTTGTTGCATGGTACGTGGTTGACCCTGCATATGCATTAAACAGATGAGAGCATCCGTTTGCACACAAACTTCCAAAGCGCCTGGCTCTTGTAAAGCGCGAATATCGTTAATCAACTCAACTTTGTACTCTAAAGCTGCCCGCATGACTGCTGGTTTACTGGTGTCGACTGAAAGTGGAATCTCAAAACGCTCACGAATAGCCGCGACCACAGGAATAACACGTTGTAACTCCTCATCAGTTTGCACATCTTGAGCACCTGGGCGAGTTGATTCTCCACCGATATCAATAATGTCTACACCCGCTTGAATCATAGCCTCAGCCTGTTGCAGAGCTGCATCCAAACTATAAAAGCACCCACCATCCGAAAATGAGTCTGGTGTGACATTCAAAATACCCATGACTTGCGTGCGCGCGCTGCTCAAATCAAGCATTTCTCGGCTCCAAAAAGAAAGGCGTGGAATAATCCACGCCTTTATAACTTAAGAACTTAGCTCTACTTAGTGTGAGCCTGCAGGATCCCCCACCACATCACCCGAACCCGTTGTAGGTAGACGTACTGAAGGTGGATTGCCCTTACTATTATCATCAGTCTCTGTCCAATCTGCGGGTGGTTTCGGCTCTTCACCACGCATGATGGCATCAATCTGATCACGGTCGATGGTTTCATACTTCATCAAAGCATTCGACATAGCATGCAGCTTATCCATATTATCAATTAGGATTTGCTTAGCACGTGAATAGTTACGCTCAATCACACCACGAATTTCTTCATCAATGGCATGAGCCGTATCATCTGACATTTGCTTATGCTGAGTCACTGTACGACCTAAGAACACCTCGCCTTCATCTTCAGAATAGGCTAATGGCCCCATACGATCAGACAAGCCCCATTTAGTCACCATATTGCGTGCAATATCTGTAGCACGTTCGATGTCGTTTGAAGCACCCGTAGTGACACGTTCAGCACCGAAGATTAACTCTTCAGCAATACGACCACCATATAAGCTAGAAATCTTACTTTCTAAACGCTGCTTGCTATTGCTGTAACGATCCTCTACAGGTAGGAACATGGTTACACCTAAAGCACGGCCACGTGGAATAATAGTAACTTTGTAGACTGGGTCTTCTTCTGGCACGTTAAGGCCGACAATCGCATGGCCTGCTTCATGATAAGCAGTCATCCGTTTTTCTTCCTCATTCATAACCATTGACTTACGCTCAGAACCCATCATGATTTTGTCTTTAGCTTTTTCAAACTCAATCATGTCTACGGTGCGCTTATTAGAACGCGCAGCAAATAAAGCTGCTTCATTCACTAAGTTAGCCAAATCAGCACCTGAGAAGCCAGGTGTGCCACGTGCGATCAAACTTGGCTTTACATCATCACCTAAGGGCACTTTACGCATATGTACTTTCAAAATCTGCTCACGGCCACGTACATCAGGCAAAGGCACGACCACTTGACGGTCAAAACGGCCTGGACGCAATAAAGCAGGATCAAGCACATCAGGACGGTTAGTCGCAGCAATCACAATAATGCCTTCACTACCTTCGAAACCATCCATTTCAACCAGCAATTGGTTTAAGGTTTGCTCACGTTCATCATGCCCACCACCTAAACCAGCGCCACGTTGACGACCGACCGCATCAATCTCATCGATGAAAATAATGCAAGGTGCATGCTTTTTCGCCTGCTCAAACATGTCCCGTACACGGGAAGCACCAACGCCTACGAACATTTCAACGAAATCTGAACCCGAAATGCTAAAGAAAGGGACTTTCGCTTCGCCAGCAATGGCTTTAGCTAATAAAGTTTTACCGGTACCGGGTGAGCCTACCATCAGCACACCACGCGGAATCTTCCCACCTAGCTTTTGGAATTTACTAGGATCGCGTAAGAACTCAACTAACTCAGCAACTTCTTCTTTAGCCTCATCACAACCTGCGACATCATTGAAATTAACTTTGACTTGGTCTTCCGTCATCATGCGTGCACGGCTTTTACCGAAGGACATGGCTCCACGCCCACCGCCACCACCTTGCATCTGGCGCATGATATAAATCCAAAGGCCAATGATAAGGAGGAAAGGAACCCAACTAATCACAATGTCCCAGAAAATAGAGCGCTCTTCAGGTGCGGCAGCAGTTACTTTCACATCGTTAGCTAACAAATCGCTAACCATTTGTGGATCATCTGGCGGCGTATAAGTGGTGAAGCGCTCGCCATTGGTGGTCACACCGATAATTTTCTGCCCTCTAATATCTACTTCTTTAACATTCTTACTGCGTACATTTTGTAAGAAATCAGAATAAGACATAGCGGAAGCTTGATGACCAGGCTGTACGCTAAATTTGCTGAATACTGCAATCAGGACGAAAGCAATCACAGCCCAGATGAGCAAATTTTTGGTTAAATCATTCAAGAGACTATCTCCATTTCCGGTCTATTGACCCTCAAGCTACCTTACAGGTTTTTGTCATATTACACCAAAAACCCTTGTCCAAGCACATAAACTTCACGACTACGGGGTCTTGAGGCAGCTGGTTTGCGAATTTTTACGGTTTTGAAATGCCGGCGAACTTCTTGTAAAAACTTATCCGAGCCATCACCTTGAAACAGCTTTACTAAAAAAGCTCCACCCGGTTTTAAAACTTGCTGTGCCATCTCTAAGGCTAACTCACATAAGTAAATGGCACGGGGTTGATCCACAGCATCCATACCACTCATATTGGGGGCCATATCAGAAAGTACAAGGTCTGCTTTTTCATCACCTAATAAATTAAGCAGTTCTGCCAACACTGCATCTTCTCGAAAATCCCCTAATACAAACTCGACATTGGGAATGGGATCAATCGGCAAAATATCACTTGCCACGACTCGCCCCGTACGTCCAACCAATTGCACAGCTACTTGGCTCCAACCACCCGGTGCTGCACCTAAATCCACCACTTTAGTGCCTGGACGTAACAAATGATCCTTATCTTGAATTTCCTTGAGCTTATAAACAGCCCGCGAACGATAGCCTTCTTGCTGAGCTTTTTTCACATACTCATCATCAAAATGCTCACGTAACCATTTGTGACTGCTTTTGCTTCTTGCCATACTATCAACTTACTACTTAAACTCGCGCCTTTTTGGGAAGAACGGTTATGGAACTCACGGACGCACAAAGAAAGCGCTTGAAAGGTTTAGCGCATGCTCTCCATCCTATTGTCTTAATTGGACAACAGGGACTTAAAGATACCATCTTGGTCGAACTAAATAATGCTTTGGAATATCATCAGTTAGTAAAAATTAAAATAAATGCAGGTGACAGAGAGTTAAGAAACCAGATACTCGAGCAAATACTTGAGCATGCTAAAGAGGCGATTTTAATCCAGCAAATTGGTAATACTGCTGTACTATACCAACGTAATCCCGATCGCCCTTATTTACTCTCTTCCTCTCAATAAAGCCAAGGGCTTTATTAGCCCAAAATAAAAAAGGCCTGCATATTTGAATGCAAGCCTTTGATGTATGGCGCGTCCAGAAGGATTCGAACCTCCGACCGCCTGGTTCGTAGCCAGGTACTCTATCCAACTGAGCTATGGACGCTTTCTGAAGGCGCGTATTCTGCGCATTTCAATTGAGTAGGTCAAGAATTTTTTTGAATTTCTTTTCACTACTCAGTTCATAAATGGCGGAGAGGGCGGGAGTCGAACCCGCGATGAGCTTTTGGCCCATGCTCCCTTAGCAGGGGAGTGCCTTCGGCCTCTCGGCCACCTCTCCGTACAGAGAAAATCATGTCTATTTATGAAGGCCGCAAGAATACATGGCTTGCAGGCTTTGGTAAAGAGTTAATTTGAATTTTCTTCAATCACTGCTGGTTCTGTGCTTTCATGGTGAATTCGCTCGTAAATTTCTTCCCGATGAACAGCAACATCTTTCGGTGCATTAATGCCTAGGCGCACTTGATTACCTTTGACTCCTAATACAGTGACGCTGACTTCGTCGCCAATCATCAGGGTTTCCCCTACCCTACGAGTCAATATCAACATAACGCAAATCTCCATATCGCTGCATTTAATTCACCGAACTTCTTACAGAGTCTATGACCCCAATACTCAGAACAGCGGTTAGTTGCTTAACATTCCCACATAGCGACTGAACTGAGCCTTAACTTTTATACTCCCTGTTGTACTTTTACCATTAAGTGGTAAAAAGCAACAGGAAATTATTTAATATTTAAAGACTTTTTTCTGAAAGAGCTCATAGCAAAGCCGCCACAGCTAAGGTCTTAACTGGGCGGCTTTTAAAAGGAAATAGATTATAAATCTGTAATTAAGCTGATAAGCCAAAGGCCTTATGCAATACACGAACCGCTAGCTCTAGATACTTCTCATCGATGACGACAGCCACTTTGATTTCAGAAGTAGAAATCATATGAATATTGATACCTTCGTCAGCTAGTACTTTAAACATCTTACTAGCTACACCCGCATGTGAACGCATACCCGCACCGACGATAGCCACTTTAGCAATATTTTCATCGCCTTCCCAAGCACTTGCACCTAAAGCTTCACAGGTGCGTGCTAGGATTTGCGTAGCTTTGTTGTAGTCGTTTCTGTGTACTGTGAAAGTGAAATCTGTAGTGCCGCCAGCCCCACCTACTCCTACATTTTGCACAATCATGTCGACTTCAACATTAGCTTCCGAAATAGGCCCTAGGATTTGATAAGCCACGCCAGGACGGTCTGGAACACCTTTAACTGTTAATTGCGCTTCATCACGATTAAAAGCTATCCCACGAACCGATACTTCTTCCATTACTTCATCCTCACGAGTGACTAATGTGCTTTTGCCTTCATCGTTTTCATCGAAGCTAGACAGCACACGAATAGGCATATCATATTTATAAGCAAACTCTACCGACCGGATTTGCAAGACTTTAGAGCCTTGGCTTGCCATTTCTAGCATTTCTTCCAAACTTAAAATGGGAATATGCTTAGCTTTTGGCTCAATCCGTGGATCAGTGGTATAAACCCCATCGACATCGGTATAAATTTGGCATTCATCCGCTTTTAGCGCCACTGCTAAGGCGACACCTGTAGTATCAGAACCACCACGCCCTAAAGTGGTAATGCTGCCATCAGCCGTGACACCTTGGAAGCCAGCAACAACAACGACCTTACCCTCGCTCAGATCTTTGCGAATGGCAGAACCATCAATGTCCATGATGCGCGCTTTAGTATGTGCATCATCAGTTAGAATACGCACTTGACCGCCCGTATAAGAGCGTGCAGGCTGACCTTTTTTCTCTAAGGCCAAGGCCAATAAACCAATAGTAACTTGCTCGCCCGTGGCTAAAATAGCGTCTTTCTCACGTTCAGAACCCGTTGGATTTACCGCATTAATCAGAGCAACCAGCTTATTGGTTTCTCCTGACATTGCAGAAACCACCACCACGACATCATTACCCTTTTGCCGCCAACGGATGACCCGATCAGCCACCGCCGCTATGCGCTCCGGCGAACCGACCGAGGTACCGCCGTATTTTTGTACGATCAGTGCCATGACTTACCTTCAATCTATAAAAATGACTACCCCCTCAATGGAGGGGGCTAGAACTATAAACTTTTTTTCAAAGAAATACTAAACGCGTTCAGCCACCCATGACTGAACGGATTGCAAAGCTTGTGGCAAGGCAGCCGCGTCACTACCACCGCCCTGAGCCATATCAGGACGACCACCACCCTTACCACCTAACTGAGCAGCGACAAAGCCGAGTAAGTCTCCAGCTTTAATTTTCGAGGTCTCATCTTTAGTAACACCGGCCACTAGGCTGACTTTGCCATCAGCAACAGCTGCTAAAATCACCACTGCTTTACCTAGTTTATTTTTCAACTGGTCTACCGTATCACGGAGGGATTTAGGGTCAGCGCCCTCTAAATTAGCAGCCAAGACCTTAATACCTGCTACCTCAATCGCTTGATCGGCTAAACTAGAACCGGCTTGAGACGCGATTTTACCTTTTAACTGCTCTAACTCTTTTTCCAAAGCACGATTACGTTGAATCAGCGCTTCGGTTTTATCTAAAACCTCAGTGTTATTCGACTTTAATAAACGTGCCACATTGCTAAGCCGAGCATTCACCTCATTTAACCACGCTAGCGCATTAGCACCGGTCAGCGCTTCAATCCGCCGAACTCCAGCAGCCACACCACCTTCACTAACGATTTTAAATAAGCCGATATCACCTGTACGCTCCACATGACAACCGCCACATAATTCAGTGGAGAAACCAATCTGCATGACGCGCACAATATCGCCATACTTTTCGCCAAATAAAGCCATTGCGCCTGCAGCTTTAGCTGAATCCATATCCATTAAGCGAGCTGAAGATGCTGCATTATCGCGAATTTGAGTATTTACAATGGCTTCGACTTCAGAGATTTGCTCAGGTGTAACTGCTTCAGGGTGAGAAAAGTCGAAGCGCAAACGCTCTTCATTCACCAAAGAACCTTTTTGTTCAACATGCGACCCTAAGACTTGGCGCAAAGCTGCATGCATTAAGTGCGTGGCTGAGTGATTCAGAATCACCGCTTTCCGACGAATACTATCGACTTCAGCAGTGACTGTAGCACCTGCTTGAATATTGCCAGTTTCTACTTGTCCAAAATGGATAAAGGTTTTGCCCTGCTTTTGCGTATCGGTCACACGGAAACGACCAGTATCAGTTTTCAGATACCCAGTATCCCCGACCTGCCCACCTGACTCGGCATAGAAGGGTGTATTAGCTAAAACAATCTGCCCTTCTTGGCCGGTAGTTAATTGTTCTACTGCTTGGCCAGCGCTAAATAAACCGATAATAGAGCTGGTTTCACTTAAAGTATCATAGCCGTGGAAATCGGTTTCACTATCAACAGCTAGCTTATCATTGTAATCAGTACCGAACTTACCTGCTGCCCGAGCACGCTCGCGTTGAGCAGTCATCGCCGCGTCAAAGCCTGCCTCATCCAATTTTAAATGGCGTTCACGTGCAATATCTGCCGTTAAATCTAGCGGAAAGCCATAGGTGTCATAAAGTTTAAATACGGTTTCACCATCAATGGTATCGCCAGAAAGCTCAGCGATCGCACTCTCAAGGATTTTCATGCCTTGCTCAAGCGTTTCAGCAAAACGACGCTCTTCTTTCTCGAGAGCTTGTTCAACTTGAGTTTGCATTCTAGCTAATTCTGGATAAGCATCACCCATTTGTTCTACTAAAGGCTGCACCAGCTTATAGAAGAAAGGTGCTTGCATGCCTAGTTTATAGCCGTGACGAATCGCACGACGAATAATCCGTCTTAATACATAACCGCGCCCTTCATTAGAAGGTAAAACGCCATCGACTATTAAGAAGGAACAAGAACGAATATGGTCAGCAATCACTTTTAAGGAAGCGCTATTGGGGTCAGTGCCTGCTGCTGCTAAATTGCTAGCGGCTTGAATAAGCGCTTGGAATAGATCAATTTCATAGTTGCTATGCACGCCCTGTAGAATGGCAGCTAAGCGCTCCAAACCCATCCCCGTGTCAACAGAAGGCTTGGGTAAACGGCGCATTTCACCGTCTTTGGTACGCTCGAATTGCATAAAAACGAGGTTCCAAATTTCAATAAAGCGATCGCCATCTTCTTCTAGCGTACCTGGAGGCCCGCCCCAAATATGGGGACCATGATCATAAAACACTTCGGTACAAGGGCCACAGGGGCCTGTATCGCCCATTTGCCAGAAATTATCTGAGGCATAACGCGCCCCTTTATTATCACCGATTCGGCTGATGCGATCCGCTGGGAAACCAATACCTTCTGACCAAATCTTAAAAGCCTCATCATCCTCTGCATACACAGTGACCCATAAGCGCTCTTTCGGTAGCTTTAATACTTCAGTGAGAAACTCCCAGCAAAAACGAATTGCATCTTCTTTGAAATAATCGCCAAAACTGAAATTGCCAAGCATTTCAAAAAAGGTGTGATGCCGCGCGGTGTAGCCGACATTTTCAAGGTCATTGTGTTTTCCGCCAGCACGCACACAACGTTGGGCTGTGGTTGCACGTACATAAGCACGCTTGTCTAAGCCTAAGAAAACATCCTTAAACTGTACCATCCCTGAGTTGGTGAATAATAAAGTAGGATCATTACCGGGTACTAGCGAGCTAGAAGGCACGATTTCATGACCTTGGCTTGCAAAATAACCTAAAAACTTCTGTCTTAACTCAGCACTTTTCATGGAAAACCGCATTAATTGTTTCTAAATAAAAGCCCCTCCCAGCTAAAAAGCGGCTTTGACGGGCGCGTTCTGGCCAATCACGGGGGAGAGTATCGCCAAATTTTTTCTGCCGTTGATAAGCTGCCAAAGCTTGCCAATCAATTTCAGCTGCGTCTAATACGGTTTTAGCCAACTCCGAATTCACGCCTTTTTCACGCAGTAAATGGGCGAGTTTTAAAGGGCCATAACCTTTTGAAACAGAAGAACGCACTAGCATCTCTGCATAGCGTTGATCATTTAAATAATCAGACTGCGCTAGCTTATCTAAGACTTGCTCAATCAGGCTACTATCTTCTGTTAAACTTGCTAATTTTTTTGCTAATTCAAGGCGCGAATGCTCACGTAAAGCCAGCACTCGCAGCGCTTTGGCAAACAGATCAGCTTCTGTTGCAGAAGCTGACACTATAGCACCTGTAAGACTAGAGGAAAGAACATTACATTAATTCATCTTCTGGCAAATCATCATCTTCTTCAGCTGCGGAAGTAATAATCGGAGCAGTTAAGGCAGCGGCACGAATAGCTTGCTCAATCGTTTTGGCTACTTCGGGATGTTCTTTCAAATAGTTTTTGGCATTGTCTTTGCCTTGACCAATTTTTTCACCATTGTAGCTATACCAAGCACCCGCTTTACCAATCAGGCCTTGATTCACGCCTAACTCAATCAGCTCTCCTTCCCGCGAGATACCTTCACCATAAAGAATTTCAAACTCAGCCTGTTTAAATGGCGGAGCCATTTTATTCTTCACCACTTTCACGCGGGTTTCATTCCCGATAACTTCTTCACCTTTTTTGATAGAACCAATGCGGCGAATATCTAAACGGACTGAAGCATAGAATTTTAGCGCATTACCCCCAGTAGTCGTTTCTGGGCTACCAAACATAACCCCAATCTTCATCCGAATCTGGTTAATGAAAATCACTAAGGTATTAGAGCGCTTAATATTACCTGTGAGTTTACGTAAAGCTTGTGACATCAAACGTGCCTGTAAGCCTACATGTGAATCGCCCATATCGCCTTCAATTTCAGCTTTGGGTGTTAAAGCTGCTACTGAGTCAACGACTACAATATCGACTGCCCCTGAACGCACTAACATGTCAGCGATTTCTAAGGCTTGCTCGCCGGTATCCGGTTGCGACACTAATAGATCATCGACATTAACACCTAACTTCGCTGCATAGCTTGGATCCAATGCATGTTCAGCATCAACGAAAGCCGCAGTGCCACCTGCTTTTTGGCATTCAGCAATGACTTGCAGAGTCAAAGTCGTTTTACCAGAAGATTCTGGGCCATAAATCTCAATGACACGCCCCTTTGGTAAGCCGCCAATGCCTAAAGCTATATCCAAAGTCAAAGAGCCAGTCGAAATCGCTTCAATATTCCTTACTGCAGCAGCGTCGCCCATACGCATTACTGCGCCTTTGCCGAACTGACGTTCGATCTGTCCTAATGCTGCCGCCAATGCTTTTTTCTTGTTCTCATCCATGCCGGTCACTCCTTATAACTGAGTAAAATTAATCTGTTTGAACGAGCTAATTATCGCATAGTTACGAAGAGGATAGAACTAAAACAGACGAAAAAAACGAACAAAAAACTAACCTTTTAACGGCAAGCATTAAAGTAAGCTATCTTTATGAATAATAAGATTTTTTAACCAAATAGAACTTAGACTAACCCGCAGAAAGCTTTAGTAACAAGATGATTTCTAGATCACTTTAGGCGGAAAACAACAATAGAACTAGGTGTATTAATCAACTCCACTAGTGCTCCCTAAAAACTGCCGTTTAGGAGCAAAAATGCGCGCTCAGTTTAAGCTGTGCTACACTTCCATAACATTCTAATAAATATAAATTTTGTAAAAATAAGGAGGTCGGGATGTTCAAAAAATTAGCTTCTGAAGCATTGGGCTTAAGCGATATCGGTGTGATTATTACCCCTGCTGACTATGATAAAGTCGATGCGGATGATTACTTGTTTCACGAAGATGGCGAAAAAATCTTCTTCCTGATTAAATCTAAAAAGGATGAGTATTGTTTTACCAACTTCGCTCTTATCCATGTCGATGGCGACTCGGCTATGTCCTCTAAGCGTATGATCAAGCGTTACGACTATGCTAGTGCTTTCATTGAGCAAGTGCGCATTGAAACGGCGGGAACAATTGATATGGATATCGAATTAAAATTCGTTATTGCTGGTGTCAGCTTCAGTATTGACGTGCGCAAAACCTATTTGGAACAACTAAAAGATATCTACAAAAGCCTGATCAGCATTAACAAACGCCAAGTGGCAGATGGGGTCTGCCGCGATAACGTCAGACAAGCACTCAATGCCACTTCATCGCTGTATAAACTCAATACCGCTAGTAACGGCGAGGTAGTAGGCCAATTCAAAGAATTACTTAGTCAGCTCAATACCGCTCTGTTAGTCACGCATACTAAACGTGATTTCACTGATGTGTTTAATAAATATATTCACAATTAACTGACTAGTTCATAAGCAGAAGTTGGATATTTGCCTTGATCCAACTTCTAGCTTGCCAATAAGCTATCGACAGCTTTGAGTGCTTCTACTACTGCTTGATCACGGACTTGTTCACGATTACCTTGAAAATAGAAAGTATGTACCCACTCGATACCCGCTCTAACCACCACAGCAACACACACCGTACCAACAGGTTTATAAGCACTGCCTCCACCTGGTCCTGCAATACCACTGATGGCTAGGGCCACCTGAGCAACTGAGTGCTGCAATGCGCCTTTGGCCATTTCCAATACGACAGCTTCGCTCACTGCCCCATAGGCCTCAATCGTTTGTGGCGCAACCTTCAATAGGCGCTGCTTAGCAGCATTACTGTAGACCACGAACCCACTATCAAACCAAGTGGAACTACCAGCCACTGTGGTACAAGCTTTAGCTACCGCTCCTCCTGTACAGGATTCGGCAATAACCAGAGACCAGCCCGCTTGCTGCAGCTGCTTAGCTAAGCTTGCAATGACAGGATTAAGATAATCTTGCATCCTAAGAGCCACTCCTAATGCGCAAAAACTATGCTTATATTAAACTGCTGCTATGAATAACAATACCTAGGCCTTAAACCATGCAGACCTTGAACGACACGCAAAAACCACCTTTTAGCGCTGAAGAGCTACGTATTCTAGGTAGTTTAATGGAAAAACACCTAACCACCCCCAACAATTATCCATTGACTATTAATTCATTGATGCTTGCTTGCAATCAAAAAACTAGCCGCGAGCCTTTAATGAACCTGAAGGAAGGGGATGTCGGGCATCTTGCCCGCAGTTTAATTGAATTTGGCTGGATTGTGATGCAAAACAGCGGGCGGGCTCAGCGGGTTGAACATAAACTAAACCGCAAACTCAATTTAACACCCCAACAACAAGCCGTGTTAGCAGTCTTAATGTTGCGCCGCCCCCAAACTTTAAATGAGTTGAAGATGCGTACAGAGCGTATGGCTGAGTTTAAAGACGCAGAACACATCCGTACTATCCTAGAAGACTGGTTAAAAACAGATCAACCTTTAGTGATGAAACTTCCACCCCAAGCTGGGCAACGTGAAGAACGTTACTATCACACCTTGGGCACTGAAACGCTGGAGCTACTTCAGTTGGAAACCTCGACTAGTAGATCGGCTAACACGGCTGAACTGGATGAAAGCAACTACGAAGCTTTATTAAAACGCATTGAAGACTTAGAGCGTCGACTTGAGTACTTAGAAAGTTCAGCGCTTAATGGTTAGAATAATTAACCTGAAGGGACAATTTTCGTCACTTGTGCATTGCAGCAACAGTCCCTATTATGACTTTCATAGCACGAAGCAACTGAAATTCAGTTTGATGATAAGTGCAAACAATTTGTCGGCGCTCGCAGCTTAATAGGTACATGACTCCTCCTCTCCTCCAATCATATACCGCTGCGAGCGCTTTTTAATTTCTCTCTTGGTTAATTGCAACCTCGCTAAGACGCTGGACTAGGCAAAACGCCAACTCCCACAAGGCAGGCCATCCAGCGTCCATGCTCCAATCTGATAACGAATCAAACGCAAAGTTGGCAAGCCCACTGCAGCAGTCATCCGTCTGACTTGGCGATTACGTCCTTCACAAATTTTTAATTCTAACCAAGTATCAGGAATCGATTTTCTTACTCGAATCGGTGGCTGACGCGGCCATAAGTTAGCGGGTTCCTCGATTACGCAGACTTCAGCGGGTAAAGTCCAACCATCATTTAACTTTACCCCTTTACGCAAGGCAGCTAAGGCTGCTGTAGTGGGCGAACCTTCGACTTGAACCCAGTAGGTTTTAAACGTTTTATACCTAGGGTTTGCAATTTGCTGCTGTAAGCGCCCATCATTGGTCAGCACCAACAATCCTTCACTATCACGATCCAAGCGCCCTGCCGCATAGAAATTAGCTTGCTTAATAAAGTCGGCTAAGGTCTGCCGTCCTGCTTCATCAGTAAACTGACAAAGCACATCATAGGGCTTGTTAAATAAAATAACCTGTGACATGAAGATTCAAGGCTTTAGGAGTAAAGGCTGAAAATCAGCAGTTGCATAAGTTTCAAAGCCTTTATCAGTACGCCAAATAAAAAAGGCTTTCAGTTGGTGTGTATCCGCAAAAGCTTTGCCTTTGACCTCACCCATCGCCATCAGCATCGTCGAATACGCATCAGCCAAGGTAGCGTTTTCTGCTACCACTGACACAGAAGCCAAGCTGTGACTAGCAGTGTAACCGGTACTTGTATCGATGGTATGTGAATAGCGTTTGCCGTTTTCCATAAAGAAATCACGGTAATCGCCCGAGGTCGATAAACCTGAATTGATTAACAGCATACCTTGATGTACTGCACTACCAAGGTCGACTGGCTTCTCAATGCCAATACGCCAATTATCACCACGTGGGCTTTTACCCAAAGTGCGTACCTCACCACCAATTTCCACCATATAATCTGTGATGCCTTGCTGTACAAAGTATTCACCGATTAAATCAACTGCATAGCCAGGCGCGATAGAGGCTAAATCGACATACAACTCAGGCACTGCTTTACGCAAGGCTGGCGGCTGTTCCTGTACAAATAATTTTTGATAACCTACTTTTGCTAAAGCAGCTTGAATCTCTGCATCAGTCGGTTTGGCCTCTGCTTTTTTGGTAGCACCAAACCCCCAAACATTCACCAAAGGGCCCACAGTGACATCATACACACCATTGCTAAGCTGACTAACTTGCTGAGCAACTGTAACTACTTTGATTAAATCCAAAGAAACTGGAAACCACTCTGTCACCTGTGCTTGGTTAAAACGCGAAATTTCTGAATCCTTGCGCCAATTGGACATTTGCTCATCAATGCGCACTAGAATCGCCTCTATATCCGTACGCAAGGCTTTGGCATCTTTGGTCAAGCGTGGATTTGGTAGAAACGTAATATGCCAAGTCGTCCCCATGCTCTCGCCTTGCAAATGCACCGCTGTATTCTCCTGAGAGCTACAGGCTGTCAGCAAAGCAAAAAATGCTAATGCCAGTATCCAAGCTGGCATTAAAGCAAGTTGCTGTCGCAGCTGCGTGCGCAAAACTAGCGTCCTTTAACAGCTGGCGCAGGATCACGCCCTGACGGATTCGTAAAGCGGTCATTGAGACGCTGTACCAAACGATCAACGGAATGGCGAATATTATCCAAACGCCGCCGATTTAAATTGCCCCAGCCCGCAGGGTTGCTTTGGAAGATCGAACGGAAAAAACCTGTGCTTTTCTTAAAAGCGGCTTGTAAGTTGCCATAAGTCTCTTCAGTACCTAATGACTTACCGACATAACTACGCACTTTGCTACGAATTAAGAAATGCACGACCAACAGCACCACAATTGGAATAGCAATGAAAATCGCTGACATGATAGGGCTTGATTGCGCTTCAGCCAGCCAAGGCGGATTAAAGGTCAAACCCTGCCACCAACCCAACCAAACTGTTAAAGCAATACCGCCAACGGCTAATGCAGCAAAAGCAATCCCATCCCAAATTAAAGTATCACGCCGCCAGCGCTGCAATAAGCTACGTAGACGAGGTATTGCCTGCTGCTCAATCTGATTACTAGTGGATTCTAAATTCCCAATAATCCGATAGACGCGCTCCACATTCACACCATCAATCCGCTCCATAATGCGCTGATAATCGGCATCACGTTTAGCCACATAACGCGCCCACACTGCTTCATCAGCAACAGGCACAGCCAAACGATCATTAAACAGAATATGGAAACTACCTGCAGACAAGCCACTTTGAACCAGCGCTTTTTGCCAAGAGGCTACAATATCCTCTAAATTATCTTCACGTGCTGAAGTATCAATCTGATTCAGAATAAATAGGAACTTAGAATTATCATTACGGCGTTGAGTGCCACGCACTAAATGTTCTAAGGTATCTTGCATTGCACCCGGCTCAGGATGGCGCGCATCAAAAAACACCATGACTAAATCGGACAGCTCAATAATGTGATCCGTGAGACGCAAAATCGCTTTACGCTGTGCATCAGCATCAAACCCGGGTGAATCAATCAGAATGCGGCCCCGCAGCTTTTCACTAGGTGCTGCTTTCATTTGTAAATAGTTGTCAATACGCGAGCCTTCGCCAGCACTAACTGCTTCAATTTCTTCGCCAATTTGATAGAACGGAAAACGCGGATCACCGTCTAATGCTAAACCGGGTAAAGTACGTTGGCTATCATCTGGGCTAAAGGTAATCACAGTAAAGCGGTCATCAACGGCTTGATTGCCAGTACGCTGTAGCTCTAGACCTAAATAAGTATTGATGAAACTCGACTTGCCTGCTGAAAAGGTACCCAAAATCGAAATGAGCGGCCACCATGAAATTTGAGTTGCATAGGATTCACCCGGTGCTAATAGGCCGATTTTCTTGGCAACTACATCAAGCTCGCGGTATTTACCAACAACATCCACCATAGTGGGATTTTCACGCTTTAAATGCTCTTGTAGCAGATTAAGCCTTTGCTCCATGCGTTTATCAGGGGTCATGCGACGATCCTTTATTTATTAATGCAAACCTGCCAAGGTTGCAGCCGCTGATAAGTTCAGTTGAGAGCGGCTCTCTGCTTCTGGCTTGGTAGGTTGTTGTAATGGTTGAGTTATCGGAGCAACGGTAGACGGTGCTTGTGGCACGGTGGTTACTACTCCTTGCTGCCCCTGATAAGGCCAGCCGGCATTATAATACGGACTGTTATAATAAGGTACTAGCGGTGCAGCTGAGGGGGGCATTGGTGGATTATCATTGCCACCACCAAAGGGCATAAAACTGTTAAATAAACGCAGGGGCTTAGCCATACTGCGGTTCATGCTCCACATATCCTGTTGCATATGATAAGCCGATGCCGCCATATGCTGAGTAGATGCATTCATTTGGGTAACATCAGTAGACATACGTTGAGTACTGTTATTCATTGACTGCATGGTGCTCGACATGGCATTGGTAGAATCCACCATACTCGCCATCTGCCCAGACATAGTGGTCATACTATTAGAAATACTTACCATGCTGCTATCGACTGAAGCACTTAATTGCACAATCGTTTCAGCTAGACGATTCACATCGGTCGTTAGACGTTGAATCAAATAAAACCCATAACCTGCCAAGATCACAAAAGCGATTAGCGAGGGATACACTAAAAACTTCAGTAAAGTCGTTGCCTGTGTTTGATGGCTTTCAAACTCACGCAAATCTTGCTCTACTTCATTTAATTCGTTTTCGACAGTTTTCAACTCTACATTAACTTCATCTAAAGCAAGCTTAGATTGAGTCGACATGCGGGCGCTCCTGTGGGTTGGTAGAGGAGCTTCGGTAGGAAACCCCAAACAATAAAACATTAGGCAGCTTCAAATACAGCAGCCTGCTTTTTTATCTTTGGTGGATCAGAGAGTAATGGCATGCCCGTAGACATGCCATGAAGAGATATTATTATTTTATCAAACTGCCAATTTCAGACGCTTTAGCAGGATCAACGACATCAGCATAGACTTTAATGCTTTGTAATTCAGTCACCCGGCCTTGCTCAGCTAACCAAGGCGCAATTTCAGCATAAAGGCTGACCGCATCCGCGCTTTTGCCTTGTTTCCAATAGACATTGGCTAACTCACCTTTATAATCAGGCTTGTTATCTTTCTTCAACAAAGACTGATAGAAGCCAACAGAGCGATCATATTCACCACTCCAATAAGCTTCACGCGCAGCTAACAATAAATCTTCAGCACTAGAATTTTCATTGACGGTTTGAGAGTCAGTTGCAGCAGCCGTAGTTTCAGCTGTACTACCCTTAGCAGCTTGCTCAGCTACTGAAGCAGAAGCAGTTTGTTCTGTAGTAGCAGGAGTAGCTGTTGCATTAGCTTCAGCACCATGATCTGCTGGCATTGCTGCAGCTGTTTGCGCTGTTGTTGAGCCTTGCTCATGCCCAGCCGCATTTTGATGAGCTTGCATTTCATGCTGGCCGGCTTTGGCTTCATGCTCTTTCTTCGGTGGCGCACCACTGCCTACAATCCAGTTTAAAATAATAGCAATAGCTGCCAGTATCCAAGCAAACGCTATGGGATGCACTAATAGCCAACGGAAAGCTTTCATGGATATTCTCCTGTCTCCAAACCCTGAATATGGTTAATTAATAAGGTGGTAAAGCTCCCGCCCCAAGGCATCGATTTCAGCTGATGCCTTAGAGCGTGGTTCCATTTCAAATACCGCTAAGCCTTCACTAAAAGAGCGGCGGTAGCTTGTTCTTAAATAAAGACGCGAATCTAATAAGCGCAGATCATCTAACATACCTAATGCTTCTGCTGCTTCTGCAGTTTCACGCACGCTAGCATGAGTATCTGCTCGATTGAGTACAGCAAATAACTTAACTGGCTTCTGCTGACGAATATCAGCAATCATCTTCAAAAACCGTTGCGTTGACCACACATCCGCTTGGCTCGGCGAAACTGGGATCAGGATATGGTCAGCTTGCTGAATCGCTAGTTCAGTAGCAGTCATGTCAGCCAGACCAATGTCAACCAAAACATGGGTATGCTGCCCTGCAGAGCCTAAATTTTCTACCTTTCGCTCTGGTTTTAGCAGTGGTAGATAGCCTTCCTCAGCGCGAATTTCAAAAGCATCCGAAGTAGTCGACTGCGGATCTAAGTCATACACCAATACATGTACATTTTGTCGAGTCGCTGCCCAAAGCGCTAGGTTAAAAGTGACTGTACTTTTACCTGTACCACCTTTGAGATTGCCAATAACTGTAATCATGCCCAGTTTTCGCTTCCAGCTATGAACCTTGATTCATAGCTGAATTATTCCAGCTATTGAGCTGGAGCTGGTTGTTGTGGTTGAGCAGGTGCTTGTGGCGCTGCTGACTGTGGGCGCTGCATCCGTCCGCCTTGCATATACATACGTGGTTGACCCGCTGGCATGTTGTACATGGGCATCATACCCTGTGGCATCATCATCATTGGCATTTGGTTAGCCTGAGGAACAACAGGGATAATATACCAATATTGGACTTGTTGCGGATAAGGCATGGCCATTGGCATAGCGTTCATCGGCATCATTTGCCCCATAGGCCGACCTTGCATCTGCGGTGGTACAGCTGGCACTTGAGCTAGTTGTTGTGGTGGTGTGGGTGTGCCAGCTTGTGCTGGCATGTCTGGAGCTTGTGGCTCTACAGGTGGCTGCGGGGCTTGGGCAGCTTGCTCAGTACTCCCTGCTGCTTGACTAGGCATATCAGGCATTTGCAACTGTGTTGAACTTTGCTCAGGAGCAGCTGGTTGAGCTGGCGCTTGTGCTGATTGTTCAGGAGCGGCAGGCACTGCTGGTTGATCCGGCAAGCTTGGCATAGCTAGCTGATTAGCTGGCGCTTGCTCAGGAGCGTCAGGTTGTGCTGGTGCTTGAGCCGTCTGTTCAGGGGCTGCTGGTTCTGCTGGAGCTTGGGCTGTCTGTTCAGGGGCTGCTGGCTCTGCTGGAGTTTGGGCTGTTTGTTCAGGCGCAGCTGGTTGGGTTGGTGCTTGAGCCGTTTGTTCAGGCGCAGCTGGTTGAGTTGGTGCTTGAGCTGTCTGTTCAGGAGCAACGGGTTGTGCTGGCATTTGAGCAGCCTGCTCAGGAGCAGCAGGTTGTGCCGGAGCTTGAGCCGTCTGTTCAGGGGCTGCTGGTTGCTCTGGCAAGCTTGGCATAGCTAGTTGTGGAGCAGCTGGCACAGCTTGCTCTACAGTAATACCACTTTCAACAAGTACTGGCGTCGCATAAGGGCCTGGAGGAGGCGCTGGCATATCAGCGGCTTGTACCGTTACTGCTACACTGCCTGTGTTTGCAGTAGAATCAACGGTCTTACTAGTACTAGTTACCGCAGTATTCGAGTTAGACACTGCCATTTCAGCAGGATTCACGAAAGGCCCCGGAGGTGGCAAAGGTAAATCAGCTGCCAGCACTGCGCCTGAAGCTAAAGCTGTCGCGATAGCCAACGCAACCAGATTTCTATTAAGCATATTCATTAAAGAACTCCTTAAAATTTAAATATCTTTTTTCAGCTTGATGCCTCTGCGTTTAGCAGGTTTGGCAGCTCCTGCCGACTCATTATTCTCACTCTTTTCTGGCTCGACCTGACTTGGCTTTTCTAGCTCGTCCATGCCAGAGTTTGGCTCTATCACTTTGCGACGTAACTCAGGCTCAGGCTCAGGCTCAGGCTCAGGCTCAGGCTCAGGCTCAGGCTCAGGCTCAGGCTCAGGCTCAGGCTCAGGCTTCAGCATCCTGCCCGAACTTACAGGCTTTTGTCGAGCAGCTTTGTCTAATCGGTGCGATGTTTTAACAGATTGGCGCTTCTTTCGCCAGCGTAAAAAGACTTTAGCAGTATCAAGTATACCGTCCTTGATGCTAGTCAATAACGCAACTACATACATCACTGGAAAAACGATCAAGCCTTGCATGACCGCTAACCATTTAATCTTTTTACGCCTTACCCCTACTGAAGGCTGATTTAATATGCCATTTGGAGTAGTTTCTTTTGAGGGTAAACCTAAAGACTCTCCAGCGCTAATACACCCTAAAGGAATCACTAATAAGGTCAATAAGGTGGAAACAGCTCCACCAAAAATCAAGGACACTGCCATTCCTTGGAAAATTGGATCCGATAATATCACCATGGATCCACCTAATAAGGCTAAGGCTGTAATCAAAATCGGCCTTGTTCTTGCCTCACAGGAACGAATGACTGCTTCACGGGGGCTTAGACCTTCATTCACTACTGCGTCACGCGCAAAATCCACTAATAAAATCGAGTTTCTTACAATAATCCCAGCGAGTGCAATAAAACCAATCATGGAGGTTGCAGTAAATTCGGCACCCATTATCCAATGACCTGGCAAAATCCCAATTAAAGTCAAAGGAATCGGAGCCATAATAATCGCAGGCAAAATGAAATTACCGAATTGCGCTACGATTAACATATAGATCAAAACGAGAGCTGCTGCAAAAGCAATCCCCATATCACGAAAAGTTTCAAAGGTAACTGTCCACTCACCCGCCCAGACAAAAGAGGATTTTAACTCCAAATGGTTGGGTGACTTAAACCAATAGCCACTATTAATCAGACTACCATCAGGCGCGGTATAGCCCTTACCTTCATTCGCCGCCATTAGCAAGCCTTCGACCTCTTTTTGACCGTAAACCGGAGCAGCTAAACGCCCTACCCCTTCAGCAGTGACAAATTCCACTGGATTAAGATCTTTATGATAAATTGGCTTGTCTTGCGCTTCCCGAATAAAGCCACCCAACTCAGATAAAGCCACCGACTTACCTTGTGCATTCGTCACAGGTAGCTGAACTAGAGTCATAATTTGCGAACGTGAACTCAGCGGAACTTGCATAATGATATGGGTGGGGTCAATTAAGGCATTTTTCTTGATATCACCTAATACAAAGCCCCCCATGGCCATACTTAAAGCGCGATTGACATCCTCAACCGTAATCCCATTCCGTTGAGCTTTATCGGTATCAATTACAAAACGCAGATTTTCATAATCGTTTTCTAGCATATTATCGACATCACCTAAATTCTTCGCCTGTTTGAAGAAATGGGTCATATCAGCTGCCATTTGCCGACGAATAATTGGGTCTTGATGATAAATTTCCGCTACTACCGTTTGTAGTACTGGAGGGCCAGGTGGCATTTCGACCACTTGAATACTCGCACCTACAGCCTGAGCAAGTGGCGTTAAGATTTCCCGGGCTTGTACTGCGATTTCATGGCTGGTGCGTGAACGCGCATGTTTATCCAGCAATTGCACTTGAATATCGCCCTGCCAAGCTTGTTGACGCAAATAATAATGCCGTACTAAACCATTAAAATTAAACGGTGAAGCCGTACCAGAATAAGTTTGTACCGCCGTTACTTCTGGCAGTTTTTGCATCTCAGTCGCTAATTGGTGGATTAAATTAGCCGTGACAGGCAAAGCAGTACCTTCTGGCATATTCACCACGACATTAAATTCGGGCTTATTATCCAAAGGCAGCATTTTTACTGGCACTGCTTTTAGGGGATAAAATAAGGTCATCAAAGCGAAGAAAATTAGGATTATGCTAAATAAGAAAGCATAGCCCTTTAGTTTACTATCCACTAAAGGCAGAATTAAGCGGCGAAATAAGGCTTCTAAACGTGCAGCTTGTTTATGTTCTTTTTCTGCATCTGCGTGTAGCTTTGCGAGGCTGGGTTTGAATAAGTTCGTGAGCCAAGGCGTAAAGGCAAAGGCTGCAAATAAAGAAATCAGCATCGCTACCGAGCCAAGCACAGGGATTGGCATCATATAAGGCCCCATCATTCCGCTGACAAAACCCATCGGCAAGAGTGCTGCAATGACCGTGGCTGTCGCTAAAATAGTGGGATTGCCTACTTCGCGTACAGCATCTACCGCAATAGCTAGGCTCTGTTGCCCTACCAATAACCAGCGACGATAAATATTCTCTACTACCACGATGGCATCATCGACCAAAATACCAATCGAGAAAATTAAGGCAAATAAACTGACGCGATCAATCGTCATATTCAGCATCCAAGCTGCAAAGACGGTGGTCGTAATCACGGCTGGAATCACAATTAAAACAACCAAGCCAGCACGCCAACCCAAAGCTAACCACACCAAGACCGTCACGATCATAGTGGCAATAAACAGCTTCTTGAGTAATTCATTAACCTTGGCTCTAGCCGTAGCGCCATAGTCACGAGTGATCTCGACATGTATGTTATCGGGAATGATCTGGCCTTTTAGTCCCTCCAGCTTCTGTATTATAGCCTGCGAAACTTCAACTCCATTGGTGCGATGCTTTTTGGCAATGGCTAAGGTGACCGCGGCTGCATTAGACGCTCTTTCGCTGTCTGCTGAGGCCTCACCAGTGTAATAACCGACCGTATGCGTTGCATCACTCGGGGCTTCTTTCACCTCCGCCACATCCCGCACATACACAGGACGACCGTCTACGACAGTGACTATGAGATTTTTAATATCTTGGGCTGAGCTTAAAAAATAACCGCTGTAAATTTTATAAATCTGCTGATTAGGCTCAACAAACCCCGTATGCTGCTCGGAATTAGCCATTTGGATCGTGCGTGCGATTTGCTCCAAAGACACACCAAAAGTCGATAAACGCTCTGGCAAAATCTCTACCTGAATTTCTTCGCGACGCCCATCCACAATAAAACTTTGACTGGTATTGGCGACTCCCCTTAACTCCTGTAAAACCTCTAAGCCCACTAAGCGCAATGAAGCATCATCTACTTCATTCGACCACAGAGTCACCGTCACTACCGGCACATCATCCACGCCTTTAGGCTTAACTAATGGCTCACTTGCGCCACGCGGAATCGCATCTCGATTAGAAGTCAACTTGTCGTAGAGCTTTACTAAGGATGTTTCTAGTTCTTCGCCTACTTTAAACTGTACCGTAACCATCGCTTCGCCACGCATCGAAGCCGAATACACATGATCCACGCCTGTAATTTCGGACATAATCGCCTCTAGGGGGCGAGCGATAATAGCTTCTACTTCACGTGCAGATGCGCCTGGATACTGCACAAAAATATCCACCATCGGCACCGAAATCTGTGGATCTTCTTGGCGGGGCGTAATCATCAGCCCTAAAGCACCAATGGCTAAAAAAGCCAAGAGCAGCAGCAAAGATAAAGGTGAGTTAATAAAGGCTTTAGCAGTTTGACCGGCAATCCCTAAACGATGAGCATGGTTTTGGCTAGGCTGGGGGGAATCATTCATGCGCTATCTACCACTACGAAAAAGTAAACGGATAAGATAACAGTGCGAACCACTGTTATTGAGTATCCGGCATCCAACCCGAAACTGCTCGTGGGGGCGGGTTATCCAGAATTTTCATGCCTGACTTTAAACCTGAAATCACTTCAACTTTATTCCCATACTCAGCCCCTAAGCGGACTAAGCGCAGCGAAGAGCTACCATTTTCCACCACCAAGACACTAGGCAAGCTGCGTCCACTTAATAAAGCAGTTTTGGGAATCATGACCACTGTTTCATCGCTGGCTTGCGGATTCGATAAATAAATCTCAGCATACATACCTGGTGCGGCTACGACATCGACGGGCAAATCAAACTTGACGGTCACAGTATGATGTTCAGCATCAGCCACTGGATAAATTTGTGAAACTTTAGCCATCGTTTCGGTCGCACCATTTATTTTTACTGGCACGACCATACCCATCGCTACTTGCGACATCAGGCTGGCGGGTACTGCTGCTTGCAAACGCTTGTATTTAACAAAACCGTATCTTAAAAGAGCCTGCCCTACTTGGACGGTATCACCTACTTCAGCCATCTTTTGCAGAATAACGCCTTCGAAAGGGGCTATGCCTTTAGCATTTAATAAAGCAGCATCAATCTCCTGCAATTGCGAATAGGCTTGTTGTAAAGAGCCACGCGCTTGTGAGACACCCGAAGCACTGGTTACTAAGTCAGAATAGCGCCCCATATCTGAGTCATAATTATTCATCATCATGTCAGCCATCGGGCGAGTGAAGAAATTATCCATCATCGCTGGCATCCCAAAGCCAGGCATCGCGCCAATATCGCGACTTCGTGGAGAAATAACTTCACGTTGATATTGTGCCTGCGCACTTTGCAGCACAGATTGGGCATTTTGAATCTGTGCTAATACTGCATTGCGTTTAGCAACTAATTGCGCTTCATCGACCTGAGTGAGCACTGCACCTTGCGGATAAGTACTACCTACTTCACCTGCAAAATACTTGAGAACACCTGGAATTTGCGCAGATAAAGTAACTTCTTTATAGGGGATAACTGAGCTACCTAAAACGGTTTGAATGCGTGAGTTTGAGGTTTCAACAGAGACGATTTCGGCAGCCTGTAGAGAACTCCAACTTAAGACAGCGCAAAAAAACGCCAACACTGAGCGTACTGCACAATTGTCTTTTCTCATGAATAACTCTTCCTCAATAATCGCGGATGGATAGCATCCCATTTTAGCAGGCTGAACTATAGCTTTTCAGGGAAGTGAATTCTAGTGAAAACGCGGCAATACACTAATGGGGATAGATACGCAAAATTCTTATCCCAAACTTAAATTAATTGGCAGAAGGTGGGCGGATATAAGCCTTGACCACAGCAACAGGTTCAGCATCCGTGGAGTTTTCCCCGTGAAAGACGGATATCTTGACCTCAAGTAAAATATCGGAATTGGAGGGACTGGTTGCACGTACCCAACGCCAAGGCATATTTCCCATCTCCTCCTCTCCTTCAGTGGCTGGCTCAGGACTATTGTTGTCAACAGCCATTTGATAAAGGTCCAGCTGGTTTAAACCGACCCAACGCGCAAAAGTTGCCTCTTTCAAGAGTTGCGCATTACGCACACTGTTAGCAGCAACTTGGCTAGCTATTCCAATCACTAAGGTAATGATAAACAAGGCGAACAGAACTTCTACTAAGCTAAAGCCTGTTTGGGTGCGGTTAGATTTAGCTCTGTGCATCGTCTTTAGCAGTAGGCTCGATGACTTGGCCAAAAGCATCAAAGTCTAAACGTTGAGGTGCTGCATCTTTACCTGCAACCAACTCATAAGTGAAAGGTGTCATTTCGCCAGTAGGCTCTACCACTATTTGCGGATCTTGTGGAGCTTCCGAGGACAAGTTAATAGCTTCTTTATCGATCAAAACTTGGGGCTTAAGATTTTTATCTTCAAATTGCCGCGCTTTGAACAAGCTATCATTTTCTATTTCTATCCATTTATTTTTCTCATCCAGCTTAAAAAAATGATAACCCGTCTCGGTGAAACCTAAAGCTAACGGCTCAGAACGTACTATAGCCTCACTGCTCAGTACGTTCACATCAAAACGTAGACGTTTTAAGGCTAGCTCGGTGGGATCTGCTTCAAAACTCCGAAAGGATAAGGATACAATCGAAACCAGCACAGCCATCACCACGAGGACGATAAGTAACTCAACGAGAGTAAAACCGCGCTGGCTGCGTGCAGACATCAAACTTACTGCTTTTCCCAGTTGCCAATATCATCTTGGGTATTCTCACGCTGGTCAGGACCTGCACTGAAAATATCTAAGTCATTACCATGGGTACCTGGATTCAAATATCTATAAGGATTACCCCAAGGATCAGTCGGCACCGTTTTGGTTTTTAGATAGCCACCTGCTTGCCATTTACGGGCTTCTGCAGGCTTTTCAACCAGCGCTTTTAAACCTTGTTCAGTGCTAGGGTAGACTGCGTTATGCATCCGGTACATATCCAAAGCCAACTCCATAGTACGGATTTCTTGTTGGGCTGATGCAATCCGTGCCTCATCCGGCGTGCCTCTTAAATTCACCACCGCAATGCCTAGTAGCACCCCGATAATAGTGATAACAATTAATAGCTCCATCAGGGTATAACCAGTCATAGCTGGGTGACGACGAGTTAGCTGCTTGTGCTTATTCATTCGACTTATCAAACCTTCAAATTCAAAAACGGCGCAATCATGGCATAATACCCCAATCTTGTAACCAACTGACACTGAAGCACATTACCAATCGATTAAACCTAGCAAAGCCTTTGCTGGCTTATGGCTTAAGCTTTAGCCTACTACTTATCGTCTTGTATGGCTGGCAGGATACACTACGGTATGAACGTAGCTTAATCCTCGATGGCGACTATTGGCGCCTACTTAGTGCGCATTTCGTGCATCTCAATTTTATACATTTAGCGCTCAATCTAATAGGCTGGTGGGTATTTCTATTGCTGTGTGGGCATTTACTTAGCCTGCCACAAATAAGCTTCAATATACTTATGCTCGCCGTAGGCATCAGTCTAGGTTTGCTATTTATGCAGCCCAAGTTTCAATGGTATTTAGGCTTTTCGGGTGTGCTATATGGTTTACTGTTGCACGGCTCTTTGCAAATAGCCTTTCGTGAGCAATTAAGCCTTGGTTTGCTGCTATTTAGCATACTCATCTTGAAACTAGTCTTGGATAGTTACACGGATCAAGCTAATGCGAGTGCTCAGTTAATTGGCGCACCCATTGCCACAGTAGCTCATGCTTACGGCCTTATGATGGGTTTTTTGCTAAGTTTGCCCTTGCTAGCCCGCCAACTAAGCTTTAAAAAAAACCGAACTAAAAATAATTAAGTTACTTAAAACTCTATGCTGTACTCATTTAAGCAATCGCTATACGCTGTGTCTAGCTATCTTGGTTATGCTAAAACCTGCCCGCTGTGTGCAGTTAAGCTTACAAACTCAAAGCAGCTGGTTTGCAATCAATGCTATCAAACCTTACCTTGGAATAC
The DNA here is from genome assembly GCA_008015155.1 of Thiothrix sp. Lineage (GTDB taxonomy): Bacteria > Pseudomonadota > Gammaproteobacteria > Thiotrichales > Thiotrichaceae > Thiolinea. Next base: position 91,523 of record SSFA01000026.1, read on the forward strand.
GCCGCTTGGCCAAGCGGCTGCTACTCCGCTGTTTAGTGCCTTTATCTATGCGTCGCCTATTAAACAGCTGATTTTGCAAGGCAAAAGCAGCCGATCTTTAGATAAGCTTCAGCTTTTAGCAGAGTTATTAGCACAACAATTTCCAAAGCTTGTCACTGAACTCCCTGAAGCCATCTTGCCGGTTCCCTTGCATCCTAAGCGCTTGAGGCAAAGGGGGTTTAATCAATCAGTAGAATTAGTACGGCCTTTAGCCAAGCAACTGCAATTACCTTTGCTATTACGGCAAGTTATTCGACAACGCCCTACCGATGAGCAGAAAAAATTGGCGGCAGCTGAGCGTCAACATAATCTAGAGCAAGCGTTTCAGTTAGTTCAGCCGCTTCCTTATAAGCATATTGCGATCTTTGATGACGTCGTCACCACGGGTGCAACTTGTGCGGAATTAGAGGCATTATTAAGTAATCACGGTGTCGAAAAAATTCAAATTTGGTGCTGTGCGCAGACAAAAATGACCTGAGGTAGTAAATCCTCTAGTATATGAGCCTATTAGCTTTTTAACCCCAGCAGGATAGGAAACCAGACATGATTCGAAGCATGACTGCTTTTGCACACCACGAAATTTCTTCAACCCATGGCAAATTGAGTTGGGAGTTACGTTCTGTTAATCATCGTTATTTAGATATTAGTCTGCGTGTTCCTGAAGAGTTTAGATCCTTAGAGAATAATTTTCGCACCCTGTTACAAAATCGTTTACATCGCGGCAAGTTAGAAGCCTCTTTGCGCTATGCGGCTGGAGTTGGTGAAACTTCAACCATTGTCGTAAATGAACCCTTAGCGCGTGCATTGATAATTGCATGTCGGCAAATTGAAGCGTTAACTAACAATAGCGAAACCCTTAAGGCTGTGGATATCTTACGTTGGCCCGGGGTCACTTTAGACAGTGCACCTGATTTAGAAAAATTAGGGCAAGAAGCAGAACAGTTACTTTTAACTGCTTTAAATGATTTAATTGCTACACGTGAACGTGAGGGTAAACGTCTAGCTGAATTTATTGATTCGCGCTGTGATCAAATTGCAGAAATCTTAGTGCGTATTCGTAAACGTCGTCCCGAGATTATTAACGGCATTAAGGAAAAAATTTATCAGCGCTTAGCTGAATTGGATGTGATTCCCGATAATAATCGCCTTGAACAAGAGCTAGTCATTCTTGCCCAACGCTTAGACGTGGAAGAAGAACTCGATCGCTTGATGGCGCATTTGGACGAAATTACTGCGGTACTTGAGCGCGACGAACCTATTGGCCGGCGCATGGATTTTCTCATGCAAGAACTGAATCGAGAAGCAAATACCTTAGCTTCTAAATCCAATGATGCAGAAACGACCCAAGCCGCCGTTGATTTAAAAGTACTCATCGAACAGATGCGTGAACAAATTCAGAACATTGAATAATGATGGCCGCTAAAGATTATTATCAAGTATTGGGGATTTCACGGGGAGCTAGCGCAGAGGACATTAAATTAGCCTATCGACGGTTAGCGCGTAAATATCATCCTGATGTGAGCCAATTGCCGGGGGCTGAAGAGCATTTTAAGGCAGTGAATGAGGCTTATGACATATTAAGTGATAGTAGCAAGCGTCGCAAATACGAGCAGCAACAAACCGCTAATCGCCCTAAGCAAGCTGAACCCACAACGAAAGAACCGCCTATGACTCGCAAAGTCGATGTCGCTTTTTTTGAAGAGATTAGCAAACAAGAAATCCCCGATACACGTCGTAGCTCGGCGATTTTTAATAGTCTATTTGGCAAAAAACGTCGCGACAAAGTAGCTGACTCTCCTTCTCAAGCTGCCGTAGAGCCGCAGGAATATCATTTAACGTTGCAAGTTGAAGACTTATTTTTTGACACTGTTAAAGCCATTCAAAGCCCAAACGGTGATGCCCTTCAAGTACGTGTTCCTAAAGGCTCAACTGAGGGTAGCCGCTTACGTTTAGCCGGTAAAGGTTTAAAGGGCGGGGATTTAAGCTTGGTGATTCATATTGCTGAACATCCCTATTATGAACTGATAGGGCAAGATTTATATCTAGATTTACCGCTCAGTCCCTGGGAAGCAGCTTTAGGCTCTACTATTCTAGCCCCCACCCCGCATGGCCCAGTTAGCTTGAAAATCCCCCCAGGCAGTGAGTCGGGTAAGAAAATGCGTTTAGCCGGTCGTGGACTGAGCACGCATACAACTCAAGGCGATATGTACATTACTTTGCAAGTCCAAACTCCACCAGCGACCACCAGTCAACAGCAAGAGTTTTATGCACAGATGGAGCGCACTTTTAACTGGTCACCACGTCAGCATTTAAAGACGACTCGATAGACGGCAAAAGCGTTTACGTGGTTTTTTTGGAACAAAATTCAAAATAGTGGTATTTTCACTACATACCTAATGCTTAAGGTTTAGCTTTGTAAAAAGAGCCTGTGGCTGGTCTAAAATAAATAAACTCGTGACGCACAATGTTTCAGGATGCAGATAACATGTCCCCAAGTATTTGGAAACGCGCTCTACTTACTACGCTCTTAATGGTTAGCTTACAAGGCTGTGTCTGTGCAGGTGCTTTGCCTGACAGTGTTAACGGGCAAGCCTTACCAAGCTTAGCTCCCATGTTAGAGCGCGTTACCCCAGCAGTGGTGAATATTACCACTGAAGGTAAACAAAAAATTGATGAATCTATTTTAAATGATCCATTCTTCAAACGTTTCTTTGGTAACGTACAAGGCGAACGCAAAATTGACGGTACGGGTTCAGGCGTTATAGTTCATTCACGGCATGGGCATATTCTCACTAATTTCCATGTGATCGAAGGGGCTGAACGTATTACTGTTACTTTAAGTGATGGCCGCCGCTTTCAAGCACGTGTGATTGGTGCTGATCCTAAAGTTGATTTAGCTATCATTGCCATTAAACCTGAGCGTCTTGTTGCGATGCGTTTTGGTGACTCTGACCGCTTAAAGGTCGGTGATTTTGTAGTAGCCATTGGCAATCCTTATGGAATTGGGCAGTCGGTGACTTCAGGAATTATCAGCGCCTTACATCGCAATCCAGGTATTGGCGAATATGAAAACTTTATCCAGACCGATGCTTCGATTAACTTAGGCAACTCAGGCGGTGCTTTGGTCAACCTACGTGGGGAATTAATTGGCATTAATACTGCTATTTTGGGGGGGCAAAGTGGTGGGAACATTGGTATCGGTTTTGCCATTCCAGTAAATACAGCTGCCGGTATTATTGATCAGATTGTGCGCTTTGGGCAGGTTGAACGGGGGCTTTTAGGCATCGAAGTCAGTGATGTTGATGCACAAATTGCCACCGACTCACGCTTACCTGCCAATACAGGTGCTTTAGTTGAACGTGTGTTTCCAGGCTCGGCAGCCGAACGCGCTGGTTTACAAGCGGGCGATGTGATCTTACAGGTCAATGACGCCGAAATTAGCGCAGCTAGCGATGTTAAAAGCTTAATTGGTTCAGTGCGGGCGGGCACTTTATTAAAAATAACTTATTTACGCTCAGGTCAAACTTTTACCGCTCAAGCACGTATTGGACAAGTAGCAGGAGCCAACAACCCAGCTGCCCCTCAAAAGCCTTTCTGGGAAAGTAACTAAACTCAGAGTCTGATTATTATTTAGACATGCTTTACGCTAATGAGATTGACAAGCGGCAAAAAAATGCTATAAATGGTGGAACTGATACAGCCTACGTTCATCTAAGTAGATAAGAAGCTAAAAAAGCTTCTAATTTAAAAATGAAGCTAGGCAATTATTGCGAATTTCCGCGAAGTGAAGAGACGCGACATAAAAAGCACTAAAGCCCGGTGCTGTCGATGTTTCTTTTGCGGATACAGGTTTGGTATCCCCAATCCAGACCTGTTTATTAAACCCCGGCTTTTAGACCCCCTGTTTGGCCGGGGTTCCTTTTTGATCCTTAAAGTCTATGTCTTTCTAAATGAATGCTTAATGAATAGCGGCAGTTGATTCTTTTAGCTCACGTTCAAACCACTCGTCCAACTTAGCCCATAGCTCTTCCAGACCCAAGCCTCCACTAGCCGAAAAAGCTTGTACTGTTACTGGGCTCGCGTATTGACTCAACTCTTTACGTACAGCTAGTAACGTATTTTGCACAGCACCACGACTTAATTTATCTGCTTTATTTAATAAGACATGTACTGGAAGTTGGCGATGTGCAGCCCAAGCTAATAAGCCCTGATCAAACACTGTCATTGGATGACGAATATCCATGACCAAAATCAAGCCCTTGAGCGTACCTCGCGTAGTAAGATAGGCCTCGATAAACTTTTGCCATTGTATCTTGAGATTTTCAGGCACTTTGGCATAGCCATAGCCGGGCAGATCAACCAATAGTTGACCCTCTGGCAAGGTAAAAAAGTTAATCAGCTGAGTACGACCAGGGGTTTTACTGGTACGCGCCAGCGATTTTTGCGAACACACCCGATTAATTGTACTGGACTTGCCTGAATTCGAACGCCCTGCAAAAGCTATCTCGAGGCCACTTTCTTTAGGAAGTGTTTTTGGGGTAGTGGCGCTCTGCACAAAACTAGCTTGCTGATAATAATGATTCATCATGATGTTAGCGTTCTCTAATGCATTTTTTGAGGTATGATTGCGGGATATGATATACAATTCTGGCACTTTTGGAGGATACCCGGCGGCCATCCTCTCAGGCAAACGAATTTGTAGCTTTACTTCGATGTTTTTGGGAGCACTTTCTAGATGAAGAAGACACTCATCCTAGCACTAACTAGCCTTGCATTGAGCACTTCCGCTGTATGGGCAGCAGATGCAGCACTTAAAGGCGATCCTGCTGCGGGTAAGACTAAATCAGCCACCTGTGCCGCCTGCCACGGCGCTGATGGTAACAGCACTAACCCAGAATGGCCAAAATTAGCAGGTCAATCTGAGGGTTATCTGTATAAACAATTACAGAACTTTAAAGCCGGTCAGAATGCTGAAGGTGGCCGCTACAATGCTTCAATGGCTCCAATGGTCGCCCCATTGACAGATCAAGACATGGCAGATTTAGCTGCTTATTTTGCTAGTCAAACTACTGCTCCAGGCAAAGCTGATGAAGCACAAGTCACCCTAGGTGAACAAGTTTATAAAGGTGGTAATGCGTCTAATGGTATCCCAGCCTGTGCCGCTTGCCATGGTCCAACAGGTACCGGTAACCCAGCTGCTAAATTCCCATCTTTAGCAGGTCAACAAGTCACTTATGTGAAGAATCAGTTAAACAGTTTCCGTACGGGTGCTCGTGCTAATGATAACGGAAGAATGATGCGTAATATCGCAGTCAAAATGACTGATGCAGAAATGAACGCTGTTGCTGAATACGTCGCTGGTTTACAGAAGTAATTTGCTCTTTGCTGATCTTCTGATATATAGACGAAGGGTGGCTAGTCCACCCTTTATCATTTGCCTGAACACGAACTTGACTAACAACCCTAGACTTAAGCAGCACTTATGAAAACCGCTCGCCCCACTAGCACGCGCCTACTTGATTTTCTAGGTTCTATGAATCTCGCTATCGCGCTTTTAGTGATCGTAGCAATCGCTTCTGCCATCGGCACGGTACTTAAGCAGAATCAGCCTTACCCTGACTATGAAATCAAATTTGGCAAATTCTGGTTTGAGTTCTTCGGTTCCTTGGGCTTATATGATGTGTATTCAGCTATCTGGTTTTTGCTGATTTTAGGCTTTCTCTTACTATCAACCACTACTTGTGTGATTCGGAATACACCCGGTATTCTGCGTGAACTGCGCCACTTTAGAGAGAAAGCTCAAGAGAAATCCCTGCGTGCAATGCATCATTCTGCTAGTTTTACGACGACGCAATCAGCTGAACAGATTCAAGCTTTAGCGCAGAAAACGCTTAAAAGTGAAGGCTTTCGTTTTAGAACGCATCAGGAGAATGGTACCAGTGTAGTGGCAGCCATGAAAGGTGGTGCCAATAAATGGGGTTACTGGCTAACCCATATTGGCATGATTGTTATTTTTATTGGCGGCTTACTGGATAGTAAATTACCAATTATGTTTGCTGAGTGGAGCGGTACGCTTAAACCCGAAACCCGTAATATTCCTGCCTCAGAAGTTCCCGCTATTAGTCAGCTGGGCGTGAATAGCTTTTCTTATCGAGGCTCTGTTGATATCCCAGAAGGACGCACGGCTAATATCATTTTTCTACCAGTACGCGATGGTTATTTAGTCCAGCGATTACCTTATGAAATTGAAGTTAAGGATTTCAGAGTAGAACACTACTCAACTGGTCAGCCTAAATCGTTCGAAAGTGACATTATCATCCATGATCCAGATCTCAAAGAACCCTTAGCACATACGATTTCAGTCAACCACCCTTTAATTTATAAAGGAACTGCTATCTATCAAGCAAACTTTGGTGATGGTGGCTCTGAAGTACAACTGCAACTAAATCCACTCACTAAGCAATACGCTCCACAAACCTTAACCGGTAATATTTCACAAGACTATAACCTCAGCAGTTCAACTGAAAAATATCGCTTAGAGCTGGATAACTTCCGCTTATTTAATATCAATCCAGTCAAAAATGATAAAGGCGAAGAAGAGCAAAAAAATATAGGCCCTAGTGTAATCTTCCGTCTTAGAAACGCAGCGGGCGAAGCTATTGAATATAACAATTACATGAATCCTGTTGTTATTGAAGGACGTCTGTATCTTATTAGCGGTGTACGCAAAAGCCCTGCCGATCCTGAACGCTTTCTGCATATTCCAGCTGACCAGAAGGGTTCAGCTGAATTATTCTTAGCTTTCTTAAATGCCTTACAAGATGAGGCGTTTGTGCGTAAGACTGCTATCGCAACGACTCAAAGCTCTATGGGAGCTATGCAAAATCAACAACTTGATAATGCTGCTGTAGAAAATCAAATAGTGGACTCCATGGTTAGACTAACCCAAGTATTCGCCACTAAAGGCTTTGATGGTATTATGAGCGATATCGAAGCACGCTTTCCAGAAAATCAGCGCGCCCAAGTCAGCGAAGCCTTTACTAAGGTTCTGCAAGCGTCGTTACGTGGCGTCTACATAGATTTACTCAAACAACGCGGTATTACTGAGCCGAAAGATAGCGATTGGTTGTTCTTTGATGATAGTTTGAATGCGATGGCTAATCTGCCTTTCTATGGCTCACCTTGGTATATTCAGCTCAAGACCTTCAAACAAATTGAAGCATCAGGCTTACAAATTACTCGTTCCCCAGGACAAGATGTAGTCTATCTCGGATGTATTATGCTAACAATTGGGGTTTTTTTATTATTCTATGTTGCACAACGTAGAATTTGGGTGCTGATTAAACCCCTAGAGTCGGGTGAAAACGAAATCATTTTAGCGGGTAGTAGTAATCGCAATCCGCATGATTTTGACAAGTATTTCCAACGCTTACGTTCAGCCTTTCAGACAGTGCTTACAGCAAGAGGTGATTGATAATGTCTGTTACACAAGAAGCCATGCACGCGCTGATGGACAAACCAAGTTTCTGGAAGCGCCTCAAAATTAGTGATTGGATCTGGGCAGCTTTGGTCTTGGCAGGCACGGCTTATGCTTATCTGCTCTATTCCCATGCCATGGATGTTTATGAGCAAGGCTTTCTTCTAGCTAGCGCTCCAGCCCTGATTACCTTAGGCTGGAATTGGCGTGCTGTCCAGCCATTAAGCTTGCTGATTACTGCCTTTAGCCTACTAGGGGTTTGGTTATATAGTGGTAACATTGTTAATGCGGAAACCGTCTTTGGCTTAAAATACCTCTTCTCAAGCCAGTCTGCGATTATGTGGATGAGTGCTTTATTTGTGATAGCCACTTTCTTTTATTTTGGTGGGTTGATTGCCAATAACGCATTCGTTGCGAAAACAGCCAGTGTTTTAACTTGGTCAGCAGTCATCATGGGCTTTACTGGCTTGATGGTGCGTTGGTATGAATCCTATTTAGTCGACCCTGAATTTGGACATATTCCGGTCAGCAATTTGTATGAAGTATTTATACTATTCTGTCTGATCACTGGCGTCCTCTATCTTTATTATGAAAGCCGCTACCGCAGTCGTGCTTTAGGTGGATTTGCTTTATTAGTCATTAGTGCTGCAGTTGCGTTTTTACTCTGGTATAGCTTTGAGCGTGGCGCCCATGAAATTCGGCCTTTGGTTCCTGCTTTAAAAAGCTACTGGATGAAAATTCATGTACCTGCTAATTTCGTAGGCTATGGGGCCTTCGCTTTAGCCGCGATGACAAGTTCAGCTTATTTAATTAAATATTACTACAGTAATCCGTCGCGTTTGGTGGCTATCTTAGTTCCTAGTTTTATCTTTACTGGCTTATTCATTTGGATTTTCGCCCGAACCGCTTTTGGTAAGACACCTTTTGAGGGCAGTATGCTGAGCTTAGGTTTGAACTCAGCAGGAATTGCCTTTGCAGTGACTTTATTACTGAGCGCCTTAGCTGTTTTATTGCTATTGCCTAGCACTCAAAAAGCCTTGCCTTCCTTGGAAATGCTGGATGATATTACCTATAAAGCGATTGCCTTAGGCTTTGCTTTTTTTACCATTGCGACTATTTTAGGTGCTATGTGGGCGGCAGAAGCGTGGGGTGGTTATTGGTCATGGGATCCTAAAGAAACTTGGGCGTTGATTGTCTGGCTCAATTATGCAGCTTGGCTACATTTCCGCTTCTCTAAAGGTTGGCGTGGCACGCAGATGGCATGGTGGGCAGTCGTTGGTCTATTCATCACCCTATTTGCTTTTTTAGGCGTCAATATGTTTCTTTCCGGCCTACACTCTTATGGTGAACTTTAAGCCTATTGTTAAGGTCTTAGCTACAGCTTTGCGATGCAACACAATAATGACGGAGAATAATTGATGAGAATAATGAAGGTTTTCCTGCCAGTCTTAACAGCAGTGCTGTTTACTTTGGTAGGCTGTATGTCGGAAGTCACCCAAGCTGAGTATACTGAGGGTAAGCAATATTCAATCATTGACCCGCCTGTAGCCTTAAAAGCACCTACAGGTCAGCATGAAGTAACTGAAATCTTCTGGTATGGCTGCCCACATTGTTTCCATTTAGAGCCTACTATTAAAGAGTATCTAAAAACTAAACCAGCTAATGTTTTCTTTAATCGGGTACCTGGTACTTTAGGAGAAACTTGGGACTATCACGCTAAGTTGTATTATATCGGTTACATCCTAGACCGCGACGGCGCTAAAGGTTTACACGACAAAATCTTCAATGCAGTGCATGTACAACGTCGTCCTTTACCGCGTTTTGAGCGTGGCAATACCGCCAAAAATGATGATAATTTACGCCGTTTCTTTGAGTCCTTCGGTTATACGACTGACGACATTAATAAGGCTATGAGTTCCATGGAGCTAAGCACGCTGTTAAGCTATGCACGCGATATCAACACCAAATCAGGTATTGATTCTGTACCTAGTATCATCGTCAATGGCAAATATTTAACAGGCCCTAGCAAAATGACTGGTACTGATAAGTTAAATGATGTCATCAACTATCTGACCACTTTACCGCGCTAATGACTATGCGTGCTTTGAGCTTCTTAGATCGTTTTTTAGTGGAAATTGATCAATCGCTACGAGCTACAGTAGCGACGCCCACTACCACCGAACGCCCTAATCCTGCGCAACAAGTGCCAGCTTTAGCTGAGTTAAGTGAAGAGGAAAGAAAACGTTCAGCTCAATTGATGCGCATCAATCATGCGGGTGAAGTAGCTGCGCAGGGCTTGTACCGCGGTCAAGCCCTGACAGCTAAGCTGCCACAGGTTCGTGCGCAAATGGAGCGCGCAGCCTTAGAGGAAAATGACCATTTAGCTTGGTGTGCCCAACGCTTAGATGAACTCTCTAGCCATCCTAGCCGTCTCAATTCTTTATGGTATTGGGGCTCGTTCGCGATGGGAGCGGCAGCGGGTGCTGTTGGTGATAAATGGAGCCTGGGCTTCGTTAAAGAAACCGAAGACCAAGTGGAACAACATTTAACTGAGCATTTAGGCAAGCTTCCAGCTAAAGATTTAGCAAGTACTGTCATTTTACAGCAGATGAAAGAAGATGAAGTACGTCACGGCCAGCTTGCTCAACAAGCAGGTGGTGCTAAACTTCCTTTTCCTATTCGCAAACTAGCCATGCCCTTGATGTCTAAATTCATGACCACGAGCGCTAAGTATATTTAATCAGCCAGCCATTCTACTTGCTGATAACCTAACTCTTGTGCCAGCAACAAAGCCAGTTCGCCAGCTAGCTCCATCGGTGTTTCATCCACACCCAAATCCTGACACTGAACTACCTCTAAGCCTGCATAACCACAAGGATTAATGCGCGTGAAGGGCTCCAAATTCATATTCACATTCAAGCTTAAGCCATGATAAGTTTTGCCACGACTGACCCGTAAGCCCAAAGCAGCTATTTTTTTACCCTCAACGTAGACACCGGGCGCATCGCGATCACCTGCTGAGGCGATTTGGCGCTTCGCTAGCAAGTGAATAATCGCTTGTTCAATCTTCATCACTAGTTCGCGCACACCTACATTTAAACGTCGCAGGTCAATCAAAAGATATATAACCAGCTGCCCTGGCCCGTGATAAGTAACCTGCCCTCCCCGATCTACTTTCACAACCGGAATTTTTCCTGGATTAAGCACATGCGCCATCTGACCATTCCGGCCTAGCGTAAATACAGGCTCATGTTCTAAAACCCACAACTCATCAATAGCCTCTTCAGAGCGCTGCTGTGTGAAGGTTTGCATAGCGTCTAAAGTAGACAAATAAGGCTGATTCGAGCCTAGGACACGAACTTTTAAAGGGCCCACAGCACCAGCTCACAAGCTTTTAGATCATTATAAATCGCATCTAATTGCTCTCTACTCGTAGCATTCACTCCCAAAGTTAGACTGTGATATTTACCTGTACGACTTTGGTTGGCACGAATGGCTTCCATCGAAAAACTTGGATCATGCTGTAAAATAATATCGTGAATGACTTGCGCTAATTGATCATGCGCAGCCCCCACGACTTTAATAGGAAAATGGCTTGGAAACTCCATCTCCACTTCAGAACGGCTAAACGTATTCATCTTGACTCCTTAGTCCGCGAAAAACTTCTGGACACTATCCGACATACGCCGCCACAGACCACCCTCAGCAATATCTTCGAGCGCTAACAAAGGTACTTCTTTTAAAACTCTATTCTGGTCAGAGAAGATAATTTTCCCTAACACATCGCCCCGTCGAATCGGTGCGTCAATGGCTTTATCAAATTGAATCACGCCTTTCAGTTGGTCATAGCGGCCTTTGCCTATACTGACATATAGATCTTCAATGACACCGGCCGCCACATGCGTTTTTTCACCTTGCCATACGCGCACTTCAGATAAAGCATCGCCACCTTTGTACATTTTGTGTGTTTCAAAGGTACGGAATCCATATTCTAATAAACGCTGGCTCGATTCAGCTCGGCTGTTTTCATCCGTTGAGCCCAGTAGCACTGAAATTAAACGCATGTTATCGCGCTTAGCCGAAGCCACTAAACAAAAACCAGCTGATTCAGTATGACCCGTTTTCATTCCATCCACTGAAGGGTCACGCCATAGCAGTTTATTACGATTATGCTGCTTAATATTGTTGTAAGTGAATTCTTTTTCAGAATACAGCTTGTAACGATCTGGAAATTCAGTAATTAAAGCGCGGGCTAGCAACACGATATCCCGGGCTGTTGTATAGTGATCTGCAGCAGGCCAGCCAGTTACATTTTGATACTGGGTATTAGTCATACCTAGTTCTTTGGCCGTTTCATTCATACGTTGTACGAATGCAGTTTCTGAACCAGCGATATGCTCAGCAAGGGCAACAGCGGCATCATTGCCAGATTGAATAATGAGGCCGCGCAGTAATTTTTCAAGTTGTACTTTTTTACCCAGCTCAACAAACATGCGCGAGCCTTGCATTTCCCAAGCATGCTGGCTAATCAGTACTTCATCATCGAGCTTGATTGTCCCCTTACTAAGCTCACGATAAATAATATAGGCTGTCATTAGCTTAGTAATGCTGGCAGGTTCAACGCGCTCGCCCGGATTAAGCGCAGCTAATTCTTCACCACTTTGAAAGTCCACTAAGACAAAACTGGTTGAGTCTACTTCAGGTGCCCCATCAGCTAGCGCTACTATCTGCCCACCTTTGGGTGGGCTTAGGGGCTTAATACTACTACCAGCACCAGCAGGCATATCCTCGGCACTTTCTACCGTAGCGGCAGGCGCATTTTTGGCAGGTTTCGTTTCAGCATAGGCTACACCCGATAACAAAAGGCCTAGCAACAGTAATCTCAGTAACATCCTGTTATTCACTCTCTATCTCATTGATGTATTTCAACAACCCGGAAGGTTGCCAAACCATTACTTTCTAGCGCATCTTTTACAGTGTCAATTTGATCTTGGGTGTACAGTGGCCCAATACGTACTTGATGCATCTGCTTGCCCTCTTGCATAGCTGTTGCCATTTCAGTTTTAGCTAGACCTACTGAGGTCAAACGCACAAACATTTCTAAGGCTTCATCTTGCTCAGCAAAATTATTCACCACAACATAAAAACTCTTGCCAGTCGCTTTGGCAGCTTGCTCAGCTTGAACTTGCTCGGGCGTTTGCTTAGCTCTAACACGAGCATGCTCCGCCAACTTGCTCTGTCCAGCTTCTAAGGCTGCATTCTGTTGCTTATCCAAAGCTTGCACGCGCACTTGAGCCGTTTCACCCGCTTTAGTGCTCATACCTAAAGCATTCGCTGCAGCAAACGACAACTGAATTAAATCATCCGTTTCAAAAGGCCCTCGATCATTGACCCGCACAATCACCGTTTTTTGATTCTCTAAGTTGGTGACACGTACGAAACTAGGTAAGGGTAAACTGCGATGAGCTGCAGAAAAACTATTCATATCGAAGGTTTCGCAACCAGCCGTTTTAGAACCTTGCAGTTTTGCACCATACCAAGATGCTCTACCCTCCTCTTGATAACCACTGACTGAGCTAAGCACTTGATAAGTTTTACCGTTTAGCGTGTAGCTTGCTTCGTTGCCGCAACTACTCTCACCATGGCTGAGTTTTAAAGGAGGTATAGAACGGGTGGCACTGGGCTCATCCGTCTTTAAGACACTACAGCCCGCCAATAAGCTAACTGTCAGCCCGCCTAACAGTACTCGTTGAATTGTTTTCATCGTTGTTATCATCATTAATTCATAGCTTGTCTTAGCGCTTAAGTCTAAGGTCTAGCAGAGTAACCGATCATTAACGCCCCATCCGCTGGCGGATAGCTTGTGCTAATTGGTGCACAGCCATCGCATATTTGTTGCTATGGTTATAGCGAGTAATCACATAAAAATTAGTGCCACCTAACCAAAATTCATTGCCAGCAGCCCCATCCAGCATAATTAAATTAGCTTGGCCTGTGCGCAAGGCACTGACTGGCGCAATCCCTTCAGCTGCAAGCGCAGGTAAACTTAATTTAGGTTTTACTGGCTTTTCATTCAGCAGTCTAGCATAGGCTTGGCCTGAAACATAAGCAGGAACTGCCACATCCTCGGTCCTTTGCCAGCCATGCTGGGCTAAATAATTAGCAACACTCCCAATGGCATCCTCTGGATCCCACAGATTACGTCGACCATCACGATTAAAATCTTGAGCGTACTGCCGATAGCTACTGGAAATAAACTGCCCCAAGCCCATCGCCCCCGCATAAGAGCCTTGCCAGCCAAAAGGCTCAACCTGCTCTTCACGGGTCAAGAGCAGATACTGTTCTAACTCTTTTTGATAAAACTCAGCACGCTTAGGAAAATCAAACGCTAGAGTCGTCAAAGCTTGCAACACATAATACTTACCTGTATTGCGACCATAGAGGGTCTCGACACCAATAATCGCTACAATATAGGCAGGGTCGACACCATATTGTTGTGCTGCTGCTTCCACGGCAGGTGCATATTGCTGCCAAAAGCTTACACCATTACTGATACGATCTTCTGTTAGGAAAATTGGGCGGTATTGCAGCCACGGTTTGCCTTCAGCAGGTTGACTAGCCTTGGCAATAATTTCCTCGTTAGGCTGTAAATTCGCGAATAAAACTTGAAGTTGCCCTGCATCAAAGCCATGAACTTGTTGCATCCGGCTAATGAAAGACTGCACTGCTGGGTAATCCAAATAAGTCCCATCAAAGCTGGGTACTTGCACTACTGGCGGAAGAGGTTGTGGATTAGTGCTTGGTACAAGTGGCCTGCTAGGCTGTTGTGGATAGCTTATGGGGGGCCTGATGGGCTGAGAGGGTCTCAGTGGAGGATTAATTAAAGGATCAGCTGATGGAATATTAATAGCCTGACTAGAACCTGAGCTTGCCTCTGGTACAGGGCGAGCAGTGCTACAAGCGCTTAAACTAAAAGCTAAGACTAATACGCTCACTAAAGTCGTTTCCCCCCAAAATCCCTGCATGCTCAAGCCCTATTCGTCTGTCTGATAATTACGCTTACGCTTTTTCATACCCATGATAATGCCAAAAGCACTCATCAGCGTCACTACCGAAGTTCCACCATAGCTCACTAAAGGTAAAGGAATACCCACGACCGGCAAAACCCCACTGACCATCCCTGTATTCACCAATAAATAAATGAAAAAGGTCAAACTTAAACTACCCGCTAGCAAGCGCGAGAAAGTATCCGCACCTTTAGAGGCAATATATAAGCCACGCCAAATAATGAAGACATATAAGCCTACTAACAGCAGATTCCCTAAGAAACCAAACTCTTCACCAAACACTGCGAAAATAAAGTCCGTATGACGTTCTGGCAAGAAGTCTAAATGGGATTGATCGCCATGCAACCAGCCTTTCCCATACACCCCACCAGAACCAATTGCGATTTTGGACTGATAAATATGGTAGCCCGTGCCTAGCAAATCACTTTCTGGATCAAACAAAGTAAGAATACGTTGCCGCTGATAATCATGCATGCCGTAGTTAAACATTAAAGGCGCTGCAATCGCTAAAGCTGCCACTGCCCCCCCAATCAGCCACCATGACATCCCCGCCAGATAAATCACAAATAAGCCTGAAAGCGCAATGAGCAAAGCAGTACCTAAGTCGGGTTGCTTCATAATCAATAGCATTGGCACAGCTACTAATATCAAAGCGATGATAATATCGATAAACCGGGGCGGTAATGGCTTTTCGGAGAAGTAGTAAGCCACCATCATCGGTACAGCCAGCTTCATCATTTCAGCCGGTTGAACATCAATACCGAGATACAACCAACGCTGAGCACCTTTTTTTATGACTCCGACCATCAAAACTAAAATTAACAAAACAACACCAATCCCGTACAACCAGATCGCGAATTGTCTTAAGGTTTTGCCCTCTACTTGCGAGAACAACAGCATCAGGACTAAGCCTAAGCTGAAATGAACCCCTTGACGGTAGACTAGGGTCATTTCTGCATCTGAGGCACTATAAAGGGTCACTAAGCCCATAAACATCAGCAGCGACAAAGCTGCTAGCATGACCAAATCTACACGCTGCAGCATTTTTAAAAGTGAAGCGGGCAGTAATCCGGAAATCATTCATCAGCTCCTTCTACCTGCGGCACAATATCCGCTGGCTCGACTTCACCGCTTGCTTCGGTGGACGCCTCATCATCATATTTTTTCAATAAATAGGCATCCATGACTTTACGCGCGATGGGTGCTGCAGTGGAGCTACCCCCCCCACCATTCTCAACAATAACTGATACCGCAATTTGGGGATTATCCGCCGGGGCAAATCCGACAAATAGCGCATGGTCATGCAAGCGTTTCGCTAAGCGTGACGCATCATAGCGGGCATTCTGCGCAATCCCGAACACTTGTGCAGTCCCTGTTTTACCCGCAATCGTGTAGGGTGCACCAAGACCAACCCGTTTAGCTGTACCATACGAAGCATGTACAACATGCACCATGCCTTGCACGACCATTTCCCAATGACGCTTATCTCGCGCTGGAATTTGGGCAATGACCTCTGGCTCGAGAATTTGCTCGGGCTTATCCTTCGCCGTACGGAAAGCTCTTAAGACATGTGGACGAATACGCTTACCGCGCATCGCAACACTAGCAGTTGCATGGGCTAGCTGAATCGGCGTTGCGAGCCAATAACCTTGCCCAATCCCAATATTAACTGTATCACCCGGATACCAAACCTGCTTATAACGACGCTGCTTCCATTCTGGCGTGGGCATTAGACCATCTGATTCAGAAGTCAGATCAATTCCTGTTTTCTTACCAAAGCCAAACAAACTCATATAACCTGAGAATTTATCCACGCCCATGCGATAAGCCATATCATAGAAAAAAGTGTCGCAGGACTGAGCAATCGCATAATCCATACTCACGCCACCATGCCCGGACTTTTTCCAACAACGATAACGGTGTTTATGTCCTGGAATCTGGAAGAAGCCTGGGTCATAAACTGTCTTTCCTGGCCAAATGACTTTTTCATATAAGCCAGCCATCGTGTTCATAGGCTTGACTGTTGAACCTGGTGGATAAGCCCCTTGTAAAGCACGGTTGTAGAGGGGGCGGTCAGGATCGTCACGTAATTCAGTATAAATTTTGCTGGAGATCCCATCGACGAACAGATTAGGGTCAAAAGTAGGTACGCTCGCCATAGCTAGGACTTCACCATTGCGCGGATCAATCGCAACGACAGCTCCCCGCTCGCCTTTGAGCAAAGCTTCTGCTTTGAGTTGCAGATTAATATCCAAGCCAAGAATTAAATCTTGGCCGCCTACTGCTTCTTTACGCTCGATCATATCTTGATGTCGACCATGTGCATCAACTTCAGCAAGATCATAGCCAGCTTGACCATGTAAGCGATCTTCATGCGCGGCTTCCACACCGATTTTGCCAATGTGACTAGTACCCGCATAATTATTCTTATCTAGCCGCTCTAAATCCCGATCATCGATCCGCCCCACATAGCCAATCACATGACTAGCCACTGTACCCAAAGGATAGTAGCGCTGCATACGCCGCTCTAAATTCACTCCGGGAAAGCGTGACTTGTTCACTGCGAACATCGCCATTTCTTGCTCAGTAAGATTTTCTTTAAGGGGCGTAGGCTGATAGCGACTCCGCCGATTTACTTGTTGACCAAAGATGCGCAAATCCTTTTCTGAGAGCGGTACGATCTTATTTAAGCGCTCTAGCATCATTTGCATATCATCCCAGCGCTTGCGCCCATCGTCATTTTGATCCGGCACACTATCCCAAACCACTTCTAAGACATATTGCGCATGGTTATCAGCTAATTTAGCTCCATTGCGGTCGTAAATTTGCCCCCTCGTGGGTGCACGTGGAATATGCTTTTGGTAATTCTGTTTGGAGAGCTCTGTGTAGGTATCATGCTCTTTGACTTGTAAAAAATAGAGACCTGTCATAATGCCACTTAAGGCAATTAACACAATTAGACCGGCAACAATAGCACGCGAATTGAAAAGCTGTTGTTCATCCCGTTCTGTTTTAATTGATAAACGCTCACCCATACCGTGCTGACACTAGAATTAATTAGTTTAATGATAAATAATATTTTTTAAGCCCCAAGAGATAAACTCCTGCGCTGAGTTTATCAGAAAATTTGCAGGAGTTTACGGGATGAGTGCAGCTTAACTAAAAGTTTAATCTAAACTTATTGGCCAGCTTCGTAACGTTTAATGCTATCTAAGATTTCTTGCTTAGCTTCAGCAGCATCCGCCCAACCTTCTACCTTAACCCATTTGCCTGGCTCTAATTCTTTATAGCGCTCAAAGAAATGCTGGATTTGCTTAATTAATAACGGCGAGAGTTGTGTATAGGAAGTCACATCCTTAAATTCGGGTGCTAATTTACCTGCTGGAACGGCAACAATTTTCGCATCTTGACCCGCTTCATCTGACATTTTCAAGACGCCAACGGGACGAGCTGGAATCACGCAGCCATGAACCAATGGATGTGGAGTGACCACTAAAACGTCAACTGGATCGCCATCATCAGACAAAGTATGGGGTACAAAACCATAGTTCGCAGGATAGAACATTGGCGCGGACATAAAACGATCCACGACTACCGCCCCGCTCTCTTTATCTATCTCATACTTCACTGGAGAAGATTGAGCTGGGATTTCGATAATTACGTTTACAGACTCAGGGACGTCTTTGCCGACAGCAATCTTGTCGATATTCATAGCGGTCTTCCATTGGTTTAAAGCAGGCTATTATAACGACTGTTGAATCTAACTTGCACTGCAACATTTAATTAAGTATAAGAAGTGACTCGATTGGAGCAGAAAAGGGAACCAAATTTATGCGTATCGTACTTCTTGGAGCGCCAGGCTCAGGTAAAGGAACTCAAGCACAACGCTTGACGGATATTTATAATATTCCGCAAATTTCAACCGGTGATTTATTGCGTGCCGCGGTTGCTGCAGGCACTGAACTCGGTAAACAAGCTAAAGTCGCCATGGATGCAGGCGGTCTGGTCTCTGATGATATTGTGCTAGGCATGATACGCGAACGCTTACAACAACCAGATGCTGCGAATGGCTTTATTCTGGATGGTTTCCCACGCAATTTAAGCCAAGCAGCAAGCTTGGATAAATTGCTAGCTGAAGTGGGCCAACCGATTGATGCTGGTCTCTTAATCGATGTTGATTTTGATATTCTGTTGAAACGTTTAACCGGTCGTTTATCTTGCAAAGATTGTTCGACGGTTTACAACCGCTACTTCTCTCCACCGACTAAGGAAGGGGTATGCGATAAATGCGGCAGTACGAATTTATATCATCGGGCTGACGATAATGAGGAAACGATTGGCAATCGCCTCAAGGTATATGAAGAAAACACCGCACCACTCATTAACTACTATGCAGATCAAGGTCTGTTGAAACGTGTTAATGGCATTGGTGAGATGGAAGACATTACCAAAGCGATCCAAGCGGAACTGGCTACTGTTTAATATTGACGACCATTGACCATGTCCAATTCACTAAGCGAACAACTGCTGAAAGCTGGCTTGATTACCCAAGCACAAATTGATCAAGCTGAACAAAATAAGCTACAGCAGAAAGAGAAGGCGAAAGAAGCGCGCGAACAGGCTAAGCTGAAGCCAGCCAAACCTAATCGTAATTTTACGCCTAAAGCCAATAAACCTGCAGCAGTCAAACCGGAAGGTGCTCCTACGCCTGAAGCGGATAAGAAGCCAGCTCCTAATAAGCCTGCGAAATCACGCAAGTCATCTGATTTAGAGCAATTCTACCGTGAGCGTAATGAGCTTGAGCGCCAAGAAAAAGCCGCTGAGGAACAACGCCGACGTGAAATGGCTGAGCGGAAAAAGCAAACGCGCCAACAGGTGCGTGAGCTGATCACTGCTCATTTGAAAAACGTGGATGATGCAGCCATCCGCTACAATTTCGTAGTGGGTGAAACTGTGAAATATCTATATGTCACCGAACAACAGCAACAAGACTTAGCAACGGGCGCTTTAGCGATTACTTTCTTAGAAGGTAAGCGTTGTCTGATCCCTAGTGAAGTCGCTGAACAAATTTTAGCGATTGATCCTGATAAGTTGATTGTGCTGAATAAAGATGGCGTTGAGACTGAAGAGCTCATAGTACCTGAGTTGCCTACTGAATCGCTGCCAGCTTCAGCTGAGTGATTTACTCATCTCCATCGCTTGACGGTATAGTTTATTTTTTGCTTGCCCGGTAATCCGGGCCGCAATCTTTGCTGCTTGATTCACTGGAATCTCCTCCTCCAATAAAGCTTGCAAGACAAGTTCAACATTCACACTGCTTTCCTCTAAAACTTCTGTACAACCCTTCACTAATACAACAAATTCGCCTTTTTGCATGTCACTATCATGACGCAAGCGGACTAGTAAATTTTGCGCCGTATCACGATAAAAGCTTTCGTATAATTTAGTTAGTTCACGCCCAATCACTAACTCACGGTCCTCACCTAGAACTGCCACTAAGTCTTCTAAAAAACCCTCAATACGATGACTAGACTCATAAAAAATTAAGGTGCGCGTTTCAGTCTTTAGTTGTGCAAAACTGGCTTGACGTGCTGAAGATTTAGCGGATAAAAACCCTTCGAATACAAAACGATCAGTGGCTAGACCAGCTGCTGATAAGGCGGCAATAATGGCACAAGCGCCAGGGATCGGTACTATTCTGAAACCAGCTTTAGCGACTTCTTTAACGAGATGATAGCCCGGATCGCTAATCAAGGGCGTACCCGCATCACTGACTAAGGCCACATTCAGGCCTTGCTCTAAATCAGCCAAAACTTGAGTGACGCGCGCCGTTTCATTGTGGTCATGTAGGCTCACTAAAGGTTTCTGAAACCCCAAATGCGTCAGTAAGCGTAAAGTGACGCGTGTATCTTCTGCGTAGATTTTTTCAACTTCTTTCAGAGTCTTAATCGCACGTTCGGTAATATCGGTTAAATTACCAATTGGTGTAGCAACACAATACAAACTAGCGCTCATAGCAACCTAGGCTGGCTTTAGGGGAAGGTAGGTATGATCAGGCTTTATCGAGCTTTTTGCTATCCCCAAAAAGCTAAATCCTGCTATAGTTTCAGCCCAATGAAGCTTAAGCGCCGTTGGTTCCTCGTCTATTTAGGATAGTTATAATGACAATTCAGGACTTACGCTACTCATTATCTGTGGGCTTGATGAGTGGAATGTTTATGCTGCAAGGATGCAGTCTGAGTTCCAATTTACTCAATACTAGTACTACTAGTAATTCAACTTACTCCAGTGAAAATCGTGCGACTAGCTCATTTAGAGGCAGGCCAAGTGTCGAGTTAGGCAACCAATTGTTTAAGCAAGGTCGTAAACCAGAAGCAGCAGAGGTGTATTATCAAGCTGCCTTGGGTTTGCCCTCGCCACAACGCGAGCGGGTTATTCTGCAAGCTGCAGAAGTCAGTGCTTCGTTAGGCGATGAAAAAACGACCCAACGCTATCTAAAAAACATTCCACGCCAAGCCTTGGGTGGCGAAAATCAAGCACGCTATCGCTATACTTTAGCTTTATTAGCTTTACAAAATGACCAGGCTACCCAAGCGCTGCGTTTGTTGCCTTCGTTAAGCTCAAACTTATCGGCGGGTTTACGTAGTAAAATTGCCTTAGTAAGGCAACGGGCTTTAGAGATGGGTGGTAGCTTGCCAGCTCAACAGTCCACTACTCAAGGTATCCCACCAGAACTACAACCGCAACCTGAAACGAATCAGCACCCCGTTCAAGCACAGACTATTTTACCGCGTGCTGTCGAGCGTTTAGCCGCATTACTTCCAGACGCTGGAGCCTTGGGGCCAGTCGGTAAAGAGATTTACCAAGGGATGCAAGACCAAGGTAGCCAATTTGGCACGGTGACTACCAGCACCCAATACGCGACAACAGCGGCTACTGTCCTCAGCCAATATCAACAGGCAGTCAGTGATGGTGCAGATATTATCCTTGGCCCCTTAGATAAAGAGGCTCTAGATGTGCTACTGGCCAGCAATACTTTAACTGTACCCGTCTTAAGTTTGAACTATACGACTGAGGGGCAAAGTTCACCTGCTCTTTACCAATTTGGTTTATCGCCTGAAGATGAGGCTCGCCAAGTAGCAAGTTTTACGACTAGCCGTGGTTTACGCCAAGCCCTTGTCCTCGTCCCTGATTCACAATGGGGCAATCGCTTAGCAGAAGCGTTTACAGCGGCTTATCAAGCAGCTGGGGGGCAAGTAGTTAGCAGTGTGGCTTATCCGAATAGCACCAGCAAAGACTATCTCACTACGCTACAGGCCGCTCTAGCAAACAGCAGTGGGGCGCAGATAGTATTTTTAGGTGCATCTCCTACTCAAGCGCGCCTAATGAAACCGTTACTGCAAGCTCAAGCACCTGAATTACCTGTTTATGCGACTTCGCATGTCTTTTCAGGGCGGTTAGAAAAAACTAAAGATGCTGATTTAGAGGGCATTATCTACACAGAAATACCTTTTGTGTTACAAAGCTTACAACAAGGCCGCTTAGATACACTCAAATACCCACGCTTATATGCCCTAGGCATGGATGCTGTGACGATTGCTAAGAGCTTGCCAGCTCTCACCCAAAATCAACGTCTGCAAGGGCATACCGGTGAAATCAGCCTTAGCGCGAATCGTCTCATTCAAAGGCGCTTAGTGATGGCGACTTTTAAAGACGGCTTGCCGACTATTCTAGAATAATGGCTAGTCTTCAAAGCCTTGGCCAATGGGCAGAAGATCGGGCTTGCGATTACTTACAAACTCAAGGTTTTAAGTTACTCAAGCGGAATTATCGCTTACGCGGGGGTGAAATTGATATTATTGGCCAAGATGGCGATTATCTGGTCTTTGTAGAAGTTCGCTATCGTAGCAGCGAAAATTTCGGTGGAGCGCTTTACAGTGTTGATCTGCGCAAACAACAAAAAATTATTCGTACTGCTCAATATTATTTAATGCGCTACCCACATGACTTAGCTTGCCGCTTTGATGTGATTGCCATTAATGCTCAGCAGCAGATTCATTGGCTCAAACATGCTTTTGAGCTGAGCTAAGCTAAGCCTGTCACCACTTAGGAAGTATCATGTCTAACACCCATCAATCTGGTTATAAACCTGTGGACTGTAATAGCGTGGAATTTTTCCGTGAGGCTAGCCCGTATATTCATAAGCATCGCGACAAAATCTTCGTGATCGCTTTTCCGGGGGAAGTGTTAGAGCAGGCAAATTTCCGCCGTATTTTACAAGACATAGCGATTATTGCGGCTTTAGGGGCGAAAATAGTACTCGTGCATGGCACACGTCCACAAATCGATCGGCGTTTAGAGCAACTAGAGCAGCCAATTCGTTTTCATAACGGCACACGGATTACTGATCGCGAAGCCTTGCAAGCTGCACAAGAAGCCTGTGGGGCAGCACGCATCACCATTGAAAACGCACTTACGTATATGTTGGCTCAGCCAGGCGTCGGCAATATAGGCCCGGGGGTGATTTCTGGTAATTTTGTGACTGCCCGCCCCATTGGTGTACTCGATGGCGTAGATTATGGCTATAGCGGGCAAATTCGGCGAATTCGGCATAACTTTATTCGCCAGCAATTAGAAAACCGTCACATTGTCCTATTATCTCCTTTGGGTTATTCGCCGACTGGTGAGGCGTACAACTTACGCTATGAGCAACTTGCAATTGAAGCAGCTCAAGCCCTTGAGGCTGATAAAGTCATGTTGTTAGACGAGACTTCGTTTGATCTGCCTAACAATTTAACGGTTGAAGAGGCCGAAGCTTACGTCGATCAGCACGATATGCTGCCACAAATTATTGCTGCCCTTAAACATAAGGTGGGGCGAGTACATTTGCTGGATGCTAATGTCGATGGCATCTTATTAACTGAATTGTATACCCGCGATGGGATTGGTTGCATGATCTCGGCAGATGCTTATGAAACCGTTCGGGCTGCAGGTGTGGATGATATCAGTGGTATTCTCGATGTGATCCGTCCGATGGAGCAAGCAGGCATTCTGGTTAAGCGTTCTCGAGAGCAACTAGAATTAGAAATTAATCGCTTCCAAGTATTTGTACGCGATCAGAAAATCATAGGCTGTGCGGCTTTATACGATACAGCTGATCCTAGTATTGGTGAGTTAGCCTGTTTAGCAGTAGATCCACCTTATCGGACTGCAAATCGAGGGGATCGTTTGTTACAAGCCATTACGCAAATAGCCAAGACGCAAGGCAAGCAAAAGCTCCTAGTTTTAACAACCCAAACGACGGATTGGTTCAGGGAGCGGGGCTTTGTGGATGCAGGTATTATTGATTTACCTGAGAATAAAAAGCAGGTCTATAATCATAAACGTAATTCTAAAGTTCTTTTTAAGACCTTGTAAGCGTAAGTGGTGCGTTAACCTATGACCAATTGTCAAAAAACATCGTAGGTTTGAGAGCAATTGATCTAAATTAGTGAATCAGGTAAAACTGCTAGTACTCTAATTAGCAATAAGTATTACAGGGGCACTCAGCTGCTCCGCTCCGAAGCATTGCTTCGTTCCGGTTAGTTTTTGAACTGCACTGCCGCCTGTTATACATAGAAGGAGAGAGCCATGTTCAAAGCAACCCGGCAATGGTTATGGGATAAAGGTATTAATTGGCTGAATGCGATTCCGCCTGCCGATTCGCAAACCAGCGCTTATTGCAATTTTGATTTCCTCGAACATGAAGTGCGCCCAGGGGATGTGCTGTTGTTTGCCGGGCAAACCCGAGTGAGCAAAGTTATTCAAATGGTGACGCTCTCACCTTGGACTCATGCCGCTTTATATGTAGGACGGATTAATGATATTCGCGATCCCCAAGTCCGCGAAAAACTTCAGACCCATTATCCGGGCGACCCAAACGATAAATTAGTAGTCGAGTCGCTACTCGGTTATGGAACTGTAGCCAACCCACTAAGCGCTTATCGAGAAGAACATTTGCGTATTTGTCGCCCTTCAGGTTTGGATTGGCGTGATGCTGATATTGTAGTGAATGTAGCGGTTGAGCATTTGGGAATGGGTTATGATGTTCAGCAGCTCATGGATTTAGCGCGTTTTTTATTTCCCTATGGAATTTTACCTAGACGCTGGCGCTCCTCTTTATTCCAACATAATGCGGGTCAACCTACGCATATTATTTGCTCTAGTATGATTGCGCGTTGTTTTCAGCAAGTCCACTATCCCATTTTACCTTTGATTCATAATAATCAAGCAGCGCATCAAATCAGCCTCGAAGAACGTGACTTTCGCTTATTTATTCCCAGTGACTTCGATTACTCGCCCTATTTTGAAGTAATTAAATACCCAGCTTGGAATTTCAGTGAACTCCCTGCCTATCGAAGTTTACCTTGGCAACAAGCTAATTTAGCTATAGCTAAACCTGAGACTAATAGTAATAGTCAGCTCTTACCCAGTGCTTAAATCTATCTATTTATACCGTGTATTTTGCTTAAAAATTGTTTTCTTTGTACAGTTTACTGACAAATCAACGGGTTTTGCGGTAGAATCATTCGGAAAAATAGATCATTAAGCGCAACACAGGGGCCAATAATGTGCTTTATCACGCAGCTAGGTAGGCTTGGGCTTGCTTACTTCTACACCTGATAACTTTCAACACCTCGCTATTCGCCGTGATCAGCATGTGTTGTGGATTGGGTTAGCGGTAAAAAACTCTACGCACAATTTACTCACACCTGAAGTCTTGGCAGAGCTCCATCAGGCTTACAAAATGGCTCAAGCTTTAGGGGTGCGCGCGTTGATTTTGCACTCAATGCAGGCTCAAGTTTTTTGTTCAGGTCTTGATTTAAGCATCCTAGAAAATAACCTAGACTCCCAAGCACTCACTGATTTTTTAAAATCTGGACAGGATTTTTGTGAGCGACTACAGTCTTCAGCTATCGTGAGCTTAGCCATGGTTGAGGGCGAATGCGCTGGAGCTGGGCTTTCACTCGCCTTAGCTTGTCACTATTGTGTCGGCAGCTTAAGTCGCCATACTCACTTTAGCTTTCCCGAAGTCAGCCAAGGCATTCATCCCATCTGGGGCGGGATCTCACGCACTTTACAACGTATGGGAGTAACAACAGCACTCAAGTTTCTCGTTCAAACTACAGTCTTTAGTACTGAGGAAGCGATACGCTACAAATTGATTGATGCAGCCGCCACAGCTCCACAACTTAAGTTACTGAGTTTACGTTACGTAGCAGGGCAACCTGCTAAGTCTACAGCCCCCTTTAGCACTGCCTTGTTAGAAACCCTATCCGCACGCATAGTTATCAATAATCAACAACAACGCAAACTAGCTAAACAACAAGATATTGAACATTATCCTGCTGGCTCACGCTTATTGAACTTATGGCAATTACAGGGTGGGATTTTAGCTAATTTACAGGATGCGGAAATTGCTGCATTTAAACACCTAGTTACTACAGCCAGCACTCAAAATTTATTGCGCCTTGCACGCCTGAAAGCACAATTTAAAGCGATAGTCCCATTGAATGCTGATAACTATTCAAGTGTCCATATTATTGGTGCGGGGCATCTAGGTCGGGAAATTGCGGCTTGGTGTAGCTTATCTGGCTTGACTGTCAGTATTCAAGAATCTAATCCTGAAAACCTAAATTTTGCCTTAGAACGCATTCGCACTATTTTTAATACCTATTTTCAGAAAGACATTAGCAAACTAAAAGCTGCTAATGAACGAATTCATGTCGATTACGAAGGCAGTGGCATGGCTTTAGCCGATATTGTGATTGATGCCACTCCAGACAAACTAGGCAGTAAACAAGAGTTATTAGCTAGCTTAGAAGAAAATGCGCGCCCAGATGCGCTCTTAGCGGTCACGTCTTCGCATTTACCTTTGGAGCAGCTAGCGGCGGTTTTATTAAAACCTACTCGTTTAATCGGTTTACACTTTCTTTACCCTATTACTCAACGTGAATTAGTCGAAGTTGTACATTTAGGAGAAAAGACCTCCGCAGCTGTTATTCAGCAAGCTTGTAATTTTGTTAGACAACTGAATAAACTGCCTCTACCTATACAAGCTGCCCCAGGCTTATTAGTCAACCGTATTTTACTGACTTATATCATGCAAGGGATCCGCCTACAGCAGCAAAATGTACCTAGCGTAGTAATCGATAAGGCGGGGCGTGATTTTGGCATGCCTTTAGGGCCTTTAGAATGGGCGGATGTTTTAGGTCTAGATTATTGTCGACAATTAGGCGACACTCTGGCTAAAACTAGCCCGATATTAGTGCCTGATTTATTAGTTGATATGCTTAAAGCTGGTAAATTAGGTCGAAAAAATGGCAATGGCTTTTATCGCTATCGACATGGGCGTATGCTAAAACCAGAACGAGCACATTGGGATGGGAATATTGCTGCTTTACAAGATAAGTTAGTCAGACAAATGTCTGAAGAAGCTGCTTTATGTTTAGAGCAAGGTATTATTGAAAATCCAGATTTATTAGATGCTGCTGTCGTGTTTGGCGCTGGATTTCCAGCATTTAGAGGGGGGCCGCTGCAATATGCGCGCAGCTGTCGTAAATAAAGAACTACATTGAGGAACAGGCATGAATCTGCCGACGGTTAAACAACTCCGTTATTTTGTAGCTCTAGAAACTTACGGTCATTTTGGACGTGCTGCTGAAGCTTGCTTTGTGTCCCAATCGGCTTTTAGTACTGCCATCC
Organism: Thiothrix sp.; assembly: GCA_008015155.1. GTDB lineage: Bacteria > Pseudomonadota > Gammaproteobacteria > Thiotrichales > Thiotrichaceae > Thiolinea. The sequence continues at coordinate 118,850 of SSFA01000026.1, forward strand.
GTGAACTTGAATCAACCCTTGAAGTACAATTAGTTGATCGCACTAATAAAAATGTTACCGTCACACATATTGGTCGCCAACTTGCTATTGAAGCCCGACGTTGCCTGCGCGATATTGAAGGCTTAGTTGAACTAGCACGCAGTAATCAGCAGCCTTTAACCGGTGAATTGAGAATTGGTGTTATTCCTACTATTGCCCCATTTTTATTACCCGAAATTTTACCTAAACTACGTGCAGAGTTTCCCCGTCTTAAACTCTATCTGACCGAAGATATTACTCAGCGTATTTATGAAAAGCTCATGGATGGGGAACTGGATTTAATTATTCTCGCCCTCCCTTATGCACTGAGGAATGCAGAGGTACAGCCCTTATTCCGTGACCGTTTTTATCTAGCTTGCCGCGAAGATACCCAACATCTTAATCCCACCAGCTATGATATTGAGCATTTAGAGCCAGAGACTGTTTTACTCTTAGAAGATGGGCATTGCTTACGGGACCATGCACTCTCTGCTTGTCATTTACAGGATATTGAAAAGATTAGTCGTTTTGCAGCGAGTAGCTTATTAACTTTGGTGCAGATGTTAGATGCTGATTTAGGCGTATCGTATTTACCTGAAATGGTCATTGGTTCACCTTTATTAGCAGGTACTGCCGTCAAACTCTGGCCGATTCGTGAAGAAAGTTACCGAGAAATTGGTTTAGCTTGGCGGCGTGGCAGTGCTCGCGAACAAGAGTTTTTGCAATTAGGCGAAGCGATTAGAACTGCGAAGATAATGGTTGTTGTACCCGAAAATACGTAATAAACGGTGGATTATGCCCCGGTAATAAGCGAATCGCGCGCTCCTCAAAATAAGCGGTTTCACTCTCTAACGCTTTAATCTTTAATTGCAGACGATAAACTGGTTGCTCGGTATGATCTAATAAACCACCACCAAAAGGTGGTTGTACCCATGCACCTTCTGTTTCTTCACGCTGACGAATATACTCATCGACTGCCGCTTGATCACCATCGGCTAACAATAACAAAACATGCGGTGGGGCTAACATGGGGTTCACACCATTACTACGGGCATTCACTGATAAATAACTTACTAAGCCTTGGTAGATGAGCGGAGTTACGCCTAAAACTTGTTGTAGCTCTTCAATCCGCTCAAAAGGTGCATCTTTAGCTCCATAATCTAGACCGGCCACTTTATAATCATCATCTTCAGCACCATTGGCATGTTTTAAATCATCAGAATCACGAAAATCCTCAATCGCATCTAATAAAGTTTCCGCCTCTTGCCCCTCGATGCCTAGCGCTTTTAAGACCTTTTGTAATAGTTCTCGGCTAGCTTGATTAATATCGATCAGTCCATTTTCACCTATTACCCGAATTTCTACGCCATAGCCATCGCGTGTCCAAGTCGCGGGGCTACCACCTAATTTAATCTGGCGTTTATCCACCGGTAGAAATAATTGCATCACCGTATAGTGCGCGGCTGCTTCTGCAAAACTACGCGCTTGAGCTGTCGCACGCGCATAACTAATCAGTTGAGTTTCAGTTTTCACAGCATAGATCAGAGTGCCTGCCATCGTCATCATCACCATGATCATCCACAGCACCATAATCAGCGCTACGCCACGCTGGTTAGCCTGAGGCCTAACTCGCGCCCACATACTCATCAACCTGCGGTAAATCAACAATCAGCTGCGGCCATGCTTGGTGATCTTTATCCTCAATCCGCACACGCATCAGTAAAGGATAGACTGGCTTATCCAGCCATTCTGCCTGCCAACGTGGATCATCTTTATCGGAATCGGCTGCATAATAATCAAAATGTACGACACCTAAACCACTATAGACCAGCACAGGTTCAACATCTTTTAAGGCATCATCCCAACTCAAATCAGGACGATAGGGTGCATAGCGCATTTCCAGCTTACGTTCGCTTCCACTGCGCTCTACCGATAATTCAATCAGATAAATGCCACCTTGATGTTGTAGGGGTTGTAAAGGTGCTGCATAGCGTACGTAGTGATCCGTACCCTCGAAGGCATACACGGGTCCTTTTTCACCTTGGATTTGTACGACAATAGTTTGGCTGAGTTGATTGCGCAGAAATTCGCTAATAAGACGCGTGTCTTCGGTTTTGAGTAATTTGCGGTCAGCAGCATCCCAGCCACGGCCAATGGTATGAAAACTAGAAAACAAGGCTAGAAATAACAGTGCCAATAAACTAAAGGCCACCATCATTTCCAGCAAAGTAAAACCCATTTGCTGCTTGGGTTGGCTGTGACTCAAGTTTTTTCCCCAAAGCGCAGGGAGGATAAAGTAAATTGGCGTTGTTTACCCTCACTGTCCCAACTAACAATGACTGTTACTTGATAAGGCTCAATGGAAAGCGAAAACTCATCTTGCTTATCATCAAGTCGAATCGGCTGCATGTTAATTGCCCAATGATAAGCAGTACCTTCTTCTTGGCCGCTCACCGTATTTTTCTCAACTTTGATTTCACTGCCGATGCTTGCCATCCGTGATTCAGCGACTTGTACCGCAAAGCTATATTCATCGGCTAAAGCAGCACTTTGCATGGCAGCACCAAATAAATTCAACAAGGAACCTACTACTAAACCCATGATCACAAACGCCACCATGATTTCGAGTAAAGTAAAGCCTTGCTGGTGCTGAGATTTAGAGCAAGCTAATGCGCCCACTGATCCACTCCACATTCACCTTAAAGCTCTGTCCGCGTGCGCTGAGTTCGACTGAACCACCCGTCGAACTCCCATCAGGATAAAAGCGAATATTGCCTTGGGTTGCAGACAGCACTTCTGTTTTAGCCGTATTAATTTTGGCTTCGATGCTAGGATGTAAAACTCGCTGCTCGATTTTATTCGTTGCCAAACCAAAATAGCGGCTACTAATATCCATGGTCCAAACCATTTCTTTACGCTGTAAGATGGCCACACTACGTGCTTGCCGCATACTGGTAGCGACTTCGTGCGCAGCTTTACGCAGAACCGGGCCTTCAGTAAAGGAGCTTGCAACCACACCCATCATCAGTGCTGCAATCACCAGCACTAAGATGACTTCAATTAGACTGAAGCCCCGCTGCTGGTACATGATTAGTTCTTTTTCACCCACAAGGAAATATCAGCATCATCGCCTTCGCCACCTGCCGCGCCATCTGCACCCAACGAGAGCAGATCATAAGGTTGGCTATTGCTACCGGGACGTTTGTATTGATATTCGTTATTCCATGGGTCTTGGGGCACGCCTTTCTTTAAATAAGGGCCGTTCCAGCCTTTAGCCCCAGAAGGTGATTCAACCAAGGCTTTTAGACCTTCTGAACTCGTAGGGTAGTTGCCAACTTCTAAACGATACATATCTAGGGCGGCACTAATATTTTCAATCTGCACCTTGGCGGATTGGCTTTTACCACGGCCTAAATACTTCATCGCCTGAGGGCCAACAATGCCCGCAATCAAGCCTAATATGACTAGAACGATCATTAATTCAATTAAGCTAAAACCGCGCATAGAATGCTTCAATGAATTAGCTTTAGATGATTGCAACATGCTAACAAGCTCCTTTTTGTTATTAATTATCTATTTGTTATGCAAAGGATTATTGGACTAAATCGGCCATGCTAATCATAGGAATCAAGATCGCACCGATGATCACTAAAATAGCCATTGCCATGATTAGAATTAAAATGGGTTCAAGCAATGACAACATACGCTGTACCGCATTGCGCACTTCAGTGTCATAAATATTGGCGACTTCGTTGAGTAGCTGCTCCATTTGCCCCGTTTCTTCCCCAACCCGTAACATATGTAAGGCATAAGCTGGAAATACACGTTTACTCATCAAGGTACGTGTCAGGCTCTCGCCTTGTTTTAGACTATCCGCAGCCTCACCCACCGATTTAGCCATCACACGATTGCTCATGGTATTTTTGACAATCTGCAGTGAACCCAGTAAAGGCACGCCGTTGTGTAGTAAAGTACCCAAGCCACGCGAAAAACGCGCCATTTCTACCTTACTCAATAAGTCGCCAACAATCGGCCAGCGCAACATAGAACGATCTAACCATAAGCGCGCTTGCTCATTGGTGAATAGGTATTGCAAAAGAATCAGAATGAATAACAATCCACCCAATAAAGCCCACCAATAAACCTTTAATAACTCGCCGGCCGCCATGACTACTTTAGTCAAGGTAGGTAAATCTGCCCCCATATCCTCAAACATTTGCGAAAACTGCGGTACTACGAACAGAAGTAACGCAACAATTGAGACCATCGCAACCACGAATAAAATGCTAGGGTAAATTAAGGCGGAAATCACCGTACCACGCAGCTCTTTCGCCCGCAGCATATAGTCCACTAAACGTGCTAGAGCATCCCCAATTGAACCGCTCGCTTCCCCTGCACGAATCATATTCACATAGAAGCGTGAAAATTTACTCGTTTCTTCCAATGCATCCGCGAAATGTACGCCACTGCGCACTCGTTCTTGTAAGACTCGGACTAAGGCACTCATGCCCGGTTGCTCAATCAACTCTAATTGAATGCTCAAGGCTCGATCCAAGGGTAAACCCGCATTGAGCATGGAAGAAAGCTGTTGGGTAAAAGCAATAATATCCGCTTGACTGACTTTCTTACTACCAAATAGGCTTTTCTTTTTCTTATCGCCTGCGTCTAAACTGATGCTACTCGCCCCTGCTGGTTTGACTTGCAAAGGCAATAAACCCTGAGCATGAATGCGTTCAATGGCTTGTGCTTCATTGGGAGCTTCCACCGAGCCGGTTTGCTGAGCGCCTGTCGACGCTAAGGCTTTATATTCAAACAGTGGCATTTGGAGTTTCCTCCGCGACACGTAACACTTCTTCTAAAGTTGTTACCCCTTTTAAGGCTTTCAGTAAGCCATCTTCGTACATGGTACGCATGCCAGCCTTTCGAGCTTGTTCTTGAATCACGCCCGCATCCTCATGCTTAAGCACGAGGCGGCGAATTGCATCATCCATGACTAAAACTTCATGAATCGCACTACGCCCTTTATAGCCGGTGAAACCACAGGCTCGACAGCCTTTGGCATGCCACAAACGCATCTCGCCGTCTCGTTGATATTGACGCAAACCAAGCTCATGCTCGATTTCAGCTAGGACACTATGCGGTTCGCGGCATTGTGGACATAAACGCCTGACTAAGCGCTGCGCTAGAATGCAATTGACGGTTGAGGTAATCAGATAATCTTCAATACCCATGTCCAATAAGCGCGTCACGCCACTCGCCGCATCATTGGTATGAATAGTGGAAAGCACCAAGTGTCCAGTTAAAGCCGATTGAATCGCAATCCGTGCGGTCTCCACGTCGCGCATCTCGCCGATCATAATAATGTCTGGGTCTTGGCGCACAATAGAGCGCAAAGCATCGGAGAAGGTTAAACCAATTTTAGGATTAGCTTGAATCTGATTAATCCCTTCTAACTCATATTCAACCGGATCTTCTACGGTTAGAATTTTGTTTTCAGTCGTATTCATCTGCGTGAGGGCAGCATACAAAGTCGTGGTTTTACCTGAGCCTGTGGGGCCAGTGACTAAGACCACGCCATGCGGTTGATTTAATTCACGCTGCAAACGCGAGAAGTTTTCCTCTGAAAAACCTAAAGAACTAAGTTCGAGTTTAACGCTGTTTTTATCCAACAAACGCATCACTACGCTTTCACCATGCATAGTGGGTACGGTTGAAACCCGCATATCAATTTCTTTCCCCTGCGCTTTCAGCTGAATCCGCCCATCCTGAGGTAAACGGCGCTCAGCAATATTCAAGCGAGCCATCAGCTTAATCCGCGACAACACTGCAGCCGTCATCGTCGCAGGTGGTGAATCTACTTCGTGAATCACCCCATCAATCCGATAACGGACTTTTAAATGGGTTTCAAAAGGCTCAATGTGAATATCCGAAGCACGTCTTGCCATTGCTTCTGTCATGATTTGATTCACAATCTTAATGACGGGCGCTTCACTGGCCATATCCTTTAAATGCTCAATATCCGCCATCCCATCGTCGCGAGTACTGATTTCGAAATCTTCTTCGTCTTTTTTCGCACTTGCACTGTATAAGCGTTCAATATTCGCACGAATTTCAGACGGTAGACCTAAGAGTGGTTTGATCGGTTTGCCTACTGCCATCATCAAAGCTTGGCGCGCAAACTCGTCTCCTGGGTCAGACATGGCGATCGTGAGCACACCCTCATGCTCGTATAAGGGTATGATCTCAGCCGAGCGCATATAATTTATAGAAATGCCTAAATCCGGCAGTGGCTCCATTGGATAATCACGTGTTAAGGCTAAGGCGATACCCAAATGACGTGAGAGCACAACAGCCACTTCTTGTTCAGTCAGTAAGCCCAAACGAACTAGCACACTGCCGAGGGGCTGATGAATTTCGGTTTGTGCACGCAATGCACGTTCCAGATCAGCAGGCTTAATTTTACCCAGCTGAACTAAGCGCTCACCAAAGGGAACCGGTACACGGGCTGGTTTGGACATAGGAGCTAGCATAGATAATTCTTATTTATTGTTAGTATGGTGATAACACGGCCAGCAAGCAAAGCCAAGTTTAGCTTAGGGAAGACCAAGCAACTTGGAAATCGTAATAATTTTTATTGATTAGAGAGAAACATGCAAGCAGTTTCTCTCTGAGCGGAAAGCCAGCAATTTATTGATTAGGTAAGTTACTACTCATCATAGCAAGACTACCAAACCCTACCACCATAAATACGATCATCAAAACGATAGAGACAATCGCTAAAATCCCCACTAATTTCCAGAAACTTGCTTGAGCTTCTAGAGCAGCTTCCATATCAGCAGCACTTAAACCGGTCACGGCACGTTTAATGGCATTGGCATAACGCAGTAAATACAGTGAGGCAATAAAGTAAATGACTGCTATTAATAAATACATGACGCCCATACCAATCATAAAACCCGTACCAGCTAAACCTGCGCCAGCATCAAGGCCTTGCATGCCCCCCATCCCCATCATGCCGCCGCCTAAAAACATAGGAATACTGGCGATCAGCGTGAATGCCGCCCCAATAAATCCAAGAATGGCGATAAACAAAACCCAAGGTCGAGTCTTACGTAAAGAGGCAACAACGCGTTCGGTCATTAAACCACTACCACCCGCTACATCGCGCACAACCGAGCGGGGTGGAGCATAAGCATCTTGAACACTCATCAAATCACCTTAATTCTTTTAATGAAAATTTAAGCTTAGCTTAATCAAAGCAATAAGGTGAACAAGAGCCGAACAACGGCTATAAAAAGTCTACTGAGTTATTGGGTACTGAATAAAAATAATTTAGGTATAGCACGCAATTGCGCAGCAACAAGCACGAGTTTGTGGTTCTTAAACTCGTGCTAGCCACAAAAAATCACTGAGTCTTAATTTTTTGCATTAAACCAAATGATTTTACGAAGGGGCCTGCCATCTTCGGATTTTTAATCATGGCTCCATAATCACCCGTTTTAAATTTGAGTTTACCGGTAGTGTAAGCCAAACCCATGCCGGTTAGACCTAGGCCCTTTTCCACCCATTTCAGCCAATCTTTACGTTCTGCGCGCATATCCCAATCCGGTTTTTCGCCACTATAAGCGCCGGCTCGAGTACACACACCCTTCTCAACGACAAATACACCACGAGGCTGCTCTTCATCTTTAAAACCGCAAGTAATAATTGAATTGAAATCAATCTCGGCTAACTTAGCACTGACCTCAGGCTCTTTATTCCATTGCTCTCTTAATTCATTCATCCAATCAGCAGAAAATAATTCCGGCATAGCAAATCATCCCATCAAGACATAACAAGTGGCTAAAAAATTCAAGGTCTCGCGGTTATAGCCTGCTAAGTGCAAGAATCACAATATAACTAAGTGGGGAGCCCAGCAGCTTAAGTCTATCTCTTACGAGTTATCCGGTGCTTGATAAGCATGTGGCCAATGCTCTAAAACGACTGGACTCGTCAAAGCTAATGCATGGCAGGTGTGCAAATGCTTAGGGATTGCTTTTGGATCAGGATCAACAAAATTATTCCGGCGCATTTTTGAGCCGCCTACGGTTTGGAAAGCAGCAGTCGCGATAGTAGCTAATAATTCAGTGATATGGGTGCAACCTTGAATACCCCCGAAGATTTCTTTAGTTTTTTGATTCCAGCCAGGTGCGATGCGTAGACCAATTAAACGACTGTAAGCAGGGTGAATCGCTGTACAATAATTAAAAGGTGCCGCATCTGTCACCGCTTCGGCTGCATGAATTAGTAAAGTTTCATCCACGGTTAAACGCAATTTCATATCATGAAGGGCTTCGTCTGCCTCGATGCGTCCACCACGGTCTTTATTAGGAAAGGAATAAGGTTTGGTATCGACAATATGGGCTTCGATATCCCATAAACCATCTTTACGCTCATAACCCTGACAGACAATCGTGCGGGTATGAGCCAGTTCGCGCTCGACTGGCTTAGATAAAGGCATAATTGAGTATTCCGCTAGAAAATAAGTTTAAACACAATAAAGACATCCGCTAAAACCTGCAAGTTATGCGTGACTTAGCCATCTATCGTAATCTTGCAGACTTGTTCTTGAAATCACACCACTTGTTGCTGTCTTGGTCTACATTTTTGTTTAGATAGTGCTACTCTTGGCAGCAAGATTCAGAATACCCCATTCATAATGAAGAAGATTTTTATGTTGCGTTTTTTAATCGGGGCGGCGTTTACGACGGTATTCAGCCCAGTCCTGTTGGCTAATGAACCAAATACTCCTAGCACAGCTGCCGTATCCGCAGAATCTCCAGCTCCACGTCAAACCACTATGCTGATTTTAGATGGCTCTAATAGCATGTGGGGGCAGCTTAATAATGTGAATAAAATTGTTACAGCTCGTGAAAGTATCCGTACTTTACTCGAAAATGCTGAAGGCAATATTCAGTTTGGCTTACTGACCTATGGATCCGAAGGTAAAAACGCTGGCTGTAAAGATTTTAATTTAGTCGTTAAACCCGAGAATTATGATTTAGTTAAAGTACTCAAAGAGGTTTATAAGCTTAAACCCAAAGGCCGTTCGCCCATTGCCGCTGCCTTGAAAGAAGCTGCACAACAACTCCCTACTGACAATGCCCATATTCTATTAGTTAGTGATGGGATTGAGAGCTGTGAAGGTGATCCTTGTGCGACTGCTAAGCAATTAGTTGAGGATAACCCGAGCTTACAAATTGATGTTGTAGGCTTTCGTACCGAAAAAGAAGCCCAATTAGAATGTATTGCTGAAAATGGCCGTGGCGCCTTTGTCGTTGCGACTGATACCGAACGCTTAAAAACACTCTTGGCCGGTGTACAAGCTAAAGCCGTTACTATCACCGAAGCCGCTAAACCTACCCGTACACTGATTGATAAAAAATCGCAACCCGGTAGCGTAGAACTGAATATTCTAGCGGAGGGTAATACAGAGCCTTTGCGAGCGAACTATTCTATCTATCATCCAGATGGCACCAATGTAGTGAACTTCACAGCACGTACGCGCGTTACCGAATACCTTCCTCCCGGGGAGTATCGCGTCAAGGCTATTTGGCAAACGGTAGAAAAATCTGAAAATCTCACGATTCATTCAGGTAAGGCTACCCCCCTCACCTTTAATATCGGCCCTACTGGGGAGATTGCGGTGCAGGCGTTGAATAAAACACAACAACCGATTGCAGTGAACTATGCTTTATATACTGCCAAAGGTGAATTCATCTCGCGACATGTGTTTCAAGAATCGGTTAAAACACGTTTAGCTGTTGGCGACTATCGCATCAAAGCGCTCTTAGATAAGAAAACTTTAGAGGCCAGCATAAAAGTAACACAGGATGCGGTAACTCATTACACGTTTAACTTCACGGACAAATAATGCGGGATTTTTAGAACTTGCGCATTAGTCGCTAGTCTAAAGCATCAGAATAGTTCTCTTAGGGCTAATCTAACAAGAAAAAACTTAAACAAATAGCTTATGATAAAGGAGTTTCCTCAATGTTTAAAACAACGACTAAAGTAGCAGCTGTCTTACTGGCTACGAGCTTCGTTTTAGCAGGCTGTAATCCACCGAATAATGCGCAAGGTGGCGCTATGATGGGTGCTGTTTTAGGTGGTGTTGCAGGTAACCAACTCGGTAAGGGCGATGGCAAAGTTGCTGCCACGATCGCGGGCACTATGTTAGGTAGTTATATTGGCGGTCAAATTGGCGCATCTATGGATGCCTACGATCAACAACAAGTAGGTAGCGCTATTTATTCTGGCCGTCCTGCTACTTGGCAAAATCCCAATACCGGTTATACCTACACAGCCACCCCTGGTAATATTTACAATTCTAATTACCAAGGCCAGCAAACTGCTTGCCGTCCTGTGACTGTCGTCGGCTATATCAATGGCCAACAGCAAAACATTCAAATGAATGCTTGCCGTGGTGCTAACGGTCAATGGCAAGCTGTTAACTAAAACATTCCCGCCTTTGCAGACATCCCCTCTGCTATGCTACATAACAGAGGGGTTTTCACTAGCTCAAAATTATAAACGAGCTTATCTAAACTCCTTTAATAGCTTTGATATCTAGCTCGCTGGAGAGAGTGGTTTGGGTTTTGCTGACATTATTTTTCTGTTCTACATTATCTTTGGACTGTTAGGGCTATACCTGCTGTGGCGCTGGCTTCTAGACTATGTGACTCATATCGATGTAGCTCCAGAAAAGCGCGGCTTAATTACCTTAGTTATAGTCATGTTGGCAGGTCTTATTTGGCTGAGCTATGCTTTTAAACTCAATCATTGGCGACAAACGATCACACCTACCAATCCTTCCACTAGCTTGGCTAACCCTGACTCCATCTTACCTGAAGATATGCTCAATAAGCCGGTGGAGAATCTCACCGAAGAACAGCAGCTAGCTCGCTTTGAGCAAGAAAATTTTCCGGAGCTCTATGATAATCGTACAGCGCTCTACCGGGATATTAAGGGCTTAGATGCATTTTTCGTGAAGATTAAGCAGTACGCACCCTTAGTCCCAAAACAACTCCCTTTGCTCAATCGAATTTATCAGTTACGGCAAGATACGCATAAGCGCTACTCACAGCGTTACTTAGAAGTGAGTCAGCAGCTACGTAATTTTTGGGTGCATTATAAGACTGGCAATAGTGAGGTGACGCTACAAAAATTTCAGCCTGTGGTGGTGCGCTTAATTAAAAGTATTCAACAAACTCGTGGCGATGATTTAGATAATCAAGGCAAACAAGAGCAGTATATTATTGAAGCCATGCGCACTGCTGAAGCCATGCTTAAATCCAATAAACTGCCCACAGCGCAACAGGGTCTTACTTCCTATAAGTTAGATAATCGCCAGCGTATTATGGACTGGCTTAACACGAATGGCTCCAGCAATGTCATAGAAAGCTTAACCATGCTTACGAACCAGCGGGCGCATATTTTTCAACAAATTCAGACTGTTAAAAACTATATGCAGCGTTATCCTGATCTACCACTCGCTCGTACTTTGCAGCTTTGGCAAAATGCATTGCAGCACAACTTATATGCTGAATATCGTCTACTGTATGCAGTTGAAATTCCCTCTACCTTGCAGCAATTAGGCATTACTATGCCTCCAAAGCCTAGCGCACATCTAGATGCCACTATCGAAGTACAAATCCCCAATATCTTGAAATTTGTGAATGACATGGTGACCCAAGCTGAGGAGGCTTACGCGCCCAGTACACCCAAAGTTAATGGGCGCTAACCGTCTAGATCGAATATTTTAGGCGGAAATTAATGCCTTTTAGGAATTTTTTCTCTTCCTCTAAATCAGCAACTAGCAATGGACGATCTCGCCCACTATCCTCAAACATCAGGTCTAAAAACTGCTCACCTGCTTCTAGTTTTTCAATATTGAGCGCTATTCCGCTGCGATCACGATGCAATAGAACTGCTAAACGCAAGATCACCGTTAAATACACAGCCTGTTGAGAGCGCTTTGCTTCCAAACCCTCAAAAAGCTGCGGGAAAATTTTACGTCGATGCGTACGCACTAACAAACTGAGCCAATGCTGCTCTTCGGTCGAAAAACCTACTAAATCAAAATGATCTAATAAATAACCACCGTGCTTATGGTAACCGCTATGCGACACGGCTAAACCAATTTCGTGCAAATCAGCTGCCCAAGCGAGTACTTCGCGCAATTCAGGCGATAATTTCCATGCTATTTGGCAAGCATCAAATAAACCTAAGGCCGTTTTCCGGACGGCTTGTGCATGGACTACATCAACCTGAAAGCGACTTTGAAGATTGATTACCGCTTTACCCCGCAAATCCTCTTGGTGCATACGATTAATACGCTCATACACCAAGCCCTCACGCAAAGCGCCATCAGAGACCAACATCTGCTTAATCTCTAGGGCTTCAAAGGCACTGATCAGAATCGCTAGGCCACCTGCAAAAATAGGTTTACGGTCATCACTTAAACCGGGTAATTGCAACTTATCAATCGACTTAGCCGCCATCATCCGATTTTGGATTTCGTACATATGTTCAAGCGTAATACCAAAATTAGCTAAGCCCGCTTGTTGGATGACTTTTTCTACTGTTTTAATGGTTCCCGAAGCACCATTAGCAGCTTCCCAGCCAATGTCACGATAGGTTTTCTGAATAGGCATCAGTTCTAAATGGGCGGCAGTAATTGCTTCTTTCCAGCTGCTTTTTTCTAGCGAGCCATTAGGAAAAAAGCGCCGCGTATTACTAACGCAGCCCATCCGCAAGCTTTCGGTGTGTAAGGCTTCATAACCTTGTCCAATGATCAACTCTGTACTACCACCACCAATATCAATGACAAAGCGCCGTGCTGCTTGATCCTCGGTAGCACTTAAAGAATGAGAAACACCTAGATAAATCAGTCGTGCTTCTTCGCGACCGCTAATCACTACAATGGAATGCCCTAAAGTATCTTCCGCTAGATCTAGAAAAGAACGCGCATTACGCGCCATGCGTAGGGTATTAGTACCAACCGCAGATACTTCTGTAGAAGAAAAATCCCGTAAGCGCTCGCCAAAACGCTGTAAGCAATCTAAAGCACGTAGCTTGGCTTCCATGGATAAGTTGCCAAACTCATCTAAGCCACTTCCTAAGCGCACAGGTTCACGTAGACGATCAAGGATACGTACATTGCCAGCGGCATCGACGCTAACCACGATCATATGGAAACTATTTGACCCCAAATCAACGGCAGCAATTCGCTGCTCGTTCGCCAACATGCTCGACATGATGATTCTCCGCTTGGCTGCCTCAACAGCCTTACGGTTTAATCGTCAAGGCTCGTGGGCTTAGTTTTATCAGCTGCTTCTAAGCGCTTTACTTTAAGAATAGAGGGCACGCGCGCCACTTGATGGATAATCTCCTCCAAATGAGCTAAATCTCGTACCCATAACACCCAATTTGTTTCCTTAACCCGACGATCCCCACTGGTATTAACGGCCTCAATATTCACATCTAAACGATGCATTAATTGAGTAATGTGGTGTAAAACACCGACCACATTATGAGCATGCGTTTGAATCCCTGCAAGGAAACACTGCTCTTCAGGCTGTTGTTCGGCCCAAGCGACGGATAAAATGTCAACTGGCTCAGCTTGAGCATGTAGCACTGCACAACCATCCCGATGCACTTCTAGGCCATTTTTTGCGGTCAAGGTGGCGAGGATGGCTTCTTGTGGCAAGGGGTAACAACAAGTTTGGAAATGAATCGCTAGCCCTGACGTTCCTTTAATGACTAAAGGCGTGTCGCTGTCCCCTGTTGTTAGGAAACTATTATTTGAATTGCCTTCCATACTAATCAAGCGCTGTGCTGTTAAGCGCGAGCATTGATCATTATGCACAATCGCCATATACAGCTCATTAAGATCTTGATAGTTAGACACTTTCAAGAACTCACCCAGCACATTAGGGCTGATTTTTTCTAAACTTGAAGAACGATCATGCAAAGCTTTATCTAATAAACGCTTGCCTAAGTCTAATTGCTCAGTGTTCGTTTGCTGGCGTAACCAGTTACGAATGGTGGAGCGTGCACGCCCGGTCACTACATAATTTAACCAAGACGGCTGAGGCACTGCCTTGTCATCCGTCAAGATTTCGACGGTGGCTGTATCAGGAATCCGCGTCCGTAGCGGCACTTCCCTACCATCGATTTTTGCCCCAGTACAATGTAAGCCCACCTCAGTATGAATCGCAAACGCAAAATCAATGGGCGTTGCGCCTCGGGGGAATTCTTTCATATCCCCTTTCGGTGTGAAGGCATAAATCTCGGTGCGATATAAATCAGCCTGAATATCATCATAGAATTCAGAAGCACTTCCTGCTTTAGTGCCGACATCACGTACCTGTTCTTGCCAACGCTTTAGAGCCGCTTGAGTAAACACCGAGCGCTGCCCTGCATTTTGCCCCGGATAGCGCCACTGTGCAGTAATACCAAATAATGCCGTTTGATACATAGGCCGCGTTTGAATCTTTACAGCCACTTGACGACGCTGCCCATTGGGAATTAAGACCGTCTGTAAAGCTTGATAGCCATAGGATTTGGGAGTAGCGATAAAATCCAAGAACTTGCCAGGCCGTGGGCGATAAGTAGCGTGCAAAATCCCTAAAGCTCGATAACACTCATCGACAGTACCTACCAACACACGTAATTCAATCAGCTCTTTATCCTCATCAAAGGACTCGCCGTTTTTCATACTGTCATAAATGCGGTAGAGATTTTTGTCAGGAATAAAGACTAAAGGATTTGCTATGTTCTCACTTAAACGCTGGCTGACTGTATTCTCAATTTCTTCACTAAGTGCTTTAACCGATACGAGATAACGATCTAACTCCGCTTTTAACACGCAATATCGCCAAGGGTATAAATGCTCGAATACCAGAGATTGCATTTCACGGCGCAAAGCGTTCATACCCATACGATGGGCCAGTGGAATATAAATATCTAAAGTTTCTTTGCAGATACGCCGTCGCGAAGCTGGTTTTTTATAAGCTAAAGTACGCAGATTATGCAGACGATCAGCGAGCTTGATAATAACCACGCGAAAATCATCCGACATGGCTTGCATAAACTTTTGGAAACTGGCTTTTGAGGCAGCGTTTTTATCTAAAAACTGTTGAGACTCTAATTTAGTTACGCCTTCAACTAAATCAGCGACTACTTTGCCAAAGCGCTGCTCTAAATCAGCATAACTATAATCGGTATCTTCAAGGACATCGTGCAGTAAAGCCGCACAGACTGCATCAGCATCCAGATGCATGTCTGCCAAAATTCGCGCCACTTCTAAAGGATGAGTGATATAAGGCTCACCAGATTTGCGTGTAATGCCTTCATGCGCTTGAGCCGCTAACAAAAATGCGTCATAGACTCTCGAGCTCTCTTCAGGGGTCATATAGCGCTCGACTGTGCGTGTCAGATCATTGGCGCGAAAAAAATCATTTGGAGGTACTGAGTCTTTCATTGCCGAACCCCTTAACATATCGTCCCATCCTTGTGGATACTTAGTCCACGTCAAAATCCTGGGTGCGTTTTTTATTTAATAAGCCAGCAGCAATTTCACGCAGAGCAATCACAGTCGGTTTGTCGCCTTCCTCATCAATCAAAGGTTGAGCACCATGAGAGATATCGCGTGCGCGCTTAGCTGCTTTTAGTACTAATTCAAAATTGTTCTCTACATACGGTAGACAATCTTCAACGGTAACACGTGCCATGTTCAATATTCCTTACAGGAAGTTTTGGAAAACTTTCTATTCTATCTGAGACTTATCAAAAATAAATAGCCAATTGTATGTCCATGTCTTTATCTTGGGATAGTTTACCCATTGAATAAACTATGGCACTCTTCAGAAATACCGAAAAGTAAGCCCTATGCTATAGTGCACTGCAGCATCACTCAAGTTAGTTTTATGCAACCAAAAACCTACGAGGGAGAGGATATGAGAACAATCAGGGAGTTTTTAAACAGTGCCAATCAAACACTATCAACCGTGGCACCTGAAGATATGGTCTATCATGCACTAACTATTATGGCGGAGCGTAATTTGAGTGCACTGCCTGTGGTCAAGAATAAAGAGCTGGTTGGGATTATTTCGGAACGTGACTATGCGCGTAAGGTTATCCTACAAGGCAAGCGCTCACGGGAGACTATGGTTAGCGAGATCATGACTGCTAAATTAGTGACCATTAAGCCTGATAAAACCGTCCATGATTGCATGGCGATTATGACAGAACGGCGGATTCGTCATTTACCGATTACTGATGATGAGGGTCATATGATCGGTATTATTTCAATCGGTGATGTAATGAAAGTGATTATGGATGAACAACGCTTCATGATCGCTGAGTTGCAACGTTATATTGCAGGCTAAGCTCTTTACTAGCATGCAGCTTCAGTCTGCATGCTCATCAGACGCTATCTCCTTTGAAATGCTAAGGCGCAAATAACTCTGCCCGTTTGTAGTTTGCCTTGGTTAGTCTTGTGAATTATTGCTGCAGATCAAGTTCATCGTAAGCTAGAAGCTCTACACTATATTGCAGCGCAGCAATTATCTGCACCCAATAGATTCAGAATTTAGCTTGGAAAGCCGCTATGGACAAAAAAACCCTCGAAATCCGCGACTACATGGCACAAAGCCTGCCACTAAAAGGGCTGCCACTTGCAACTCTAGATGAATTAGCTAGCACTGTAGAAGAAATGAGCGCACCATCAGGTGAAACGATTATGCGTATTGGCAAAACCAATGACCATGTGTTTCTCATTCGTTATGGTGCGGTTGAATTAGTACGCGAGGACGGCAGCTTACATGGACGATTTGGAGCGGGGGATTGGTTTGGCTATCGCTCGGTCATGCGCGGGGGCGAAGTTAACTTAACCGTACGTGCTTTAGAAGACTCAGTCTTCTATACCCTGCCTGGTAGCTTATTTATGCAGCTGCTGGAAAGCTATCAGCGTTTTGCGAGCTATTTCTCTGAACATAAAGCTGATCGGGTGCGTAATGCTTTACTAGAATTACGCAATACTGATAAGTACGCCATGATCACCTTGCATGTCAGTGATTTGATGAAGCAGCCTCTACTAGTTCCCACAACTACCAGCATACAGCGTGTTGCTCAGCAAATGAATGAACACAGCTCACGCACTGCGCTCGTGACTGATGATACCCAGCGCCTAGCAGGGATCGTCACTGATGCTGATTTTCGCTCGATTGTGGCACACGGTTTAGATATTCATCAGCCTGTGACAGACATCATGACCGCTGAGCCGCTGACCTTAGCACCGAATAACCAAGCCTCCGAAGCTTTATTATTAATGGCGCGGCGCAATATCCGGCATGTGCCAGTGATCGATCAAGGTCAGATTGTAGGGGTGATTTCTGCAACTGACCTGCTGCGTGGACAAACCCACAGTGCTATTTACTTAGTAGCTGATATTTATTGTGCGCAAACTGTCGCGCGTTTAAGTGAGCTCAGTAAAAGCTTACCAAAAGTCCTCGTGGGTTTAGTCAAGCAGAGCTTACCTGCTTATGATATTGGGCATGCGATTACCTCAATTGGGCAAGCCATTGTGCGGCGCTTAATTGCATTGGCTGAGCAACAGTTCGGCAAGCCACCCATTCCCTATGCTTTTATTGTGGCTGGCTCAATGGCACGGCGTGAGCAAACCGCCCATACCGATCAAGATAATGGCATGATTCTGGCGGATGCTTATAGTGAAGCTGAGCATGGGCAATATTTCCGAGATATAGCCAAATTCGTCAGCGATGGCATGAACGCATGTGGTTATGTTTATTGTCCTGGCAATATTATGGCCACTAATGATCAATGGCGGCAGCCCCTAGCCGTCTGGCGTAGTTATTTCAATAACTGGATTGATACACCCAATGGTCAGGCTCTCTTGAATGCGAGTATTTTCTTTGATTTACGTTGTCTTTATGGTGATTGCAGCTTACTTGAATCCTTGCAGGAAGATTTCTTAGCTAAAACTAAATCTAGAACTGTTTTCCAAGCCTTTATGGCTAGCAATGCTTTAAGCCATCGCCCACCGCTTGGTTTTTTCCGTGGTTTTGTACTGGATAAAGAAAGCGTCGACAGCGATGAAAAAGGGATGGACATGAAGAAACGCGGGGTCGTCCCTGTGATTGATTTAGCGCGGGTTTATGCCTTAGCAGGTGGTTTACATGCTGTGAATACTTGGGAGCGTTTAGACGCAATTGCAGCTAGTAATGGTATCAGCCAAGTCAATATCGACGACCTCAAAGATGCATTTGAGTTTATTAGTATGGTGCGTTTACAGCATCAAGCCAAACAGATTGAACAAGGACAAAAACCCAATAACTATGTGCCACCAGAGGAATTATCAGCGTTGGAACGGCGGCATTTAAAGGATGCCTTCGAAGTAGTCTCCAATCTACAAGGCTTCATGACGACACGCTATAAAGCGGATAGCTTCCGCTAAAGCCTGTTCTATTGAGCTGTGGAAGGTACAGCTGGTGGATACCAAGCCGCTTTATGGAATCTGGCCTACAGCAGTCTGTTGCTTAATCAGGCAAATGGCTTTAAAGCTCTATGCGCATCTTGGCGATTTGTTGCCAACTGATTGAGAACAGAATAAGACTGTAAGTGGAATCCCTGAGTCAATTAGCTTAAATGAGTTGATCGACTGCTTGCATCTACCAACTAACTCCTAGCGCTCACAAAATGGTCTTTATTGGGGCAGCGTTTATGCAAATTCTGCCCTCTGCTTTACGCAAGTGTGCTTATCAAGTCGATGATGAGCTCATCATCACTCAAGCTCTAAATGACTTACTGACTGTCCACTGGGCTGATGAGCAGATACACCAAACGGCCTAGCTCGCTCTGCTGTATCTACCCTTTATCATAAATTTTATTAATCTAACTGCGATGAGGATACACGATTTTATCAATAGTTTTGATTTATACGACTGTCATTAGTAGGCGTATTATTAGGAGCTTTATTTTTATCTTAGATACACTACTGAAAATATTATTATTTTTTAGACTATAAACAACCAAGCCTGTTAATAAGTACCCTTTATCCATAAATTTTTATTATTCGTCTAGCTGCCAGTTTAGCTTAAGTCTGAAATAACATCCCATAGTCTCTCAGACAGAAATCAATGCTTAAAAACGACTGAGGGACGAGATATGCAGAAAAAACACTCAAGCTGGAAGCTGCGCAGCATCATCGCTTGTGGCCTGTTTTATGGAGCTACAGGCAACGCTATGGCCGGTAGCCAATACTTAGCGGTTTGGGCAGGTGACCAAGTTATTGATCAACCAGGCCGAGCACCCGATGCCGACTTTTTAGCGATTATTGATGCTGATCAATTTTCTTTAAATTATGGAAAAGTAGTGAACACAGCGGTTATGGCAAGCATTCCGGGTGAACACTTATTAGCTGAAACAGAAAACTATGTTGATAATGCGCTTAATGCTGCAACGAATGGAAATTATCCATCCAAAAATGGCGACATTCTTGCCCCCAATCTATCTTCAGCGATTTTAAACGAAGCCCACCATTTTAATGCGGATCATGTGGTTGATCCAGTGAATGGCCATCACTATGTGTATCCGGGTGGTTTAATTAGCGCTAATGTGTTTGGTTGCGACATCACTGATCCACTGAATGTTAAACCCGTGCCAGGTACGCTCATTGCACCAGGTGTCAAATATAATCCCAGTGTACATACCAATATTCGCAATTTATGTGGCTTAGCAGTTAGTGCACGTGCTGTCACTGCTTTCTCTGGCACTGATGATATGTTCGTTTTACCTAATGGTAATTTGATCGCCACTTATATGGGCGCTAAGGGGTCAGCTTTTGATCCTACTAATGTAGCCAATGTAGGTGCTTTACCAACGGTCTCCCCAACCTTGCCACCTACTTTAACCACCCCAGGTGGCCTAGTGGAATTCAAACGTGATGGTACTGTAGTAGGTCAATACTCTGCGATTCCATCTGAACCCGTACCGGGGCATGGTTACTATGCTAATGGCCAATCCATGTTAGGTCCGAAGCGCTATGCACGCCGCCCTGATATTGCCTTAGGCGGGGTAGACAATAATGGTGCTCTAGTCAACCCAGTCACTGGTTTAGGAGGGGATACAGGCAATCCCGATGCCGGTTTATTAGCCCACCCACATGGGATTGATTTCCGTGCAGACTTACGGGGTCGCAAAATCAAAGGTGGGGTTGAGCAACCCGTGACCGGGATTTTAATGACCTCAGACTATGCTGATCCAGTCAGCGTGGCCTTATCTGGTAATATGGGGATGGGGTTAAATCGCTCCTTGCAAGATAGCGGCACAACCGTGCGCTTTTGGGATATGAGTAACCTAAAACAAGGACCATACGCTGTTGCACAAATGCCCGATGGCCCACGGGTAGAAGCAGCAGCAGTTCATGAAGAACCTGAGGGCCTAATGGCCATGGCGATGACCAAGCGTAATAAGGGCGCTTTCGTCGCTAGTATGTCAGGCGGTGCTCTGTATTACACTGCAGATGTCACTGTGTCTAACCCACAATTCAAGTTGGTTTATGACTTTGGTCCTTCTACGGGTGCTTCGGTATTCCGTGTAACTGCTAATGATGACTACTTGATTTTACCTTTAGCAGGAATTCAAAACAAAACCTACCCTACCACTACCAACCCTATTGCTGACCGTGATTACTTCGGCCAACACACTCCACGCGTTTTAGTCTTAGATATTCGCGCCTTAATTGCTGCGGGGACTGGTTTTAGATGTGATGCTGCACCAGCTAGTGCCTTTAGAAATAATGGTGACTATAACCGTGATGGCATCCCAGAAGTATTCAGTTCAGTGACGGGTGCACCGGTTACCACAGGCGTTAACTTCATTTATCGCCCCAATAATGGATCATTTGACTGCCCACGGATTACTTCTAGCGTCACAATGGGGGCTTTAGATGGCCATGCGGAGAACATCACTAGCCACGGTGGCCCTCATTTCGTTGTTGAAAATAAGTCAGGTTATAATGTAGCAAGTAGCCAATACTTTGTTGACTTACGCGAGTTTGCAGTACCAGGGATCGGAGCCTTTATGGACGCCTTCAACTTGCCTACTGCCAACAATGCGTTCTACTCAAAACTACCATTCTGGTCTTCAACGAATATTTCTCGTGATGCTTTACCAGGCTTAGGTTCAATTGGGGATAATACTGTGTGTATGATGAATCGTACCGGTCCGTTCCTAGCGCGTAACTATGCCTTCAACCTAACGGACTTCAAAAGCCCTAAAGGCTGTATCGATATGGACTTCGGTAGCGCTGGTAAAAGCTGGCCAAGTAATGGCTCACGCCCAAGCAACGCTGGTAATGCCACACCTCACTCTATGACCTTTATAGATATGAATACTATCTATACAGACACCAGAGGCATTAAGAGCTGCTTACCTTACACCTACTGCAGTACACAAGCCCCGTATATCCCTGGCTGGTTCTAACCTTGAGCTAACCACTTATCACCTTAACTTAGGATTTCATCCATAGCTTGAAATCCTAAGCCTAATGCAGTCTATAAAATTTACTTATTGATAATTTAAATTGAGAGGTCTAAATGCTTAAGAACATTGGTAAAGCTGACAAGATTATCCGTATCGTATTAGGTATCGCGATCTTAATGATCGGTTACATGAATCATAGCTGGTGGGGTCTTCTTGGACTCATTCCATTAGGCACAGCCTTATTAGGCTATTGCCCGCTTTATCCTTTGGTAGGCGTTAATACAAATAAACAGTAACACCGAACTGGGTTAGGTATTCGAACCTAACCCGTTCTAAAGATGGCTTAATTAAAACCCTTAAACAACGTAGAAGCCTAGAATCATGTCAAAAAAACTACTTTTATCGACTCTAATCATCAGTGTTTTTACCCTAAGCTCTAGCTACGCTGCTGAAGATAATAACTCAAAAAACGACCATAAAATTGATTTCATAGCTGGTACTGAAAATCCAGTACAACCCTTATATGCCGCCACTATGCTGAATGACCTTGATAAGGTTAAAAGTCTACTGAAAGACCAAGCAGAGATTAATGCAGCTTATACTGATGGCATTACCGCGCTGATGGTAGCTGCCGGTAATGGATATCAAGAATTGGTGGATCTGTTAATTGACCAAGGCGCCTCTACAGCTAAGCTAGATAACAATGATCGTAGTGCCCTGACTTATGCTGTGCAATACAATCAAGTAGCGATGACCAAGCATTTACTCGATAAAGGGTTTGATGCCAATCACGCTGATGGTAATGGTATGACACCCTTGATGATTGCTGCGGGTTTAGGCAATCAGGAATTAGTGAAAGTATTAATTGAGCATAAGGTTGATCTTAATCGTATTGATCAATTAGGCCGCGATGCACTTCAACATGCGGTAGAAGCTGGGCAAACACCCTTAGTAGATGCATTGATTGCTGCAGGGAGCAAAATAGATCTGCGCAATAATAATCAAGAAACCGCCTTAATGCGTGCGTCCTATATGGGCTTCCAACAAATTACCGAGAGTTTACTTAAAGCCAAAGCCGATATTAATGCACAAAATGTGTATGGTAGTACGCCTTTGATGTTCGCTGTAACAGGCGGGCGTATTCATATTGTTGAGACCCTACTCAAACACAATCCTGACCGTAATCTAAAAGATGTTAAAGGCAAGACTGCTCTAGATTTTGCAATGACACGTAATTTTAAAAAGATTACTGCACTACTCAAAGAGACGACACAACAAGCCTCGGCTGAATAAACGACCCTCTATTTTAAATGACTAACTGAGCTAGTTGCCATGAATAAGTTACGCATTGGTCAAGGTGCTTGCCTGCTATGTTGTGCAAGCTTGATGTTTACTCTAAAGGCAGATATGACCATGACTGCAGCTAAGTCCATGCCTATGCATGCAGCAACTAGCCAGCAATCAAGCCAAGCGGGTGAAGAGTCTTATATTTGCCCCATGCATCCACATATTCATCAAGATGAGCATGGAACTTGCCCGATTTGTGGTATGGACTTAGTACAGACTCAGCGCACAGCAGAGCAAGCCAGCAAGATAGCTCAAGCTCCGGTTAAAGAAGAGCTCTTAAGCTCTAGCTCAATCGTCACGGTTAAACCCGAAAGTTTAACCATTATGGGTCTTAAAACTGCAAAAGTTGAAAAGAAGGTTTTTCCTACCCAAATCGAAACCTACGGTACAGTCGCCTATAACGAAGATACTGCTACTAACTTTGTTGCTCGCACTGAAGGTTGGGTGGATAAGTTGCATACCTTGCATGAAGGGATCAGGGTTAAAAAAGGTGACACTCTGTTAGATTTTTATTCGCCTGATTTACTGATGGCTCAAGATGGCTTTGTGGTTTCTTTAAAAAATAATTTTTCATTTGGTGGTGAGCGCCAAGCCTTCTTTGACAAAGTAGGCCGCGAAAAGCTGCGGCTCTATGGTTTAACCCACGAAGACATTGAGCAGCTAGCCCAAACAGGCGAGCTTAAACAAAGCATTCCGCTTAAAGCTAATCAAGACGGCATCATTACCGAAATGGACGTTGATCAGGGCGATTTTGTCGATAAAGGCGGACGCTTTATGGTAATCGCTGATATGCGTAGTGTTTGGGTATATGCGAATATTCCTGAGCAACAAATCGCCCAACTCGATCAAACCAATCAAGTTGAAATCACCAGCCAAGCCTTTCCAGACTTAAAATGGCAGGGCAAAATTGATTATGTCGGTGCAGCTCTAGACCCCAGCACGAATATGCTAAAAGTACGCTTATTGGTAGAAACACCGGACGAAAAACTCAAGCCTAATATGCGAGTGACAGCCCATTTGCACACTGAAGCTGAGTCGGCGCGTTTAGTAGTACCCAATGAAGCTATCATCCCAGCTGCACGTAATGAATATCGGATTGTAAAAGCAGTCACTGCTAATAGCTTTCAAACTGTCTCAGTCAAAATTGGTCGAGTCAGCCAACATTATACTGAAATACTAAGCGGACTAGAGGAAGGCGAACAGATTGTGGCTGCTGGGCAATTTTTGCTGGATGCTGAAAGCAATCTACAAGCTAGTTTAAAGCGCCTATAACTTAAAATAGAAACAATAAATGATATGTTGAATTCGATTATTGCTTTGGCTCTGCGCCAGCGAGTAGCTGTCTTAATCATAGCAGCTTTGATTGCGGTCTTAGGCTTACTGGCACTGCGCTCAACACCGATTGATGCTCTGCCCGATTTATCTGATCCCCAGATTATAATTCGCGCCTCTTATGACGGACAAACACCACAGCAAATCGAAAACCAAGTAACTTTACCTTTGAGTCGACAATTATTAGCCATCCCACAAACTAAGGCTATTCGTAGTTACTCCATGCTAGGCGATGCTTTTATTCATGTAGTCTTTAATGACGGCGTTGATTACGTACAAGCTCGAAATCGCATTAATGAGGCACTGAATCAAGCAGCAAAAAAACTACCTGTTGGTGTTACAACCAGCTTAGGGCCCGATGCCTCCGGCGTGAGTTGGATTTATCAATACGCGCTACAAGCTACTAAGGGCGAATATGATCTAAGCGAGTTGCGTGCTATTCAAGATTGGCAACTACGCTTTGAATTGCAATCCATAGCAGGTGTTGCAGAAGTTGCTAGTTTAGGTGGTATGGTCAAGCAATACCAAGCGGTCATTGACCCAACTAAGCAACAGCAATTAGGCATTAGCCTTAAAAGTATTGAAAATGCGATTCAAGCAGGCAATCAAGAGGCTAGCGGCTCGGTAATTGAATTAGCAGAAGCTGAGTATGCTATTCATTCCAGTGGCTATATTCAAAGCTTAGATGACTTAGCGAATTTACCTGTAGCACTACCTGAAAAATCCACTACCCCTGTACTTCTCAAAGAAATAGCCCAACTTAACTATGCTCCCGAAGCTCGACAAGGCTTAGCTGATCTCAATGGCGAAGGTGAAGTGGTAGGCGGTATTGTGATTATGCAAGCAGGTCAAAACCCCTTGGAGGTAGTCTCTGCAGTCAAGGCTAAACTTGAGCAGATTCAAGCCACCTTACCGGCTGGTATAAAAATTGTCAGTACTTACGATCGCTCTAAATTAATCAACAGCTCTATTTCTGAACTAGCCAACAAACTTTGGCAGGAATCATTGATTATTGCTTTAGTCTGCTTAGCCTTTTTATGGCATTTCCGCTCCGCTCTAGTAGCCATTATTAGCTTACCTTTAGGTATTTTATGTGCTTTCATCATTATGCACTGGCAAGGTATTAATGCGAATATTATGTCCTTGGGTGGCATTGCTATTGCTATTGGGGCAATGGTCGATGCTGCTATAGTGATGATTGAAAACCTACATCAGCATCTACAACGCTTTCAGCGAGAACAACAGCGCCAGCCCAGCACTCATGAGCATTGGCAGTTAGTTTATAAAGCCAGTATTGAAGTTGGGCCTACTGTATTTTATTGCCTATTAATTATCACCTTAAGCTTCTTACCCGTTCTGTTATTAGAAGCTCAAGAAGGTAGATTATTCGCTCCCTTAGCTTATACAAAAACCTATGCTATGGCCGCAGCTAGTGGGTTTGCTTTAACTTTAGTCCCCGTACTGATGGGCTATTTAATTAAGGGTAAACTCACAGCCGAAGAGCATAATCCTATTACTCACCGTTTGGCTCTTGCTTACCAGCCCTTATTAAATTGGAGTTTAAAATACCCGATTTACTTAGCCTTAGTCGCTTTAGTTTTACTAGCTAGTAGCCTTTATCCTCTCCTAAAAACCAGCGACGAATTGATGCCAAGCTTAGATGAGGGTGATTTACTGTATATGCCGACCACACAAGCCGGTTTATCAGTAGGTAAAGCGCGTGAATTACTTATTCAAACCGATCGTTTAATCAAAAGCCTGCCTGAAGTTGAATCAGTATTTGGCAAAGCAGGTCGTGCTGAAACAGCAACTGATCCGGCTCCTCTTTCGATGTTTGAGACCAGCATTCAGCTCAAACCTAAATCTGAATGGCGGGCTGGTTTGAGCCTAGAGGATTTGATTAACGAACTCGATCAAAAAGTTCAACTACCTGGCCTGACCAACGCATGGGTACAGCCCATCAGAACACGTATTGACATGCTAGCAACTGGCGTACGCACCCCTTTAGGTTTGAAAATTACTGGCCCTGATTTAGCCAAACTCGACCAATTAGGCAAACAAACTATGGAGCTACTCCAGCAACTACCTAACACCCGTAGCGTATTTGCTGATCAAATTATGTCTGGGCGCTTTATTGAAATTACTCCAGATCGGCTGGCAGCAGCTCAGTTTGGCTTATCTGTAGAAGATATTCAGCGCACTATTCGTTTAGCCATGGGTGGCGAAAAGCTAGCTGAAGCGATTGTTGAACGCGAGCGCTATCCAATTAGTGTACGTTACCCATTGTATTTGCGCGACAATCTTGAACGCTTGCGTGAATTGCCTGTTTTGACTGAAACGGGGCAAAGTGTGCCCTTGCAAACTCTGGCTAAACTTGAGGTAGTAGCAGCTCCAGCCATGATTAAAAGTGAGAATGCACAGTTAACTAATTTAGTAATGCTTAATCTTAACAACACCGATTACAGCGCTTATATCAAGCAGGCTCAACTACTTTTGGCTGAGCAACTGCAATTACCTAGTGGCTATCAACTTAATTGGGTAGGCCAATATCAAGTCATGGAGCGGGTAACTAATAAATTAAAAATTATGCTGCCTTTGATTTTTGCTATTGTGTTTTTATTGTTGTGGAAAATTTTCCGTGACCTGAAATTAAGCTTGCTGGTATTAGGCTCCCTACCCTTTGCCTTAATCGGTGGGCTTTGGTATTTGTGGTGGGTTGACTTCAATTTCTCAGTGGCAACCACTTTAGGGTTTATCGCCCTGATTGGGGTAGCGACTGAATTCAGCGTGATTATGCTGCTTTATTTAGAGCAGGCGTGGCAGGCTAGCTCTGAAAAAAATCTTAATACTTTAAAATCAGCGGTTCTACAAGGAGCCCTCTCTCGCTTACGCCCTAAACTAATGACGGTAACAGTACTAATCGCAGGCTTATTGATGATTATGTTAGGCACAGGCAGTGGCATTGATCTAATGCAGCGAATTGCCGCACCTATGCTTGGGGGCATGCTAACTGCACCTTTATTATCGCTATTTTTAATTCCAACAGCTTATTTTCACTTGAAACGTCGTGAATTACTGGGCTTGCCCTGGTTTAGAGCAAATTGGGCAATCAGCCCGTTTGGGGACTCGAATCGCCGTCCACTCCATGCTGAGCGCATCGAATAATAAAACTCTCCCTAGGAGTGAATCGCCTAATTGTGTGAGGAATTTAATCGCCTCAATAGCTTGCATGCTACCTAACACACCTAGCACCGGCCCTAAGACACCATTAGTGGTACAGGTTTGTGGCAAGCCTGCAACCTTACCATAAAAGCATTGATAACAAGGTGATACAGGGCCTGCCTGGAAAACTGCAATTTGCCCCTCAAAGCGAATAGCCGCCGCTGAAATCAAAGGTTTATTCGCCTCCACACAAGCTGCATTAATAGCTAAGCGCGTACTTAAATTATCTGTGCAATCAATGACTAAATCAGCTGTTTGAACGAGCTCGACTAGCTCTCTGCCAGCAAAAGCTTGCGGATGAATTTCAATTTGAATACTGGAATTGATAGCTTGTAGACGCTCTTGGGCCGATAGAACTTTCAGGATGCCTACTGTTGCTTCGCTATGTACAATTTGGCGCTGTAGATTACTGAGATCAACAGTATCAGGATCGACTAAAATCAGCCTACCCACACCTGCAGCTGCTAAATATAAGGAAACCGGCGAGCCTAAGCCACCTAAACCAAAAATGAGTACTGAAGCCTGTAGCAAACGCTCTTGGCCTTGAACATCCAATTGTGGCAGGAGAATTTGGCGGCTATAACGCAGGAGTTGCTCATCGCCTAGCTCCATATAGACTCCCTAGTTGGGCTTCTCCAGTTGCACCCACTGATTATTGACAAAGCCCTCGATGGGCTGGAAGCGCACCTTATAGTTCATTTTTGCTGACTCTTTGATCCAATAGCCTGGGTAAACATAAGGCAGCTTTAATTCAGCCGCCCAATGGATTTGCCACAACAAGGCAAAAGTCCCCAAGCCTCGTTCACTGCCTTCAACAGGATCAAAAAAGGTATAAACTGAAGATAAACCTTGTTTAAGCCAATCGGTCGCAGCAACGGCTAATAATTTATCATCCTTCCAAAACTCAATTAACACGGTTTGACACCAATGCGTCAGAATGAAATTCGCAAAGGTACTAGGCGTATCCTCATCCATACCGCCGCCAGCATGGCGTGAACGGACATAGTGCAAGTACAATTCGGTATATTCCTCTTTATACCCGTCTTGATTGATGCGCACAGTTAAATCTTGATTCAATATCCACGTACGTTTTTGACTGCGTGAAGGCTTGAACTGCTCAACAGGAATCCTTGTCGATATACAGGATTGGCAACGATAACAACAGGGTCGATAGACATCACTGCCACTGCGTCGAAAGCCTTTATTTAACAGATGGCTATAGGTACGATTATCCATAGCATAGGCTGGATCAACGAGCAGGTTGGTAGCCTTACGTTCTGCGAGGTAAGGGCATTCGTGGGCTGCCGTGATATAAAGCTCCAAGGCATTGGATAACATGCTTTTCAAACCTAATGTGCCTATCTTTGGGGGTTAAGGTAAGTTTTTTACCACTACAAAAGCCCCACGTAAATCACCTTCCTTAAAACCGGTCGCTTTATCTTGCGGATAAAGTTCTTTTAAGCGGGTCATCACCACTGGACTGATTTCGCTCCCATGACAAGTTAAACACATCGCTTCAGTAGGAATGGCTTTCATAAAGCGAAACTCGTGCTTGCCAGCGTTTTCTACTAATTCAGAATATACCAAGGACTCAAGCGCTTCACCTTTTACTTTGCGTGCTTCAAAATCATTCAGCACTTGAGTCTGCCATTCATTAGGCAATCCCATCACTGGATTACGATTGCGTAAACTCACCCGTGAAACTTCGAGCTTTTCAGTATTGGAAACTGTGTTAGCAAGCTCCGGCGCTTTGAGCTGGCAGACATTGATTGCATTCACTGGGCCACCCGTCTGCATGGCAGCTTGTAGCTCTGCTTTTAAATTGCCACCATAGGTTTTGATCGCCGTTTTCGCTTGCTCACTTAAAGCTGCTTTATCTAACATCACCTTGCTAGCTACAGGAGCAGTAGCTGCCTCATTACTGACCTTAGGCTCTTCTTTGCCCCCACATGCAACTAATAAACTTGCTAGACCTAAGACGAATAATTGTTTCATAGCCTGCCCTTTTGGAAATAATGTCGGTGTATATATCATTGCTAGCTTAACTGGGCAAAATAATCCACCTAAGTGGATAGCTCCCTAAAAAAGACTAGACTCATTTTAGAGAAGATGCGAGATTCAACAAGGAAGCTTCACCCTCGCTCATAATATCTATGCTCTCTAATCACAGTTCTAGGAGCCGCTTATGCCCTATAGTTTTTTAAGCTGGTTACTCATCTTTTGTTTAGGTATCTTACCCGAGCTAGCTTGGGCAGCTACAAGCACTACGGAAGAGCGCCTTGATTTAACTCACTCAACTGTTGGCTATTTTGCCTTAGTGATTTTTTTATGTGCTTATGCCCTAGTGGTACTCGAGGAGTACACACATTTACGCAAATCTAAACCGGTTATCTTAGCAGCAGGTCTAATTTGGGTAGCCATTGCCTTGGCCTATGGCGGACATAGTGATTTACCTGCTGACGCCGCAAGACATAATTTACTGGAATATGCAGAGCTATTTTTATTTTTATTAGTCGCCATGACTTATGTCAATGCTTTAGAAGAGCGACGGATTTTTGATGCTTTACGCTCTTGGTTATTACATAAAGGCTTTAACTTAAGGCAGATTTTCTGGCTAACGGGCGTGATGGCGTTTTTTATCTCTCCAATAGCTGACAATATGACAACGGCTTTGTTGATGTGTGCGGTGATTCTAGCGGTGGGTCGGGATAATAACGCTTTTATTGCTGTATCTTGCATTAATATTGTTGTTGCAGCGAATGCTGGTGGCGCTTTCAGTCCCTTTGGGGATATCACAACCTTGATGGTTTGGCAAAAAGGCATGGTGGAATTTTGGGAGTTCTTTGCACTCTTTATTCCTTCTGTTTTAAATTGGTTGATTCCCGCTTTAGTGATGAGTTTTACTGTTACAAAGACTGCGCCACAAACTTTAGATTCGCGTCCTGTACCCGTGAAGCGTGGTGCTTTTGCCATTTTAGCCTTATTTATATTTACGATTGCTTTAGCGGTTACCTTCCATAACTCGCTGCATTTACCCCCTGTGCTAGGTATGTTTACAGGTTTAGCTCTGTTACAGCTGTATGGCTATTATTTAAAGAAAACCTATTATCGTGCACGAATTGGTGGCTATTTCGACCCGTTTGAATCGAATATGGCACATGTTCAACCCACTACTAAACAAGGGTTTGATATTTTTGACAAAATTGCCCGTTCCGAATGGGATACCTTGCTGTTCTTTTATGGCGTTGTCATGTGTGTGGGTGGTTTAGGTTTTATCGGTTATCTAGAACTAGCCTCACACCTGTTGTACGGTCAATTAGGCGCTACGTATGCGAATATTGCAATTGGCGTTTTATCGTCGGTGGTAGACAATATTCCAGTGATGTTCGCCGTCTTGACTATGAACCCAGATATGCCTTTAGGACAATGGTTGTTGGTGACTCTAACCGCCGGTGTGGGTGGCAGTTTGCTTTCGATTGGTTCTGCAGCTGGTGTGGCTTTAATGGGTCAAGCACGAGGCCATTATACCTTTATGAGCCACTTAAAATGGACACCTGTTATTGCACTTGGCTATTTCGGTAGCATTGGTGCACATATGTGGCTAAATCAAAGCCTGTTTTAAGCGTTGTGGCTCAAGCAAGTTTAAGCTAGCTTGCTTGAGCCAACTAAGCTTAGTTCATCAAGCGATACAAAGTCCCACAATAAGGGCAGCGATAGGTTTTATCGGGTGCAGTGTCAATGGGCAAAAAGACCTTAGGATGTGCACACCACAACGCATTTTCATTGGTCGGACAATGCAAAGGCAAATCTTGCGCCTTCACTACCACTTCACGCGTATCATTAAGACTTTTGTAATCTTTTAGCTCAGGCGTTTTCATTCAGCCACCGGGGTTAACCAATCTAAATAGGCTGGATTGCGTCCGTGCACAATATCGAAAAATAAGCTTTGCAACTTAGTGGTAATCGGGCCACGCACACCCTCACCAATCGGACGGCGATCTAATTCACGAATGGGTGTAACTTCTGCGGCCGTACCTGTGAAGAATGCCTCATCAGCGATATACACTTCATCGCGCGTAATACGCTTTTCACGGACTTCAATGCCTAAATCTTTAGCCATCGCCAGTAGGGTACGACGGGTAATTCCGTCTAATGCAGCGGTTAAATCAGGGGTATAAATTACACCATCTTTAATCACAAAGAAGTTTTCACCACTACCTTCCGCTACAAAGCCTTCGACATCAAGCAATAAAGCTTCATCATAACCATCATCTAAGGCTTCACGCAGCGCTAGCATCGAGTTGATATAATTGCCATTCGCTTTAGCTTTACACATAGCGATATTGACATGATGACGGGTGTAAGAAGAGGTTTTGATCCGAATGCCTTTCTCCATCGCCTCATTACCCAAATAGGCGCCCCAAGTCCAAGCAGCGATCATCACATGCGTTTTTAGATTATCTGCACGTAAACCCATACCTTCTGAACCATAGAAGCACATAGGACGTAAATAAGCGGTTTCTAGTTTATTCTCGCGCACTACTTGACGTTGCGCTTCATTGAGCTCTTCTTTGCTGTAAGGAATGCTCATACGCATAATTTTCGCTGAATTAAATAAGCGATCCGTATGTTCTTTTAAGCGGAAAATTGAAGTACCTTGCTCTGCTTTATAAGCACGCACCCCTTCAAATACACCCATACCATAGTGCAACGTATGCGTCAGGACGTGGGTTTTAGCTTCGCGCCACGGCACCATCTCACCGTCAAGCCAAATTACGCCATCACGATCTGCCATTGACATTGCAATCTACTCCCGTAGTAAATAATGAACTTAGCAGAAAAGCATAACATGGCCTATGAAAAACACGCCAGACTTGTACAAAAAAAGAAGCCTTACTCAATGAGGTAAGGCTAAGAGAAACAAGCAGGAACTAATATTGTTTATCAGGGTTACGTCCAGTAAAGACGCTAAAATCCTCGCCTTGACTACGTGAGAAACTGGTTAATTGGTAACCACTACGTGAATAGCTATTACGTGGGCGTTGCTGGGTGGAACTACGTCTCACCTGTTGCGGTTGCTCTGCATAATAATTCGTTTGAACGAACTCATTTTGCTGTTGATGCTTTTCTAAGCGCTTGTATTCAGATAAGACTTTTACTACATAATCACGAGTTTCACGATAAGGCGGTACGCCACCATGCTTTTCCACCGCCCCAGGTCCAGCATTATAAGCGGCTAAGGCTAATTGCTTATTGCCATTAAAACGCTTAAGCATTTGAGCTAAATACTTAGCTCCTCCCTTAATATTTTGTCGTGGGTCATTAATATTAGCGACCCCGAGTAAATCCGCGGTGCCTGGCATCAACTGCATTAAACCCGTAGCACCGACATGCGAACGCGCACTTTCATTAAAACAAGATTCCTGCCGCATGACCGCACGAATCAAGTTTTCCTCCACACCATAGTATTCGGCATATTTACGAATCGTATTGATATGTGGTGCCGTGCGTTGCTCGACTTGCTGGTGATCCAAGCGAGTACAGCTACCTGCCCGACCACTCACGCGCAAAGGCGCAATATTGTCTAAAGAATCATTAGACGCATATTTTTTAGTTTTAGCTTTAGGCGTCCGCGCAATCAGCTTCGCATTTTTACCAGCGACAGAACCATTGGTTAACCAACGTGTCCCATCTTTGTCGGTATACATGTAAATGTCAGCAGAAACGGTTTGGCTGAAGGATGTGGCTAGCACCAGTGGAACAACACATTTCCACACTATGTCACGCTTAAATTGGATTGCACTCATTTTATTATACTTCTGGTTGTCCAAACTTAGTTATTGTGATTGACAAGTAACAAAGGCGCAGGGGGTTTGAGCCATTTAGTAGTATTGTTTGTGTCTTGTATTTTTATAAGTTTTTTCTATTTTGTCACTGCCTAACAGACAGATGGCAAACTAAAATTTTAGTTGGTAACCAATTTTCCACCGTCCATCTTGGTTTCAGCTGTTATGACAGGCTGACGAATCTTAGACTCCGTTGTGGATTGGGCAAGGTTGCCCCCCTGGTTTGTTAATGGAATAAGTTCGTGGTCTTCACAAGGAAAGTGAAACTACAACAGAAAAGCCCGTGTAAACATACACGGGCTTTTTTTTATATCTATGTGTACAAACCTAGGCGAAACTAATGAAGTAAACGCGGATTCGATAAACTAAACGGCTTAATCGGTGCATCAAATTCATGACCATCATCAGCCCGCAGGTGGTAACTACCTTGCATAGAACCTACTGGCGTATCTAGCACCGCTCCACTGGTATAGCGAAAGCCTTCACCCGGCGGCAAATACGGCTGCTCGCCTACCACTCCATCGCCTTTTACTTCTTGGGTCATAGCATTAGCGTCGGTAATAATCCAATGCCGCGTTAACAAACGTGCTGCAATACTACCTTGATTAACAATCGTAATAGTATAAGCAAATACATAGCGATCATGCTCCGGATCAGACTCTGCCTCTAGGTATTTAGCCTCTACTGAAACTTGAATATCGTAAGCCTCTTGGCCGCTCATGCACTCACTACCATATGAATTTAAAGGGGGTTATCGCGAAAAGAGCTTATCACGAACTCATAATAAAACCAGATTATCCCGATGGATTAGCTCCGGCGCATCAATATACCCAAGGATGCTTTCAATTTCACGTGAAGGTTTACGTTTAATCCGATTTGCTTCATCACTACCATAATTCACCAAACCTTTTGCTAAAAGCTTGCCTTCTGGACTGAAGCAACTAACCACTTCGCCTCGCCCGAACTCACCCTCTACCTGCACCACACCTACCGGCAACAAGCTGCCACCTGTGCGTTGAATCGCCTGTGCAGCCCCAGCATCTAACCATAATTGGCCGCGCGACTGTAATTGACTTGCAATCCATTGTTTACGTGCCGCTAAAGGCGCTTGATCAGGGAGTAACAGTGAACCGAGGTTTTCACCCGCGTATAAGCGCTCTAAGACATTTGCTTCTCGACCAGAGGCAATTACTGTTGCACAGCCTGAAGTGGCTGCACGCCGTGCCGCTAACACTTTAGTACGCATACCACCACTACCGATCGCCGTACCTGCACCACCTGCATAGGCCAAGAAGTTTTCATCATTCGCTCGACCTGAACTGATAAGTTGTGCGTCTGCAAATTTGCGTGGATCTTTATCGTACAGACCTTGTTGATCCGTCAAGATGACTAATAACTCAGCCTCGACTAAATTCGCCACTAATGCACCTAAGGTGTCATTATCACCAAGACGAATTTCCTCAGCAGCCACTGTGTCATTTTCATTAATAACCGGAATCGTACCTAACTCGACTAAAGTACGCAGGGTATTACGTGCATTCAGATAGCGACGGCGATTGGCTAAATCATCATGCGTCAATAACACTTGAGCTGCTAAATAGCCGTGTTCCTGAAAATTAACCTCATAGGCGTGAATCAAGCTCATTTGCCCAATAGCAGCAGCAGCTTGCTTCTCAAATAAGGCCTTGGGTTTCTGCTTCCAGCCCATGCGGCTCATACCTTCAGCCACAGCGCCTGATGAAACTAAAACGATCTCAATGCCTTGCTTGCGTAGGCGCGCCATCTGGCCAGCCCAGTCCGCTAGTGCAGCTCGATCTAAGCCTTCGCCATCACGAGTTAATAAAGCGCTACCGATTTTCACAATCCAGCGGCGTGTGGTACGTATAAATTCAGCCCTATCCTGCATTTTCTTCTAAGTACTGCATAATTCGATAACACAAATCCTGCGTGCCATTAGCAGTAGCCGCAGAAATAAAAAACACTTCACCCTGCCAATCCAAAGCATCCACAATTGCCTGGCAACGCGACTCGCGTTCTTCTTCAGGCACTAAGTCAATTTTATTTAAAACCAACCAACGCGGCCGCTCTGCAAGCTCATCGCTATATTTTTCGAGCTCAGCTTCAATTGTATGAATCGACTCGACTGGATCAACACTCTCATCTAAAGGTGCTATATCTACGACATGTAACAGTAGGCTAGTGCGGGATAAATGCTTAAGAAATTGAATCCCTAAACCAGCGCCTTCAGCAGCCCCTTCAATCAGCCCAGGAATATCCGCCATCACAAAGCTTTGCAAGTCCCCGACCCGCACTACACCTAGATTTGGGTAGAGTGTAGTAAAAGGATAATCTGCCACTTTTGGCCGTGCCGACGAGACTGCACTAATTAAAGTGGACTTACCCGCATTAGGCAGACCTAGCAAACCGACATCAGCCAGCAGCTTCAACTCTAAACGCAAAGTGCGAAATTCACCCTCAGTTCCGGGCTTAGATTGGCGTGGCGCACGATTGACTGAACTTTTATAGCGTAAATTGCCCAAGCCATGATAGCCACCTTTAGCCACCATCAAACGCTGCTCTGGTTCGGTCAGATCACCGATTAGCTCACCCGTTTCCTCATCAAAAGCCATAGTTCCTACGGGTACGGGCACGAGTTTGTCTTCACCACGGTTGCCTGTCATATTGCGTGCACCGCCATTCTTACCACGCTCGGCTTCGTAGTGACGTAAGTGACGGAAATCAATAAGTGTATTTAGGTTACGATCAGCGACTAAATAAACATCACCACCATCACCGCCATCACCACCATCAGGCCCGCCAAACTCAATATTTTTTTCACGGCGAAAACTGACTACGCCATTCCCGCCATCACCCGCTTTAACTTGGATGACGACTTCATCAACAAACTGCATAAACTTGCCTCGACTTGCGTCTGTGAAGCATATACGAAAAAGCCCCGACAGGCGGGGCTTCTAGGATTCAGGTCCGAAGGACTGCCTTAAGCGTTTTCAGCAGATAAGGGCTGAATACTGACAAACTTACGGCCTTTCTCACCTTTGACTTGGAAAGTTACCACGCCATCAGCTTTCGCAAATAGAGTGTGGTCTTTACCACAGCCAACATTGTCGCCTGGGTGGAAGTGAGTCCCGCGCTGACGCACGAGAATATTACCAGCCAAAACAAATTGGCCGCCAAAACGCTTCACACCCAAACGTTTGGATTCTGAGTCGCGTCCGTTGCGGGTACTACCGCCTGCTTTTTTATGTGCCATTGATAATTACCCCTTACGCTGAAATACCAGTGATTTCGATTTCTGTCAGATACTGGC
>SSFA01000001.1 GCA_008015155.1 Thiothrix sp.
TAAAAGCGAATACTATCCGGCCCATAGGCGGATAAATCCCCAAACAAGGAACGCTTCCAACCGCCAAAGCTGTGATAGGAGACTGGAACCGGTAAGGGCACATTGATCCCCACCATCCCCACTTGAATATGATCCGAGAAGTAACGGGCTGCTTCGCCATCACGGGTGAAGATGCAAGTCCCATTGCCGTATTCATGTGCATTGATCAACTGCATGGCTTCTTCCATGCTGTCGACGCGCACCACTTGCAGAACCGGGCCAAAGATTTCTTCCCGGTAACTGATCATGGAGGGTTTCACATGATCAATTAAGGTCGCACCCACAAAGAAGCCATGTTCAAAACCTGCCACTGTGACTTTGCGTCCATCCACCACAATGGTCGCACCGTCTTGCTCGGCGCTATCGATGTAGCCTTTAACCTTGTCTTGATGCGCTTTAGTGATTAAGGGGCCAAAGTCATTACTGCTGTCCGAGTAAGCACCGGCTTTCAGGTTCTGCATGGCAACTGTCATCTTTTCGACTAAGGCATTGGCTGCTTTATCACCTACCGCCACCGCGACCGACAAGGCCATACAACGCTCACCCGAAGAGCCAAAGGCCGCACCGACTAGTTGTGCTACGGCATTATCCATATCCGCATCGTCGAGGACGATGGCATGGTTCTTTGCACCGCCTAGAGCTTGGCAGCGTTTACCGTTTTTAGTCGCGGTGGAATAAATATATTCGGCAATGGGGGTGGAGCCGACAAAGCTGACGGCTTGTACGCGTGGATCATTGAGTAAGGTATCCACCGCTTCTTTATCACCATTGACTACATTGAGTACACCAGCCGGCAAACCGGCTTCATGCGCGAGTTGCGCGATCAACAAGGTGGAGCTGGGATCCCGTTCAGAAGGTTTCAAGACAAAGGTATTGCCACAGACAATTGCGGACGGATACATCCATAACGGCACCATTGCCGGGAAGTTGAAGGGGGTAATCCCTGCCACGACACCTAAGGGTTGGAATTCACTCCATGAATCAATCCCAGGGCCGGTATTGCGGCTGTGTTCACCTTTTAAGAGTTCAGGGGCATAGCAGGCGAATTCGACATTCTCGATACCGCGCTGGAGTTCACCCCCGGCATCATGGGCGATTTTGCCGTGTTCTTCGCCGATGAGTTGATTAATCGCGCTGGCATGTTGTTCGAGCAGTTCTTTGAATTTGAACATCACCCGTGCGCGTTTGGCGGGAGGCGTATCGCGCCATGCAGGAAAGGCGGCTTGGGCGGCGGCAATGGCGTCTTCCACTGTAGCTTTCGAGGCCAGTGCCACATGTTTACTGACTTCACCCGTCGAAGGATTATACACCGGCTGCGTGCGCCCTGAGGCTGTCCGTAATTCGCCGTTGATTAAATGGCCGATTGTTTGCATCCTTAACATCCTCAGGTATATGCTTATAAAATAGAATAAATATTCTAAAAAATTATCATATAAGAATAAAAATTTCAAACTTATTCGAGGATACTGTCACATATTCAAGCTGAGCATATGGGAAAAAACAAGCCTATGTGTTGATGATATAGATAGCCTAAGAGCGCTAAAGTAGGCATTTTTTTGCCTAATACCTGTAGTATAGATACATCTATGAATACACTTTACAAGGAACCTTGCTATGAGCCTACAACCCTTTCACTTAGCGATCCCCGTGTATGACTTGGCGGCTGCACGGCAGTTTTATGGCGAGATTTTTGGCTTAGAGGAAGGTCGTTCTTCTGAGCATTGGGTGGATTTTAATTTCTATGGGCATCAATTGGTGATCCATGAGCACCCAAAAACTGCTTACCAAGAACAGGCTAACACCAACGCAGTCGATGGGCACGACGTCCCTGTGCCGCATTTTGGGGTTGTGCTGACATGGGAGCAATGGGAAGCCTTAGCCGAGCGTTTACGTTCTTTCAATACCCATTTTGTGATTGAACCTTATATTCGCTTTCAAGGCCAAGTGGGTGAACAGGCTACCATGTTCTTTCTTGATCCTTGCGGCAACGCCTTGGAGTTCAAAGCGTTTAAAGATATGACTCAATTGTTTGCTAAATGACCCTTAAATATTCTCCGGCGTATAAATATAAAAGGGTAATTTAATCGAAGGCAAGGTCTCTTTACTACGATCTACACCTTGCGCTGTAGCTGCTCACATACTTTATCGCACTTTAACACATGCGTTCTACAAGATAAGAAATTTAAAATTTGAAAGATAATTTAGATTAATTAATTTTTCACTTCAAAATAGATCAATTTCATATCCTTATCTGTTAAGCTAATATTTGATTTTATTGTATCAACAGCACTACTATAACATTGATATTTTTAATTATTTAAAATAGGACATTAAAAACCTAGAATTTGAAGGTATTAGCTAGTACAGCTATTAATCACATTATTAAAAGAAAAAATTTATACTAAGGCATATAGCATTTATGATTGACAAATCTAGGCTTAAGCTTTTAAATAAAGATTGATCACTACTCATCTCTTAAAGGCAGCTATGGATATAACAAATCAAATTCTTACCAATGAATCCGCTCTTGTTAAGTTGCTGGGAAATTATGATGAGTCTTTTGTAGGTTATGTTTATGGTATGCGTTTTGATGAGGTATTAGTTTTAACTAATGACGCATTCAAACATCGCGTTAA
This sequence comes from Thiothrix sp., assembly GCA_008015155.1. Taxonomy (GTDB): domain Bacteria; phylum Pseudomonadota; class Gammaproteobacteria; order Thiotrichales; family Thiotrichaceae; genus Thiolinea. Next base: position 2,676 of record SSFA01000001.1, read on the forward strand.
GGGAATACCCCATAATTCATTTTTGGTAGCAGCTGGTTTCAACCCACAGTTGTATGGACAAGCTGATGAGGTAGATAAGGAAATCATTTTGCTTCGCGTTTTAGAGCCTGTTAGTTTGCCCCAAGATACTGATTACATTAGGGCACGCATTGAACATCATCAGCGTCGTACTAGTGACGAGAAATACCCAGTATCTGCTAACGATGGGCATGACCCTATTTCAGCTGACCAGCTTCAATCAGGGGGACTGAAATGTAGTATTTTAGGTACTTTCTACATTGATGAAGATGCTAATCTTAGATTAGGTAGCGACATCGAAAATTTTATGTCTCTTTCACGTTTGCGGGTATTCAAGCCACAAGCTGATGTCTTATCCAAAATTATTAATCATGTAAATCCAGAGGTTTTGGCAAAAGCTAAGGAGGAGGCGTTTAAAGCAGGTTTTAAAAATATGCCTTCTCCTATTGAAATTGGCTCAATACGCTTTACCTCTTCTGCTAGAATGCATAGATCCTCTAAAGAGACTCGTGTGCCTGTTAATATCCAACCCACAGATTTCCTCGCTAGAAGAACCGCCGTTTTAGGTATGACTCGTACTGGTAAATCCAATACAGTCAAAACAACCGTTTCAGCCGTGGCACTTGCAGCTATGAAAGACAACATAAAAGTTGGTCAACTAATCTTCGATATCAATGGAGAGTATGCAAATGCTAACCATCAAGATGATGGCAGCTCCATAGCAGATGTCTTCCCTCAACAAACTGTACGTTATAGAGCTATCAAGACCGCTGGCTTTGAAGATTTACGTGGCAACTTTTATCTAGACTGTGACCAAGCCCTAAATTTAATTCAATCCTTATTTAAAGCTGAAAAATCGCCATTCTCTGGACAAGATTTAGATACTTTTATGTCTTCTACTTTAGAGGAACCTGAGCCACAAAATAGATCTGAACATACAAGATGGCAACATCATAAGGCTGTTTTTCAATGTATTTTATGTCGTGCTCGATATCCTGAACCAGCAGATTTTCAAGTTGATATACCACTAGGTAAAAAGCTTTTAGAGCAAATCACGGCGTGGGCTGATAGACAATCGCCTGCTGTCACAGTCAATATTCCAACACAACAGAAGGTTTCAGCAACAGAAGCGTGTGCTTGGTTTGAACGCCTAAGACAAATTAATTTAGCTATTAAAGAAGAACAAAGCAAAAAAAATGAAGCTGTTATTGGATTAGAATCATCAACAAAAGGAAATTCTTGGATAGATCCTGTTTTCGAATCCTACTTAAATATGCTTGCACGTGAAACAAGCCGTAAACAAAGCTTTGGTGGATGGCGGGCAATTCAAAAATACCAAGACTATCACTCAAACCGTAGAAGTAGTGATGTGTCAACTGAAATAATTAATCATTTAGATTCAGGTAAAGTTGTAATACTAGATTTATCTGCTGGCCCTGTAGAAATTAGGACGGTGCTCTCTGAGCGTATTGCTCGTCAGATTTTTGAACGTCAAATGGCTGCCTTAAATAAAGGCCTTGTACCTAAAAATATTGTGATATATGTAGAAGAGGCTCACAACCTGATTGGCAAAAAGGCAAACCTTACTGATACATGGCCACGTATCGCTAAAGAAGGTGCTAAAGCACGTATTGCCTTTGTTTATGCCACTCAGGAACCTTCATCAGTACACCCCAATATTCTGGCAAACACAGAAAATTGGTTTGTCACACATTTGAATAACGATGACGAGTTAAAAACCTTAGGTAAATTTTATGACTTTAGCGATTTTGTCCAATCTTTGAAATCTGCTCAAGATGTAGGATTTGCACGCATTAAAACCCTGTCATCTCCTTTTGTTATTCCGACACAAATTAATCGCTTCTCGCCTGCTGAAATTAAAGAACTCATCCTAAAAATGGGAGAAGTACAAAATGCCATATAAAGATCAAAGGGCTGCAAAAGGCGGGCATGCTGACTTTGTTAAAAACCCAGATGTGCAAAACTTCCTAGCTGAATGTGATTATTTGCGCGAACCTAGTGAAGCAGAAGCACAAAAAATTGTAGCGACTTTTAGTAAGGCTCCTTCACCTAATCCTCAAAATATTCCCCGTTATGTAGTAGCATCCGATGCAAGCAAAAGTGATACCCCCATCAATGATAAGTTGCCTAGCACTCAAGTAGGCTACGTAAAAGTAAGTCAGGTACTAATCGATACGGATAGTTACTCGGAATTGATAAACCCTAATAGTCGGTTTGTAGACCCTTTCAAGGTAGCAGAATTACATCGTAATGCATCTCCCATCACCTTCGTTTTACCTGGTAGTAATGTAAGATTCAAAGGTGCAAAAAGTGTCAAAGACGGTTTCAGAAAAGCGATCTTTGAGCAATTGAGCATGGATCGATCTCAAGGTAGTAGTAACCGCCTAGTTCTAAGTGAAATACTTGTTGAAATGAATGAAGGAATTGTAAAAATTGGAGAGACCAGAGAAAAAAAAGGTCAATGCCCTTCCTGTGGCGCAGAACATGACTTTTCTTTTACTCTAAATAGTCAACAACAAGCTTGTCCCGATTGTAACGAGATAGTGTATGTAACAGATTGGCTTAGGTTACATGAAGATGTTTCAGACTTCGGTAATAATACGAGTGCCATCACTCGTATGATGAACGCTGTAGAACATTTGCTACTGTGTGCGATGATCAAACAAATTTTTAGGGCAGATCCGAAAGCGTTAGGGAATATGGCTTTCGTGATGGATGGCCCTTTAGCAATATTTGGCCAACCTGCAAAGTTACATGCACGTATAATGAATTTTCTTGCTAAGATAAATACAATGCTTGAACAATTAAAAATTGATCCATTACTGATTGTAGGTTTACAAAAAACTGGCGAAGTTATGGATCATATTAATTTGCTTAAGAAATATTTACCTAATGGAGTTTTACGTTTACTCGATGATACTTATCGCTATGAATACATCAAAGGGAATGATGCACCTAGTAAAAATTTTGGCAATGAGACTTACTATGGACAAGATTTTATCTTTAAGACAGAGTCAGGCAGGGTATTCAATTTTGCTATTCCATACACTTTTGCAAACAAAGCTGAATCAGTAAACTTCTCTAAACAAAAAGCCGACCCATTAGTCTATGGAAATAATATTGCAAAAGCATGTCAGCTTATCAGACATTTTGAGTTAGACCTATATGAAAGTGCCATAGTTCCTGTAGCATTAGCACATAGACATGCTTCTATTAGTATTATGCCGGGTGGACATGTTTTAGATATTTTGACTAAAACTGGACTTCAGAAAAATCACCAAAATCTTTGAAGCAATGCGATTTAATACTCCCCTACGCTATCCTGGTGGTAAAGGCAAACTTACCAACTATATAAAAGCAATTCTTGCTAAGAATAATCTTTTGGGTGGAGTATATGTTGAGCCTTATACTGGCGGGGCAGGTATTGCACTGAACCTCTTGATGGAAGATTGTGTTTCTGATATTTACATTAACGACTTAAATTTAGGTGTATATAGTTTTTGGCACTCTACACTTCAAAATAGCGAAGAGATGTGTAGGTTGATTGAAGAGACACCGGTCACCATGCAAGAATGGCACAACCAGCGATCTATATTTGAAAATCCTGAAAAGCATACGCTCTTGGAAACGGCATTCTCGACCTTCTTTTTAAACAGAACTAATCGCTCTGGAATTATCTGGGGTGGTGTCATTGGCGGAAAAGATCAAGCTGGTCTTTGGAAATTAGATGCTAGATTTAATAAAAGCAACTTGATAGAACGTATCAGAAAAATTACAAATTATACTGATCGCATTAACCTTTCAAATTTAGATGCTTCTTCATTCATAGATAAAATAACTCAAACACTACCAGAAAAATCCTTAATATACTTAGATCCACCTTACTACATCAAAGGCAAAGGACTATATCAAAACCATTATTCACATAATGATCATATGCTCATAGCGAAAAAAGTACAAGCCGAAGTTAATTTACCTTGGATTGTATCATATGACTACACGCCAGAAATTCTTAAAATGTATAAAAACAACCCCTCCATCATTTATGGAATAAATTATAGTGCTCAAAAAAAATACACAGGAGCAGAAATTATGTTTTTCAGCAAACAGCTAAAGATACCTGAGGTGAAAAATCCAGTAAATCTAAAAATTGCTTAGAAATATATTTTATAAGTGAAAGTTTGCTAAGCCGCTTGTTGTGAATCCTCTATCGATGAACCAAAACCAGTGTATTTACGCTTATATGGTGCATGAAAAGCGAGTACAATATCGTCTTTTGGCACACCAAATGCCACTAACTCGTTAGCTATACCTGTTTCAGTTCCATCATACTGTACCCAAATTTGATCACCTATAATATCTACATGAATGATTGAGCCATGAAACCGCTCATGTCCACGCCAGCCTATAATCATTAACTGATAACGGTCATGCTCGGTGTCAAACAATAGCTCACGCTTTACCTGCTCATCATTCGTTGGCAGTTCAGCATAGGTTTTTAGCAACTGGCGAATATAGCGGCGATATGTTGCTAGTTTTTCCATGACGAAATCTCCGCTTTTTCAGGATTGAAAATTAATACTTTAACTTGATACTGAGCTAAAGCAAGTTGAATGAACGGTAAGGTAAAAAAGGTTTGATACGTATCATCAGCTACTGCCAAATACAATTCACGCATTTGCTGCTCAGTTGCTAAGGCTAAACGATAATTGAGAAATTGCCCTAAGGCTGTATGAAACTCAGTAACTAGGGAACTAGATAAAAAGCTTTTAATTTCAACAGCTATTTTTTCATCGTCTCGCTCTGCCGCCAATAGCCGTTCAGCACCCAAGTCAATATATAAATCAACACCACCTGCTGTAATAGAGAGTGGGTCATGCGTAATCAACCAACCTTCTTTTTGCAAAGCAACTTTTACGGCTTGATGAAAAATATCACGAGCGGGCATTGAACCTTCCTTCATTTTGAAACAAGGTTAATATAGCACGAAAGCTTATATTTCAATTAAACCTTAAACGCCTCACGAAATTGCTCTAACGCTTGTTCGACATCACCACTCGCAAACGCTTCCATCCCCACCGCGCCGTTATAACCCATAGCTTTCAGCGCCAAGGCAATCCCACGATAATTAATCTCACCGGTTCCGGGCTGCATCCGCCCCGGTACATCCGCGACTTGAATCTCACCAATCCACGGTAAGGATTTGCGACACAACTCAATCAAATTCCCTTCGCCAATTTGCGCATGATAAAGGTCGAGATTTAAACGCAAATGCGGGTGATTCACCGCTGACACCAGCGCCAACGTATCTTCGGCACGCCCAAAGGGAACACCGGGATGATCGACAGGTAAATTGAGATTTTCGAGGGTAAAGGTCACCCCTTCTTTCTCACCCAAATCTGCCATGCGACGTAAGGTATCATAGGCTTTCAACCACATGGGGCCTCTGACCACTTCGCAGGGTGTCACCGGTAAACCACCTTCACCTAAGCCCGTGCCATGCAGATTTAAACGCGCTACACCTAAACGCTTACCGACCTGTGCCGTTTCATAAGCGGTTTTGAGGAGTTCAGCAGCGCCCTCGTCATCGGCCAAGCGCCCGCGCAGATAGCCATTCATGATGGTGAACGTCGCGCCGGATTGTTCGAGTTTAGTTAGATCATGATCCGGCCAATTCCATAAGCCCACCCCAAAGCCTAATTCCGTCAGGCGTTTGGCGCGCCATTCGATGGGTCGGTCACGCCAGAGCATTTCCGCACAAGCCGCTAATTGAAATTGACTCATGGTTCTAATCCCTAGAATTAAAAGTGTGGTGAGACTCAGCGCACCCTGGGAGCGCGCCAAGCTTTGGAGGAAAATTAGATCGTGCCACCTAAGGAGGCTGATAAATCGGCAAGCTCGCGCCCACCCGCCATTAGGTCTTGCAGTTCATCGGCTTTAATCTCGCCTTTGAGTGCAGTGCCTAAGGTTTTGCCGCGATTCAAGACGGTAAAGCGATCACCCACTGCTAAGGCATGGCGCACATTATGCGTAATGAACACCACGCCAATGCCGGTTTTGCGTACCTTATCAATAGTCGCAAGTACATTGGAGGTTTGGCGCACGCCTAAAGCGGAGGTGGGTTCATCCAAAATCAGCACTTTCGCCCCGAAATACACCGCGCGTGCAATCGCTACCGTTTGACGTTCACCACCGGATAAAGTGCCTACCGCTTGATTAGCTTCACGCAGATTAATCCCCATTTTCGCCATTTCCGTCATAGTGACTTCATTAGCGGTTTTGAAATCAAACTGTTTGAACGGGCCAAAACCTATCGTAGGTTCGCGCCCCATCCAAAAATTGCGTGTCACCGACATTAAGGGAATCATGGCAAGGTCTTGATAAACCGTGGCAATCCCTGCTTCCATCGCATCGCGTGGGCTTTGAAACACCACTTCCTTACCACTGACCAGCATCTTGCCTTTAGTAGGTTTATGCACACCCGACATAGTTTTAATGAAGGTGGATTTACCCGCGCCATTGTCACCCAATAAGCAGTGACATTCGCCCGGATACACTGCAATCGACACACCCGCTAAGGCAATCACCGCGCCGAAGTGCTTTTCGATGTCCACCATTTCCAAAATCGCTTGATTCGTTGTACTCATGGCGCACTCCTTAGCGTGATGACATGGCTTTGCGGCGTACCCAATTATTGAGTAGCACAGCGATTAATAGAATCGCGCCCATGAAGACTTGGAACCAATCTTGGTTAATATTGGTATAGGTAATACCAATCTGCACCATACCAAAAATCACCGCACCAATCATCGCACCAATCGCTGACCCATATCCGCCAGTGAGTAAACAGCCACCAATGACCGCTGCAATAATGGCATGGAATTCCTTGAGTAAACCGCGACTTGCATCGGCTGTACCAAATTGTAAGACCGTAATCGTAGCGACTAAGGTCGCTGCCATCGCGGTTAAGATAAACAGGATGATTTTGACGCGCGCTACCGGCACACCGACATTCCGCGCCGCATTCGGATCACCGCCTGCAGCAAAAATCCAGTTGCCAAAACGAGTTTTGTTTAATAGCCACGAAGCCGCGATAGCTAAGACCACAAACCAGATAATCTCGACAGGAATACCTTGCACTTTAGGCGCACCGTTTTTGAAGGTTTCAATCAACCCCATACTGGCAAGCCATGTAAATAAACCTTCAAAAGCATTGCCAGAAAAGATTTGCATCAGCCAACTATCGCCCGCTGCTTCTTGAATCCCGCGCAATTGTGTTGTACCCGTCGCTGCTTTCAAGCCCACTAAGGTCAAGCCACGTAAGATAAATAAAAAAGCTAAAGTGACAATAAAGGACGGCAAACCAGAACGCAGCACAATAAAGCCATTCACCGCACCGAACACAATCGCCACACCAAAAGCAAATAGAATGCTTAAACCTAAAGGCCAGCCCCATAACACGAGGGGAATACCAAGCGCGATGCCAGCAAATGCAATCATCGAGCCAATCGACAGATCAAATTCACCACCCACCATGAGTAAAGCAGCGGCGATGGCTAAAATACCGAGCTGCGCAGCAGGCTGCATAAAGTTCATAAAGCCTGCGAGCGAGAACATGCTCTGATTGGCATAAATCGCAAAGAACAGAATAATGGCAATTAAGCCAACAATCGCCCCCACTTCAGGGCGCTGTAAGAACGATTTGAAAAAACTGACTTTAGCTAAGCGCTCATCAGCCGCAGGCGCACCGGCGGGTACGGAAGAAGGTTGAGACGTACTCATGGGGTTGACCTCGCCACACCCTGCTTAGTTGGCTAAGCAGGGCAAGATGTTGAAGAGGGTGACAGACCGTAACTACGGATTAACGAATACCCTTAGCGGACAATTCGACCACTTGAGCCGCTTTCTCTTTAGTCACTAAATTCGGACCAGAGGCGACATTGCCACCTGGCATTAAGCCGTATTTTTTGTAGTTGGCGAGGAAGACTACTGGCAAATAGCCTTGCAGGTATTGCTGCTGATCAATACAGAAAGCCGCTTTACCATCCGCGACAGCTTTGAGGAAATTGGCTGACATGTCAAAAGTACCAATATTGATCTTACCAGTCTTACCCACCTCTTCCACAGCGGCTAAGGTAGGCTCACCTGCGGTACTTGCGCCTAAAGCTAAGATCGTATCGACATCGGTACCTTTTTCTAAAGCAGCACGCACTTTCGCTTTCACATCGGCTGGATCATTGCTAGTTGGAATGACTTCTACTGTACCAAAGCCTTCTTGAAAACCTTTGCAACGTTGATCTAGAGCCACATTACCAACTTCTTGGTTGACACAAAGACCTTTTTTGCCACCCATTTCTTTGAGCTTTTCACCGGCTTTTTTACCTGCTACGAATTCTTCCTGTCCCACATGCAGTAAAGCCCCAAGTTTAGCGGAAGCATCGACGCCTGAGTTCATAGAAATAACGGGAATACCCGCTTTGACGGCCTTTTCAATCGCAGGGCCTAGGGCTTGAGCATCGGGAATGGAAACAATTAAACCGGCTGGCTCTTGATTGACTGCTGCATCAATCAGGGCAGACATAGCAACCATATCAAAGGTTTCAGGGGCACGATAATCGACTTTCATGCCCATATCTTTACCAGCGGCTTCTACACCGTTTTTCACTACTGTCCAGAATGGGTCATTGGCTTGGCCGTGTGAAACGACAATGATGGTATCGTCTGCGGCCATGACAGGGCTCGATAGCGCTAAGGCTAAAGCGATTGATTTAAACAACTTTCTCATATTCTCCTCCAGATTTAGAGCGGTCGTCTTAAGTTAAGCGCTGTGCAGTTAAGCCTGCCACGCTTCTGAAATCAGAATATGTTTTCTATATTATTATGTCAATGAAATATTTATTCCAAATTTTAGAAGAATGAGATTTTCTTATCAAAAAAATGGCTGTTTGGGCATACACAGACCTGTTAATTCACGAACAACGCCAAAATAAACTGCGCAAAAGTCGCTGACAGTCTTACTTTTCAAGTAGACTGCCCTCCTCCACTTCCTGCTCTCTGATGCTCACAAGGCAGGATTTTCATTTTCACAACTCGAGAACTTTCTATGATTAAACGTCTACACAGCGGCGCACGTATGAGCCAAATTGTGATTCACAATCAAACCGTTTATCTGGCAGGGCAAGTCGATGAAACCGATAGCCGTGGGCCTGTTGATCAACAAACTAAGGTGATTTTGAGTCAAATTGATCAGCTACTAGCTGAAGCGGGTACAGATAAATCCAAGCTTTTAACAGCAACCATTTATTTAACCGATATGAGTCAGTTTGGTCTGATGAATCAAGCGTGGGAAGCTTGGGTTAGCCCTGGAAATGCACCCACACGTGCTACGGTGGGTGTGACTGAATTGGCGGGTGATGCCTATCAGGTGGAGATAGTGGTCTCTGCAGCGCTTTAAACCTGCTTAATACGCTAAGGATGCGCTTAAGTTTAAGCGCCCTTATTCTGATCGAATTTATAAATATATTCCCAATAGCAATAAGCTGCCGCACCGGTAGCAATCATCGCCCAAAACGAATCCTGCCCATACCACTCGAAAGCGGCCCAAGCGGTACAAAAAGCGGTAATCGCCACCCGCCGCCATTTGGGTTGGAAGAAAGCGCGGTCACGTTCACTGAGCATTACAACTCCTTAGTTAAATCTAATCTTCATAGACCAGTCTAACAAGTCGAGGCATTGATGTCGCATAAACCCTACTCAGCCTTCCCTTGCGAGGTCAAACAGTGTGCTATAAATGACTAAGCCTTCCACTCCCGTAAGACCACATGCGTAATCACCTGCTTAACCGCAGGAATAGCATTAATCTTTGCACGCAGTTGCTCAATTTTTGTCAAAGAAGCCGCTTCAGCTTTGATCAGCATGTCTAAATCACCGCTGATACCATAGCACTCGCGCACGCCCCCTAAGGCCATGACTTGATCCACAATCTCCCCACAAAATCCGGTATGACGTACCTCAAACCAAGCATGAATTTGCTGCTCTGGTTGACGCAAGATCACTTGATAGCCTTGGATTTCGCCACTTTCTTCTAAACGCTTAATGCGTTCTGAGACTGCTGAACGCGACAAATTCACTTGCATTGCAATATTCGAAACGCTTTGCCGCGCATTCTGTTGTAAGGCTTGCAAAATCTTCTGATCAAAGTCATCCATGGAAACACACTATTCATTCATGAGAGCCGAGTAATTCTGTATGTTTAAAGTGAAAAAACGCACAAAATCACTGTAAGAACCGACAGTCTGCAAGCCACAGCTCCCTTAAACTAGCTGTTTTTCTAAAAGGCTATCGGGATGACAAGCTTAAATCCGACTATTACACGCTGGCAAGGGATCGGTCTGATGACGACTACTTTGCTGGGTACTGGAGTGTTTATTTTACCGCAATTAACTTTAAACCTCGCAGGTAGCTGGGCAGCTTGGGCTTGGTTACTCCTAACTGTAGCCATGTTGCCCTTAGCTTTAGTATTTGCCGAATTGGGTAAACATTTTCCTAACGCTGGAGGGCCAGCTTTTTTCGTCCAGCGAGCCTTTGGTAAAGCTTATGGGCAATTGATTGGCTTATTATTCTTGTGCATTGTACCAGTCGGAGCACCGGCAGCTTTAATGATTACCTTTGAATTTCTCAAGCCGCTGATCAGTCTCACACCCTTACAAGCTTTGCTCGGGCAGCTTTTAGCCTTTGCTTTGTTATTCGCCTTAAATTGGCGTGGTATGCAATTGTCAGGGCGCATGCAATTAGGTTTAACTTTAGCCATTGTGGCGGTATTGGTAGCTTTAATTATCGCTTTTCTTTGGCAAACACCCTTGCCAAAAACCGAACTGGCTCAAGGGACAGGGCATGGCGTTGTGCAAGCGATGAGCTTGGCTTTGTGGAGCTTTTTAGGTATTGAAGCTGTGACGCATTTATCAGCTGAGTTCAAACGTCCTAAACAAGATTTTGTGCCTGCCGTGTTGGGAGGTACTGTGCTAGTAGGCTTTATTTATGTAGGCTGTACTCTAATTAGCGCACTCGATGCCAACGCCCCCCTAGCCATGGTCGGCGCTTATGAAAGCTTATTGCACACTGATAGTGGACGCTGGGTGATTGCCATTTTAGGGGTAGCCAGCGGCTTAGCAACCGTGAATGTGTATATGGCTAGTTTTGCACGGCTGGCTTGGTCTTTAAGTCAAGATGGCGTGTTACCCAAAGTGCTACAATCTTTAAATGCGCATCGAGTTCCCAATATCGCTTTAGCTATCGTCTTGAGCGTAGCTAGCTTAGGTTTAATCCTGACTTACAGTTTAGGTGAAAACTTCGAAGCTTTAGTACTATGGGCAAATGGTGTGTTTATCTTAGTTTACATCGCCTCTATGCTCGCAGCCTGGCGCTTAGTCGAGCCTAAATTTCGAGTGGCGATTGTCGTTGCTTTAGGCGTCTGTGCTGGTTTTGCTTGGAGCTTAGGCGTTGCTTTACTCTATGCTTTAGGTTTTGCTGCCGTTTTGTGGGTTTGGATTATGCTAAACAGTAAACAGAAGCTATCCACGCCTAGTTAAATCTTAGTACTCTAGCCTCCTTTCTAATTTAGGATGCTGTCATGCCGCGTTCTGCTGATGTTTTATTAGGTTTAGCTGCAGGGATACTATTGGCCGCCATGATTAGCTTTAATAGCCAACTTGCACAAGCCAGCACCCCAGTGTTTGCTTCTTGGGCAGCGCATGCAGTGGGTACCTTGGTTTCGATTCTCTTTCTTTTTAGCCTAGCGCAGTGGTTTCCAGCACCTAAAACCACTAAACCAGTCCCTCTGTGGGCTTATGCAGGTGGCCTGGCTGGCGCTATGGTCGTCATCACTGCGACCATGGCCGTTAATAGTCCACTTGGCTTGGCGGGAACCATTGCTTTAAGCCTCGTGGGGCAGATTAGCTTTAGTCTCTTAGCGGATCAATTCGGTTGGCTAGGTTTACCGCAACGCTCACTCACGCACCATGACTTTATTAGTACTTTACTGATTGTTAGTGGCAGCCTAATGATTATTTTTTTTAGAGCTTAAAAATGCTGTTAGGAATCTGCTTGGCTTTAATCTGTGGTTTGTTGATTAGCCTGACCCGTGCTGCGAATGGGCAAGTCGGGATGTCCTTGGGAGCCTTCAAGGCTTCTTATTGGAATCATATTGTCGGCTTCGCTTTCTTGACCCTGCTGTTAGTACTTAGCAGTGGATTTGTTTGGGAGCAAGCCGCACAAGCGCCTTGGTATGTATATTTAGGCGGTGTACTTGGAACTTTCTTTGTCGCCATTAATAGCTATGTGATTCCGCGTTTAGGTGTCACGAAAACAGCGCTACTCGTGATCAGTGGGCAGATGCTGGTTAGTGTGTTAATCAGTAACTACAATGGCTCATTCGTCACCTTAAGCATGCAGTTAGTGGGGGTTGGTTTGATTTTATTAGGCGTTTATTGGGGCCAAAAATATCGCCAGCCCACTTAGATGTAGAAGACCAAGCAAAGAATATTAGCAATCTGCTTAGGCTTGGCTTATGTTTGCTGCCGAGTTTTTACCATTCTAGGAGACTGCTTTGAAACTCTTTATTTCTCCCGGCGCATGTTCTTTATCCCCGCATATTGCACTGCATGAATCAGGCTTAGCGTTTGAAGTTGAGAAAGTGAATTTAAAAACTAAAATCACTGAAACGGGAGTGAATTTCCCTGAGATCAATCCTAAAGGCTATGTACCTGCTTTATTATTAGATTCTGGCGAGCTGCTAACTGAAGGGCCAGCGCTTGTGCAATACATCGCTGATCAAGTACCGGATAAAAATCTAGCGCCCGCTAATGGCAGCTTAGCACGCTACGAACTACAAGCTTGGCTGACTTATGTCGGTACTGAACTGCATAAATCCTTTGTACCCTTTTTCCATCACGGTAGTGAAGACTGGCAAGCTGTTGCTAAGGCCAATCTAGAAACACGCTATGCTTATATAAATCAGCATCTAGCGGATAAAGCGTATCTACTTGGCGATCATTTCTCAGTGGCAGATGGCTATTTATTCACAGTGACGCGCTGGTTAAGAGTCAGTAAATTAGATTTAGCAGCTTGGCCGCACCTAGTGGCTTTCCAAAAGCGGATGGCTGAACGCCCTGGCGTGCATGCTGCTTTAAAAGCTGAAGGCCTAGCCTCTTAAGCGTTTGACAGGTGAGCTAGGTTAGGTGAACCTAGCTCAGCCTTGAGTTTCTTAAAAAATCCTGCGTATAATCGCGCCGCTTTTGCATTTGATTAACTTGGGTTCCCTCGCCCCCAACGACAAAAAGGTCACAAGATGAGTTTATTCCCGCCTGCTCCTTTACGAGCCACTTGGTTAATTTTAGTTTCCTTCCACTTATTCGTAATTGCCTTAAGTAATTACTTAGTACAAATCCCTGTTGAAATCTTCGGTGTCCACACAACTTGGGGTGCGATTACTTTCCCGTTTATCTTTCTGGCTACCGATTTAACTGTACGGATTTTCGGTTCGAGTTTAGCCCGCAAAATTATCTACACAGCGATGCTACCTGCTTTACTGATCTCTTATCTATTTTCAGTCGTGCAAGCCGGTGGAGTAGCCGCTTTGGGTCAATTTGATAGCTTTGTTGCGCGTATTGCCTTCGCAAGCTTTTTGGCTTATACACTCGGGCAATTATTAGATGTTTATGTGTTTAATCACTTGCGCCGCTTAACACAATGGTGGATTGCACCAACCGCCTCGAGTGTGATTGGTGGCTTTTTAGATACTGCAATTTTTTTCAGTGTGGCTTTTTATCAAAGCAGCGATGCTTTTATGGCTGCCAATTGGGTAGAAATTGCCTCGGTCGATTACGCTATTAAATTGTTAGTGAACTTACTATTGCTGATTCCGGTCTATGGAGTTGTGATGGCGAATTTTGCACAGCGTATCACCATCAAACCAACAACAGTTTAAGCACGCGCTCAAAAACCGCAAGTTGAGCAGACCCTAAGCAGTCTGCTCTTTTAAATAGCGAATCCCTAACTGCATTTCTTCATAGATTAGATAATCGGTAAGTTGCATTCCCAAGTCGTGATAGGTCTGTTGAGCCTGCTGATTATCTTTCTCAACATATAAGCGAAAGCCACACACATTGCCCTGTTCAGCCGCTAAGGCTTTGACCCTAGCATAAAGCTTGCGATAAATCCCTTGACGGCGAAACTGCGGATGCACATACACACTTTGAATCCACCAGAAGACTCCATTGCGCCAATCACTCCATTCGCTGGTAATCATTAAGGAAGCAACGACACGACCTTCACGCTCTGCCACTAGATAAAACCCGTAAGCTGGATTATTTAGTAAGCTAGTAACACCGGCCAAAATTAACTCTGGAATCAGCTCTTTATCTTCAGTCTCTAAAGCCATATTTTGATTAAATTCGGCAATAAGCGCTGCATCCTCTAAAGCGGCCGGACGAATAGTCAACTGCATGTTTTCTCCTTTAAACTTTCAAGCGGCGCTGATAATAAACGATAAACAAACCGCTGCCGACTACTAAGCACACACCTAAGAGCTGACTGAAACTGACAAGCTCGCCAAATACTAAGAATCCGAGGACTAAGACCCAAGGCAAAACAAAATAGTTAAAAGGCTGTAGGACGACTGCCGGAGTGTATTTAAAAGCTTGAATCATCGAGTAATGGCTTAAAATACTCAGCAAACAAAGTCCTGCCAGCTTTACACCTTCATTCAAGCTCATTGGCTCCCAAACAAAAGGTAAAAAAGGTGCTGTCACCGCTGCAGCCATTAAGCCGGTATAGAATAATGAAGAATCAGCGCTATCAGTGCTCGCCACATAGCGCGTTAACAAACTATAAATAGCAAACAGAACTGCGCAAGCCACCGCAACCCAGCTATAGATCGTGAAGGAGACGGAACCCGGTGCAATAATCACCAGAGTACCGATAAAACCTACAAAAATGCTTATCCAGCGCAATAGGCCAACCTTCTCCCCCAACAATAAGGGCGATAAAGCGGTAACCATGAGAGGAAAGCACGCAAAAATACTATGCATCTGCCCGACGCCAATATGCGTTAGTGCCCAAGCAAATAACAGGCTTTCTAAGCCTAAGAGTACGCCACGTAAGAGTTGTACAGGTAGGTTATTGACTTTAATAACGGCTTGTAGAGGACGTTTGCGCGTCGTCCACCAAGCTGCAAAGGCGAAAAATACTAGATAGCGAATCCCCAAAAACTGTAAAACTGGCATACTATTGCCCAGTAATTTAGTAGTGGTGTCTTGAATAGCAAAAATAAATGTGGTGAAAATCATTAAGGCGATGCCTTTATTATAATCCTGCATGCCAATTATCCTTGGATTAAACGCCCTAGCATAAGCGTTCTAAGCACTTTAACCAATTGCTGAGCAAGACTTTTTATAAACTGCTAATTAACCGTTCAGGTCAAAATTCCTAAGCCTCTAGATGAAAAAAACTAGCTTGCTGCATTGCAGCAATTTACTTAAAATTTTGCTCATAAATAAATGAGCAACATCAAAAACATATTAAACCTAGAGAAATAAAATGAAAGCCTTAGCAATGATCTACAGCAGTATGATCGAAAACTTCCTGAAAACTCGTACTTTACGTAATTTAAACAAACTCAATGATAGCCAATTAGATGATATCGGTGTGTCACGCGAGTTATTAGCACAAGGTGTGCAAGCTTACCCTTGGCGGATTATCGAAACTGGTTTGCAGCAGCCTACCACTGGCGCTGTGTTAGTTCAGTTCAAGCAAAAATCTGCCAATGATCAATATCAATTGCCACGTGCTGCTTAAGTTTTAAACCTAACCTCGCTGCCAGCGCTGCAGCTTAGCTAGATTTTCGCGTAGAATGCCGCGCCATGAATCTAGATCTCTTTCAGCAAATTTTAACGGTGATTGCCACTGTTACCTTAGCCTTCAGTGGAGTGCTGCAAGCAGCGCGTTATCAGATGGATTTCTTTGGTGCTCTCGTCCTAGCCTTTGTTGGCTCAGTGGGCGGGGGTACCTTACGTGATCTATTAATCGGGGCTACTCCAGTGTTTTGGGCGGTTGACCCTAGCTATATTCAAATCATTATTCCGACTACTATTCTCTCCATTATCGCACTGCGTTTTTACACCCCTCCACCAAAGCTTTATCTCGTTGATATTGCAGATGCTGCTGGTTTAGCTTTATTTGCTATTTTAGGCGCGCAAAAAGCTTTAAATTATCAGCTAATAGAACCCGTGGCGGTGATTATGGGGGTCATTACGGGTATCGCAGGTGGGATGATTCGGGATGTCCTTACCCCAACCACGCCTTTCGTAATGCGTAGTGAAATGTATGCCTCAGCCGCTATTATTGGCGTCGTCGCTTACACCTTAGGGCGTAGCTATCTACCTGAAACAGCCGCGATGGTACTAGGCATGGGAGTGATCTTTAGCTTGAGAGTAGCGGCTATTTATTGGCAAATTAAAGTGCCGATTATTAAATTCAGAGATAAGGCTTGAACATGAAACAGCTGCTCGTTTTAAGCTCAGAAGCGACTCGGTATCAGCAACTCCTTGCATCTTACAATCTGCCTGATCTGCAACTCCAATTCGCGGCTGGCCTTGAGCAGCTGCCAGCTGATGTAAGTAAAATTAATCTGGTTATCGCTGATCCGCCCTTATTAGCACCAATCTTGGAACGCTTACCTAAACTTCAATGGGTGCAATCAACCTTTGCAGGCGTCAATGCTTTATGCCAACCAAACTTGCGGAAGGATTATCTCCTGAGCAATCTCAAAGGTGTGTTTGGCCCATTGATGAGCGAATATGTATTTGGCTATATCTTCGCCTTAGAACGCGGTTTGTTGCGTGCTTATCAACAACAGCAGCAACAGGTTTGGCAACCTTTTCCTTATCGAAGCTTAGCCGGCTTAAGCATTGGTATTGCTGGTTTAGGTGATATCGGACAGCATCTTGCTAGCACTGCCCAACACTTTTCCATGTTCGTGAAAGGTTTGAAAACTAGCCTTACACCAGTACCCAAGGTAGACGAGCTTTACACACTGGCAGAGCTACCGGCTTTTTTACAGGATTTGGATTATTTAGTTATTACGCTACCTGCAACTGCTCACACACAGCATTTATTCGATGCTGATGCATTAGCACAATTACCAGCTAAAACTGTTTTGATCAATGTAGGACGGGGTACGGTTATTGATCAGCAAGCCTTAACACAGCGCTTACAAACTAAGCAATTGCGCGCTGCGGTTTTAGATGTTTTTGCGGAAGAACCCTTAGCAGCTAGCGACCCTTTGTGGTCTTTAGATAATGTTTACTTAACACCGCATCAAGCGGCTGTCTCTTTTCCGGCAGATGTGGTGAAAATCTTTGTGGAAAATTATCAGCGCTTCCAAGACGGCCAAACTTTAAAGTATCTGATTGATTTTCAGAAAGGCTACTAAGTCTAGTAGCGCCGCTTCTTGTGATTTTCCAAGAAGCGGACTACTTTAAGGGCTTAACTTAGTATTGCAGTTGTACATCCATTTGCTGGTATTTAGGGGCAAACTTCGGTTTAACGCCACTGGTATTTAGACCCGGTTGGCAAGAATAATTATGATTATGCATCACGCCGCCATTGGGGTGGCTATGGGTAATAGAGCGTGTGCATTCATTAGCTGGATGCGTGTGGCTAACACTTTCATTGCGTGTTGCTGGGCGGGTTTGCCGGTTAGGCCGCTGCTGTTGACGCGTTTGGCGATTAGCACGATTAGAGTTTGCCTGCTGAACCGCTGCCTTTAAAAAACGCTGATTCACCCAACCAGTCTGCCCTGCCCAACTGACTTCGATCCAGCTACCTTGTTTGTTACCTGTAGCGACCACCGTTTGCCCATTATATGGAATGCTACCGATCACATCACTGTTCGAATTAGGGCCGGCACGCATGTTTAAAACATCGTTGCTGCTGACGTTTACCACTTGCATGAATTGAGTAGCCGCCTGAGCCGGTACTACTGCTGCTAAAGCCATAGCCGATGCTAGAGCAACCGTGCGTAGTGTTTGACGTAGTTTCATTAAAGAATCCTTCCTTATATCGTTAGATTAGACACTCAGCGGCTAAGCCGCCCCTCTCACAAGTTTAGCACTCAAATACGCGTTGGTGATGCTTCAATAAGCCACAGTCACCAAACCGCGATCAGGGACCACCTCAAATAAGGCGTATACTTTACCTTCATTAACCACAGTACGAGCTGGACGCGCCCTCGCATTTTGCTGAACACTAAGGCTTCCATTCCAAGCATCCGGCAGGCGCATTTTGAGCGTCAGTGGCTGATCGAACCAGGCATCATTCATTTGGTCTTTGAGTTGAAAGCTCACCGTATTCGCAGTACGTTGGATATTACTCATTTGCGCCGTCGCGTACTCTTGCCCATACTGTGCGACTTGCGTGAATGGTGCGATCCATACCTTAGCCTCTACTTCTTGCAGATGTGCTAAGACTTGGCGCACGTCATTTTTAGCAGCTTCAGTTGGTAGATTATGATAATGCACGACATACCAAGTCCGATAATTCGTACTCGCTGGATTGAAGACAGAATCGAAATAAGCCCAAGGGGCCTGTGGATTCAGAAAGTTACGTGACGAACTAACGGAAGGGACTTTTAAATAATCAATTTTAGCTGGATTATTCAAAGCGCCATACACATCACGTACGGCTAGAAAATACTTAGCTGCCTCAGCTCGACTATTTTTGGTGCGATCGCTGGTTAAAGGCTCACAAGGCGAACCGCGCTTATCGGTATTAATTCCAAAGGGATAAGCTAGCGTCCGCACCTTGGCATTAGCCAAATTACGCTCGATTTCGACTTGGGACTGGCGATATTCCCTAAAAGTATAAAAAAGCGCATCACATAAATGTGTCTGTCCATGCGATTGAACCTCATGACCACTGTCTAGGGCTTTTTGCCAATGCCCCCAATGATCCGCTGAACTCCAGCCGATTTGATTGGCAATCAAAAACCAAGTCCATTTCCAGCCATACTGCTCAGACATTTCATACCAAAAGGCGTGATCCTGCACATGGTTATCGTCAATCGTTAGGCTAAAAGCGGCGATTTTATCTTTGGCCCACATCGAGATACTTAAATCACCGACATTAGTCGGCCATTGCAGGCCTTTGACTGTAAAGCGTGCCGTATTGCCTGGATCAGGCAAATTTAATAACTGCCCTGGCTTACTGACTGGCGGCACAGGTGGTGAAGTAAAGCTATAATCACCTACTTCACGCTTAGGCATCGGAGTGCTTGGTATAAGGGTATCTTGAGCAGATTCGCTACTCGCTAAGCGTTTGGCACGCTCATTTTCTAAATACCACAAGCTATCTGCTTGATCATATAAAGCCGCTTGCTGATCTTCTGCTTCTAGGGTTTGGGCTAGAGTTTGCGTTTGTGTAGCTTGAGTTTGTGAGGTGGGTTGATCATGACAGGCACTTAGACTGAGGGCTAAGGCTAGTAATGAAATTTGTAAACTGCCATGTTTTAGATTAATCATAGAACTTGCTCCCTTTTCATTAATGACCCTACAAACATTAAGTGAGTTCCTCGAAAACTTAAGAAATCGGGGACTAAAGCTTAAAAAAGCTATAATTAGGTAATAATTTTTTAAGGAAGCTTGCCATGCCAAACCGCAGCCGCGTGTTTATTAGCTACAGCCATGATTCCGAACAACATGTGCAATTTGTGCTCGAACTGGCCGAACGCCTCATCGAAGATGGATTTAATTGTGTCTTAGATTTTTCTTTAGATGAGGCTCCGACAGAAGGTTGGCGCGCTTGGTTCGAGGCAGAGCTTCAAGCAGCTGATTTTACTTTGGTTATTTGCACTCCCAGTTATTGGGAGCGTTATCGGTCTAATGCACTGCTTACACCTCATACCGAAAATTTTAGTGGTTTAGTGATCACTGAAGAACTTTATAATACTTATGTCGCGCAAACTAAATTTGTGCCGATTCTGCCAGAGGGCGGTAAGCTGCAAGCTATTATCCCTCCCCTGCAAGGTCAAAACGCTTATGAGCTAATGACCGATTACTTAGGCTTACATCAGCTTTTGAAAAATCGTTCTGTTCGCAGCAGTAAAGCTGAGCCACAAGCAGTCCGTTGGACTGACAGCACTGACAGCCAAGCTCAGTCAGCTCCCTTGAGCAAACCTACAAGGCTATCTGAAGAAACCACTAGAGCTCATTCCTCTAGTGGCGACAATAAGCAGATTATTTATCTAGCAGTGATCGGCGGGCTAATTTTAGGTGCTGCCTTACTGTTTTTACTGTTTTAAACCTCAGCGTTCTTTGACATAGGGCACACCAATAGCTTTGGGCGGATTGGCTTTGCCAATAAAGCCCGCTAACAGGATGACTGTGAGTAAATAAGGCAAGGCCTCAATTAACTGCACTGGAACTAAGCCAATCCCTGGCAAAGTCACTCCTTGTAAACGCACGGCCACCGCGTCGAGGAAACCAAAGAGCAGACAGGCAAATAAAATTGGCCACGGCCGCCATTTGGCAAAAATCAAAGCTGCAAGTGCCATAAAGCCTTGGCCAGCGGTCATATCACGAATGAATTGAGCATTTTGCGCAGTAGCTAAATAAGCCCCCGCAAAACCGCATAGTACACCTGCAATAATTACAGCCCGATAACGCAAACTAGCCACCGAAATCCCTGCCGTATCCACTGCTTTAGGGTTTTCGCCTACTGCACGTAAACGCAAACCAAAGCGGGTGCGATACAAAACCCACCAACTTAAAGGCACTAGAGCGAAAGCTAAATACACCAGAATATTATGTCCAGATAATAACTCGCTATACAGCAAACCAATGAAAGGCACATCCGCTACTTGCTCTGCAAAGGGTAAAGTTATAGCAGTGAAGCGCTGATCATTCGTTAAAGCTGGAGTAGATCCTCCTTGATGGAACCAAGCTAAGCCTAAAACCACGGTTAAACCGGAGGCTAAAATATTGATTGCTACCCCGCTTACCACTTGATTACCACGATGCGTAATACAAGCAAAGCCATGTAATAAAGCAAAACATACCGAAGCGACAATTGCCATCAATAAGCCTAGCCAGACAGAACCGCTGACTGAAGCTACGGTTGCTGCTGCAAAAGCGCCAACCAACATTTTACCTTCTAAACCAATATCAACAATCCCAGAACGCTCTGAAAATAAACCTGCTAAGGCAGCGAAGAGTAAAGGGGTTGACACCCTCAGGGTGGCATCTAGCGTTAAAATCAACGAAACCCAAAAATCCTGCATGATTAAGCCTCCCTCGCAAATCGTAATAACCAACGCTGCAAAGGCGCTCGATACATAAATTCTAAGGCACCTGAAAACAGAATAATTAAGCCTTGAATCACCACGACGACATCACGAGTCACACTAGGAATTTCAAAAGCCAACTCAGCACCACCTTGATAAAGCGCGCCAAATAATAAAGCAGCAAGCATCACACCAATAGGATGATTACGCCCCATTAAGGCAACTGCAATACCCGCAAAACCATAGCCGGTATTAAAGCCTAAGACTAAACGATGCTGAACACCTAAAAGCTCATTTACCGCTACAAAGCCGGCTAAGGCACCAGAGAGCAGCATAGCCAACATTACGATGCGCTTAGGATTAATCCCTGCATAAATAGCTGCTTCAGGATTAGCCCCAACAGTACGCAACTCATAGCCCCAGCGGGTTTTCCATAAAAATACCCAAACTGCCACACAGCAAACTAGCGCTAAGATAAGCGAGATATTCAAAGGCGAGGCAGCGAACTCAATGCCAAAAGCGGCCATGAACTCTTGCCAAGTCCAAAGGCTAGCAGTTTCTGGAAACGCTCGGCTTGCTGGCATACCTTGTCCGGGTTCAGAGAAAAGATTAACCAGCAAATACACCATTAAAGAAGCAGCGAGAAAGTTAAACATAATCGTGGTAATAACAATATGACTACCTCGATAGGCTTGTAAATAAGCCGGAATCGCTGCCCAAGCTGCCCCAAAAGCAGCAGCGGCTAAAATCGCTAAAGGTAATAATAGCCAAGGCGGCAAAAAGGAGCCTAAGCCCAAAGCGACTAAGCTAACCCCCAAACCTGCAATATAGGCCTGTCCTTCACCACCAATATTAAATAGCCCCGCATGGAAAGCGATAGCTACTGCTAAGCCTGTAAAAATAAAATTAGTGGTGTAATACAGGGTATAACCAATCCCCTCTTCATAACCAAAAGCACCCTGTACTAGAATTTTGGCTGCTTCCCAAGGATCAATCCCAATCACTAAAAACAGGATGGTAGTAAAAATAAACGCCGTGAGAATATTCAGCAGCGGCAATAAAAATACGGATAAAAATTTGTTTAAGGTCGCTGCTTTCATGCAGAGTGTCCTTGTTGGTTATTTGGATCTAAAGCATTGGCCATCAATAGCCCAAGGATTTGTTCATTCGCTTGTTCACGGCTCACTTCGCCAGTAATCACTCCGCCACACATGACTAGAATGCGATCTGATAGGGTCATGATTTCATCAAGTTCTACTGACACCAAGAGAATGCCCTTACCTTCATTACGCATGTCCATGATGTGTTGATGAATAAATTCAATCGCGCCAATATCGACACCCCGGGTAGGTTGGCCAACTAAGAGAAGTTGCGGATCTGCACCAATCTCGCGGGCTAAAACAATTTTTTGCTGATTCCCGCCCGAAAAATTATTTGAACCCAAAAAAGGATCACGGGGGCGAATATCAAACTGCTCAGCACGATCTGTGTATTCTGTACGGATCGCTGGATCATTTAAGGTTAAACCGTGGTTATATTTGCCTACCCGTTGATAACCTAAAATAGAGGATTGATAAGCTGCAAAGGGCAAAACTAAGCCCATACGATGCCGATCTTCAGGTACATGCGCCAAACCTAGTTCACGCATACGTGCCGCATTCACTGGCTGCTGAGGCGTAAGCTTTTGACCAGCAAAATTAATTTCACCTTCGTTGAACGGCAGAATGCCGGCTAAAGCTTGTAGTAGCTCACTTTGTCCATTCCCAGACACGCCTGCAATCCCAACAATCTCACCAGCTGCAACCTGCAAACTCACTTGATTGACGCGGGGAATGCCTTGTTTGTCGCGTACCGTTAAGTCCCGAACGTTTAATAGCACTTGACCCGCAGTCTGCTCATGCCGATCAACTGACTGGCGAATCTTACGCCCTACCATTAATTCAGCCAGCTCAGGCATACTCGTCGCCGCTGTTTCGCGATGTGCCACCATTTGACCTTGGCGCATCACAGAGACTTGATCAGTAATGGCCATAATTTCGCGTAACTTATGCGTAATCAACAGAATCGTGACCCCATCTGCTTTCAAAGTACGCAAAATTTTGAATAAGTCGTCAGCTTCTTGTGGGGTAAGCACGCCGGTTGGTTCATCAAGAATGAGAATTCGCGCTTCCCGATACAGGGTTTTAAGGATTTCAATTCTTTGCTGAACCCCTACTGCTAATTGATTCACGGGAATATCTAAAGGCACTTCTAAGCCATAAAGGCGGCTTAATTCAGCTAAACGCTGACGTACACGCTGCTCACCTTCATGCAGCAAAGCCCCGCCTTCTGCACCCAGCATAATATTTTCTAAGGCTGTGAACTCATCCACCAACATAAAATGCTGATGCACCATCCCAATACCTAAGGCAATTGCCTGTTTAGAATCGTGAATCTTAACAGTCTGACCTTGAATACGGATTTCACCACTGTCTGCTTGGTAAAATCCGTAGATAATGCTCATTAAGGTTGATTTGCCTGCGCCATTTTCGCCGATGATGCCATGAATAGTTCCAGAGGGAACGCACAGGGAAATATCTTGATTCGCTTTGACTAAACCAAAGCGTTTACTGATTCCAATCAGCTCTAAGGCGCAGGCTGTCAAGGCTTAATACTCACACTTGTTGTTGGTCATATAGTCATGGACTTTAATGCTGCCATCGACAATCCCTTTTTCAATTTCAGCCATTTTTTCCATATAAGGCTTCACTAAGGCTTCATTGTGCTCGTCTACTGCCCAACCCACCCCTTTTTCAGCAAGACCTAAGGAAACGACACCTGCTTTCCAGCTGCCATCCATTTTCGCTTTAAAGGTATCATAAGCTGCATTATCAACGCGCTTAATCATCGAAGTGAGCATGGTACCTGGTTGTAAATGGTTTTGATTGGAGTCGACACCAATCGCATATTTACCATTGTCTTTAGCAGCCTGATAGACACCAATCCCGGTACCACCTGCAGCCGCAAAAATCACATCCGCGCCCCGATCAAACTGTGATTTGGCTAACTCACCACCTTTACTCGGGTTATTCCAAGCTGCACCTGTGGAGCCAGTCATGTTTTGGAAGACTTCAATATCCTTTTTAATATACTTCGCACCTTGCTCATAGCCACAAGCAAACTTACGAATTAAAGCAATATCTTGACCACCCACGAAACCGACTTTGCCTGTTTTAGAAACCATTGCTGCTAAAGCACCAACTAAGAACGAGCCTTGCTCTTCTTTAAACGTCACAGAGCGCACATTCGGTTGATCCACCACGCTATCGATAATAGTAAAACTGAGCTTAGGGAACTCTTTAGCAACGGCGGTTAGAGCATTAGCTTGACTAAAACCCACAGAAATAATGGGGTCAGAACCACGGCTAGCCATCTTGCGAATCGCTTGTTCGATTTGCGAATCATTCGCTGGCTCAAACTCACGAACTTCTAGCTTAGTTTCTTCGGTAAAGCGTTTTGCCCCGTTGGAAACCCCCTCATTAAAAGATTTATCAAACTTGGTACCGAGATCGTAGACGATGGCGGGTTTCAAATCCTCAGCAACTGCCAAGCTTGAAACACTGGACAGCAATAAGGCCAGCAGACACTTCTTCATAGAATTTCCTCAACTAATTGAACTGTGGAAAGGGTATACGCTGACAAGCATATAATATTTCCTGATCGCTCTGAAACAGGAAGCTTCGGAGTTCTGTGTTTTTAATTGCAAGTGCAGTGCACAAACTTTATGCTCACCCTTGTTCTGGACAGAAACACCCCCATCTAGATTTCAATCGTAATAAAATTTTATCCAGCTTGAACATAGGAGTTTTTCATGGAACTTGAACGTAATGTGGGTCGTACTGATAAAAATATCCGCATTGGGATCGGGATTTTATTAATTGCCATCGGGATTTTTAAAAGTTTTGGTCTAGTGATTTTGGGCGTTGTCATCCTGGCAACTGGTTTATTAAGTTTCTGCGGCCTATACAAATTCCTTGGAATTAACACAGCTTCCAAATTAGAGCGGCAATCGGCTAAAGCCGACTTAACTGACCGTGCTTCTGAAAACTTTAACGATTTCAAACAAGAAGCGGTGGAAACGGCGCAAGAACTCAAAGAAAAAGCGGTTGATGTAGCTAAAGATGTGAAAGAAGAAGCAACCGCTAAAACTCAAGAATGGAAAGCTAATGCTCATGAAGCAGCTGCTGAACAAGCTCAACAAAAAACGGATCACACTAAATCCTAAGTAGTATTTTAGGGATGCTCCGATCAAGCATCCCTTTTGTTTGCTGTTATACAGCTAGTGCTACTCAACTAAACTCAACAAAAGAGCAGGCAAAGGTTCTGCAGCGCCTAGATAGGGCTGTAATTCAATCTTTAACTCTGGATACTGCAACTGCTTAGGTTGCACTAAAGCTGGAATGTCCTCAGCCACATGCCTCCCTGCTGATAAAAAATAGGGCAATATCACAATTTCTTTAGCACCTACTTGTACACAAGCCTCGATCCCGTCAGGAATTGAAGGCTCAGCAAGTTCTAAAAAAGCACAAGTCACTGTATCAAAGCGGCGTGACATGCTGCCTAATTTGCTGGCTAAGGCACGAATTTCATCGTTTGAAGCTTCACGCCGACTACCATGAGCGATTAAGAGTAAACTTTTCATAGCTTAAACATAACGATTGACAATATTTTCCAGCAATTCTTGCTTGCCAGAACGGGCTTGTGGATTCAGATTATTCTCTTCCACATAAGCGGCAATTTGTTCTAAAGAGCGCTCACCCTTCAGCATAGCTTGCGCTTCGGCCTCATTCCAAGCTGCATAACGTTGCTCTAATGGATTCGATAAAGCCTTATCTTCTAGCATTTTAGCCGCTGACTTTAAAGCTCTTGCACACGTATCCATACCACCAATATGACCGATCAAAAGGTCTTCGGGGTCAAGCGATTGACGGCGTAATTTTGAATCAAAATTAGTCCCACCATTCTTAAAACCACCACCTTGTAGAATATAGTAATAAGCTAAAGCCATCTCTGGCACATTATTCGGGAATTGATCGGTATCCCAGCCCGATTGATAGTCATTGCGATTCGCATCAATCGAGCCAAAAATGTCTAAGGCATTGGCCAAAGCGACTTCATGCTCGAAGGTATGCCCAGCTAAGACCGCATGCCCTACTTCAATATTTACTTTAACTTCATGCTCTAAGCCATAACGCTTTAGGAAGCCATACACGGTGGCCACATCAAAATCATATTGATGCTTACTCGGCTCTTGTGGTTTAGGTTCAATTAAAATCGTGCCAGTAAAACCCAATTTATGTTTATGCTCGACCACCAAACTCAAGAAACGCCCATATTGGTCTAACTCACGGCGTAAATCCGTATTGAGCAGGGTTTCATAGCCTTCACGTCCGCCCCATAGCACATAGTTTGCCCCCTTAAGCTGATGAGTCACATCCATACAATGCTTCACAGTGGCCGCAGCATAGGCAAATACTTGCGGATCGGGATTAGTCGAAGCACCTGCCATAAAGCGGCGCTGGGAGAATAAATTGGCCGTGCCCCATAATAAACCGACACCGGTTTCTTCCATTTTTTGCTGAAAATAATCCGCCATGGCACGCAGCCGATAAGCACTTTCAGCAAAAGTCTCGCCCTCTGGACGCACATCTAAATCATGGAAGGAAAAATAAGGCACACCTAGTAAGCTAAACATTTCAAAAGCCACATCAGCCTTCATTTTAGCCATACTCATGCCTTCCCCAAACCAAGGGCGCTCAAATGTGGCTCCACCAAAAGGATCATTCCCCTGCCAACAAAAGGTATGC
Organism: Thiothrix sp.; assembly: GCA_008015155.1. Lineage (GTDB taxonomy): Bacteria > Pseudomonadota > Gammaproteobacteria > Thiotrichales > Thiotrichaceae > Thiolinea. The sequence goes on from SSFA01000001.1 coordinate 29,895, forward strand.
CAATAGCACACCGCCATCCTTAAATGTTCCTCCATACGCTTACCCAGCACTAACTCATCTGGATTATAAAAACGATATGCAAGTGGATTGCTACTGTCGGGGCCTTCGTAAGAAATAGGGGAAATTTTACCAAAGAAACCGGTACTCATAGTGATGCTCCCTTAATCGCGGGGTATAATTGTTGATAACGCTGATAAGCCTCGCTAAAGGCTGAAATATAATCTGCTTCTGGCTCGATGGTTTGCGCGACTTTCGGCGCAGTTAAGATCTCAACAGGGTTAGCCTGCGTGGCAGCAATTAAGGCTAAACGCGCTGCTCCAAAAGCTGCTCCAAAATCACCTTCAGCAGGTAAATCAATGGGTAGATTCAAAGTCGTGGCTAAGACTTGCAGCCAATAAGGTGAGCGTGAGCCACCACCCACTGCAGTCAAGCGCTCTAAGTCAGTGCCAGCTGCTTTCAAGGCATTCAGATTATCGCGAATCGCAAAACTGACTCCTTCTAACACCGCCTGCGTTAAATCCTGTTGCTGATCGGTATGGCTTAGGCCGATAAACGCACCACGTACTTTGGCATCATTGTGTGGGGTACGCTCACCGGATAAATAGGGCAAGAAACAGACTTTACTCGGCGCTTTTAAGCGTTCACCTAAAGCTTGGGTCAGTTTTGCAGGGGATTGATTGGCAATTTGTGCATACCAATTTAAAGAATCGGTAGCAGATAAAATCACACCCATCTGATGCCAAGTGTCGGGGATCGCATGACAGAAAGTGTGTACGGCACTGGCTGGATTGGGTAAATAGCGTGCGGTTGCAGCAAATAACACACCGGAAGTTCCTAAAGATACAAAAGCACTCCCCGCTGCTACGGTTCCCATCCCACAGGCTGCAGCTGCATTATCGCCTGCCCCACCCGCAACTATCACGCGCTGTTTAATCCCCCAACGCTCCGCTAGTGGTGGATGCAAATAGCCACTGACCTCTGTACCTTCGATGGCTAGCGGCATTTGCTCAAGGTGCATGCCGCTAGCCCCTAATAAATCTACTGACCACGCACGCTTAGCCACATCAAGCCAAGACGTACCAGCTGCATCGGACATATCAGAGGCATATTCACCACTTAGCCACCAACGTACATAATCTTTAGGCAGCAAGACTTTATGCACTTGAGAGAATATGGCCGGCTCGTGCTTTTGCAACCAAACTAATTTAGGTGCAGTAAATCCGGGAAACACGATATTGCCTGATAGTTCTCTGAAGATAGGATTTGCATCTAATTCAGCAGCCTCAAGATAGCTGCGTGTATCATTCCAAAGAATACAGGGGCGCAGGACTTGATTCTGTTTGTCAAGCAAAGTTGCCCCATGCATATGCCCAGACAAAGCCAAACCTTGCACATCAGCCATCGCTTCTGGATGAGCTTGCTGCAAAGCTTGCAAGGCTTGATCGATAGCAGTGAGCCAATCAGCAGGGTGCTGTTCAGACCAGCCGGGATGCGGGCGAAAGACCTCGAGTGCTTGGCTACTGGAGCCAAGAATCTCTTGCTGTTCATTCATTAGGACTGCTTTGATACTGGATGTCCCTAAATCAATCCCCAGCAAATGCATAGTTATTCTCCTGATCCTCAAAAGCTGCTAATGGTAGGTGGAATTGTGGCTTAGTTAGACTAGATTCGCCAACAGTCTGTCATAAACTCAGCAAACCGCGCTAAACTAGGGCTTATTTAGCCTTGAACCTGTCAGTTTTACCATCTTTTAATTGGGGAGAGCCTTGTGATGAAACGGACTTTAGTACTAGCTGTTGCCGGTGTATTCAGCATGATTGCTAGCAGCAGCTATGCAGCCAATACCACTGTTACAGCGAATGCCGCGCCTGCACCCACTGCACCTGCTAATCTTGCCGCTACTACTGGTGCGGCTCCTGCGAGCAATAGTCGGGTCTATGCTGTCTTCAAGGTAGCACCCGATGACGGCTTAAATATGCGCACTCAGCCTGGTACCGGTGGCAGTGTGGTAGCTGTCTTACCTGCGAATGCGAAGGGCTTAGTTGGTTTAGGTCAGGAACAGAAATCAGGTAACTCCGTTTGGGTGAAAGTTGCATGGGCTGGCCAGCAAGGTTGGGTCAATAAATATTATTTGCGCGAAGATGTGGACACCGTGGACTACAATCCAGCCAAACCCAAACCTGTAGTTAAACCCGAAGTGGTGATGCAATGCGGGGGTACAGAGCCTTTCTGGAGTATGAGCGTGAGCGAGCGCGAGATGAAAGTGAATATTATGGGTGGCGCACAATTCACTGTACCCGTTAATATGCGCCAACAGTCTGCAAACAGCACAACGATTGCAGTCGTAGCTGGTGCACGCGGCAATGCGTCGACTACAGCCTTTTTAGAAAAAGTAGAAGATTGCAGTGATGGCATGTCGGATAAAAACTATCCTTATACCGTTACTGCGGTCTTAAATGGCCAGAAGGTAATGTCTGGCTGTTGCTCCTTAGTGACCCTTGCCAAATAAGACTTTAATTGCATGCTTAATCAAAATAACAAGCCCTCTTTATTATGTATTGCCCATCGCGGTGCGATGGGCCATGCCCCTGAAAATACCCTTGCTTCCATTCGCAAAGCTCTCGAACTGGGTGCGCCCTGCATTGAAATCGATGTATATTGTGTGAATGGCAATTTACTAGTGATTCATGATGAACGCCTAGAGCGCACTACGAATGGCAAAGGTAAACTAGGCGAGCATGATTTTGGTTATCTACGCTCCCTTGATGCCGGTCAAGGAGAACGAATTCCTACACTCGCTGAGGTCTGTGGCGTCATCGATGGCAAAGCCTGCTTAAATATTGAATTGAAAGGCCACAATGTCGCAGCTGACGTGGTGTATTTCATTCAAACCATGCTGCATCCTGAGATTAGTAGTTGGCGGCGTGAGCAACTGCTGATTTCATCCTTTGATCATCGTGCCCTGCAACAAGTACGGCGTTTAGACCCTCACTTAAACATTGCGGCTTTAGGCTATTCGATTCCCGTAGATCATGCACGCTTTGCAGAAGAGCTGGGTGCTAGCGCAGTCAACCCTGCCTTAGAGCTTGTGGATCAAGACTATGTGGATGATGCTCATGCACGTGGCTTAAAAGTCTATGTGTATACAGTGAATGAACCTGAAGATATTCAAACGATGGCCGCGCTAGGAGTTGATGGGGTGTTTACCAATTATCCAGAGCGTGTGCTAGAGCATTATGTACAGCCAGATATGAGTCAAGGCTGGCTGAGTTAACTTATTAAAGCTCAACCTGCCCCTCTCCGCTCCAGCCATCAATGGACTAGCCGTGGTTTTCTGTTAGTCCATGCTTAAAGCTAAACACGCTGTGGCTGTCCTACTCGTTGGCGGCTTTGATATTCAGGATCGATATAAACATCCACACCCGCAGCAGGCAACATACCTTTCCCCTTTATTAAATCAGCAGCACGCTCAGCCAACATAATAGTGGGTGAGTTTAGATTGCCATTGGTAACCGTTGGGAAAATTGATGAATCCACTACTCGCAAGCCTTGTACCCCATGTACTCGCGTTTCAGGATCAACCACTGCCAGCGCATCCCTACCCATCCGACAAGCACATGAGGGATGATAAGCACTTTCGCAGTGAGCACGCACGAACGCATCAATTTCCTCATCTGTCTGGACTTTTTCCCCGGGCTGGATTTCAGAATCACGATAAGGGTCAAAAGCTGGTTGACCAATAATATTCCGAGTTAAACGAACACACGCGCGGAAGCCTTCAATATCGTCCTGATGCTGCAGGTAATTAAATAAAATCGAAGGTGCTTCACGCACATCCGCTTGGCGGATTTGAATACGCCCACGACTTTTCGGTTTATTGTGCCCTACATGCACTTGGAAGCCATGCCCATCAAAGGCTGAGCGACCATCGTAACGCATCGCTGCGGGCAAGAAATGATATTGAATATCTGGCCACTCAATCCCCGGTTTAGAGCGAATAAAGGCACAAGACTCGAAATGATTAGTTGCTCCCAAACCATCACGTTTCAACATCCAACGGGCGCCAATTAAGAATTTATGCCAAGGATCCAGTTGACCATTCAAAGTGATGGGCTGTTTGCAACGGAATTGGAAATAGAACTCTAAATGATCCTGTAAATTCTCCCCAACCCCTGGCAAATCATGCACCACAGACACTCCCGCTGCTTGTAAAACCGCAGCAGGGCCAATGCCAGACACCTGTAATAAATGTGGTGAGCCAATCGCACCCGCCGATAAAATCACTTCCACTCGAGCTTTAGCTTGTTGTTCCTGTCCATCTTTTAAGAAAGCAACCCCAACTGCACGCTTACCTTCAAACAAAATCCGCTGCGTCATAGCATGTGTCACGACTTGTAGATTCGGACGCTTCAAAGCAGGCTTTAAATAAGCATTTGCCGTTGACCAACGCAGACCATTTTTTACAGTCATGTGCATTGGGCCAAAACCCTCTTGCTGCTGACCATTATAATCTTTTGTTGGCAAATAACCGGCTTGGACGCCTGCCTCAATAAAAGTGCGATACAAAGGATTCTGCATTTGATTACCATTGTTCACCGATAAGGGTCCACCTTGAGCACGATAAGCATCACTGCCAAAAGCCCAATCATCCGCTTTGCGGAAATAAGGTAGGCAATGCTGATAATCCCAATCCGTCGCCCCATGCTCAGCCCATTCATCGAAATCGCGGGCATGGCCACGCACATACACCATGCCGTTAATGGAGGATGAGCCACCCAAAACCTTACCCCGAGGGCAATGCATTTTGCGGTTATTTAAATAAGGCTCAGGTTCAGTATGAAACTGCCAAGCATACTTTTCAGTATTCATCGGAATGGATAAAGCAGTGGGCATCTGGATGAATAAACTACGATCACTACCACCATACTCCAGCAATAAAACCTGTTTCGTTGGATCCTCACTCAAACGATTCGCTAACACGCAGCCCGCTGAGCCTGCGCCAACAATGATGTAATCGGCTTCCATAATACCTCCACTGTGATCAATCAAATGTGTTTCGATGTCTAGATCTAAGACAAATTAACAGCTAGCCCAACTAGATGAAGTAATTTTTTCATCCATTCAGCAAAAAAAACTGGAAATTACTCAAAGTTTTTATTAGTCTTAGCGGCCTTGGAGAGCTGGCTGAGCGGTCGAAAGCGGCGGTCTTGAAAACCGTTGAAGGGAAACCTTCCGGGGGTTCGAATCCCTCGCTCTCCGCCATTATACTGTATCGTGGTGTTTCACGGTATCCAAAAAGCCTTTACAGGTAGCCACTTGTAAGGGCTTTTTTGTCTCTACGTGTCCTAGAGTGTCCTAGGGTATCCATGAAAAATGTTTGTATTATTGTTTGTACTGTCACTAAACACTAGACAGGATACAAACATTTATGAAACGCAAACTCACCGATTCTTTTATCAAGAAAAATGCAGTTCCCCATGTAGCTGGTACACCCTGTAACTATAGTGATGGTGGCGGCTTGTACTTACATGCCAAACCTACTGGTAAATATTGGCGCTATAACTACCGCTACAATGGCAAAATGAAAACGCTCTCTTTAGGCGCTTACCCAGAAGTTTCCTTGAAACTAGCCAGAGAATGCCACGAGGAGGCACGTGAGTTACTAGTGAGGGAGATAGACCCTATTGAGTTTAAGAAAGCCTCTAAAACACAACAATCAGGCCAGACCGCTAATAGCCTTGAAAGTATTTCAAGAGAATGGTTTATCAAACATCTAAGCAGCAAATCAGCTACCCACCGACAAAGAACGATTAGCTATTTAGAACGGGACGTGTTTCCGTGGCTTGGCTCCAAACCTATCCATGAAATACGCCCTATGGATATAACGCCAGTAATTGAGCGCATTCAACGTCGAGTTAAACATGATTCCCATATTCGAGTTTTACAATCACTAGGGCAGGTTTTCCGCTATGCCATCGCAACAGGACGCGCAGAAATAGAACCTACTGCTAGTCTGAAAGGTATGTTTACTCGTAATAGTGAATTAGTACCTTTTCCGGCTATCACTGAGCCGGAAGAAGTTGGGCGCTTAATGCGTGCGATTGATAATTATTCAGGCTCATTTTTAACTCAATGCGCTTTGAAGTTATCCGCCCTAGCCATGCTTAGACCTAGTGAATTAATTGGTGCTGAGTGGCAAGAAATAGATTTTGAAACCGCTACATGGACAGTGGAAATTAGACGAATGAAAGCCGCCCAACAAGTCAAAATAGCTAATCAGCACAAGCATATTATTCCTTTGTCAAAACAAGCGATTCACATCTTTAAGGAGCTATACCCATTAACAGGAAAAGGCTTGTATGTTTTCCCCGGTTATGGCCGCAATCAGCACAAACCTATGTGTAGCGAAACAGTATCGAAAGCACTGCATAGAATGGGTTTTAAGGGGCAAATGACCGCCCACGGCTTTAGAAGTATGGCTTCAACGATGCTTAATGAAATGGGTGCATGGAATCCTGATGCAGTGGAACGACAATTGAGCCATAAAGATAAAAATCGCATCCGGGGGGCTTATAACCGAGGACAGTACCTAGAGGAAAGGCGCGAAATGATGCAAGCATGGGCTGATTATTTAGATAAATTAAAAGCAGGCGGCAAGATTTTACCTTTCCGTTATCAAATAGTGAGTTCAAATCAACTCTAAAACCGTACTAGCTTCGGCTTTCAATAGGGGGAATGCTACACTTCCCCTCATACAACACCGCTAAACGGAAAACCCCGACCTAATCAACCACGGGTATAGATAGACCATGACCGATACACCGAAAAAAACATTGACCTTGAATAAGAAACCGATCACCACGCCCGCTGCTACCGTGAACCGCACCGGCAAGCGCATCATCCGACGTGAAGATTTAAAGCCTGCACCGGCTAAACCAAGTGCAAACAAAGGCAAACCCTCCAGCAAGCCCACGAATAAGAAGAAACCAGCACGCAAACCCACCAAGAAGCCCACCATTGCCCCGAGTGACTTGAAAGCCAAGGAGCTGAACGACCGCTTGAATGCTTTTCCTGTTTGGTTGAACTTCCAGCCCTTAGCGATTGGGATAGATAAAGACTTGTTCAAGCTGGTGAATGATGAACAGTTCCCCGGTGGTAGTAAGAAGGTGGTTCAAAAGGTCTTGAAGATGCACACCCGACATGGGCGCTATTTATCAGCACTGATACAAGGTGGTGAGCGCTATCAGTTGGATGGTGTGATCAATGGGGCGGTGACTGAACCCGAACAACAATGGGCAGCGGAGAAGATTAAAGAGCGAAACCAGAAGCAATGACTTTCCAATCTATTGAACAGAACACCATTCTCCATGAAGTGGTGGCTCGTACTTTGAAAGAAGGTATTACCCCGATTCGTGCATGGCGCGAGTATTTGCAACTCACCCAAGCCGATATGGCTGAACGTTTGGGTATTTCTCAAAGTGCCTATGCACAACAGGAAGCGGTAGAGCATCCCCGCAAGACAACCCGTGCAAAAATTGCCAAGGCTTTGAATATTGATACAAACTTATTGGATTTTTAGGATTCACACAGGTCACACTCTAGCAACGAACTCAAAGCCTATTTCATTCGTCAAGTCCGTGAAAAGCTAGAGAAGGGTGGACTGCTATGTTAAAAGCCAAGGAGCTAGGTATTAGTTTGAATGATTTTGTCTGTCAGGCTTTGCCATTCAGCTATTAAACAGATTATTTATTTTTCAAATTTTTACCCAAGCCGGACAACGATCCGGCTTTTTCATGCCTGCCACACTGCAATAATTTTCCAAAAAGAAAACTATGCTATGCTTTGAGTGTCTAATTCATTCAATCAACACAGAGAGCACGTAAAGATGGCAACAGCAACGCTTAGAACTGTAGGTAATTCGGTGGCCGTGGTCATTCCTAAGCAATGGCTAGAGGTCTTAAAGTTACAGGCCGGTTCACAAGTTGAGCTTGCACTAGACGGGAACCGCTTAACCCTGCAAGCACCCATTAAACTCCCTCGAAAAAAATACACCTTGGAGCAACTGCTGGCTGAGTGTGATCCTAATGCGCCTTATCCTGAAGAGTTGCACGAGTGGGATAACATGCCAGCGGTAGGGCGTGAAGTATGGTAAGCCGTGGTGGTTTTCAGCGGGGTGATATTGTCCGCGTAAGCCTGAATCCTACCGTAGGCCGTGAGCTACAAGGGGAATTGCGTCCGGCCTTGGTTATCTCAGAAGGTTCGTTTAATCAACTGACAGGTACACCGCTGGTTTTACCCATTACTCAAGGCGGCAATCTGGCACGCTTGTCAGGTTTCACCGTGCCTTTGATGGGCAGTGGTACAGAAACGCAAGGAGTGATCTTGGTTCATGCTATCCGTGCTATGGATTTGCAAGGTAGAGGTGCTAAGAAGATCGAAACCGTACCAGAAAGTATCATGGATGAGGTACTTGCTAAGTTAGCGGGTGTCTTGGGACTAGATGAATAGCTGATAAAGAGTTTTCAAAGATTAGAGCCGGATACGATCCGGCTTTTTCGTTTCTGCTGCTAGTCAGTTGAAATTTATTTTCCCCAGCCGCTCGCGCCCTCGCGCCTTGCGAGATTTGTGTCGTTTATAGGGAGAATTACAAAGCTATATCTCTATAAAGCCTTATAAAACAAGATATTAGTAAAATAGCCTATTGGACAGATTTGCACATTGTCCAATACATAAAAATCATTACAAATGATTGATTTAAAACATGATTTGACTACTAGCCATAAAGGTATATCATGTTGAATGAGTGGGTGTATAAAGCACTGACTGAACACGTCGTGATGACGTATTTATCCTGGTAAACTGGACAATTAATAATGAAAGACCTAACACGGCGCTTGCTAGACCAGCAATTCACAGCGCGAAAAGTTCGCTTTGGCGAAACTCAATACTATCAACCTGTTCAACAACAAAAGGCCTATTTAGCCGCGAGCGAACAAGCCGCCTTTCTCAAAGAAGTGAATCATATTCCCGTTACTTCACAGATGGGGGAACGGATTGGCATTGGTTCAAGTCGCCCTTTAGCTAGCCGCACCAATACCGAGATTAAAGACCGCTCGACCCGTGACCCTTCTAGCCTTGCTAGTGATTTATATAAATGTGAACAAACCAACTTCGACAGCCACATTTCTTATAGAACCCTAGATTCATGGGCACATGCGGGTAATTTCCAAGAAGCTTATGCCTTAAACCTACTGGCACAGAAAGCCCGTGACCGTTTAATGATTGGCTGGAATGGCTTAACGGCCGACGAAGAAACCGACCTAACGGCTAACCCGCTCTTACAAGATGTGAATATCGGCTGGCTAGAAAAAACCCGCCTGCATGAACCTAAACGCATTTTAGGCTATGACTCAGACGGCGAAGCCACCACCGATACTTATCAATTAGGTGTGAATGGCGTTTACGGTAGCCTTGATGCATTAGCTTTTGACCTCATTACCAACTTACTCGACGCTTGGCATCAAGCTAGCGATGATCTGGTTGTCATGGTTGGGCGTGAGATTTGGACAAGTCATGGCTTAAGTCTATTGGCTAACAGCACGTTACCGACTGAACGAGTGGCTTTACAGACATGGTTTGCCGCCCAAACGGTCGCCGGTTTACCTTGTATCATGCCGCCCTTTATGCCAGCGCGTGCGGTGGTGATTACCAGCTATAAAAATCTCTCGATCTATTACCAATTGGAGACTATGCGCCGCGTTGTCTTGGATAATGCCAAGCGTGATCGTATTGAGGAGTATCACTCCCAAAATGAAGCCTATGTGATTGAAGATTATGGCAAGTTTGCAGCGATTCGCCCGGAAGCGGTGCTATTGCCTGATGGTCAAGGCGGTTGGCAATAAATGCTTTCACCCGCCGCTCAACAGCGTGCAGCCTTTGCCCGTGTGGAACCTGACAAGATCGAGGTTCAAGCCGCACCGAACCTGCTGATGACTAAGTTCAGTATGGACTTAGCACGCATCAAGCATTTGAAAAGTCGGCAAAAGCGCACCCAAACCAAGCAAAGCTTATTACCTGAGTATCAAGCATGGCTGGATGAGCAACTAGCCAAAGTGGAGCCTTTGCTTAGCCATGAAGCCACTATGTTGGCTTGGTTGTTGATTTGGCATCTGGATACAGGGCTTTATGGTCGCACTTTGGAGCTGTTGAGCTTTGCTTTATGCCACGGTATTCAAGCGCCGCGTGAATTTGAGCGTAACTTGATTGAGTTGGTCACGGAGGAAATTAGCCTGATCTTATCCAGCGCGAACAATGCGCCGCAAAAATAGCACTATTAAGACGTTTAGCTGAATTGGTAGAAGGTCAAGACATGGCTGACCCGATCTTAGCCAAACTTTATAAGGCACAAGGCTTAGCTTGTTTGAAAACGAACCCTAACGAAGCAACGGTATATTTTCAGCAAGCCCAAGCGCTCTATAGCAAGATTGGTGTGAAGCGTTACCTTAATCAACTTACCCGAGTAACGCGCACTAAGACCGTTAAAGCGTCCTTACAGGCTTATCAATTATCGGCACGGGCAGCGGCACAACTGATGGGAGTCAGTACACCCACCCTGATTCGACGGGCTAAGCGTCATCCTGAGTTATTGCCGCATTTAGCTTTAACGATGGGTACACGCACGGTTTACCGTTTTAGCCCAGTAGATATTAAGCACTATCTGCAACAACAAATGATTTCAAAACAAAATAAGGATTTAACAAAATGAGTATTTTAAAAACGAAGCGTCAAAAAATGGGCTTTTGGGTATGGATGGAACTAGCGCGTTTGCGTCGTGGTTTACAGCGCTTAGATAAAGCCATTGATTCATTAGAAGATCGAGTGATTCAACGCTATGACCTCCCAAGCTACTAACTTCAATCAAGGATTCAATAAGCTTCAGCAGGCTTTGCAAGAAATCGGCTTATTAAGACAGGATTATGCTAGGGATTTACTGGAGCAATCTTTAGCGTTAGAGGCAGGTAAAAAGCAAGGCGGCTTACCAAGTGCCTATTTTAATAAAATGGAACTGATGGCCGTTAAATCAGCGGTTATCACTGAAAAAATGGGTAGCCTCATGACCCTGATGGCAGCTTATGAGCAATCAAACACACCTCACGCAAAGCCAGTCCTGAATCACAGTGTGCAAGCCTTGGGAGGAAAATTAGAGGGGATCGATTTGTTGTATTGTTAATTTAATCTTTACCTCCTGACCACCCAGCTTTAGCTAGGAACTAAGGCTGGTTTGCATATAGTCAAGATCGTGCTACTTTCTTGAATCACAAAAATAAAGGGAGTCCGGCAAGACTCCCTTTTTTGTTTTCCTGATTAGTTTGCTGACCAAAGAGCAGGAGTCGTTAATCATGCCAGATGATCACCCTAGCATCAATTCGTGCTTATGTGATGAAGAACGTTCGCTGTATGAACAGTTACCGGACTTTCATCGTGAATATATTTATTCTCTTTGTAAAGAAAGTGTGTCCCATGATGATTTTCACGCAAATATCTTGAATGCAGGTTATTGGTCAGTCCGTGAGTCAATAGGCTGGTCTAGCCGATTGAGCAATGTTTGTAGATTGGTATTTCCGTTTCAGTTTTTAGCGGATGCTGAGGAGCATTTTTCAAGAGAAATGTATTGGGAGTTCCACCCTGACCCAGTTAAGAAGTTTGCTCGTCTCTTGGGTATGCCGAATATTCCAGTATCTGAATTTTGGGCTAGACAAGAACAAGAACAAGAACAAGAACAAGAACAAGAACAGCGGGATATTGATGCTTTTTTAATGACCATTATAAGTTTGGCTCGCTTTGATGCTCAATGCTTAGAAGGCTTGAATAGCACGGTACGTGGCGCAATTTTAGTATGGCGGGATTATGTTGGCTTATCAAAGCAGCAACTTGTCAGAGAAAAACAAACTAAATCAGAGCCAAAGCGTGAAATAAATAAGCGCCATCAAGCATGGTATGACCGTTATAAAGAGTTAAAAGCAGCGGATATATACGGAAAGAAGGATAACTCTTTCTATCAAGATATAGCTAATGAGTGGTTGGTAGACGTATCAGTTGTGCGTAAAGCAGTAGAGCGCCAAAAAAAGTTTTAGACAGTTAGGCAATTTGCCTATTTTGCCTAAACACAGCTAAAAAAATCTGACAAAAATGACCTTATGAAAAAAGCCCGCTACGAGGCGGGCTTGGTATTAATATGCTGAAAGGTCATTTTAGTGAAAACTTACACCCAACACCATTCCCAAAAATCCGCCAAACACACCTTGACGGGAAAACCATCACTTGCTAGCCTTAAACACGTACCAAGTGAACACACTCGGCACAACGAAAAGCAAACTTACGGCGGCAAAGTAAAGAATACGCAACCGCCTACACCGTGCGGTTTTTTTATTTCCGCTACACTAGGCGATTCTAATGAATTGTCGGGAGTAGCAAGGAATACAACACCGCTATGCGGCAATACTTGCAGCGTTTCCGTAAGGACGCTTTTCGGCTCCCGACTGCTTTTATGCAGTCAACACGAAAAACATACTTACGAGAACAACGCGATGCAAAACACGCAAACACCCGCTATTGGTGCGCACGCACACTTAGCGAAGGGCTTCAACCCTGAATCAATCGGCACACCCTGCCTACTCCCTTTCCAAACCTACATCGCAGCCCTTGAGCAAGCCCAAGCTGATAAGGCACGTAAAGGCAAAGGCCAAGCCTATGCACAGCTCCTAAACGCCTTCCATCAAGCGATACTCCCCTTATTTTTTGCCGAAGCTCAGGGCAATCTTTCTGAAGTCTCGCGCTTAATGGGCATTCACCGCGAAACCATCAGCATTTGGTGCAAGCAACTAGGCTTGAATACCCGTGCGGAGGTGCAAGCATGAAAGCCCACACTTTTGAGCAAAAACTGCAACGCGCACAACAGCACATCAGCCAGCGTTTAAGCCATGCCGAACCCAGCCGCGTGAATGGACTCCGAGCCAAACTATGGGTTCGATGGATGAAGCAACAAAAGCTCTTGAATGAATCTCATCCCAGTCGCTACCAGCAAGGGGGACAAGCATGAAACCCTTAAGCATTGATCGCCATTGCACCGTTGAACGCTTGCACGATGATTTAGAGACCATTTACAGCTTGTTGTGGCTGGCGATTGACTCGATTGAACAACACAAGCTAATCGAAATTGATCACGTGACCCACGGCCTACGCCTTGCCACCGACAAGGCATGGGCACAAATGAGCGCCGCGAAACAGCTCCAAGATGAGCTGTATCAAGAGTTTTTAGCCAGTAACCAATCCAGCAAACGTGCTCAAACGGAGGTGAAAGCATGAACCGCTTAGCTATTCACCTCCCCTTGCTGGTTAAATTCACCGCCTTCGCTGCTTTGGCGTGGGCAGTGCTGAAAATTGTACTGATTGCTCAAAGCTATGGTGTTTTTGTTGCCGTGGTCTTTGCTGGTTTGCACTTGCCACTATGCCTATTCAGTACCCTATTTGTGTGGTGGTTGTTTGACCTGCACCAAGGCTTAGGCTTCTTGGCATTGGCCAGCAGCCTCTTAAACGCTGTATTGATTTAGGAGGCCACCATGTCAGAACAACATTTACAATCTGAAGTAGCAAAGCGAGCCGTTAAACGCTCTATTTCAGTACAAGCCACACAAATCGACATTATGCAGCGCAAGTTAGAACAGCATCGCAGCCATGAACAGCGCGGCTTATTGCTGTTGAAACTGGGCTTTCTACTCACTTTCTTGCTCTATCTACTCTTCAATCAGCACCTTTACTTAGGTGACGCGCTTTCATGGAGTGCTTACTTTAAAGATGCGGCTTCGATCTTCGGTTTTGTCTTTACCGTGTCGATCGTGATCTTGATGGCCTTATTCCTCAGTTGGGTCAAACATCATGCTTATCTACATTTTGGCTTCTTTGGCAGTGTGGCCACGGTAGTTTGTACCGTGATTGGTTTTGCCTTATTTGCCGAATTCTTTTCGAGTTCAGCAAATCAAGACATGAAGGCCAGCGTTCTCCTAGAACGCAACAGTGCCTATCAAGCCAACCTCACCCATGAAACTAGCAGCCAAGGCACAGTGAACAGTGGCTTGATTGTTTCCATTGCCAATGCTGAGCAAAAGCTAGCCCGTTGTGAGGAAAACCTAAAGCTAGGCAAAGAAAAGCACTGTAATGGTGATCGAGCTAAAGTTCAGGCGCTCAAAAGTTCCGAGCAAGCCGCGAATCAAGCACAAGCGAACGCCAGTATAGAGCGCGATAAGCTTAAATATGAGCGCCAAGACGAACTCAAGGCACAGTCTTATAATCCGGTCATACTCACCCTAGCGCGGGTCTTAGCAGGTGAAACAGGCGAGTATAAGGACTATCTGAAAACGGCGGTGGTACTCATTACGCTATTTGTCGCCGTCTGCTTTGAAATCCTGCACCATTTCCTGAGCAAAACCCACGGGGCTTCGATCGCTGCGATTGAAGACCTAGAACTTGCCCTTGCTAAATACAGCGCACAGCCTGAACCTGCCCTACCTGCTGACTGGTCTACCGTGAATCACCGCACAGAGCCGACTAAGCAGCCTATCGGCTTTGGCCTTCCCCAAGTGGCTTCTAATACCGCCCACGGAGCAAGCAAGCCGGTGTTGTTCAAGTACCAAGTGCAAGCTGAACCGAAACAGACACCCGCACGGAATCCGATAGGTTTCACTTTCCCAACGGTCGCTCAGTCAACGCTACCGAAACCCTCTTTAGGTACTCAGGAAGAACCGCTTCACTTGCCTGATTTTGGAGGCTTTAAAGCCCGTCGAGATCTGTTTGCTAGCCCTGCTTTGAGTGACTCTGAACCACAAGAAAAACCCCAAGCTGGGGCTTTTCAGTCATCTGGTGATACGACCCCAAGGAAACCCCAAGCTGGGGGTGATGAAGGGCTTTTTGGGGAGTGGGTCAACGCGGTTAAAGCGAAAGAGTGCAAGCCTTCAGTTGATCCTACATGGTCATGGATTCAAAA
>SSFA01000028.1 GCA_008015155.1 Thiothrix sp.
CCACAAACTAGGTGGCCGCAAACTGCAAATTGCTCGCCAATGTGTGCTCTCGGCCAAGTTGTTCGTGATGGCTGCCAGTGAAGAACAACGCCTTGCCCCCAATCTACGATCAGCCGTGCTGCATCGTGACCCGCAAATTTTTAGACTGGATTCAGATGTTGCTTATGATGCTACAGCGCTGCTTATGTGGTTTTTTATTGCCGTTTGTTTGGCGGCGGGTTGGTGGGAAGCTGGGGCGGTCTTGGGTGGCCTCAAACTTTTGGGTACTGGCCGCCGTGCTGCTCGCGCCGATTAGCCTCCAAGCGGAAACGGCGGAACAACTAGCAGCCGCCCAAGCGGAAACGCTCAAAGTGGCTGAAGAAAATGGCAACTTAGCGCCGAGCTATTGGCCGTGGGCTACCAGTGAAGCGGAAAAACCACCAGAAATTCAAACCTATCAACTGCCCACGCTGGCCGGTGATGGGGTCGATTACCACAGCAAACCCGCACCCTTGGCTAAAGCCCCCGCCCTTGACCCCGATACCATCTACAAAACGGTGCTGAGCTGCTACCCCGAAAAAAGCAAATTCGATGTGGATATTTCTTTGAGAGCTTCAGTTCGTTCGGCAGATGTGTTGGACGAAACCGACCTCTCCAGTGGCTTGGGAAAATCCTATGTGGGTATCGTGGCGAATATGCCCTTGTACTCCAGCCAAGAACTGAATCGGGAGAGAGAGCGTGAATATATGCGCCGTAAAGACACTGCAAAGGCCGTAGCGGACTTCATCGCAGCGATTGCTAGTCGGAACCACTCGGTTCGAGAACTCGCCCTATATCGAAGTTTAGAGGCTCGTAGCGCTATTCGGGTACAAAGTGGGATTGTGGAAGCCACCGAACAAGTCGGCTACTTGGAAAAAGTCGCCACGGCTCAGGAAAAACTGGTGAAGGAAGAAACGAAAATCATCGAAAGCCGCTTGTTACTGGCGGGGATGTGTGACCCTTTGAACGCGGAACGGATCGGTTCATGGTTAAAACGCCTCTCCGCCGTCCCACCGACGGAAGATTAAGCAAAATGAAGTGGGTGAATCATTTAGCCATAGCGGGGGCTACAACGGCTTTAATGTCTCCCCCTTTGGTTCCTATTGCCTTACTCGGTTCAACGGCTCCTGACTGGCTTGAAGGCGCTTTAAAGGCCATTGGCAAACCGGTCAAACATCGAACCGTCACACATTACGTTCTTGGCTGGCTCGTGCTGCTGATTTTTGCCCTTGGTCTGTGGGACTTCCACTACCTGCTAGCCGCTTTTGCTTGGGGCGGTTTAAGCCATGTGCTCGCAGATGCGCTCACGGTGATGGGTGTACCGTTCTCACCGCATTCCGATCGGCGCTTTCATTTGTTTGGCGGGCGCTTGCGAACGGGTGCAGCCGGTGAATATGGGATTGCATGGGGTATTGTCGCGCTGTGTTTACTGCTAGCCCTACTCTTCAAGCCTCACAGTGGTTCAGGTTGGTATCCGTTTTTCTACGATTGGGCGGGTTTGTATCAATCCGGCGTGGTGGATGCCAAAGAGTGGAAGGATAACCGGTTGAGGTTTTTCTAGCGGTCGTTTAGGAAAAGTGAAGCGCTGGTGGTAGCTTTTTCTTCCTTTGCGAAGCAAAACAACACACAAAATACCCTATTTTTAGCGACTACCCATTGTGTTTCTTTATCAATATTTAATATTTAGAGAAGGGTGTTTATGATTAATTTTCAATTACTTATGAAGTGGTCATGTGTACTTATTTAGGGTCTCATGTGTACTTATTTAGGGTCTCATGTGTACTTAAATTTTAATTGTACATTTTATTTGCCGATGTGCTATCTTTTAGGTACTAAAATTTTATATGTACATGTCAATGTCTGAGGTTCCCCAAACCATCCGCAAAAGCAATGATCTGATACAGGCTCGTTATCGGTTGAGTCTTTCTGAGCAGCGTTTGGTATTACATCTAGCAGGTTGTATTTCGCCTGAGGACGAAGACTTCAAAGATTACGATATTCGTGTAGTTGATTTTGCAAGAATGTTTGATCTTGAAAAATGCAAGGCAATCTACCAAGAAGTAGAAGATGCTTGCACTGCTTTAGTGGGGAAAAAACTTGAACTTAGTAGTCCAGAAAAGAGGATTTATGCTGCTTGGTTATCATATGCAGAATATATAGAAGGTTCAGGTTTAGTAAGGGTTCGCTTTGACAAATCATTGAAACCTTATTTGTTACAACTACAAGGCCATTTTACCCAGTATCATTTAAGCCATGTAGTTAACTTTAAGGGACAATACAGTATAAGGCTATATGAACTTTTAAAAATGAAAGCTTATACTGCTGTTAATGGTAAATTTAATCGCTCTTTTGAGATTGAGGATTTCAGAGCGATTTTAGGTATCCAAAAAAATGAATATCGTATTTTTAGCAATCTAAGAAGAAAAGTAATTGAGCCTGCTATTGAGGAAATTTCAAAAAGCAGTGATTTGATAATTGAAGATATTATCTACAATCGAGAAGGTAAAAAGATAAAGGAACTCAATTTTATTGCACGAATTAGAGAACTTGAGCCAAACTCTCTATTAGAGCACTCAGAGAAAATTCAAAAAGAAACCAATCATCCTATCATTGATCGTTTGACGAGTTTAGGTTTTGCTATTGGAACAGCACATAAATATAAAACCCGTTATGGGGTAAAGCGAATAGAACGTAATATTGCTTATGTCATTGCTAAGCAACAAGCCGGATTAGTGAAAGACGTGCCCGCTTTTTTAAATCAAGCCATTCAAGACGATCTGGGCAGCGCTTGGGAAGTAGTGACCCAGCAGCAAGCTGTAGTCAATGAACAACAAACGGCAAAAAGAAAGCAACAAGAAACTCAGGCGGATTTAGCTCATTTGCAAAAAATGGCTGAGCTTGCGGGTGTTCCTTTGGAAGATTTATTACCAAAAAAAGGAGGTAAGAAAGTCAGAAAAACCTAACAGAGTAGTTACTTTTTAGATCGCCCTACCCCAGTGCTACCAACACTGAGGCAGGACTTCACAACCCAATTTATGAGGAATTGAGTTATGCAATCCAAGAGCATACCCGAACCCACACGCTCAGAAAATGAGCGCTTATCCACTTTCCCTATGGCTGGGGACAACTTCCAAACAGTTGCTTGTGTAGATGATGCTAGTGACTTATTAGCACTGCTAGAAGCTGTTGCCTTATTGGAAGATGTCAAAGTTGCTTGGCAGGCGTTTGAAGCTGAAAAAACCATACAGGTACAGGGCTTAGACACTCACTAAAGCAACTGCTTACCGCCACCACTGCCACCAACGGCGGGGTGGTGGTTCTGGGTGATACTCTAAAAGCTTAATGGTTTGAGTCAGGTCTTTTAATTGCTGCTGGTAAAACTGTTCACGCTCATCCGCTTTGGTTAATTGCTCTCGCAATAACTTTAACTCACTTTCTAAAGCAGCCACCTGTATTTCAGTTGTGCTTTCCTGTGTGTTTAGGTGTGTTTTGGGTGTCACCTGTTGTGTTTCAAGGGTATCCTCAACCTGTGTTTTTGAGGACAGGGCTGTGTTTTTCTGTATTTCACCAAACACACGTAGTAGCTCTGAAATATCAATCTGTGGCTGGCCTTGGTGATTACGCACAACACTGATTAGTCCTTGTTTTATATAATTTTTATAGAGGTTGCTACGGCTAATTCCAGCTAAGCGAGCTGCTTCAGAAATGCTAACTTGGGGCATGTTTTCACCTGTCTAAACCTGTGTTTTAGGGTAGAGCGTCCAAGGACAGGTCTAGTGTATGCATAAAATTAATTTTTTTCTAAAATTAGAACATTATTAATTGAATAAATTTTATACTGATCTTGAGTTAAAATAAGAAGAGAATTTAAAATAAAAATAGTAAAATCCTATATTAGTAGTCTAATTAATAGAATTTCAATTATGAATAATATTATTGTTTGTATCGGAAATAAAGAAATGCCTTTAATGGATGCTTATAAGTATTGTAATAAAATTTTATTGTGCAGTGAGCCAGAAGATAGCGAGAATTTACAATTTAAAGAGTTTGACACACCCAAAAGTTTTCTAAAGCAGCTACAAAAAGATGCAGCTACTACTATGAACACAAGTGAGACCGAAAGAGGGGAAAGTGTGTACTTGGCTAGTTTATATTTGAAAAGTAGCTAAGCTCCTTAGTTCAACTAGTTTTTGCTTAAATTGCTAGGGCTAATTGCTCACCTAAATTGTTACTTTGCTTATGCAAAGTTTCAAAAGCAGGATGTTCTTCACTATCAATTCTATTCAAAAGCCTCACTAAACTACGTGCAACGGCATAGGCTAAATTTACAGGTACAGCATTGCCAATTTGCTTATAGGCATTAGTTAAAGAACCCTCAAAAACCCACTCATCAGGAAATGTCTGGATACGAGCGTATTCTCTAACTGTTAAGGGTCTAGTTTCTTCTG
Organism: Thiothrix sp.; assembly: GCA_008015155.1. Taxonomy (GTDB): domain Bacteria; phylum Pseudomonadota; class Gammaproteobacteria; order Thiotrichales; family Thiotrichaceae; genus Thiolinea. The sequence continues at coordinate 4,467 of SSFA01000028.1, forward strand.
GATGGCAGCGCTCTGTTTGTTTTTGGGCCGGAGCACAGGTTAGAGTAAGGCTAGGCTCATCCCATGATAAACGTCGCGCCATACCTGTTTTACCTCCTCCTAGATAAAAACTCCCTTTCATATATTCTTTTTGAAGTTCCTCTGGTAAATCTCTCCAATAACCACCAGGAGGAACTAAAGCCATAATATTACGCTTTACTTCTGGGTAAATTTGCCCCTTTGATGATGGAACATCGGTTGGGTAGAGTGCACCCGCTTTCAAAGCATCTTTAAGTAACATAATTTGCTTATAAGGGGACGGCCATTTAAAAATGGGAGCAAACGCCTGCAAATCTTTTCTAATTCCGATTAAAAAAAGCCGTTCACGCTTCTGGGGTACTTGATAGAAGATAGCCTTCAAGACTTTAGGCTCTACGAGGTAATAACCTAACTCATCAATAATATCCTTGATGGAGGATAGTGTTCGTCCTTCATCATGTTCTAATAACCCACGTACATTTTCCGCTAAGAAAATGGGTGGGTTGACTTCCTTAAGACACCTAGCAAACTCATAAAAAAGCGTTCCCCGTGCATCTTCAAAACCTAGGCGTTTCCCAGCATAGGAAAAAGACTGGCAAGGAAAACCGCCAGACACTAGATCCACCTTATTATGAAACGGCTTAAAGTCTAGGCCTGTAATACTACGTTCCTGAACGTTCCAAGTGGGTCTATTTTTTCTCAAAGTGGCACAAGCAGCTTTATCAATTTCGTTGAGTAATACAGCCTCGAACCCTGCTTTCTCTAGCCCTAGAGCTAATCCTCCAGCACCTGCAAACAGCTCAATAGAATGAAGCTTTCGTGCTGGTTTTGTACTAGCTTCTTCTTCCCAAGAAGAGTTCATCATGAGTTGAGCTTGTTCAAAAATAGCAAGTTGGCTTTTGTGGTATACCCGGTAATTGTTTATAGGGTGACGTATGGGGGTAAGTTTGCCTGCTCTGTCCCAACGTCTAAGGGTTTCTTTAGAGACTGAAAGAATGTCAGCTACTTCAGCCACTGACAGATACTCTTTTTCCATAGTGTAAGTTTGGTTCAGAAAGAAAACTGGATCATAGTAACCATGTGTAATGTTGTCAAACCTTGGCTTAAAATTTGTTTTTATTCATTTACTTAGCTAAGTGTGTTAGCTTTTTAGTCACTTTTCTTTAGTAAGTTCAAAATAATGACAAAACAGCACTTAACTGAAATTCAAAAACTAGTTGAAGATAAACTCAAAGAAAAACTAAAAACTTATAAAGCGGAGACGAGTTATACCCCTTTTTTCTCAGCTATTTTTCCTCAAGAAGTGATTGTGAAAGCTTCACTCATGCAGTCTTTATACACATCCTTTGGTATGTCTATTTATGAACAAATGGCTGTAATTTTGGCTAAACAGGCAGGATACCATGCAGAGCGTCAATATAAGCTATTGGGTGAAATAGATCGGGATACTGCTAACTTAATTGATGATCTGTGCTTGAACACCAAGCCTGATAAAGACAGTGAAATTGCACAAATTAGAAGCTCTATAAAACCGGGTAACCTGCTCAGCGATAAGGAAAGTGTTGTTGATGTGTTTATTAGAAGGCCGGATGGTTCAGAGCTGTGTGTGGACATCACCACAGTAAAACCGAATTTAAAAGAGTTTCGCTCTATGCGGAAAAAGCTACTACGCTGGGTAGCTTTACGACTTAGTGTTGATAAAAATGCACAGATAGATACTCGAATTGGTATCCCCTATAACCCTTATTACCCGAATGACTATCTTCGCTGGACAGGTAACGAACTGACCAGCAAAGATCTGCTAGTACAGAACGATTTGTGGGCGGCCTTTGCAGGTTATGATGTCTACTCAGAATTAATAGAAGCCTTTGAGGAAGTGGGAAAAAGACTTAATAGCCATTTAGCCACTTCTAGGCTTTTATGAAAGAAAGGAGCATTTAAGCTAGGCAACTATGCTCGATAAATTCAGTTTTTACCAGAGCATAGTTGTATGAAAAAACTTAAAAGACTATTAAATCAGACAAACCCTAGGAAAAGGGTTTATTCTGGCTCTTTCCTCAACAGTTGTTTAGGCAACTGCGCATAGAACTCGTGCAGCTTGGCTTGTAGGAATTTTTTATCCGGTAAAGCGATTTGGTATTCAGCAATCAGAGCCGGTGAGGCTGCACGGCTCAAGGCATATTCTA
>SSFA01000030.1 GCA_008015155.1 Thiothrix sp.
ATGTTACCTAAGAATCCATTAGGTCGTGCTATGTACCGTAAACTGAAAGTTTATGCCGGTGCAGAGCATAATCATCAGGCTCAACAGCCATTAGTGCTGGAAATCAAGGGCAAGGAGTAATATTCGATGGCTGCAACTCAATATTACGGCACAGGTCGCCGCAAATCGTCTTCTGCTCGGGTTTTCTTGCGCACCGGTAGTGGCAATATCACCGTTAACAATCAGCCGATTGATCAATACTTTGCACGTGAAACAGCGCGTATGGTGATTCGTCAACCGCTGAACAGCATCAGTCTAACTGATAAAGTGGATTGTGATGTGACAGTAACTGGTGGCGGTACTACTGGCCAAGCAGGTGCGATTCGTTTAGGTATTGCCCGTGCTTTGTTACAATATGACGAAGGTCTGCGTGGTTCATTGAAGAAAGATGGCTTCCTGACTCGGGATGCACGTAAAGTTGAACGGAAGAAAGTCGGCTTGCACAAAGCACGTCGTGCAACTCAGTTCTCCAAACGTTAATCTTTTCTCCAAGCTTATCCGAAAAGCCGCAAGTGTTACCGCATTTGTGGCTTTTTTTGTATTAGACTCACTAGTTTAGGTCTCAATTCGGGGGTAGCAATTGCGACTGATGAAGACAGCTAAGATTAAATAAGGACAGGCAAGGAGTCGATAATGAAACGGATTAAGTTCCTATTAGCCATCACAGGTCTCGCGACGCCTTTAATAGGCACTGCAGACACGACTATTTTCGGTACTCTAAACGCAAATTACGGTTTTTTGAAAGAGAACGGTAAGAGTGTGGATAAGGTACGGATGACAGGTTCCCGCTTAGGTGTTAAGGGTTTTACTCCGTTGTCGGCTGGCATTGAGGGGACTTATATTTTAGAAGCGGGCGTGGATCTAGACGATGAAGATAAAGTCAAAACAGACACACGTCAGGCTTGGGTTGGTTTACGAGGACAGTTAGGAGAGATTCGCCTTGGTCGCCAGTTTGCTGCAACTAAAGTTTCCTCTGCACCAGTCGATTTATTCAGTGATCAATTTGCTGATTACAATGCCATTCTAGAATCTGAGTTTACCTATAATCAAAGTTTCGCTTATATCAATAAATTTGGTCCCTTAGGCTTTGCAATCGAACTTAGTAAAGATAAAGACTTTAGCTCAACAGATACGCAAATTACCGCTACTGATGCCGTCGTGAACTATTCACAAGACGGTGTGTATGCGGCATTTGCTACGATGCAAGGTAAAGATAGTTTAAAAATGTCGCGTTTAACCGGTGCTTATACTTTCTTTGATGGGCATAAGATTGGCGCGACTTTTGAGCAATCACGTCCTGAGAGTGGCGGTGGGCACGATGCTTTTGTAGTGAGTGCAGGTATGCAATCAGGGGCATCTTTTCTTAAAGCCCAATACGGCGAAAATGAGTCCAAAGAGGGCGGACAAAAAGAAACTTTGTCAGCAGTCGGTTTAGATTATCGGATCGCTAAAAAAACTGTCCTGAGCTTTGAATATAGTATTAATAAAAATCGCTCACACTTGGCAGGTGATCAAGTCAAAGCGACTGCTGTAGGACTTTCACATAGTTTCTAAACGTATATTTGCATAAACTGTTAAGAATAATTAAAAATTCTATGGTTTTTTTCAATGTTGCATCGCGTTAAACTCGCTTTCTTTTTCTATTGGTGGATGCTATGACCGCTCCAGTACCAGCTCAATCATTGACCGCGCCGCAGGATAGAGCGCCGGTGCGTGAGATTCCCTATAACTATACCTCCTTTTCTGATCGGGAAATTGTCTTGCGCCTGCTCGGTCAACGTGCTTTCGATATCCTTAAGCAATTGAGGAATGAGCGGGCTACGGGTATTTCCTCGCATATGCTCTTGGAAATGCTGGGTGATTTGTGGGTAGTCAATCGTAACCCTTATATTCAAGACGATCTACTGGATAATCCTAAACGCTTCGATTCATTGCTAGAAACGCTGCGTGAACGCCTAGAGCGAATTCAAAATCGTGCGAATAACAATGCACTGACTTTAGAGTTGATGCAAATCACGAGCAAAGTCATCGATAGTTTTGCACAAGATTTTGCTCAACATGCAGCTTTACGTGATAAAGCCCGTAAGAAGTTTGCTGCCTTTACACGTAAAGATAATATCCAATTCGATGGCCTAGCGCGGGTTTCGCATGTTACTGATGCGACCGACTGGCGGGTTGAGTTGCCCTTTGTTGTGCTCACACCGGACACCGAAGAGGAAATGGCTGCCCTAGTTCAAGCAAGCATTGAGTTGGGTCTCACCGTGATTCCACGTGGAGGTGGTACCGGTTATACCGGTGGTGCAGTTCCTTTGGATGCGCGCAGTGTAGTGATCAATACCGAGAAATTAGAATTCTTGGGGGAAGTAGAGCTACGCGCTAATTTACCCGGTGTGGCTGGTACAGTTCCTGTGGTACGTACAGGTGCTGGTGTCGTGACGCGGCGTGTATCAGATTTAGCTGGTAAGCATAAACTTGTCTTCGCAGTTGACCCTACCTCTCAAGATGCATCCACCATTGGTGGGAATATCGCCATGAACGCGGGTGGAAAGAAAGCTGTGCTGTGGGGCACGACTCTCGATAATCTGCTGTCTTGGAGGATGGTCACACCTGATGCAGAATGGTTAGAAGTAACCCGAATTAATCATAATCTCGGTAAAATTCATGACCAAGCCGAAGTTAGTTTTTCCGTTCAATATTTTGGGCACGATGGTAAAACTAAAAAGGGTGAGCCTAAACGCTTAAGTTTCCCGGGCCGCTATTTCCGTAAAGAAGGTTTAGGGAAAGACGTCACCAATAAGTTTTTAGGTGGCTTACCAGGTATTCAAAAAGAAGGCTGCGACGGTTTAATTACCTCTGCGGAATTTATCTTACATCGGATGCCTGACCAGATTCGTACTGTCTGCTTAGAATTCTATGGGACTGATTTACACGAAGCTGTGCCTGCCATTGTTGAGATCAAAGACTATCTAGATAGCCTCGATAATGTGCTGTTATCGGGTTTAGAGCATCTCGATGAGCGCTATGTGAAGGCGGTTAAATATACGCCCAAAGGTGCGCGAGGCAGCTTGCCGAAAATGGTCTTGCTTGCAGATATCGTGAGTGACGATGAAACTGCAGTGGCCCGTACTGCCGCAGAGATGGTGCGCTTAGCGAATGCGCGTAATGCAGAGGGCTTCATTGCGATCAGCCCCGAAGCTCGTCGCCAATTCTGGGCTGACCGTTCACGTACAGCAGCAATTGCGGCACATACTAATGCTTTCAAAATCAATGAAGACGTGGTGATTCCACTGCATAATTTAGCGGCTTACACCGAAGGTATTGAGCGTATTAATGTGCGCCAGTCCATGCAAAATAAGCTGAAAATGATTGATGCAGTCCTCGCTTATTTGCAAGGTGATTTACTAGAGTTACGCAATGTCCCCGATTATGAGGCCAGTGCTGAACGCTCAGCCATGGTGGATGCTAAACGGGTGCATGCGCAAGAGTATTTACTCAAAGTTAAAGCGCGTTGGGAAAGCTTATTAGCGAATTTCGATCAGCCAGCAGATGCCTTGCCTGAATTATTAGACGATACAGCTCGGGCTGCTTTGCGTCCGGCTGATCGGATTATTGATCTTTTATTGCGCCGTGATTTGCGGATTTCTTATCGAACTGAAGTGGAACGCTCTTTAAAGGAAATGTTTGTCGGGCGCGAATTAAATCCACTTCGGGAAACTTTGGACAAGATTCATAGCCGCTATCGTTCTGGGCGTTTATTTGTAGCCCTGCATATGCATGCGGGCGATGGCAATGTGCATACTAATATTCCTGTGATGTCAAATGACTATGAAATGCTGCATGAGGCAGAAAAAGTCGTTGATGAAATTATGGTCTTGGCGCGCCGGTTAGATGGCGTTATTTCAGGCGAACATGGTATTGGGATTACTAAATACCAATATCTAGATAAGCGTGAAGTTGAAGAGTTTGCCAATTATAAGCAGCAAGTTGATCCTAAAGGGCATTTCAATAAAGGTAAATTAATGCCGGGTTCAGGTCTGCAAAATGCCTACACGCCGTCCTTACGTTTAGTAGAGCGTGAAGCCTTGCTGTTAGAGCATAATGAACTCGGCGCACTCAACAAGGATATTAAAGACTGCTTGCGCTGTGGCAAATGCAAACCAGTCTGTAATACGCATATTCCGCGTGCGAATCTACTATATTCCCCACGCAATAAAATCCTCGCGACGGGTCTAATGATCGAGGCTTTTTTATATGAAGAGCAAACGCGGCGTGGTATTTCGATTCGTCATTTTGACGAAATGAATGATGTCGCGGATCACTGCACGATTTGCCATAAATGCTTTAATCCTTGTCCAGTCAATATTGATTTCGGCGAAGTCAGTATTCGAATGCGGAGTATTCTGCGTGATAAAGGCAAGAAAAAAGCTAGTCCTGTTACTTGGGCGTCTATGCAGTTTTTAAGCTTAAAAGATCCAATGAAAATCAATTTAATGCGCACGGGCATGATTGAACTGGGCTTTAAAGCACAACGCGCCGCTTATAAAGTGGCTAAAAATACTGGCTTAATTCAAAACCATAAACGTCCGGCAGGTACCACGGGCAAACCTGCTATTAAAGAGCAAGTGATTCAGTTTGTGAAGAAACCGTTGCCAGCTGGTTTACCCGCGAAAACGACCCGCGCTATGTTAGGCTTAGAGGATAGTAAAATTGTCCCTATCCTACGTGATCCACAAAAACCCACGGGTGATGCTGTCTTTTATTTCCCTGGTTGTGGTTCAGAACGTTTGTTTAGCCAAGTCGGTTTAGCCACTTTAGCGATGCTTTATGATGTGGGAGCGACGACGGTGCTACCGCCGGGCTACTTATGTTGTGGTTATCCGCAAAACTCCAGTGGCGATCTGCAAAAAGGCACTGAGATTTCTACCGAGAATCGTGTACTGTTCCATCGTGTTGCGGGTGCTTTGAAGTATCTAAATATTAAAACAGTGATTGTTTCCTGCGGTACTTGTATGGATCAGCTGCTTAAATATCAATTTGAGCGCATTTTCCCCGGTTGCCGTTTATTAGATATTCATGAGTATTTGTTGGAAAAAGGTTTGAAATTAGACGGTGTGCAAGGGGTGCAATATCTGTATCACGATCCTTGCCATACACCAATGAAAACCTATGCACCTATTAAAGTCGCGAGTGAGTTAGTAGGTAAGCCGGTGGTGTTGACTGAGCGCTGCTGTGGTGAAGCGGGTACGTTTGCTGTGAGTCGCCCAGACATTGCTAGCCAATTGCGCTTCCGTAAGGAAGAAAGTCTACGTGCAGGCATCAAAGAGTTAACGGGTGAAACGAAAGCGGAAAAGGGCAATGTGAAATTACTCACGTCTTGTCCTGCCTGCCAACAAGGACTGTCCCGTTATGCCGATGATACGGGCTTAGAAACCGACTATATTGTGGTCGAAATGGCGAATCACTTATTGGGCGAAAAATGGCAGCAAACTTTTGTTGAAAAAGCGACACATGGTGGCATTGAGAAAGTGCTGTTATAGAGTTCTAGAAAGCGGTTCGTTGGAGCCGCTTTTTATTAATTTTTAATTATTAGTGTGGAATACCCTAAGTGGCTCACTCGCTCTCATTAGAAGCTCAGCAGCTACTAAATGCTTTGAAAGCAAAGACTGTCTTATCGCGCACTGAAAAGCAGTCTTATCTCTTTCAATATTTACAACCTGACAAGGGTCGTGGGCTGGAAATTGGCCCTAATGTACGGGCTTTAGTACCAAAAAACTCAGGGTATCAGATTGACTATATTGAGTCGTTGAGTACAGAGCAACTTATTGATTTAGTCAGTAAAAAATCGCCGCATGAGATTGATTTGGTTCCAACAATTGATTATGTCGCGCGAGAGGGTTTAGCAGCAGATACTGGTAAAACAGCATATTATGACTATGCAGTCTCTTCTCATGTTTTAGAACATTTGCCAAATCTGATTCAGCATTTGCAAGAAGTTGAAAAAGTCCTTAAAGAAGGTGGCATCTACGGTTTAATTATCCCTGATAAAACACTAACGCTGGATTATCTGAGACCCTGTAGTAGCTTCGGACAAGTGCTGGAGGCTTATTTGCTCAAGCGTACTGAAGCATCGTTAGGCAGTTATATCGATAGTTTAGTCTATAGTGTGAAAAACACCATCAATGATGCTATTTGCTGGGAGGCTGCTAGCCCATTAGATTTAACTAAAGTTTATGTACAGCATCCACGTAAAATCGAGCATTTGTTAAGCTTTGAACAAACTAAACCACCTGCTGACTGGGGCGGGCATGTTTGGGTATTTACAGCAGACTCGTTTATCTCATTATTCTTTGATATCAAGCGCTTTGCTCTAAGCCAGTTTGAATTAATTGACATACAATCCACTGGTGAGGCGGATTTTATCGCAGTGCTTGCCAAGCCCAATAGTGGCTACCAAACACTGACACAGGCTGATGCGTTTGAGCAGTTATACGCCAATCATTATCAGCCTGTGCAAGTGAATTTATCTCTATATCCGAGCAGCTAAACGTGTACCTTGGTCAATCGCGCGCTTAGCATCTAATTCAGTAGCGACATCAGCGCCACCAATTAAATGGGTCGGTTTAGTCAATTCAGCCTGTAGTTCACGCCGTGGTTCTTGACCAGCGCAGATGATGATCGTATCCACGGCTAATACTTGAGCCTCACCCTTAATGCTTAGATGCAAACCTTGATCATCAATCTGTTGATATTCACAGCCTGACAGCATGTGAACCCCTTTGCGCTTCAGATCAGCACGGTGAATCCAGCCAGTGGTTTTCCCTAAACCATCTCCGACTTTGCTAGTTTTGCGTTGGAGTAAATAAATAGTCCGTTCGCTGGGGCTAGGTGCTAGCTCTGCATGCACACAACCTGGCACTTGCATGCTCATATCCACGCCCCATTTAGCCATAAAGCTGCTGATATTCGAGCTGCTATCATCCTGATCGTGTGTCAATAATTCAGCCACATCAAAACCGATACCACCCGCACCAATCAGTGCTACTGTTTTACCTACTTTGGCCCCTTTAATCACTTCGGTGTAAAGCAGCACCTTCGGGTGGTCAATGCCGGGAATTGCAGGAACACGTGGATTAATGCCAGTGGCAAGAATAATCTCGTCTGCATCGGTAGCTTCGAGTTCGGCGGGAGTGACTAGCTGTCCGAGCCGGAGTTGGACTGCATATTTCTCAAGCTGATGCTTAAAATACCGTAAGGTTTCATAAAATTCTTGCTTACCCGGAATTTGCTTGGCGAGATTAAATTGCCCACCAATCTCAGGGTTAGCATCGTATAAAGTGACTTGATGGCCACGTTGTGCAGCGGTAACCGCAAAAGCTAAACCAGCAGGGCCAGCACCTATAACCGCTAGTTTTTTCACTTGCTGAGTGGGGGTTATTACTAGTTCTTGCTCATGACAAGCCCGCGGATTGACTAGGCAAGAAGTAAGTTTTCCGTCAAAAATGTGATCTAGACAAGCTTGGTTACAGGCTATGCAAGTGTTGATTTCAGCGGGGCGACCTTGCTCGGCTTTGAGCATAAATTCTGGATCCGCTAAAAAGGGTCGTGCCATAGAGACCATATCGGCATCCCCACGCATCAGCACGGCTTCAGCCACTTCGGGCATATTAATGCGATTAGAGGTGATCACCGGAATCTTGAGCGATTGACGCACTTTATGCGTCGCCCAAGTGAAGGCAGCACGCGGTACTTTAGTTGCAATCGTAGGAATGCGTGCTTCATGCCAGCCAATACCGGTATTAATCAGTGTCGCACCTGCCTGCTCAATCGCTTGGCCTAATTGAATGATTTCTTCCAGCGTACTGCCTTGTTCAACCAAATCGAGCATGGAGAGACGATAGATGATAATGAAGTTAGTGCCTACTTTTTCGCGTACCCGCCGTACCACTTCCATGGGAAAGCGAATGCGATTTTCATAACTGCCGCCCCATTCATCCTGACGATGATTGGTGCGCTTCACAATGAATTCATTCAGGAAATAGCCTTCTGAACCCATAATTTCCACACCATCGTACTCAGCTTGCTGAGCAAGCGCCGCACAATTGACGAAATCTTGAATTTGTTGCTCAATTTCGTCACTGGTCAATTCATGTGGAACGAAACGATTGATCGGTGCTTGAAGCGCAGAAGGTGCCACTAGTTTAGGATTATAGGCATAGCGGCCAGTATGTAGGATTTGTAGGCAAATTTTGCTGCCTTCCGCATGTACAGCGCGTGTGACCATTTGATGCTGCGCCACTTGCTCGGGTTTATTTAAGACCGCAGCATGTGCTTGAACAGCCCCTTCGGAATTAGGGCCAATACCACCGGTAACGATTAAAGCCACATTAGCACGCGCACGTTCAGCATAAAAAGCTGCCATGCGCTCAAAGCCATTGGGTAGCTCTTCTAAGCCTAAATGCATAGAGCCCATCAGAACACGATTTTTTAAGGTGGTGAAGCCTAAATCTAATGGAGTAAACAAGTGGGGGTAGTGCGGGTGTGCTGACTGTGCCATAAAAACTCCATTCTCCTCGTTAAATAGATAAGCGCTTTATAAATTAGCGCTTAAGTTTTTAATGCCATCATAGACAAACTGCACCGCTAAGGCAGCTAAAATTACACCTAAAAAGCGTCGTAAAATCTCATCGCCGGTATGCCCAATGATGCGCTGTAAATGTTTCGCAAGCATCATCAATAGCATATTTAAGACCAGCACGCTGATAATAGCTGCGAATACGGCTAAATCACTGGCTAAAGTGGGTGCCTTGGCAAACAGCAAAATAACCAAAGTTAGCGCACCAGGTCCTGCAATTAAGGGAATCGACAAGGGATAGACCGAAATATCCGTTTTTTGGGGATTGCTAGCCAAGGTTTCAGTGCCCTGAGTAATCATGCCAAAAGCGCTATAAAACAGGAGTAAGCCACCCGCAATTCGTACTGAATTAATATTAATCCCTAAATAATGCAACAGAGGTTCGCCATACAGACCAAAGCCAACTAAAAGAAAAGCACTAATAATCGTCGCTTTAATCGCCATCGTGTTGATATAACTTCGATCATTGCCGAGTACTAAAGAATTAAAAACTAAAGCTGCACCAATAGGATCAATAATAACAAATAGCCCAGTGAAGGCTGTCAAAAATGTCGCGAAATCCATGTTTAGTTGGTGTTTTTAGTCATAATCGGTGCGGTATTATGTAATGCGGCGTAATTAGTCAGGCGCTTAGTTTGTTTAGCCTGCATACTTTCCATTAAATCAGTCGCTTGGAACATACCTGCTTGCCAAGTAGCCATATAGTTTAAGCTATCCGCCATACTATGATCACGAGCATAATTTAGCATGGCTTTGCTACCAGCCACGGCTAAGGGTGAGTTAGCAGCGATTTGCGTCGCGATCTCCATGACCGCAGTGAGCATGGTTGTTTGATCAGGAAATACCTTATTAACTAAGCCACAATCTTTGGCTTCCTCAGCGGGTAAATTACGTGAGGTATAAGCCAGTTCGCGGACTAAGCCTTGGCTCATCCAATGGGGTAAACGCTGAAGACTACCTAAATCTGCGGTTATGCCTAGTTCGGTTTCTTTGATAGTAAAGAAGGCATCAGTCGTACAATAGCGACTATCACAAGCAGCCACCATATCCAAAGCACCACCAATACAGCCACCTTGAATGGCGGCTAATACCGGCATCCTTAAATCCTCTAGTGCAGAAAAGCAAGTTTGCAGTTCCAGCACTAAGCGGCGCATAAATTCAGCACGCCGGCTGGCTTCACCGCCAAACATGCGTGGATCGGGTTGGCTGAACACTTCTAAATCCATCCCAGCACTGAAGTGTTTACCGGTGGAAGAAATCACAAGTACACGGATATCGTTGGCTTGATCCACTTCGCGAATAGCTGCTGGAAGTTCTTGCCAAAATGCCCGATTCATACTGTTGAGTGCGGCCGGGCGATTGAGGATGAGATGAGCGATTTTGTTGCTAAATTCGAGTTGAATGCTGCTGTAAGCCATAGCGGGCAACCTTAACTGTGGGATGCAGAATTTAGCCTCACCTTTGACTGAGGCGAGGCTAAGGTTTTTTATACTTAACGGAAAGCCATTTTGAAAGCCATGCCCAAGACATCATCAATGATGGAACCATCGCGGTCTGAGTCTAATAAAGAGCTTAAAATGCCACCTGAAGGCTGTTGTTGTGCCTGCCCCGTGCTAGCTGAAGCCGTACCACCAAAGAGCGATTTGCCCAAAGAAGCCATTACCATGGTGGCAACAATTGGAAGGGCTTTTTTAATTAACGAGCTAGCCACTCCGGTTTCTTGGCTAGCATGTTCAGCGACATTACGGCTGACTTCTTTACTACCGAAGATATGGCCTAATATGGAATTACCATCATCAATATTTTCTGGTGTGCCCAGTACGGATGGATTTTCTATATAGCGGGAATGATTACCAGTGCGTAGTGCATTGATTAAGCCTTCTACGCCAGTTTCATCTTTGGTGTTATGTTGCATACCACGGGTGAGTGCGGGAGTGACTTCTTTAACAACAGACCGCGCTTGTTCTTCACTCACACCGAGTTGTTTGGCTAATTGAGCAATGGCATCATTATTTTGGCTGCCGAGCAGTACATCTAGAATACCCAAGAAGAATCCTCCTCTAATAAAATCAAAATGAGCATGCTGAAAACATGCCTCACTATAGAGTGAAAGCTAAGCTCGCGCTAGCACTCTACTCACTCCTGTATTGTAACGCATGCTAGCCATCCTGCGAGTTTTCCACAACGCCATACCCGCCTTTTCTCGATCAATGTTAAACTCCGGCCTTTGTTGCGGGCTAGACTAGGGCTTTAAAGTGCGCTACTTCTTTTACTTAGTATTGATTGTGTTAGGGCTAACGGCCTATCGTGCTTGGATCGTGTTGACTAATGGTTTACCTCTGTATGTGGATGAAGCGCAATATTGGTATTGGGCACAGGATCTAGCTTGGGGCTATTATTCTAAACCACCGATGATTGCAGCCATTATTGCAGCTACGACTGCAGTCTGTGGTGACAGTGAGCCTTGCGTACGTGCGGGTAGTTTGCTGTTTTATCCCCTGTCGACTTTTGTGCTGTTCTTTCTCACCCGCCGCTTATTTGATGAAAAGATCGCTTTCATAGCTGCTGTAATTTTCATTAGTTTGCCTGCCGTAGGTTTATCCTCACTGCTGATTTCCACTGATGTCGCTTTATTTTTCTTCTGGACGTTGGCCTTGTTTGCCTTTGTCAGAGTGCTTGATACGGATGCTTGGTGGGCTTGGATTTTATTAGGGATTGCTTTAGGTTTAGGTTTGCTGACCAAGTATACGATGGGAATTTTTTTCCTCTCGGCAGCCTTCTATTTAATCCTGAGTGGACGCTGGCATTTCTTTATCAAGCTACGAGCTTGGGTAGCTGTATTGATTGCAGCCCTTATTTTTGCTCCCAATCTCTGGTGGAATTGGCAGAATCATTTTCCAACCTTTCAACACACGGCTGAAATTTCCCATCTAGAGCAAGCGGGTTTGCATTGGAATTCATTCAGTGAGTTTGTGCTCGGTCAACTGGGCGTATTTGGCTTAGTCTTTTTTCCGTTATTTCTGTTGCTACTAATGAATTTTAAGCGTTTGCAGCAGCTACCACAGGCTGGTTTATTATTATGCTTTAGCCTGCCGTTTTTATTGATTATTTCTTTACAAGCCTTATTGGGTACAGCGAATGCGAATTGGGCAGCTCCCACTTATGTTGCAGCCACTAGTTTATTAGCAGCTTGGCTAGTGACTTGGCAGCATAAGCGCTTACTGATTGCAGGCTTGAGCATCAACTTAATTTTAGTCTTAGGTTTATATCATTATCAGAGTTTAGCCAAGGGTTTAGGTCTTGAGCTAAATGCTAAAAATGATGTTTATAAGCGTTTACGCGGCTGGGATGAGATAGGGAAACAATATTTAGCACTGCAAGCGCAATATCCAAATGCTTTACCTTTAGCTGAGGAGCGCGGCATTTTGAGTGAGTTGGCTTATTATGCCCGCCCAGCTGGTTTGAACATTGTAAGTTGGAATCCTGAGCAGCAATTGCGTCACCATTATGATTTGGTGACTCGTTTGACAGGGCGTGAGGGGCAAGATTTTTTGTTGATTACTCAGACTCAACCACCTACTCATGTTTTGCCTTATTTCCAATCCATTACCCCAGTTGGTGAGCTAAAACAGCCGGTGCATGCAGATTATAGCTTAAACTATTTTGTCTATTATTTGCAGAATTTCAAAGGATTAGCGCAAGAATGAAGTATAGAAAAATTCTTTGGTCTAGTTTGCTGTGGCTCGCTTTAGTGCTACTGACCACGCTACCTTTTTGGATTCCGCAATGGCACTTGGATGTTCAAGTCTCCAGTTTTTTCTACCATCCTGCCTGTAGTCCGCAAGGCTGGGTTTTAGATTGTCAGCCTTGGTATAGAACTTTATTTTATTCGAGCGTGCCTGTGATTTCGGGGCTGATCTTAGCCGCAGGTATGGTGGTCATCGTTTGGCGACCTAAAACCTTAGTTTATCAGCGGCTGCGTTTGCGCTTAGGCTATTTTGTGCTGGTCTTTATTTTAGGTTCGGGCCTAGTCGTGAATGCGATCTTTAAAGATCATTGGGGACGGCCGCGCCCGGTACAAACTCAAGATTTTGGTGGTGCTGCAGATTATGCTCCGCCGGGAAAATTAGTACTGAATAGTGCAGGGCGTTCCTTTCCGAGTGGACATAGTTCAGTCGGCTTTGCCTTTTTAGCGCTGTGGTTTATATGGCGGCGTGAGCGTCCTGTTTGGGCTTTATGGGGCTTAGGCGGAGGTTTATTATTCGGTTATGCCATAGGTTTAGCACGAATCTCTGTGGGCGCGCATTATTTGTCAGATGTGATCTGGTCAGGGTGGTTGATGGCACTGGTAGCTTGGTTGGTCTATTACCCATTGCTAAATATGCCCCGCCGTGAATTAGCTTTGAAAGAAGTGCTAAAAACACCGCTTTAGTCGTCTAGAAACAGCTGAATCACTGTATTAAGAAATTGCCAGCCTAATGCGGTAGTTGTCACCTGTTGATCATGAATGCTCAGCCAGCCTTTACGCTCAGCGTGGCTTAAAGCAGCTTGTAAACTGTCAATGCTTAAACCGGTACGTTGAGTCAATAGGTCTAAATTAAAGCCTTTCTTTAAGCGTAAAGCATTGAGCATAAACTCAAATTTCAAATCGGCGGGCTTTAAGCTCTGTGTCTCACTGCGGGCTTGCCCTAAAGCAACTTGCTGCAAATATTGGGTAGGCTGACGGTATTTTTGATGACGAGTCACTTGTCCAAAAGGGTCAGTAATTTTGCCATGAGCACCCGCACCAATGCCTAAATAATCGCCAAATTCCCAGTAGTTTAGATTATGTCGACACTGGCGCTGTGCTTGGGCATAAGCAGAAACCTCATATTGCTCATAGCCTGCCGCTTGCAACAAAGCTTGCCCTGCCTCTTGCATATCTATCAATAAATCGTCATCCGGTAATACGGGCGGATGCTTGTAAAATAAGGTGTTCGGTTCGAGCGTTAGTTGATACCAAGATAAATGCGTCGGCTGCAAGTCAATAGCTTGCTGTAGGTCAGCTAGCGCCTGTTCTAAAGTTTGCTTAGGTAAGCCAAACATTAGGTCTAGATTAAAATTGTCAAAGCCTGCATAGCGAGCGACTTGTGCAGCTTTTAAGGCTTCTGCTTGATTATGCACTCGGCCTAATGCTTGCAAATGTTGAGGATTGAAGCTTTGAATGCCAACTGATAAGCGATTAATACCGGCCTCGCGAAAGCCTTTGAATTTGTCTTGCTCAAAGGTGCCAGGATTTGCTTCTAGGGTAATTTCAATATTCGGGCGAAACGGAATAAACGCACGAATGCCCGAGATTAACTCATCCATGCTTTCAGCACTAAAGAGGCTGGGTGTTCCGCCGCCAATAAAAATCGCTTCTAACCGTCGCCCCCAAATATGCGGTAGCTCTTGGCTTAAATCAGCTAATAAGGCTTGTATATATTGCTGCTCAGGTAAGCGCTCTGGAGCATGATGCGAATTAAAATCACAATAGGGGCATTTGCGAATGCACCAAGGCACATGGATATAGAGTGTTAAGGGAATGAAGCTCATCCTAGGAAATTAGATTCGCTAAATTGACAAAGTCTTGCACTGCTAAGGTTTCAGCGCGCCGTGTGGGGTCAATACCTAAGCTCTCCATTTGCTCAGCTGTCAACAAACCTTTGAGCGTGTTCCGTAAAGTTTTGCGCCGCTGTGAGAAGGCTTGTGCGACGACTTGTGAGAAGGTTTGTAGATTATTAGCGGGATAGGGCAGCTTAGTCCAAGGTTTTAAATATACCACCGCAGAGTCGACTTTTGGGGGTGGGTTAAAGGCTCCGGGACCCACTTTCATTAAATAGGAAGTTTCACAGAAATACTGAATCATCACCGACAGGCGTCCATAATCATTGCTATCAGGAGCGGCAGTAATTCGATCTACCACTTCTTTCTGTAGCATAAACAGCATGTCGCGAATATGACTCCCTTGTTCAAGCAGATGAAAGAGTAAGGGGGTGGAAATATTATAGGGCAAGTTGCCTACAATCCTTAAAGGCTCACTATCACCCCGTAAACTTTGCACATCCAGCTTCAAAGCATCCAAAGCATGAATGGTTAATTTACCCTGCGCTTGGGGTTGCTGCTGCCACCAAGCAATTACATCACGATCGATTTCCACCACATCCAGTTGTGGCAGGCGCTCTAGTAGTGGAAAAGTTAAGGCCCCAGGACCGGGGCCGATTTCTACGACTCGATCCTTAGGGCTTAAATTTAAAGCACGCAGCATTCGCTCAATCACGCCACGGTCATGCAAAAAATGCTGACCGAAGCGCTTTTTAGCCTGTTGTTCGTAAGAATTCAAAATTATTCCTGAATCTTGAGTTCAACGCGGCGGTTTTGTGCACGTCCTGTTTCAGTGTTGTTATCAGCGATAGGGTTGTCTTCGCCATAGCCAACAGCGGTTAAGCTAGCAGTTACCCCCTTTTCAGTCAGATAGTTTTTCACTGCCTCAGCACGTTTTTGCGAGAGGTTTTTGTTTAAAGTGTTATCGCCACTAGAATCAGTATGGCCATCGACCTCAATTTTTAACTCAGGGTATTTTTTAAGAGTAGCGGCAGCTTCATCCAAAATAGGTAAGGATTCAGCAGTCAATTGATCTGAGCCTTTCTCAAAATTAACGCCCTTAAGATTAATATTTTCAGTCTTTGCACAACCTACTTGATTGACACTAGTACCGGCCGCAGTATCTGCACAAAGGTCACTGTCATCCGCAACACCATCTTTATCGGCATCCGCGATCGCATCACAACCTGTTGCATCGACTTTAGTACCGGCTGCAGTAGTCGGGCATTTGTCAGCACTATCCGCGACACCATCTTTATCGGTATCTAACTCACAGCCAGTGTCATCTACTTTAATACCTTCAGCTGTATTGGCACATTTGTCGGCACTATCAACTACGCCGTCTTTGTCAGCATCAGGTTCACAGCCGGTGGCATCCACGGTTTTACCAGCTTCAGTCGTTGGGCATTGATCCGCACTGTCAACAACACCGTCTTTGTCAGTATCAGGTTCACAGCCGGTCGCATCAACTGATTTACCCGCTTCGGTGCTTGGGCATTTATCTGCACTATCGGCAACCCCATCTTTATCGCTGTCAAGTTCGCAACCCGTTTCATCGACTTTAGTGCCTGCAGGGGTAGTGGCACATTTATCTGCACTATCTACAACACCGTCTTTGTCAGCATCAAGTTCGCAACCCGTAGCATCCACAGCTTTGCCAGCTTCAGTCGTCGGGCATTTGTCTGCACTATCGACGACACCATCTTTATCAGT
The DNA here is from genome assembly GCA_008015155.1 of Thiothrix sp. GTDB lineage: Bacteria > Pseudomonadota > Gammaproteobacteria > Thiotrichales > Thiotrichaceae > Thiolinea. Next base: position 16,007 of record SSFA01000030.1, read on the forward strand.
ATCCAGCTCACAGCCGGTAGCATCTACGGTTGTACCTGCGGGTGTATCGGCGCATTTATCAGCACTATCAGCAACCCCATCTTTGTCGCTGTCAAGTTCACAACCCGTTTCATCGACTTTAGTGCCTTCAGGGGTAGTCGCACATTTATCTGCACTATCTACAACGCCGTCTTTATCACTATCAACTTCGCAACCCGTGGCATCCACAGTTTTGCCAGCTTCAGTCGTTGGGCATTTATCTGCACTATCGACAACCCCGTCTTTATCAGTATCGAGCTCGCAGCCTGTTTCATCGACTTTAGTACCTTCAGGGGTGGTGGCACATTTATCTGCACTGTCAACAACACCATCTTTATCGGTATCGAGTTCGCAGCCTGTTTCATCGACTTTAGTGCCTTCAGGGGTAGTCGCACATTTATCCGCACTATCAACGACGCCATCTTTATCGGTATCGAGTTCGCAACCGGTGGCATCCACGGTTTTACCCGCTTCAGTCGTGGGACATTGGTCAGCGCTGTCGGCGACACCATCCTTGTCGGAGTCTAGCTCACAACCTGTTTCATCAACTTTAGTACCTGCGGGGGTATCAACGCATTTGTCCGCGCTATCGGCAACCCCATCTTTATCGGTATCAGGTTCACAGCCATTGGCTTCAACTTTGATACCCGCTGGGGTATTGGCACATTGGTCAGCACTATCGACAACCCCGTCTTTGTCGGTATCTAGTTCACAGCCAGTGGCATCGACGGTCTTACCTGCTTCAGTCGTTGGACATTTATCCGCACTATCCAAAACACCGTCTTTATCGGTATCCAGTTCACAGCCAGTCGCATCAACTTTGATACCAGCTGGAGTGTCAGTACATTTGTCCGCACTATCGGCGACACCATCTTTATCGGCATCAGGCTCACAACCAGTAGCAGCATCGACGGCTGTACCTGCTGGGGTATTGGCACATTGGTCAAGACTATCTACTACGCCATCTTTGTCAGCATCCGGTTCGCAACCCGTGGCATCCACAGTTTTTCCGGCTTCAGTGGTTGGGCATTTATCAGCACTATCAACGACGCCATCTTTATCAGTATCCAGTTCACAACCCGCTGCATCAACGGTAATACCGGCTGGCGTATTCGCGCATTTATCAGCACTATCCACGACACCATCTTTATCGCTGTCTACTTCACAGCCAGTGGCATCTACAGCTGTGCCTGCAGGTGTATTGGCGCATTTATCAGCACTATCGACCACACCATCTTTATCACTGTCTAGTTCACAGCCGGTGGCATCGACGGTTTTACCCGCTTCAGTCGTTGGGCATTTATCAGCACTATCGACGACACCGTCTTTGTCGGTATCCAGCTCGCAACCCTTTTCGTCGACTTTAGTGCCTGCTGGAGTATTCGCACATTGATCGGCGCTATCTTTAACGCCATCTTTATCGGCATCCAGCTCGCAACCTGTTGCATCGACTACACTATCAGGTTTACTGTCTGGACATTGGTCGGCGCTGTCTTTGATGCCATCTTTATCAGAGTCTAATTCGCATCCTGTGAAATCGACTTTGATACCAGCAGCGGTATCTTGGCAAAGATCGGTTTGGTCTAAAACTCCATCACCATCCGTATCTTTTTTGGCTGCCTCTAAAGCACCCGCGAGCTGCTGCTTTTCTGTCTCTAAAGCACTGTAATTGGTACTGACTAAACTCAGTTGCTTGGCGATTTCAGGAATAGTGGCAACTTGTTGATTTAAAGCGCTAACCTGTTGCTGCATATCTTGGCTATTCACTTTACAAGTATCTAGCTCGGCCAGTTGGGTTTGGCTAGTTTGCAGTTGAGTGCTTAGCTCTGCTTGCTTAGCATTGGCTGCTTCTACTTGGCTAGTCAGTTCTGCTTGTTTAGCTGTAGACGTATCTAACTGCGTCATCAATTCAGCTTGTTTGCTGTTGGCTGCTTCTAGCTGCGCAGTTAATTCAGTCTGTTTAGCGTTAGCTGCCTCTAATTGACTCGTAAGTTCAGTTTGCTTGGTATTAGCGGCATCTAATTGGCTAGTGAGCTCCGCTTGTTGCTGAGTAGCAGCATCGGCTTGACTCTGTAATTCAGCTTGCTTGGCATTAGCCGCTTCAATTTGTGCACTTAACTCTGCTTGCTTGGCATTAGCCGCTTCTAATTGTTGATTGAGCTGGGCTTCAATGTCTTTACTTGAGTTAAGCTTATCCTCCAACAAGGCTCGATCTTCTTCTTTATCGATGAGCTGAAAGCGCATATTGTCGAGTGCTTCAGAACGTTCTATGAGTTTTTGTTTGAGTTCTTCTTGTTGAGCTTTTTCTTCAGCTAACTGTTGTTCTAATTCTGGATTAGCTTGCGGCTGATTTAAAAGACCTTGGGGCATGGCTGCCTGATCCATAGGGTAGGGCGTTGGCATCATGGGCATAGCTTGGCCAGGTACAGCCCCAACTAACATCGGTGGAGCCAACATAAGCGAGCTAGGAATACAATACATATTATTAGCAGGGGCAAAACCTGCATTGGGAACTGTGGCTAGATCTCCCGTATACAGCCCCATCGCATTAGCGGTATTAGCATCCAGCATTTGTGGATACAAGGCTTCGTCTTGAGCAAGACCAGTCGCATTATTATAAAGACTCGGAGCAGGAGCAGTCACTACACTAGGGTTGGAACTATTATAAACAGTCGGTTCGGTGCTAGGTGGGGCAGCTGTTTGCGTTTCCGCAAGCACATTCGCCGATATCAGGGTTGTTAAGATCAAACCCGTCGGTAATTTCTGCATGCTATAGTCCTCAGTTCCAAGTTAATTGTATTAAGCTAAGTGCAGAGTTTAATCTTCACTTACCGCCTAAAGATAGATCACGTCGTGCGGCAGAAATCGTAATAGTGAAGCCTGCGATCACATCTAGAAATGACATTGCCGCTAAAATTAAAAATACCGAATTCCCACCCCAGGGATAGATCAACCATCCTACTAAATAGCCTATCAGGACGAAAGTGGAGAAAAGATGGTCAAATATAGTGACTTCTGAAGTGCGAGTCGATTTAAACAGTTCAATATAAAGCGTCACTATCCCAGACAGAACCAAAACATCTCCCCAAGTAGGTTTCCAGAGATTCTTAGAGGGTAGGCGCAAGGTAAACAGCACATCGTTCAAATGCCAAGGAAAAAAATTAATTTTGACACAAAACCAGTAAATCAGCAGCAATACTCCAAATAGCGGGATGAATTGCAGTGTACGAATCATAAACTCGTTTCCTTTGGGGTTTCTAGGTAAGAAATTCGGTTTCGAACTCCTCACTACCGACTTTTCGCGGTAGATACTCCTCTCAGTGAGATCTGTTTGACAAGCTTAAGCATCTTCAATCCTAGCATTATAGAGTAATGAGCGCCTACCGTCAGGCAGAGTGATGGACTGTTTTGTCAGGCTATGTAAGCTTTTTAGTCTTTTATTGACGTTTGTCGGCTGAACATGAGCAATTACAGCAAGCTAGCATATATTTATTCTATAACAGTTCTATTTTCTAAGCGCGCCAAAATAATAACAAGAGAGAGTGGCTATGGACTACATCAAGGGGGCGGGGGCTTCCCTCCAATGGTTTTTACTACCGGTCTTATTTTCCTCTGCAACCGTGCTTGCGGCTGATCAAGGTCTAATGTTCAATGCGGATGACCCTTGCGAGCAATGTCCTGTGTTAAATGAGGCTCCAGCACCTATTGCTAATACCTATGTTGATCCTAGTATGGATGGTGCTGCGGCAGCACAGGCTAATGCGCTCTCTCAAGAAAGCGATGGATTTTTAGAGGATGCTCAAGAAACGAATAGTGGCACTGTAAGTTATGTAGGTGGTCGCACTCGCATTGGGCTTGGACTCGATACCGAATATAAAGGTCGTGCTGATATCAGCCATAGTTTTGTCGATACGCCTAATAGTGCGACGAGTGGGCAGGCTTGGGTTGGGATTAACCCAGGTGCAAAGAAAGCAAAAACGGCTACCGAGGAAGATGAGGAAGTACTCACGGGAGCAGGGGTTAAACTGAATCATCATTGGGTGAGTACAGACGCTACAGGCCAGCCCACGACAGTGAACAAAGTATTTGGTGCCTATGATCAAAACGAGCAAAAGGATAAAAAACTTAGCTTTGGCTATGGGCAAGAAAACGAGGATATGTTTTGGTCAGGCCATATCAGCAAAGGCTTATCAGATCGACGTGAATCAGGAAAAACCACTGACGGCCAAGTGATCTACGAAAAAGCCTATGACTATGGGGTAGGTGGACGTGTAGGTAGCTTTGTGGATGAGCAACTCATGCGTGTCCAAGGTGGATTGGATTATGAATGGGGTAAAGAGAAAGCTCAGGGTGAGAAAACGGCTTCGCAATTAACCGTTTCAGGTGGGATCGAAAAATTCTTCTTTGACTCCCCTCATAGTGTGGGAGCCAATGTGGAAGTGGTTAAAGAGCAAGGCGGCTATGTCAACGATGAACATAAAGCCGATGTGCGTGGCAATCTGAGCTACCGCTATGAGTTTGGTGGCGAAGGCATTTATCAGGCTGACCAGAAATATAAGCGTGTGCGTGTGGAGATTCCTGGTAAGACCATTGTCACTAAGAAAGCGCCCAAGGTCGAACGCAAACTGGTTAAACACACGATGGAGCTTGAGTCTGATACTTTCTTCGAAGTAGGTAAATATAATCTGACTCCTGAAGCCCAACAGCGGCTCTCTTCTGTCATGGCGCGAATCCGTGCTTCAGGGCATGAAGGTAATATTCGCATTACTGGCAACACCTGTGATAAAGGCACGACTGAACATAACCAAGTGCTTTCAGAGAATCGTGCCAATGCGGTGCGTAATTTTATGATTAACAATGGCTTTGCTGAAAATGAGCTATTGGCACAAGGTTTGGGCGAATTACATCCTAAATATCCGAATACACCAGCAACAGCCCACAAAAACCGCCGTGTTGATATTGAGTATGTGACTTACGAAACGAAATACCAAGACCAAACGATCCAACAAGGTCAAGAAGTACGCACACAAACAGAACCTCAAGTCGTATGGCGCAAGGAGTTGATTCAATCGGCGCCTACTTGGGTTACACAAGCTTTGCACAATAATATTCAGTATAAACAAACGATTGATACTTATCGTACTTTAGGAGCTGCAGGGGATACAGGCACGCAGACGACCAATACGCGCCCTGTAGCTAACAATGATACAGTGACGACCGTAGCCGATTCTAAAGTCATTGTTGATGTGTTAGCGAATGATACAGATGCTAATAACGACACGTTGACGATTACTAGCTTTGATGAAACTAGTGCTCAAGGGGGGAGCATCAGCTTAGTGGAAGGTAAGCTTTCTTACATCCCTAAGTCAGGTTTTACAGGGACTGATACTTTTAATTACACCGTTTCTGACGGGCGGGGTGGCACGGCTACGGCGGTAGTTACCGTCACTGTGAACAGTAATGGTAGCGGAGAAAATCAAAATCCAATTGCAGCAACAGATTTTGTAACTGTAGCAGTAGGTGGGACGGTCGTTATCAATGCTTTAGCCAATGATACGGATGCCGACGGGGATAGTTTAACGATCACGAGCTTCGACGAAACCAGTGCTAAAGGTGGCAGTATTAGTTTAGTTGACGGTAAATTGTCCTATACAGCACCTGCTGGTTATAACGGCATGGACACCTTCAACTATATTATTTCAGACGGAAACGGTGGCACTGCTACTGGTGCAGTTTCTATAACGGTCGGTTCGACGACTGAAACTCCCTTTAAACCTGATGATGACAGTTACAAAGTAACCGCAGCTGATCTAAACAGCAATGGTGAAATTAGTTTGGATATTTTGAATGGTGATGAATATTCCACTGCAGTAATCATCCGCGTACAAACTCTACCCAGTTATGGAACACTGAGTTCATTAGCGGCGGATAATACCACGGCAGAACCCACTCTTACTTACAAACCTAACGCCATTGGAACGGGGCAGACGGATAGCTTTACTTATGTACTGATTGACAATGATGGTAAGGTGAGCGACCCCGCTACTGTCACCATTACTTTATCCAGTTCAGACAATACGGATAATTTGGATGCAGTAGATGACGGTGTTGAAGCTAAAGACTCGCTCTATAATTTTACTAGTGCGGATTTTGCAGCTGCTAACATCAAATCGCGTACTTTAACGGTCTTAAATAATGATCTAGGCACTGAGTTACAGATCGTGGCTGTCGGTGTTCCTCAATATGGCACTGCTAAAATTAGTGCCGATGGCCAGTCAATCATTTACACCCCGCGGCATGGATATTGTCAGGATCATAGCTTCAGCTATACGGTACGTGATGCGTCTGGCAATGAAGATACCGCGACTATCTATATTAATATTGATTAGTTAGTAACCCATTCCATAATCCCTTAGCTCAATGGGCAGTGACTTTTGTCATTGCCCGTTCTTATTTGCTCTTGATTCAAGTTAAACTAAGTCGGGCTTGGAGCTTAGTGCAACTAAATACCCTAAGTTTGAGTCTGACCCACTGATTGGTAGCTAGGAATAACTAAGTGATAGGGACACAAAGCGCTCCCATAAAGCGCCCAAAGCGTTGGGTAAAATGGGGAATTGAATTAGCCATAGTGCTGGCCTTAATTTTTGGCGTGCGGGCTTGGCAGCAACGTACTTTAATCATGGGGGAAGCGCCAGCTTTCAACGAGATTGATTTGAAGGGGCAAGAGATCTCCTTAGCTGCCTATCAGGGTAAGCCGATGCTGCTGCATTTTTGGGCCTCATGGTGTCCAATCTGCGAAGTGGAGCAAGGCAGTATTAATAAGGTAGTTGAAGCTGGTTGGCCAATGGTAACGGTTGCTTATTCCTCTGGTGAGGCTGAAGAGGTTAAGCGTTATATGGAACGCAAGGGTATCAGCAACTGGGTGACGATCGTCGATAATGACGGTGAACTGGCTCGCCAATACGGAGTGGTTGGTGTACCTACTAGCTATGTACTAGATGCTAATGGAACGATTAGCTTCCGAGAAGTAGGGGCAAGTACTAGCTGGGGTTTGCGTTTGCGCTTATGGTTTGCTGAAAAGTTTAATTAAAACCCAGTCCACACGCGTAATAGCATAATAATACCAAATAAGCTGACTATTAAACCTGCACCTAAACGTATAGCTGGTTGGCGTGTCCATTGATTAAGACGGTTCGCAGCCACTCCCATCAATAGCAAATTGGGTAAAGTACCCAGCCCGAAGGCCAGCATAAGAAGCAGGCCATTGATGGCACTACCTGCGGATAAGCTCCAAATTAAAATGGTGTATACCAAGCCACAAGGCAGCCATCCCCAAATCATGCCGAAGGGGAAGGCTTGCAGGGGATGTTTGATCGGAATGAAGCGGCGACTCAGTGGTTCAAGTTTGCGCCAAAACACAGTTCCAATCCGTTCAAGTTGCGCGATTCCACGCCAAATACCTGCTAGATAAAGCCCTAAAGCGATCATGAAAAGGGCCGCAAAAAAATATAGAATTTGTTGAGCAGCATGTAAATCTGTTAAAGATAAAGCTGCCGCGCCTAACCCGCCCGCTAATCCGCCTGCTAGGGCATAACTACTAATTCGCCCTAAGTTATAGGCGAGTAAAATAGGAAAGCCTTGTTGATTCGCAGGTCGTGTGAAACCCAATGCAGTAATTAGGCCGCCACACATGCCTAAACAATGGACACCCCCAAACAGGCCAATGGTGAAAGCCCCCAGATACTGTGATTGGCCAATCAATATATCCAGTTGATCTAAGAGTTGAGCCAGCCAAACCGAAGTCATGCTATTTAATTTAGCAGCTGGCGCGTTTGATATTGGCCTTGGTCATAACCAGCAAAGAAATTAGTGAGTAGGGGATGATCAATCGGTTCCTTGGAGTGGTCGGCAGCTAAATTTCTTTGCGCTACATAAGCAACCTGCCCCTCTTCATCAATCAGCACATGATACCAAGGTTCATTTTTAGGGGGAGTGCCAGTATTAGCCTGCTTCTCATACCATTCTTCAGAGCCTTGAAATTCAGCATCAACGTCGAAAATAACACCACGATAATTAAATAAGCGATGTTGGATGATTTGACCGATGGCAAAATCTGCTTTTTTGTTCATTTCTAGGATTTTCCTTCACCAGACACTGACTAATTATTAACTAAATATGGGGTTTATTAAGCAGCTTATCAAGAGCTGAGTGCTTTGAAATCTTGAATCACCTGTTTAGTGGCAGTAATCCGCTCTTGATGCAAACGCTCACGAATTTGTTCACCTTGATAGCCCTGCTGAATAATAGTTTGTACATTAACTGCTTGGCAGGCGCGCAGCACCGTCCGAAAAAAATCAGCTTGTGGGTAAGGGCGTTGCTCGAAACCTAATCTACCTTGACTATCAGCTTGACAGGCAATTAATAAATCTTCAAAGCGCTTCGGCTTACGAAAAGCGTCACACATTTCTAATACGCTCAAGCAGGTTTTGGCTTGCTGTTCAAAGGCTCTATGAATGTGAGTGTGATAGCGTGCATTAAGTTCAGCCAGTTGCTGAAACTCCTTGGGAGCACGATAGCGGTGGCAAAGATCACGCACTAAGTGGTAACTGCGCTCTTCATGCCCATAATGCGAAGGTAAAACCTCACTGGGTGTTAAGCCTTTCCCTAAGTCATGGGTTAGGGCAGCAAAGCGGATAGGGGTAGACGTACTCAGTTGAGTTGCACGTTGCAAAACCATCAAGGTATGCAAGCCGGTATCAATTTCTGGGTGATGCTGGGCAGTTTGGGGAACACCAAACAAGCGCTCAAGCTCTGGAAATAAAATAGTTAAAGCACCACAATCCCGTAGGGTCTGAATAAAGCATTCTGGATTGGGTTCGGCTAAGGCTTTTTCAAGCTCTTGCCAAACGCGCTCTGGCACTAAGCTATCTACTTCACCGGCATCTACCATGCTCCGCATCAGCTCTAAAGTCTCTGGAGCGACAGTAAATCCTTCAGACGCATAACGTGCATGAAACCGTGCTACTCGCAAAATACGCACGGGATCTTCAGCAAAAGCGGGTGAAACATGCCGTAAAAGACCTTGCTCAAGATCAGCCTGTCCACCATAAGGATCAATAACTGCCCCATCTACAGTTTCAGCTAAAGCATTAATAGTGAGGTCACGGCGCTGTAAATCTTCAATAAGCGTGGTATTCGGGTCAGTGTAAAATTCAAAACCATGATAGCCTCGGGCGGTTTTGCGCTCAGTGCGGGCTAGTGCATATTCTTCATGTGTTTTAGGGTGCAAAAAAACTGGAAAGTCTTTCCCCACAGGACGAAAACCTAGAGCCTGCATATCATCAGGAGTAGCACCCGTGACCACCCAATCTCGATCCTGAACAGGACGGCCTAGTAAGCGATCACGAACCGCTCCACCTACTAAGTAATATTGTAATTTGTTCATTATTTACTGTCTTAACGAGTCTGATTAAAGCATAGCATGCAGGTATAAAGCACTGAATAGGATTTACTTAGGGGATTTCAACTTATTCCTTTTATTCCGTTGACGCTACTAGGTGTTTATGGTCTTATCGGATTGCTTGGGAAAGTTCAATACATATGATTGGAGTCCAGTTACCTCACTTTTGAGAGGGTTGTGGTAACTGTAAGTCTAGGAGTTTAAACATGGCTCATGTAGTTGTACTGGGTGCAGGAACCGGGGGTATGCCGGCTGCTTACGAATTACGCGATGCTCTGGGCAGTGAGCATGAAATCACTGTCATCAATGAGCGTGATTATTTTCAATTTGTGCCATCTAATCCGTGGGTGGCCGTCGGTTGGCGTAACCGAGCTGATATCACGTTTGATATTGCACCTTATTTAGAGCGTAAGAATATAAAATTCATTGCTGGTCGCTGTGAGAAAATTGACCCAAGCACGAATCAACTGGAATTAGCGGGTGGGCAGACGGTAAAGTATGACTACTTAATGATTACCACTGGCCCTAAATTATTCTTTGAGGAAGTAACAGGTGCAGGGCCACAGACTGGCAATACCCATTCCATTTGTACAGTCGACCATGCCGAAGCCCTTTGGCAGGACTATCAAAAGCTCTTAGAAAAGGGGAGTGGGCATATTGTCATTGGAGCGATGCCCTTTGCTAGTTGCTTTGGTCCCGCTTATGAGTTCGCTTTCATTGTCGATTGTGATCTACGCAAGCGCAAAATTCGCCATAAATTCAAAATGACCTATGTCAGCTCTGAACCCTATATTGGGCATTTAGGCTTAGGTGGCGTCGGTGATTCTAAAGGCATGCTAGAACATGAGCTGCGCAATCATCATATTGACTGGATTGTGAATGCTAAAACAGTGAATGTTGAAGCTGGTAAATTGCATGTTGAAGGGTACAACGAAGACAAATCCTTGAAGAAAACTCACGAGATTGCTTTCGATCTAGCCATGATGTTGCCTGCCTTCAAGGGGGTTGATGCAGTGGCTGCTGTACCTAATCTGTGTAATCCCCGCGGGTTTGTGTTCGTTGATGAATTACATCGCAATCCAACCTATAAAAATATCTACTCGGCTGGAGTTTGTATTGCGATTCCACCTGTCGAAGCGACGCCTGTCCCCACAGGTGCACCGAAAACCGGATATATGATTGAATCGATGGTCACATCTGCGGTACATAATATAGCAGACGAACTGGCAGGCAAGCAGCCCCACACCACCGGAACTTGGAATACCATCTGTTTAGCAGATTTTGGGGATACCGGTGCAGCTTTTGTGGCATTGCCGCAGTTGCCTCCACGCAATGTAGCGTGGTTTAAGAAGGGTAAATGGGTGCATTTAGCGAAGATAGCCTTCGAAAAGTACTTTATCCGTAAGATGAAAAAAGGCAGCTCTGAGCCGTTCTACGAAAAGTCGATCCTAAAAATGATGGGTATTACTCGGATTTAGGAACGCAAGCGAATCCAGAATCAGGAGTCTGGGCTTTTGCAACGGGAAATAGTGTATGCTATTTCCCGTTTTTATTTGAAAATGCAAATATGCAAAACACTCTATGAATACTCCAAATTCTGCTGAAATAGCTGAGTCGGTCAAAGTAGCTCTAGCTGAGGATGTAGGTAGTGGTGATGTGACCGCTGACCTCATCGCTGCTGACACGATTTCTCGTGCCACGGTCATTACCCGTGAAGATGCTGTGCTCTGTGGCATTGCATGGTTTAATGAGGTTTTTCGTCAAGTCAATCCCAGCATTCAAATCACGTGGCATTATCAAGATGGCGATCAAGTCAAAGCGAATGCCGTGCTTTGCGATATTAAGGGCAATGCACGTGGGATGCTAACCGCTGAGCGCAGTGCCTTGAATTTCTTGCAAACCTTATCTGGCACGGCCACTGCTACTCGTCGTTATGTAGATCTCATTGCCCACACACAATGCAAAGTGCTAGATACCCGCAAAACCTTACCCGGTTTACGTAATGCACAAAAATATGCAGTACGTTGTGGTGGTGGGGTGAATCATCGGATTGGCTTATATGATCGCGTCCTCATTAAGGAAAATCATATTATGGCGGCTGGTTCGATTACGGCTGCTGTAGAGCAAGCGCGTCGCTTGCACCCCACCATTAAAGTTGAAGTTGAAACCGAAGGTTTAAAAGAATTAGCAGAAGCGACCGCAGCCAAAGCAGACATCATCATGCTGGATGATTATCCTATGGAGATGATGCGTGAAGCCGTAAAAATTACTGCTGGGCGCATACCTTTGGAAGCTTCAGGTGGTGTCAATTTAGATACCATCAAAACAATTGCTGAAACCGGCGTGGACTTTATTTCAGTAGGTAGTATTACGAAGCATGTGCGCGCTGTGGATTTATCCATGCGTTTTGAACTACAGGATTTTAAAGCGTGAAGCACTTCACCTTAGTCTGTTTACTAGTCTGCAGTGCTCACTTATTAACGGCCTGTGGAAATAAAGGGCCGCTGTATTTGCCTGAGCAGAAAGAGCCAGCAAAAGCAGCCAAAGCTGAAGTCAAAACTCCGCAAAAACAACAAATTGAGAAAAAGCAGTAATGGATTATTTCAATTATCGTGATGGCGAGCTATTTGCTGAAGATGTCGCAGTAGCTGAGCTGGCAAAAGAATATGGCA
>SSFA01000040.1 GCA_008015155.1 Thiothrix sp.
GCAAGCAGCCCCACACCACCGGAACTTGGAATACCATCTGTTTAGCAGATTTTGGGGATACCGGTGCAGCTTTTGTGGCATTGCCGCAGTTGCCTCCACGCAATGTAGCGTGGTTTAAGAAGGGTAAATGGGTACATTTAGCGAAGATAGCCTTCGAAAAGTACTTTATCCGTAAAATGAAAAAAGGCAGCTCTGAGCCATTCTACGAAAAGTCGATCCTAAAAATGATGGGTATCACCCGCATTTAGGAACGCAGCCAAATCCAGAATCAGGAGTCTGGGCTTTTGCAACGGGAAATAGTGTATGCTATTTCCCGTTTTTATTTAAATGGCAAACGCGCAAAATACTTTACCTATGAATACTCCAAATGCTGCTGAAATCGCTGAGTCGGTGAAAATTGCCTTGGCTGAAGATGTTGGTAGTGGTGATGTCACCGCTGATTTAATCGCTGCTGATACCGTGTCTCGAGCCACTGTTATCACCCGTGAAGAGGCCATTCTTTGTGGAAGAGCTTGGTTTGATGAGGTGTTTCGTCAGGTCAATCCCGATATACAAATCACTTGGCATTTCCAAGATGGGGATCAAGTCAAAGCTAATGACATCCTCTGTCACATTAAGGGCAATGCGCGCGGGATGTTGACCGCTGAGCGCAGCGCTTTGAATTTCCTACAAACACTGTCAGGGACTGCGACCGCTACTCGCCGCTATGTGGATTTAATTGCGCACACGAGCTGCCGTATTTTGGATACCCGTAAAACCCTACCCGGATTACGGAATGCGCAAAAATATGCAGTGCGTTGTGGCGGTGGCGTGAATCACCGCATTGGTTTATATGATCGAGTGTTAGTAAAAGAAAATCATATTATGGCGGCTGGCTCTATTACTGCGGCTGTTGCACAAGCACGACGTCTGCATCCTCAGATCAAAGTTGAGGTCGAAACTGAAGGTCTAAAAGAATTAGCAGAAGCGACTGCTGCTAAGGCAGACATTATTATGCTAGACGATTATCCTATGGAGCTGCTGCGCGAAGCAGTAAAAATCACAGCTGGGCGGATTCCTCTGGAAGCCTCGGGTGGTGTTAATTTGGATACAGTAAAAACAATTGCTGAAACGGGCGTAGACTTTATTTCAGTGGGTAGCATTACTAAACATGTCCGCGCTGTAGATTTATCTATGCGGTTTGAATTGCAGGATTTTAAAGCGTGAAGCAGTTAATGAGCTGGGTACTAGGTCTATGTATGCTGTTAGGTTTGAGTGCTTGTGGGAATAAAGGACCTCTGTATTTACCCGATCAGACAGTGGCAAAAAAGCCAGCAGTTAGTAACAATCAAGTTCCGCAAAAACAACAAACTGAGAAAAAACAGTAATGGATTATTTTAATTATCGTGACGGCGAATTATTCGCTGAAGAGCTAGCAGTCGTTAGTTTAGCTAAAGAATTTGGTACACCTTGTTATGTCTATTCTCGTGCGACTTTAGAGCGCCATTGGCATGCGTTTAATAATGCTTTTGGCGAACAGAAACACTTAGTTTGTTATGCAGTTAAAGCTAACTCAAATTTAGCTATTTTAAATTTATTCGCTCGCTTAGGCTCTGGGTTTGACATTGTTTCACGGGGTGAGTTAGACCGGGTACTGACGGCAGGTGGTACTGCAGATAAGATTGTTTTCTCAGGTGTAGGCAAAACGCATGCAGAAATCCGCTATGCACTGGAAGTCGGGATTCGCTGTTTTAATGTGGAGTCTGAAGCTGAATTAGAGCGCATCCAAGAAATAGCTGCAGACATGGGCAAGATTGCCCCCATTTCGCTGCGTATTAATCCTGATGTTGATGCACAGACGCATCCTTATATCTCTACTGGTTTAAAAGAAAATAAATTTGGTATTAGTATTGATAGTGCTGAAGCCGTATATCGCCGTGCAGCTGATTTACCCAATATCAATGTACAAGGGATTGATTGCCATATCGGTTCCCAGCTATTAACCCTTTCACCTTTTATGGATGCTTTGGATCGCTTATTAGCTTTAGCTGAACGCTTAGAGCAGCAAGGCATTACTATTCATCATTTGGATATAGGTGGTGGTTTAGGCGTGCGTTACCACGATGAGCAACCCCCAGAGCCAGCGGATTATATGCGCCAGCTCTTTACGGATGAGCGTTTAAAGCGCTATGAAATCTTAGTAGAGCCAGGTCGAACGATTGCCGCAAACTCAGGCATCTTGGTGACTAAAGTCGAGTACCTAAAACGGTCTGACTACAAGAATTTTGCTATCGTGGACGCGGCTATGAATGATTTAATTCGCCCTGCCTTGTATTCGGCTTGGCAAGAAATTATCCCAGCCCAACTACGCACGACAGGTGAAGCCGAAACTTTCGATATTGTGGGGCCTATTTGTGAGACTAGCGATTTCTTGGGTAAAGATCGGGATTTAACTATTGAGGCAGGCGATATTTTAGTCGTGCGTTCAGCAGGTGCATATGGCTTTGCTATGGCCTCGAACTATAATTCGCGTCCACGCGCCTGCGAGTTAATGGTTGACGGTGCGAAGGTTCATGTCGTCAGACAACGTGAGACCCTCGAGGATTTATGGCGGGGTGAAGCTACCTTACCAGCGTGAAGGTAGCTTGCGGTTAATCACGATCCGTTTTTGACCATCGATGCTAATATAGCCGCCTGTACGTAAATCTTTCAAAATTCGGCTGACCATTTCACGTGAGCAGCCGACCATCTCGGCTATATCTTGGTGAGTCATCCTTGGAGTAATCTGCCCCTCATCATGCTCTTGAGCTTGTTGCAGGAGGACGCGCGCTACCCGACCATACACATCGAGGGTAGACAAAGAGCAAATCGTTTCATCTAAAGCTCGTAGGCGTTTCGCTAAGACGCGTAGCATAGGTAACAATGTTTCTGGATGATTATCCACAAAGCGATTAAACGATTCTTGAGTCAGCATCAGAGTACGCGTTTTAGCCACCGCGAGTACTGAAGCTGAGCGAGGTTCATTATCCAATAAGCTCAACTCACCCACGAAGTCGCCAGCGCTTAGGAACGAAAGTACCACTTGCTTGCCTTCTGAGCCATTCACAAAAACTTTCAGACGACCCTCTAAAATAATATGTAGCGAATTACTCATCTCGCCTTGAGAGGTGATAATGCTGCCGCGCGGATAGGTAAACTCATGCGTGAGGCTGAGCAATTCAGCTAATTGGGGTTCTGGCAAACCTTCAAATAAAGGAATTTCTTTTAGCATAAGTAAGTTCAGACTCGATTTGTAATTGCTGCTTTTCTGGATTATGCCAGTTTTTAGTGGTTTGTGTTGGTGTATTACACAGTGAGAATCACCTTTGAGCTTGTATTTAGGGTATTTCCGCTGCGGTAACTAAGCATCTATGCTCAACTAGTCTATGCTTAGAAAGAACCATGAACCAAAAGGAGTTTGATTATGGCTCAACAACAGTTAGATACTTCAACAGTAGGCTCAGTACTCTCCAAGCGTGGTAAGGTCACTGCAACACGTCCTGGGGAAATGATGCGGATCTTAAAGCGAGGAGATGTTATCTACTCAGATGACACAGTAAACACAGTCCGTGGAGCTACATTGCAATTACGTATGTTAGATCGCAATATTGTGATGCTACGTGGCGGAAGTTCTTTTAAAGTAGGCCAATACAAACCTGAGACTCAGGTCGCTGAAATTAAGCGTTTTGATTATGCAGGTGGAGAGCTGCGTCCAAGTCGGAAAAGCCTATCGGTTTAAGTTTATTGCGAGCAACGAGCTAGCCACTTACTTAGCATAGATTTGTATGCATCATTTTATTGTGCAGTGCACAAAAAAATGATACAACATTCTTGTTGGCAAGAAGCCAATCTATTGTTTAATTTAATGAAGTGGCGGTTTTGAATGGAACTAACAGCAATCTATCCGGGAACTTTTGACCCCTTGACGAACGGGCATCTGGATTTAATTAAGCGTGCACGGCGTTTATTTCAAAATGTGGTTGTCGGTGTTGCTGCTAATCCTCGGAAAAAACCGCTCTTCAGCCTAGAGGAGCGTGTTCACCTTATCCAGCAGGAGGTGCTCAATCTGGGTTTGGATGAAAGTGTAAAAGTAGTGGGGTTTGAGTGCCTATTAGTCGATTTCGCTCGCCAATGTAATGCGCGTGTCTTGATTCGTGGAATGCGTGCTGTTTCCGACTTTGAATTTGAATTCCAACTAGCCAGTATGAATCGTGCTTTAGCGCCGGATGTTGAGTCGGTTTTTTTGATGCCAGGTGAGAGCTTTTCCTTTGTCTCCTCTACTCTAGTGAAAGAAGTTGGAAAATTAGGGGGCGATATCTCGCGGTTTGTTTCGCCACCAGTCAACGAGGCTTTACAGCGAAAAATTGCTGAGTGGAAAGCTGGCCAGGATAGTATTCAAATCTGATTAGTCATCTAAATCTGAACCTGATCTAGGTTAATGTTCTTTCTAGGGTGAGCTTGCTAGAATGTGTGCCACTTGAATACTGATAAGGAACTTCTTCATGGCCTTGATGATTACCGATGAATGCATCAACTGTGACGTCTGCGAACCAGAATGCCCGAATAATGCTATTTCTCCAGGTGACGAGATTTATGTCATAGATCACAATCGTTGCACTGAATGTGTGGGACATTATGATGAACCACAATGTGTAGCAGTCTGTCCGGTAGACTGTATCCCCAAAGATCCTGAGCATCCAGAGACTAAAGCACAATTACAGTTGAAATATGAGAAGTTAATGGCTCAATAACTGGATTGTTAGGAGATCCCCTCTCAATCTGAGGGGATTCAATAGTGAAGACGATTTACTGCTTTTCAGGCGCATAAGTCAGTAAGACCTTGTGATTAGCATCCAACAAGTTTAATTGGCCTGGCATTAAAGCATAGAGATCGACTTCTTGAAGTGCCTTAAGCACAGCCCGTTCCAAATCACCACCTGTTCCCATACAAGCCATTTTTGTCGTTCCAAGCGCACTTAAGGCAAGACTACCAGTAGAGCTAGCGACATAGCTTGCAAATAAACGATTACAGCCTGTAAAGCCAGTTAAACGACCGTTTTCAAACTTTAAAGTAGGCGCGGCCGCTTCAGGCGGAATAGCTTTACCTTCAATAGCCGTCAGTTGCCAGGTATTCTTATCAAGCGGAGCTTGAGTAGTGGAGTCGTTAGCTTTAAGTCCCATACTGCAGGCTGAAACAATGGCGAGAGCCATGAGTACAATAAACAATTGGCCCGCGATTGAGCCTAGTATTTTTTTAATCACGATGCTGGACCTTTGGTATTATTGTATTAATGTAGAGCAAGTGACACTGAAAAAGTTGCAGGTAAATTATTAAATTTTGTTAGGCTTATGGCAATTATCACGTGACAACTGGGCGAGATTCATCACTCAATGCTGGAGCCGACTTGAGGCTAAAAGCGATCGGCTTTATCCAGTCCTGCTATAAGGAAAAGTTTGGCATTCCTCGCCAACCGGGCTTAGTGACTGCTGCTTCGGCGACTTTACAACTCCTACCTGAGTTTTCCCAAGCAGCAGCTTTTAAGGGGCTGGAACAATTCAGTCATCTTTGGCTGATTTTTCAATTTCATGCTAACCCAGATAATGCTTGGTCGAACACAGTTAGGCCACCACGACTTGGAGGCAATCAGCGTTTAGGGGTGTTTGCAACACGCTCCACCTTTCGCCCCAATCCTTTAGGTTTATCAGTGGCGCGTCTAGAAAAAATTGAAATTTCTGGACAGCTAACTTGTCTGCATTTAAGCGCTGTTGATTTATTGGATGGGACGCCAGTCTTCGATATCAAGCCATATTTGCCCTATGCTGATAGCATCCCAACAGCACAAGCGGGATTTGCGGAGGAGAAGCCAGCTGTATGGGAAGTAAGTTTTACCGCTGAAGCTCGATGGCAATGTGCGCAAAAATCCTTACAGTTGGGTACTGATCTTGAACTGTTAATTTGCCAAATTTTACAACAAGATCCTCGGCCCTCTTATCGCAGCCAAGTAGTTGATACGCGAATTTATGCAATGAAATTGTACGACTTTGATTTACGATGGCATTATAAGGCTAGCTTTATCGAAGTTATTGGCTTAGTTGACCTTGTAGTCGCTAGCAACTGAACATTAACGCTGTTGAAATATCTTATAAATAAGCATGTTAAATAGACTTTTCGATTCGCGTCCGCGCGGTCACACGATTATTTTAGGTTTTATTCTAGTAACTTTTTTGCTGAAGTCTGTTTGGGCAGCTGAAGAGGATGAACTAGATAGTGCTTCTGAACCGGTAGCGAATCCTAAATCCATTCACCTGCTACCTCAACCCGCTGAACAAACCATTACTAGGCATGTTCAGGCTCAAGATTTACCGGCTTCCTTAGTCGCTTTTATGCAAGAGCGGAATATTTCAGCTGATGAAATTAGCGTGTATGTGCGCGATGTAAGTGCAGATGGCCCCTTAATTCAGCATGAGGCCGAACTACCACGTAATCCAGCCTCAACCATGAAGCTCTTAACCACCTGGGCTGCTTTAAAAACTTTAGGCCCTGCATGGACTTGGGATACAGCAGTCTGGACTCGAGGCGAGATTCGTGAGGGTGTTTTACATGGGGATTTAATTTTAAAAGGCTATGGAGACCCTTTTTTAGTCTACGAAGCTTTTTGGCAATTAGTGCACGATTTACGTTTAAAAGGCCTGCAAGAGATTACAGGCGATCTGATTATTGATAATAGCTTTTTTGATTTGCCAAAAATTGATCCAGCCGCCTTTGATGGAGAGCGTGAGCGAGTTTACAATGCGCCTCCTTCTGCTCTTATGTTTAATTTTCAAGCAACACGTTTGTTATTTGAGCCCGATATGGCGGCTAAAAAAGTTAATGTGATTGCTTTCCCTAAGCCTAAATTAGCCTTAGCCGATCAACTAGAGTTTGTCAGTGGTGATTGCAGCAAACGCAGGCATAATCCACAAGTACAAACGGCACTTGATGGTAGTATTAAAGTTTCCGGCTCCTATATAGGCAGTTGTGGCTCGCGTTTAGAAACCTTGGTGCTTTCTAGTCCAGAAGAGCATGCATTTAATGCATTCCGCGATTTTTGGCAGATGCTAGGCGGTAAATTAGGTGGTGGCTTGCAAATAGGCGCGCTCAAAGCAGGCGATCGTCAATATTATGTCCATACTTCTATGCCCTTAGCGGAGCAGATCAGGCTCATAAATAAATGGAGTAATAACGTCATGACGCGCCAAGTCATGTTAAGTGTAGGCGCGAAAATGTTTGATGCGCCTGCTACACTGGAGAAAGGCCGCTTAGCAATATTAAAAGTCCTGTCTGATCAAGGGATATCTACACAAGGTTTGGTAATTGATAATGGGTCGGGTTTATCACGGGATGAACGCGTGAGCGCCCGCCAATTTGGTGAGTTATTACAAGCAATTTGGCGCGACCCCTATATGCCAGAACTGCTAAATTCTTTACCTTTGCTGGGTGAAGATGGGACTTTGGCACGCCGGTTTAGGCACAGTGACTTGGCTGGTCGGACACGCCTAAAGACCGGTACTTTGCGTGATGTGAGTGCAATTGCGGGTTATATGCTGACGCGCAGTGGTAAGCGTATGATTATTGTCATGCAGCAAAACGGTCAACGCTCAGCAGGTTTTGGACACAGCTTACAAAATCTGTTGTTGGAATGGGTCTTTGAACAGTAAATAGGATAATGCTATGAAATTAAAGCCGGATTATCGTTGGAGTGTCGCAGTAGTAGCGACCTTAATGATGAGCACCGCTAGTCCGGCTGCTGAGAAAAATACCCAAGAGCCTGAAGAGTCACCAGTCAAGGTAAGTATTCAAGGTGCTGAGCCAAGCTTAGAAGAAAACCTACGTGCTTATTTGCCCTCCCTACGCAATCTGAAATGTGAGTCGCCTGCAGAAAGAATAGAGCGCTATATTGATTCAGCCCAAGCTAGATTAACGAAAGGGGCGGAAGCAATGGGCTATTTCACTGCCAAGTTTGACATGACATCGGCTCGCCAAAATAACTGTTGGACTTTTAATATACTGGTGGAGCCTGGACCAACAGTAGCAGTCGTCAAGTCTAATATTCGTATTACAGGGGCAGGTGCTCAGTCTGATGATTTCAAAGCAATTGCTAGTGCTCCACCCTATACCAATAATGAAGTATTAGTGACACAAAAATATGAAGATTTCAAAACTAATCTGACTCGTACCGCGAGCCGTTTAGGTTACTTCGATGCGGAATTTAAAGAGCGGGAAATTCAAGTCAATGTTGATACTCGGCAAGCTGTAGTAAATTTACATTTTGACACCGGTAAGCGTTATCAATTTGGCCAAGTTACCGTTGAACAGGATGTACTCGCTGATAAATATCTTAAGCGTTATTTGCGGATAGAAGCAGGCAAAGATTATAGTTCTGAGGAGTTACTACGCCAACAGCGTCTCCTCGAAAATAGTGGCTACTATAGCGATGTGCAAATTAGTAGCAATTATCAGAACACTGAAAATAATCGTGTGCCAGTTGAGATTAAAACGCTCCGTAATAAGCGCTATGCCTATACCAGTAAATTGGCTTTTGCTTCTGATGATGGCTTTACGATCGAAGGTGGAATGAACGCGCGTTGGGTAAATAGTCGAGGTCATAAGTTAGATGTCGCCTTACTGTATACTCAGTCAGGTTATTTAAAAACGGGCTTTAAATATATTGTGCCCTTATGGGAGCCTGAGAATGAATATGCAGGGATTGATGTTTCTTGGATTAAATCTAAGGACAGTATCGATTTTGCCGGAATTCCATTGGATACTTATTTAGATCAGCGCAAACTAGAATTTAACTATAATCGACGCACAGAAAGTGATTGGCAACAGACCGCCTTCCTCTCGTTTTTTGAGGAAAAATTCCGTTTAGTTATTGATGGTGATTCCATTCCGGATAATACTCAATTAACTTTATTAGGCGTTCGGGCAAGTAAGACTAAAGCAACTACTGATCCTTTATATCCTGAAAAAGGTTGGCGTTTGTCTGGCGAAATTAAGGGTTCGCATAAAAGCTTGTTGAGTGACGAAACTCTGATGCAGGCGCGGGTTGATGGCAAATATCTACATAGTTTTGAAAACGGTAGCAAGGCCATTGCACGTGGCGCTTTAGGTGCAACTTGGGTAGATACTGAAAGTGTGATGCCCAAGTCTTTAGGGTTTACGACGGGAGGACAAGACTCTGTTAGGGGCTTCGATTCGAATGCTTTGGGCGAGCTTGACGAATATGGTGAGGTATCTGGGGGCAAGAATCTGATAGTGACCAGTCTTGAGTACGAGCATCCACTAACCGAAAAATTCAGTGCTGCAGTTTTTGCTGATGCGGGTAGTGCATTTGATGATTGGAACAATTATGAGTTGCAGGTCGGTGCTGGTGTAGGTGTTCGTTATAAGTCTCCACTGGGTCCGGTACGTTTGGATTTAGCTGTTCCTAAAGATGATACCAGCGATCTGCATTTTTATTTTAGCTTAGGGCCTGATTTGTGAGGCGCTCAGTTAAATATTTTATCATTCACCCGCTAGCAGCGTTGTTAGTTATTCTGCTGATTATCCTATTAGCGGTGGCACTGCTTTCAACAACACGCGTAGGTACTTCTTTATTAGCCAGCAGCATTCAACAAGTTCTCCCAGGCCTAAAATTACAAGGCGTTGAAGGTGCTTTGCTGGATCAGATGAAAGTCGAACGCATGGAGTGGGAGAGCCCAAGTGTTAAGCTAGAGCTAGAAGAAGCAAAGTTAGATGTCTCTATTAAAAAGTTTGCAGTGCCTTCTCAAGTGCAAGTGGATAAATTAAGCGGGAAGCGCTTAGTAATTACTATCCCGCCCTCCACCACGAAAAATACTGATCCTATTACCATTCCTGACATTCGCCTGCCTGCCGAAATTGCTTTAGACGATGTGACGCTCCAAGAGTTAGTCATCAATAGCGGTAGCTTCCAGATGAAATTCAAAGATATTAATTTGCAAGCTTATAACCGAGATGGGGTTTTGCAAGTCAATAAGCTGGTAGGTAGCTATGTAGACCCCTTAGGCGGTAGCGTCAAAATGGATCTTAAAGGCAAGATGGGTTTACTCAAGCCTCATCCTACTGAGCTGGCAGGTGTGATCGCTTCGGAGGGTTCCAAGTGTGGAGTGGGTACACTCAATATTACAGCTACAGGTGATTTACCTAATTATCGCTTTCAAGCTGATGGCAACTGGGCTTATCGAGATTTCCCAGCGTTCAACGTCAAATTGGCAGGTACGGGCAGTTTTGACGAAGTGACCTTAGAAACGGGCCAGTTGACGAATAGTACAGCTGGAGCTGTTGATTTAACGGGGCGTTTAGCTTGGCGTCCTGATCTTACTTGGGATGTAAAATTAGCTGGTTCAAAAATCAATCCGGAAGCCTTTGTCGCTGATTTACCAGGTTCTTTAGAGCTAGTCGCCACCTCGAAAGGGAGCTTGGTGAATAATCAGTTGATGATGAGTTTGGATGCCAGCAAATTGCTGGGTACGGTGCGTGATTACCCAATTGATGCGAGTTTATCAGTGGGTTTGGATAAAAACGCTCTAACTGTGAATTCTATTAATGCAGCCGTAGGACAAAATCGCTTATTAGCAAAGGGTGCTGCTGCTGATGGTTTATTAGTTGATTGGGACTTAGATGCGCCTTTATTGGAGCAACTCCATCCCAGTTTAGAAGGTAAATTAGTTGGCAAAGGCAAGCTCTCAGGCAAGATTGATGGTTCGGAATTCATGCTCGATGTTGAGCAGTTAACCGGGCAAGTTTTAGACTATCCCATTGAGGCGCGAGGTGGTGCGAGTTTAGTCAATGGTTTACTGACCGCTCGAGATTTAAAAGTCTCTGTGGGTGAAAATCATTTAGCCATGAATGGGGTTGCGGATGAGCAGCAAGGAATTGATTGGGTTTTAGATGCGCAAAATCTGAGTGGTTTATATCCAGATCTACGTGGCAATTTAAAAGGCAAAGGCAATGCTCAAGGTTTATTAGATGGTTCGCGCTTAGCCTTACGCATTGATGAACTGAAAGGTGAGGTCTTAGAGCGGGAAGTTAAAGCTCAAGGCTCCGTGTTATTGCGCGACCAAGTACTCACAGCCAAAGCCTTGCAGCTTAACATTGGCAATAATCAGGTAGAGCTAGACGGTGTGGCTGATGAAGTTCAGGGGATCAATTGGAAGATTGATGCTAAGGATTTAACTGAGCTGGTGCCAAGTTTAAAAGGCAATTTATCGGGCAATGGTAATGCACAAGGCTTATTAGATGGTTCGCGCTTAGCACTGCGGATCGATAGTTTACAAGGCGAAGTTTTAGACCAAACTGTAAAAGGCGCAGGCACAGTCTTAGTCAACGATAAAATCCTTACTGCTAAAGGGGTCAACCTTAGTCTGGGTGATAATCAGTTAGAGCTAGATGGGGTTGCTGATGAGGCGCAGGGCTTAATATGGAAGCTGAATGCTAAGAATCTTGCGCAAATCTCACCACAACTTAAAGGTAATCTAATAGGCAATGGAAAAGCGCAGGGTTTATTGGATGGCTCGCGTTTGAGTTTGCAGATTAATGAGATAGCGGGATCTGTCTTAGACCAGCCAGTTAAAGCACTAGGCACGATTAAAATTCAAGATAAGGTCTTATCTGCTCAAGGTGTGAGGATTGATGTCGCAGATAACCGTGTTAGTTTAGAGGGTATTGCGGACGAGCAAAAAGGTCTAGATTGGATAGTGGAAGCGCCTAAATTGCAGCAAATCATTCCCAATCTACCAGGTAATTTGTCAGGGAAGGGCAATATACAAGGTTTGCTGGATGGCTCGCGTTTGGCGCTACGTATTGAACGTCTAAACGGCACCGTGAAAGACTACCCGATCAAAGCGACAGGCAGTCTACGAATTCAAGATAAACTGCTTAGTGCTCAAGGTGTGCAATTAGAGGTGGGCGATAATCAGATCAAGCTTGAAGGAGTCGCTGACGAAGCTAAGGGCTTAGATTGGTCGTTAGATGCGAATAAATTAGCGCAGCTATATCCAACACTCACCGGTAACTTAACAGGGCGTGGGAATTTTCGTGGATTGCTAGATGGTTCACGCTTTACGCTAAAACTTGAGCGCTTAGAGGGGGTAGTACAAGATTTCCCGATTCGTGCTGACGGTCAAATTAAATTAGAAAATAACTTGCTTGCTGCCCAAGGCCTGAATCTATCTGTTGGTAAAAACCAAATTCGTTTAGACGGGGTGGCCGATGAAAAGCAGGGCCTAAGCTGGGCTTTAGATGCCAAGGATTTAAGTCAGTTAGCGCCTGCAGTCAAGGGTGATTTAAAAGGTAAAGGGAAAGCCACTGGTTTATTGGATGGTTCACGGCTTACCGTCAAGATTGATAGTCTCACTGGCAATGTGCAGGATTTCCCAATTAATGCGAATGGTGAGTTAAGGATTCGAAATAAACAATTTTCTGCGAATGGCCTAGCTTTATCCTTGGGTAAAAACCGCATCCAATTAGATGGGGTTGCGAACGATGCAGCCGGTTTAACTTGGTCTTTAGATGCTAAAGACTTAAGCCAGCTTAGTCCTGCTGTCAAAGGCGATTTAAAAGGTAACGGTCGATTACAAGGCTTATTAGATGCTTCCAAGTTAGCTGTCAAAGTGGATAGCCTCAAAGGAAATGTGCAAGGCTTTCCTGTGAGTGCGACAGGTGAAATCAAACTACGCGATAAAGTCATCACTGCTAATAATGTGTTGATCGATCTAGGGCAAAATCGTCTGCGTTTGAATGGCAGTGCAGGTACTACGTTAGGAGTCGATTGGGATTTAGATGCGAAAAACCTAAGCCAGCTTAGCCCTCAAATCAATGGTAGTGTCAAAGGTAATGGGCGCTTATCGGGGCGTTTGGATGGCAGTCAATTTGATCTCGAGGTAGCAAGTCTAAAAGGTCAAATCGAAGGTCGACCTTTGCAAGCCAATGGCAAAGTTAAAATTCAAGGCAAGCAGATTACGTTACAGTCCGTTAAAGTCTTGGCGGGGGCTAATGAGCTAGAGGCCAATGGTAGAGCCAGTGAGCCTTTTGATATTCAATGGCGGATTCAAGCACCAAATCTAGCACAGCTTTGGCCAGGCTTGGCTGGCAGCTTAAAAGGAGAAGGTTCCTTACGGGGTAATCTGGCTCAACCACAAGTGCAAGGCAATTTGCAGGGCAATCAGGTAGGTTACCAAGATTTAAAAATTGCTAAGTTATCCTTGCAAGCTAATCAAGCGGGTGCACAGTATGATATACGTGGGACGCTTGAAGGGTTGCGTCAAGGGACCAATCAAGTCAAACAAGCTGAGTTTAGTTTACAAGGTCAACTAGCGCGTCATACTTTAAATCTCAAAGTAGTGCATCAAGCTGGTAGATTAGAGGGAAGGGCTTCGGGTTCTTGGAATGGTCAACAATGGAAAGGCGCGCTTGAGTCTTTGAATCTAAGGGATACTGCTGCTGGTAATTGGCAGTTGACGAATGCAGTGGGAATCACTGCTTCAGCGCAGGCTTTTACCCTAGCCAATGCATGTTTAGTGAATCCACAGAATGCACGGATTTGTAGCAAAGCTGATTGGAGCGCACAGCGTGGTCTTGCGGCTAATGGTGTCTTGCAGCAAGTACCGCTGAATTTAGCAAAAGCGTTTTTACCTGCAACTATACAGCTACCCGGCTTAGTGAATGCCGATTATCAATTTGAACAACGTGGCGGCAAGCCCTTTGCACGCGTTAATATTAGCCTGCCAGACAATGTGATCGTACTGCGTACCGATAATAAGCGCACAGAAACTCTGCAATATACCCAAGCGAAGGCTAGCCTAATTTTAAATGATCGGAGCGCTACACTGCAGGCGCAAATGGATATTCGCGGACGTGGGCAATTACGTGCAGATGGGCGTATTGATCTAGCTGCGGAGGGTGGCCAACCACGTTTAGATGTTAAAGCTACCGTTGCGATGCCTGATATCAGTTGGTTACAAGCTTATTCACCTCAAGTGGATGAACTGAAAGGTCAAGTAAATGGGGATATCCGTATTCAGGGCTTCTTGAATAAGCCCCAAGTAACCGGCAGTTTGCGGTTGCAGAATGCTTCCTTGTATTTACCAGAGACGGGCGCACAGCTGGAAGATATCAGTTTAGCCATTCAAGCTAATCAAGCTGACCAGATGAATATTACGGGTTCCTTGCGGGCAGGGCAGGGAGTACTTAAAGCGAATGGCGTGTTACGTCTGGCAAATCTGCCTAATTGGAGTGCTGATTTACGTTTGCAAGGTAGTAATTTGCTCCTCATGAATACCTATGAGGTTCAAGGGCAAGTATCCCCTGATCTCAATATTCAGGCTAGCCCTAAGGCAGTGATCATTACAGGTGCTTTACGAGTGCCAGAAGCCTCTATCAATATTCAGGCTCTGCCAACCGGTGCTAGTGTGCGTTCCGATGATATTGTCTTTGTAGGACGCAACCTGCCTGCAACCGCACGTAAAAAGCTTAGAGCGCCTCAGGATGGGCCTGCGATTGATATTCAGCCTAATGTTTTAGTCGAAGTAGGTGATCGAGTACGGATGAATGCTTTTGGCCTAGAAGCACGGTTAACCGGTAAACTACGTATTCTGCGTAACCGGCAGGATATTATCGCTGAAGGGGCTTTAGGTGTCATAGAAGGTTTTTACAAAGCCTATGGACAAGATTTAAAAATTGAACGTGGCCGTGTGATCTTTAATGGTCCTCTGACTAATCCAGGTTTAGATGTACGAGCCACACGCCAAGTTGAAGACGGTATTACAGTTGGTATTAGTTTAGGTGGAACCGTCAAGCAGCCTGAGTCCACCTTGTTTTCTTCACCCCAGCAAACCCAAAGTGATACTTTGAGCTATCTATTAACAGGGCGTGCTTTGTCAGGAGTATCAGGCGGGGATACAGCTTTATTAACCCGTGCTATTACCAGTTTAGGCTTAGCGGGTGGGGAGAGTTTAGCCCAAAGTATAGGTGGCAACTTAGGCCTAGATGATGTTGGAATCAGTTCCAATGGCGGTGATTACAAACAAAGCGAGCTAGCACTAGGGAAAAAGCTTGGCTCTAAATTGTATGTGAAGTATATTGTGGGCCTGTTTGATTCGCTGCAAAAACTTGCAGTGACTTATCAAGTGAATAAGCGTCTACAAGTAGAAGCTACGAGTGGCGCCAACCAAAGTATCGGTTTAATTTATAAACTTGAGACTGATAAAGGTCCATTTGGTAAGTAAGCGTTAGGGTGCATGGATTTTAGACGTTTTCTGGGGAATTTCTGAAAAAAAGCTCAAGTCTTGAGTTGACAAAAGAAAACGATTAAATCACACTATGCGCCTTTCCAGTCGGAGGGGTTCCCGAGCGGTCAAAGGGGACAGACTGTAAATTTGTTGGCTCTGCCTTCGAAGGTTCGAATCCTTCCCCCTCCACCATATTTTTGATTTGGTGCGCACGTTTAACGTTTTGTGCTAATGCGAAATACAATTAAGCGGGTGTAGTTCAATGGTAGAACCTCAGCCTTCCAAGCTGATGGCGTGGGTTCGATTCCCATCACCCGCTCCAATCGTGTGGCTGAGTCGTTTAAAAATTTACGCTCTTGTAGCTCAGATGGTAGAGCGCATCCTTGGTAAGGATGAGGTCGGCAGTTCGATTCTGCCCAAGAGCACCAAGTTATTGATCCTTCTTAGGGGTTTTCGAGATGGCAAAGAGTAAATTTGAGCGCACGAAGCCGCACGTGAACGTCGGAACGATAGGTCACGTCGACCACGGCAAGACGACGTTGACTGCAGCGTTGACTGTAGTTCAATCCCGTAAATTTGGTGGCGAAGCGAAGGCGTATGACCAAATTGACGCGGCTCCGGAAGAAAAAGCACGTGGTATCACGATTTCTACCGCACACGTAGAATATGAATCAGAAAACCGCCACTATGCACACGTCGATTGCCCCGGCCACGCGGACTATGTGAAAAACATGATTACGGGTGCCGCACAAATGGACGGTGCGATTCTGGTCTGTTCAGCAGCCGATGGCCCGATGCCACAAACGCGTGAGCACATCCTGTTATCTCGCCAAGTGGGTGTACCTTACATCGTCGTTTACATGAATAAATGTGACTTAGTTGACGATGAAGAGCTGTTAGAGCTGGTTGAGATGGAACTGCGTGAGCTGTTATCTAGCTACGAATTCCCAGGCGACGATACGCCCATCATTAAAGGTTCTGCACGTGCTGCTTTAGAAGGTGACACTTCACCGATTGGCGAGCCCTCGATTGCAGAACTGATTAATGCGTTAGACACCTACATCCCAGAGCCAGAGCGTGCCATTGATGGTGCTTTCTTAATGCCAGTGGAAGACGTCTTCTCGATCTCAGGTCGTGGTACGGTAGTAACAGGTCGTATTGAACGTGGCGTGATCAAAGTCGGTGAAACCGTAGAAATCGTTGGTATTCGTGCGACGACCTCTACCACCGTCACAGGCGTGGAAATGTTCCGCAAACTGCTCGACCAAGGTCAAGCGGGTGACAACGTGGGTCTGTTATTACGTGGTACTAAGCGTGATGACGTAGAGCGTGGACAGGTTCTATGCAAACCAGGCACGATCAAGCCACACAACAAATTTGAAGCGGAAGTGTACGTCTTATCCAAGGAAGAGGGTGGTCGTCATACGCCATTCTTCAACGGCTATCGTCCACAATTCTACTTCCGTACTACCGACGTAACTGGTGCTTGTGAATTACCAGAAGGCGTTGAGATGGTAATGCCGGGTGACAACGTGAAGATGGTGATCACTCTGATCAATCCGATTGCGATGGAAGATGGGTTGCGTTTTGCGATCCGTGAAGGCGGTCGTACTGTAGGCGCTGGTGTCGTCGCTAAAATTATTGAGTAAAACATATGTCTGACCAAAGAATTCGTATTCGTCTGAAAGCATTTGATCATCGTTTGATTGATCGTTCAGCAATGGAAATTGTTGAAACTGCCAAGCGTACTGGTGCGCGTGTAAAGGGTCCAATCCCATTACCAACTCGTATTGAACGTCACACTATTCTGATTTCGCCACACGTGAATAAAGATGCTCGTGACCAGTATGAGATCCGTACTCACAAGCGTTTGATGGATATTATTGATCCAACCGACAAAACCGTTGATGCACTGATGAAGTTGGATTTAGCGGCAGGCGTTGATGTTCAGATAAAATTGAACTGATTTGAAATAAATACTTAACGTGCGTTAATTTTCCGTATATAATGCGCGGCTTTCTTCGGCTCGACATCTTGTCGAGCCGAGTTTTTCTAAAGACAAGAATTAGCAGAAGTGCTCGTCAGAGTAGTGAAGAGGTAAGCAAATGGCTATCAGTCTATTGGGTCGCAAAATCGGTATGACCCGTATTTTCGGTGAATCTGGGGATGCGGTTCCTGTCACCGTCTTAGAGATTGCGCCAAACCGTGTGTCTCAAGTCAAAACTAAAGAAAGTGATGGCTACGAAGCTATTCAGTTATCTGTAGGTGAGAAAAAAGCTTCACGTGTTAATAAAGCTCTGATTGGGCATTTCGCCAAGTCTGGTGTTCCAGTTGGCACCAAAGTGCAAGAGTCTCGTGTTGATGCAGCCGCTGAATATCAAGCAGGTGCTGAGTTAACCGTTAGCATGTTTGAGCAAGGCCAATATGTAGATGTGGCTGGTGTTAGCAAAGGTAAAGGTTATGCCGGTACCATCAAGCGCCACAATTTCCGTGGTCAAGATGCTACACATGGTAACTCCCGTTCGCATCGTGTGCCAGGTTCTACCGGTCAAAACCAAACGCCAGGCCGGGTTTTTCCTGGGAAGAAAATGGCAGGCCGTTTAGGTGGTGTAAACGCTAGCGTGCAGAACTTAGAAGTCATCCGTGTTGACGCTGAGCGCAACTTGTTATTAGTGAAGGGTGCAGTTCCTGGTGCTACTGGTGGTAGTGTCTCCGTGAAGCACTCAGTAAAGGCATAAGGATCTAGGTATGGAATTGCAAGTAGCAAACGGCGGCACCCTTACCGTAAACGAAGTGGTGTTTAACCGCGAATTTAATGAAGGTTTAGTGCATCAAGCAGTAGTAGCTTATATGGCTGCTGCACGTTCTGGCACTAAAGCTCAAAAAAATCGTTCTGACGTGAGTGGTGGTGGTTTAAAACCCTTCCGCCAAAAAGGTACAGGTCGTGCACGTGCTGGTACTACCCGTGGCCCTTTGTGGCGCACCGGTGGTGTGACTTTTGCTGCTCGCCCGCGTAGCTTTGAACAAAAACTCAATAAGAAAATGTATCGTGCAGCTATGCGCGCCATTTTATCTGAGTTAGTGCGTCAAGAGCGCTTTGTGATTGTTGATTCAATTAGCTTAGAAGATTCTAAAACTAAGTTGATGGTTGCAAAGTTAAAAGATTACGGTACTAACGATGTATTGTTGGTATCTGATGTGGCTGATGTTAATGTTTTGCTGGCAGCACGTAATATTCCTTATTGCGAAGTTACTTCGGTAACTGAGTTGAACCCAGTGAGCTTGGTTGGTCACGAGAAAGTTGTAATGACTCGCTCAGCGGTAGAAAAGATTCAGGAGTGGTTGGCATGAGCCAAGAACGTTTATACAAAGTATTGTTGGCTCCGCGCATGACCGAAAAGAGCGTCGCTGCTACTGAGTCAGCAAATCAATATGTGTTCAAAGTTGCTAA
>SSFA01000038.1 GCA_008015155.1 Thiothrix sp.
AATATTTCCTATAGACAAACCAGCTTATATTGAAAACATTAATTATTACAAAAATTATTGATAATATAATCTTTACTGACATCATTGATTCATCTTGCTCTTCCTTTTCTATATTTGCTAACCGCTCATAAAATGGAAAAACGGGCCCTCACACATGCCACCTAAAATCACGTCAAAATCCGTAGAGTTGAGTTAATAGTTTGCTAAGCCCATCGCTCATTTGCGGCCTATCTCCTTCGGCAGATTTCAAAGCATTTAGGGATTGTCTTACTCAATACTCAAACAGCAAAAAGAAAAAATATTTGTTTAGCCAGTTTGTAGTATTGAGTAAGTCGCGAATTTTTAGATATGGCCAGAAAGAGTTTTTGTGCGCACAAAAACACATCTTGCAATAGTAAAAGCGACAAATGATATATACGGATATATATTGGTGGCTTTGTGCCCCCACCCGAAGAATACCTCATGGATGATCTAAAGAATTATCAATAAAAATTTACTATATTTGTGTACCAATTATGGTACACAAATACCAATGCAAAATGAGAATAATCGAAACAACCAGTAGGCAGTTTAGAGATAAGCAGAAAGATTTTTTTGACATGGCTGACAACGGGGAAAAAATCGTTATTAAGCGAGGGAAAAAGCAGGCTTACGTACTCACACCTGTGTCTGATGATGACCTATATTTTTCTCCAGAAATGATAAAGCGTATAAAGAACTCTGTGAAGGAAGTTAAACAAGGTAAATTTAAAACCTTTAACAGTACAGAAGAACTAGAAAAATACCTTGGGTCTCTCTGATGTACAAAATAGGTCTTTCAATACAAGCAGAAGAGGATTTGTTGAGTTTAAAGAAGTCAGAACCAAATGCTTATAAAAAAGCTCTTGAGCTTATCAAAGAACTTGCACTACACCCTAAAACAGGTACAGGCAAGCCACAACTAAAAAAGTATGATTTAGCGGGTTTATATTCTCGTAGAATAACACAAAAGCATCGATTGGTATATTCAATTGATGACCATGTCGTAACTGTTTTTGTCATCTCCGCAAAAGGACATTATGATGATAAATAGTCATCTAACAAAAAGTGCTAGTACTACAAAATTTACACCATACAGTCTCCTAAATACTAAAATATCTGCTGGAGGAGATAGGCCGCAAATGAGCGATGGTTAACAGATAGAGATATTCATAAACAGCCATTATTAATTATCAGACCAAAAAATCAATATAAGGCCATATAAGACATTATATTGATTTTGATATACAAAACCACCAAAACAACAAAACACGTCGTCATATCGCTTTAAAATAGCCTTAAAAATCAAAAATCCGCGCAACATCTCTTTTTCTTTTTTATACCTCCCCTCCCTTTTTCCTTCCTTCGTGGTGCCGTTTTTCATTCTTTTTCTTTTTGCTGTTTTTCAAATTTCTCAACCCTAAAAACACAAAAAAGGGAGGGGAATTTTCCCTTATTCTTGTAAAGTAAAATTGTAGTATACTTGTAGACTATCACAACCATTTGATTTACAATTAATTATGTCATATGTTTACGACAAATTGACCCCCCCAGTTACGACAAATTGACCCCCCATAAATTTCCATTTTACGACAAATTGACCCCCCATAAATTATATAATATGACACTATAATATGAAATATCTTTTATAGTTGTCGTAATTTAATATATTTGCTCGCCTTGAAAATACTTTTTACGACAAATTGACCCACCTCAAAAACTATGGAAAAAGGACTAAGTATTATACAACCAAATGCCATTACACAAGCTAGATATCGCTTTAGTGAATATGAAATGAAGATTTTGATATACTTCATCAAGAACATTCAAAATTTAATCAATAGAGAAAACATCGTATTTCAAGAGAACCTATTTGGTGAAAAAAATCATATCATCTGGATCAATGTCCACGAAATAGATGCGGATAACCCTAAACGAATCAAACAAGCCCTCAGGGATTTAAGACACCGTGATTTTGAAATTGAGACTGATGACTTTTGGCTAAATGTCGGCTTCATTAATTTCGCTAAATGGGAAAAAAAAGCTAACAAATGGAAGGTTGAGATATCACATGAACTAATGCCGTACATGGCAAGTATAGCGCATGGCTATACAGAATATCAACTGAATGCAGTCCTTCGTTTAAATTCACATTCACAGCGACTATATATGATGCTTAGTCAGTTTTCGGATACTGGGGTTTTTAGAATTAGTTGCGAAAAATTACGCTTTGAATTGGGACTAGAAGAGAAATATGATCGTTACTGTGATTTCAAAAATCGCGTTATAAAATCATCCATAAAAGAAATAAATACCCTTTTTGAATCAGGCCAATGTGATTTAAAAGCTGACTTAATTAATGACAAAAAAACAAGAGGAGGTGATGATTTTGACCGAATTTTAGAGTTTAGGATCATCGGTAACAAACGCAAAAAAGTAATAGACCATGATTTAAAAAATCAATACTACACCTACATAGTCAATGTCTTCAGATCGGTTTTTAAAGAAAATCCAAAAATTGGCAATGAAATAGCAAACTTCATGGCAACTAGCAATCAATTAAAACGGTGCGCTAATAGACTAACTGATCTGGAAGAACAGGCAGAACGAGAAAACCAACCTCTGTCAGCTTATGCTGCACTTGTAGTTCATATAGCTAAAGACTATGGATTTAAAACTAAAAGGAGGAACTAGTTTCAAAAATAGCTAGTTGTTCAACTAGCTATTTTTGAATTCTTGTATTTTTGAATTCTTGTATTTTTGAATTCTTGTATTTTTGAATTCTTGTATTTTTGAATTCTTGTATTTTTGAATTCTTGTATTTTTGAATTACACTTATAAATGGCAAAAATAATTACTGTTGCACATCAAAAGGGAGGTGTAGGAAAGAGTACATTAACTCTCAATTTGGGCTTATTGTTTCAGGCTAAATTGAAAACGGCAATCATTGATACAGATTTACAGGGGAGTTTAATCGATCTCAAGAACATAAACTTAACTGTATTGAATAATATACCAGCCGATGAGATTCCGCTGATGGATTTTGACTTAATACTCATAGATACTCCTCCATACTTATCTGATATTTTACGTGAATTACTCTTAATATCTGATTTCGTTTTAGTTCCAAGTAAAGCTGGTTTTTTTGATGCGATGGCAATCCATTCAACCTTGGGGCTTATTAATGACGCCATGTCAAAAAATGGCAATCTTAAATCTGGTATTGTATTGAATATGATCAAGAATAGTTCAAGTATCACTAGTGAGGTAAAGTGCTTGTTTAATAATTCAAGTACGCCATTGCTTAATACAATGATTCATGATCGTGTTAGTTTCACTCGCTCTCCGATGACGGGAGGTATTTTAAATAGTGATGACGATAGAGCAATTGAAGAGATTTATTTACTAGCAGAAGAGATTTTAAACAAAATAAAATGAAGAAAGACTACTTAAAAAATTTAAACGATCTGTCAGATAGAATCAAAAATGAAGCCCCAAAAATCCCTATTCAACAAGTAAAATCCGTTAAAGTAAAAGTACCTGAAGATAATGGACACCTTAGTATTTGGATACCTAAAGATTTATTAAAACGAGTAAAAACTTTCGCTATTCAAGAAGATACCTCAATTAAAGAAATAGGTACTGCAGCTTTAGAACTTTTTTTATCTACAAGATCAAAATCATAATTTTTTTTGAATGATATTTAAAGTTATGTTTGCGACAAAAAATCACTTTTTGCATACATAACACATGAAAATATTTAAAAATTTATGCCTCGTTACTGGCTTTGCATTTACCTTATTTTCCTGTAAGAAAACAGACTTATCAAGTGCAACTTCTGTAGTATCAGAAAAAAAGACAACACTATCCTCCATTGGCAGGTTGTTAATTCCATCGAATACTTTTCAAGAAGTTGATGCACAACTACTTGAAAAATGCTTAACTAAGCTTAATATTTCGAAAATAAATAAAGATACTTATGTACAGCCTTTCCCTATAAAAGGGATTTCCATTGTTTTATCTAATGGTAAAAGAATAGAACCAGATATGGAAGGAAATCTTTATTTGTCAGGAGATGACTTTAAACACATGAATGCTTTTCAAGTGTACTATAAAGATATTCGTATGTCATCCAAAAACTTTATATACCTAAAAGAGGAACATACTCTAATATTTGAAACTACTATTCAGGATTATTTATCCAAAAGGGTAGGAACTACGGAAGAGACCAACTGTCATTCTGGAGAAAAAAATAAAGGTACTCAAACTAGCGGTGTTCGTAAAACAATGGGCAGATGTATGGATTATAATGGGTACTTGTCAGATGGTGGTAATTACCCAGTAAGCGATTGGAGGTCAAGTAGAAATTTTATAGGTAGTGACTGCGATATCGCAATGGCAAGAGGATATTGCTGGAGTGAACATATTGTAAGGGGTGGATGTTATAAGACTCACAATGGAAGGAGTTGTTCATATTTGATTGGACATTCAGACGATTATCATCAACACACTTTTTGGGACAGGTCTTAAATTAAAACTTAATTATCTATCGTACGCTAACATAATTAAGACATGGTTGATAGATTAGTCGGTTTAATATTTATATTACCCCCTTTGATTTTGTTTTCACTATGGATTTTTTCTCTTATTCGTGGTAACAAAAAAGATTGTTATGTTTTTGGAATACTTCTATTAGGTTCAATACTTGGTGTTTTTTGCGCGATTTTAGGACACATATATTGGGCCTGACAGTTACACACATAAAGTATAGATAATGCTTTTTCATTTCAGTATATCAGTTACATAGCTAATACACTGAAATAATTTTTCATCTTAATTGTACCTAATCAACAAGTGGAATCATTAGAAGATATTTTTAATACCATTCGTTCATTTAGTCTAATGCATCT
The DNA here is from genome assembly GCA_008015155.1 of Thiothrix sp. Lineage (GTDB taxonomy): Bacteria > Pseudomonadota > Gammaproteobacteria > Thiotrichales > Thiotrichaceae > Thiolinea. Next base: position 4,929 of record SSFA01000038.1, read on the forward strand.
GTTGGTGAGTTTGCTATGCCTATCCTCACCAATATGCTTAGTTTATGGTATAATTTTTTCCTTCCGAAAAAGAACATTAAAAGAGCGCATGACCTTTTGTATCATTATTCTCACAGTACCATTCATTTACTATCTCCTTGTATGGATATGAGTATTTTATTGGTTTTCTACGCAGAAGTGTCCTAAAAATGCATATGTATATACTATTTGTTGCTTTTTTATTTGCAAGATGTGTTTTTGTACGTACAAAAACTCTTGTTGATATAGCTCAAAAGTTCGCGACTCACTTTTAAATTTCAAACTGGTTAAATCAAAATGGCCCCAATAATTAAACGCTTTCGAAACACCTTTTCATCCGATTTGCCAAATCAAAAATTGCTTCTTTTCTGATATAAATATCTCTCCCGACGCCACTAGTAGCCATTTCATCAAGACCACCTATTAACATCAAAAGCTCATCTGTATTTATATTACTATAATTGGCACTCGACCGTTTTATGAGACAGTCTCTAAAAAGCTCGATATTTTTTTGAAAAGATAATTCTGGACGAACACAATCATTTTTTTAGCGTATTAGCTATCTCCCATATCTCATCGAAAAGTTTTTCTTCCTGATGGTTATAGTCTCCGTATTGAACAATGGCATAAGACTTAAGAATAGAGTCAACTACATCCTTATCCCAACCATTTTTTAAATCTTCCAATAGTTTTTTAAAAAAGGCAGAAGATGTATTATTCCTTTTTTGCAATAGTGATTGGAGCTCAAATAATTTATTTTCTAACATCATTTAGGGTTAATAGCTCTTGTGGAATCCCTATTGGCGTAAGTATGAAGCATGGCCTTGATAGATGGGGGAGTTCAAAAAATATCTCTAGTTATATTATCGATATGTTTTTAATATTAAGATCTGCTAATTCTTTATCTAAATTGACTTTTTTACACCCTTCAAGATTGAGCTGTTTTAAAGCAGGTAACTTTTTTAGGGTACTATTTAAGTCTGTTAGAGATCTGCAGATTTGCAGAAAAAGTGTATGCAGTTTGTTGCAATTTTCAATGCCCTTAATAGAAACGAACGAACCTCGAATAATACGCAGGTATTCTAGACTGACAACCTCTTTTAAAAAAGACAGGTCCTCAGTTTTTACGCTTCCAATTAAGAGTGTTTTTAATGACTTGAGTGTTTCCCAACCTTTAATATTAGGATCGTACCCAAGTGTCAATTCTCTTAATAATGGAAAATATGAAAGATCCAAATCATAGTGATTATCAGCAGCCCAACGAAGGTCTTTTAATTTAGACAAATAAGCGAGCCCAGAGATGTCAGATTTTTTTGATAAAGAAACTATCCAATGAAAAGTTTCTATAAAGTCTCTATTCTTAAGGAAGTCAAAGTTTACAGTTTTCTTATCATCTTCATCTGCTCGTACAAGCACTTCTTTGATATTGTTTTCTTGCGCATAATCAAGTCCTTCTTCCAGATGGTCAAACCATATTCTAATTCCTTTAAAAGGAGATGTTATACTATAATCTACTTCGAATTTTTTCATAATTAATGACATTTAATAACATTTTTTTTTGCTGCTCTTGCTTTTGCATCAGCATCATAATTTGCTTTTAGCTTAGTTGCTAGCCTTGTTGCTTCTGGTTGGAGGTGTTGGTTTTTAGGGTCTTGCCAAGCCGACTTTCCGCTCAAGAAGCTATTTAAATACTGAGGTGGAACACCGGCACGTCCTCCCGCCTTGAAGTCAGCATCTTTCATAGCTTTATATTCTACCATTTTTCCGAGCTCATTATTGCCACCAGTGCTTATGTGTGCTCTGCCGATTAGAGGAGAATTATTTACTTCCTTAGTTCGCTGAAGAATAGATTTAAGCATTCTATCATACTCTCCTTTACCTATATACATTTTCCCATTTTCAAACCCAAACATATATGCACCTCCAGTTCCAACTAATCCAAATATATCTACCCAGGAATTTGAATCATGTACATACGCATAAAAAGCCAATCCTCCATTCAACCCAATTGGATCCTGACTCAGATACGTTCCACTACTCGAATCATAATACCTAAATCGGTTATAATACAACCCACCTAGCTCCGCATCCTCATACTGCCCCATCTGCCTGAAAGGGACAAATCCCTTTTCACCTTTTAGGTTTTTAAGCCTGCCATAAAGATCATAATCAGTTTCCCAAACAACTTCACCATTCTCATCAAAACACTGAACTGGCCGGCCTAGGTAGTCGGAGACAATACTATACCGTTCACCGTTAATTAGCTTACCAATGGGTGTATAGTTGCCTTCATCATATACCCAAGTAGTTACATTCTCGACTGGCTCTTGCTGATAAGAAACCTCGCCCAGCTCACTGATTTGTACTTGAGGTCTATCTGCAGTTGGATAAGTCCATTCATGTAGCAGAACGTTTCCGTCCCAAAGGTAGCGGGTTATTTTTTTGAGTGTAATCTTAGCAGTACGTCGGCCTAAAGCATCGTATTCGAAATCAGTTTTACAGCCATCCGGTTGGATGACCCATTTAAGCGTGCCGTTGGCATTCCACTTATAGTGCCAGCAGTGAGGTCGCCAATAGGTATCGGGGTTTTTGCCCTCTAGAATGAAGGGGGCTTTTAACACCAAATTACCCAAGGTATCGTAATGATAATTCCATTTACCATCCTTGGTGAGCTTACCGCCGCTTTCGTATTTGCGGTCGCTGCGCTCTAAAGTTTCGTATAGGTTACCTACTGCATCGGGGTTTTTATATTCAAATTGATTGCCGTTCTCCTCACTTACCAATTGATGTAACGCGTCATAATGATACCTCACGCCGCGGTTCTTGAGCTGATTGATGTTCAAGCGTAGGTGATTGGCTGTGTTCCATACATATTCTCGCTTGTAGCTTTCTCTGCCGAGGCCAGTTTTTGCGATATGATTGATGGGCCTGCCCGCTTTATCATAGCTGAAGTGGTTCTTCACGCCTCCTGTGAAGTCGTAGGCGGTAACTTGTCCATGCACATTGCGCGCAATGTGCGCTTCCCAAAGTTTGTCTTGCTGGGCGGCTTGGATGTGATTTAGTTGTCCAAGTGCATCATAGTTTTGGGTGATATCGGCTCCTAGGGTGCTGCTGATGTGGGTGCGCAAGCCATTTTTATCGTACTTGGAGTTTATGGAATGTCCAACGTCGCCCATGCCGCGGTCTTGCTTTTCGGCGATGATCCGCCCTTGCTCGTCGCGTTCTAGATAAGTTCGGTTCTGCTCGTTGTGCGCGCTGATGAGTTGTCCCTCTTTGTTATAGCTATAGGTTTCCCAAGTGCCGTCGGCATAGTCCACATACTGAAGTTGGCCATTGCCATTGTAGCGGTAGCTGGTATTCATGCCTCCGGAGCCTTTCATGTTGGTCACACGCCCGGCATTGCTGTGCTTATAATGCTTAGTGATGCCATCAAATCCTTTTTCGGCAATAATATGACCGGCTGTGTTTCGGGTAAAGGTGTATTCCTCATTGTGCTCGTTTATCACTTTGGTCAGGCGTTCCATGCGGTCGTAATCAAAAAGCACCCGTTTTTCACCCTGGGTGCGGCGCTGTAGGCTGCCTAGTGGTGTGTAGTCGAATTTAACAACATCCAGTCCGCGGCTTTCCAGTTTTGCAGCTCCTTCGAGGTATTCCTGTCGGTATACTTGGATGACATCGTCGTAAGCATTGTACTTCAAATACTCAATATTGCCATTGGGGCTAGTAATGCGCGTTACGCGCCCTAGCTGATCATACTGGTAGTTTGAAAAGCTCTCGGGGCTGTCTTCTACCCGGATTACTTCGCCGAGCAGGTCATGATTCCAACGCACTTTTTTACCGTTGCCATGTAGTTCGATCAGATTGTGGTAGCGGTCGTAGTAGAGCTCGAGCACTTTGTCATCCCTTTTGATCGTAGCTGGTAATCCTTGTGGCGTGTAGGTGTACTGGGTGATCTGCTTATCTGGGTGTACTATGGCACGCAACAGCCTAGTGCCTTCGTAATAGGTATATGTTTCTTGCTTTCCTCCCGGACTAATACTGATCATGAGGGCATCATTCTCATAATACAAATAGTGCTGTTGGGTTTGGTCGCCATAGGTGATGCTGGTAACGAAGCCTTTTTCATTGTAGTCATAACCGGCTACCAGATTGCCATCTTCGTCAATCTCTCGATACAGCTCGTTGTGAGGGGTGTATTGAAAAATTTTAGAGCCTCCCATTGGGTTTACAATACGCGTAACCAATTGCTTATCATTATAGCAATAGGTAGATGTGCCTCCTGCAGCATCGGTAATTCGGTTATAGCCTTTTTCAGGAAAATAGTGCAGCCATCCTTCCTGCCAGCCACCGTCGCCCCAGGTGTGGATGCAACGATTTTGCTGATCGTATTCCCAGTAGAAGCTTTGCTCATTGCGGTCGGTCTTTTTAACCAACAGATGACCTTCGTACACCATCTTAGTCGATTGGCCTAGAGCATCGGTAATCGCCGTCATATTACCTTGCGAATCGTAGGTATAGCTGATTTTATGTTGCTTCAGTGGGCCTACGATGACGGTAGCTGAGACGATTTGTCCTTTGCGATCGTTTTCTATGCGTATTTCGCGCCCAGCCGTATCGATAATTTTGGTTAAGAAGCTACCGTCGTAAATAAATTCTATCTGGGCAGCCTCACGCGTAATGCGGGTGAGTTTATAATACTTGGCATTGGATCTAGAGAAATGATAAAGCAGATCTTCTTCATGATGGTATACCTCAATGCTTTCGTGGTGGCGTGTGACGGTTATTTTCTCCGCACGCAGGTAAAATGGTTCTGCAATAGTTAGTTCGGGTATAGCAACAACCCGGCCATCGGCCATACGCAAGCCCCAGGCTTCATCGTCGGTGTAATACTGTATTTCGCGATCGTACTGCCAATGGCATCCGTGACCTAGCAAACCTTCGTAGGCTGAGTCGGAATACCAGCTGCGTTTCCATTCAAAGGGAATTGAGCCGGGCAAGGTAAAATCTGTACCATCGTACACCACAGCACCATTGACGAAATTCACAGGTTCAAAACCAGCATGGCATAATGACCTGCTGAGCCACTTAGGGCCTACAGCTCCTTTTAATATTTTGGCAACGACTTTATTTAAGCCTTTCATCACACCCATAAACCCCATACGTACAGCTGCATTCTGGGCCATGCCGCCCCAGTCAGGTATATAAGGGCCGCCCACATTTACTGGAGGGCCGGATGGAACGGGAAGTGAATAGGCAGTTGGTGCAAATAGGGTAGGGGTTACTTTCCAGGCTTTTTTCTTACCTGGAGCTAGGGATAGTGGCACCCCTGTATCATTGCAGGTCATGATCATATAGCCCTTAGGGGCTAATCGACTGCCATCGGCAAACACGTTCTGACTAGCAAAAAAGTTAATCGACTCATGACCTATAATAGGTGTCATGAGCCAGGGTGGGGTAAATAGTGGGATGTGAACCAGAGTCATTAGTATACCAGGCGTATCGGACAAGCCTCGAGGCACTCCATTCACATTAACTGTTGATCCGATAAATGGGATATAAGCTGATGGATCTAATACCATACCCACATAGGGGTGGAAAGGATTGTATGGCGGTAAGGTGGTAAAATGGACATCCATTCCGATGACCATAGTAAAATGGTTATTAACTGGTAGCATAGATATATTCGGGGACTTGACTAATTCAAGTCATCAGCACGATGGTATATAAATTATAATACGTATTCTTCAGGAGCAATGGCAAAATTCTTTTTAGCGCTTGCTTTCCAATCAGCACCGTAGAGGTACTGCATTCTTGTTTCTATGTCTTTTTTTTCTTCCTCTTTACAAACGATGAGATAATGATAGGCTATGACTGGGAATCCGGTACCACGTAGCGAATCATCAGCTTGCGCATAACCTATTGGAAAAGCTTTTTCAGTAATCTTACCTACCTCACTTTTGCGATGTTTTGAAGCTACTAACAGTGCATTTTGAAAGGCACCTATCGAAAGAATTTCTTGTTTGTACTGAATATATACATCAGCCTGCTTTTTAAACCAGAGGATACTTTCGGAATGCTCACTCAACATGTTTAGGTAGGCTGCTTTATATCCGTAAAACTGTCCGAGTAAACCAGATGCGGCAGTTTGTGTTTCGGCGTTATCCAGCATTTGGTGTGTGATGTTTATTCCTTGATCAAGCAATTGCTGAATTCTTTCAGTGGTCTTAAAGCCAAACAAAAAGCTAGCATACACAATATGAGCAGAGGCCCACAGCAGCTTATCACCACTTGCTTGTGTACCCATTAAAGCTTTTTCGCCCCAATTGCATACTTCTTGTTTATTACCTTTTTGAGCCGACTCACCCATCTTAAATACGCATTGTCTAAAGGCTATTTGAGGATCATCAGGATTTCCTGAGGTGGCTAGTTGTTGGTATACATTTTGGGCATTAAAGCATTTGGTTGCTGAAATGGTGATTCTTTCCTTTGATTCTTCGTTGAATAATCGCTCGTATTTTTCGTCTTTTAAATCATCAACGATCATTAAGGCAACACCATCTGGCAATAAGGGCAGGGTATTTTCCACCCAGTTAGCATATTGTTTTTCGGCATTGTTTACATAGGGGAGTAGTCCGAAAATGAGCTTTCTGCTTTCACTTCGATATTTTTTGAAACTCTGTAACAATGCAGCTAATAAATAGCTACACTGTTCTTGATGATGCTCCTCAGGGCTGAGCAGTTCCCATTGTGCTTTGAAACGGGCATAATCATCCCATGGAGATGTGTCATCTTTTGTTTCTAAAGCAAATAGCTCTAACCAGTCTTTGATCAAAAAATAAGCATACGACTGCGCTTCCAAGAAGGGAGTAAATAGGATAAGGAAAGTTTCTTCTAGGTTGCCATGAGCAGTAGATTCTAGCCGTAAAAATCCATTGAAGATATTTGTGTCAGATTTTTCAATTAGCCATCTGACTAATTGAAAATTTTGTTTATCGGTTACTTCCTGCCATTTTTCCTGTAATGAGGATATGGCAAGTGCTATTGCGTTATGGTTATTCAATGTATGCTTAATTAATATTTACCATTGCACCCTTTATTTCTGTTGTTGCTTTTGACTTCATGGTTGTTGTGGCAGCATCGGTAGTTAAACCAGCGGTAGCTTGGATATCTGTGGTACCTTTAGAAGCTAATTGTGCCATTGTATCACTTTGCATTTTTAAGGCCGTTTTTCCGAACAGCGTAGTATCAAGCCCTTTTATTTCGATTTTTGAAGACTCGCCCCCTGATTTTGCAAGCGTTATTTTATCAGCATGTATGGTAATCTCATCTCCTTCCAAGGTGATACAAGCTTTACCATTTGTTAGCACTATTGTTTGTGATGAGGTGACAGTTACTTTATTATTCCCGTCCACTACGATATGATTTCCTCCCGTCTTATCTTTCACGGTGATGCCCCCTCCATCATTGAGTTGAACGGTATGGCCACTTTTACTGGTAAGGCTTTTTATATTGTTTCCTGATCCTCCTCCGCCGGCTACTTTGCCGTGAAATAAGCCAGTTACCACCAAAGGCCTGTCGGGATGACCATGTACAAAATTGACCAGCACTTGGTCACCTATTTCTGGGATAGCCATAAAACCACGATTTTTTCCAACTTGCTCACTACCTCCAGCATCGGGGCTCCCCACTCTAATCCATTCAGATGTATTTCCATTTGTCTGCCAATCGAAGCGAACTTGTACACGTCCTTGTCCTTGAGGGTCTTTATTGTCGGTTACAATAGCTAGCTGCTGTTTGGTGTTGGGCATATGAAATTCAGGTGTTGGTAAATACCCGGTATCAGCTGCTATTGCTTTAAAAAGGCCTAAATAATTTCCTAGGGCATCCACTGAATGTGTTATTTCAATAACCATCAGCTTGGTAAAGTAGCTGCTTTCGGCACTATCTGGTTTGCGCATATTCATTTCTACCAAGCACCCTGGGTATAGAAAAGGAACCGTAGTGCTGCCAGAAGTGGTGAATACACTTACTGCTACGCTACCGTTGGTGCTCTTCTGGGCCGTTTCTATGTCTTTATGTGTAGACGCTTTGATGGGTGCTATTCTTAATGAAGGGGTCTGGTATGTTTTTTCGGATAGCTCATAAGCCGCTTTTGCTAAGGACGATTGATGGCTTATTGGTGTTGCTCCAGTAGTCAAATTTTCGTGTGTACTGCTATTGTAACCATATAAGCTGCGTTTTACATGCTTAGTTTTCATCGAAACTTGTAGGTGATTTACATCTCTGCCAACCGTAAGGTTGATGGGTTTTTCTGGAATAGGGAGCTTGCCAAAATGCAGTACTGCGCCATCATAATAGAACTGTTCTCCATAGGCTTCAGCCGTGCGGGCAAGAAAATTGTAATGAGTTTCGTCGTACTGGCAGCTATAGGAAACGCCACCGGTGTAACTTGGTTCTACACGGCTTTCATATTTTCCGCCAGTGAGTCCCTCTTTAATTACGGAATCTGCTACAGTTTTAAGACTAACAGGCTGCTTGCCTCCAAAACTTTGTATATGTGGTGCAGCATCGAGCAATGCGGTAGGACTACTTCCTTGAATGATGATATTGCCTAAGCTAGTCTGATCGGTGCTAAAGTCTATATCTGTAATTACCCCCACAAAATCGCGGCTCGGGCTATCTGGGATGTTTTTGTAACTAAACATGACCAGAATACGTTTGCCTAACAGTTTTTGGGCATCTTCCAATTGATGGTCTTGTGCGCTGCCTAAAGAATCATGTGATAGGGTTAATGTGAAATGATGTTGCTTAGCTGCGCTCTGCTCTAAGAGAAAATGCACGTAATGTTTAATTGGGGTGCCTTCTACTACGATGTTTAATTGGGTAAGATGAGATACGCCAAATTCGCTGGCACAATTAGTAATTGTTTCGGCAGTGCTGGTTTGTTTTGTGTAAGACATGTATATGATGTGTTTATAGTTTGATTTAAATTGGTGATTGGCCACATACTCTTTTTTATACTTGCGATGGGGGTATTAATTTTTTAAAGGGGACTATTTTGTTTAATACGAAAGGGCTTAAAAAGGCAGCATGTGCCAGAACATAGAAAACAGGTTTGGCTAGAAAATCACTTGAAAATACAAAGACACAAAAAAGAATAATTGGAACAAAAAGGCCACTATTTAGTAGCGCAGTTATTAGTACTCTTTTTCGTCCCTCCATCTTTTTTGCTACCCAGATAAGAGGCAAAATTTGGAAGGGGTAGAAAAAAACAAGCCGTAATGCACTGGTACATAAAGCAAGTTCAAATAGAAAGCTTGCGCTCTGAAAAGGAGTTTGAAGTCGAAAACTAAAAGGTGATTTTTCTCCAAAAAAGGTTGCCACTGATAAAAAAAGCACACATATAAAAATGAAAATGAGTGTATCGGTGATAAAGAGTGATGCCAAGTATTTAACTATAGACCCATTATTAGATTTTTTTTTACCAAAGATTCTTTTTTTTAATGAGTGCTTTTGTGAACATATTTGAGGAGCCAATTTTGTCATCTCAGCGTTGTTCGAGTTAAGCTTTAAACTTTTTTCTATTGCTTCTATTTGCTTCTTGCTTGGGCGATTTATAAGTTGAGCTAGGTTCGGCCAAAAAACGCAGGACAACACTAGGGGCTGAAAGCACTGGTAATTAGAGAAGAGTAAAATGAAGACCAATAGAACATATAGGAGTAAACTGGTATGGCAAAAAAATCTTTTTACTCGAGTATTCGACGGATGATCCTTAAATGTTTGATAGAGCCGATCAAGCAGACCTTTTGTAATAAAGTAGTGCTTGTTGATTAAATACAGGCTGTTGATTACAAAGGCGCAGATGCAGTATTTAATCAACAAGCACATTAAGCTATTTAGAGCTGTAACTGGTTTTTGAGGCTCAGGCCAAATGAATTTCAAAAACGAAACACCGAGCATTTTTTCAATCAATAGGATAACTATTAGGAGTATTGACCATTGGAAAAAAGTGACTGTGCCTACAGTAGCAATATAAGGAACGACACGAGGCTTGTGGTTGCCGTTTTTGTATTGCAAATTGAACAATAAAAAGAGAGGGTACTGGAATAGTTTGAACATTAATGTGGATTTATAAGACTAGTAAAAAATCGAAGTGGCTTCGATAATTGATTATGAAGAGGCTTCCTCAGACAGTTTTTGTATAGACTGTTTCTCTAGAATTGATTTTGTCTTATTCGTGTAATTATAACCCACCAAGCCAAATAGTAAAGCAGATCCTAACCAAAGAACAACACCCATAAAAATGATTTTTTTTCTTGATTTATTTTTATAGACAGGCTCAATACTAGCAAATCTTGATTTGAAGTATTTTTTAAAAATGAAATATGAGTAAATATTTAAGACAGTAGTAACTGTAGGGATTATTAGAGGATTAATAGGCCATTTTATTAAATAGGTATCATTTAATAAAACGATAGTGTTTAACATGAAGAAATAAAAGAAAGACAATCCGTAACAAGCCCTATTAATCCTACGGTCATGCTGGTTGAAGAGGGTCATGGAGTAATAGCAATAAAAACAAAAGTGATGGATTTTTTTTAGCATTTTAATCATACGTCCTAAGTTTCAATTGAACCATTTTTTAAAGCTTATACTATCTAACCAATCACCTCCGCCTGCTATGCAAAATACACCATAAGCAACGCCACCTACGATAATATAGGGAGCAGCAGCCACTCCAATAGCAAATTCAGCACCTACTGTAAGAACAATTACAGAAAGATTTACCCACGTGTGCGCTTTCGCTTGATTAGTAACTAACTCATACACTGAATAACCACCACTCAAAAAAGTGGCTCCCCTTGAAGTAAAGCTTGCTACTTTGCCTACGTATTTAGCTGTAGATTTCAAGGCAAACGCCGCTTCGGGCCCCATGTGTTTTGTAGCTATGATTGCCGTTTTTGAGCTATTAAGTACTAGCTCGGTACCTCCATGTACCGAAGCTCCCAACCCAAATACGGTACCCATTTGATCATAGACTTCGTAATTTGAAGATCTATTTAAACTTGTGCTATTATTGGATGGCTTAAATCTGTCTCGCATAGTGTCCCTAGCACGCGTTAAAGAATCCCGCATATCTTTTGGCTGATGGCCCCCTCTTTGAACAAGTGGAGAAGGCTTATACATTGGTTGGGGAGCGGGTTTAATAACCCCTGTAGCACGTAGATAATGCTCCAGTATCGATGGAGGTGGTTTTATTCCAGGTGCTTTGACGAATATATCATCACCAAACCGAGAATGAGATTTACGGCGGGTGGTAAAATCGTGTCCAGGGCCAGCATGGAAGGTGCCATCATGGCCAGTTCTTTCAAAAGACATAAAATTTGTTGAGTATTGGTAGATTGTTTATTTAAAGACTAGAATGATCAAAACAAAGTGTGCAGGATCGCACACTTTGCTCGCTTAACCAGATTAAGCAGTTTTTGGCCACTGGCCATCGTAAGAAGCTCCACCATAGGTGATGTGTTCTGCACTTACATCAAAATGGATATACATGTTGTTGTCTTCTCCTAAAGAGATAAACTCTACTTCGTGCTTTATTACATAACCATTCTCCCACTTTAGTTTAATTAAGGTGCCTTCTTCGTGTGATTTGTTAAACGTGATCTCTCCGGTAGTAGGTTTGAACTTGCCGTTCAATAAGCTTTCCATAATATCCGATTTGTCGGTAGCTTCCACGGTTATTGATATGATCGCATTGGATGGGTCTGAGGAAACACGACCTGATGCATCTGCAGAACGAGATACATTGTAGTTTAATTTTAATACTTTTTGCTCATCTCCACCATTGAATTTCAATACTGCTCTAGCGTTTTTTGCCATTGTTGTTAAAAATTTATACGGGTTTATAGTTAATTTAATTGCGAATGTATATTGTCTTGTTAAGAGCCGGTTAAAAAATCACCTCGGCGATATGGATAGTACCATCTATTGGTCATGGCGATAACACCGGTGCATCATTTAACCACTGATATTTCATATTTCTTTGCTTAGTAAGTAGTTTATGATTCCGGATGTTTTCCAAGAACACAAAGACCTCCTCTTTTTTACCTTGGGCAACAGACAGCTCTTTATCAGCAATAAAGTAAACAGGGTATTTTTTCCTGTATCCTTTCACTGGCTTGATCACTTTTCCTGATTGTACTTTGTAGAGGTACAGTGGTTTATTCCCACGACCTTCGGATTTATCTACCAAAATGATCTCGGACACACGAAGTGTTAGGGTACTTTTGGCCACCGCTTCCTTGTAGGTCATCTGATGGACAACTTTACCATCTTTCTGTGTTAACTCTTCTGGAAAAAGATCAACCACATATCGTTTTTTAAGGCTGTTTCTGGTTTGTTTACTTTCATCTGCACAACTGCATAGCAAAACAGCGCTGGTACAGATCAAAAAGAACATCCAACGATATATAATAAAGGCCTTTCGGTATGGAAACATGGTATAAACTCAAGCAAAGGGAACCTGTTTTGAAAGATTACAGGCTCCATAATATGTTCTAATTGATTTAATCCTGCACGTATTCTGCACCCCACTCATTACCATCATCACCTTTGTGTCCATCCAATTTGATCACAAAGCTTTTTGCAGGGAAATAAGGGGTAAGACGAATGTCCAACCAAACTCGGTCCTTCTGGTGTCGGTCTTGCTCGAAACGTACAATTTTGAATTTCTCAATCAGTTTATCTGCTCCTTTAATTCCGTCTAAAAACCTAACAATCTGTCCTCTCAAATCTTCTTCGTTTTTAGAATTCCAGTTCTCAAATGCTCGCCGATTTAGAAAATCAAGCAATACTTTAGTCACGTGATCAAATACACGTACTACAGAATAAGTTTGCAGGCCAATATTGTCCCCGTTAAATAACGTTTTGGCAGAAAAAGCCATGATCTTACCATACTCATTAACCATGGGTACTAGTCCCATTTTCTCCAATTGAGAAATCTCACTTTTCTTCAGCTCAAACTTCACGGCATCCACTTCGTTGATGCTACCGTGTTTTTTACCTGCAGCAACCTGTGACATGAGGGTTTTATAGATTTTACCAGCTAAGGATGTCGATGGTGGGATATAGACATTTTCTTCTTCGCCAACTTCTTCAGCCCTACCTCGACCTACGATCCAGTTGCACGTCATGATCACATTACTCCGGTACACCTCGCCACCTGTCAGGTTTGCAGAATGAAATAAATCAACCACATCGTCCATTTTATCCAAATGAGCGAAATCGGTCACGAGCATCACTTTGTTTTCGTTGCAAATCTTTGCCCATTTTTCTACCACTTTGTTTGAGCCCAAATAGCCCGGAATGGCAAGAATGGAATAGTTATCGCGCAAGTCTAAACGATCATAATACTGTTTAAATTCAGCTCCTATGTGGTCAATGAAGATGGGGTTGTCTAGATCTGTAATTTGCTCTAGAGACGCATTGATGATATGCACATTGTCTACCTTATCGAGCTCTGTGTTTTTGTAAAACTGTGCAACTGTTCTGTAACTGGTTTCTAGCTCCCTGGTCTGATCAAGGGTGTTTTTTAAGTTTTTCTTGATCGAATTAGCTGCCGTTGTTGCTTTGGTTTTACAGGACTCTATCATTTTGTCGATAGAATCGTTGTTTTCTAATAAGCTAACCCAAAGGCTTAATTTCTGTAGCAGTTCTTTCCGCTCATCACTTTTGGCATGGTCAGTCAGGAAGATCTGTTTACGTGCTTTTCTGCCTGAGTTCATATTAGCGATTCCATCGATAACGGATTCGATGAAACTGAATCCGCCTATTTTATCTAAAAAATTGGGCGAACCGGCAGGTTGTTGTACTTGCTGCGTTTGTGTTTTTACAGCAGATGGTGTAGTTGACATACGATTTTATACGATTATTTCTTTTTTAATTGTTTTCTAGTTCTTTAATGGTGCTTTTGAGTGTATCGATGAACGCAGACTTCGCTTGATCGTCTTTTAGCATATTGGCTAGTACTTTATTGTTCCTCAATTGACGGACAATATTGTTGTACTGCTCCTGCTCATTGCTTAAACCCTGTAGAAATGGGGAATTCTGTGTCAGGTTTTTAGGAGTAAAGTCTCCCAAGTTTTTGAACTTAAAGTTCTCTTCTACGGAAGCACCGTCTTCTGTTTCGTGTGTAATGGAAATGGATGGAGAGAAGTGTTTGAACACATCTTCTACTGTTTTTAGCCCCGTAACAATTTCAGGGTTAATGGTGTCTTCACTAGTCAGTTTGCTAACTAGCAATGATTTGTTTTCTTGGATCTCTTGGATCGCTTCGTTGGCGTCTACTTTTACTTCGTTACCTCCAACGCCATAGCTGAACATGCTCATATTTATTGTGGATTTTAATTGTGATTTTTCGTTAGTTATAGGCCCTTTTATAGGCAGCTCTTGTGGAGCTCCTATTCTCTTTTTAATTTGTTTGATTAGGTTTCTGAAAGACAGCACCACTTTTTTACTTTAATCAAGTACACTCCATCCAGCTGCTACCTTAGCAATAGGAGTGATATCTTTTTCAGTGACCACGATACTTTCCTTCCGTTGACCGATGTAATCAAGACCACTCAGTTTTGCCAGGATACGCTCCAAACTGTTTAAGAGATTCTCGACATCCTGAAAGTGTTTGCCGCAATTATTGTGATCATAATTTATTTCGGCCACCGTAGAGAGCTGATTAAGCAAGGTATTGGGTGCCACGTTGCTCCACTCGTACGCATAATTGAGCATCTCTTCTAGGGCGATGGAAGGCATAGCTTGGGTAGCATTGTATAGATGGAGTGCCTGCCGAGCAAAAACATCAATCATATACACAGGGGCTTGCTCCGGAATAATGTTACGGAATTGAAAATAAGTGTCTGCGAAGTAATTAATTAAAGTACTGCATAGTGATTTTACCTGCGGTGCAAAGGCCGCATTTTGCTGTGCACTAGGTGTTTTTTGTATGATTTTGAACGCATACTGTTGCAGGCTTCGCATCTTTGCTCCAAAGTCAAGATGATAAGCGATTAATCTAGGATGGCTTCGAATACTTGTACATGGAGGGATGAAGTCCTCGTCGGCTGTGATCAAATTCGAGTTAAGGTTTACTTTTCCCATGATCAAATAGTTCCCACCGGTGTGGCTTGTATCAATGACAGATGCTTGTACCAATTCAACATAATACTTCGGTAATGTATTAGGCTGCCTGGGAGGCACTTCTTCTGGATCGAGATCTCCAAATGCAATTTTATCAAATGGGTTTACAGCTATTAGAATGTAATAATTTTTATCACTGTCTTGTTGATCCTCTTTGATCGAGTTTGCAAGTGCTTTTACGCTTGCCTGGTAGTCTGATAGGCTAATACGATACCCAGCTGCAGTAACGGCGTTGCAATTTTTGATCGTCAGCTGGACATCATTCGTTGCGGTATTATAGACTTGAAACATCGTATCTTTTTCGTGTTTCTTGTCAAGTGGTAGTAGTCCGTAGTTAAACCTGTTTAAGGCAAGGGAGTTTCCATCTCGTGAAGTATCGATGAAAAAACTCTCCTGCGCATCAAAATGCTTTTGTGAGATTTTCATCCCATCCATCCAGTTTACGGCAAAATGCTCGATAGGCTTTATCATATTATTTATTTGATTACGATTTATAGGGTGTTGACTTTACTATGCTCTTCTTGATGTTGAATAACACGCTTGCAGATGACTGTATCATTTTCAGCAATTTTATTATGCTTGATATCCTGCTCAAAGTCAATGTATTTTCTAGGGTGTACGATAGATTTTTTAGTATAGAAGATCCATGAATAGGCTTCATGCTTATCATCTTGGAGCTGTATCATCCCATTAGGGTTCTTCGTATTGTAATCATGCGCGACCTTATAAAACCAATCGCCGAAAGTGATGTCTTTGGGAAGCGTCTTTGCTTTAATTTGAAACAAGTTCCCATCGCCCATGTTCTTAGCAAGCTCGACGTTAAGCACCATTAACTTATTATAGTCCACACCTGCAAAATCGATTGGCTTCTGTCCAGATTGATGCTGCCAGGTCTTATAAATATCGAATGGGATATTCATAAACTGGATATAGCAGTATTGAAATAATTGCGGGATAATGACTATGAGCATGCTTGTTAGTGCCATGACACTATAGCCTTCAAAAGGGCTTATCAAGTCAAATAGATGAATGAAAATATAAGCTCCAAGGGTTAAGCAGGCCAACGTAATTAGGATCTCAAAGGCCATATTAAAGTTTGCCGACTGATTGGGACTATGAAAATAATCACCTATCAAACCCACATGAAGCATGCCCAATGAAAAGTAGATTAGCTGCGCCAGTATATACCAATAAGGACTAAACATATTCCCAGAGAACCCTAAAAGACCAGGCAGTCCCAAACACAATGCACCTAGTAACATGTAGCAAACAAGGACCTTACCCGGAAGCTTAGGTGTTTTCTTCTTCATGATGCCCAGTATGGTAGCTAGCACAATGAATAGTAGTGGCAGAAGCAGATAGCGTATAAAGAATTCTTTTACTATTAAGATGTCCATTTATTGTGTTTTTTATTTGATTATAAAAATGTGGAATACCCCAAAAGGTTATTATTCCCATCATCCACTAGTGAGAAAGAGGAGACTTGTTTTTCCGTGATAAATGCTTCCTCGACCTTTACTGTAGCAGGCAAACAGTAGTCATACAGTGCTTGAAGCAGTTTACGGAGCTTACTGCCTGGAACATAGTCACTCAAACGCTGATAAGGAATGGGCCCATAATGTATGGCCCAATTTCTTTCACCGTCGAAATGGCTCCCACTTAGCATCGAGCTAACACCCAATTGCATTTGAGAAAGCAGCAAAGAATCCGATAGGTCATTAATCTGGTTAGGAACGAAAGTAACCTTGACCGGCACCTGCAAAAAAGCGCCCATGCATTTCTCAAACCACCGCTTATCCCCACGAGATGAATGAAAGAAAGGGAGCAGATAAACAAATGTTTCTGCTGTATGTTTATCTAGTAGATCAATCAAAGGCCATAGCTCGCTGACCGTTTGCACAAGCATATTACTTTCTTCGGCGATAGCATACTTCCCTTCTGCTATAAGCGCATTAAGCACCGCATAAGAAGATTCCATCTCAAAGGGCTGGAATAGCTTGCGCGCATCACGCTCAACTTGGCGTTGCTGCTGGATTCGTTTCCTGATCGTTTCAATCCCGCTTCCGATATCACCTAAAGATGGTGGATAAAAGAGTCCCTCTGGCAGATAGTCATATAGCCCTTCTCTGTGGGTTTCAATAACGACATGCCTTTCATCAAGCTCATCATATTCTTCCTGAATACTTTTGATGTCTTTGGAAAATGGTCTCTCATTACTTCCCACTCGCTTGATGAAAACTTGATCAATATTTCTGTGGTGCTTCAATAGGTTTAGCGCGACTATTTCCGCTTTGTAATCGGTGTGCAGGTCATTGTAAGCGACCTTGCTACTTATTATATCTTCAATTAATACTTCAGCCATTCGCTTTTCTATTGTACATCTTCATCTACCACTTGCACGAGGTATTCTATTCCATCTATTGCTTTGGCTACTATTTGATTCTTGAGCGAAACAGCCATATTGTTCCAATAATTTTCTCCATAGAAACTATATGACGAAGGAACAATCTCAATGTTTATCGTTCGAATAAAGCCCTCTTTGGGCTTACTGCTAATCATCGTTCCTCTTTTTATTCGAATGTCTTTGAGATCGTCTTTCAAGAATAACCGGCAGAAACTTTTAACATCCGCTATGGAAATAATCTTGTCCCTAGTTGTGAGGGCATATTTATATGCTTGTACAGCGTCTGAGCCTTTTTGCTCATCTTCACCACCTTCTGATTCTGTTAAGAGCATAATGCTTCTATTGCCCCCTGATGTCTTCTTCTGGTTAACGAGCAGTGTATCTGGTTGGATGTGGTTGGCCAGGGTGCAATGCGTAACCCAATAGGATGCTTTCATGTGGTCAGTATCTTCCATGGGGTCCACAATCACGTAGTTAAGCCTCTGCGGGATATGTTTTCCTTCATTTTTAGCTTTTTGATCCAACGCACTCATCTGAAGGGCCATGCTTTTTAGCGTTTCAACAACCTTGTCTCGATCTAATGCACCGAATGCAGATACTTCATCTCGGGTAAGTTCAAGTACGTAGGAAATCATGTCCAGAGCATCTCGGTCATTGAAACGTTCCATTCCACCTGTACGAACGGTATAGATCCCTTTCTTCAGTTGATCGGTTTGCGTAAAAGGAATCTCTTCATACTTCCTTCCAAATCCATCGATAATTTCATCCACATACAAAAAGTTTTCTCCTATTTCTGTTGATAGCGGAATGTTGTTTCCTATGCCATCAAGTTTAGATTCATGACTTTTCCATGCTTTGTTGTACACAGGGAAGGCATTCAAGATGAATGAAAAATCCTTCAAAATATCTACTGAATACTGTGGTGGGAATTCAAGTTCTAACCATAAATAATGTTTGTCCGAAATCAAAGCTTGAATATTTTCTCGGTCTTTAAGTGAATTCAATACCTCTGGCAGTGCTCCAGGATCACCAATCATCGCATGAGAAAGGCCTTCTAATTCAATAAATTGATGCGCATATCTACTTTTGATATTTTCTTCCATACGGGTGCGTATGGCATATTCATGGAATATTTCTTCATATCCTGACTTACGCGCTTGTTCTACATAAGTCAACCCTGATTTTACCTGGATTACTGTTTGGTTATTAGATACCTTGATAAATGGGAGAAGCTTGTATATAAAATCCAAGTGCGTAAAGCTTTGATTGGAACAGTATATACTTAAACGAGAAGGCAATGCCTCACTAGCATAGCTTGACACATCAACTCCCAAGATGATTTTTCGATGCCCGACGATATGATCCGGAACCCTTGCAATGGGTGTTTTATTTAAACCGTCCGCTACGTGATAACAAGTATTACCCACCAACAGCATATCTACCTTTGCATTGGTTAACTGGATATGATCTACTGGCGTAAAAGGAATTTGTATATCGATATCAGAACCTCTCTTTGTCAAAGAAGAGAGCTCTTTTTTGATAAAAAATTCACTATGACTAGGTAATACTTCGTTTAGTTGCACCGGCCTTGTAAACGCAATAGCATGAGCTGGTCGCGGATAGGTATAGAGCGATGGGGTCAATAATTTGGCTAGCTTTTCTAAGATTCTGGCACCAATAGACTGTACCTCATGATTTACCTTAAAAATTTCAGTACTGAAAGCTTCAATAAGTAACCTAACAAATGGGTCTACGGAATTAGGGCTTTTTAAGCCCCATAGTTTCACCGCATTTTGTAACATTCGGGCCTTGATGGCCTCTTTGGAAAATGTATTTAGTTGGGTGTTCATTTAGATGTATTATAGAGAATTATAGTGAGAGCCAACCTTTCAAATTTCCAATCACTACAAATATTAAAACCCAATAAAGGACTAGGCAGCAGTAGCCAATTATTCTATTCCTTTTTGTGTTTATAGCTGCATTTTTGAACTCATTATAAAGGTGATCAAAGTATTTTTTTTTGACAAAAACATAATAGTTAACAGATACTAAGAATACCATTGCTAAAATAATCTGCCATCGCTTTTTCATAGTTAACGCACCATCAAATAAATCGCTACAAGCAATGAAACTATTTAAGAAAGCAAACGCAATTAACAGTAGAAAATATTGAAAAGCTACCAAGACTAATACGCTGTTAAAATATGGTGCATTGCTTTCATCGGGTTTACCATCTTTATATGCCAGATTAAACAATAAAAAAATAAGATATCGTAATCGTTTCATCGCTTGTTCTTCTGAATGTGTTCATATAATCCCTCACCAAGATCCCAAGCAATCATTCCGACGTTTCCGGCTATCACAAGAGGTATTAACGCCGATCCGCCAAAAGTAGCAAGCCCAAGTAAAACCAGGCCCGCTCCAAGTTTGGCATAATTATTAAACGTGGGGTCTCTTATAGCATCAATGCCGTTGAGGCCAAGTCCGATCAGTCCAGTCGCTCCACCAGCCACACGTAAAAATCGAGATGATGGTAATTTCATAATACGAGCTCCAATATCAGCCTTTAAAAAGGATGCATCTAGGCAACCATTCATTATACTGAATGCATCCCAAGAAGAAGCTTCAACTGCAACAATTTCCTGGCGGGTCGAACGTGAATGAGATGGCTGTGGTGGTTTATTGTTTCGATTACGTCCGTGAATCGGGTGTTCATCCATGTATATCTGAAGCTTAGACCGCATATCCGTTGACTTAGGGCGGTTGCCAAAAGTAGCAATGGGTGCTTTTAGGGCGAATATGAGATATTGGGGCCGAGTGTCGTCAAATGGATTAAATCGGCTATTGAACGGATTGGATCTGTCATTAAACGGATCATGAGGTTTATATTTGTGACGTGTGGTAAAATCGAGCGGTGGTTGTTTGCCGCGCCTTTCAAAAGACATAGAACTTAGTTAATTGATTATTTAATGTAAATAAATGACGAATTTATGCTCTATCGTTAAGAGGTCGATTAAAATATATTATAGAAATAAACTTAATCGATAGACATCGGACCTATATATAATTCCGTAGCAAAACGATAGGGTTCACCTGTATCTACCAGTACTGCATTAATTGCAATCCGTACCCTTTTTTTGATTTCACTGAACTCCCTTGTACTATAAGTATGCTCGACCTGCTGCATGTGAATCTCTATTTTGGGCTGTGTAATACGAGGTTCGTACGCTTTAATTTGCCTTTTTAGGCTTTCAATAAAAAGGGCTTCCCATTTGGCTAGGGTTATAGCATTGTCAAATTCAAACTCCCACACATCATTACCATAATCGGGGTTAAATCTATTTTCTCGCCTTCTGGAAGTAATCAACAACATTAAATTTTGTGCAATACTTTCGGCCATGCCACATGTTTTTGCTTTGCTGTTCGGACTTATTAAGCTCTCGGGATCAAAGGGTATTTTACAGTAGCTATTATTCATTGTTGGTCTTTTTGTTTAACGATTGATGGAGTATGGCACTCTTTAAGAGCAAAAAATCAGGCATGACATCTACTGGTAGATAGAGGGATGCCTCGCCACGTAATGCCAGTTCTGTTAATAGTTCAGGATTCCATTTATTCAGGTCGTTTATATCAACAGCAATTACTTCAGCAATAATTAATGGATCAAATGCTCCATTAATTTTCGTGATCGCTAAAGCTGGATCTATCTGTTTTTTTATACCGAGCCTATGTTTCTTGCTATTAAAGGCCGAAATACAGTAGTCTTTACGAAGGAGGTCGAATTCATTAGTCACCGAGCAAGCCATCATAAATTTGTGCACATGACCAATTGTTTCCGCAGGTAAGTAGGTGTAATATTGATCATATCGATTTGACCCTGCTTTCAACATCGCTTTATCCATGGCACTTTCACCGCAATTATACGCGGCCACTACGGCAATCCAGTTTTTATATTTTTCATATAAGTCCTTTAAGCTTTGGGCAGCAGTCTTGGTACTCTTATAAATATCAAATCTGTTTTGGGCTGAAAGGCCATAGTTACCAGCATGACTAACAGTAAACTGCCAAAGACCCCCTGCACCAGCATTTGAAACGACATTTTTATTAAATCCCGATTCAATCAATGCTAAGTTTCGTAACAGTTTAGGCAAGCCGTGCTGCACCATGGTATTTTCAATAAAAGACACTAAAGCACTGTTTTCAGCTATCATAGATGAGTACATCCCTGCTTTCTCTTTAGGTACTTCAGGCTTGGCTATTTGTTGGGCTGAGGTTTGATGGGTCAAAAGCACTATAATTATAATTTTAAACGTAGCACACTTATAAAGCAAATCATTATCAATTTTGTCGATTCGGTACTTATTGAGGTGAAGTAGTTTTATCGGATTCGTCCTTTGTTTGTTGTTCATAATTCAATTTCAACGCACGATGGTATTCGTATTTGCAGATATTAAATCCCGCATACAATCCTAGACTCAGCCAAAAGGCATTGCTCTGCGTTGTTTTTGAGAAAAATGAGTTTAATAATTCTGTATTAATGATGCGAAAAGCAATGCTACCAATGAAAAAAGCCAATAAAGCTCTCTCTACGTAGATAAAGCGATTCCATCCATCACTTATAGTGGTCTTCGCTTTCAGTATATATACCATTAGTTCAGAAAAAATTAATAGACCTATTATTATTGCTCCGATTAGTAATACATAGAAAATTTGCTCCTTACAGTAATTCCTACACAAGAATGTCACCACAATACTAATTCCACATCCAATGGTGGAATAGCGCGAGAGCTTCTCCCAAAATGGGAGCGTTGCTTTGAATTTATTTTTTAGCATGTGGGATGAGTTTTGTGTTAGTATTTGTACTGTCTTTTTTTGCGGGTAGTGGCTTGTTAACAAGGCTATCGTATATGTCATAAATTTGCCAAATGCCCACGCCTGCTAATAGCATTTTAATGGCTCTACCTACGTCATTTGGCCAATTGTTAGGGTCAAATCCCTTAGGTGCCCTATTCAAGGGACTTTCTGAAACAGGCTGATGAGTAGTAACCCACTTACTAGCATCTCCATAGCCAGTAATTTTATTCCAAACTATTATTCCTCCTGCAACAATAGTTCCCCCTACAACAATAACAACAGCAATGGGTGGTATCTCAGCTGTACCTGCACCAAGTAGTAATGCACTAGCCATGATTTGGCCTGGGCCCCTATATCTCCCAATATTAGCAGCATGAATGGGCCTTATTTTAAATTGGTCAGCGTTTTTAGCAAAGTGTTCGATTTTTCGCTTTAACTGCGGATCATGTTTGATCGCAAAAGTTGCCCTACTCCGAAGCTTTAAACTTTCGAAAGAATAGGGGTCGTTGAGTGGATTGCGATAGGTAGCACTGAACGGATTATCAAAACCTCCACACCCGAAAACACCATTTCTTGATGCTTGTTCGGAAGAGTTCATGGGAGGAGCGCCATCCCAGCTTTTATAATTGTTATTCATTTTGTTGTATAGTTTTATTCAGTTTTAGATTAATGATCAAGCTTTTAATTGTTTTTCTTCTGTTGTTTACTCAGAAACCGATTCCAGCACAGAAAGAATTTCCCACCTAATTTTGGCCTCCACTCCATCCCATAATACCACAATCTCCTGCCCACTTTTTACTTCCTCTCGAATGATCATTTTAGAAATCGGCCGAGCTAATTGTGAGCGGATGACCCCACTAATCTGCCTTGCACCATACCTGCTACTAAACCCGGTCAGTGCTAAGTTTTTAACCGCCTCATCACTGAGGCTAAGTTTGATACTCATGCGTGATAAGGCATCCCTTAAGGATTTCAGTTGAATATGAAAGATCCTTTCTGCCATGGATTCCGTAATGGGAGCAAATGGAATGATCTCTGTAATTCGGGCTAAAAACTCTGGGCGAAAATGAGTAGACATGGTTTGTATGAGTTCTGCCGACGAAGGGATCTGACTTTTCTCAAACTTTTCGACAATGGCTGCGCTGCCAATGTTGGAAGTAAACAAAATGAGCGCATTACTAAAGTTGCCTTCTTTACCTAGTTTGTCATGTATTTTCCCTTCATCCATGATCTGAAGAAATACATCAAACACGGATGGATGTGCTTTTTCTATTTCATCAAATAGCACCACAGTATAAGGTTGCTGGCGAATTTTATTGACCAGCATCCCCCCTTCTTCATACCCTACATATCCGGGAGGCGCACCATACAAGAGCGCGGCCGAATGCTCTTCCTTGAACTCAGACATATCGAATCGTATCATCGCTTTTTCGTCATTGAACAATAACTCAGCGATCGATTTGGCTAGTTCTGTCTTTCCCGTACCGGTAGGCCCAAGCAAGAAAAATGAACCTATGGGTTGCTCAGGCTTATTTAAACCACTCCGACTCTCTAGGATCGCATCTGAAATGACTTTTAGAGCATGATCCTGGCCAATAACTCGTTTCTGTAGATACGACTCCATATTCAGGAGGCGCTCTTTTTCTTGAGCCTGAATTTTCCCAATCGGGATATTCATCTTGGCCGCCATTACCGCTGCTAGCTCCAGTTTACCAACCTGCTCTCGTTTGATTTCAGCATAGCCTAATAACTCCTGGTAAACTCGGTCTATAAGTTCCCGAACCTGATCGTAAGATGCAGATGGATCAATTTTAGGCTGTTCGTGTAACGAGCCCCATAAAATAGGACTGATTCGATTTTGGAGCTGACCATACATCCATTGTGATTCTGACACTCTTTCGTCATCCGAGTCAAAATCAGCCGGTAGTAAAGCATCATACTCACTTTTCCAACGCGCTAGTTCTTTGGAAGATAACTCATCCAACATTTTTACTGCTGCCATGGTTCTGTCGAGTAAATCAATGGCTGAATCAGGTAGCTTTTTTCCTTTGGCATACCGCTTAGCTAGTCGTACACATTCTGGTATGGCCTCTTTATCAATCGTTATGTGATGGTGCTTTTGATAATGATCAATCGAAACCATGATCATTTTTATGCACGTGTTTATGTCGGGCTCTTTGATCGTCAGAATTTCAAAACGCCTGTTAAAGGCCTGTTCTGGCTCAATAAGCTTTCGGTATTCTTCGTGTGTGGTCGCTCCAATGACAGTTATTTCACCTCGGGCCAATTCAGGTTTCAATAAGTTAGCCAGATTGCCTGCACTGCCTTTGCTATCTAATAAGGTGTGTATTTCATCAATGAATAGAATCCCCTTGTCGAGTCGCTTACATTCATTGATCACTTTCTTTAAGCGGTCTTCTATTTCTCCCTTGTAGGAAGTTCCAGCAAAGAGCAAACTAGTGTCTAGCTCTAACAAAACCGCGTGGTTGAGTTGCAGAGGCACATTACCCTTGATTATTTCATATGCAAAACCTTCTACTAAGGCTGTTTTTCCTACACCAGGTTCGCCTACAATAATTACGTTCGGTTTAAGCCGCCTGCATAATATTTCGATTAACGTGCGAGTTTCTTTTTCTCTTCCTATGATGGGGTCTAAAGATCCTTTACACGCTTGTTCTGTTTTATCGATGCAATAAGCTTGTAATCCTGTAAATCCGGTCAGTTGATTTTTTTGAAACGCATTTTCAGAGTCATCCGATGAGACAAACGGCATCCCCTCTCGATAAAGGTTAAAAATCTCGTGATCTCTCAGCGGTAGTGATTTGAGCTGCTCGGATGTAAAGGCAATATGAGGCTTTACAATTGCAGCTAATACGCATAAGGGCGTGATCTCATCCAGACCCAATTTCAATCGTACATCATCCGCTTGTTCTAATACTTTATCGATCTGGTCATCTGGCTTTATTTCAGATGGGAGCTGAGTTGTTTTTTGATACTCTTCGATGCGTACGTCTGCCCATTCATAAAAATATCCAGGGTCTTTTCCAAGTTTGCGGATAAAATCAAGCAAGTCGATGTTCTTATGCATCAGCGCCTGTAATAAATGTGGGGCGCCGTAGCTTTCGTTATAGTTTTCTTTCGCGATGGATTGAGCGATATGAAAAAGGTCTTTGATCGTTTCGTTGGTTATTAATATGTTCATCGTATAATTAAGTAGTCCCTTCTCAATTCGCCAGCAGCCTCGGCATATAATCTTCATTCAACCAATAGAAATCTTGCCCCTTATGCATTATCCTAATAGCAGGATTCGGTTTATTAATAGCCATTTTATTGGCTAGTTCCCTAAACTGCCCGAAATACCGAAGCGCCATTTCATGGTTGATTACTTTTTTCTTTTTCCATTTTTTCAATGCATACGTTACCATTAAGGAATCAGTGCTTACAAAACCGATGTTAGTAGCAATCGTATAGGCCATGGTTTGCTTGGACAGCTTCTTTTTGTGTTTATGATCTGGTGTAGGGTCTCGTTGTGTAGCTATTTCTGTGTAGGCATTAAGGGCTTTTCTTCTATGAAATTTCTTGCCTTCAAAAACACGAGCATGTATTTTCATGTAGTAGTTATACAGCTGGTCAAACTCCTGCTCACTTAGATAAATACCTTTTTCTATGCCATCCGGATTTTTGAGCCAGGTATGAGGTATATGACCTTTGATCAGAAATGCAGTGTGCTGATCTAATAGTTGCGAGGCAATACGGGCGGGTACCAAACTATCAGCCTTGCTAAACAGGGGTCGATATTCTTTTAGAAATGTGGTATTATCTATACCTATCGACGATCGGAAGTAGGCGTTCAATGCCTGGTCTATCCGCTGATTATCTAGGGTTACCTGCTTAGTCAAACTATCCAATGAGCTTTTTAGATGGTTAGCCAGCATGATTTCCCCTTTTTTGGGGAAGATGACATAGCCCTGCGTCATATGATGATTGGGATAGTCCAAATGATATACGCCATTTTCTCCGCCCAGAAGATTAAAGTCGTTGTCTACCAGTAAATCGTTCTGGTTTACTATTTTCTCTTTTTTTAATTCTGAAATATTTTGTGCGGTATTGGACAATACATTTTTAGCCATCAGGACGAAATCAGTATATGCATCGGCAGATTTCGATTGCGTTTGAAAGAAAATGAGTCTTGCTTTGACTTTTGAAAGCGCACTAATCAGGTTCTGATCTTGATCATTCTGATTAACCGTGGTGCCTATTAAAATGATCATGTTCGTTTCGTCCTTTGCTCCAGACAAAAGTGACGTGGCTTTTATGAGTGCAGCATGTGTGGGTTGTAGAACACTTGTTTCAGCGCAGGATAGTTCACTGTTTTTACGCTCAATGAATGAAGAAATATCCCTATAGTTATGACTGAGTGGCGAGGTTAACGAAGTCACATTGCAGGTGTTTTCCTTATACACAACGGCCCCGAATTTTACACTATTGAAATAAACAGAAGACTCAAAATTGAGCTGCATCTCTTGCAAAAGAGATTTCACAATAGGGACATAGTGTTTGTTATTCTGACTGAGATCAAGCACAAAGACTACATTCAACTTCTTGTTATTGGACAAGATCTCTTTAAACTTATTGTAGTAAATAGGATGCCCTAAAACATTGTATACCTTATTGGCTCTATAATCAAACACATTCGTAAAAAACTTTGTTTCTATATTACCCGCTAGCGTGTTTGACAATGAAACCGGGTAAATCGATTCCATACCCACAGCATTTTTAATGATGCTAGGATATAATAATGGTTTCTGATTGATCTCCGTGCTGTCTTTAGCCTGCAAGGGGGCAGTATGCTTATGGTGATGTATCCTAATTGCCGATCTACTTCCCCATGCAGTTAACATATTTTTACTCACCCAGCCATGCATATTGCTTTTAATACCACTAATCAACGTACTAGGTTTGCCACCAATTAAGTATCGCTCCTTGTCCTCCGATTGCTTGTAGATATAGACGATTTGTCCTAGGCTTAATTTTTTGAGTGGTTTGCGGGCCAATGTCGGGGTGTCATACACGAAAACAGAATCATGTTCAAAATATTTCTCCGAATTCAACATCACATCCGCATCATTGACTACCAGGGTAGCTTTAGGAACAAAACCTGTTTTTTCATTTCTAAGACCATTATTCCATAACAAGAGTCTTTCCTTAGGTATCCAACCCAATACTTTTAATACTTTCTTTTGAACTTTTCTTCCATTTAAAATTTCTGGGATATATTCCCCTACTTGAAACATCCCTTTTTCATGCTTCACAACAATCAACGGATGCAAAAAAGGAACATCTGTGCTTACTGGCCCATATTCAGAATTCACCTGTAAGGCATTGATAGCCCTATCCGAAAAAACGACCCATGGTTGTGCCTGTTTAGGATGGCCATCTGTATATCGATCACCATCGATAGTACCATAAAAAGCTGGTTTAGGAGTTGAAATAAGTCTTGTCGTTTTGCTAGCACATCCACAGAGTAAGAAGACAAATAGTAAATGGCAAGTCAGAGCTATACGTATTGGTTTCATTATCTGCTTTGTGTTATTTCAACTTTAGTAACACAATCTAGATTCTCATCAAAACCTGTTTTTACACTTTGTATCGTACTCTGTTTGTCAAACTGCAATCCCATACAATAGTAGTAGAAGGTGTTGATCTTACTCGTATTCACTTTTGTGGCTACGTTCTCATTTTTGCATAGGTATTTACTCAACAGGTAGTTGTAATGGGTATTGAAGTTTGATCCATTAGCAATCTGTTGTAAATGAGATTTAAAGTCCTCATCAATTTCTTTGTAAACATCTTCAATCGCGGTTGAGTCACCTAGGACCTTAAAAGAAGGTAATACTTTGATTTTATGGGTTATTGGATAAGCGGTTTCATCCGTATATAGCGTTACGACATAATCGCCTGGATTTTTATACGCGTAGATGACCATCTGCTCCTTTGAATCTATCGTTCCACTTTCTCCAAACTTCCAACTGAATAATTTGGCATTAGAAGACTTGGCTCTGAAAATCACATTCTCAAACTGCATGGCCTGAATGGGCGCTTCTATACTTGTAATCTGATCCGCAATATTCCCTTTTGAGGTATTAGCCAGAACTTCTACAGAAAATGTCTTACTATATTGGTCATTCAAGGTCAATGTAACCTGATAAAAACCAGGCTGCTTATATAAATGGTACCCATTATCGTTAACAGATACATTCCCATCGCCAAATTCCCACTTCTTTATGGCAGAAAAAGATGTTTTATCGGCATAAAACAAGGTATCCCCAACCGACAATGTTTTAGGATAAACTTTACAATCAATATCGGCTACACTATGAAATAGCCGTTTTTCTAACCAATACACGATGCATGTCGATAATAAGATCAATGCACCAAGAATGAGTATAATTCTATATTTATTTTTTTGAATGAATGTCATTTTTACTGCGTATTACTTCTAGACAGAATCGCATTGTTTTTTTGCGCTAATTGTTGCTCTTTATCTTTAAATCCAATAGCACATTCCTCAAATTGCTTTTCAAATAAGTGGATGTTCTCTGCTTTTTTAGCAGCAATTTTTTTGTCTTCAAAAAACATCTTATAAAACTGGGCGATTTGTAGATAGGCTTCCTTACGGGTATCGTATATGTTGGTATTTACAAAAGAGTTTGCTACCTCATTAATGTTGTTTTTGATGTCGTTTTCAACAAAGGGTTGCGGTGTTTCTAGGGTAATGATGTTGATTTTCTTAAATGTTGACTCTAGTAATGGGAATACAATTTTCGCTTGATCGGAAAATTTATTCTTTTGTGAAAGCATCTGCATTTCCAATATATCCGCTTGCGAAAAAGGAGAGTCCGATTTTCGTAAAACCAGTATTCCCATCACTAGCACAGTCAAAAACAGCATTATTAGTAAGTAAAAAAACTGATATCTTCTTTCTTGTTTAGACAATGAAGCATAGTCCTGCATATGGCGTTTATTTAGATAAAAATTGAGGGGAATTTTAACGGCTATTTGCTTGAGAAATTTCTGGCTGGATTATAAGAAAGCTCCTTTTTTATCTTGCCTATTTTTCCTACGCATTCATTAAGATCTCTTAATGCCAGTTGTTCTTTATCCTTAATTGCGATGATGCTATTTTTCAGCGTTACCAAACTATCTAGCTTATTTAAAAGAAGAGCATAGTGCTTAAACTCCGAAATACTGTCTTGAGCGATGGTTTTTCTGACATTTTGGATATTATCCGATATATAATTTCCCAGAAAAACATCATTTCGAACTTTGCCCGTATTTAGCAATGACATTTGGTAATAAATAGAATCTACTTTTGCCTTTATAACATGATGCTTATTGAGAAGTTGTTTATAACCCATAACATCCTTATGGATATTGGCACTTTGTATAGTATGGGTTTTTACAAAGTAGTAGGGAACCAAAAAGGAAAAAAATGATAATATTCCAAAGTATAATACGAACTTTAAAAATTCCCTTCTAATCTTATCTCCATTAAGTTTTTTTGAAATTGCTTTGCTCATTTTACTGAAAAAAATTATACGCATTAGATTAAAACATATCTATTGTTAATTTAATGTGCTTTTAATCAAAATATTTTATGTAAGACGCAATTATCGTAATCATATTTCACATTGTTGTTATTTAAAAGAGATTAAAAAACAATATTTATTTACTCTCTTTTAAGTGAAAATTGTTTTTAAAGGATATACTAAATATTGTTTTAGGTAATTTGATTTGCCAGATATGAATGGTTTCCATTTTACACTTACAGGCAGGATCAAAATAGTGACATACTAAGTGCCAATTCACCACGATAGTCGATTAAGAATCCTCTTAAGAAAAAGAACAAGGGGTAAATTAGCAGGATGGGCTATAATAGCCAGGATGTAAAATTTACGAAAGGGAGGCAAGTGTGTTGGAAGGGTTTACTACGAGTCGGTCTAAAGTTTTCAAGTTATTCTAATTGGTTTATTAATTTTCTTAATAAATAGGACAGAAAAGGCGATCCAGTGCAGAGCCATCCAAGTAGAGACAGTAGTTTCAAATCGATTAATCAATGCTCTAAAACCGTCTATCCAAGCATTAGCACGTTCGATAGCTGATCGTCTTTCGTAGAGTTTTCCATCAAAGAAATGGCCTTCCTGATTGTCTTGTTTAACGTTCCTTGGATTTACTTTGATGTTCGCTTCAATCTCATTTCGGACACAGATTCTTCTGAGTTCGTTGGAATCAAATCCAGCATCTGCATTAAGAAAAATGCCT
Source organism: Thiothrix sp. (assembly GCA_008015155.1). Classification (GTDB taxonomy): domain Bacteria; phylum Pseudomonadota; class Gammaproteobacteria; order Thiotrichales; family Thiotrichaceae; genus Thiolinea. The sequence continues at coordinate 35,722 of SSFA01000038.1, forward strand.
CTGCTATCAATTCCAGCCAATTTTAGTTGATCGTTCATTTCCATAAATGCTTTCTCTATCCCAAAAAGGTCATGATGCGACCCTTCTTGTGGAGTAGACATAGCAATCATCTGACCTGAATTATCGGCCAAGAACAAGCTGTTAGTAGTATTTGAAGCTTTTCTTCCTTGATACCCTACAGCTTCGCCACCTTTTTTAGCTGGTGTATGACTTCCGTCCAATTGTACACAGGACATATCCAGCTTAACTCGATTGCTTGCTAGCAAATTTGTCCAACTCTTTTGCCATGATCCATCCTTACTCCATTTTCTGAAATGATGATAGATCGTTTTCCAGCAAATAGTTGCTTCTGAGACAAAGTGTCGAATCGGTATTTGACGCCATTTACATCCTGACTCTAAGCGGTAAAGAACCAGCTTAACTATTTGATATAGTGGTATTAGTGGCTTCGGGCCACGATTTCCTTTACTTAAATGGGGAATAATATATTGTTCGATCATATCTTTGCTCAGGATTCCCAGTTCGCATGTTAGTGTTTTTTGTTTCACATCACAAAGCTCAACTTCTAACTGGGTTTTCTTTTTAACGAATTAAAACTTTAGACCACCTCTACATCAAAAAACTTGATTTCATATACCGTAAAACAGAGGCACATAACTTTCCCTCTGCATTAGCGCGTGACGTGGTCAATCGAGTCACCATGTAACTGATTTTATTTAAATTTTACAATAAAACACTTATTATAAGTTACTTATATTTTTTTTCACTGCACAGAAATGTGTAGGAAAAAGCACCATACTTTCCTTTTTAAATCGATACTAGGCTATAATAGTCAATATGTTGTATATGAAGCATATAGATATAGACAATATATATCTGTATATGTCATTTGTCGCTTTTGTTATTGCAAGATGTGTGTTTGTGCGCACAAAAATTATGGCTCCCGCATAAATTTTCATACACACAAGCACATTCTTGCCAACACAATGGAGTAGCAGTAAAAGAACTCGAAACTCGACTTTTAAATTACAAACTGGCTCATTTAGGGGGGCTTGCTTAAACAGCAAAAGAAAAAATCTTTATTTAATTATTGGTGGCCTACAACTCCAATCCCCAGAATTTTTCATGGGCGATCTAGAGTTTGCATTAAAAAAAGTGGGGGTACAATCAAACTTTTTATAACCAATAGATATACTAAGGATTACATATATATAGGCCTATATATGTACGTATATACATGTATGTTTAGGTCATCTATGAGACCAAATCCTGAGAATAACTTCCAATAGAGATATTTTTTCTTTTGCTGTTTTAACTCTTGATCACCATCTCCTTTGGCACATTTGTAAAACATTTAGGTGTGAATAGATGAGTCGCGATTTTGTAGCTGTTGAGGAAAGTTTTTGTATATACGAAAACACATCTTGCAATAACAAAAGCGACAAATGATATAAATGTGCATATATACAGAATGTATTAAGGTTGGGCGTGATGACTAGAAATGAATGGTGATTCATTTTGTTCCTAGGTTATTCATTTGTGGTGTTTCTGCCTTTTTTGACTTACCACCAAACTCTCTCTCTTTTACAGAAGCTCAATTCCGGGTCACTGCAATAAGTTTTATGCTTTATCTTTGGAAAATGATAATCACCTCTGAAATTTTGTGGAATACTAAGAATGCCTGAGGACAATGTTCAACAAGACCCAAGGATTAGGTTTGCAAGGGATTTGATTCTTCGTAAGAAAGATTTAACACTCCAGCAATTATTTAAGTTTATCCCTAAAAAAGTGATTGCTGAAAGTATAGGATTAAATGTTAATGGATTCATTAATGTTCGATCTAAAGAACCTGAAAATTTCAAATTGAGGGAATTTATCAAGTTTGCAAAGGTCTTCGATTTAGATTTACATATTGTTGTTGATCTATTTGTCAGGTCTATCAAGTTAGAATCAAAAAACAATGACTTAATTCTTTAGATCGTGAATGGGATATCTTGCAGGAGGTAACCACTCCGATAAAGTCCCATTCTACGAAAAATGCACAATCAGCATTTAGCTTATTGGCTACTTGTATTTAAGAAATTTAAAAAACAGCTATTTCAGGGCTTATTTGCAATATTTGCGTTCGAGTATTGCAACCACAGAGGCTAAACTTTTTATTTAGAAAAGACTCTTTAATGGCTGTTTTTAGTCCATTGAGTGACACTTTAGTTTTGCGGATAGTATTGTAATAATTGCGTTCGAGTATTGCAACCATAGAAGTTAAACTCTTTAAGGCCATTTGTAGCCACTTGAGTAACACTTTAATCATGCGTTGGGTATTTGTGACCTTTGAATCGAGTATGCAACTAGGGAGATTGAAAAATGTAATTTTCAAACTTAACCCCAGTTTTGAGTTTGGATAAGTCTCTTTATTCTACTGTAGAATTTTTTCTTGTTAGCGTTCGAGTATTGCAACCTTGCGTTCGAGTATTGCAACTTCAGCCTTTGCGTTCGAGTATTGCAACCATAAAAAGGCCCATTATAAGCCATATTTGCACTTTTGCGTTCGAGTATTGCAACCAATATATATAATATAATATAAAGAAAT
>SSFA01000033.1 GCA_008015155.1 Thiothrix sp.
GGAAATCAAGGGGCTAGTTCCCCCTCCAGAGATGCAGATGCGCAACATACTGACCATACAATTCGTCCTGATAGTAGTGTGTGCTGCTATCGCTTTCTACCTACAGGGCGAACGTGCTGTACTGCCTGCACTATATGGCGGCGCAATTGCTCTAGCTAATACATTTTTATTGTCTCGGCGCATGGGTAAAGTAGGAGGAGACGCCAACTTTGACCCAAAACGTAGCATGATGTTGCTATACCTAAGTGCGGTCGGACGCTTCGTTTTCGTTCTAGTTGCTTTAGTGATCGGTTTAGGTCTTCTAAAATTGACCCCGATTCCACTGATAGGTTCCTTTATTGTGACGCAACTAGGCTATGCCTTTGCATTAGGTCCTAGCCGTAAGGTGGATCAAGCATGAAGGCACTGACAAGTTTATTAACTTTGGTCGTGGGGTAAAAGTGTGAGCGAAAGTGCGCAAGCAGCCGATCCCGTCGCGTATATTCAGCACCATTTGACAAACTGGAGTACTAGCCAGCCGAAGTCTATTGCAGACTTTAATGTGCTACACCTAGATGTCATTATCTTCAGTGCTCTGCTCGGCGGGTTATTGATCTTTATCGCTAAGAAAATTGGCGAAAGTCTGAGTTTGGATAATCCAAGCAAACTTCAAAGTGCCGCTGAAATTTTAGTGGAATTTGTGAATGACCAAATTAAAAACGTCTTTCCACATCCAGATAAGTTGATTGGGCCTTTAGCCTTAACAGTATTTACTTGGGTCTTAGCAATGAATGCTATGGACTTGCTGCCGGTTGATCTGTTGCCTTCTTTGTGGACTGGCATTTTAGGTCTGTTTGGGGCTGATCCTCATCATGTCTATTTAAAAGTAGTGCCGACCACGAATCTCGATACGACCTTAGGTTTAGCGTTGTGTGTATTTGTCTTGATCCTTGCCTATAACTTCAAAAGCAAAGGGCCAATTGGCTACTTAAAACTGTTCTTATTTCACCCATTTGGAAAATACTTCATCCCAGTTAATATCGTGATGACTACTATCGAAGAGTTAGCTAAGCCTCTAAGCCTTGGCCTACGGTTATTCGGTAACCTATTCGCGGGTGAGTTAGTATTCCTGTTAATCGCATTACTAACTTTAGGTGCAGGCTTTAGTTTTGGCTTGTTCATTTGGTTCCCAATGCAAGTGTTGTTGGATTTAGCTTGGTTGTTATTCCATTTATTAGTCATTACGTTGCAAGCATTCATTTTCATGGTGCTGACTATCGTTTACTTAGGAATGGCAGATGCTACAGCGGATGATCATTGATCATCCTGCTTTTGATGGTTTGTAGGTTTTTCGATTTTTAATTTAACTTTTGGTAATTTTTAGGAGACTGGAAAATGAATGCTGAACTGATTGCAATGATCTATGCATACACCGCGGTAGGTGTTGGCGTGATCCTCGCTGCGGCAGGTTTAGGCTCTGCGATTGGTTGGGGTTTGATTTGCGCGAAAACACTGGAAGGTATCGCACGTCAACCTGAACTACGTCCTCAATTAATGACTAATATGTTCATTTTCGCTGGTCTGATGGAATCATTCCCGTTCATTATCTTAGCGTTCGCTATGTGGTTCTTGTTTGCAAACCCATTCGTTGGTGCTGCTGCTTCTGCTATCGGGGCTATGTAAGCCAGTTGATAGTGTGTTGAAACCTCGTGCAAACGATGGTTTTTAATTTAAAAGCAGGAGACAGGTAACGTGAACATTACACTAACATTGATTGCTCAGGTCTTGGCGTTTTCGATCATGATCTGGTTGGTCAATAAGTATATGTGGGGGCCTCTGAATGATGTCCTAGATAAGCGTCGCCAGAAAGTTGCTGAAGGTCTTGCCGCTGCTGAGAAAGGTCAGCAAGAGCAAGAAGTGGCTCGTCAAAAGATTGAAGATGAGCTTAAGCAAGCGAAGGCGGAGGCTGCAGAGATTATTTCGCAAGCGCAAAAGCGGGCTGGTGAAATCGTTGATGAAGCCAAGAATGCTGCTGTTGAAGAAGCAAACCGGGTAAAAGCGGCTGCTCAAGCTGAAATCGAGCAAGAAGTTTCTCGTGCTCGTGAAGGTTTACGTCAACAGGTTTCTTCACTAGCGGTCGCTGGTGCTGAGAAGATTCTAGGTAAAGAAATCAATGCCAAAGCCCACGCTAAAGCATTGGAAGAGCTGACTGCGCAAATTTAAGGTGGTGAACCATGTCTGAATTGACAACCGCTGCCCGTCCTTATGCCAAAGCGGTGTTTGAGATGGCGCAGGAAGCCGGTACGTTGCCCCAGTGGTCAGCGCAACTGGCAGCCATGTCTGCGGTCGTCGCGGCAGAAGGTTCAGCTTCCTTGCTGAGTCATCCTCGTATGACCAAAGAGCAAAAAGCTCAGGCTTTCTCAGATGTCGCAGGTTCTGCGATTAATGATGAAGGCCGGAATTTGCTCAAGGTGCTAGCAGAAAATGATCGTTTTGCATTGCTGCCTGAAATTGCCACGCTATTTGAGCAACTCAAAGCGGAAGCACAAGGCTCAGTCGATGTAGAAGTCACTTCTGCCATGGAAATGACTGATGACCAGCAGCAAGCTATTGCTGCGGCGCTCCAGAAACGCTTAGGACGTGAAGTTAAGTTGACGACTAAACTTGACCCATCTTTAATGGGTGGCGCGATTATCCGCGCTGGTGATTTAGTCATCGACGGCTCTATCCAAAGCAGGCTGAAAGATATGAAGGCGGTCTTGGCTCGCTAAGCCAAGCCGATAACTGAGGAATAGCACATGCAACTTAACCCAACTGAAATCAGTGAGCTGATTAAGAAGCGCATCAGCAGCTTTGAAGCGAGTGCTGAAGCGCGTACTGAGGGTACTGTTGTCTCCGTAACAGACGGTATCGTGCGCCTGCATGGTTTAGGCGACGTAATGTCTGGTGAGATGATTGAGTTCTCGAATGGCGCCTTTGGTCTTGCGCTGAACTTAGAGCGTGATTCTGTCGGTGCGGTCGTATTAGGTGACTACAAAGGTATCACCGAGGGCGACACGGTAAAATGTACAGGCCGTATTTTGGAAGTTCCAGTCGGTCGTGGCCTGCTAGGTCGCGTTGTTGACTCTCTGGGTAATCCAATTGATGGTAAAGGCCCTGTTGAAAATGATGGGTTCTCACCAGTAGAGCAAATCGCTCCTGGTGTTATCGACCGTAAGTCAGTTGACCAACCACTGCAAACCGGTATCAAAGCACTTGATGCGATGGTGCCAGTTGGTCGTGGTCAGCGGGAATTGATTATCGGTGACCGCCAAACGGGTAAAACAGCGGTTGCGGTTGACACCATCATCAACCAAAAAGGCAAAGACGTAAAATGTATCTATGTTGCAATTGGCCAGAAGGCTTCTACGATTGCTAACGTAGTGCGTAAGCTGGAAGAGCATGGCGCAATGGAATACACCACAGTCGTAGCAGCAGCTGCATCCGATCCTGCATCGATGCAATACCTTGCTCCGTACTCTGGTTGCTCCATGGGCGAATACTTCCGTGATCGTGGTGAAGATGCACTGATTGTATACGATGATTTAACCAAACAAGCTTGGGCATATCGTCAAGTATCATTGTTGCTGCGTCGTCCGCCAGGTCGTGAAGCTTATCCTGGTGACGTATTCTATCTGCACTCACGTTTGCTTGAGCGCGCTTCACGCGTTAACGCGGCTTACGTTGAAGAATACACCAAAGGCGCTGTTACAGGTAAAACTGGTTCTTTGACTGCATTGCCAATCATCGAAACTCAAGCAGGTGACGTTTCTGCGTTCGTTCCAACGAACGTAATTTCGATCACTGACGGTCAGATTTTCTTAGAAACCGATCTATTCAACTCGGGTATTCGTCCTGCGATCAATGCGGGTTTGTCGGTATCACGGGTTGGTGGTTCGGCACAAACTAAGATCATCAAGAAGTTAGGTGGTGGTGTACGTTTAGACTTAGCTCAATATCGTGAACTGGCTGCGTTCTCGCAATTCGCTTCTGATCTTGACGAAGGTACTCGTAAGCAATTAGCACGTGGTCAACGCGTGACTGAGCTGATGAAACAACCTCAGTTTGCGCCATTATCCGTCGCTGAAATGGCGTTCTCTTTATTCGCAGCTAACGAAGGCTTCTTAGACGACGTGGATGTGAAAAAAGTTGTTGATTTTGAAGCAGCTATGTTGAGTTACCTGCGTTCTTCCCAGAAAGAGCTTCTGGATAAGATTAACGCTAAAGGTGACTACAACGATGAAATCGCAGGTGCGATGCGTAAAGCCCTTGAAACATTCAAGTCTACTAACACTTGGTAATGGGAGGTAAGTCCCATGGCAGGTGCTAAAGAGATACGCACACAGATCAAGAGTATTCAAAATACTCGGAAGATCACCAAAGCGATGGAGATGGTTGCGGCATCTAAGATGCGTCGTGCACAAGATCGCATGAATGCTAGCCGTCCGTATGCTCAGAAAATGCGCTCCGTGGTGGGCCATGTTGCGAATGGGCATTTGGAGTATAAGCATCCGTATACGATTGAACGTCCAACAGTGAAGAAAGTTGGCTACATCATTATTTCCACTGACCGTGGTTTGTGTGGTGGTTTAAATGTCAACTTGTTCAAAACTGCGTTTCAAGATATTGCCAAGTGGAAAGCACAAGGGGTCGAAGTTGAGATCGCTGTGTTTGGTAATAAAGCAGCAAACACGTTCCGTCGTTATGGTTTAGCGGCCCAAAAAACTCATATGGGCGATGCTCCGAAAATTGCGGATATGGTGGGTACGATTAAGGTCATGCTCGATGCCTATGCCGAAGGCAAAATTGATCGTCTTTATATGGTGGAAAACGAATTCGTCAACAGTATGACTCAGCGCCCGCAGGTGACTCAACTCATCCCAATCGCGCCGATCAAAGACGAAGCCATGAACCACTATTGGGACTATATCTATGAGCCTGAATCGAAAGGGGTTATCGATGCTTTAATGCAACGCTATATCGAATCTTTAGTGTATCAAGGCGTAGTTGAAAATGTTGCCTGTGAAATGGCGGCACGGATGGTAGCGATGAAAAGCGCCTCCGACAATGCGGGCAAGATGATTAATGATTTGAAATTGGTGTACAACAAAGCACGTCAAGCGGCAATTACGCAAGAGATCTCTGAGATTGTCGGTGGTGCGGCGGCTGTCTAACGCTGTTTACGGAATTATCATTTTTTAAGAGGTACTATCAATGAGTACTGGAAGTATCGTTGAAGTTATCGGCGCGGTCGTTGACGTGGAGTTCCCACGTAATGCTGTGCCAGCTGTTTACGATGCGCTGACAGTTGCCGATCAGGGTTTAACTCTGGAAGTCCAACAACAGTTGGGTGATGGCATTGTGCGCACGATCGCGATGGGTGCTTCAGACGGCCTCAAGCGCGGTATGAAAGTTGACAATACAGGCGCCCCTATCTCCGTACCAGTTGGTCACGGTACTTTAGGTCGCGTTATGGATGTACTGGGTAATCCAGTTGATAAAGCAGGTGATGTTGCTCACGAGCAAAAGTGGCCTATTCACCGCGCACCACCTGCGTATGCAGATCAAGCGGGTGGTATCGATATCCTCGAAACAGGTATCAAAGTTATCGACTTGATCATGCCAATTGCTAAAGGTGGTAAAATCGGTCTGTTCGGTGGTGCGGGTGTTGGTAAAACCGTTACCCTGATGGAACTGATTAATAATATCGCTAAGCAACACTCTGGTTTGTCTGTATTCGCAGGCGTTGGTGAGCGGACTCGTGAAGGGAACGACTTCTACCACGAAATGACTGAAGGTGGCGTTATCGATAAAGTAGCGCTGGTTTATGGTCAGATGAATGAGCCACCTGGTAACCGTTTGCGCGTTGCTTTGACTGGTTTGACGATGGCGGAATATTTCCGTGATGAAGGTCGTGACGTTCTGATGTTTGTTGATAACATCTATCGTTACACACTGGCAGGTACTGAAGTATCGGCTCTGTTAGGTCGTATGCCATCTGCGGTAGGTTATCAGCCAACACTGGCGGAAGAGATGGGCGTTCTGCAAGAACGTATCACTTCTACCAAAAATGGCTCGATCACCTCATTCCAAGCGGTTTATGTACCTGCGGACGACTTAACTGACCCGTCTCCAGCGACTACCTTTGCTCACTTGGATGCGACCTTAGTATTGTCTCGTAACATCGCGGAATTAGGTATTTATCCTGCGGTAGATCCATTAGATTCTACTTCCCGGATGTTAGACCCACTCGTCGTTGGTAAAGAGCACTATGAAGTGGCACGTGGCGTACAGGGTATCCTGCAACGCTATAAAGAACTGAAAGACATCATCGCCATTCTTGGTATGGACGAGTTGTCTGAAGATGATAAGAAAGTGGTAGGTCGTGCACGTCGTATCCAACGTTTCTTGTCACAACCGTTCTTCGTTGCTGAAGTCTTTACAGGTTCTCCAGGTAAATACGTTACGCTGAAAGAAACCTTAGCAAGCTTCAAAGGTATCCTGAACGGTGAGTATGACCACTTACCAGAAAATGCCTTCTACATGGTCGGTGCGATTGAAGAAGCGGTCGAGAAGGCCAAAAAGCTCTAATAGGAGGGCATGATGGCATCGACAATTCAATTGGAAGTAGTAACTGCTGAGCAAAAACTTTTCTCCGGTTTGGTAGAAAAAGTGGTTGCTCCGGGTGCGATGGGTGATTTGGGGATTTATCCTCAACACACTCAGTTGATTTCGCGCCTGCGGGCTGGTGAGCTGAAATATACAACGCCTGAAGGTACACAATCATTGTTTGTATCTGGTGGAGTATTAGAGGTACAGCCGACACTGGTTACCGTACTGGCTGACACAGGCATGCGTGCAGAAGATTTAGATGCACAAGCAGCTCAAGATGCAATAAAGCATGCGGAAGATGCGCTGCAAGGCAAAGACCCTGAAGACCTCGATTATGAGGCGATTCAGGCTGAGCTTGAAGCTGCCAAAGCGCAAATGGAAATGCTGCATCGTATTGGTAAAGTACGCGGTCGTTAAGTTTAGGCTTAAATCCTTACTAGCAGAAAGGCTCCTTTGGAGCCTTTTTGTTTTATTGCATAAAATTCATTAGCATATATTCAATTCACAGTAGTAGATGAGTACCTATGGCCGGTTATTACCACCCCATTGATGAAGATAGTGACTATGTGAGTCGTAGTCACGATAAACGTGAGGCTGAAGCGGCTCAAGCATTAGGTGAAAAACTAATTGAGTTACGCCCTGAACAGCTTAAGCAGCTTGATATACCAGAGCGATTAGTCGATGCAGTACTTGAGGCTAAGCGTTTAAACAATCACGGTGCTTTACGCCGGCAAAAGCAATATATTGGCAAATTGATGCGCCAAGTGGAGCTTGAGCCGATTCAAGCAAAGTTTGCTGAATGGGAGTTCAATAGTAAGGCGCATTTAGCAGTCTTTCATCGCTTGGAACGCTGGCGTGATCAATTACTAGTTGATGATGCAGTTTTGGAAGAGTTACTGGAGGCTTATCCAGCTTTGGACATGCAGCATGTCCGTGGGTTAGTACGCAATGCTCGTAAAGAGCAAGCTGCCAATAAGCCACCCAAGAGTAGCCGCGAGTTATTTCAATATCTACGCAATCTAGTAGAAACACAGTAAAGCTTTATTCCTGCTATGATTTAGTCTTAGCTTACAGCTTTATAAAGCAGCCTCTTTGCATTAAACCTGTAACAAGCAATTGCTTTTCTGCTGGGACAGGTGTATTTTTATAAAAATTCAAAGCGCTTTGGATAATTTTGAAAGAGACTAAAGCGCCCAGTTAGCTTGTCCTTATGTGTGTTTGATCTCTTGGAGGAGATAGATCATGACTTTGATGCGTAATCCTATTAAGAAAGCCATTTTATTATCTGTGATGGCTGCTTCTTTGACTTCAATCTCTGTCTATGCAGCTGAAGTCAATTTCGTTTCTGGTGCAGTTGGTAAAGACATTGAGGTCTTTAAAGAGCTGGTGAAACCTTGGGAAAAAGAAACGGGTAATACTGTAAAAGTAGTCCCCATGCCTTCTTCTACCACGGATCAATTTGCTCAATATCGTTTATGGCTGTCAGCAGGTAACGCTGATGTGGACGTTTATCAAACCGATGTTATTTGGGCACCACAGTTAGCTGATAACTTCGAAGATTTAACCGAAGCCACGAAAGACGTTATCAAAGACCATTTCCCATCCATTGTTGAATCTCAAACTGTTAACGGTAAATTGGTAGCAATGCCTTTATTTACTGACGCACCAGCTCTTTATTATCGTAAAGACTTGTTGGAAAAGCATAAGTTGAGCGTGCCCAAAACTTGGGAAGAACTGACCGAAACTGCTAAGAAAGTTCAAGAGGCTGAGCGTGCCGAGGGTAGCAAAGACCTATGGGGCTTTGTATGGCAAGGTAATGCCTATGAGGGCTTGACTTGTAATGCTTTAGAATGGGTTAAATCTTTCGGTGGCGGACAAATTGTTGAGCCAGATGGCAAGATTTCAATCAATAATCCAAAGGCGGTTGCAGCCTTAGATTTGGCAAAATCATGGGTTAATAACATTTCTCCTCCTGGAGTTTTGTCCTACGGTGAAGAAGAAGCGCGTGGTGTTTGGCAAACAGGTAATGCGGTTTTCATGCGTAACTGGCCTTATGCTTATGGTTTAGGCGAAGCAGATGACAGCAAAGTTAAAGGCAAATTTGATGTAACCACTTTACCGATGGGTGGTGGCAATGATAAATCAGCAGCGACTTTAGGTGGTTGGAATTTAGCAGTTTCTAAATACGCTAAAAACAAGGAAGCAGCGATTGATTTAGTCAAGTTCTTGGCATCTAAAGAAACCCAAAAGCAAAATGCTTTAATTGGTTCTAAACTGCCCACGATCATGTCTTTATATGACGATGCGGACATCAAAGAAAAGCAACCCATCATTCCACGCTGGAAAGATGTGTTCTTGCAAGCAGTGCCACGTCCATCTGCGCCTACCAAAGTTAAATATAATGAGGTTTCCTCTAAATTCTGGTCTGCTGTGCATGAAACTTTATCTGGCAAAGGTACTGCAGCTGAAAACCTCGAAGTATTGGAAGCCGATTTAACCGAATTACAAGGCAAAGGTTGGTAAGGTCTCCTCCAAACCCTGAAAGCTACTAAGCCTCAGGAGTTACGTCGGAAGGGTAACGATCTTGATTGTTACCCTTTTTAATAAGCACCACCCTAGGAGATACCTCATGAACCCCTCTCATGTAGCCTCATCTTCAGGTAAAGCAGAATTACAAGCACAGCGTATTCGCGCGGCCATGTTGTTTTTAATACCCATGATTGCCGCTCTAGTTCTTGTTGCTGCTTACCCCTTATTTCGTTCGATCTATTTTAGCTTCACCGATACCTCTCTAAGCAATCTCTATGGTGGCCAATGGATTGGTTTCGATAATTATTTAAGCTGGCGTACTTTGCCTTCTGGCAAAACTATTTTTCGTGGGACTTTAGTGGATCCTGCATGGTGGAATGCAGTATGGAATACCGTGCGTTTCGCCTTTGTTTCGGTCACTTTAGAAGCGATTCTAGGGATGATTGTTGCGCTCGTACTCAATGCCGAGTTCAAAGGCCGCGGTTTAGTTCGTGCTGCAATCTTAATTCCTTGGGCTATTCCCACTATCGTTTCTGCTAAAATGTGGAGTTGGATGCTCAATGACCAATTCGGTATTGTCAATGACGTCTTAATGAACCTAGGCATTATCTCTCAAAAGATTGCTTGGACTGCCAGTGTGGATACGGCCATGTTCGCGGTGTTGATTGTGGATATTTGGAAGACTACCCCCTTTATGGCTTTGCTTTGCTTAGCGGGTCTACAGATGGTGCCAAAAGATGTTTATGAGGCATCGAAAATTGATGGCATTCACCCTATCAAAGTCTTCTTTAAGATTACTTTGCCCTTGGTCAAGCCAGCGCTAATGGTTGCCATCATTTTCCGTATGTTAGATGCACTGCGTATTTTTGACTTGATCTATGTCTTAACACCGAACTCATCGACCACTAAAACTATGTCGATTATCAGTCGTGAAAATATGATTGAATTTGACAAGTTTGCTTATGGTTCGGCGCAGTCCACCTTGCTGTTCACTTTTATTGCACTCTTTGTGATTCTCTATATCTGGCTGGGTAAAGTCGATTTGAGTGGAGATAACAAATGAAAATCCTAAAAACTTTAGCTTTTTATTTGTTAGTACTGGTGATCGTTGTTGTATCAGTCTTCCCATTTTACTATGCCATTTTGACAAGCTTTAAAACGGGAACAGCCTTATTCGAAGTTGATTATTGGCCTACTTCTTTTAGTTTTAATAACTACTTTTCGGTGTTCCAACAAGGTGAGTTCTTGCGCAATATTCTGAACTCAGTTTTTGTTGCGACCATGACGGTTGCCTTGGCTTTATTGATGGCGGTGACGGCTTCTTATGCATTAGCTCGGGTACGTTTCCGTGGGCGTGGTTTATTGCTCATGACGATTTTGGCAGTCTCTATGTTCCCACAGATTGCGGTCTTATCCGGTTTGTTTGAGATGATCCGTTTTATCGGCATCTATAACACACCTTGGGCCTTAATCTTGTCGTATACGATTTTCACTTTGCCATTCACGGTATGGGTCTTGACGACCTTTATGCGTGATTTGCCGATTGAAATTGAAGAGGCGGCGATTGTCGATGGGGCAACACCTTGGCAGATTATTACGAAAGTGTTCTTGCCTTTAATGTGGCCGGCGCTGGTAACAACGGGTTTGTTAGCGTTCATTGGTGCATGGAATGAGTTCTTATTTGCTTTAACCTTCACCTCATCGAATGAGACACGCACGGTACCTGTAGCCATTAGCTTGCTTTCAGGTGCGACGCAATATGAAACCCCATGGGGCATTATTATGGCGGCGTCAGTCTTGGTCACAGTGCCAATTATTATTCTGGTATTGATTTTCCAACGTAAGATTGTGGCTGGTTTGACAGCTGGTGGCGTTAAAGGCTAAAGGAGTGTTGAGATGGCTCGTATTGAATTAAAAAATGTACGGAAGTCGTATGGCGCCATTGATGTCATCAAAGGTGTCAATCTGGATATTCGCAGTGGCGAATTTATGGTGTTTGTTGGTCCCTCAGGTTGCGGTAAATCCACTTTATTGCGCTTGATTTCGGGTTTGGAGGATATTACCTCCGGCGATATGCTGTTTGATGGTGAGCGAGTGAATCACCTTGCTCCATCCAAACGTGGTATTGCAATGGTGTTCCAATCGTATGCACTTTATCCACATATGAATGTCTATGACAATATGGCATTCGGGATGAAGCTTGCGAATACTACGCCTGAAGAAATCCGTGTGCGTGTGGAAAAAGCAGCAAAAATGCTGCAAATTGCCCACTTATTGGACCGCCTACCCAAGCAACTATCGGGTGGTCAACGTCAACGTGTTGCGATTGGCCGCGCGATTGTACGTGATCCACGCGTCTTCCTGTTCGACGAACCTTTATCTAACTTGGATGCGGCTTTGCGGGTACAAACTCGTTTGGAAATCGCCAAGCTGCACCATGATATGAATAAAGCGACCATGATTTACGTTACTCATGATCAGGTCGAAGCGATGACTTTGGCGGATCGGATTTGCGTATTGCGCGATGGTTTGGTGGAGCAGGTTGGGACACCCGCTGAATTATATGAAAGCCCCAATTCAGTTTTCGTTGCAGGTTTCATTGGTTCACCGAAGATGAATTTCCTGACAGGCAAGTTCGCTGAGCAGTATAATTGTACTACTTTAGGGATTCGTTCTGAGCATTTGAGCATTAATAACACCAATCCAGTCTGGCAAGGTGAGGTTGTGCACTACGAAAATCTAGGTTCGGATAACTATATTTTCGTGGATATTGGTAGCGAAGAACCCATGATTGTGCGTGAAGATGGCACAGTGACTATGGACATTGGTACTAAGGTTGGAATTCGTCCGCAAGAGCATAATTTGCATCGTTTCGATGCTAACGGTAAGCCTATGAAACGTTAGGCTTACCGTTTTTCAAGTAGCTGTTAGTTGCTAACAGCTACTTCGCCCACGGTTTGCAATAGGGCTACGCCATTGCCCGCTAAATTCAATTGACCATTAGCTAATTGTGCAGCCTCTAATAAAACCTCGCTTACCTGACCATTCAGCTGCACGCTTTGTGCTGTTGGTGACAGATTAAAAATACACAGCATCTGATCCCCACGTTTGAAGGCTAAAACCGGCTCTTGGGTGGCGAGAAACTGTGTAGTACCCTGTTGCAAGGCATCACTTGCTTTACGCAACCGCAACATACGCTTATAGAAATTCAATACCGAGTTGGGATTGTCTAGTTGCTGTGCAGCACTGTGCGCGGCTTGTTCTGGCTTTACGGGAAGCCAGGGTTTAGCATAACTAAAGCCAGCATTAGGCTGGTTAGCATCCCAAGTCATCGGCGTGCGACAACCATCGCGCCCTTTGTTTTCTGGCCAAAAACGTAAACCTTGTGGATCAGTTAATTCACTGTATTCCAGATCCGATTCAGTTTGACCGAGTTCTTCACCTTCATAGATGCAAATCGAACCTTGTAGCGACAAAAGTAGAGCACCCGCTTGTTTCGCCAAGGCTTCATTGCTCGCACCATGCTCTTTCCAGCGGGTGGTATGACGTACCACATCATGATTTGAGAACGCCCAGCAGGGCCAACCATGCGGCGCTCCCGTATAAAATTCGTCGATTAGTGTACGGAAATGACTGGCGCTAAAGGGGTCTTTTAGCATCTCGAAGGAATAGCACATATGCAGGCGCTTGCCGGAAGTATATTCACCCATCATGCGAATGGGATGATGATCCTCGCCCATTTCGCCCACCATCGTACGCGCATCAAATTCATCCAAAAGCGCACGCATCCGTTCTAGAAACGCCAAATTCTCCGGCTGATTTTTGGAGAAAATATGGTATTGCATGGCATAAGGATTCCAATCAGGCTTTTCCTTACGGCGGAAATCAGCCGGATCACTACGCAGCAGTGCATCGTGGAAATAGAAATTGACTGTATCCAAACGGAAGCCATCCACGCCGCGCTCTAACCAAAAGCGCATAGTTGAAAGCAACCAATCTTGCACCTCTGGATTATGGAAATTGAAGTCAGGCTGTTCGACTAGAAAGTTATGCAGATAATACTGATGGCGACGTGAATCCCATTGCCAAGCTCCACCGCCAAACACCGATAACCAATTATTGGGTGGAGAGCCATCGTGCTTGGGATCAGACCAGACATACCAATCTGCTTTAGGGTTAGTGCGATTTTGGCGGCTTTCTTTGAAGAAAGGATGCTCAGAACTGGAATGCGATAAAACTTGGTCAATAATGACTTTCAAACCTAAGTCATGAGCACGTGCAATCAATTTATCGAAATCAGCGAGTGTGCCAAAAGTAGGGTCAATATCGGTGTAATTGGACACGTCATAACCCATATCCAACATCGGCGAGGTGAAAATCGGCGATAACCAAATGGCATCTACGCCTAAATCTGCGACATAGGCTAAGCGCTCAGTAATACCGGCTAAATCACCAATGCCATCGTTATTGGAATCCTGAAAAGATCGGGGGTAAATCTGATAGGTAACAGCCCCGCGCCACCATTCACTCATTGCATGCTCCTTGTTAGCTAACTCATTGCGATTCTTGGTCTTTTTTCAGACTCTCAGTATATTCAAAGCGCTTTGAATTTATTAGTAGAAAACTGTGCAGCTAGGTTAAATTTTTGTTAGTTAGTTTCTACGAATGCGCGTTGAACCACGGATAACTAGATCAACCTCCATTAATTTTTGCTGCTTGGCAGAAGCTGTGTGCCCTAGCTCAATTTCATGGTGCAACATTTTAGTGATTTCATAGCCAGCTTTCCGAATCGAGGAACTAGTCGTGGTAAGAGGTGGATCGAATTTATCGGCTTGTAAATAGGGGAGGTGATCATCATGTACGATAATGGCTACATCATAACCTGGCTCCAAACCATGCTGGCGTAAAGCACGCATTGCACCAAGGACAAAAATCATATTACTGATTAAAAAAGCACTGGGACGTGGCCGATGCATGAGTAATTGGGCGGCAGCATTGAAACCCGATTCTTCGGTGATCTCACCCTGTACACATAAACTCGGATCATAGGTGATGTTATATTGTTCAAGTGTTGATTTATAACCTAAAAACCGGTCATGGGCATAGTTTAAGCTGTGATCACCATTGATTAAGCCAATATGCTGATGACCCAATTCGATGAGTAAACGCGTGGCACTAGCAAAAGCGCCTTGGTTATCAATATCACAATAAGAATAGGCTTGGTCACAATGTGTACGGCCATGTACCACGAAAGGTAGATTAGAACCCACTAAGCTAGTGACACGCGCATCCTGTACCGCTGGGCTACTCACTAAAAGGCCATCAACCCGTCCCGACATCGCCAATTGATCATAAACGGCGAGTTCTTGGCTAAAAGGCGTGGGGATCATCGTAATATCCATATCCGCTTCGGCCAAGAATTGAGCTACACCGGCTAAATACTCCCCAAATAAAGGCTCGACAAATAAGTTCTTTTCAATAGGTAGCACGATGCCAATATGCTCTGTGCGTCCAGTGGCCAAGGATTTAGCGCTAGGATTAGGCCGGTAATTCATTTCACGTGCCAGTTGCATCACCCGCTGCCTAGTACGTTCACTCACTTCTGGGTAACCGTTCAAAGCACGACTGACCGTTGTTTGTGATAATCCAAGGCGCTGTGATAGTTCTTTCAAACTCATAAGAGATTGGATCTTTACTTAGGGGTGATAAAACCTGATTCTAGCGAATAAGCAGGAGCTGGAATAGTAGCTTTACCTTAAGGTAAACATTTAATATTTCAAAGCGCTTTGAACTTGTGCTTTAATGGAGTGTTATAGCTCTTGGCCTACACGATAGACAATACGGAGAGGGTGCTCGCCATGCAAACGCAATATTTACAATTAGGTGGTGATAAAGACTGGTGGAAGGGTGCAGTCATTTATCAAATTTACCCGCGTTCTTACAAAGATACGAACGGCGATGGTGTTGGTGATTTACCGGGTATCATTGAGAAGCTGGATTATATTGCCGATTTAGGGGTGGATGCGATTTGGATTTCGCCCTTTTTTACGTCGCCTATGAAGGATTTTGGCTACGACGTTTCTGATTATCGTGATGTGGATCCTTTATTCGGTAATCTAGAGAGTTTTAAGCAGCTTTTAAGTAAAGCGCATCGTTTAGGTGTGCGAGTGCTGATTGACTTAGTTTTATCGCACACCTCAGATCGGCATCCTTGGTTTATTGAAAGTCGCAGTGGTCGAACTAATGAGAAAGCGGATTGGTATGTTTGGGCAGAGCCGAAAATTGATGGCACACCACCCACTAACTGGTTCTCCATTTTTGGTGGTTCCGCTTGGGAATGGGACACACGCCGCCGCCAATATTATTTGCATAACTTCCTTACCAGCCAGCCCGATTTAAATTTCCATAATCCGGTAGTACAGGACGCTTTATTAGACGTTGTACGTTTCTGGTTAGATTTAGGTGTGGATGGTTTCCGCTTAGATACGGTGAATATGTATGTACACGACCAGCAATTGCGTGACAATCCACCGATTGGTAATAAGCGCGTCAATGGGATTGATGAGTCCAATCCGTATGCGCTCCAAGAACCACTCTACAACATTACTCGTCCTGAAAACTTACAGTTTTTAGAGCGGTTCCGCCAAGTTTTAGATCAGTATCCTGCAGTAACCTCGGTTGGTGAATTGGGTGCAGTGACGGATATGTACACACGCATTGCAGAATATACAGAGCAAGGCAAACGTATCCATATGGCTTATAGCTTCGACTTTATGACCAAAGAGTTTAGC
Source organism: Thiothrix sp. (assembly GCA_008015155.1). Lineage (GTDB taxonomy): Bacteria > Pseudomonadota > Gammaproteobacteria > Thiotrichales > Thiotrichaceae > Thiolinea. The sequence goes on from SSFA01000033.1 coordinate 15,951, forward strand.
GCTGGACATATTCGTCGGGTGGTTGAGCGTATGGAAGCGATGCAGGGTGGCTGGTCATGTTGGGCTTTTTCCAATCATGATATTGCACGTGCGGTCACACGTTGGGGCGTAGGGCATGCAGCAGCTCCACTTTTAACGGCTCTTTTGACGAGTTTACGAGGTAGCTCTTGTTTCTATGAAGGCGAAGAATTGGGCTTGCCAGAAGCTGAGATCGCTTATGAAGATTTGCAAGATCCGTTTGGGATTCGCTTTTGGCCAGAGTTTAAAGGTCGTGATGGTTGTCGTACACCAATACCGTGGGCTGGCAATGAAGCGAATGCTGGTTTTACAGCTGCTGGTGTCAAGCCTTGGTTACCTATCCCTGAAGCCCATCAGGCTTTAGCGGTGGATCAACAACAGCACTCAGACTCGGTGCTGCAACGCATTAAGACTTTCTTACACTGGCGTCATCAACAGCCCGAGCTAATAAGTGGCGATAATCGCTTTTTAGATGCGCCTGAACCTATTTTGGTCCTAATGCGCGGGTCGATCTGCTGTGTGTTTAATTTAAGTAATAGCCCACAAAGCTTTAGCTTACCTAAGGATTTATCGCTGGAAGCTTTAACGGGGCATGGCTTTGCAGGTAGCTTGCAGGATGGCTTAGTCACTTTGCCACCTTATGAAGTCTTGTTTGCTAAAGCGACAGCCTAATCAAGCTTTGATGTAGAGTAGAGCGCTAGCGCGGTTGCTTAGGCAGGGCGCTAGCCTTTTTATTTAGAGACTCACTTGGGTGCCAAGTTCTACTACTTGATTTGGAGCGATGCGGAAGTAAGTAGCTGCACTTTCAGATTGGCGCATCATCCAAGCAAAAAGTCGACACCGCCAATAAGGTAAAATTCCCTCACAACTTACCACTGAAGTACGAGCAATAAAGAAGCTCGCATCGCTTGGGATATTCAACTGGTATAAGGCAGCTTGCTGCAGTGCTTTGCTTAAGTCTGGTTCTTCACGAAAGCCAAAACGGATCGCAATCGTATACAAGCCTGAAGCTAAACCAAGCACTTGTAAACGCTCCTCTCCAGCTACATAAGGAATTTCTTCATTATTCACATGCAAAAAAATCAGTTGCTCATGCAATACTTTGTAGTGCTTTAGATTATAAAAGAGTCGGCTGGGTACTAAACCTGCACTAGAGCTTAAATAAATAGCAGTGCCTGGAATACGTGGAGTAGTGGGTAAGACTTCATTCACAAATTTACGCAAAGTCATATTAATCTTACGGCGTTGTTCGCCTAGGAGTTCGCTACCCGTTTTCCAAGTACTCAACAGAATGAAAATTAAAATGCCAGTTACTAGGGGTATCCAACCACCGTGAACAAACTTAGTCATATTTGCCGCAAAAAATACTAATTCAAATCCTAGGCAAACGAGCACTAGCGGAATAATAACGTGGCGTAAGCGCTGATTACTGCGAGCTATGGCTACAATCAAGACTAATACGCTTGTAATAACCATAGTACCTGATACAGCAATGCCATAAGCAGCTGCCAAATTGCTAGAAGAACCAAGTTCTAATACTAACCATATTACCCCAAGCAGCATGATCCAGTTTATGCTGGGGATATAGATTTGTCCCTGTGCGGTATCGGATGTGTGCTGAATACGCATTCTTGGTAAATAACCTAAGCGGATGGCTTGAAAGGTTAATGAATAAGCTCCTGATATCGTCGCCTGAGAAGCGATTACAGTAGCCATAGTGGCTAAAATAACTAAAGCAATTAAAAAGCTATCCGGAGCTAATAGATAGAATGGATTGGAAACAGCGCTAGGCTCGCGCAGAATTAAAGCCCCTTGTCCAAAATAATTTAAAACTAAAGAGGGGCAGACTAAACCGTACCAAGCAAGTCTAATCGGTTTGGCGCCAAAATGACCCATGTCTGCATAGAGAGCCTCACCACCAGTAAGTGCCAAAAAGATAGCTGATAAAAGTGTAAAAGCTGCTAAGGGGTGATCTAGGGTAAACTGAAGTGCGTAGAGTGGGTTAAGTGCTTTAAGTACTGCTGGAGTTTGTAAAATGCTAATTATCCCTAGAGCAGCTAAAGTAACAAACCATACTAAAGTAATCGGGCCAAATAGTTTGCCGACTTTAGCCGTGCCATAACGTTGAATAAGAAATAAGCCAATTAAAATTCCTAGCGCAATCGGGAGAATCCACTCTTCAAATTGCGGCGTAGCCACACTAATACCCTCAACGGCTGAAAGAACTGAGATGGCAGGTGTGAGGATAGCGTCTCCATAAAAGAGTGCGGCGGCCACCATACCAAGAATAAGTATGGTTTGAGTGAGTTTAGGGAAGGGGCGCCGACTATGGCGTTGTGCAAGTGCTTGTAAGGCAAGTACTCCGCCTTCCCCCTTATTATCAAAACGTAAAACTAGCCAGATGTATTTAATAGAGATAATCAGCGTAATCGCCCAGAATAGCGCTGACAAAGTGGCTAAAATATTGGCTTCTGTTGGCTCCATGCCATGAGCAAATGCTTCTCGAAAAGCATAAAGTGGGCTAGTGCCAATATCACCATAGACGATGCCTAAAGCGGTCAAGGTTAAGATACCCAAACTTTGTTTGGGTTGGGAGTTATTACTCATGTGGAGGTCAGTCCTTGATAGTGACTAAATTTGAAAGCGATAGCCAATGCCAGTTTCAGTGAGAAAATGCTTGGGCTGACTCGGATCATCTTCTAGTTTCTGACGTAAATGCCGCATGTACACCCGCAGGTAATGATTACTTTCCACGTAAGTTCCTCCCCAAAGCTCGCGTAGTAGATAACGGTGGGTGAGTACACGATCGGCATTGACTAGCATTAAGCTCAGTAATTGAAATTCAATTGGAGTGAGATGCACTATTTCTCCCCTGCGGGTGACTCGGCGTTGTTGCAGGTCGACTTCAATTGGGCCAAAGTTATAACAGTAGGTTTCTGGATTCACTTGAACTTGGCTGCGTCTTAACAGAGCACGGACACGCGCTAATAATTCACCAATCGAAAAAGGTTTAATCAGATAATCATCAGCACCTAAATCAAGCGCTTTGATTTTATCTTGCTCGGCAGTACGTGCAGATAAGACTAAGATAGGTAGTTTCGACCAAGCTCTTAGATTACTAATCAAGCTCAAGCCATCTCCATCGGGTAAGCCCAGATCAAGCAACAATAAATCGAGATTTTGTTGTTGGAGTAGCTTTAAAGCTTGCTGGCAGTGACTCGCCTCAAGCACTTCGCAAGCTTCAGACTCTAAAGCAGTGCGCACAAAACGACGGATAGTGGGTTCATCTTCAACAATAAGAATATGAGGGTGATCAGGAATCATAGTTTAGGGAGTCCTGTTGGGAGTTCATCTGTTAAAATGCTAGGTGGATTACCTAAGGGTAGATAAAAGCAAGTACAACTACCTCCAGTAGCTAGGTTGAGGACTTTGATACTGCCTTGATGCGCTTCTAGAATGGCCAGGCAAATACTCAATCCCAAGCCTACGCCTGGAATAGTGGACTCGGATTTACCGCGCTCAAATAGTTCAAAAACTTGCTCGAGCTTTTCTTCTGGAAAGCCTTCTCCAGCATTGCAAATAGAGATTTCAGCTTGGTTATTTAGCAGTTGCGCCCGAATGCTGATGTCAGTATGAGGGGGAGAATACTTAGCTGCATTTTCTAATAGATTGCACAGAACCCGTTCTATGAGTAAGGCATCGAATTCTAGGAGAGGAAAATCCTCAGGAATCTGGACGCTGATTCGATGCTGACTCAAGGCAGCTTGCAGTAACTTAAGGCTTGAGCCAATCACTTCATCAATCGGCTGCCATTCTTTACGAAATTGCAAGCTACCAGCCTGCAAGCGAGCCATTTCTAACAGGTTATTCACCATATTATTAATCCGCTTCACTTGGTCACGCAAAGCATCTAAAGTGTCTTGAGTCTTGGCATCTAAGTTAGTCGTGGTGAACTGTAATGAGTCAGCCAAACCATATAATGAAGTGAGAGGCGTGCGAATGTCATGGGAGAGGGCTGATAAAATGGAGCTGCGTAAACGCTCTACCACGATTTGGACTTGTGTCTCCTGTGCAATTTTTTCAAGACGATACAGTTCTAAAGTCTGTTGCTCACGTAGAGCAGCATTTGAGGCTTGCTCCCTAAATCCGGACATAAAATGGGTAATAATTAGCGCTACAATCAACATCACGGCTAAGGTAATCACATATTGAATATGTGAAACTGCTAAAGACCATTGCGGTGGTACAAAGAAAAAATTAAAAGCTAAAACGCTAGCCACAGTAGCTAGAACGGCAGGGCGGCGTCCCAGTTTGACTGAGACAAAAACGACAGCTAGCAAAAACAGCATGACTATATTGGTTAAGTCCAAGTACTTAGCCAAGGGACGCGCGATGATGATAGTGACGGCGACAGTAAGCAAGGCTAAGAGATAGCGCTGCCACCTTGGGCGTATGAGTAAGCCGTCTAAGTTAAACCAGCTGCTTGGGTTTGAACTCATGTATATTTACTTCACAGAATGGGATAGTGCGAATTTTGGCAGTCTGGAAATAAAAATAATGTAGAAATTTGGGCCGGTATGAACTGTGTAAGCAGTTCAATAATTAAAACTGTCTATTGGTTAATGGAAGACTTAAGCTAAAAAGCAAAAAGCCCTGTAAACGATTAATTTACAAGGCTTTAAATTTGGTGCCGGCACTCGGAATCGAACTGAAGACCTACTGATTACAAGTCAGTTGATGTAGTGTTTTTACCTGTTCAGATGTGTTTTCTAAACACCTTGCCACATAAGGCTTCTAGTCATTCTATTGTTCATATCTGTTTTCATCTGTACGCTACTTTTCACACACAAAAGGTATAGATAGGGGTATAGATGATATGGCACTGACTGCTTTAGCTATCAAGTCTCTGAAGAATCAAGAGGGTAAGCCCTATACGGATTATTTAGATGGGAATGGCCTAAAAGTTCGAGTGACTAGGGCAGGGCACAAGTCCTATTTGTACCGCTACAAAATTCATGGGAAACCATTTGAGTATACGATTGGGGCGGTGGATGATCTGAGTTTGTCTGAGGCTCGCAAAGAGCACGCTAGTTTAGTAGCTCAGGTGAAGAGTGGCATTAATCCTAAAGTTGAACGTGACCTAAAAACTCAATCTATTAATGCAGCACCTACAGTCAAAGACTTTGCAGAAACTTTCATTGAGCGTTACGCCAAGAAGAAAAAGAAATCATGGAAAGAGGATGAACGCCAATTAAAAGCTGATGTTATCCCCGCATTGGGAAGCCTAAAAATTGATGCTGTGAAGCGTGCACATGTCATAGCACTCTTGGACAAGAAAGAGGATGCAGGCGCACTAGTGGCAAGAAATCGGCTGTTATCCTTACTGTCTAAATACTTTGCGTTTGCTTTAGAGCGCGACCTCATTGAAGTGAATCCAGCTAAGGGGATTAAGAAGCTAGAAGAGGAATCAAGGACGCGGGTGTTATCAGATACTGAGATCGTTTTGTTCTGGCACTGGTTACATTCAAATAAGTGTGATCTGGCAACTAATAGCGCTTTGAAGTTAGCGCTCATCACCGGACAGCGGGTTGATGAAATTTGTTCTATGCAAGAGAGGTATATTCAGGGCGACTGGTGGTTGATACCTGACCCTAAGAATTCAGTACCTCACACCGTGTTTTTAAGCGATATGGCAAAACAGATTATTGAAGAGTTACGCCCCCACAGTCGAAAGGGTTACTTATTGATTAACAGAGAAGGGGAAGCGAAAGATTCTTCGACACTTCCAGCAGTGATGGAAAGTGCCAAAGTTGAATGGAAGTCTGAACCACGTCCTACACCGCATGATTTACGACGTACTTTTGTAAGTGGCATAAGTACGCTAGGTTTTAACCGTATCATTCAAGATAAAGTAACGAATCACATTGATAGGTCTGTCGGTGGTATCTATGACAGAAATGACTATGCCAAAGAGAAACAGCAAGCGCTTGATGCTTGGGCGCGCAAGTTATCAGAACTTATTCACGGGCAATCGGTCGGGAATATCCTCACCTTCCAGCGTAGTGCATAACCATCAAGGCCGGATGATCCGGATTTTTTTTCGCCTATTCAATGCAAGAAAAGTACAAGCTTTTGTTTTATTGGTTCTGCTAGCTACTGGTGTACATAAAGTCCAAAAAATGGCTTTTGGTGTACTTGTCCGTTTTTAACCCGTTTGGAAGATAAGTACACCAAGTACACTAAGTACACCAATTTGATTAATTATCTACCATATTTATAAATATATTTTATTAATTAATAGATAAATTATAATAAAACGAACAATAAAAGAACAAAAAGGCTAATAAATAAGCAAAAAAACACACACAGCGCGCGACAGTCTAAAGATACGGAAAATAAGTACACTAAGTACACTAAGTACACCAGCGGCTAAAAAAGACACAAAACACGCTCCCCCTTGACTGTTGGGTGCTATGTATTAAAAGTACAACTTAATAAGGTAAAATTGCTCTATGACTTACCGCACCACGGGACAAAAACGATGGTGATATTTAGGCGTGGGTTAGTCGAGCGCACTTTGCCCAAATCCTATTTAAAAAATTTTGTAGATAGAATTTTGATTAATAATCAAGTTTTAGAGGTGCATCATGCACGGTGGAAAACGAAACAATGCAGGCCGCAAGCAGGGGAGTATCAATAAAGTGAAGTTGGAACTACGAGAGGCCGCTAGGGAGCACTCCCAAGCCGCCTTAGAAACCCTAGTCGGCATTATGAATGACGGTGAAGCCCCGCATGCTGCACGGATTAGCGCGGCTAACAGCTTGCTAGATCGAGGGCATGGCAA
>SSFA01000023.1 GCA_008015155.1 Thiothrix sp.
GAGACGCGTTTATCTCGCGAAAAAGCTCGCCGGATGCGTGCTTGGGAAATTCTTGACGAAGCCTTCAAAAATGATGAAATCGTTACAGGTATCATCACTGGCAAAGTTAAGGGTGGTTTCACTGTTGAGTTAAGCGATATTCGTGCTTTCTTACCAGGTTCTTTAGTCGATGTACGTCCAGTGCGTGATACGGCTTACTTAGAAGGTAAAGAGCTTGAGTTCAAACTGATCAAGTTGGATCAGAAGCGCAATAACGTAGTAGTTTCTCGCCGTGCTGTGGTTGAAGAAGAGTACAGCGCAGAGCGTGAGGCTCTATTGGATAATCTCCAAGAAGGTCAAGCAGTTAAAGGCGTGGTTAAAAACCTCACTGATTATGGTGCCTTCCTTGACTTGGGCGGTATCGATGGTCTATTACACATTACAGATATGGCTTGGAAGCGTGTTAAGCATCCTTCTGAAGTGGTTAATATCGGTGATGAAATCGAAGTTAAAGTTCTTAAGTTCGACAAAGACAAAAACCGCGTATCTTTGGGCCTGAAGCAATTAGGCGAAGATCCATGGCAAGATTTAGTTCGTCGTTATCCACGCGAAACGCGTCTGTTTGGTAAAGTGAGTAACTTAACTGACTATGGCTGTTTCGTTGAAATTGAAGATGGCGTAGAAGGTTTAGTTCACGTTTCTGAAATGGATTGGACCAACAAAAACGTTAACCCAGCTAAAGTCGTCACTTTGGGTGACGAAGTTGAAGTCATGATTCTTGACATCGATGCCGATCGTCGTCGTATTTCTTTAGGTATGAAGCAATGCCAAGCTAATCCTTGGGATGAATTTGCGACTTCACACAATAAAGGCGACAAAGTTTCTGGCAAGATCAAATCCATCACTGACTTCGGTATCTTCATCGGTTTAGATGGTGGTATTGATGGTTTAGTCCATTTATCTGACATTTCTTGGAATGCACCTGGCGAAGAAGCAGTACGCAATTACAAGAAAGGCGATGAAGTAGAAGCGGTTGTACTGGCTGTTGACCCAGAGCGTGAGCGTATCTCTTTAGGCATTAAGCAAATGGAGCAAGATCCATTCTCCAACTTTGTGGGTGCTCATGCCAAAGGTAGCTTTGTTAAAGGTAAAGTCGTTGAAGTAACTGCTAAATCAGCACGTATTGATTTAGGCGATGGCATCGAAGGTATTTTACGTGCTTCTGAATTATCACGTGATCGTGTAGAAGATGCGCGTACCTTATTAAATGAAGGCGATGAAATCGAAGCTAAATTCATGGGTGTCGATCGTAAAACTCGTGCGATTAACCTGTCAATTAAAGCAAAAGAGAATGAAGAAGAAGCCCGTACCATGAAGGAATATACTAAGGGTTCTGCTTCCACTTCATTAGGTGATATCTTTAAAGAGCAAATGAGTGATTAATAATAATTAATCTTTCTGCTCCTTAAAATGGAATAAAATCATTTTGGCCAAGGAAGGCCTTTATTCCAGATGTGAGGTAATTGTAAAATTGGTTCTAATACCAGTGCAATTACCTCTATTCCCCGCTAGAATTATAAAACTCAAATTCAGCTAAATAAGCTTCAGGAGCGTAACGGATGACCAAGTCTGAAATCATTGATATTCTAACCCGTAAACAAAGTCATCTGAGTAGTAAAGATGTTGAGCTGTCGATTAAATTATTATTAGAATCGATGAGTGAAACTTTATCATCAGGTGGACGTATCGAAATTCGGGGCTTTGGTAGTTTTTCTTTGCACCATCGAACTGCACGTAAAGGACGCAATCCTAAAACAGGCGACCAAGTCAGTTTACCACCTAAGTTTGTACCGCATTTTAAACCGGGTAAAGAATTACGTGAGCGCGTTAATAGTTCACGACAACATTATGCGATTCAAGACTGATTTTTTCTTTTTAGTAGTTGTTGGTTTTCTTTGCTCTCTAGGAGGCTTTTTAGCCTCCTTACTTATTTAATATGCTAGAGATTTTATTCATTCTCCTGCCGCTGGCTTTCTATTCTGGATGGCGAACTGCTTACAAAAAAAAACGTTCTAGCCAAACAGTAGGTGCTGAGGTCTCTCCACGCTTTGTCCAAGGGATCAATTTCTTATTAAACGAAGAACCTGATAAAGCTTTAGATGTTTTCTTAGAGACCCCTAGCTTAGATGCGCAAGCGGCTGAAACCTTTTTAGCTTTAGGCAAAATGTTTCGCAATCGTGGAGAGGTCAACCGTGCTTTACGCTTGCACCAGCATTTAGTTGCGCGACCCGATTTAACAAATGCTCAACGTCAAACAGCTATGTTGGCATTAGGTGAGGATTTTTTCGCAGCAGGTCTATTAGATAGAGCTGAAAGTGTTTTTAATGAGCTGCTTAAAACTTATCCTAAAAATACGGCTGCTTGTATTCCCTTGCGACGTATTTATGAACAGCTGCATGAATGGGAAAAAGCCCTTGCTTTAACAGAATATTCAGTAACAGATAAGACTGAACGTATCCAGTTGATGGCTCATTATTTATGCGAGCAGGTAGAAGAATTATTAGCCAAAAACCAGTTATTTCAAGTTGATGAGAAACTAAAAAAAGCGCTAAATATTTATCCGCAATCAGCTCGCGTACAAACTTTATTAGCTGAATTAGCGTTAGCACGAGGTGAACGCGCAGCAGCTTTAAAGTACTTTCGTCAAGCATTAACTTATGATCAGCGCTTATTAAACTCTTTAGTGAAACGTTTACTAACAGTGTTTACTCAACCTGTTGAGCTACAGCAGTTATATGAAGTAGTTAGTACAGAATATCGACGTAAACCAGATTCTAAAATGTTGCCTGCTTTGGCCTCTATTGCGCAGGCAATAGGGCAGGGGGGTAGTTTGTCTCCCATTATGCATCAACATTTACAGCATGAGTTAGGCAATGTGCAAACGCTTGCTTGTGTTGCTCGTTATCTAACCACTGAGGCAAATAGTACTCACACTTTGGCCGAGTTGAGTTTAGCTCTCGGACGTTTATCCAGTACTTTACCGCCTTTTCAATGTGCTCATTGTGGCTATAAACTACACGAGTATGTATGGCGTTGCCCAGCATGTCATCATTGGGACTCAGTACAGAGTCAGTAAAATAGTCGATTTAGATTAGGGAGCTTGTTGTGACAAATCGTTTAATTATTGCCTTAGATTTTTCTTCAGCTGAGCTAGCTTTAAACCTAGTCCAGCGTTTGTCTCCACAAGACTGTAAATTGAAAGTAGGCTTTGAATTATTTGTTGCTGCCGGCCCAGACTTTGTACGGCAGTTAGTTGACCTAGGTTTTGATGTTTTTCTCGATTTAAAATTTCATGATATTCCTAATACGGTAGCCGGAGCTTGTAAGTCAGCTGCCAATTTGGGAGTGTGGATGCTGAACGTACATGCTGCTGGTGGCGATAAAATGATGCTAGCTGCGCGTGAGGCTTTGGCTGGTTTTCACCAGCCCCCTAAACTGATTGCGGTAACCGTATTAACCTCCATGGATCAAGCGCAATTAGAAAAAATTAATATTAGCCAAACGCCTGCTGAGCAAGTCAGTCATTTAGCAGCCTTGACTAAAACCTGTGGTTTAGACGGGGTAGTGTGCTCTGCGCAGGAAGCTCAGCTCTTAAAGCAAGCCTGTGGATCAGAGTTTTTGCTAGTTACCCCAGGAATCCGTCCTGTAGGCAGTGTTCAAGATGATCAAAGTCGGGTGCTTACACCACGAGCTGCTCGCCAGCTAGGTATTGATTATGTGGTTGTGGGACGACCTATTACTCAAGCTAGAGATCCACTAGCAGTGATAGCTTCAATTAATCAAGATTTAGTTTAAGAAGAGTAGAACTCTAAGCCTAAGTACGTCCAGAGCTTAGTTACTGTATTTTATTCTTATATTTTATGTTATGTAAAATTAAAAAGACAAACAAAACATTAACACCTTATACTTCTCAGCCAAAAAACAAAAAACTACCAAGCCTTAGCCGCTTTCAATAATTGCTGTGCTTCAGACTGAAGTTTGCCTCGAGAAAATAACAACTTCCAGCGATCACCACCGGCTTGACGCCATAACAACGCAGCTCGGATACCAGCAAATAAAAGTACCCGAATTTTTGCAGCATTATCAGGATTAGACAGATACGCCTGTTCACCTTTAATAATGATCCGTGGACCTATTTTGCTAATAGTTTGTGTATAAAGCTCAGCTAAACGTGCAATCATATTAGGGTGGGTAAGAGGGAAAAACTCTAGTTGCTGTTGAGCTGACTCGATACCTTGTAAGACTGTACGAAAAGTTGCCTGATCATTACTTAATTTCTTTTCTAGATAAAGCAAATTGACAGCATAGCGCGTTGCCTCAAGATTCTTGGGTTTACCTTCAGGGGTGAGGCGACTTGCACCTAGTTGATACAATAAAACCTCTAAGCCTGTTTTTAAACCAGCGACTCCGCCATAGAGATCCTCGATCTCATTAGAACTCTCCATCAATAAACTGTTAACTGCTTGAGTAAGTAGCTCATTATTGACTTGGCCAGTAGTGGCAATTTGATTGACACCCTCAACATTTTGAAACAAAGCAGCGAGAGCGAAAGTTCGATTTCTATTATTGGCTTGCACAGTGATTATCTGGAGTTAGCTATGAAAAAGGATAGATATAATTAAATCTACAAAAGATCAAGTAAACTTAGGCACAGTCCGTCTGCATCTCATCAATTATTCCGCCCCCAAGGCACACTTCACCTTGATAAAATACAATCGATTGTCCTGGCGTGATGGCTCGCTGTGCTTGCTTAAAGCAGACCCTGGCTATATTCCCCTTGAGCTCTACTAAACATTCCTGCACAGGTTGACGATGGCGAATTCTAGCAGTGCACTCAAAATCTTGAGCAGGTGCAGAACCTGCTACCCAATGCACCTGTGAGGCCACTAAAAATGATTTCAGCAAAAAATCATTTTGATTACCTTGGGCTACGACTAGCTCGTTGCTTTCTAGATGTTTAGCAATCACAAACCAAGGCGCCTCTGGAGTGTCCTTACGCCCGCCAATCCCTAAGCCTTGGCGCTGACCCAAGGTATAATACATTAAACCGTGATGCTCACCTAAGACCTTACCTTCAACATCAACAATCGCGCCGGGCTGTGCAGGCAGGAAACGCTGGAGGAAATCTCGAAACTTCCGCTCCCCAATAAAGCAAATACCGGTACTATCTTTTTTCCGTGCAGTAGTAAAGCCTTGTTGCTCAGCTAGTTCGCGTACTTGACTTTTAGGCAAATGCCCAATCGGGAAGAGACTATGCTTGAGTTGTGCTTGTTGTAAGGTATAGAGAAAATAAGTTTGGTCTTTATTATCGTCCAAACCTTTAAGCATTTGAAGGCTACCATCCGCTAGCTGCTGGGTACGGGCATAATGACCCGTTGCAATAAAATCCGCGCCCATGCTCAAGGCAAAGTCTAAAAATGCCTTAAACTTTATTTCTTTATTGCAGATAATATCCGGATTAGGGGTACGCCCTGCTCGGTATTCATTTAAAAAGTAGGTAAAGACATAATCCCAATATTCGCTAGCAAAATTAACTGTATGCAAGCAAATCCCTAATTGATCAGCAACGGACTGTGCATCGGCCAAATCTATAGTAGCTGAGCAGTATTCAGCGGTGTCATCTTCTTCCCAGTTTTTCATGAACAGACCTTCAACTTGATAGCCTTGTTCTAAAAGCAATAAAGCTGCTACTGAGGAGTCAACCCCTCCTGATAAGCCGACAATAACGCGTGGTTTCATTGAGTAAAGACTAAAGTTTCTAAGGGCAAGCGTTGGCCACTGGTATACAAATTGATGGCTTGAAACACCAAATCACTGCGTGGACTTAAGCGTGGGTGTGATTGAATTTCTGCAGGACTGAGCCAGTGGGTTGCAATAATATCAGGATCAGTTTGGTAGTTAGGCACTTTCTCTAATAAAGTCCCTGTAAACGTAAAGCGCAAATAGACTCGCTCAGGATCATCAGAACTCAACATTAAGATCCCTAATAAAGCGGTCGGCTCAAAGCGATAGCCGGTTTCTTCTAAAGTTTCGCGTTTGACAGCCTCAATTAAGCTCTCGCCATGCTCAAGATGGCCTGCAGGCTGATTAATCACCTGTACGCCATTAATGACTTCCTCAACCAATAAAAACCGACCTTCTTGCTCAATTACACTTGCAACTACTACCCGTGGTTTCCAGACCATTGCATCCGATTCCTGCTAGCTTAATGGGGATATTCTAGCTGCTTTCAAGCACTCAGTGACAGAGAAATGCTGCACCTTCACGCAGAGATTGTTTTATAATGCTTGCGCGCTTGAGAAATCAAATAAATCCAGGAGAGCTTTAAGCCAATGTATAAACACGTTAAGGTGCCAACTAGCGGTCAGAAAATCACGACTAATCCTGACTTTTCGCTCAATGTTCCCGATAAGCCGATTATTCCCTTCGTTGAAGGTGATGGGATCGGTGTGGATATTACCCCTGTCATGATCAAGGTTATCGATACAGCGGTTGAGCGCGCGTATGGTGGCAAGCGCCAAATTCAGTGGATGGAAATTTATGCAGGTGAGAAAGCTAACACGGTCTATGGTGAAGACGTGTGGCTGCCTGAAGAAACTGTTCATGCAGTGAAAGATTTTGTGGTATCGATTAAAGGGCCTTTGACTACACCAGTAGGTGGCGGTATTCGTTCTTTGAATGTGAAATTGCGTCAAGATTTAGATCTTTATGTGTGCTTACGTCCTGTGCGCTATTACGAAGGCACACCTAGCCCCGTACGTGAGCCACAAAAAACCAATATGGTGATCTTCCGTGAAAATGCTGAAGACATCTATGCAGGAATTGAGTGGAGTGCGGATTCGGCTGAGGCGAAAAAAGTGATCGATTTCTTAATAAAAGAAATGGGTGTGACTAAAATTCGCTTCCCAGAAACTTCAGGGATTGGTATTAAGCCTGTCTCGTCTGAAGGGACTAAGCGCTTAGTCCGTAAGGCTATTCAATACACTATTGATAATGATTTGCCTTCGATGACGATTGTGCATAAAGGCAATATCATGAAGTTCACTGAAGGTGGTTTTAAAACTTGGGGCTATGAACTGGCTAAACAAGAGTTTGGCGCGGTAGAGATTAAAGGTGGCCCGTGGTGCTCTTTCAAGAATCCTAAAACGGGTAAAGAAATCATCATTAAAGACGTTATTGCGGATAATTTCTTGCAACAAATCCTCCTCCGTCCTGAAGACTATGCAGTAGTAGCCACCTTGAACTTAAATGGTGACTATATTTCTGATGCTTTAGCAGCTCAAGTGGGTGGGATTGGGATCGCGCCCGGTGCGAATATGTCAGACACTATTGCGATGTTTGAAGCAACCCACGGCACTGCTCCTACCTTTGCGGGTCAAGATAAAGTTAACCCTAGCTCCATCATTCTGTCAGCAGAAATGATGCTGCGTCATATGGGTTGGGTCGAAGCAGCTGATTTAGTAGTAAAAGGCGTGGAAGGTGCTATCGCATCAGGCCGCGTGACTTTCGATTTTGCACGCTTGATTGATACTGCTGAAGAAATTAGTTGTTCAGAGTTTGGTGATAATATCATCGAGCATATGTAAGTTTGTGCAAAGAACAGTACTACCTAAGGTACTGTTCTTTTCTTGTATGTGCTCCTTCCCTATCTTAACGCTCTATTTAACTTTCCCCACTTTACTTTCTTAGTTTCATCCCAATAATGAACAAATACCCAGGTCTAAGTCAGGAATAATGACAAGGGCGGATGGATTCAGTTAACTAATTAAGTTAGCCATGGACTAACTTAAGTTGGAGTTGTATTTCTAATGGCAGGCAAAGATAAACAAGGTTCCAGCGATCATGATTCTGGTGTAGCGGTACAGGACAGCCGTCCGAAGGTGAAGGAACCAGCACGTTTTAAAGTTATACTTTTAAACGATGACTTCACACCGATGGACTTTGTAATAGACGTGTTGCAGATTTTTTTCCGATTAGATCATGAAACCGCAACTCGTGTTATGTTGCATGTTCATACCCGGGGCAAGGGGGTGTGTGGAGTATATACACGTGATATCGCCGAGACTAAGGTCGCTCAAGTGAATCGCTACTCACGTGAAAATCAGCATCCGCTACTCTGTACGATGGAAGAGGCATAAGGGACGAAAATTATGTTAAGCGCTGAAGTGGAAGAATCAATCAATACGCTATTCCGCAATGCTCGGGAGCGCCACCACGAATTTGTCACGGTTGAACATTTACTGTTAGCCATGTTAGATAACCCAAGTGCCTTGATTGCACTACGTGCCTGTGGTGTCGATATTCCTAGTTTAAAGCGAGAGCTAGAGACTTTTATTGATGATAATACCCCCGTGCTCCCTGCGAGCGATCAACGTGATGTACAACCAACGCTAGGTTTTCAGCGGGTGATTCATCGGGCGGTTTATAGTGCACAGTCCTCACGTAAGGGTGAAGTGACCGGCGACGCTATTTTAGTCGCGATTTTTGGTGAGCCTGAGTCGCATGCGGTATTTTTCTTGTCGCAGCGTGATGTTGCACGTCTGGACATTGTGAATTTCTTGTCTCATGGAATTCGCAAAGATGAGCATATCAGTGGTCGGCACGATAATGATGAGGGTGGCAATATGGATTCCTCAGGGAATAATGGTGAGCAACAAGATACCGAGTTAAGCGATGGCAAACAAAAGGCTCTGGATCAATTTGCGAGTAACCTCAATCAGCTAGCTCTAGAAGGCCGTATTGATCCCTTGATTGGGCGCGATAATGAAATCGAGCGTACAGTGCAAGTCTTATGTCGACGTCGGAAGAATAACCCTCTGTTAGTGGGTGAAGCAGGCGTAGGTAAAACGGCGATTGCCGAGGGCTTAGCTAAACGAATTGTTGACGGTGAAGTACCTGAAATTTTGGCAGATGCAGTCATTTATTCCCTTGATATGGGCTCACTGCTAGCAGGCACTAAATATCGGGGTGATTTTGAGAAACGCCTCAAAGCGGTGATTCAACAAATCAAAGATGAACCCAACGCTGTATTATTCATTGATGAGATCCACACCATTATTGGGGCGGGTGCGACCTCAGGTGGCACGATGGATGCGTCGAATCTGATTAAACCAGTGCTTTCTTCTGGTGAGTTAAAATGTATTGGTTCGACTACCTTCCAAGAATACCACAGTGTGTTCGAGAAGGATCGCGCCCTAGCGCGTCGCTTCCAAAAGATAGATGTGAATGAGCCCAGTGTGGAAGAAACTTATGAAATTCTAAAAGGCTTGCGTTCGCGCTTTGAAGACCATCATCAAGTTAAATACACCATGTCTGCGCTGAAAGCGGCTGCTGAATTAGCAGCACGGTATATCAATGACCGCCATTTGCCAGACAAAGCGATTGATGTTATCGATGAAGCGGGTGCGAATCGCCGCTTGAAACCCTCAGCGACTCGTAAAAAGACGATTTCAGTGGGTGATATTGAGGAAATCGTGGCTAAAATTGCACGCATTCCACCAAAAACCGTTTCTAATTCTGACATGGATATGCTGAAGAATTTAGAACGCGATCTCAAAATGGTTATCTTTGGCCAAGATGCAGCGATTGAGCAACTCACCTCAGCGATCAAAATGGCGCGCTCAGGCTTACGTGATGATACTAAGCCGATAGGTTCCTTCCTGTTTGCAGGCCCCACTGGGGTCGGTAAAACTGAAGTGACTAAGCAGCTAGCCCTACGTATGGGTGTAGAAATGCTTCGCTTTGATATGTCTGAGTATATGGAGCGGCATACCGTGTCGCGTTTGATTGGTGCACCTCCGGGTTATGTTGGTTATGACGAAGGTGGTTTGCTGACTGATGCAGTCAATAAACATCCTCATGCCGTTTTACTGCTAGATGAAATTGAGAAAGCTCACCCTGATGTGTTTAACTTGTTATTACAAGTGATGGATCATGGAACTTTGACTGATACCAATGGACGCAAAATTGACTTCCGTAATGTGATTTTAGTGATGACTAGTAATGCGGGCGCAGAAGACATTAGCCGTAAGTCCTTAGGCTTCACTAAGCAGAATCACAGTAGTGATTCTATGGAAGCTGTGAAGCGTATCTTTACGCCAGAGTTTCGGAATCGTTTAGATGGCATTATTCAGTTCAACGCCTTAACTGATGCAGTGATTCGCTCAGTAGTTGATAAGTTTGTGATCAAATTAGAAGCACAACTACAACAGAAGGGTGTAACCTTGATCGTCGATGAAAATGCTCGCGATTGGTTAGCGAAAACAGGCTATGACCCATTGATGGGTGCGCGCCCCATGGAACGTGTGATTCAAGAGCATATCAAGCGCCCACTAGCAGATGCTTTATTGTTCGGTGAATTAGCAAACGGTGGGCGGGTTGAGGTATCGGTTGAAAATGATACCTTAGCTTTGAACTACGAAGGTGCTGAAGCAGCAGCCATCTAAACTATGTTATGTGAGGCTAGGAGTTGTTAACTCCTAGCTTTATTTACTGCGATAACTGATCCGACCTTTGGTTAAATCATAAGGCGTCAATTGCACCGTCACCCGGTCACCCGTTAAAATACGAATGTAGTTTTTACGCATCCGACCGGAGATATGAGCCATCACAATATGTTCGTTATCTAACTTCACACGGAAAGTCGTATTCGGTAAAGTATCAATTACCGTTCCTTCCATTTCAATATAATCTTCTCTCGCCATAATTCCTTTGCTACAGGGTTAATCTGCAAAAATTTCAATGAAGCGCGTATTATCCTGCCATTCTGGCAGATGACAAGTTCTTTTTGTCAAGCAGCGTGATTTGCTTGGCAAATTCCATTAGCATAGATGCCAATTTATGCATTGGACAACAATTTCTGTTTTTAATTCTGGAGTCAGTCATGGCAATAGCAGGGCTATTCCCTGGGCAAGGGTCTCAGTCATTGGGTATGCTTGCTGAATTAGCAGCTTCTTTTCCGATCGTTACGCAAACTTTTGAGCAGGCATCTTCTGTTTTGGGGCGAGATTTATGGCAATTAGCTCAAGGGAGTGACGAAAGCGCCTTAAATAGTACTGAAACGACTCAGCCTTTAATGCTCGCTGCAGGTGTGGCTGTGTGGCGGGTATGGCAAATCCAAGGTGGATGTTTACCCGTAGCGGTAGCTGGTCACAGTCTAGGGGAATATTCTGCTTTGGTAGCTGCTGAAGTTTTAGATTTTAATGAAGCGCTTGCTTTAGTTTCTAAGCGCGCCCAACTCATGCAAGCAGCTGTTCCAGAAGGAGTGGGTGCTATGGCTGCGATTTTGGGTCTAGCTGATGAGCAGGTAGTAGCTGCTTGTCAGCAGGCGGCTCAAAATGAGATTGTTGAAGCGGTTAATTTTAACTCTCCAGAACAAGTGGTCATTGCAGGCCATGCTGCTGCTGTTGAGCGTGCGATTGAAGTAGCTAATCAATTGGGTGCGAAGAAAGCAATTAAATTAGCCGTTAGCGTACCCTCGCATTGTAGCTTGATGAAATCAGCAGCCATTCAATTAGAGCAATCCTTAAGCCAAACTAAGTTTTATGCGGGTAAATTCCCGGTCTTACAAAATGTAGATGGCTTATCACGAGTTGAAGCGACAGACGTCCGCAGTGCTCTAGCTGAACAGCTTTATCGTCCAGTGCGTTGGGTCAGTACTATCCGGCATTTGCAAACACAACATGGTGCGAATGTGATGCTTGAGTTTGGGCCAGGTAAAGTGCTAACAGGCTTAAATAGACGTATTGAGCGGCGGATGGATGCTGTTTGTATCCATGATAATACCAGTCTTGAGGCTGCTTTAAAATTTTGTCAGGGGGCATAAGTGTCAGATTTGTTTAATTTAACAGGTGAAATCGCTTTAGTGACAGGAGCTAGTCGTGGCATTGGCAGGGCTATTGCTGAAACTTTAGGTAAGCAAGGTGCCATAGTGATTGGCACGGCCACTAGCGAAACCGGTGCTCAAGCGATCACTGAATATTTAGCCGCCACAGGTATTCAGGGCGCAGGTAAAGTATTAGACGTAGGCAATAGCGAGTCTATCAATAATTTACTAGCGTCTTTAACTAAAGACTACGGTGGTATCAGTATACTGGTTAATAATGCTGGTATTACTCGTGATAACTTATTGATGCGGATGAAAGATGAAGAGTGGGATACGATAATCACTACTAACCTTACTTCTATCTTCCGTATGAGCAAAGCTTGTATTCGTCACATGATGAAAGCTAAAAAGGGGCGAATTATCTCTATTTCTTCTGTCGTTGGCGCCAGTGGTAATCCGGGACAAACTAACTATGCGGCCGCAAAAGCAGGTTTAGTAGGTTTCTCTAAATCCTTGGCCCGGGAAGTCGGTTCAAGGAATATTACCGTGAATGTGGTCGCTCCCGGCTTTATTGATACCGATATGACTCGTGAGCTTTCTGAAGATCAACGTGCAGCGATTTTCCAAAATATTCCCTTGGCGCGTTTGGGCCGGCCTGAAGAAATTGCGGGTGCAGTACTGTATTTAGCCTCACCCTTGGGCGCGTATGTAACGGGTGAAACCATTCATGTGAATGGTGGAATGTATATGGCATAGGCATTTCTGCCTTTGCATAACTGGCAAGCATCGAATGTTTTCAATACAATAAGCCTTCGATGCCAAGCATTTTAATCTAGAGGAACTAAAAACATGAGTATTGAAGCTCGCGTCAAAGCTATCGTTGTCGAGCAGTTGGGAGTAGACGAGTCTGAAGTAACCAATGCATCTTCTTTTATCGAAGATCTTGGCGCTGATTCATTGGATACGGTTGAGCTAGTGATGGCACTGGAAGAAGAGTTCGGTACAGAAATCCCTGATGAAGAAGCGGAAAAAATCACTACTGTGCAAGCAGCTATTGATTACATCAATGCTCACCTGACTTCAGCTTAATCCGCTCAGTGTAAGGATTAGCTACCTAAAACACGTAGCCCTATTGAGTTAGGGTTACGGTTTCCGGTCAGAAATATCTCTATTTCATGAAGGTATATAAGTTTGTCTAAAAGGCGTGTAGTAGTCACCGGTCTGGGTATTGTCTCTCCTGTAGGTTCTAGTTTAGAAAGTGCATGGAGCAATATTAAGGCGGGTAAAAGCGGTATCAATACCATCAGCCCTGAGTTATTTGACGCTAGTGAGTTTAGTGTGCGGATTGCAGGGAATGTTAAGGGCTTTAATGTTGATAATTACATTAAACCTAAAGACCAAAAGAAGATGGATACCTTTATCCACTATGGCATTGGTGCAGGTGTCGATGCAATCCGTGACTCTGGCTTAGAAGTCACCGAGGCGAATGCCGAGCGTATTGGTGTCTTGATGGGCTCTGGGATTGGTGGTCTGCAGACGATTGAACGCAACTACAACGCTTTTCTCAATGGAGGCGCGCGGAAAATTTCTCCGTTTTTCGTTCCCGCGAGTATCATTAATATGGTAGCAGGCAATTTATCGATTATGTATGGCTTAAAAGGGCCAAATATGTCAATTGTTTCTGCTTGTGCAACAGCGACCCATAGTATTGGGGATGCAGCACGTATGATCGTATACGGTGATGCAGACGTGATGGTGGCCGGTGGTGCAGAAATGGGGTCTACACCCTTAGGCATTGGTGGCTTTGCTGCAGCACGTGCTTTATCAACACGCAATGATGATCCTGAAGCGGCTAGTCGTCCTTGGGATGTAGATCGTGATGGGTTCGTTTTGGGTGATGGCGCTGGGGTTTTAGTTTTAGAAGAATACGAGCACGCGAAAGCCCGTGGTGCAAAAATTTATTGCGAATTAGTCGGCTATGGGATGAGCAGTGACGCCTACCATATGACCTCGCCCTCAGAGGGCGGTGAAGGTGCTGCACGCTGCATGCGCAATGCCATGCGTGATGCGGGTTTAAATCCTGATCAAATCGACTATATTAATGCACATGGTACTTCCACACCGGCGGGTGATAAAGCGGAAACCTTCGCAGTTAAATTAGCACTAGGCGATCATGCTTACAAAACAGCAGTGAGTTCTACTAAATCGATGACAGGCCATTTACTAGGTGCAGCAGGTGGTATCGAGGCTGTGTTTAGTGTGATGGCTATTTATGAGCAAGTGCTACCTCCAACCATTAACTTACATCAGCAAGACCCAGAATGTGATCTTGACTATGTGCCCAATGTCGCTCGTGAAACCACGGTCAATATAGCTATGAGTAATTCCTTTGGCTTCGGTGGTACTAATGGCACCTTAATTTTTAAGAAGCTTTAAGTTGTAAGTTATCTTAACTTTAGCCTTAAGAAGTAAGCTGAACTAAGCTTACTTCTCTGACTCGAAATAATTAATATCTATAAGCTTTTCTTGGCAAGTCATGGACTTTGCTCTATGTTAATCCTGCCCAATCTTTTCGAGAGTTGTCCATGCGGTTTGTTTTAAAGCTCGTTCTAGTCTTAGTCATTTTAGCTGGAATAGCTGCTGGTCTTGTATATCAGCAATATCAAGCTTTTACCCAGGCATCCCTACCTCTTACTAACGATCAGCCTACAACTTTTGAAGTGAAGCCGGGGGCAACTATCCGGCAAGTTACGCAGCAACTGATCGCAGCTGAGCTCTTGCCTAAAACCAGCCTTATCCCAGCAGAATATTTATTTTTAGCACAAGCCCGCCTCACTGAGCAGGCAAATAAATTAAAAGCAGGTGAATATCCCCTAGAGCCACCAATGACGACTGGAGACTTATTGGCGCGGTTAACTTCAGGTAAAACACTACAGTATCAGTTAGCTATTATTGAGGGACATACGTTTAAAGAGCTGGTTAAGGCGATACAAACCCATCCTCATATCAAGCAAACACTGAGTCCGGAAGACTATAAAAATTTAATGCCTAAACTAGGGGGCGCTACTGGAGAGTCTGCAGAAGGCTGGTTTTATCCGGATACTTATAATTTTCCACGTGGATCGAGTGATATCGAGGTTTTAAAGCGCAGTTATCAAGCTATGTATGATTATTTATTAAAGGCTTGGGAACAGCGAGAGCCGCATCCTTTAATTAAAACACCTTATCAAGCACTCATTCTGGCCTCTTTGGTTGAAAAGGAGACAGGCATGCCTGATGAACGACCGATGATAGCGCGAGTGTTCTTAACACGCTTAGAGAAGAACATGTTGCTGCAAACTGATCCTGCGGTCATTTATGGAATGGGTGACGCTTATGATGGCAATATTCGCAAAAAAGACCTAGAAACTGACACCCCTTGGAATACCTACACTCGGACAGGTCTACCGCCCACGCCCATTGCTACACCTAGCAAAGCAGCAATTGATGCCGTCATGCACCCTGCGAAAACTAATTATTTGTATTTTGTAGCAACTGGTACTGGAGATGGTCGCCATTTCTTTTCTGAAACTTACGAAGCGCATCGTAAAGCAGTAAATCAATATCTAGAGAATGACAAAAAACGCCAACAAGGAATAACAACTCAATGACTCAAAAAGGCCTGTTACTGACCTTAGAAGGGGGTGAGGGCGCTGGGAAAACCACTAGCCGCTCGTACATCAGTGAATTTTTGAAGCAGCAGGGTATTCAAGTTGTAGAAACTCGCGAGCCAGGTGGTACTGAGGTCAGTGAAGCGATTAGGCAGGTACTACTAGACAGTAGTTTACCTAAGATGCACCCTGACACTGAACTGCTGTTAATGTTTGCAGCACGCAATGAGCATTTACAAAAGAAAATTCTACCTGCTTTAGAGGCAGGGAATTGGGTCATTTGCGATCGCTTTACGGATGCAACTTATGCTTATCAAGGCTATGGACGCGGTTTGGATCAAGTGCGAATTGCAGCTTTAGAAACTTGGGTACAAGGCAGTTTACGGCCAGATTACACACTGTTATTCGATATCGATGTCAATCTGGGCATGCAGCGAGTGCGGTCACGCTCTCAACAATTAGCCCTTAGTACAGACCGCTTTGAGCAGGAACAGCTAGAATTTTTCGAACGTATTCGAGAAGGCTATTTAGAGCGCGCTAAACGCTATCCAGAGCAATATCGAATTGTCGACGCAGCTGAGCCTTTAAATTCGGTGCAAAAGCAACTAGAGCAAATTTTAAGGGCTATTTTAAATAGGGCGCAGGTTTAATGACGACAATCGTCGCGGCAAACTATCCTTGGCATCAAGCGATTTGGCAGCGAATACAAGAGGCTCGGCAGCAGCAACGCCTACCACATGCCTTATTATTTACAGGTGCAACAGGTTGCGGTCATGAACAGATGGTCTATTCCTTAGCCCAAAGCTTGCTATGCTTACACCCAACCGAGGTAGGTTATGCTTGTGGAGAGTGTCGTAGCTGTAAAGTGTTTACTGCTCATTCGCATCCTGATTTTATGTTGTTAGAGTTAGTAGACGATAAGCAGTCTATTACTGTGGAACAAGTACGTAATTTAGATCGTTTTTTAGAGCTAAGCCGTAGTTATAGTCCCCATCGGGTTGCTTTAATCCTTCATGCCGCAGCAATGAATTCTAATGCAGCCAATAGTTTATTAAAGTCTTTAGAAGAGCCAGCTGAAAATACTTACCTTTTACTGTTTACCGATAAGCCAACCGCACTCATACCGACAATTCGTAGTCGTTGCCAACAATTTCGTTTGGCGCTACCTACACAAACCGATTCTTTAGCATGGTTAGCAGCCCAAAAAACCACACAATCGGCTCGTGAGCTACTTGCTTTAGTAGGTGGTCGACCGTTAGCCGCAATTGCGGAGGATGCTGATGAGCGCTTACAACAGAAAATATTATTTTTTAATCAGCTGAAAGCACTGTTACTCCATCAATTAAGTATGCTTGAGGTAGCTAGCCAATGGGAAAAATACAATCGCCAAGAGCTACTAGATTGGCAGATAGAGTGGGTACAAGCTTTAATTCGACAGGAAATAGGGGAGATAGCCACAGAGGACTCCATTGAGTTAGCGGCTCTTGCTCCACGAGATCTTTGGTTATTATATGAGCGCTTGTTAGAGTTAAAGGCCTTATCCACTCATCCATTGAATGGACGGTTGCTGGTAGAAAATATGTTAAGTTTATGGCTATAGTTTCCTAGTTTCTATTAATTTTAATAAAAAATAAGAATGGAACCCATTAAAATCTCTTTCAGTTTAAATGATCGGACGGCTTTACATAATCACTATTTACCTATGCTTAAAGGTGGCGGATTATTTGTACCCACTAAAGAAAATCTAAATTTTGGAGATCGAGTACAGGTACAAGTAGAGCTTTTGAGTGAGAAACAAAAAGCTTCTGTACCGGGTCGAGTAGTATGGATTACACCTGGTGGGGCAGTGCGTAGCCTGCCACAGGGAGTAGGCATCCAAATCATTGGTGAGCATCAATCACGCATCCAACAATATTTCGAAGGCTTACTAGGCGAGAATTTGTTACAGGCTCCGCCAAGACCTTGCTACTAAAGTAGTTTTACGCTTCTTTTTAGCTTAATTTGTAGCCAATTACACATAATTATTACACTTTGCTCAAGTATTCAGCGAATATTTGAGTAATTTTTTTAGTTTGCGCTAAAATGAATGGGAACTGAATGTTTATTCATCTATCTAAATATTAGCATTCGTTTAAAGTCATATTGCAAGGAGGCCATATGTTCATTCGAAGCAAACTTTTACGCTACATAGCTGCTGCATGGATTCCTGTGATTGTTTCTGTTTGTCCGGTACAAGCCCAAGAACTACGCTTAAATTTAGTAGCAACTTTCGATGATCAGCCAGCTATGAAAGATATTTCTTGGACGGTTTATCGCACAGACACTGATACTAAAGTTACTTCAGCCAAATATCATTCTACTCATGTTACCTTGCCTGCGGGTGATTATCGGGTAGTAGCGACTTTAACTGAAAATGATAAAACCATTACGCGCACCCGTAGCTTCCAGTTACGTACTTCAGATAGCCGTATTATAATGCCAATGGATTAGTTTTTAATTTACTCTTAAAAGGCTGCTAGGGAGGGTGGATAACACCTACTGAATAGCCTTTTTATAATTTATTGTTTTATACGCATAATGCATATTATGTTAAATAAAATTCTCTTTTTTTGTATTTTTGTTAATCTACGTTGTTTCTACTCCACACTTAAATTATATAGGGTATTCTCCTATACTAATTTTACATAACATAAAATATGTGTATAAAATACATAATACTACAAGAATTACCCTTACCAATCAGACCTAGGTACAATACCTACAACTATTCCACGAGAGGTTATAACAATGGACGCACTAGAACGTATTGATGATGCAGTCAAGAACAATCCGGTAATTATCTTTATGAAAGGTACTCCACAGATGCCACAATGTGGTTTTTCTAGCCGCGCTGCACAGGCTTTGATGCAATGTGGTGAAGAGTTTGCTTATGTTAATGTATTAACTGATCCGGAAATCTTTCATAATTTACCACGTTATGCCGATTGGCCAACCTTTCCACAAGTCTATATCGATGGTGAATTGATAGGTGGCTGTGATATCACTTTAGAAATGTTCCAAAGTGGCGAGCTGCAAGAGGCCATAAAAAAAGCGGTATCAACTAAGAAAACTGCTTGATTTTGCTCTAGGCAGGGTACTTCTACCCTGCCCTTGATTAGCTATTTCAAATTTAAATTACTAATAATCTTTGCTGTATTATCCAGCTCAATCTGCTTATAAAACAAGCGTCTAGCGCCTTTAGGAATAAACCCAATTAAGAGTAAACCTCCTAATAATAAGGGTAAGATGATTAAAGCCAGTTTCATAATTGCGTCAGAGCCAGCTAACACCGTCCCTACTCCAAGCAGGTCAGCTAAATAGCGTATAGCGACAAAGAAAATACAGGCTAACAACAATATAGCCGCTACATGCAGTAAAATAGCTCCCGTTTTATTGACCCACAACCACTTTTTACGTTTTTGCTCACTCGCAAGCTCATAGGATTTAGAGCGTGTATTTAACTCTTTGATCACTCGCCGCTGCGAATCGTCAACAATGAGCGATGCAATTTGGTTTTCGCGTGTAGTGAGTGTCATGTAAGGTAAATGAGCCATGACTTTAATATGCTGCTTAAAAGTCTGGCGAAACAATTGTTCAGGATCAATCCGATCCGGCAAACTTATACGTGCTAGTGGGTGATTTTGCCAAGAGGTGTGCACATAGTGACTAATCCGATCCACACGCTTTTGTCTTAAATCAAATAGCATGCTGCGTACTGCCGTGTGCTGCCGAAAATCAGGCTCAGCTTGAGCTTGCACATAATACACTGGCGAGGCGGATACCAAGGCTGACAAGTTTTGGGTAGCAGACTCTACTTCACCAGCAGCAGCTAAATAACGGATATGTTCATAGCGACCTTCTAAGTCAGCCGCTGCATTGTCATGCAAGACTGCTAAAGAGTGTTCGACAGCCTCACTAAACTTCGCTTGGCTATAACAAGCGTCTGCTAGGTGTCGTTTTGCAAATTGAGAGAAGAGCCAGTCACCTTGTTCTAAGGCATAGCGCGCTGCAATCTGGAAATGGTATTCAGCCTCAGCTAAGGACTCCAACACAGTCAAATAAATCCAAGCTAATTCAAAATGAGCACGATAATTTTTTACATTAGTGGTAACAGCATCACGTAGCAAATACTCTGCAGTGGTCATGCTTTCGTAACCACTTCGCTGCTCCAAGGCTAAAGCCTCGGCAAGCTTCAGGTTTGCTAGATCGGCTTCCACTTCTGCTCGATAAACTTGGAAACCTCTTTGTACTTGTTTAGCTAATTGCTCACGTAACACTGCCCGTTCACGTGCCAAGCGTTGCCCTTGCAAAGACATACGCCCCGCTACTCCTTCTAATTGTGGGCGCAAGCTAAAAATAATCTCATCTTTAGCCCCAATACTACGCAAATTATTCCGTAAACCAGCATCAAGTAAGCTATACACCGTTTCACGCCCTAAGGCTTTAAGCGGTACTAAGTACTCCATATTAATACGGTGAAAAGTAAACTGTTTACGTTTCGGGAAAAAGATAGCCCGAACTTGCTGAGCCTCTAGTCCTATAGGCATGATGGGGTTCATCCATAATTGATTTAACACACTAGCCCTCAATTATAGCCGAACCCCATTAAATCGTTAGACTATTTTTTCGAAAATTGTAAGCTACACAATTACTTAGCTTGATTCCTGTGTGCGCACACGAGTTTTGAACTGGCTAGGAGGTTCGCCACAACTCTTATTAAAGAAACGTGAGAAATAAGCTGGATCTTTGAAACCCAGTTCATAAGCTACTTCATTGACTGATAAATTAGCATACATGAGCTTACGTTTAGCTTCAGTCACCAAACGTCCATGCATAATTTGTAGTGCATTTTGCCCTGTATAGCGTTGGCATAAACGGTTCAAGCGACTTTCTGTCATCCCCAGACGTTCTGCGTAACAACTAATAGGCCAATGCTTGATGTAATGATCTTCCAGTAGTTTTAAAAATTGCTCATATACAGTTATTTTCGCGTCAAATTTCTGCTCTGGTGTTTGTACATGCCCTGCTGCGCGCCCCAAGAGTACAAAGACAATTTTTAGATAAGCACCGAGTAAACAGGCCTGACCACTTTGCGGTTGCTCATAGGCTGCCACTAGCTGACGAACTAAGGAAAATAAGTTTTGATCACTGGTACTCTGCTCATTGGAACGCATTAGTAAAGACTGAGTAAATAAAAAGGGGAAAGCTTGGCGTTCAGCCTCTGCAAAAGCGCCCATCAAAAAAGGCTCAGAAATCGTAATGATATAACCACGCACTTCAGGATTATGCCGAAATCCATGCACTTCACGAGCCGGTACAGACAGAATACAAGGCCCCTGCTCTTCTGCAGTCCAATCCGCTACTTGCAGCAAAACCTTCCCCTCTTCCACAATCAAGAGCTGATGCATTTGATCATGCCGATGCGCATGGATCTCCCAATTATGTTTAGGCAAAGACTCCTCTAAACGCGCAATATAAAGATAATGGGGTGCTTCTGCCGCCGAGCTTTTACCATAGAGTGAATAATGAGGAACATCTTTCATCGCTTTGCCGCCCTCGCTTTTTTAATGCGTATGTAAAGGCTCAAACTTAATCTGCTCATGTAAACAGCACTGGTGCTCTGTAGTACCTTGCTCAATTTGTAAGGTGCTGTGCGCAATTGAAAACTTGGTTTTTAAGCTCTGCGCCAATTTATCCATAAATACATCCCCCGGATAACCAGCGGGCATAACTAAATGTACTGTTAAGGCTGCTTCGGTAGTACTCATACCCCAAACATGCAGATCATGGATAGCACTCACCCCAGGTTGCTGCTCTAAAAATTGTGCAAGCTTAGGCAAATCTACGCTTTTAGGCACAGCGAGCAAAACTAATTGAGTCGACTCGCGCAATAAACTCCAAGTACCTATCACTATGACAGCAACAATGATTAAACTGATCAGTGGGTCCAGCCAGTACCAGTCTGTGAACAAAATCACTAAGCCTGCCACCACCACACCGAGGGACACAGCGGCATCAGCTAGCATATGCAAATAAGCCCCTCGAATATTTAAATCCTGTTTGCTCCCACGCATAAATAGCCAAGCAGACACTCCATTAATCACAATGCCTAATGCCGCTACCCAGATAAGGGTCGAGCCTTGCACAAGCGGTGGATCAATAAATCGTTGTAGTGCTTCCCAAGCAATAGCACCGCAAGCCACTAGCAGTAAGACTGCATTCGCCAAGGCTGCTAAAATCGAACTACTTCGTAACCCATAAGTGAAACGTTCATTCGGTGCTCGTTTTGCTAGCAGTGTAGCTCCCCAAGCCACGATTAAGCCTAAAACATCAGATAGATTATGTCCGGCATCGGCCATTAAAGCAGTTGAGTTCGCTAGTAAGCCATATGCAAATTCAGTAATAACAAAGGCAATATTTAAAACAATCGCGATTAAAAAAGAGCGACCATAGTCACTCGGCCCATGATGATGTTCATGCGCGTGATGTTCATGTTCTGCATGAGTATGGTGATGGTCGTGATGTTTATCGTGAGTGGGGGGAGTTGGCATTAAAAACGATCCATGATCTAAACCTCAGTAAGGCAACTATTTACTATATTCCTTGTTACAACGCCAGACAGCTTCAGCTTTGACTAGACTCACATACCTGATCTGAGGTTTAAAGGCCCAACAGCAATAAAACCAGTGACATTGAAATGAACGATAAAAGCGTTGTCATGAATAGAGTGCTTGCACAGAAATCGCGTAGTCCATAGCGTTCACCCAGAATCGGATAAATACTCATCATTGGTGCTGCTGCCATGAGAATAGCCGCTTGTTGAAAGCTAGGATTAAAATCTGGCAAAAGAAGCACACAAGTTGCAACTAAAACAGGATGTAGTACTAACTTACCCAAGATTACCAAAGACATATCAGGCCAAGCCTTCCGTTCTTGTGGTTTGATATTAGCTAAAGCTGCACCAATAAATAATAAGGCTAAACCTGCAGAAATTTTAGTGAGTAAATCTAAGCTTTGGGTGATGGGCTTAGGCAAGCTCACGCCGGATAAAGAAATTACTCCACCTATAGCAATCGAGATAATCAGTGGATTTTTTACAATACGCAGTAGCACTGTCCGCAAAATAGATACCGACTCGCTTTTATGCCCAAGGCTATATTCCAGCAAGATCAAAACAAGCGGCAAAATCAAAAGATTCTCGACCAACACAGCCATCATCAAACTTAAAGAGGCGATATCAGGCAGCCCCAAACTTAAGGACAACACGGGAAAGCCGATGAACATGCTATTTGGAATAGACATCCCCATACTTTGAACCGCAGCTTTCGTAAAGGGATTACCCTTCAGCTTCAATGTTAAGAGCACCGCAACTACAAGGTTGAGCAATGAACCCATCCCATACGCCAACAGAAAATACGGCTCAACAATCTCGCTAATATGAATCTTGCTCAAACCACCAATCAGTACCGCTGGAATGGCTAGATATAAGACAATATTACCCAGACTTGGCATCGCCTCGGCTTTAATCAGTCCACGTTTAAACGCGAAATACCCCAAGCCGATCAAAATAAAGACCGGCGAAATCGTAAGCAGTATATTAAGCATTAAAACTCGCTAATTCTTGAGCTTGCATGGTGACACGCATTTGCGCATTAGGTGTGCCAAAGCCTTGATAACCATTGCACTGCACGATTTCGAAACAAAAGCGTCCGGCAAACAGCTGGGTATAGAGTTGGAAAAACACCCCATGCTCGTCTTCATCGTAGAGAATATGATAGCGCTTGAGATTCGCCAATAATTCAGGCGATAAATTAAAGCGCGCAGCTAAATCATCATAATAATTATCCGTGACTTGCATCGTTCCGGTATTCAGCTCTTGCAAACGTTTAGCCACCGCGAAAATATCCAGACAACGCAAAGCTATGTGATTCACGCCCCCACCGGCATAGCGGCTGGCGATATAATTCGACACAGTTTGCGCGGCTTGCGAGCTATTTAGGGTAAAGGCTACTGCTTTATCCGGAGTTTGCATGACTTGGCTTTTTACCAAACCGCCCGGATCGGAGACACTGACACTGGCACTCGGATTCATCGCAAATAAGGAGCGATACAACAAAATCGAATGCAGCATTTCCTCATAGCTCATACTCAAGGCGACATGATCCACCGCTTGCAAATAGGCATGCGGCTCATGCGCTTGTGGGATAAATTCGCGCTCCCAGTGGCTAGGTTGAATACTATCATCCACCAAATACAAGGAACTGCCAATCGGCCCTTCGACCGCCGGAATCCCGTGGGTATCGGTGCTGGGATTGCCGTAATTGAGCTGATAACCCAATTGCTTAGCACGTTGCTCCAAAGCGGGCACATTCGAGCAACTCAAACCAAACGCACACACCGATACGCCATGTTGATCATGATAACGCTGGGCAAAACTATCCGGCTCCAGATTCATCACCATATTAATCGCGCCCTGCCGCCACACTTCCACCGCTTTTTTGCGATGTGTACCAACCTGACTAAACCCCAAGGTATCAAGTAATTGCGTGAGCGACTGCTTTTCGGTTTGATTGACGGCAAACTCAATAAATTGGATTTCAGCGGGTGGTTTAATGCTAGGGAGCAATTCACCTTGCTGCTCAGTCACCGATTCGGAAGATCGATTCAAATACACCAAGGAGCGATAACCATCGCGCGCAGTGTTTTCAGGCGAACCAGAACGGAATTGATCGTTAAAAATCTCCAGCGAAAACGCACCGTTATAACCTGTGGCATGCAGGTTTTGCATAAACTGATCCAAGGGCAATTCGCCTTGCCCGGGAAAGCAGCGATAATGCCGACTCCATGACAAATGATCCATCGACAAACGCGGCGCATCCGCCACTTGCACCAGAAAAATCTTATCGCCCGGGATATTTAAAATAGTCTGAAGCTCCACCCCGCGCGAGAAAATGTGGAAAGTATCCAAACATAAGCCGACATTTTCATGATTAGCGCGGCGTACAATCTCCCAGGAATCACGATAATCATAAACAAACCGCCCCCACGCCAAAGCTTCAAAGGCTACCTGCATATTGCGAGCTTTGGCGCGCTCCCCTAACTCATAAAAATCATCCGCCGCACGTTGAATCCCACCTAAAGCCTGCGGATGCACGCTGCTACAGGCCATGAGTAAATCAGTACCCAGCTCCGCCATTAAATCGAATTTACGCTCCACTCGATCAAAGGCTTTGCTTCGATACGGCTCCGGCAAACCTTCAAAATCGCGAAATGGCTGGTAAGTCACGATTTCCAAACCCTGATCCTCAATCATGCGTCGAATCTCTTTAACCGAAGCATCACAGGTAATCAGATCATTTTCAAAAATCTCAATCCCCTGAAAACCCGCTTTAGCAATTGCCTCAATCTTCTGACGCAAAGTGCCAGACAGACACACGGTGGCTATGGAATAACGCATGATGTACAACCTACCAACTGTGAAAGCTGGAAAAGGCGTTAGCTAAACTTATCAGAGCGTGCGCCGCAAGGATGCGGCGCCCGAGCGTACAAGGACGTATTCACAGCGACTCTGACAAGATTAGCTAATGACTTAAGCCAGCGGTTTATGAAACTTCCGCACCAGCCCTTCAATGGCTAGCACATAACCTTGCACCCCAAACCCCACCACAATCCCCGCTGCAGCTGGCGAAATATACGAATGATGACGGAAGGATTCGCGCGCATGCACATTAGAAATATGAATCTCAATCAAAGGCACTTCCGCCCCCTTAATCGCATCAAACAAAGCAATCGAGGTATGCGTATATGCGCCCGGATTCATTACTACACCCAAAACTGAACCCGCTTTCACCCCGCGCCCAGCCTCATGAATCGCATCAATCAAGACACCCTCATGATTGGATTGCAGGCAATTCACCTCAAAACCCAAACGCTTGCCCGTTTCAACACACAATTGCTCAACATCGGCTAAAGTCGTCGAACCATATTGCTCTGGCTCACGCTGGCCGAGCAGGTTTAAATTAGGGCCGTTTAACACGAGGATGCTTGCCATAGTTTGATATCCTTAATCAGTAAAAAAGCGACCCTAGCAACAAACACCGCTAGGGTCTACTGGCATTACTTCTTACGTAAAGCGTCTAATTCACTGCTTAACTTATCGACGGTTTCTTTGCCCACTAGCTCAGCATGTTTCTCAATAACAGGCTTTAAGGTTTCGCGCATTTTGGCCAGTTCTTCCGCTGGCAATTCACTGACTTCCATGCCTGCTTTTTTGACTTCATCCAAAGCGGCAGTAGCTTTTTCACGCGCTATACCACGCTCATACGTTGCCGCTTCGGTGGCTGCATCCCTTATTGCAGTTTGCTGCTCAGGGCTTAAAGCATCCCAAGTTTTCTTACTAATAATCACCGATTGCGGATTGTATTGATGATGAGTGAGCGCTAAATGCTTTTGCACTTCATAGAATTTATTCGCTGCAATCACTGTGACGGGGTTTTCTTGCCCATCAATCGCCTTTTGCTCGAGTGCGGCATAGACTTCGGGGAAAGGCATCGGCGTTGGATTCGCGCCCAAAGCCGTTACCCAATCCACATTAATCGCATTCGGAATCACGCGCAGTTTCAAGCCTTTAATATCGTCAACCTTAGTAATTGGGTGTTTGCTATTGGTCATATCGCGGAAACCCAGTTCCCAATACGCCAAACCGACAATACCTTTCTCATCTAATTTCGCATGTAGGGCTTTACCGAACTCACCATCCACCACTTTGTCGGCTTCTTCCGAGTTATTGAACATAAACGGAAAATCATACACCGCAAATTCTTTAACTTGCGAAGCTAAGATACCGGAGTTCAAGACCACCATATCCAAAGTACCGCCTTGCAAAGCGGATACGTTTTGTGCATCGCCCCCTAATACGCCACCGGGAAACACTTTCACTTTTACAGCACCACTGGTTTTACTATCCACCAGCTCGGCAAATTTAACAGCACCCATTTCTAAAGGATGACCTTTAGGATTTTGCAGAGCTAATTTCAATTCTTTATCCGCAGCCAAGGCCATACTCATGCTAGCAGCAGCCACCAAAGCGACTAAACCTTTTACCATTAAACCTTTCATCTCAATCCTCCAAACATCAAACTCTAGAGCGGCAAATCGGGGGTTGGCGGACGGCGCTCTGGTCATCCACCTACACTTAAATTCAATAGAACCAAGACAGTGGCACTAGCACCAAGCTTGGGAATAACACTAATAAAAACAATACAATAAACTGAGCTATCATGAAGGGAATCACACCCTTAGACACTGCTCCTACACTCATCCCACCCACACCCGCCATGACATTTAAGACCGTGCCAACTGGGGGCGTAATCAAGCCAATTACCCCATTCATCACAAACAGCACCCCGAAATACACCGGATCAATGCCAGCCTGCTTCACGACCGGAACTAATACGGGGGCGAGGATTAAAATAGTCGGGGTTAAATCCATCGCTGTACCGACAAGGATGCAGATCAGCATAATTGCGAGCAGTAAGAGTGTGGGGCTATCCATTAAAGGTCCTAAGAACTCCACGACTTGCCCTGGTACATCGGCTACCGTAATCAAATAAGCGGACACCATTGCGGCTGCCACTAGGAACATCACGGTTGCGGTAGTTTTTGCTGAGCTTACGAACACTTCATACAGTTGATGCCAAGTCATTTCACGGTAGATCACCATTGAGACAAACAAGGCATAGACCGCTGCTACTACGGCCGCTTCAGTCGGGGTGAAGATCCCCATTTTTAAGCCTACTAGGACAATCACGGGTAAGAGCAAAGCCCAAGTCGATTGTTTCAAGGCTTTCCAGCGCTCAGCACTCGTTGCTTTTTTAGGTAAGGGACGATCGGGTTGTTTGGCGGTCTCGCGTTTAACCAGTAAATACCAAGTAATTGCAATCGCCACCGCCATAAATAAACCGGGGAAAATGCCCGCCATAAAGAGCTTGCCAATCGACACATCGGTAGCGACCCCAAACACTACAAAAGCAATCGAGGGCGGAATAATCGGGGCAATAATCCCAGCCGAGGCAATCAAGCCGCCTGAAGTGGCTTTATCATGCCCAGCCGCGACCATCATCGGCAGTAATAAAGCGCCGAGTGCTGCGGTATCCGCTACGGCTGAGCCTGACAAAGCTGCCATTAAACAGGCGGCTAAAATCGCCACATAACCCAAACCACCACGCACATGACCTAAGAGTGATAGGGCTAGATTGACAATGCGTTTGGAGAGTCCGCCCACATTCATAATCTCGCCCGCTAACATAAAGAACGGAACCGCTAAAAGTGGAAAACTATTCGCACCTTCAATCAAGTTTTGCGCCAAAATCTGCGCATCGAACATATCCATATACAGCATTAAAGCTAGACCGGATAAGAGCAGAGAATAAGCAATCGGAATCCCCAGCATCATGGCGGCGAGGAGTACGACAATGAAAACTACAATCGTCATGGTTTACTCCGCCGTAAGACTAGTGGGTGGAACAAGGGGATTGTTGAAATTGCGCAGCGAATCCCAGACATCCATCAGTAAAATCACCCCACTGGAAATCCCAAAAACCCCCCCCACCCCATAAAACCAAGCTTGTGACCAGCCTGTGACCGGAGCCGCATTGCTCAGATTAATCACGGTCTGCTTCCAGCTGCCTTCTAGAATCAGCCAAGTGACCCAAAGCATGAGCGCTAAAGCTATTAAGTGACAAATACGTTGGGCTTTGGGGGATAAGGCCGAGACCACTTCGCCTAAACTCATATGGCTATTGCTGTGTAAGGCCACCACTGCACCCATAAAAGTCAGCCACACAAATAACCAGCGTGATACTTCCTCAGAAAAGGCAATACCAGAGTTAAAACCATAACGCAGCACCACATTGCCAAACACCAGAACCACCATCATGGCTAATAACAGTGCCATCAGCCCTGATAGCAGGCGGCAATAAATATCAATCAATCGCTTCATGCACTCCTCCTCGCATGAATAGGTTTAACTAGCGGTCAAACTATCGAAAGTACTACGCAGTGCATGACTGTCAGGGCGTAATCCAGTGATTAATTCAAAAGCGGCTACCGCTTGGAACACGGCCATACCTGCACCAGAAGCCACACGGCAACCTTTCAAACGCGCTGCTTTGAGTAATTCGGTTTCCAGCGGGAAATAAATAATATCCACCACCCATAAACGGGCTTCGAGTAAGGCTAGTGGAAAGGGTGTGCCGGGTAATTTAGCCATGCCGACAGGTGTCGCATTCACAAGGCCATCAAGGTTTGGCACTAAATCGGCACTAATCGTAGTTGCTTCAGCGTGATCAGCACCATATTGCGCATTTAACACTTGAGCCAAATCTTGAGCACGTTCAACGCTCACATCCGTAATAAAGAGTTTTTGCACACCCGATTGTAATAAAGCATGCGCGACTGCCAGCCCCGCGCCCCCTGCCCCAATCAATAAAACCTTAGCATGAGGGATGTCGCCTATCTCGGCTTGGAAGCTCAAGGTAAAACCAGATAAATCGGTATTGTGTCCAATGCGTTTGCCGTCTTTGAACACCACCGTATTCACCGCCCCCACTGCTTTAGCGGTGTCACCTAATTCATCAAGGAAAGGAATGACTTGTTGCTTATAGGGGAAGGTAATATTTAAGCCCGCAAAACCGCACCATTCGGTGGCTTGTAACAGCGCTTCGAGGCTCGGTTTATTCGCCCCCATTTGATCGGTATCGAGGAGTTGGTAACAATAATGCAAGCCTAAACGCTCGCCTTCGGCTTGGTGCATGGCGGGTGTGCGTGAGCCTTGAATACCCTGCCCAATTAAACCAGCCAATACCTTGCGGCGCTGTTGTAGCGGTTTTGCAGTAGTTGTTTGACTGAGCTGTGACACCGCTCTCCTCCTAAATATCTAGCTTGCTTGATACTTTGTACCAATTGGTTCATTTGGTCAAGCCATTTTGTACCAGATAGTTAATTCATTTTACCAGCAGGCTATACTAAACCTCGCTGCAGCTTGCGTTTCAAAATAGAAGCAGTTAAAAAGTGCAACCGAAAGTGCAATTAATGCAAAGGAATACTTCATGTCCGACGCTGATGACGAACCCCTATTAGAAGAACCCAAAACGGGTTGGAAACAAAATCCTGAAGCGGTACGCATGGATATTATTAAAGTCGCCACTGCTGAATTTGCTCTCAATGGCCTATCAGGGGCGCGGGTCAACGAAATTGCCGCTAAAACCAAAACCTCTAAGCGGATGATTTATTACTATTTTGGCGATAAGGATGGCTTGTATCAGCAGGTATTGATTGAAGCCTACCGTGAAGTGCGTGAGGGTGAGCAGCAATTAGATTTGGAACATTTAGAACCACTGCCTGCTTTGAAAAGGCTAGTTGAGTTTACCTTTGAGCATCATCGGCGTAACCCTGATTTCATTCGCTTGGTCATGATTGAAAATATTCATCACGGCGAATATCTCAAACAGGCCTCCTTGATTAAATCCTTAAATCAACCGGTGATTGAACGCCTGGAACGGATTTATGCGCGCGGCTTAGAGCAAAAACTATTTCGCGAAGGGCTTACGGCTTTGGAATTACATTGGCAGATTAGCGCCTTGAGCTTTTTCAATGTGTCCAATCAAACCACGTTTAGCTTGAGCTTTGGCAAAAGTTTATTTACCAAAGCGGGGCAAGCAGCGCTCAAACAGCAAGTGGTAAATATGGTATTGCGCTTTGTGTTGCGGCCTGAGTTGATTGGGCAGGAGCTTGGGTCAAATGATCATTTCGTTCTTTAGCTAAGCTCGATAATTTACTTAATTATAGCTATACTATGGCTATAATTACTCAAGGAGCTTTTCATGGAAAGAGCCACCATTGCTGATGCAAAAAACAATTTACCCAAACTCATCTATGCTGTTGAACAAGGTGAAGAAATTCACTTAACCCGACATGGCAAGCCGGTAGCTGTCTTGATTTCTGAAGAGCGTTATCAACAGCTTTTTAGTAATGGCAAACAGGTTTTCAATGCCATTATGCAATGGCGTAATCAGTATGAAAGCCTTGATTTAAGCGATGAGGAAGTTGACAGTTGGCGTGATCGCTCACCTGCGCGGGAGTTTTCATGGGACTAAGCTATTTATTAGATACTAATATTTTATCCGAACCCACCAAGCCGCAACCTGATGCCCATGTGATGCGTAACTTAGAGCTTTATGCAGGGCAATATGCAACTTCCGCAACTGTTTGGCATGAGTTGAATTATGGCGTCGAGCGAATGCCCGATTCTAAACGTAAAGAGTATTTGCAAGCTTATTTAGCAGCTTTGGAAAATAACGGCCTGCCTATTTTGCCTTATGACAGGCTAGCCGCTGCTTGGCTGGCACAAGAACGTGCGCGTTTAGCCAATCAAGGCATGGTTGCGACTTATGCTGATGGGGAAATTGCGGCAGTTGCCTATTCAAATCAGCTGATCTTAGTCACTAGAAATGTAAAAGACTTTAAACTCTATTCGCAATTGAGTTTGGAAGATTGGTTTGAAGCTTTATAAGCAGTAAGCACCTGAGTATCATGGAGAGATTAGGTGCTTACAAAATATACTTAAATCGGGCAGCCTTTACTTCTCAACAGCGCATCAAAGCGACCTTTGGGTAAACTACCATCCGCGATTTGCGCCATGATGGTTTTTTCCCGATCTAAGAGATGGTTACACTGCACCAAAAGTTTATCTAAATTACTCGGGCAAACAGCAACCACGCCGTCCGCATCGCCAATGATTAAATCGCCCGGATTCACCACTAAGCCTGCACAAGCCACTGGAACATTAATCTCACCTGTTGCGTCGGTACTAGGGCCGCGATGCACACAGGCCAAAGCATAAACCGGTAAGCCCCCTTGCGCCCAATCTTCGCGGTCACGAATCGCGCCATTGATTACCATTCCTGCCAAACCCGTTTTCATGGCCATCGCGCGCATAATCCCGCCAACAATGGCACGGCTGGTATCGCCACCCCCATCCACGACTAAGACATCATTGGGGCGTGCCATCTCTAGCGCTTTCAAGAGCATTAAATTATCGCCCGGACGCACGCGTACGGTGACTGCAGTGCCGCACATATGCTTAAAGCCATGATAAGGTTTTACCCCCAATGCGCCCACATTACGCCCCAAGCAGTCGCTCACAATGGATGAGGGCACATTATCGAACGCTTGTAGATAGCGATCAGCAATGGATTCTGGCATTGGGTTAATTAAATAGCCGGTGGGCCAAATGGAATTGGAATCAATTTCAAACATTTTTTTTCTCTAACGATAGCAACTGTAGTGGTTTATTCTTCAAACGATTAAGCGCTAGCCGACCTCATGAGATCGGCAATACAATTCGCGCATTATAACCGCGCTTCACAAGTACTTTTGCGGCCTTTCATTGAACTATTTTGCATATTTAGCGTACTCTAACAGCTCCAAAGGACACAGTGATATTTTGCCGCACAAAAGCGGGACTATTTTATAGTCAATGTAACAACCCTAAGCTATTTGACTGGCTACCTTAGCCAAGCGTTGGCGTTGTGACTCCACAACTAAGGCTTGATTAGCAAACTCCATCGCAACCGCTGATAGGTCTTTAGCCGCCGCAGCTAAATCAGAATTCCCCAACCGTGCAACTGTTTGCAAAGCTTTTTGTAAGCGCACCCCCACTTCAATCACACCCGCACCATCACGCGCAATCGGGGCAAAACTGTCACTGACTAACTCACTGGCATGAGTAGGGAGGATACTTAAACGTGGATATTTCGGCGCTTCATCGGCCACCTGCTGCTGCACTTCGGCCCATTTAGCTAATATTCGGGTTTGGCGCGTTATCACATTAATGGCCGTACCTGGGTCATTCACTGCACTGGATAAAGCTCGATCCGCAGTTTCAGCCAAATTGATCAAGTTATAACGAATATCTGCCTCGGGATAACGTCGATTCGCAGAAACAAAGGACTCTTGGATTTCACTGACTAATTCCTCTGTGACCGCACTGCTAGGTGTCACATAGACGATGGGCTGGGTAGGGTCAGATAGTTCCCCTGGTCGCGTAGTGATCACTAGATAACAATCTGCCTCCTCAGCGATTTCTTGCAAACTGGCAGCATCTAAACCCACGATATAACCATAGCGACGCGGATAGATAGCTTTACTATGCTCAGGGATTTTTTCATCCCATACTGTTGCTCCAAATCCATTAACCACTTCTGGGGTAATGCTGTCTAAGGCCACATCAGTTAAACGATTTAAAATGCTTTCTTGTCGCCCTAAGGTCATGGCATGGTCGACCCAGTTAATAAAAGCTATTAACACAAAACTGACTATAACTATTAAGCCTAAGAACAAAACGAAACGCCCTGTATGCCCATAAGTGAAGGCTTTCAAGGACAGGATCCCAATAATTGAATAAATAAATGCAGCAATAAATGCCGATAAAACTAATTGGGCTTTTTTATCACCCAACACATATTGTGTAGCACGGTAAGTCGTTGAATTAGACACCGAGGAGGCTGCCGCAACAATCGCGGAGACAGTAAACGTGGCTACCGACAACATGCTCGATGCAAAAATACTAAATAAAGACACTAAAGAGCTTTCATCAATATTTAGTCCTAATTGACTAGAGTTGTAGGCGTATCCCACATAATAGGCAAAGACAGCCATGCTGATGGCAAACAAGCCAGCTAAAGCTGGTCGAAGCCATAACTTATTGGATAACTTATTGTAAAAAACCTTTAATCTAAACAGCATAACGGCACTCGCTAATCGATAAGGGGGGCTACAGTGTAGTTAAATTCCTAGGTTTTGTTGAGCTTACTCAGCCTAGATATGCCCCTTACATCCCAGAATAGTCAAAGCCACATTTAAAGTAGGTAGGGTTTTGATCTAAACCGTTTTTGCATTAGATTGAGCACTTTAACCCTTTAACTTGCGTGCACTTTATGACTCATGCTCCTTATCTACGCCCACCTCTTTGGACCTTACTAGCGCCAGTGCTTACCTTGGGTTTGCTGGCTTTATCATTCACAAGCTTTGAATTAACCGGCTGGTATAGCGCGTTACTTGCTGTTGGCCTAGTTTTCAGTGTGCTCGCTGCGGTGCATCATGCCGAAGTTATCGCTTATGGTGTAGGTGAGCCCCTAGGTACGTTGGTTTTAGCCTTAGCCGTTACAGTCATTGAGGTCTCATTGATTGTGTCGATTATGATGAGTGCTGATACAGGCCCGACGGTATTAGCCCGCGATACCGTCTTCGCGACTGTGATGATTATTTTAAATTTGATCATCGGTTTGAGTTTTTTAATGGGTGGAATTCGCTTTGGCGAACAACGCTTTATTTTAACTGGCAGCTACACTGCACTGACCACCTTAGCCGCGATTGTGGTGCTGACTTTAATCCTACCTAATTACACCACCAGTATGGCGGGGCCGCGTTATACTGATAGCCAACTCACTTTTGTCGCCGTGATTGCTTTGGTTTTGTATCTGCTCTTTGTGTTTGTGCAAGCAGTGCGCCATCGTGACTATTTCCTAAGTGCTTCCCTTAGCGAAGAAACTGAACAGCAAACCGAATTACCGATTAAAATTTTAATTCTCAGCGGTGTCTTTTTATTATTGAGTTTAGTCGGCGTGGTCTTATCTGCAAAATTATTGTCGCCCGAAGTTAAAACCTTTGTGCAGGCGATTGGCGCACCTGAGGTCTTAGTCGGGGTCATTATCGCCGCGATTGTACTCTTACCTGAAGGTTTTGCTGCCTTACGCGCAGCAGCTAATAACCAACTTCAAACCAGCCTCAATCTCGCCTTTGGCTCTGCCCTTGCCACCATTGGTTTAACCATTCCTGTAGTCGCCGTCGTTGCCATTGCGATGGATATGACCTTGGTGTTGGGCTTGGATAGCAAATCCATTGTATTGCTGGTCTTATCCTTATTTGTGAC
Source organism: Thiothrix sp. (assembly GCA_008015155.1). Lineage (GTDB taxonomy): Bacteria > Pseudomonadota > Gammaproteobacteria > Thiotrichales > Thiotrichaceae > Thiolinea. The sequence goes on from SSFA01000023.1 coordinate 34,544, forward strand.
TTCCCTATCTATGAGCACAGGGCGTGTCACCGTCATGCAAGGTGCTGTGCATTTAGTGATTTTCACGACTTATTTGTTTATGACAATTGTGCCTTAAGCAAAGCTAGGCGCTAATTGTCGCCAGCTAATCACCCTAACCCCGCTGCGCACATAATTATCTTCCCCACCGTAGATAAGCCACGGGGTTTCGGTAAGTGCAGTTTTATCTGCAAAGGCACCTGAACGCTGACCTGCTTTGATGTAATCAACGGTCACGGTTTGTCCTGACTTAATTTCTACGACCTGTAATTGTGTGCCAACCTCAAACACAATATCCGCCTCAACACCATTATTATCACGCCAAAAATATAAATCAGCGGGCAAACCGGCGTTGTAGTGTGCTTTCAAAAACTCGCTCACAGCCCAATTTTCAAATAACTCGCCACGCAAAGGGTGCAATGCCAACACCGTATCATCACGTATACCCAATAACCAGCATGCCAATCCTGTATCAATGAAATAGAGTTTCGGCGTTTTCACCAAGCGCTTGCCAAAATTACGATGATAAGGCGGCAGTAAATGAATTAAGCCGCTGGACTCTAAAACAGACAGCCAAGCCTTGGCGGTTGCTTGTGTAATACCTGTTTCGCTGGCCAGCGCGGTCACATTTAATAATTGCCCCACGCGACCTGCACACAAGCGTAAAAAGCGTTGAAAGGTAGTTAAATCTTGCACATTAATCACTTGGCGCACATCACGTTCTAGGTAAGTTGCTACGTAGCTCGCAAACCAATCTTGCGGTATCACCGCTTGGGTGTGTAGTGCGGGATAACCACCTTTTAGGAGCAAGCTATTTAGGCTGATCTCACCACTACCTACACTTGGAATTTCCGGCGCAGCGAGTGGTAATAGACGTGTAACCCCAGCGCGTCCTGCTAACGATTGTGAAACACCTGCCAACAAACCAAATTGCTGCGAACCGGTTAAAATAAAACGCCCTGCCTGGCGGTCATTATCTACCATGCTTTGTAAATATGAGAACAAGTCAGGCCAACGCTGGGCTTCATCAAAAATTGCCCCCTGTTGAAAGCGTGCCAGAAAACCTTTTGGATCTTCCTGTGCAAACTCACGCTCAATTGGATCTTCCAAGCTGATATAAGGCTTATCCGCAAAAAGCTTACGCACTAAAGTCGTTTTACCCGATTGGCGCGGACCCGTAACCGTAACAATGGGAAAACCTGTGGCTAGGCGTTGTAGTGTAGAGCTGAGTTGTCGAGCTAGCATCTTATACAATTTCTATAGTTAACTATAAGAATAGTATAGGTTATCACTTTTATCTAGCTAGCGGGAAATTATGGCTTACTTATGCATTTTTAATGATGATTTCGTGCTCTTCAAACCAGCGCATATCTATGAGATGCTTTTTAAGTAAAGGTGGGTCTTGTGAATAAGCTACTAGTGCTAGGCTTTTTTTAGCTCGGGTACAAGTTACATAAAATAGCCTTTTTGTACGTTCCAACCCTGTTTCTTCACCCTTATTTATCTTATCTTTATCTGCTTTAGTTAGAGGTTCTACACCAAACATTTTCTCATAGGAGAATAAGAAACCTCCTGCTTGATCATCATCCATAACCACCATAACACGATCAAACTCCCTACCCTTCACACCTTGATGCGTATCAAAAGTTGCCTGACCTGAAACGTATTTTCTATAAGCCTCGATTTGATTGAAAGGTGTATTAAGGAAGTTTTCGATAGCTTCTGAAGCTGACACTCCTTTAGACTCCTCCTCAATCTCAGTAGTTTCTAATTCATCATCAGGGGTGTTTTCTTCACGCCCTAATAAGAGTGCAAGGCTTGAAGGAAGAACGAATAAACCATGTCTAACTATACAATCCAAAACCTCTTTAAAGCTTACACCAGGTTTAGTACTGATAAGCTCAACCAACTCATGAACTGCATCTTTAACAGGCGTTAAAGGATTAGTTAAATTTATATTTTTCTTTAAAAAGTCTGGTGTTAAGAGAGGGCATTTAACACTACGTAAATGAGCCATAACAGCAAGGCTGTTTCCTGCCTTTTGAAACTGGTACAAAGGAAGGACTGCTTCTGAAAATAACTTAAGTGCTGGCAGCTCTCCTTTATACAATCGAGTTGTTAAATGCTTAGAGGCAGCTAAGGCATCCCACATGGCTGAAAAATTCATTCTTGTAGCAGCCATTTTATGCTCAAGCATTAAATGCTTCACCTCTCTATCATCAGACCAGAAAGCATCTCCAGTTAGTTCCCACATGCTGCTTTTTACTAATACCTCAAAGCTTGACCGATCAGCATGTATAGGTGCTATAAAAAACCGAATCGTCCCGTCTCCATTACCCTCAATAAATTTCTGATGATGTTGTGAGTTTTCAGATCGAATGGCATTGGCTAACTTTACAATTCGACTTGGGCATCTATGATTCATTTGCTTAATAGGTTTTTCCCACCATTCAGGAATATGAACCCCTAGATCAGCTTTACCATCACCATAAATACGCTGCATCATATCCCCGATCAGGCCAAGCCCGAAACGACCTTGATGCTGAGCCTCAAGTGTGAACAAGGCTTCGATTAAATTCTTGTTGGTATCCTGACTTTCATCGATCAATATGAAAGGATAACTAGTTATAACAATTTGCTGAAAAGATGGTTTTGATACTAAAAAATCAGCACAAATCTTCAAAACCTCTGTATGCGATAAAGAAGACTTGCCGATGTTTTCCCCATTTGGGTTATAGGTAAATTCACGCCGCTCTGTTAGCCAAGCCAGTCGCTCGGAACGGTTAAGAATCTTTTTCTCACGCTCTACTGCTGTTTTAGTATTAGCACGCCCTTTTTCCTGCTCTTTGCGAAGTTGCTCTATCTCAACGGCTAGCGACTTTTGCAACCATAAGCGAATGTCATCGTGAAAACTCTTGATTTGTAACCAACAAAAACTATGAATAGTACTAATGTGAAAAAGAGAAGATCCTTCCACACGCCCAATAATTTCTTCACAAGCTGCATTTGTATAAGTAATTACAGCAACTTTCCTGTTTGACCTACGAAAACTAACTGCATGATCTTGTTGAAAAGCTTTCAAGCCCTCCACAAGAGAATGTGTTTTACCAGAGCCTGCACCTGCATAAAGAAAAAAAGACTTTGGATGCCGAGGATTCAAACAACGCTTAATGAGCATGTCTACATGATCATCGGTGTCCTCTTTTCCTGCTGTTGCTAAACTAAGCATGGTTTGTACACACATTGTTTATCAATAATGAGTTTCCATCCAATTGGCTCTCTAGCCACTTTAACCCCGCTTGAATATAGGGAGGTGGCTTCAAAGAAGAACCATCTTCAATATTCATTAAGCAATCGATTGCAAAAGCTGCCTTTTCTGCTTTAGCTATTATCTCAAACAATTCCGATTCTAAATCCTCAATTAGCATTTTTGAGGCGACTAACTCCTTAATTTTATTTGTAGTGGAAGATCCTGAAATTTCTTTTAGAACATCGAAATTTTCATAAACCATAGCATCTTCAAATGTTCTTGGTATTAGCTTTTTAAGCTGAGCAGTGCTTGTGGGATCAACAACAGCTTTTTGGTAAGCTACATACAATGTATATTCATTATCAATAAAGATAGAATGATCTTCGTCTTTTAATGCAACCAAATCATCAATATTAATTAAATTTGGATGCCATTCTTTCAGAGTTGAGTTAGTTGTAACTTGGTTGGAACCCACTTCAGGTTTTGCTTTTACATTACGCAATGTAGTACCACCTTTTTTTGTGGGTACTTCAGTCAGTTTAGCTGCATCCAAATCTGTAATCACAAGAGAGGTTAACCCCAGTGCTTTGATAAGTGGCCTTAATCTAGGGGCATTAGCTCCACCCAAATCGATTAAACTGATATAACAGCGCCACAATTTGGGGAAATGATGGCGAATAAAGTGTGGTACTAAAATACGTTCAGCTTGACCCTCAACAAAAATAGCCCCATCAGCAAAGAACAAATCACAATCTGTCGCTTTAATGTATCTTTTCACAAAACGCTCTGTTTCTTTATCTTGGCCAAAAATATTAGCAAGATTAACCACTGAAGATGTAGGCGGCAAACATAAGGACTCTGCAGGCAAGCGCCGAAAATAGCGGATATTCGCGAAATCAACCTCATGGGAAACATGACCTGAGTGCGTACTAACCAATAATTGCGTGGTAAATTCGGTCTTATCCTGTAGATCAGGATGGTTACGTAGTACTCTATAGGCTTGTTTGATAAAGACTTGCTGTACTTGAACATGTAAATGTGCTTCTGGTTCTTCAATCATCACCAATTGAAGTGGTGCTGGAGGAGTATAGCCCTCTAAATTAACGGATTCTTTTGGTTCAATCCAATCTTGCCGAAAGCGTATCAAAAGAAAAGTCATTGCTATCAAATTTTGATAACCTAAGCCAGCACACGATTCTGGTAGATATCTTTGATATTTTTCATCCTCAGCAATTCTATATTGAACCACTGAATCATGCCTTAAACCATCTAAGGATTTGAATTTAGCGTTAATAACAATATTGGGATTACTCCCCGGAATCCCAAATATATCTAACTCTTGAAATACTGGTGAAAATCCAGCTTTTAAGCGTTTATCAAAGGCATCTTCAGCTTGTTGCATTGCACTAAAAGCAACAATATCATCTGACTCCATAGTACCTAGCTGCTCTATGTGTTCATTAAAGTAACTACGAACATGCTCTGATAAAGTTCCAGTTAAGCGCTCAGATTTAGCATCGCTATCAAGTCCTGAAGGTGCACCTGCCGAGAAGTCACGCATTGCAGGTATTTCTCGAATATCAATTAAACCCTTGAATGGCTCTGTTTTAATTTCTAAGGTATCCTCACTTAAGACTTGAATCTGTGCACGCCCCTTACTATCAGGAGCTCTTAATTGTGAACTATCTAAAGCATAGGCTTTCAGGGTTACATATTTAAAAAGTTTGGAGTCTAAGAACTCAATAAGCGTCCTTGGTGCGATAGAAGGCTTTTGATGGTGAGGAGCATGATCTTCTATCTGCTTAGCATTCGATCGTTGACTAAGATAGTCCACTCTTAGTTTTTCAATATCTTTAATAGCAAACTGCAGCCTTACCCCTATATACCCACCTGCCCAATCAATATTAGGAAGAATATGAATAACATAATGAATTTGCTCAATAGGAACATCAAGCCAAATATCCAAAGAAGGCATAAGGCTTTCTAAGTTAATGCATGCCTCTCCTCCACTTTCCCAAGCCTTACCTACCTCCTCAATGTCAGACCAGTACTGGATAGATATATCACGAATATCTATATTTTTTGGTGTGATTAGGAACTTCCTCAAGGCAATCATAGCAGAGGTTTTACCGCTATTATTGGCTCCGACTAGCAAGGTCTTTTTGGGATCAAGATCAAGCCGACAGCTTTGTAATTTCCGAAAGCCCTTAATTTCTATAAAACTAATTCTCATGCATTAACACTCTAATACTGGCATTGATTAGCAGGTGCTTATTAGCTTGTGTTACTAGACTTGTCGATAAATCTGTTTTTTGATCTTAGACGTTGGGGATACAAGTCAAACTATAGAAAGCTGTTCAAAACTTTAACAGAATTACTCAAGAAATACTCATGTCTTGATAAAGAATTTCTACTAATAAAAGAGCGTATAAGGTTAAGAGCAAACTTAACACTCAAAAAATAGGTAGCAGGGAGGGGAAAGAATATTCAATAGAATTGCAGCATTTTGCACAGCTTAAGAACAAGGCACTTCAATGCTTAGAAGTGCCTTCCAATATATTAATGTTTATCCAATTTGCGCCATTCGCGTTGAACGATTTCGCTGAAAGCCACCAGCATTGCAAACAATACAACTAAGCTAGCCACTAACTCAGCATGGAAAAAACTAGCGGTTTCTGCCACTTCGCTAATCACAGCAGAACCGGCTAAGACATGATTGACTTCTTTCATCAACAAAAACGTGCCTAAGGTAAGACTTAAGCCCACGAAAGCAGCTAATTGTGCTCTCCATGAATGCGCTAAAACCACAAGTAAGCGTTCGGTGAAACTGTAGCCCATGTCAGCCTCCCTAAATAAATTTAAGATATCAGCTCAGTCCTTAATTATAGCAAAAAAGTTCATGTGAATTTTAACAAAATCGGCTAAGTTAATGATTTTTAATAAATAAACCAAAGTGATTAATTCACTACTAATACAGCTGCAGCTTATCGGGAAAACAACGGAAAACTAGCTGATTTGCTACACTCATAACACGTAAATGAACTTTGCAATCCGAATAGTGGATCGCTATTCCTACACACAGCCTAGCAAAGCCTCATTAACTTGCTCTTTACTAAAGCTCGGGCTCGCTACCATCACGTTTTGCATAGCGTTTCTAGGAAACCAACAACGTGATGGTAGCGGCCCGAGCATCGAGTGTAGCAAGCTAATTTTCTGAATGAACGACTGTCATTTACGTTATATCGAAATAGCCGACTTCGGGTCGGCTATTTTTTTAGAAGCATAGTTAAAATTATCGAGCTGCTTGTCATGACAAATTTAACCCGTCAGCAAATCTATGATCAGATAAAAGCCACCTCGAAAGAACAATTTATTCTGAGTGAAATGCAGCGTTTAGGTTATTGGCCCAATCCTGAAGCACCTACATTACACAGCGAATTAATTAAACGAAAGACTCAACTCCAACAAGGTATTCGCGAACTGAGTCAACAGGTTGATGATCCACAAGCAGCTCTAAAACAACTTCATAAAACACGCATGGCGGAAGCCCTCGCCAAACGTGAACAAACCAAAATCAATCGTGAACTTAAGCGTTATGAAAAGGCCTTGAGTTGGCATGAGCGTCGTCAGAATCAGCTTGATTATTTAGGGGATGCAGCGGGTTATAAACCTAGCCCAAATCCACAAGACTCTCATTCGCAAACCCTACTGCACTACCATTTGCCTGTGTGCTCCACGGGTAAAGAGCTGGCCGCTTTAATGGGGGTTACTTTAAATGAGTTACGCTTTCTGACTTATACCAATCAAGTATCGACAGTACAGCATTATCAGCAATTTGCGCTTGCAAAGAAAACAGGTGGTACACGCTTAATCTCCGCCCCCATGCCACGCTTAAAGCGTTTGCAGTATTGGATTTTAGAGCAGGTGTTGCAACCACTCGCGCTCACTGATCAAGCACACGGTTTTGTGCAGGGACGCAGTATTGTCACTAATGCTAGGCCGCATTTAGGACAAGCGGTGGTGATCAATCTGGATTTAAAAGATTTCTTCCCAACCATTACTTACCCACGCATTAAAGGGGTGTTTGAGCAGCTTGGTTATAACCACGAAATCGCCACCCTCTTTGCTCTACTTTGTTCTGAGCCCATAACTCAAACCGTTGAACTAGATGGGCAACGCTATTATCTGGCACAAAATCCACGGCGTTTACCCCAAGGTGCACCCACTAGCCCGTATTTGAGTAACTTAATTACTCGCCAATTAGATAAGCGTTTGCAGGGGTTAGCGCAAAAATATGGCTTTGTTTATACGCGCTATGCAGATGATTTAACCTTTTCTAGCGCAAGTACTGAGGCACCGACTTGCGGTTTGCTGCACTGGATAAAAGCCATTGTTCAAGAAGAAGGTTTTCAGCTTCACCCAGATAAAACCCGCATTATGCATAAAGGTCGCCGCCAAGAAGTGACTGGTTTAGTAGTCAATCAGCAGCTCAATATTGAACGCCAGACCTTAAAGCAATTTCGCGCCTTACTCTTTCAGATTCAAAAAGATGGTTATGTAGGCAAATCCTGGGGTAAAAATCGTAACTTACTCGCCAGCATTAAAAGCTATGCGCATTATGTACGGATGGTGAATCCGGTTAAAGGCGAGCAGTTTCTCCAGCAAATTGCAGTGATTCAACAAACACATGGTGTACCCGCCCAAACCTTAAAATATAGCACTCAAGATTTTAGACAGCGTTCAGCACAAGGCCAACTGCCACTAGCCACTATGCAGATTGCCCAAGCCTCCCATAAGCCTCAGCTGGAAGACATCATTCAGTATAGTGAAGTGATAGAACAGATTCGGGCAGAATTAAAACTAGCACCACCTCAAACCTCTCTAAACACTGAGACTTCCCCCCCCTACCCACCACCAATCTCTGAGCCTGCATCGCTGATTCATAATGTAATCTCTCTGTTCAGCGGACTTTTCCGAGGTAAGCTATGAAACTGCTACGTCGTACTACTTTGCACTTTCAACAAGGTAACTCCGATAAAATCTATGAAGTGGATATTGTTGAATTAAGTACTGATCAGCATTTAGTGAATTTTCGCTATGGACGTACCGGTAAAACGCTCACGGAAGGCAGTAAAACACCTGAAGCAGTCGCCTATAAAAAAGCGGAAACCATCGCAAATAGTCTATTAGTCAGTAAAATCAATAGTGGCTATCAAGTGATCCAAGGCTATGATCCTATTAGCAAAACCACCATTGGTAATGCGCCTAATACTAGCCCAGTACAGCTACGCACAATAACAACTGCTGAACCTAAAACTCGTGATGAAAAGATTCGAGCACGTTTAGAAAAATTTGCACAAGGCACACGGGCATTTACTAGCTTTAACGATAAAAAGACTATTGGCTATATTGATGGCTATTCCTTAACGCGCAGCATTTGGGCAGCAGGTGAATTACGCATTGCCGGACTAGTGGATGCTTTAGCAGCCGTGTTAGCAGGCAAGCCAACTTATTTTGGCGATCCCAAGATTTTTTATTACTCCATAGCTTGGGCCTTAGCGCGTAGTCGTGACCCACAAGCTTTATCTTTATTGACCAGCCTTCAGGCGCAGATTCCTGAGCATTTATATCAGTTTGCTTTACTACAAATCGCCCCCAACCCTGAAGCGTATTTACCCACTTGGCAGGCTGTCGATTTGCCTACCTTACATGCCAATATAACCCGCTACGATCAGGCACAAGGCCATGCTTTATATGCCTTAACGCCTGATCAACAAGGCTATTTTGAGTCAGTCGTACACCATCAGGGTTTAACCCAAGAGTTGAATGCACTACTAGCACAACTCACTCTGCAAGACTTAGGTCATAACTATCTAGCGCGCTATTTAACGCCAGCTACCTTATCCCGAGTCAAACTCAATCGTGCTGCTTTTCCAGAACTGGAAGCAGCGATTGATGATGTACTCATCCATAAGAAAAATGCGGTGATTGAGCAAGCCACAAAAGCTTTTAAGCCTTACTTTGAGCGCTATCAGACAGCTTTAGCGCGTATGAGTTGGCCAGCGAATATGCGTGAGTCGGAGCGTGACTATGCTCAACGCGGGCGCATCGATTCTCTATGGAATCGCGGCTTAGAAACACGTCTAACACAGTTATTAAATGCGAATGGCATTCACCGCAGCGCTTTGATTGAATATGCCAAAATCCAAGAACATACAGGTAAGGCGATTAGTGAGACCCGCTTAGCAGAGTGCTACGCCATCTTGCATACCCATAAAGCGTATCAGGCAGTGGCTCAATTAGTCACACAAATCGATTCCTTCAGGGTATATCTGCCTTATTTAAAAAGCCAGTTAAGCCCGGATATTCGCAGCCGCTATGAGAAAGATTTAAGCACTGCATTCCAGCAATTATCGGCACAACGCTTTATTCAATTACGCGATCAAGCGGCACAACAGATTCAAGCAAGTATTCACGCTTTCAATCAAGCTAGCCTTGGGTCATATGCACTAACTCAAATCGATCCCAGCAAACGGGCTGAATTTTTACAAGCTTTAACGTATGTGAAAGCTGAAGGTTCATTTAATGCTAGCTTCCGTCAACTCTATAAATTAGCGGAGCTTTTGGATGATTATGAGGTCTTAGCACGCCTCAATCAGACCTTAGAATTAGGGCAGACTTCTGTCACCAGCGGTGTGTATCAACAACGTCCGTTTAGCTTAAATACACAAATTTATTTCAAACGTCGCATGCTGCGTCACTTAAATAAAACCGCTAAATTTGCACCCGCAAGCTATCCTAAACTGGCAACACAGATTCTATTGCTAGCCGACGATCAGGCTGAGTATGCGCAAACGGTGGCAGGGATTACGCCTAAAGTATTTCCCACGCTCAGTGCAGTCAATTTCATTTTACATACGCACAGCAAACATTATCGACCGAACTATCAATATCAATGGCGTTTATGGGCTGGTAAAAAGGCTGATCTCATTGGGATGGAAGCCCACTCCAAACTTTGGCAACAAGCACCTGATGAGCTATTACACCTGTTGCAACATTGTAAAGCCCAATGGGTGAATGATTTTGCCTATGGTCGTTTACACAGTCACAGCGCATGGTTAGCCAAGCAACCCTTAAGTGTGTGGCTAAACTTAGTCACGCGCCCGTATGAAAATACCGCAAACTTAGCTGCCCAACAGTTATTACCACATTTGCAAGCAGCGGACGTTTGCCAAGCTTTACTAAGCGCTCAATTTGCAACAATTCGCAAACTCGTTCTAGATCAATTGAAAGCGCAGAGTTTTCAAACCTCACCCAGCTTATTAGTGCAACTTCTAAGCTCACCTTATGAGGATGTCTATCAGTTAGCCAAAGACTATCTTTATACCGCGCAACATCAGTATCCAAGTCTGATCCAGCGCTTAATTCAGTCCTTGATTCAAGCACCTGAAACCACCCAAGCGCTACTGATTCCACGTTTCAAATGGTTATTCACCCATCCATTGGCAGGCTTGACGCCGATTAGTGCAGTACAGCTATTATTCCAGCAATCTGAAGATAAACTACAGCATTTCGCGGCGGAGCTAATAGCACAGGTACAAGGCAATTTTGCTGAGTTGATGCCCTATTTTGAATTATTAGCCCAGTCCACCGACCCAATCTTACAAACTGGTGCAGTAGCTTTATTGATTAAGCTGACAGATGCCGAAAAGGCTCAGTATTTACCTTTAATGATGGCGGCTTTACTCGACCAGCATGCAGCCTTACGTCAGCAAGCGGTGGCATCCATCAGCAGCATTCAAGACCTTAAGCTGCAACAACAGGTTTGGCAGTTAATCGTACCTGAGCTATTTAAAGCCGAGCCTGTGGAAGGTTTCAATGCGGATATAGTGAAGGCAGTGCAAAGTCTTACCCCGATTTATGCCCAGATCGATAATGACCTACTGTGGCGCTTAATGACGGCGCAAAGTGCGTTAGCCCAACAGGTTGGAGCCTTAATCCTACCCACCCGTGACCTAACGACCTTCTCCATTAAACAATTGGCTATGCTCACTAACAATCCCACCGCCAGTATTCGGGCGTGGGCACTAAATACCTTACAACAGCAGCCTGAGCGGATAATGAGTGAGTTTAGTGAGGCGGTGCGCATGCTTGATAATCGTTGGGATACCACCCGCCAACAAGCTCTTGCCCTGCTCGCTCAACTACCCACTGCGTTTTGGACGCCAGAAACCGTAGTGATGGTCACTGATCAAGTTTATGTAGATGTGCAACAATTCGGGCGCGACTTAATGCTCAAAGCTTACCAAACAGGCGACGGTGAAAAGTATTTGCTGCATCTAAGTCAGCATCCATCCCAAGTAGTACAGCAATTTGTCTCGGATTTTCTTGTGCAATACACCCAAAATCAGCCTGCTGTCATTGTGAAATTAGCGCCGTATTTCAAAACGGTACTCATGCAACTTAATCGTGGGCGGGTTGTGAAGGATCGGGTGATCCAATTTCTTTTCCAACAAGCACAACAAGATGAATCAGTTGCCAAGATGGTGGTCAATTTGTTCACAGAACAGGCATTGACACGGGTTTTGGCGGATCGTTCGCATTACATTAAAACGCTAGTCGAACTACAAACACGTTACCCCAATCCTGCTAGTGTGCTCAGCATTATCCAACCAGAACTGAGGGCTTACTAATGGAGTTTACCCGCCGCTATTTAGGCTCATCTAGCATAAGTAATGATGCCCACAGTAGCCAAATGAAGTTTGTGCCTGATGCATCGCGTCAACCCACTTTTTTTCGAGGTGAATTAGCGCTGCATTTGCCGTTTCGAGAAGCAATCTCTGCTTTAAACGCGGTGGTTATTTCTGATATGAATTATAAACCACGTGATAAAACCGATTATAAAGCCTGGTTAAAATCGCAAGAAGATGAGTTTTTAAGCCAAGCTATAGCACAACAGCAAGCTATTCAAGAAGAGCTTGCTAAATTACGTAGTGAGCTAAAAGATATAAAAAAACAAGAAGATAAAATTAAAACACCGTATAACACCGCTAAAAGCAAATACTTCAAATACCTCTATGATTTCGCGCGCGATGCGTGGATAGTCTTAGACCCTGTCATTACAGTACATCCTGACTGTGTATTTTTTGAATGTTTTTCTGAAGATGAGTCGAGTTATGGCAAATTAAGTTGTAGCTATGAGGTCTTTAATAACATTCAAGAACATGCTTTTGGCACCACTAATATTGATTATTCGCCCGCTTTATATCAAGAATTTCAGAAAATCCGTGATTATAAAACGACGCAATTGGTGATCGACCCCAGTGGTTTTGCAGTTAAAACCAGCTTCAGCGATGAGTTTAAAGAGGAAAAAATAGATTTACCCGACAGCTGGGTACGAGGCTTTTTACAAGTCAGTTCAGCCATGAGTTTGCCACAAACCGAGCTTAGCTTGCATCCGATGGATTTATACAATGTGTTGCTGTTTTTAAAGCGTCATCAGGAAAAAGCTAGCCCACGCTCATTACGCTTTCTTTTAAAGCCTAATCAGCCTATCCAAATCCAACTCGACCCTTGGGGCGAAATCATCACTTGCCCACGTAGTCTATATACAGGTCATACCGAACAAACGATTCGGATTTGGGGAAGACGACGCTTATTTATTCTAGAGCGTTTAATTCCAGTCGCTCAGCGCTTTAAAATTAATTTACTGGGAACAGGTTTACCCAGTTTTTGGATCGCTGAAATGCCGAATATGAGCTTCACACTAGGTTTATCCGGCTGGACTGCGAATGATTTTTCGCGTTTGGGTAATTTCGATCTACTAGCGCCACGCGGTAAAGTCGATAGTTTAACTGCTGAGCACGTATTTCAAGCTTTGAGTAGTACTTGGTGTGAAACTGCTGAATCCCTTGCTACTCGTTTACATCTGGATAAAACCACAGTGACGAGTGCCTTAGGAGTTTATGCGCAATATGGGCGTGTATTATATGACTTAGACACTGGCTTATATCGCATCCGTGAGTTGAGTAAAGAGCCGCTCCCGATGGATCAGTTACGTTTTACTAATGAGCGCGAACAAAAAGCGCAAAATTTTGTTCAAGCCGATTTGGTTAAAATCACTCAAATAGAGACTAGTGATCAGCTCACTGTGTTAGTGGGTGAGGTGATGGATAATGCCAAAGTTTTTAAACCGACTTTAACAATTGATGCAGATCTGCGCTTAGTCAGCGGCACATGCCAATGCCATTTTTATCTTCAACATAAACTAATGCAAGGTCCGTGTGAGCATATGTTGGCAGTGCGCTTAAATAAGTAACTGCTATGAGGCTTAGCTACTTACTCAGATTAAGACTAGCTTTCGCAGCTGCATAAGTGACTGTAAAACCAGCAGCCACATTAATAAAAGCCATCAAAGTTAAGAGCATGAAATAGCTATTAGCGGCCCAAGGTTTGATCAGCCAAATGATCAGATAGACAATTAAGACCAGTGTTGAAATCACGCGCTCAAGAATGGATAGATCATTAATCCGTGTAGCTTTAAAAATTTCAAAGTTTAGGGCCAGCAAACCCGCAACTACCAACCAATCGCCATAAGTTGGACGCATGACTCCCTGTGAGGGCATCGGAATGACTAAAGGAATCGCCTCTAAACGTGCTGGAAAAAATCCCACCCAATGCAAGACTAGATAGAGCAGCAAGACTAAAGCGAATAAGGGGGTAATCGACATAATAACACTTCCTGACACTTAAGACGCACTATAGACGCTGTAACACTAATAGCAAGTAGCTCGCAATAGCTTACGCAAAATACGCCTATCTAACATGTTTTAAAGCTTGTGCTATAACTGTTTAATCGAAGCTATGAGTAGCCCTTTATGTTTGATCTATCTGCGCTGGATCTGGCTCGCTTTCAATTCGCTTTCACTGTCTCGGCTCATATTATATTTCCCGCTTTTAGTATTGGTTTAGCCAGTTGGTTAGCCGTTTTGAATCTACTTTGGTTTATTAAACGCGATGCTTTGTATTTGAGCTTATTTAATCACTGGAAAATCATTTTTGCAGTGGTGTTTGGGATGGGCGTTACTTCTGGGGTAGTAATGTCCTATCAATTTGGGACGAATTGGTCGGTCTATTCGGATAAGGTGGGGCCAATTTTAGGCCCATTGATGGGTTATGAAGTGATGAGCGCCTTCTTTCTTGAAGCCGGCTTTCTGGGCGTGATGCTATTTGGACGTGAGCGTGTTGGGCCAAGTTTACACTTAATCGCCACCTGTATTGTGGCTTTCGGCACTTTAACTTCGGCTTTTTGGATTTTAAGTGTGAATAGCTGGATGCAAACCCCAGCAGGCTACACGATTGCACCTAACGGGCAATTCTTCCCAGCGGATTGGAGCACGATTATTTTTAATGCTTCCTTCCCGTATCGGTTAGTGCATATGGTGCTGGCTGCTTATTTGACTACAGCCTTTGTAGTAGCGGGCACTGGGGCATGGCATTTACTACGCAACTCCTCAGAACGCAGCGCCCAGCTAATGTTTTCAATGGGCATGTGGATGGCATTATTAGTAGTGCCTTTGCAAATTTTGGCGGGTGATATGCACGGATTGAATACCTTGGAACATCAGCCAGCCAAGGTCGCGGCTATGGAAGGTCACTATCAAAGCTATCCGAATGGACATGCACCTTTAATTCTATTTGGCCTCCCTGATGACCAAAACCAAACGATGCATTACGAAGTTACCCTTCCTAATCTAAGTTCGCTGATTTTAACCCATGATTTAACCACGCCCATCCAAGGTTTAAGCGCTTTTCCAGAAGACGCCCGCCCCAACGCAGCCATTGTCTTTTGGACATTTAGGATTATGGTAGCGATTGGTTTTGCCATGTTGTTGTTAGGTATTTGGGCAGGAATAGCTCGCTGGAAGGGTAAGTTTTATACCAATCGTTGGTTGCATCGAGCAGCTTTTATCATGGCTCCATCCGGCTTTGCAGCTGTAGTTTGTGGCTGGATTACGACCGAAGTGGGGCGGCAGCCCTTTACAGTGTATGGTCTATTACGTACTGCTGATAGTGTTTCTCCCTTACAAGCTTCGGCAGTCAGTGCTTCTTTAATAGCGTTTATGTTGGTGTATTTAGCGGTGTTTGGTATTGGCAGTTTTTACGCACTGCGTTTAATGGCTAAACTTCCCAAGCATCATATTGAAACTGAGATTGGCCCAACACGTGCAGCCGGTATTACACCAATTGCGCAAGTTCTAGAGCAAGCACCTGAAATCACCACGGAGCATTAAGATGGACTTAGCATTAATTTGGGCTGCTATTTTAGCTTTTGCAGTCTTAGCTTATGTGCTGCTAGATGGGTTTGATTTAGGGGTTGGCATCTTATTCCCCTTTTTAGGTGGGCGCGATGAACGCAGTTTAGCGATGAATACCATTGCCCCCGTTTGGGATGGGAATGAGACTTGGCTAGTATTAGGCGGCGGCGGTTTATTTGCAGTCTTTCCCTTGGTCTATGCGATTTTACTTCCTGCGCTCTATCCCTTGATTATTGCCATGCTCTTAGGCCTGATCTTTCGTGGAGTGGCCTTTGAATTTACCGTACAGGCGACTAAGCTCCGTGGTTTTTGGGAATTTGCCTTTTTTGCAGGTTCTTTGATTGCTACTTTTGCCCAAGGTGTCGCTTTAGGTGCGATCGTGCAAGGAATCAAAGTGCTTGATCGTTCTTATGCAGGCGGCAATTGGGATTGGTTAAGCCCTTTTTCACTCTTAACTGGAACTTCTTTAGTCATAGGCTATGCACTCTTAGGCGCGACTTGGTTGATTTATAAAACTGAGGCAAGTGTTCGCGCTCGTGTTAGTCAGTTAGCGCGCCCCTTAGCTTTTGCAATGGCAGCCGCGATAGCTATTGTTAGCTTAATTACAGTATGGTTGCAGCCGCAATATCTAGCACGTTGGTTGGGTTGGCCACAAAGTCTCTATACCGCCATTGTGCCAATTCTGTGTGTCTTGTGCTTATATTTACTTATCACCGGTATTCAAAAACAGCAAGATGCCAAACCCTTCTTAGCAGCACAAAGCCTATTTATTGTCTGTTATGTGGGCTTAGGCATTAGTCTCTATCCAAACTTAGTGCCACCAGCTATTTCTTATTTAGATGCTGCAGCGCCTCCTGCTTCTTTAGAATTTTTATTAGTGGGTGCTGTGTTTTTGATCCCGATTATTTTGCTGTATACAGCTTATTCCTATTGGGTATTTCGGGGCAAAGTGCAACTTGGCGAAGGTTACCATTGATTCGGCGTTTACTGTGGTTTGTTCTATTTTATGCCTTAGGTTTATTAGCCTTAGGCTTAGTTGCTTGGCTCATCCGAACAATCATCTATTTAAAATAAAACCTCTCCACTTATAAGCACCCTCTAGCCCACATCAAATAAAGGTTTGTTGAAATCGCTGGCTAATAACTAGGGTATCAGCACAACTTAGTAACCAGTGGAGACAATCTCGAAAAAGTACCAATTGATGGGTATTTTTTGCATGTTCAAGCCCCCTACTTCCTCCTAAACTGCTAAGCATCGCTAAAGCCGCTGTTCAGTCTTCAAGCTTTAGCCATCTAAATGAGCAGGAGAGAATATGCAGCGCGCCATTCCGTTTATGCAATTCCGTGGAGGCAGCTCCAAAGGCTTGTACTTTTTAGCCAGCGATTTGCCTTCTGAGCCGGTTGAGCGTGATCAAGTGATTTTGTCGGCGGTTGGGCGTGATGCACGGCAAATTGATGGCTTGGGGGGTGCGCACCCCTTAACCAGTAAAGTCGCGGTGGTGAGTCGTTCGACTCGTGCTGATGCCGATGTGGATTTCCTATTTGTGCAAGTCGTGGTGGGGGAAAATCGCGTCGATACCACGCCGAATTGCGGCAATATTTTAGCGGGTGTGGGGCCGTTTGCGATTGAAGCTGGGCTCGTTCCAGTACAAGGCGACACCACAACGGTACGCGTGTATATGGTGAATAGCGAGAATCTCTGCGAACTCATCTTGCAAACCCCGAATGGCAAAATGACTTATGAAGGTAGTGCCAAAATTGATGGTGCGCCCGGCACTTCTGCTCCCGTGATTTGCAATTATTTGGAGGTAGCTGGTTCGATTTGTGGCTCCTTGCTGCCCACAGGCAATACTAAAGACATCATTGATGGCGTGCCCGTGACTTGCATTGATAATGGCATGCCGGTAGTCGTCATTAATGCGCGAGATTTAGGCAAAACAGGTTATGAAGCTTGTTCTGAACTGACTAACGATCAAGAGTTTCGCGCCAAACTTGAAGCGATTCGCTTAAAAGTCGGGCCACTGATGAATTTGGGCGATGTGACCAAAAAGGTGGTACCGAAAATGACCTTAATCGCCCCTCCACAAAACGGTGGGCATATCAGCACCCGCACCTTTATTCCTCACACCTGCCACGATGCGATTGGCGTTTTAGGTGCAGTCTCAGTAGCTACCGCCTGTATTTTGCCGAATTCGGTGGCAGAAGGGGTAGCTGTCATTCCTGAAGACAACCCGAAAAATTTATCCGTTGAGCATCCGTCTGGCGAGTTTTCTGTTGAACTCTAACAGGACGCCAACGGCAATGTCATTAAAGCTGGACTATTACGTACCGCGCGGCTGTTGAGTCGCGGCGAAGTCTACGTAATGATCTAAAACATTCTTGGAGGAGAAATTGATGAGCAAACCGAGCTGTATGCCACCGGATAATAATACCCGTACTCCGCTGTATAAAGCACCACCCAAGGCTTGCGATGCACATTGCCATGTGTTTGGGCCACATGAAATTTTTCCTTATTCCGATAAAGCCTCCTATTGGCCGCCGGATGCGGATAAACACGCGCTGAAGCGCTTACACGATAAGCTCGGTATTGAGCGTGCGGTGTTAGTGCAAGCGAGCTGCCATGGCACAGACAATCGCGCCATGCTTGATGCCATTAAATCCAGCAATGGCGCGTATCGTGGTGTATGTATTGCTAACGACACATTCAGCGAAAACGACTTCCAAGATTTACACGATGGCGGGGTACGTGGCGTACGCTTCAATTTCGTCAAACATCTAGGCGGTGCGCCGAATCTAGAGGGCATGAAAACCGTACTAAATCGGGTAAAGCCTTTGGGTTGGCATTTAGTGATTCATGTGAATGCCGAAGACGTGATTACTTACGCTGAGTTTTTCGATGCGATTGATATGGATATTATTGTCGATCACATGGGACGTGTGCCCACCACTGAGGGAGTGGGTCAACAAGCCTACAAAATTCTATTAGAGCGGATGCAGCGGGATAATTGGTGGATGAAAGTCTGTGGCTCCGAACGTATTTCAATGGGTCCACCCTTCTATGATGCGGTACCTTTTGCGCAAGGCTTGATTGAAATCGCCCCCGATCGGATTTTATGGGGTACAGATTACCCACATCCGAATATTAAAAAGCACATGCCGAATGATGCCGATTTATTAGATCTAGTGCCTTTGATTGCGCGTGATCCAGCGATTCAGCAGAAAATTATGGTGGATAATCCAGCGCGGCTGTATGGGTTTCCGACTTAGCTTTAAGCGTTTTGCCCTTTAAGCTACTGATAGTTAAAGGGCAAAACGCTTGCACTACAATTGCTTTTCTAGCTCGGCAAACTGGGGGATTTCTAAATTTTGCAAGGGCGCACGCTCAGGGTGTTCAATAGCTTGCAGCACCGCTTGACACAGCCATGTGCCCGCAGCGGTTACATCCTCTTGCATAATCAACATGCGTGGACGGAATAGCTTTAAAAAAGGGATGGCTTCTTTAGCAACAATATCCATATCCACGCCAATGGTTTTGCCCAAGGCCTCTAAAGCGGCTGTCACCCCAATCGCTGCATTGGTGGATGCGCATATAAAAGCATCAAGCTGCGGCTCATTTTTTAAGAGTTCTGTCACCTTTTGCGTCACTTCCTCAATAGACTGTTCACTATTAATAGCTTCACTCACATATAGGGTTAGACCTTGGTTTGTACAAGCAGTCTTCGCGCCTTCTATCATATTCAAGGCATAATTGTGTTGCGGTGGCGGCGCCAGCATCCAAATAAAACGCCGCTTTTTCTGTACTAAAGCCTCAACTGCTATGCGCCCAAAACTTAGATTGTCATAGTCAAAATACGGGTGCTGTTCGCAATAGCGACTGCGGCCATGCGTGGCAAACGGAAAGCCGCGCTCTAATAAATACTTAACCCGCGCATCATCCGGTGTGGTTTCATTCAAAATTAAGGCATCTGCCGCGCCCGTCTCAACCACATAACGCACTGGTGTCATGGGGTCTTCATCCGGAAAAAACGGCGTGATGATTAAATGATAAGGTGTACCGCGTAGTTCTTTTACCATTGCAGCCATTAAGCGCGCGGCATGTGTCATCATTTCATTACTGGTGGATAGCACTAAGCTAATCACAAAGGTGCGTCCTGTACGCAGCCTTACCCCTGCAGGATGTGGTACATAGCCAATTTCTGTGGCTACTTTGCGCACTAATTTTTTCGTTTCACTATTAATGTCAGGCGCATCCTTCAAAGCACGTGAAACTGTTGGGACAGCTAGGCCACTGAGTTCGGCGATGGTTTTCAACGTGGGTTTACGATAACTGGCCAAAGCTGCGCTAATAGGTACTTTCGGTTGCTTACTCATAAATCATAGACTTTAAAATTTAAGGGCTAGTTTAGCTAGTTTCATTAACCCTGTCGCCCTTCATTCTCTAGCCAGTTTTTCACTGCTAATAATTTGTTCGAGACTCGAATTAAATTTTCATTGCCATTTTTCCTAAAACGATTTAGATTAAATCTACAACGTTTTAGAGGAGGATTTCATGAAGATAAATGCACTGATCGCAGCTCTAGTTTTAGCTTGCTCAACTGCAAACGCCACTGATTTGGAAGTGACTCATTGGTGGACGTCCGGCGGTGAAGCAGTTGCTGTAAAAAAGCTATCCGAGGCTTTTACCAGTAAAACCCCACATAAATGGGTAGATGGCGCGATTGCAGGCTCTGGTAATACCGCAACCCCCATTATTATGAGCCGTATCTTAGGCGGTGACCCGATGGGAGCCACCCAGCTCAAGCATGGACGTGATGCTGAAGAGTTAATTAAAGCTGGCTTACTATTAGATTTAACCGACATTGCCGAAGAGCAAGGTTGGAAGAAAGTTATCAATCCCCCGCAAATTCTTGATACTTGCACCATCAATGGTCGTATCTACTGCGCGCCTTTGAATATTCACTCGGCTCAATGGATTTGGCTCAGCCGCAAAGCCTTTGATGATGCGGGTGTCAAAGTGCCGACTAATTGGGATGAATTTGTCGCAGCCGCACCCGCTTTAGAAAAAGCCGGTAAAGTTCCCTTAGCCATGGGGCAACAATCTTGGCAATCCACTCTTGCTTTTAATGCCATGTCATTGGCGATTGCGGGCGTGGATGTTTGGAAAGCGGTGAATTTAGAGAAAAAAGCCGATGTAGCTAGAGGGTCTGAGTACAAGAAGGTTTTTGAAGCAGCCGCTGCCGCGCGTTCACTCTCTAAAAACAGCAAAGTACAAGACTGGAATCAAGCCACCAATATGGTTATTAACGACCAAGCGGGTGGACAAATTATGGGGGACTGGGCACAAGGTGAATTCCAAATTGCCGGGAAAGTCGCAGGCAAAGACTATGATTGTTTACCCGGTCTAGGGGTGCATGAAGTGTTGGATACTGGCGGCGACGGTATTTATTTCCCTGTGAATAAAAATCCAGACATTACCGCTGCCCAAAAAGATTTAGCGCGCCTATTACTTACACCTGAAGTACAAGTTTCTTTCAACTTAGCCAAAGGCTCGTTGCCAGTGCGGGGCGATGTGGATCTTGCTAGCGCGAATGAGTGTATGAAAAAAGGCTTAGCCATTTTAGCCAAAGGTGGCGCTATCACTTCCTCTAATCTCAGCTTCACGCCCGATACCATTGGACAAATTGAAGACTTAATCGTCGAGTTTTGGGCAGATCCTAATTACAGCGCAGCTGATGCTCAAAAAGCCTACGCAGCGATTATAGAAAAAGCGGATTAATCGTTCTCCTCCCTAGCCTGACTGGTCGCCAGATCGGTTGGGCTTGCTTGGATTTAAGTTTGCTTTTCCTGCTAGGAGTACATGATGTCGGATTCTCTTCAGCAACCAGCCCCCCTTACACAACGCCCTAGTCGTTGGCTGCATAATCTCTCAGCTAAACTAGCTTCTTTGCCCATGGTACTCACTGCCTTAGTGGTATTCGTTGGCTGTACAGTTTGGACAGTGTTTTATTCATTCACTAACTCACGTCTCCTGCCTGATGCCAGCAAGTTCAGTCTTAAACAATATGAATATTTGTGGACCCAACGCCGCTGGTTAATCTCTATTGAAAACTTAGCGGTTTATGGTGCTCTCTCCTTAATCTTTTCTTTAGTGATTGGCTTTTTTCTAGCCGCTTTACTGGATCGGAAAATTCGGGGTGAGGCAATTTTTAGAACCATTTTCCTCTACCCTTTCGCTTTATCTTTTATTATCACCGGCTTAGCTTGGCAATGGTTATTAAATCCAGACTTTGGGATTCAAGCCAATATTCGCGCTTTAGGCTGGGAAAGTTTTAGTTTAGATCCGCTGAATAATCCAGATTTGGTGATTTATGGCATTTTAATTGCGGGGGTTTGGCAAGGAACCGGCTTGATTATGTGCATTATGCTCGCTGGTCTACGCGGAATTGACGAGGATATTTGGAAAGCGGCGCGAGTAGATGGGATTAGTACGGTTAAAACCTATTTAAAAATTATTATCCCAATGCTGCGCCCCGTCTTTATTACCGCTTTAGTATTAATTTCAGCGGGCATTATTAAAGTCTATGACTTAGTGGTGGCACAAACCTCCGGTGGCCCTGGCTTATCCTCGCAAGTCCCCGCCATGTATGTATTTGACAAAATGTTTAAAGATCAGAATTTAGCTCAAGGCTTTGCTGCTTCTACCATGATGTTAGTCTCCGTCATGATTGTACTGATCCCTTGGGCTTATTTAGAGTTTGGAGGCAAAAAACATGCACGCTGAAACCTTAGAGCCTCATGGCCCAAAGCCCAAACGCCATTTTTCCCGTACCAATATTATGCTCTACGGTACGCTCCTGCTGATTTCGATTTATTACCTGATGCCCTTGTGGGTGATGGTCATGACTTCTTTAAAAGGCATGCCCGAAGTAAGGCTAGGACATATTTTTGCGCCTCCCATAGAGGTCACTTTTGAGCCATGGGTGAAGGCTTGGTCGCAGGCCTGCACCGGAATTAATTGCGATGGTTTGAGTCGTGGCTTTTGGAACAGTGTTCAAATCCTGATTCCCTCGGCGGTCTTATCCATTATGGTCGCCTCGGTGAATGGCTATGCCTTAGCGAATTGGAAGTTTAAAGGCTCTGAAGTCTTTTTCACGATTTTAATGTTAGGTGCTTTTATTCCCTACCAAATCATGATTTACCCGATTGTTATTTTATTGCGCGAGCTAGGTCTTTATGGAGGCTTATCAGGTTTAGTATTGGTGCATACCATTTTTGGCATGCCGATTCTAACACTGCTATTTCGCAACTATTTTGCAGGCATTCCTGAAGAGCTATTTAAAGCGGCACGAGTCGATGGGGCAGGCTTTTGGAGGATTTATTTTCGGGTGTTATTACCGATGTCTTTACCGATTTTCGTGGTCGCGATTATTTTACAAACCACAGGTATTTGGAATGACTTCTTATTTGGTGTGATTTATACCAAACCGGATTTATATCCAATGACCGTGCAATTAAACAATATCGTCAATTCGGTACAGGGTGTTAAAGAATATAACGTCAATATGGCAGCCACCTTACTCACGGGTGCTGTACCGCTGCTCATTTATCTGGTTTCTGGAAAATTATTTGTGCGCGGTATTGCTGCCGGTGCAGTCAAAGGTTAATGCAATGGATAAACAAAACATTCCTTACTCGGTGCAAATTAAAGCGCTAGGTCTTAAATTTGGCGAGCATAAAGTTCTGGAAGATTTAAACCTCGATATTCATCAGGGTGAATTCTTAGTGCTGTTGGGCTCATCTGGTTGTGGCAAATCGACTTTATTAAATTGCATTGCCGGTTTGCTGGAAATCAGTGAGGGACAACTATGGATTCAAGGTAAAAACGTCACTTGGTTAGAACCGAGCGAGCGCGGCATTGGCATGGTCTTTCAATCCTATGCCCTATATCCACAAATGACCGTGCGCGGTAATCTGAGCTTTGGCTTAAAGAACGCTAAAGTGCCACCTGCTGAGATTAAAAAGCGCATTGAACGAGCCGCGGAAATCTTACAAATCCAAGCTTTATTAGAACGTAAACCAGCGGCTCTATCCGGTGGACAACGCCAGCGGGTAGCGATTGGACGTGCGTTAGTGCGTGATGTGGATGTATTTTTATTTGATGAGCCATTATCTAATTTAGATGCCAAGCTACGCACTGATTTGCGGGTAGAAATTAAACGTCTGCATCAGCAACTACAAAACACCATGATTTATGTGACGCACGATCAGATTGAAGCGATGACCTTAGCTGATCGAATTGCGATTATGCGCGGTGGTAAAATCATGCAATTAGCCGCCCCCGCCGAAATTTATAATCGCCCAAAAAACCTCTATGTAGCTGATTTTATTGGCTCACCCTCCATGAACTTTATTGAAGGCGAACTCCAAAATGGAGTGTTTCACTCCCCTGCTTTCACCTTAAATCTGCAAGATTATGCGTTTATCACTAGCCCTAGCTCAGGGCAAAAAGTCGTTTTAGGCTTACGCCCTGAGCATATTTTGAGTGGTACACAGGCCGCTACTGCCAGTCAACAGATCACGGCGCGCATTGATCTAGTTGAGCCGATGGGTAGTGATACGTTGGTGTATGCACAAGTTCAAGGGCAAAAGCTCCGTGTGCGGATGGATGGTCAAGCGCAAGTAACAGCGGGTGAAATGCTCAGTTTAGGTCTCCAGCCTGAACGCGCTTCAGTATTTGATCGCAGTAGCGAACAGCGCCTTTAAGTTTGAAACATTAAGAGTAAGACGACTATGACAGCTATCCATAATCAATCGCAGCCTTCTATTGAAGACTTGGTTGATGCCATGACTTTAGAAGAACAAGTCCAACTACTTTCCGGTGAAGACTTTTGGTCACTGCCTGCGATTACCCGTTTAGGCTTAGGCAAATTGCGCGTTACTGATGGCCCAAATGGTGCGCGCGGTGCAGGTTCTTTAATTGGTGGAGTCACTGCTGCGGCTTTTCCCGTTGGCATTGCTTTAGGCGCTAGTTGGAATCCTCAGTTAGCCGAAGAAGTTGGTAGTGCCTTAGCCGATGAAGTGAAATCCAAAGGGGCACATATGTTATTAGCTCCCACGGTCAACTTGCATCGCAGTGGCACAAATGGACGTAATTTTGAGTGCTACTCAGAAGACCCTGAACTGACTGCCGCCTTAGCAGTTGCCTATATTAAAGGACTACAAGCCAAACAAGTGGCAGCTACCATTAAGCATTTTGTCGGCAATGAATCAGAAATCAAACGCACCACCATGAGCTCGGATATTGACGAGCGTAGTCTACATGAATTGTATTTACGTCCGTTTGAAGCAGCAGTGAAAGAAGCAGGCACTTGGGGGGTGATGTCCTCCTATAATCGCTTAAATGGCACTTATACAGCAGACCACCTTTGGTTACTCACGCAAGTTTTAAGAGATGAGTGGGGATTCGATGGCTTAGTCATGTCCGATTGGTTTGGTTCTTCCACTACCATCGCTTCCGTAAATGCAGGGCTAGATTTAGAAATGCCAGGCCCTGTGCGCGATCGCGGTGAGAAACTAATAGCGGCAGTGCATCAGGGCGAGGTCAGTCATGCTACGGTGCGTACACGTGCCTTAAATATCTTGCGGGTGATGGAACGTACGGGTGCTCTATTTGAACAAACACCGTGGCAAGAACATGCGCAGAATCGACCTGAACATCAAGCCTTGATTCGGCGGGCGGGTGCTGAATCGGCGGTTCTGCTAAAAAATGAAGCGATGTTGCCGCTTAATCTACAAGGTAAGCGTATTGCAGTCATTGGCCCGAACGCTAAAACAGCACAGATTATGGGTGGCGGCTCGGCGCAACTCAATCCACACTACCGCATTAGCCCTTGGCAAGCCTTAGTCGAGCATTGTGGCGCGGATAATCTCTTCTATGCGGAAGGCTGTACCAATTACCGTTGGCAACCCTTACTGACTAAAGACATTACCGCGTATTATTTTGATAATTTAGACTTAAGCGGTGAACCCGTCTTTCAAGAAAGTTTAGAGACTAGCACAGCCTTTTTCATGAATCAGATCGGCGGGGGCAAAGTTAATCCACAGGCTTTTTCAGTGCGCGTGGTCAGTCCTTATACCGCGCAAGAATCGGGAACGCATTACGTGGGGGTACATTCCGCCGGTTGGTCACGGGTACTAGTGGATGGGGTCAAAGTAGCGGATGCTTGGGAAAATTGGCAAGCAGGGCGCACTTTCTTTGAACAAGGCTGCGATGAAGTGGTCGGCGAAGTGCATTTGGAAGCCGGACAGACATATGAAATTGCCATGGAATATCGCACGCCCCCTGAACGAACTTTGGGTGTAGCGGCTTTTTATCTAGGCATTGCCAAACCCTTAGGTACTGAAGCGATTAGCTTAGCAGCCAAGATGGCTAGCGAAGCAGAAATTGCTTTATTATTTATTGGTCGCTCTGGGCAATGGGATACGGAAGGCTCTGATTTAGAAGACCTACGGCTTCCTGGTCGACAAGATGAATTAGCTGCCGCCGTATTAGCCGCTAATCCTAATACTGTGGTTGTCTTGCAAACGGGTGGCCCGATAGAAATGCCGTGGTTAGCGCAAGCTAAGGCCATCTTGCAATGTTGGTATGCGGGGCAAGAAGCTGGACATGCAATGGTGGATGTCATCACAGGCGCGGTCGAACCCAGTGGGCGTTTACCGCAAAGTTTCCCACAACGGTTTGCCGATCATCCTGCTTCTGGCAGTGCGCTCCAATACCCGGGTGAAAATGGTCATGTTGCTTATCAAGAGCGCTTAAATATTGGTTATCGGCATTTTATCGCACGCGCCATCCAACCTTTATTCCCCTTTGGTTATGGTCTAGGCTATACCTCATTTGATTATAGCGATTTGTCATTGCAAGCTGAGGATGATGCAGTGCTGGTACGTTTTAAGGTAAAAAATACCGGCGAACGCGAAGGAAGTACTGTGGCACAGATTTATCTAAGTCACCTCGACCCACAAGTTGAACAGCCGCCTTTAGCCTTAAAAGGTTTTATCAAACAAAGCTTAAAGCCCGAGCAAGGTATAGATCTAGAATACCGCTTACCCGCGCGCGCTTTTGCCTATTTTGATGTTAAAGCACAAGCTTGGCAGATTGATCAAGGGCGCTTTGAAATATCAGTGGGTACATCGGTGGCTGAACGTCCTTTAGTTGGGGTTATTAGCCATGAGGAGGCTTGGTTAAGCGTCTAAAGCTTTCTTAAAAAACTAGGGAGAAAACTTGCTAAGCAGAATTGCTTCAATCTTTCTGCTTAGCAGGCATAAAGGTTTGCGCAGTATTTCCCTGTTTGACTATTTTTCCTTACAGTATTCTTTTTAATAGAGAATACTGTATGCCATCGTTAACTTTATCCTTTGCTTTAGCCGATGTGTTCACCAATGAGCCATTCACAGGCAATAGTTTGAGTATTGTCTTGTTAAACCAAGAACTACCCACCTCACTACTCGCCAAAATA
The DNA here is from genome assembly GCA_008015155.1 of Thiothrix sp. Lineage (GTDB taxonomy): Bacteria > Pseudomonadota > Gammaproteobacteria > Thiotrichales > Thiotrichaceae > Thiolinea. Next base: position 61,644 of record SSFA01000023.1, read on the forward strand.
ACCCAAGAATTCCGTCAGTTTGAGACGATTTTTATTTATCCCACCGCACACGCAACGCAATTTTAAGCACTTCTAATTAGCACCTGCTAATAATACCTTGCCTTTTCGTTGCTTGGAGCTATGAGCCGTTAAAGCGCCTTGAATATCGGCTAAAGGATAAATTCCGTCCACTGGCAAAGGCAGTTGGCCTTGGCTGGCTAAGCGCATTAGCTCTTGCACCATAGCGATACGTTTACTGGACTCTAATTGCTGACCTACCGCACTTGCCCAGAAACCTTTTAGGGTTAGCTGACGGAAAATAAGATCACTTGGTGTAACAAGTATAGCTTTTTGCTCAGCTGCACCAAAGGATATAAATACGCCACCTTTACTCAGTAGATCAAGCAGATCGCGTGCGGCTTGACCACTAATAGAATCCATTGCATGAGTAATTAGTTGACCTTGCGTAATCGTTTTAACCTGTGCTTGCCAATCAGCTTGCTCGGTGGAAATAACATGCTCAATCCCTAGTGCCTGTAACTCAGCAATGGCATCCGTCCGACGCACAAGATTAATAGTTTGCAGGCCGCGTGATTTAGCAATGAGAGCTAGCGTTTTGCCCACTGCGCCATTCGCAGCATTTTGAATCAACCACTCGTCTGTCTTTAATGTGAGTGTGTCTAGTAACATCAAGGTACTTAGTGGCATAGCAATCAACTGAGCAGCAAGCGCATCTGGAATACTATCTGGCACCGGAATAATTGCAGCTGCAGGTATGGTGAAATATTCAGACCATGCCCCCGTTACTCCAGCAGCTAATACACGCTGGCCTATGTTTAGCTGAACACCCTCGCCCACTTGCTCAATCACCCCTACTGCTTCTGAACCACCTATAGCTGGCAAAGGTGGCTTGTAACCATATTCACCTTTCACGGTCCAAAGATCATGGTTATGAATCGGGGCTAGCCGCATTCTAACTAGCACTTGACCTGCTGTTAATTCAGGCATAGGTGTTTCAGTAAGTTGTAGCACATCGGCAGGTTCGCCAAACGCTTTATAAGTTAGGCTCTTCATAGACTCGCTTCACTGTGGTCGTAAAAACTTAAGTGTAAAACAACTATGGCTAGGCTGAGTACATAAAACCAGCACACGCTTGTAACTCACCCATGGTAGCTCTACACTATGCCCACCTTCCCTTCGCTGCTGACTGAAGGAATTAATGCGATGACCAACTAAAAACTCATCGCTTAAATCTATTCCAAAAAGATTGGCAGTTTATATGAGCGTTCCTTCTCTTCCTCGTTTAAAAAAAGCATTTAATAAATTAGGTATTCATTTAGAACGTAGCGGTGATATTGTGCGAGTCATCAATGCACAAGCTGAAGCCACTATCTTATTGCCTGCTAGCTTGCCTTTGGAGCAAAAAGCAGTCACACAATTATTAAATTTCGCCAGCGTGCATGATCCGCTGTCTCATCAGCAAGTTTGTAAAGCCTGTGCAACACCTGATTTTCATCCTGGCTCTATCGCGCCTGTCGGTACCATTGTTGCGACACCTAGCGACTTTGTGATTCCAGCCGCGATTGGTACGGATATTAATTGTGGGATGCGCTTACTGACTTTAGGTTTTAGTCTTCAACAAGCTGAGCAACAACGTGAACCCTTAATACAAGCACTTACTCGCGCACTGTTACAAAATGGACGTAATATTCCTGTCCATACACACGCCTTTGAAACGCTACTAACTCAAAGCCCGCAAGCTTTTTTAGAAGACCAAGCTTTGACAGAAGGCTTGTGGCAAGCAGTTGACCGTCAGCGTTTAGAACGTGAATTAGCAGCTTGCATTGGCTTAGGACAGTTGCCAACTGCACAAACCAAACACTTACCTGAAGCCTATTTAGCTAAAACTAACTCCCTGTATCGCGACCCCTGCTTAGGTACGATTGGCAGTGGCAATCATTTTGTCGAATTACAGCAAGTCGCTGAAATTGTAGACAATAAAGCCGCTTACCAAGCCGGGATTAAACACGGCCAGTTAGTTGCTATGATTCATTCTGGCAGCCGTGATTTAGGTTTTTATGTGGGTAAGCGCTGGATGGATAAAGCTAAAACGGCTTGGCCCCAAGGTTTAAAACACCCTCAACATGAACTGTATGGTTTAACAGGTGCATTAGCCAGTGAATACATACAAGCAATGAGTGCAGCCGCTCGTTATGCATGGTTGAATCGGGTCGTACTTGCAGAAATGCTTCGTGAGCAATTGAATGAATTAGGCTTATTAGGGCAAAGTGAACTGGTAGTAGACGTGCCACATAATGTCGTCCTACAAGAACAAGGTCTAAACATTCATCGCAAAGGTGCAACTCCAGCCCATGCTGAGCAGCTAGCTTTAATTCCAGGCTCAATGGGTGATTATTCCTATTTAGTCAGTGGCTTAGGCAATCCTGATTGGCTTTTTAGTTGTAGTCATGGGGCTGGTCGTAGTGTACGTCGCCAAGCGATGCGTGCTACCAAAACACCATCTACCGACCATAACTGGCATTGCGTCACTCTCAAAGAAGAGCGGCGCATTGAAGAAGCACCTAGCGCTTATAAACCGATTGGTGCCGTGATTGAATCTCAACAACAAGCCGGTTTAATTAAAGTTATCGCAAAATTTAAGCCGTGGATAACCTTTAAAGCCTAAATTGAGTTGAAGGGTTTATATATTAGACCCTTTAACCTTGAAAACTGTCATGCCAAACCTAATGAAGCGCTTCTTTTTAGTTAGCATGTTTAGCTTAACGCTAGGCATGTTAATTAGTTTAGGGCTTGGTACTTTATTAGCACAACCTGCTGTCAGTACTATTGGAGCCATTCCTCATGATTTACCCATCGAACCTATTCTTATTAAAACTACTCGTGGCAATACCATTAGCGCTTGGTTGATCCTAGCGAAATCCTCGAAAGGAGGTGTGCTTTTAATGCATGGGGTACGCTCCAATCGTCTGCAAATGGTGGAACGTGCGCGTTTTTTATATCAAGCAGGCTATAGCTCATTGCTCTTTGATTTTCAAGCACATGGAGAAAGCACAGGCGAACATATCACCTTTGGTTATCTTGAGCAGCAAGATGCTTCGGCCGCTTTTCACTATCTTAAAAGGCGGCTGCCACAGCAAAAAATCGCTGTGCTAGGAGTTTCTTTAGGGGGAGCAGCCGCCTTATTGAGTGACATTCCGCAACAAGCTGATGCTTTAATTTTAGAAGCGGTTTATTCTAATTTAGAAACCGCTATTGCTAATCGGTTGGAAATGCGTTTGGGTACAATTGGGCACTATTTAACCCCCATGTTAAGTTGGCAAATTAAACCTCGCTTAGGTTTTGAGCTAGCTGATTTAGCCCCTATTAAACACATCGCACAGATTAAAACGCCCGTGCTCATTATCGCTGGTGCACAAGACCAGCACACCAAGCTGGCCGAAGCTGAGCAATTTTATCAACTAGCACCTGAACCTAAAGAATTGTGGATATTGCCACAAGCGATTCACCAAGACTTTCAAGACTATGCGCCACAAATATATCAACATAAACTACTAAATTTTCTGGAGCAAAGCTTTAAAGAATTAAAATGATTAGTTTAACTGTCCATTCACTAAAAAAGATTTAAAACAATGTATTGGTATCTGACAATTCGTGCGAATGCTGACTACTCACACTATGCAGAAACGACCTCTCTAATTGAATTCCTTGCTACAATCCCTGCCTTACAGCAAATTGACCGAATGGTTTTTAGCAACACAGCCGATCATCCGTGGCTATCGTTGATTATTGCTAGATGCAATAGCGCTGGCAGCTATGCTCAACCGCCAAACACTTTCTCAACTGACTTTAATGTGGTGGAGTTAATCTGTTCAAATTCATCAACAGGATTGAAGCATGTCTGTTTTCAAAAAACATAAAATCATACTAGGTTTAGTCACTGTTTTAAGTTTAAGCCTGTTAGCTTACTGGTATTTAAAACAACCCTATCAGTATCCTGAAGCTCAACAAATTACTCGTCAATTTATGCAACTATTGCGTGACCAGAACTATGAACAAGCTTTTAGTTTAATGGCTCAACCTAATTTAAGCGCTGACTCTCCAAAAGTCTTAGCAGAGCGTGCTCAAGCCGAATGCTTAGATGATGAGGTCTTTGCTTATGCTAGTCCGCCACAGGCTAATGGCAATCGCTTACGTCGTTGGTTAAAACAAGAAACAGTGGATCAAACAAAGATTACCTTAGATTTTGAGCATAGCTGCCTGTTAGGTGTTCAATTAGTCAAAACTAAGCAAGGTGAATGGCGAATTTTGCGCTTTGGTGGACATGCAGGCTAAGGCTAAGTGTCTATTAAATTTTTTGAAATAAATAGACATCTTGATTTCCTTGCATGTACATTCTTAAGTAGATTATTTATTTGGATCTTGATTCCCTTGCATAAATGCTGATTTGACCTGTAGGAGTTGTAGAAGTATTGAATGAAGCAATCGTATTGTCTTACTGATTAGGTTACTCTCTTGAGAGCTTAACAACCCTCACTAGTAAATTCTAGCTACAGAAATAATTCCCCGTTATACTAAACCTCTGTCTACTTATCTGTGTTTTCACCCGAATGTTTAACTTCGCTCGCTTAGTCAAGAAGTCTAAACGCCGCTCAACCAGCGGTTCGGGGTAGTATTCGCTCTTAATTTTTAGACTGAACTTACCAAACCTAGCCGCACTAATCTGCGGCTAGGTTTTTTTTTGCCTATTGAAAAGGAAAACTTATGTTTCAAGGATCTTATGTAGCACTCATTACCCCGTTTCGGGATGGTGCTGTGGATGAGGCTGCACTACGTCGTTTGGTGAATTGGCATATTGAGCAAGGCACGCACGGTTTAGTGCCGATGGGCACAACGGGCGAATCACCTACTGTGACTCAAGCCGAGCATGAGCAAGTGATTAAAATCGTGTTGGAAGAAACTGCGGGGCGGGTTCCCGTGATTGCGGGGGCTGGCTCGAATAATCCAGTTGAATCCGTGCATTATGCCAAGCTAGCCGCCGATTTAGGCGCTGATGCAATGCTGTGTGTGGCCGGTTATTACAACCGCCCCTCGCAAGAAGGTTTGTATCAACATTTTCACTATCTGCATGAACACAGTACCCTACCGATTATTATCTATAATATTCCACCGCGCGCCGTGGTGGATATTAAAGCTGATACCCTGGCACGTTTAGCACAATTGCCGCGCGTGGTTGGGGTCAAAGACGCGACTGGCGATTTAACGCGCATTAGCCAAGAACGCCAACTCATCCAAAAACCCTTTAGCTATCTCTCTGGCGATGATATCACTGCCATTGCTTACAATGCCTCAGGCGGGCGCGGTTGTATCTCGGTCACCGCCAACATTGCCCCTGCTCTCTGCGCTCAACTCCAAAACGCTTGCTTAAATGGCGATTATCAACAAGCGCTAAGCCTGCATGAAAAACTCGTGCCCTTGCATCAAGCTTTATTCCGTGAACCTAATCCCTCTGGCCCTAAATATGCCGCTTCTTTATTGGGCTTATGCAGTGAAGAAGTACGCTTACCTTTAGTACCTCTAACTGAAGCGACTAAACTGGAAATCCGCCAATGCTTAGAGCGCTTGGAGTTACTTTAAGTTAAAGTTTTCGCCTGAATCAGCATAAGGGTTTAATTATGCTGGTTGAAGCCTATTAGCTAAAATCATATCGAATAAATAAGACAAAGTTAGTTTAAGTCATGGTAAATATTCTTTTCATCTGCTCACAAAACCGCCTGCGTAGCCCAACCGCAGAACAAATGTTTTGCCAATACGCGGGTATTGAATGCGCATCAGCAGGAGTTTATGACTCAGCAGAAGTGCCACTTGATCCTGAGCTGATTGAATGGGCGGATATTATTTTTGTAATGGAGCGCATTCACTACACTAAAATGACAAAGAAGTTTAAGCGCTATTTAAATAATAAGCGCATTATTGTGTTAGGAATTCCTGATGAGTATGAATATATGGATCCAACACTCATTCATTTGCTTGAAATTAAGGTGATACCACTTATTCGTAGCCATTTGAGTTAATGATCGCTCTGATCGAAAACTCATGTATGGATTGACCACTGAAGGAAGCGTAGCAGATTCCTTCAGTTGACCAGCAAAAGACGCTATGGTAAGCCCTAACTCACATCACGGTTCAAATTCCTCTCGCTAGGCAAGTCGCTTAAATACTCCACAAACTCCACTTCAAACCCAGCCGGATCAATAAAATAAACATTCCTTCGGTAAGGCTCATCCGCTCCCGCAAGAGCGATCTGATAGCCAGCCTTCTCTAAGCGCTCAATCACTGCATCGAGGTTATGGGTGACATAGGCAAAATGCGCTAGCCCCACTTGATACCCTGCTAGGCGACGGTTTTCGCCCTCGCCATGATCACTCAGGGCGATATAGTGATAATCATCGCCAAAGTGCAGCCAAGTACGTGGTTTGCCATGCCATTCGCCGCGACCTTGATCACGGATGCGCCAGTGGGGAAAGGCTGCGCGGTAAAAATTCAACATTGCATTAACATCACTCACCACTAAATTGATATGTTCTAAATACATGACCTACTCCTTTTCTGTCTATTGGTAGTTAAAGTTTGCCCAGCTTAAAACCTCAGGTTAACTTGAGGTAAAGTCTTTTTTTTAATTAGCGGCTCACGAGGAGATCAATATGACGGAGGCCAATTGGAGCGTGGGGCGAGTCGCCAAACGCTGTGGGATTAAGGTCAGTACTTTGCATTTTTACGAGCAAAAAGGCTTGATCCAAAGCTGGCGTAATGCAGGCAATCAGCGTCTGTATAAACCCGATGTGCTCAGGCGGATTGCAGTGATCAAAGTGGCGCAGAAAGTAGGCATTAGTTTAGAGGAAGTAAAAAAGGCTTTTTTAGCCCTGCCAGATCACCGCACGCCCACAGTGGAAGATTGGCAGCTTTTATCCCAACAGTGGCAGCAGCTCTTGGATGCGCGGATTGCTTATTTACAAAACCTGCGTGATGACTTAACCGGCTGTATTGGCTGTGGCTGCCTGAGTATGACCAAATGCCCGCTGTATAACCCTGAGGATGTATTGGGTAAAACCGGTGTGGGGGCAGTGATTTTGGAGCAAGCCGCTCACAATAAGGCTTAAGTCGTTACTTTAAATTTAAAGACCTTGATGTAAGAATCTAAACAGTTTTTAGTGCTAGGGCTTATACTTTTACTTTAAGCCGCTCAAAGTATTTGCTATGCCTACTGACCACATCCTCAAGTCTCAGACTTTTTATCACGGTACCAAAGCTAATTTACAGTTGGGTGATTTAATTGAAGTGGGTCATCCTTCGAATTATGGACAGCGCAAAAAAGCCCATTATGTTTACCTCACTGCCACTTTAGATGCAGCGACTTGGGGAGCAGAATTGGCAGCAGGTGAAGGTTTGGGCAGAATTTATATCGTGGAGCCAACCGGCCCGATTGAAGATGATCCGAATCTGACGGATAAAAAATTCCCGGGCAATCCTACCCAATCCTATCGAACTCGTGCTCCCTTACGAGTGATGGGTGAAGTGAGCTCTTGGCAAGGGCATTCAGCGGAGCAACTTAAAGCTATGCAAGACCATCTTGAAAAACTCAAAAGCATGGGAATTGAAGCGATTGATGAGTGAAACACTTCAAACAACAAGCCCCATATTACAGGCAAACCATTAAAATAGAGTGCTCCTCTAGGCAGCCGCTTACTTGATTATTTAATAATCTGCTGCACACTCTAATTCAATTAAAAGCAGATGGCTCATCAATGCCATTTACTAAAAAATAACTAGTTAAAATTATTTTTTAATGTTGCAACTTATAATGGTTACTTTAGTCTCAGAGATGAGCTTAAAACATTAGCTGCGTTAACTTCGCTAGGCTGGTTTTAAGTGTTATACCTTTTTTGTAATTCATTTAATTAACAGGAAGTCATAATGAAATTACTGATTCCAAGTTTACTAGGTTTAGCCTTAAGTGTCGCGGCTACGACAAGCTTTGCTGCCACCAACTACGCTACTAAAAATGCTGTGTGGAATGCCAGCATTGAAAAATCTGCACCGCTTTTCCTCAAATGTTCTAATGCGAATGCCCCAAAGCAAGTAACTTGCCTAGCAGAGGGTATGAAAAAAGCGGGTGCTTCTACTGCGGCCATTGATGTTATGAAAAGCTTAAAAGGCGACGGCTATTTAATGCAGTTCACTGAAAAAGGTAGCATTGATTTAGGTACTATGGCTTATCCCTTACGTGCCAATACCAATGAAGCGGCCGTTCTTTTAATGCCTAATAAGCTTATTAGTACCGAGCTAAACAGCGTACCCCCGTTTAATAAAGACCCAAAGTATGCAACCCTGAAAAAGAAATATCCTAACTTAGATATTTGGCCCAACTCGGCTCAATTTAATAATATGAAAAAACTCTCCTCCGGTGATACACGCTTTGTGTTTAATTATCCGGTGGTAGATGGCTGCCATGCTTGCGGTATTTCATGGCATGCTGAAGTAGCCCTAGACGTGACTCAAGCGGGTAATTTAAAAACGCCACAGTTTTTGCGCCTAGTTGCTGATAAATAACACCTAACGTTCAAGGCTAAAAGTCTGATCAAGTAGGGAAAAGTAGCACAGGTGGCTCAAGCATTATTGAGCCACTCTAAACCCCACATCCGTCATACGCCGATCCTTTGTGTAACCGCCACGGCTAGACGATAACAGCCTTACATCCGACCAAGCGCCACCCCGAATCACGTATAAACCATTCAAATCAGGCTGCTCCCAATTCTGGCAATTAGGCAAATACCGATACAGCCTAGCCATGACACCGCTAGGCTCTTTATAACTAGCTAAGCAGTCTTGCGTCCACTCCCATACATTACCCTGCATATCATGTAAGCCAAAGACATTGGGGGCAAAACTCGCTACCGGTGCAGTAAAAGCAAACTCATCTTTGCAATAATCATTTAAGCAATTAGCTTGATTCACACCCAACGCTTCACCCCAAGGATAAGCCGTCGTTGCCCCTGCGCGTGCGGCATAATCCCACTCTGTCTCTGTGGGTAAACAATAGCTTTGAAATTCAGGGCTTATTTAGGAGCAAAAACCTAAAGCTTAGCTCTTGGCTACTTTCGACTCACGCTCCCAGAAGCGTAATTTGCCGCAGGCTTGAATAAAGCCTTTAGCATCCTCTGCTTTCGCCAATTTCACACAGCCGCCATCCAAAGCACCATCAATGCTCACCGCTTTAAATAAAGGCATCGCATCCTCAGTGTAGGCAATAAACTTGCAGTGTGCGAAGGCATCCGCCACGAAGTCTTTGCTCGGGCCGTCGGTTTTGAGCGCTTCGGCACCTGCTTTAGAAGGAAGCACGGCTACTGCATCGAATACTACCGATGGGCCACCACCAATCTTTTCATCCACCGGATGCAACTTGTCATCACTCAATTTCACACCGGAAATCTTCGGCGCAATCACCGCACAAGCTGCCCCTTCGGCTTCTGCGGCTTGCTTCAAACCCGCCACTAAGGCAGCGTCTGAGCCTTCGGTCACAAAGATACCGAGTTTGCGGCCTTTAAAAGAGTTCGGGCCGTTTTTAATAATGCTCAAAGCAGCAGACACTGGCATATCATGCGGCGCTACTGCAGCAGGAGCTGGCGCAGGTAATTTTTCTAAACCTAAACCATCTGCCACTTGTTGCGCTAAGCCTTTGTCGACATTCAATAAACGACTCACCACGCGCTCACGAATCGCGGCGGTTTTTACTTTACTGAGCTCAAACACCATTGCATTCACCATATGGGTTTGTTCGGTGGGGGTTTGGCTCATAAAGAATAAACGCGCTTGGCTATAGTGATCGGCAAAGCTTTCAGGGCGAATGCGAATTTTGCTGCCTTCCGTTTTGGAATCGGCTGATTGAAAACCGGTTTCAGGATTTTCACGCGGCCCGCCCCAACTATTCGGCTCATAATTTACTCGACCTACCGGTTGACGCAGTGGCATAAAACCATCTTGGGCAAAATTATGAATCGGGCAACGCGGCGCATTAATCGGCAGATTATTGAAATTAGCACTGCCTAAGCGATGCTGTTGGGTATCGAAATACGAGAAAGTACGACCTTGCAAGAGTGGGTCTTCACTAAAATCAATCCCAGGAATAATGTTTTGCGGACTGAAGGCCACTACCTCGGTTTCCGCATGCGCATTATCCATGAGTTTATCCAGCACCAAGCGCCCGACGATTTTCACCGGAACCACTTCTTCAGGCACGATTTTAGTCGGGTCGAGTACATCAAAATCAAATTTATCAGCCTGCTCCTCGCTGAAGATTTGCATGCCCATATCCCATTCAATTAGCTCACCTTTTTGCAAGGTTTCGATAATATCGCGGCGGTGGAAATCGGGATCTGCCCCATTGATTTTGACCGCTTCATTCCACAGCACCGACTGCAAACCGAGCTTGGGTTTGAAGTGGAATTTGACAAAGTGCGCTTCACCTTTAGCATTCACTAAACGGAAAGTGTGTACGCCAAACCCTTCAATAAAGCGCAAGGAACGTGGAATAGTACGATCCGACATAACCCACATCAGCATATGGGTCGCTTCAGGTGTTAAAGAAATAAAATCCCAGAAATTATCGTGTGCCGATTGGGCTTGTGGGATTTCGGTATCCGGTTCGGGTTTGACCGCGTGAATTAAATCAGGGAACTTGATGGCATCTTGAATGAAAAATACTGGAATATTATTGCCGACAATATCCCAATTGCCTGCTTGGGTATAAAACTTGATCGAAAAACCACGCACATCACGCGCTAAATCGGGCGAACCTTTGCTACCTGCTACGGTAGAAATGCGCATAAACACGGGCGTCTTTTTACCCTTTTTCTGGAAAGGATCGGCTTTGGTATAAGCGCTTAAATCTTCACTGGCTTCAAAATAGCCGTGGGCTGAATAACCGCGTGCATGCACCACACGCTCAGGAATACGCTCCCGATCAAAACGCGCTAATTTATCCCGTAAAATAAAGTCTTCGATTAAAGTCGGGCCTCGTGCACCTGCGGTCAGACTATTTTGATTATCCGCAATCGGTGTGCCTAGATCGGTGGTTAAAGTCGCACTATTGGAATCGGCTTGCTGATGTGTTTCCCCACCGTTTCCTACCGTATGTTTCGGCTCATTAGGCTTTTGCATCGTTCGCTCCTTGATATGCGTTTAGCATTGAATGGGGGTTAAAACCTGAAACAGCATAGGCTGATTAGCCCCTAGATACTAGTTATCACTGTTTGATTGAGGAGATAGCTCCCCTCACCTTTAGACTTTCTCTTGATAAACGTAGGGTATACGAGGCTAATCTAATATGCTGCACGGAAACTAGGGCGCGAGCTTATCGGCGCCATCTGCCACCTAACTAGCACTGGATTAGTAAACGATATCCGCAAAATATTAAGTTGAGAACATCACCCTTTAAGTCGCATCCGCTTTAATAAGGTCAGCTGCTTTCTCAGCAATCATAATGGCAGGTGCATTGGTATTGCCGCTCATCAGCGTAGGCATAATAGAGGCATCCACCACGCGCAAGCCTTCTAGACCGTGCACTTTAAGACGGTTATCAACTACGGCTAGATCGTCTATGCCCATTTTGCAGGAACCCACTGGATGATAAACCGTATCAGCACGATCACGCACCAGCTTTTCCCATTGCTGCTCGCTCATGTTCGGTGTCATGCCAAACAGATCTTTATGGCGATACTGATCCAGCGGCGCTTGTAATAAAATCTCGCGCGTGATTTTTGCCCCTTTCACTAACAGTTTGAAATCGCGCTCGTCCTTTAGAAAACCCGGATCAATCGCAGGCGCTGCTAAGGGATCAGCTGACTGTAAGACCACCTGTCCACGTGAGTGCGGGCGTAACACGCAGACATGACAACTAAAGCCATAGCCCCAATGCAGTTGACGAGCGTGATCATCCACAATAGAGATCACAAAATGCAGTTGTAGATCGGGTCTATCGACGCTGGTATCACTTTTTAGAAACGCAGCACCCTCGGCAAAAGGAGTCGCTAGCAAGCCACTCCCATCTTTGCGCCATTGTGCTATCTGCCCCGGCATTCGCAGTGCCCCTTTGAAACCGATACCAAAGCCTTCAGCATCTTTACTGGAAAAACCTTGTACAAAGTCAATGTGATCTTGTAGGTTTTGCCCGACACCCGCCAGCTCATGCACCATCGCGATGCCATGTGGGGTAATATCTTCGGGGCGACCTACGCCGGATAATTGTAAGAGTTGGGGTGAACCAAAAGCCCCACCTGCCACAATCACCTCACGTTTAGCCTTAACAACTTGCTCTTTGCCCTCAAATCGGTAGCTGACCCCGACGGCACGTTTGCCTTCAAATAAGATACGGGTGGCCGGTGCTTTGGTTTTAATAGTCAGATTGCTACGTTGATCCATAATCGGGTGTAAATAGCCCGCTGCCGCTGAGCAACGCTCGCCACGACGGGCGGGGTCATGGAATTGTGTCACTTGGTAGAGACCTACGCCCTCATTATCACCTTGATTAAAATCGGTGGAAATAGGCAAGCCATATTGATGAGCCGCCTCAACAAACGCTTTTGTCATGGGGTCAGGGCTAAGCTGATCGGAGACTTGTAAAGGGCCACTCCCACCATGATATGGGCTAGCGCCATGTATATTATTTTCAGACTTGATGAAATAAGGCAGCACCGACTCCCAATCCCAACCTTCACACCCAAGTTGCGCCCAATTATCATAGTCTTGCTTTTGCCCACGTATATAGAGCATCGCATTGATAGCCGAAGAGCCACCTAAACAACGACCACGGGGTTGATAACCTCGCCGCCCATCTAAACCTGGTTGCTGGGTGGTTTCAAAAGCCCAGTTATTGATCTTGCCTCGACCCGGCATCATGACCACCGTACCCACTGGTAGGCGTACCACTAGGCCATGGCCTTTGCCGCCCGCTTCTAGCAAACACACGGTCGTCTTGCCGTCCTCACTTAAGCGAGCGGCTAACACTGAACCGGCAGAGCCTCCACCTACAATCACATAATCAAAGGTCATGTTGTCTCCTCGTGACTCATCATTCCTCCACACTTTACTTAGGGTGAGTGTGGTGCGTTTGTATAGGGATTCGTATATTGGTAGATTTTATTGTTACGGGTGCTTGTGCACCTCGTGCGGGGCAGGTCAACTTGAAGCAGCATCTATAGAGTAAACAGGAGGCCTACTTGGCCTAGTCAACTAGACCAATTTGGCTGAGACGCCTTGCTTCATACCATCGCTGTCGCATAGAGCACAGCGTCCTAGAGTTTCACGGCCCTCCTCCTGAGCCAAAAATCTTTAGCCGCGTTTAATCTCTGCGGCTTTGTGGATCGCTTGACGAATGCGGGGGTAAGTTCCACAGCGACAAATATTGCCACTCATGGCACCATCAATATCCGCATCATTCGGCTGAGGATTGTTTTGCAGCAAAGCGCAGGCACTCATCAATTGCCCACTTTGGCAATAGCCACATTGCACTACATCAATTTCTGTCCACGCAGCGCGCACCGCATCCGCGACTGGGCCTTGCAGCCCTTCAATCGTGGTGATTTGCTTACCGGCTAAGGCAGAAATAGGCATGATACAACTACGGGTGGCTTGACCATCGATATGCACGGTACAAGCACCGCATAAAGCCATGCCGCAACCAAATTTGGTTCCCGTCAGCCCCACTTCACCCCGCAAGACCCACAGCAGTGGCGTATCGTCAGTGGCTTCCACCTGTACAGCTTGGCCATTGATGTTAAGTGTTATCATGATTCAATTTCCTTAAGCGAGCTTGAGTGGCAGACTGCGTAAGCGCTGACCCGTGAGCGTAAAGACGGCATTAGCCACCGCAGGCGCTATGGGTGGCGTACCTGGTTCACCCATGCCTTCAGGAGGCGCTTGACTAGGCATAATCTCCACCACAATTTCAGGTGATTCATTCATGCGGATGGGCAGATAATCATAGAAATTATTTTGCAATACCCGACCTTTTTCGATTTTAATCTCGCCGTACAAAGCGGCGGATAGACCAAAAATAATGCCACTCTCTACTTGCTGACGAACCAAGTTGGGATTGATTGCCGTACCGCAATTCAGCACACAGGTTACTTTGTGCACGCGAATACGCTTATCAGCGGCGACCGAAACTTCAGCCACTTGCCCCACGATACTGCCAAAGCTGCGTACTAAAGCAACTCCACGGGCGCGTGCTACGCCATCCGCGCCCGGCGTTATCGGTTGCCCCCAGCCGGAAAGCTCTGCTAAGCGCTTTAATAGTTCTACGTGTTCAGGATGTTCGGCAAGCAAAGCTAGGCGCAAGGCAAGCGGGTCTTGTTTGAGTTCAGCAGCGACCTCATCCATAAAACTTTCGGTGATAAAGCCTTGGTGCGACCATCCCACTGACCGCCAATAACCGACTGGCACTGGCCCTGGGACGATTTGATGGGAGATGCGCGAACTCGGGAAAGCATAAGCCGTATCATAAGCCCCTTCTGCCGTAGTCTTATCGGGACCCATACCTGAGCTACCAAATAAGCGCTCCACGATTTGGTGGGTGACTGACTGCCCTGCGGAGCGAGCCTGCCATGCGCTCAATTGACCTTTATCGTCAAAGCCAGCCTCTAAGCGCGCCACACAAGCAGGACGATATTTATCGTGTTGCATGTCTTGCTCGCGTGTCCAAAAAGTTTGCACAGGCACACCGTTAGCCTCTTTAGCAATCTGTGCCGCTTGCACGAAAAAATCCGGCTCTAAGCGTCGACCAAAACCGCCGCCTAATAAAGTGATATGGAGTTGGACTTTATCGCTATCAATCCCGAGTACGTCCGCTACCAGTCTAGGCACCATACCCGGAATTTGCGTGGGCGCCCAAACCATAGCTTCACCCTCTTTGAAACGTACCGTGCAATTCATCGGTTCCATAGTGGCATGAGCTAAATAAGGGACTCGATACTCCGCTTTAATGCGCTTGGTGGCTTTGCTAAGCGCCTGTGAGACATTACCCTGCTCATAATAGTTATAGCCATCGTCTTGATCGAGGCTTTGGGCAAGGCTATCTATAAAGGCAGCACTACTAAAATTAGCATTCTCCCCCTCATCCCATTCAATTTGCACAGCTTTAAGCGCTTGTAAGGCTTGCCAAGGTTGGGTGGCTATCACTACCACCGCAGGCGGAGCACCGGCAGCTGCCTCGGTAGTGAAGACTTTTTTCACCCCGGGCATTGCTTGCGCTTTGCTCGCATCCATACTTTTGAAGCGTCCACCCAAGACAGGACACATAGTCACACTCGCGTACAGCATTCCTGGGGCTCTGATATCTATCCCAAATTGAGCCGTGCCATTGAGTTTGCTCGCGGCTTCAATACGCTTCAGGGGTTGGCCAATCAGTTTAAAAGCATCTGGAGTTTTTAAAGTAACTGATTTCGGAAGCGCTTGCTTAGAGGCACTAACCGCCAATTCACCATAGCTTGCTGAACGACCGGATGCCGCATGGGTCACTTTGCTATTGGCAGTGCTGCACTCTGTCACAGGGACTTTCCACTGCTTGGCAGCAGCGGCTAACAACATTAGGCGCGCAGAAGCACCTGCTTCGCGTAAGGGTTGCCATTGATCTTTAATACTGGAGGAACCACCCGTCAGCATGAGACCAGGTAATAACCGCGAGGCCTTAGTGGTCATCCAGTTCGCACCGCGATGCAGCATACCCATATCATCAGGATGAAACGGTAAGCCATCGGGCAATAGGGACAGATTATTGTAAATTTTATCGCCAGGAGGCGCTTGGATTAGGCGTACTTGCGCCCAATCAGCATCTAGTTCGTCGGCTAGCATCATGGCTAAGCCCGTATGAGTTCCTTGCCCCATCTCCACATGTGCCATGGTGATAGTGACCGTATTATTGCTACCTATGCGTACCCAACCATTCAGTGCGGGACGGTAAGGCATATTTTCTAAAGGCTCGGTCGCTTGTAAGCGCTGTTTGGGTGGCAGTGCCGACCACCCTACTAGGAGCGCACCAATGGCTCCTACACCACCTAAGAGGAAATGTCGACGTTTCATGCTAACCCTTTGCGAGTGTCGTCTAGATGGGTCTGAATATACACTATCTAATTTATTTCAAACAACCTTAGTATTTGAGTACGAAGCTAGTCTGAAAAAGTACCGCAAACATGTACGACACCACTAAGCCTTAGATGAAAAAAGGTGGAGTATCGCGCCAGCCACTCAAGGCCGAATACAACTGGTTTTCTAGACTTACACTGGGGTGGCCGGAGTTCTTTGTCGTCGTTTCTGGTTTACTTAGCACGGCGACCTGCTCATCAAACATGGGTATGTTCGCTACCCACAGGGATTCAAGCCTGATAACACCCCTTTTTCAAAAGACTAAAAAGTACAAAAACACCCCTATTTTATCCATGCCCTTCTGCATAAAAAGTACATATACTGATTGATATACGATGAGTTTTATTAGGAGGAGTCATGATCACCCATACCGTTCAAGGCGTTGCGGTCAAACACATTGACCGAGCCGACCCTGCCACTATTGACGGGCTTGCTAAACTGGGCGCGGCTACCGTACACGAAGCCCAAGGTCGCATTGGCAATCTCAATCCTTATATCCGCCCGATTTATGCCGGTGCGCGCATTGCAGGCAGTGCGGTAACTGTACTCGCACAGCCCGGGGATAATTGGATGATTCACGTGGCGATTGAGCTGTGTCAGCCCGGCGATATTTTAGTGGTGGGCACGACCACACCTTGCACCGATGGCTATTTTGGTGATCTGCTCGCGACCTCAGCGCAAGCCCGTGGCGTACGTGGTTTGATTATTGATGCGGGTGTACGCGATGTGCGCGATTTGACTGAAATGAATTTTCCGGTGTGGTCTAAAGCGATTTCGATTAAAGGCACAGTGAAAAACACGCTTGGTTCGGTGAATGTGCCTATTCTATGTGCCGGTCAACATATTATGCCGGGCGATGTGATCGTAGCCGATGATGATGGCGTGTGCGTAGTACCGCGTTTAAATGCTGCCAAAACCTTAAGTGCCGCACAAAGGCGTGAAGCCTTTGAAGGTGAGAAGCGCGCCAAACTCGCCTCCGGTATTCTTGGATTGGATATGTACAATATGCGCACGGGTTTAGAGGCGGCTGGTTTTAAATATGTGGATAAATTAGAGGATTTGAATTAAATCTTGTAAGTTCATCCCACTCCCCCTAATTCGCATTTATGAATTAGGGATTTACACTCCAGCACAAGCAATAATTTTATTATCCGTTACTGACGCTGCTTAAACAGCGCCTCATAGGTGCACTAAGCTCCTGCTTACCGACTGAGATCAACAGCTCATGAAATCCCAATAAAACATTAAGTAATTTTACCAGCCTATTCCTTATGTGCTATATCCAAGCAACACCAATTTATTGAACACATCGGCTAGTGCCAGCCTAGGAGGGCTTTATGAAACTCATGATTAATGGTCAAGAGCGGGAGTTAGATCTTGCTCCGGATATGCCGCTCCTTTGGGCTTTGCGTGATCATGCGCATTTGACCGGCACCAAATTCGGCTGTGGTATGGCTCAATGTGGTGCTTGTACGGTACATATTGATGGTCAAGCAGCGCGTGCTTGTGTTACGCCCGTTGCTAGTGTCGAGGGTAAAGCGATTACTACCATCGAAGGCGCATCGAAGGATTCTAAAATAACTCAAGCGCTCCAAGCTGCTTGGCTGGCGAATAATGTCCCACAATGCGGCTATTGTCAGTCAGGGCAAATCATGTCTGCCACGGCGCTACTGACACAAAAACCCCAAGCGACCGATGAAGAAATTAATAGCTTCATGTCAGGGAATATTTGCCGTTGTGCTACTTATCAAAGTATCAAAACAGCTATTAAACAAGCGGCTGCTAGCCTCGCTTAAGGAGAGATGAGATGGAGACTATTAACCTAAGCCGGCGTCACTTCTTCAAAGTGGCTGCAGCGGTAGCTGGCAGTTTGACTTTAGGGGTGTATTGGACTGCCTCTCATGCAGAAACAGCCCCTCAAAAACCAGCAGGTCCCGGCGAAGCAGGCAGTCCTGAACTAAAACAAGGCCTAGCTGATCCGCAAGCTTTTATTCGCATTGATCCTGATAGTACTGTGCATGTAATTGTAAAGCATATGGAAATGGGCCAAGGCAGCCACACGGGTATAGCTACTTTAATTGCGGATGAA
This sequence comes from Thiothrix sp., assembly GCA_008015155.1. Lineage (GTDB taxonomy): Bacteria > Pseudomonadota > Gammaproteobacteria > Thiotrichales > Thiotrichaceae > Thiolinea. The sequence goes on from SSFA01000023.1 coordinate 79,927, forward strand.
ATGGATGCGGACTGGGCACAAATTCGCGCTGAAAACTCCCCAGCTGATGCTTCACGCTATGGGAATATGGCTTTCGGTGGTATGCAGGGTACTGGTGGCAGTACCAGCATGGCTAATTCGTATCTACAAATGCGCCAAGCTGGTGCGGCTGCTAAATTCATGTTAGTGGGTGCAGCAGCCACCTTATGGAATCTACCTGCTAATGAAATTACTGTAAAAGCTGGTATCGTGAGTCATCCTTCTGGCAAAACAGCTAAATTTGGTGAATTGGCAGAAGCTGCACAAAAACAACCCGTTCCCTCCATCGAACAACTCAAACTCAAAACACCTGAACAGTTTATTTATATCGGTAAGCCTGCGCTACAACGTGTTGATATTATGGGTAAAGTGAATGGTACAGCGCAGTTCACTCAAGATGTACAGCTACCCGATATGCTCACGGCTGTAGTCGCTCATGCCCCTTTATTTGGTGCCAGCCTTGCATCAGTTGATGATACAGCCGCCAAAGCGATCAAAGGCGTCAAAGCTGTTGTCAGTTTACCGAATGCAGTCGCAGTACTTGCTAGCGATTTTTGGTCAGCCAAACAAGGCCGTGACGCGCTTAAAATCACATGGGATGAGAGTAAAGCTTACAAAGCCAATAGTGCTGATCAATTAGCTAGCTACCAAAAAATGGCAGAAACCGCCGGTAAAGAAACGACTAAAATCGGCAATCCCGCAGAAGCTTTAGCAAGTGCAGCTACATTAGTAAAGGCTAACTATAGCTTTCCGTATTTAGCTCATGCTGCGATGGAGCCACTGAATTGTGTAGTGCATATCACGGATAAAGGCTGTGAGCTTTGGTATGGTGCGCAACTGCAAACCATTGATCAAGCCAAGGTCAGTGAATTGCTGAAAATAGAGCCTGCTCAAGTTAACATCCATACTCTCTACGCAGGAGGCTCATTTGGGCGGCGTGGTAACCCCATGTCAGATTATGTGCTTGAAGCGGTGAAGATTGCTAAGGCTAGTAATCTATCAGTACCGATTAAAATGGTGTGGACACGTGAAGATGATATGAGGGCTGGTCATTATCGACCGATGTTTTTCCATAGCCTTCAAGCAGGTTTGGATAAGGATAAGCAGCTGATTGCATGGCAACAGCGTTTAGTAGGCCAATCCATTATGGCAGGCACGCCTATGGCCATGATGATCACCGACGGCTATGACCCTGTATCGGTTGAAGGTGCAGGTGAACCCTATGCCATCCCGAATAAACTGGTTGAGCTACACACTCCTGAAGATATTCCCGTTCCTGTGCAATGGTGGCGGTCAGTGGGACATACCCATACTGCCTATGCTACTGAATGCTTTATGGATGAAATGGCTAAAGCGGCGGGTAAAGATCCGGTTGAATTTCGTCGTGGCCTATTAAAAGACTCACCACGTCATCTAGCCGTACTGAACTTAGCAGCCGAAAAAGCGGGTTGGGGTAGTGAATTGCCTAAAGGTAAAGGGCGTGGCATAGCGGTGGTAGAGTCTTTTAATAGCTATGTGGCTGAAGTAGCTGAAGTCACTGTGAAGGAAGATGGTAGTTTCACAGTGGATAAAGTGGTGCTGGCAGTTGACTGCGGCCTTGCGGTTAATCCGAGTATGGTTGAAGCACAAATGGTCGGTGGGGTAGGTTTTGCTTTATCTGCCGCTTTAGGTGAAAAAATCACTCTCAAAAATGGCCAAGTGGAACAATCCAATTTCCATGACTACACCCCGCTACGCATAGGACAAATGCCAGTGGTGGAAGTACATATAGTCCCCTCACAAGAAAACCCAAGTGGTGTGGGTGAACCCGGCGTGCCGCCTTTAGCACCTGCGGTGGCAAACGCTTTGTTTGCAGCCACGGGCAAGCGCCGTTATGAGCTGCCTTTAGGAACTAAAGCCTAATGGCTCATCTATTGGGTACTGACTTAGAGGTACTCACAAGTGCTCTGCAATTTCACCAGCAAGGCTTGCATCCCTTGCTGGTGACAGTCTTAAATACTTGGGGTTCAGCACCACGTCCTGCTGGTTCCCTGCTGGCCATTACCGCCTCAGGCCGACATGCAGGTTCGGTGTCGGGTGGTTGTGTCGAAGACGATTTATTTCAACGCTGCCAACAAGGCGAATGGCGAACACTATCTGGCCCAAGCATAATTCGTTATGGGGTTAGTCAAGATGAGGCTGCTCGCTTTGGCCTACCCTGTGGTGGGCAATTAGAGTTACTGCTAGAACCTATGCATGATCTGCTGCATTGGCAAGATCTGCATGAACGCTTACAAGCCGGTGAAGTGCTAGAGCGTCAGTTAAACTTGCAAACTGGTCAAGCTAGCTTAGAACCTTTGCTCAACTCACAAACTTCAGCCTTCACTTCAACCGCTAGCAGGGTGCGCAAAATCTTCGGCCCACAATGGCGCATCTTATTGATTGGCGCGAATCACTTAGCGCGCTATGTCAGCCAATTCGCTCTGGCTTTAGATTATCAAGTGCAAGTCTGTGATCCGCGTGCAGAATATGGCGAAGAATGGGATATACCGCAAGCAGCACTCACTACCATCATGCCGGATGATGCCGTTTTAGCACTCAAGCATTATCAACGCACGATTATCCTCACCCTCACCCATGATCCGAAATTAGATGATATGGCACTGATGGAGGCACTCAACACCGATGCCTTTTATATTGGAGCACTCGGCTCTAAACTGTCTAGCGATAAACGTCGTGAGCGCATGCGTTATCTTGGGATTTCGGCAGAAAATATTAAGCGTTTACATGCGCCCGTTGGTTTAGATATTGGTAGCAGAACCCCTGCTGAGATCGCCATTTCTATCCTAGCTGATATTACTGCACGCCGAAACCGCCGTGGCTAAGCCTTATGGTCAAGAACTAACAGCTATCCTATTGGCAGCGGGGCAAAGTCGCCGTTTTGGTAGCGCTAAATTATTGCATCCACTAGCTGATGGAACCCCGATTGGCTTAGTAGCAGCACAAAAGCTTCAAGCTGTTTTTGAGCAAGTTCTTGTGGTGGTCAATCCTGATACCCCAATACTGACAGCCTTGTATCAAAATTTAGGCTTAAAAGTTGTGGTGAACCCACAGGCGGAGCAAGGTTTAGGTTCTAGCCTAGCCCAGGGCATTGCACACAGTTCTAGCAGCGATGCTTGGTTGATTTGCTTGGCTGATATGCCTTTTATCCAAATAGAAACCTTCTGCCTGATCGCAGATGCCCTAACAGCGGGAGCAGCAATCGCAGCACCCAGTTATCAAGCTAAACGTGGGCATCCGGTAGGCTTTGCAAAACAATTCGAAACTGAACTACTCGAACTCAAGCAAGACCTAGGAGCAAGTCATTTACTAAAGCGCTACGCTGAACAGGTATTACTGATACCAACTCAAGATGTCGGTATCTTACAAGATATTGATACACCCACCGACTTAGCTCAACTAACCCAGCTGATTCATCCAAAAAGTACAAGTGCATCCTTGTTTTAGGCATGGGTATCGCACCCCAATCCTCCTAAAATAACCCTATCCATCTTTAAACTAGGCAAGCTAAAGTTTTAAAGATTAGGCGTATTTAGGCATTTGGAGGAGATTTAGCATGAGTAAACCCTTGGTTATTGACTGCCACGGTCATTACACCACCGCGCCCGACGAGCTTGGCGATTACCGCGAGCAACAGAAAAAAGACGTCAAAGCCGATCCGCTATTTGAGCATGTCAAAGGCATAATTAATATTAGCAATGATCAAATTCGCGATAGCCTCGAAGGCGCACAACTCAAGCTGCAACGCGAGCGCGGTACGGATGTTGCGATCTTTTCCCCACGTGCTAGTTGGATGGGTCACCACATAGGTAATCAGTCCACCAGTAAGTACTGGACTGAACATTGCAATGACTTGATTTACCGGATTACCCATCTCTATCCACAAAATTTCATTGGCGCGGCACAACTGCCACAATCGCCACTCGCCGATATGCAAGCCAGTGCTAAAGAGCTAGAGCGTTGTGTATTAGAACTCGGCTTTGTCGGTTGTAATTTAAGCCCTGATCCTTCCGGTGGACATTGGACTGCACCGCGTCTGGATGATCCTTACTGGTATCCGATTTACGAGAAAATGTGCGAACTCAATGTGCCTGCGATGATTCATGTCAGCGCGTCTTGCCATCACTGTTTTGATACTACGGGTTCGCATTATTTGGGTGCGGACACCACCGCCTTCCAGCATTACATGATGGCGAAAACCCTGTTTAAAGACTTCCCGAATCTTAAATTAATCATTCCACATGGCGGTGGTGCAGTACCCTATCACTGGGGGCGTTTCCGTGGCTTGGCGGATATGATGAAGCTGCCGAACTTGAATGAAATTATTAAAGATCATCTCTATTTTGACACCTGCGTTTATCATCAAGAAGGCATTGATTTACTGTTTGAAGTCGTGCCCACCGAGAACATTTTATTTGCCTCCGAAATGATCGGCGCAGTGCGTGGGATTGACCCGCAAACCGGGCACTATTTCGATGACACTAAGCGCTATATCGACAACAGTAAACTCAGTGATGAGGACAAGCGTAAAGTGTTTGAATTGAACACGCGCGCGGTGTTTCCACGTTTAGATAAGCGCTTAAAAGAGGTGGGTTTATTATGAGTTCACGCACTCCTAAACCCTATGATGATATTCCCGGCACAATTATTTTTGATGCGGATATGGCACATCGCGGCTACCACTTGAATCAATTCGCGCTTTCACTGATGAAAGCACCGAATCGTGAGCGCTTTAAAGCCAACGAACGCGCCTATTTAGATGAGTGGGCGATGAGCGAAGAGCAAAAGCAAGCTGTGTTGGCGCGTGACTATAATCGCATGATGCAACTTGGTGGTAATGTGTATTTCCTTGCCAAAATCTTCTCCACGGACGGCTTAAGCTTTCAACATGCAGCGGCAACGATGACCGGCATGACTCAACAAGAATACGCGCAAATGATGTTGGATGGTGGGCGCAAACCCGAAGGTAATTTATACAAAAAGGAGTCATCCTAATGGCTAAAGTCAGCGCTGGAGTGGCTACCTCACATGTGCCTGCAATTGGTGCCGCAATTGATTTAGGCAAGACCCAAGAACCGTATTGGCAGCCGCTATTTCAAGGCTATGAATATGTAAAAGCATGGATCAAAGAGCAAAAGCCCGATGTGATTTTCTTGGTATATAACGATCACGCCACCGCCTTTGATATGGATTTTATCCCTACCTTTGCGATTGGTTGCGCGGATGAATTTAAGCCTGCCGATGAAGGTTGGGGGCCACGTCCTGTACCCACCGTGAAAGGTCATCCAGAGTTGGCTGCACATATTGCCCAAGAACTGATTCAGTCTAATTTTGACCTCACCTTCATTCACAAAATGGATGTGGATCATGGCTTGACCGTGCCCTTATCTTTGGTGTTCGGACAGGTAGAGGAATGGCCTTGCTTGATTATTCCGTTTGCGGTGAATGTGGTGCTCTACCCCCCACCCTCCGGCCAACGCTGCTACGATTTAGGCAAAGCTTTACGTAAAGCGATTGAAAGCTTCCCCGAAGATTTGAACGTGCAAGTCTGGGGCACAGGCGGCATGAGCCACCAATTACAAGGCCCACGTGCGGGTTTGATTAATAAGGAATTCGATAATAACTTCCTCGACCGCTTAATCGACGATGCCGAAGAACTCGCCAAAGTCCCGCATATTAACTATGTGCGCGAAGCCGGTTCGGAAGGCGTGGAATTAGTCATGTGGCTGATTATGCGCGGTGCTTTGGATGATGAGATTGAAGTGAAACAGCGCTTTTATCATGTGCCTGCCTCAAATACGGCAGTGGGGCATTTGGTGTTGGAGAATAAAGGCTGATTTAGTTCGGAGTGAGGTTGAGTGCTGCACTTGACCTCCTGCTAGCGAAAAATCTGGCAACCGCTATTTAATCAACAAAAAAGCGCTACAATAAAGCCATTTTCCTAAACCTATAAGCCAGCTCTAGTGATAAAAGCACTCTTTGTCTGTTCCCAAAACCGTCTGCGCAGCCCTACCGCAGAACAAGTCTTTTCAGAATACGAAAGCATTGAATGTGCATCTGCTGGTGTGGATAGCTCGGCTAATGTACCGCTTGATCCTGAACTGATTGAATGGGCAGATGTTATTTTCGTGATGGAACGCGCTCACCGAAATAAAATAACGAAGAAATTTAAGCCTTATTTAAAAAATAAACGCCTGATCGTGTTGGACATTCCCGATGAATATGACTATATGGATCCGCTGCTTATTCAATTACTGAAAGCAAAGGTTACACGATTTCTTTAATTACAAAATAGTAGTGCGTAACTTTATGATCACTGTTCTTCCCCTAGCCGAAACACATTTTGATGAGTTGTACCACGTGTTAGATACCGTAGCACGTGAACAGCGGTTTCTGGCATTGACTCAGGCTCCATCCAAAGAAAACACCTTCGCTTTCTATCGCAGTGTGCTCAAAGACGGGCAATGTCATGTAGCGATGCAAAACGGGAAAGTAGTGGGTTGGTGCGACATTTTGCCTAGCTTTGGCGAAGCACGCCAACATGTAGGCACACTAGGGATTGGTTTATTGCCTAGCGCACGGCATCAAGGTATTGGTCGCCAACTCATGCAGGCGGCTATTGAAACTGCTTGGAATCGCGGACTTACCCGTATCGAGCTAACCGTGCGCGAAGACAATCATAATGCTAAACAGCTTTATGAACAGTTTAGATTTGAAACAGAAGGCTTAAGGCGCAATTCTATGCTGATCGATGGGCAATATTTCCATTGCTATGCGATGGCTTTGCTTAGAAATGAAAATTTAGTTTGTAAATGATTCAATAGACTAAGCGCCTATTAAATACTGGTGATTACGCACCGCCCCCGCTAAACCACCTTGAGTCAAAACCTTGCCCAAAAGCACCACATCATACGCTTCACGCATTTGACGTGCGCACTGCTCAGCACTCATCTTACCTTCACCTGTACCTAGGCCCGAACAAACCAAGGAGTTAATGCGTGGCTTGTGTGTATTGAATTTTTGCACTTCCACCAATATTGCTTTAAAGGCCAAAAATGCATTAGCCGTATTCGATACATCCATTGGCACACGCATAGTAGGAGCTGAAATCAGATAGGGAAATTGACTCACACCGGTTTCCACAATCAAAGCATGACCAACGGGTAATTCTCCATAAAACTCATCCAAAAGCTTTTGCCGCACTTTTCCCTCAATGTCCCAGCCCAGTTGTTGCGAGATTTTTAAATCTAAGCCACCGTCCATATAACCAAAACTATTCGCGGGACTGACTAAAGCATCAGCCTCTTGCGCTAAAATATCGCCATCAATAACTTCCACATTTGCGCAATCGGCAAATTGCTTTTTCCACGCGTAAAATAAATCTAAATGAAACGCGACTAACTTAATTAACAAAACCCTAGTTCCCCATTTTTACTAATTAGCCATGGTTTTTACCTGCCTAAGTACTTAGACCTAAGCAAGTATTCCTTTAACACACGCCTACTTCACCGTCACCTTCAAAGTATAACTGCCCTTCCACGGATCAGCTTTCATACACTCACTGACTTTAATCAGGTAAGTGCCCGCCAAGGTAGGGGAAACACGTTTGTTATTATTACAAGATAAATCCGCATCGCTCGCATCAGCACCTTTCGGGTCGGTAATCCAGATTGTGGTGCGGCGATTACCGGTATTCACTTGCTCGACGTTCATCGTTTGCCCCTTACGCACCGCAATACTATAAGTTTGTTGGCTGTCAAAGCCCGTAAAATTACCTGTGACGGTAGCAGTGACCGCACCTCTGGCAAATTTAATCGGTATTACTTTAGCAGGCTTCGCGACCGCTTTTTCAGTCACGCAAATCTTGGCATTTTTCCCAATCCAGCAAGAGCCTTGATGTTTGAAATCTTCACCTAATAAGCTATGCGCGTGCGAACTCAGCAGGCTTTCATTCCACGATGCACCCGCAAGCCCAGCGTCCAGCACATTTAAATAGACAAAATACTTATTGCCCATCAAACGAAACGAGCCATCCGGATCAAGATCGTACATGCAAGTCCCGTTTAAATAGGTTTTACCCTTGACTTGCAATTCGCAGTTTACTTCGCGCCCCGCTGCACCTTTGCGCCAATCGGTTCCCGTGGTACTCGCCGCTGCGGTATTCAGCATGAGATTCAAAGCGGTCATTAAAGCCATGCCAATCAAGCTAGTTTTCAAGTAAGTTTTCATGAATCACACTCCAGCCCCTCGCAATGGGCCTCTGTCAATAGTACAAACCACACTACACCCAATTGCCATGCAATTATAGCGCCGCGCGCATGAGCTTGATTCATAGCCATTCACGGTTTGTACTTTTTCTATGAAATCCTAGCCAGCAGATCATGACCTCAATCGCACCCCGCAAGACTCGCGCACAATCAACTCCACTGGTTCGGAATACTGCTTAGGCGCTGGATGATTGTGCTCATCCGCGTTTAATTGTTCCATCAAGAGTTGCATCGCCAAAACCCCATGTCTCACAGGGTCAGAACGTACCGTGGTTAAAGGTGGAGTGGCATAAGCGGCTAAGGGAATATCGTCGTAACCCACCACTGCAACATCTTCAGGAATGCGTAAACCAGCCTCACGCAGGGCGCGCATTGCCCCAAATGCGAGAGTGTCATTGCCTGCAAACAGTGCGGTAAACGACAAATCGCGTTTTAAGATAGTCTGCATCGCCTCATAGCCACTTTGCGCACTCAAATCACCATAAGCAAATAAATCATCGACTTGCTGGCAACCCGCTTGTGTTGTGTATTCGCGCCATGCTTGATAGCGGTCATTCACCGCCAAATACTCATTCGAGGCAAAACCAATATGCGCAATATCTTTGTGACCTAAACCAACGAGGTGCTGCATGAGTAGCACGCTCGCTTCATAGGTATTATTACCCATAGTGCAAAACGCTTCTAACTCAGGCTGGCCGTGTCCAAACGTCACCAGCGGAATATTCGCTTCCGCCAGCGCTTGTAAATAGGGGTATTCCTCGAGGCGCAGGTTACAGACGATTAAACCATCAATATGCCGCCCCTTAACGAGGTTCACAAAGCCACCGGGCGCACAGCCTTCGTCTTCATTCGACTCAATTAACAGTTTTAAACCATAGCGGTGGCATTGTTCATTCACACTTGCCACCAACTGTGCCAAGAACACATCAACATATAAATGGCTTAATTTGGGAATCACCAAACCAATGGTTTCCGTGCTACCACGTGCTAACTTTTGTGCGGCTGCATTCGGCGTATAACCGAGGCTTGCCGCTGCTTCTAACACCCGTTGGCGCGTCGCTTCACTAATCGCCATGCCTTGGCGATTGTTTAATACAAACGAAACCGTAGTACGCGACACCCCCGCTAATTTAGCAACATCTTGGCTGGTTGCTGCTTGGGTAATCGCCGTTGAAGCGACTCGATTCATGATTCTCCAAAAGCGATTTACTGGCGCAAAAAGGCTGGCAAATAATCGCTGTGCGCTGCTAATAACTCATCCACCATAGCACGGATTTGTTGCAAGTCCAAAACCGCCGAGGTATGAGGATCGAGCATGGCCGCATGATAAACATGCTCACGATTTTCTGTCGCCAAGGCTTCTACTACCAACTCTTGCACGTTCACATTAGTGCGCATTAAAGCAGCCAGTTGCACCGGCAATTTCCCAACCCGCGTGGGCTGCACACCATTTTTATCGACTAAACAAGCCACTTCTGCCGCACAACCTTGCGGCAAGTTATCAATCAAGTGCTCATTTAATACATTGCCATGAATCACGCGCGGCTGCCCTGTCACCATCGAATGAATAATGGAGCTGCCAAACTCGACCGAACGACGCACTTCATGTAAGCCGTCGAGTAAATGAGCTGCATTGCCAATTTCGCGTGGCATGACCTTGATGCCAGCGGCACGTAATTCATTTAACAGTTGCGCCGATTGTTGCGAGTTTGGCTGGTTAAGCTCTTTTTCAATATAAGGCCACGCATGTTCAAACACTTGGCAGCGCCCCATGTATTCATCGAGCGGAATATTATATTTTTCAATCAGATCAGCGCGCCCTTGCTTAATGAACCACGGCACATATTCACTAAAATGCTCACTTGATTCGGTGGCGAAATAACCAAGCTGATGCATCATTTCATAGCGCACCCGATTCCAATCGGGCATGTGATTATCGCGGTAAATAGCTTGTAAGCGTGGGTATAAATCCTGCCCCTGATGCTCAAATTTCAGGAAGAAAGCCATGTGATTAATGCCCGCGCATTCAAAATCAATTTCTTGCTCAGGAATCCCTAAATCGGTGGCGAGTTCGTGGCGCGTGTGCTGCACGCTATGACATAAACCCACCGTAGGCACACGCTTAGACGCTTTATTCAAAGCCCAAGTAATCATTGCCATCGGGTTGACGTAATTCAGATGGATCGCATGGTTGGCGCACAGTTCGTCCATATCCTGTTGCATGGCTTGCATCACGGGGATGGTACGCAAAGCACGCATGATGCCACCAATCCCCAAAGTGTCACCGATGGTTTGCTCAAGACCGTATTTTTTGGGAATCTCAAAATCGCGCACTGTCCCTGGTTTATAGCCTGCCACTTGAATGGTGTTTAATACAAATTGTGCACCCTCCAAAGCAGCACGTCGATTGGTGGAAATAGTAATTTTAGGTTTAGCGCCGACCGCTTCAGCCACGCGCTGCGCCACCATGCCAGACAGGGTTAAGCGGTGCTCATCAATATCATGTAAAGCAATTTCTGCTTCGGCCAGCTCAGGGAATGACAAAATATCGCCGACTAGATTACGGGTGAAAACCGTGCTGCCTGCGCCAATTAAAGTAATCTTCACGGTGCTTGTTCCTTTATTTTTGATTCACTCGCAAGTCCCGCGCTTGCCTAAAGAAAGTTCTGCTTGCATGGGGCAGCTACGGGAGACTGCCCCAATACGATTTCAGTTATTTACCTAACTCATTCACTTTCGCATTCGCATTCGCATCTTTCAAAGTCGCAGCAGCATCGGCTTTGCCAATATAAATCGACTCAAACGCGGTTTTAATAATGTCATCCACTTGCGAGCCATTGTCACCAATCGGCGCTAAGAAGGTTTGTTCCTTAGACATGGTAATGAAGGCGGAGGAATCCACGCCAGCAGCTTTCTGGGTTGCCATCGCTTTATCCGCCATGCCTTTAATCGCAGGGAATACCACACCTTTAGCAGCGACGACGGACTGGCAATCGGCTGAACCGAGATATTTTACCCATTGCCACGCTTGATCTTGCACTTTTGAACCGACCCAAATCGAATCCGCTAAACCATTGAACATAGTGGCACGTTTACCACTTGGCCCTTTCGGTAAGGGAACCCATGCGGTGGGGAATTTAGCATTGTCTTTGAAATAGCTAATCATCCATGAACCTTGCGGAATCATCGCCACTTTACCACCGACAAACATCGCATCAGGGCCTAAGGATTTGGTTTGCTCATACGGGGCGGAAATGCCTTTGTCGGGTAAGCCTGCTAAATAGCTAATGGTTTCAACTAACTTGGGATCATCATAGTAATAGTTGTTGTCCCACACCTTGTCGTGGAACTTCCAACCATCCGACACCGCAAAATAACTCCATTCGGTTTGCCCCATCATGCCGCCGCCGCCCGGAGTTTGGAAACCAAAAGTCTTGACTTTGCTTTTATCGAACTTATCGCTGGTGGCATTATTGCCAGCTTCATCGACACTCAACTTACGCACTACTTTTTCGAACGAACCCCCATCTTTCGGGTTCCAATCCATATTGTTTAGATCGTCTAAGCTCACTCCTGCCTGCTTAGCCATATCCATATTCACAATGAAAGCAATGGTGTCCCAATCCTTAGGCAAACCATATTGCTTGCCATCGCGCCCCCACACCTCATACAAGCCTGCTTCATAAGCACCTGCATCCAGCTTGTCGCGTGCAATCATTGGCGCTAAATCGACTAATTGCTCATTCTTGGCGAACTCAGGGTATTTAGCTAAGTGATTGGTGAACACATCCGGTGCAGTGCCCGACACAAAGCCAGTAGTAATTGCTGTCCAGTAATCATTCCAGCCCGCTTGAGTAATTTTAATGGTGATATCAGGGTTTTTGGCTTGGAAATCGGTCGCGCATTGCTGGTAAGCGGGTAACTGATTCGCATCCCAAAGCATGTATTTGACTTCGACCGCTTGCGCCGTGCCAAAGCTACTCGCTAAGCCTAAAGCGACCCATAATGTTGTTCGTTTCATTGAAACACTCCTCCAATTAACAGTGGTACAAACAGAACTTTATTTACCGCCGGAAAACTGCACGGATTCCACCACATTGCGTCCAAACAGCAGCAATAAACCAATGGTGGGCAAAATCGAAATGCTGATCGCTGCCATTAAACCCGTCCAATCCGGCTGACCTTGGGGGGTTTGCGATTTAAAGGATTGCAGCGCGACCGTAAGCACTTGATGTGATTCATCTTTTGCCACCAAAAACGGCCACAAAAACTCATTCCACATATTGATACCGATCAGCGTGGCAATCGTAATCAAGGGGGTAATACTGAGTGGAATGGCAATTTTCCAGAAAATATAGAAATAGGAAGCGCCTTCCAAATAAGCTGCTTCTTCTAATTCTTTGGGTAGGGAAATAAAGAATTGGCGCAGGAAAAACACCGAAAAACCCTGCATTAAACAAAACGGCGCAATCATGCCCAACATGCTATTCAGCCAGCCCAAGTCACGAATTAAAATGAAGTTCGGGATAAAGGTAACTACGCCCGGAATCATCATGGAGGCGACAAATAGACCAAAAATCACATTCCGACCGGGGAAACGTAGCCGTGCAAAAGCATAAGCCGAAGCCGCCGCACTCGCCGTTTGAATGATTACAATGAGTCCGGTGAAAACAAACGAATTGAACATCGCGAGGGAAAAATTGACTTTCGCACCAGAGCCACCGGCTTTAATACTTTCCTCCGTGCTCATTAAACCCAGCACGCGCTTAAAATTCACCACCGTGGCATCATTCGGCCATAAATCGGTGGAGTGCGTAAACACATCAGCGCTATGCATCAAAGCAGTTTTAATCACGATCCAAAACGGCGCTAAAGTGACGGCTAAAATCAGCGCTAGAATGATCCAGCACACTAGGCGAAATAAGCTAAATGATTGCAACATGGCATGCCCTCCTCTACGCCAGATCACTGTCTGAAGCACGCATCACGCGCATTTGAATTAAGGTATAAAGCACCATCACAGCCGCTAATACCATCGACATGGCGGAGGCATAGCCCATTTTGTTAAAGCTGAAGGCATTGGTGATGATGTAGTAAACGATCACATTGGTACTGTCTTGCGGCCCACCAGCGGTGGTAACCGCAATCGTGTCGAAGATTTGAAAGGAGCCAGTCACACTGGTCACCAGCACAAACACCATCACCGGACGCAACAATGGCAAGGTAATATGGCGGAACATCTGCCATTCCGTTGCACCTTCAACCATCGCCGCTTCATAGAGATTGCGCGGAATATTTTGTAGCCCTGCCAAAAATAGCATGGCCACCAAGCCCATATGCCGCCAAATATTAATCCCTGCCACGGTAGCCAGTGCTTGATTCGGGCTACCTAAGAAAGCTTGGCGATCTAAACCTAGACTCGTGATCAAGTGATTCACCACACCCAATAAGGGGTCGAGCATCCATAGCCAAATCAGGGCGACAAGCACATTGGATAAGAGATATGGCAGGAGAACGACGGAGCGCACAAAAATGGAGCGCGTGAGGCGATCCATAGCCACCGCGAGAAATAAGCCTATCGCGGTTTGCAAAGGAATATTGAGCAGCACGTAATATAAAGACAGCTTCATGCCATTCCAAAAACGCCCGTCGTGCCACAGCTTCACATAGTTATCGAAGCCAATGAATTTGGGCGGACGCATCATATTCCAATCGGTGAAGCTGAGTTCTAGCGCCCGAATCGTCGGCAAAGCATAAAACAAACTAAAACCAATCAGTGCGGGGAGGATTAAAGCGTAAGCCGTAAAGGTTTCGGCGCGACGGGTTTGGCTAAACGGGCGCCACAGCGCAGCTAGCCAGCGACTAGACTCACTCACAAGCAATCCTCCTCCGATGCTGTTTTTTTGAGAGTAACGCGGTTTACTAACTCGCGTTAGTGCGTAATATAATATAGTTTTTAAAGCTTTAGCAAGCTGTGTCATCAAAGATTTAGAAACTAAATTCAAAACCTCGGCCCTAAAGCTCAAGTCTTTAACTTGTACTTTTCTCACAAAAAACTAGCCATTTTGCGCATTCGCAGCGCCAGCTCTAGCTTCTGTAGGTGTGCTTAGTACAATCAAACGCATACAAAATTCGCGAGATGAGGAGTGGCTATGAAAATCTGTATGATTGGCGAAGGTGCTTTTGGACATAAGCACTTAGATGCTTTGAAAAATATTCCCGATGTGGAAGTGGCCGCCATTGTGGGCGGTGTCGCCGAAAGCACTCAAGCGACTGCTGAAAAATACGCTATCCCCTTTTGGACTTTAGACCTAGCCGAAGCACTCGCGCAACCTGAGATTGAAGCCGCGATTATCACCTCCCCTACCCCTATTCACGCCCAACAAGCCCTGCAAGTCATGAATGCAGGCAAACATGTGATGATTGAAATCCCGATGGCGGATACTTTGGCGGATGCAGAAGCGATTTGTGCCAAGCAGCAGGAAACTGGCTTGGTGGCGATGGCAGGCCATACGCGCCGCTTTAATCCGAGCCATCAATGGGTACACAAAAAGATCGTTGCGGGTGAGTTGAAAATCCAGCAGATGGATGTGCAAACCTATTTCTTCCGCCGCCAAAATCTCAATGCTTTAGGGCAACCGCGTTCGTGGACGGATCATTTGCTTTGGCATCATGCTTGCCACACCGTGGATTTATTTGCCTATCAAACCGGTGAGAAAATCGTGCAAGTGCAAGGCATGCAAGGCCCGAAACATCCAGAATTAGGCATTGCGATGGATATGAGCATTGGCTTGAAATCCGAATCGGGCGCGATTTGTACGCTTTCGCTGTCTTTCAATAATAATGGCCCGCTCGGCTCTTTCTTCCGTTATATCTGTGACCATGGAACTTATATCGCGCGTTATGACGATCTAGTCGATGGCTATGAAAAAGCGATTGATGTCAGCCAAGTCGATGTATCGATGAATGGGATTGAGCTACAAGATCGTGAATTTGTCGCGGCGATTCGTGAACAACGAGAGCCTAATGCCAGTGTGCAACAGGCTTTGGCGGCGATGAAGGTATTGGATTTGTTAGAGCAGCAATTGGAAAACTAAAGCTGTCAGTTGCAAGCCGTGTTGCTGAAACGCGGCTTGATCAATTTTCCTTAGCTTTGCTAAGCGTCTGGTTGCTTGAGATCTAACTTCCACACATTCATTGAATTGAGGCTACCCCGACACTCTGGCATGCTGTAATAGCTGCTGAGTACAAAGCTTTTGCCATTCCAAGCCCATTCTGCCGTGCTACCACAGTCACCTAACTCGCTTTTACGATAATAATTCAGCAGAATCCCTTCACTCGCGCTGTAGCCATTAAATTCACCTATAATGATCGAATTATCAGCGCCTTGGTCAAATTTGGCTAACTCGGCTTGTTCGGGATTAGTTTTAGGCGCTATCAGCACTAGAGTCTGACGGTTCAGCTCATCCACTGCACAGGTCACCCCTACGATATAATTATCCTTGTCTAGAATCTCAATCACATCTTCCACCGCTTCTTCTTTCGCCATTTTAGCTACACAGTCTTTGACTAGCGCTAATTGATGAATTTTTTCCTGCAATTTAGCGTGTTCTTCATCGCTAATTAGCTCATCATCATTTGAAACGACCGGCGTGATAATTTCTATGGGTGCTAAGTTAGCTGTGAAGGTTTTATCACCTTTTTTGACTAAAGCACTGGTCGTATCAACTCTCTGTTGCTGCTCGTCAAAATACTGCAAACCATCCTGTAAGCCTTGTAAATTAATTGCCAGCTTCTCGCTGCCCAAACTGAGTTCAACTTGGCTAGCTTGCTGTAAGGCTGCCAAAATCTCCGGCGCTTGTTTACTGTCTACTTCAAACGAAGAGTTTTCATCAGCTTCGGCACTGACTTTGCCTAAATCGAAGGTCTTTTGGTCAATTTTTAATTTCAGACTTTGCCCTTGTTCGAGACTACCCTCCTCATCATCCCAATCATTCACTCTTAACACGACCGGACTATCCGCTTCTCCTTTACGGCTTAGGCTTAAATATAAGGATATTAAACCGTCTGAGTCGTCCGCTTCGCTGTCCTTCGTTTCAGTGGCTGATGGCTCTGTCTTTGGGGGTAAGGAGTCCATGAAGCATTCACGCTGATTATTACAAGCCACTGACCAATCATTAAAATACTTCACTTGTTGATCAAGACTTGAAAAATCAGCCATGCTGACCTGAGTTAATACCGCTAGCATACCAACAGATAGATACTTTGTTTTCATTCTTACTGATCCCAGTTATTACCAGAAAAATAGCTTAGATGTAGACATCTTCTACTAGTTTAGTTGCTTGCACCATTTACGCCATGCGCTTAAGCACTCAGCTCGCTTGCATAAAATCTTAGCTTGAGCAAATTATGCGCTAAATTCAAAATAAACCTTAAATCTATTCTAATTTTTTAAATAAGAAGCTATCTTTAAAGTTAAAATTTTTGGAATTTAACTTTCCTAAAATTAATTAACTCATTGAAATAAAATAATAAATTTATTTTGGCACAGCCCGTGCAATATCAAAACCATGAACAACAAGCCCGACACCACAAGGAGGCTGATCATGGCAACTCAATCAACGACAGCAGTATTTGATGGCGCAAAAAACCGCTATCCTGATTTTTTGCACGCTATTCAAACCACCTTTAAAAACTCGTCTAAAGATGGCCTATTCACCACAGACGCACCTGAACTTTGGCATTTGTTTTTAAAGCATTTACCAGAAGAAGTACGTCAAGAATATACCTGCTCAGCTTGCCGTCATTTTGTGAATCACTTTGGAAGCTTGGTGCGTATTGATAACGACGGCAGCACACATTCGGCTTTATGGCATAAACAATCCGTGCCCGCGTTTTTCCAAGCCTCAGTAGCTGCTATGCAACAAGCGGTAGAGCAAGCCTCGGTTACGGGTGTCTTTGTGTCTTCTTTGGAGGTCTATGGAAAACCTCATACTGGGCATTGGCGACATATGGCGCTTACCCCGGCTAAGAAAATGATTTGGCAATCCCTTTTCATGAATGCAGGTCAATATCGCGCTAAAAAACTCGAAGAATTCAAAATGCTCAGCCGTGCTTTAAATGAATTTTCAGCAGCGACCGTGGATACAGCCGTCCGTTTATTGCGTTCAGATAAGCTCTATCGTTCTGAAAAAGTGCTGGGCGTAGCGGAGTGGTTGAAGGATTTGTATGCAACTTTAAATCACACACCGAATATCAAGCTGAAAACCCATCAACAATGGCTAGCCGTGGCTAAAGCGCCTGAAGGTTTCTGTCATGTGCGCAGCTCGATGATTGGTTCGTTATTGGAAGATATTGAATTAGGCTTTGAATACGAAGAGATTCGTGCGCGCTTTGCTGAGAAAATGCATCCGTTGCAGTATCAACGCCCACAAACCGCACCTAGTGCTGGGAATATTCAACAAGCCGAGAAAATCATAGAGCAATTGAAGGCTAAAAAGGCTTTGGAGCGCCGTTATGCACGCTTGGATGAATTGAAACTGTTCTGGCAACCTAAAGCTAAACCACTAGCAAAAAACAGCAAAACTTTAGGTACGAACACGGGTGTTTTTGCAGATTTAGTAGCTAAACAGTCAACAGCAAGCCAAGCTTTAGAGCTGCCCACTGAAACGATGACTTGGGAAAAATTCCAACGTAAGGTCTTACCTAATGCTTTAAAAATTGAGCTATTGATTAAAAACAAGCAGCGTTTGGAGTTATGTGCTTTAACGACCGCAGTACATGCGGATGCTCCACCGATTTTACAATGGGATCACTTAGAACAACGTAATCCGTTTTCAGTGTATTTGTATCATGGGGGTTCTGAGCCTAGTCATTGGGGTTTAAAAACTGGTTTCGTTGAAGTAACGGGGCTTTGTAAGAATCCACCGCATTGGTATAAAGATTTAAGTCATCATCATAAAGGCATGATCTTTATTCTGAGCAAGGCGCGTGACCTAGCTCGTCAAACAGCAGGTTTAGCCTTATTCCCTGAAACCTTGAAAAGTGAATTTCATCCGATTCGTAAAACGATTGAAGCTTTTTCTAAACAAGGCAAATTGCAGGGTTTTGAGGAGTCATCCGCTTGTGGTTTATTTATGAACTCCAACGGAGCTTTGAATCATCGCTTGCGAGTCACCACTGAACTGGGTGCACAGGAGTATCTGCTTGATCGTTGGGATTAACTTTATGAACGAGTTGACCGCTCATGCTCTTGGTGTTGCTGAGGCTTTGTGTATCCGCCCTAGCTATTGGGAGTGAACACAGCTTAAGCTGGCTGAATCGGGGGAAGTCCATTCCCCCACCTCAGAATAAGCCTTATAATCCTTATCCTTTCCTCTGACACTAGCCAAGCCTATGACCCAAACAGCCAATAACCTCGCTCAAGAATCTTGGGCGATTGCGGATTTATTACGCGGTGATTTTAAGCAAAGCCAATATGGGCGGATTATTTTGCCATTTTGCTTATTACGGCGTTTGGAGTGTGTATTGGCAGACACTAAGCCCGCGGTGCTAGCCAAAGCTGAGGAATTGAAAAACTCACCCCTGCCGGATGAAACCAAAGAAAAATTTCTCTTAAAAGCAACCGGTGGCTTAGCTTTCTGTAATACCTCAAAAATGGATTTAGCTAAGCTAGGTGAGTCGGATATTAAAGCCAATTTGGAATCCTACTTGCTGAGCTTTTCTAAAGAGGCGCGAGAGATTTTTGAGTATTTCAAATTCGCGGAATTTATTAGCGAGTTAAACAGCGCCAATCTGTTGTACAAGGTGGTGCAGAAAGTTAAAAGCATGGATTTAAGCCCCGCGGTGATTTCCAATCATGATATGGGTCTGGTGTTTGAAGAGCTGATTCGGCGCTTTGCAGAAAGTTCGAATGAAACGGCTGGGGAGCATTTTACCCCACGCGATATTGTGCGCTTAACTACCTCGCTGGTGTTGATGGAAGATGATGAAGCGCTCACCAAAGCCGGGGTGATTCGTACTATTTACGATCCCACCGCAGGCACGGGTGGCTTTTTATCAGCGGCTGAGGAATATGTGCGCGAACTCAATCAGCAAGCGCGGATTGTGGCTTTCGGGCAGGAACTCAATCCAGAAAGCTATGCGATTTGCAAAGCCGATATGCTGATTAAGGGGCAAGAAGTCGCGAATATAAAACTGGGCAATACGCTTTCCAATGACCATTTAGCCGCGCAAAAATTCGACTATATGCTCTCCAATCCGCCGTTTGGGGTGGACTGGAAAAAGATCGAAGGCGCTATTAAAGACGAACATACGCTCAAAGGTCATGCAGGGCGTTTTGGCGCGGGTTTGCCACGGGTGTCGGATGGTTCTTTGCTATTTTTGCTGCATTTAATTAGCAAAATGCGCGATGTATTAGACGGCGGTTCGCGGATTGGGATTATCTTAAATGGCTCGCCGCTGTTTACCGGAGGCGCGGGGTCGGGTGAATCAGAAATTCGCCGCTATATCTTGGAAGCCGATTTATTAGAAGCGATTATCGCCCTGCCCACTGATATGTTTTACAACACCGGCATTGCGACTTATGTGTGGATTTTGTCGAATAAAAAAGCGGCTGAGCGCAAAGGCTTGGTGCAATTGATTAATGGCGTGAATCTATGCGGCAAAATGCGCAAGTCCTTGGGCAGCAAGCGCAACCTAATGGATGAAGAGGATATTCGCACCATTACACGTTGCTTTGGCGAGTTTGAGGTGGTGGATGCGCGGGAATTGGATAAACCTGCCGAGGTGAAAAGCAATCGGGGTCGCCAAGCCAGCACGCCTAAAACCGAAAGCGCCAAAACCTTTGCCAGCAAGATTTTCCCCACCCATGCCTTTGGCTATCGACGCATTACCATTGAACGCCCCTTGCGTTTGTCCTATCAGTTTAGCGACGAGCGCTTGGCTAGCTTGCGCTTTGAAGCGGGTGCTTTGAATGCGGTAATGCAATGGATTTACCAAGAATATGGCGCGGCCTATTGGTCGGATAGCATTGATGATGCGGATTATGGTTATTTAGAGGAATACGAAACTGAAATTCGCGCTTATGTGAAACAGGCATTTAGCGAGCTGAAAGAAAAGCAGCTTAAGGATTTATTCGACCGTGATACTTGGTTGAAACAGCGTGATTTATTACTGGCGGCGCGGCAATTGCAAACGGTGATTGGCACAGCACAACAGAATGATTTCAATGGCTTTGAGGAGGTGTTGAAACAGGCGTGTAAAGCCACTCAGGTGAGTTTGGATGCTAAGCAGAAAAAGCAGTTAAGCGATGCGGTGTCGTGGAAAAATCCTGAGGCGGCGAAGGTGATTAAGAAGGCGCATAAAGCCGCCGCGAATCCGCTGTATGGTTTATTTGCGGTGGGCGATGCGGCGCTGGAATATCAGGCGGATGGCGATTTGCGGGATAATGAAAATGTGCCGCTTGACCCGTCGCGCTCGGTTACGGAGTCGGTTGAGGCGTATTTTGTCAAGGAAGTGCAACCGCATGTGGCGGAAGCGTGGATCGATGGCAGCAAACGCGATGAGAAGGATGGGGAGTTGGGGATAGTGGGCTATGAGATTCCGTTTAATCGGCATTTTTATGTGTATCAAGCGCCACGGGATTTAGCGGCGATTGATGCGGATTTGGATGCGGTGAGTGCGGAGATTATGGACTTGTTGCGGGAGGTGCATTCGTAATGGCGGCGAAGTATCGAGCGTATGCTGAGTATAAGGATTCGGGGGTGGAGTGGTTGGGGGCGATTCCGGCGCATTGGGAAGTTAAACGCTTAAAACACATTTCTCCCAAAATTGGTGTAGGTTTAGTCATTAACCCATCTACATATACAAAAGAAGAAGGTAATTACTTCATATTTGGCAGTGAAGTGAAAGAATTTGGATTTGACTTATCTCATTCCCGACGCATCACACAAAAAGATAGCGATCAATTATTTCAATCTCGCTTGAGCCATTTAGACTTGGTTTCTGTAAGAGTTGGGAATCCCGGACTAACTGCTGTAGTTACTAAAGAGCTAGAAGGAGCAAACTGTGCATCCATAATGATAATAAGAAAGGGAAATTTTAACTCTTATTGGCTTTGTGCTGCCATGAATAGTTCAGTGGGACGAAGGCAAGTTGAGGCATGTGCATATGGAGCAGCACAAAAACAGTTTAATATTTCTGATGCTATAGACTTCATTTTTCCTACACCTTGTAATTCAGAAGCTGAGCAAATCGCCAATTTCCTCGACCACGAAACTGCTAAAATCGACGTTTTAATTGAAAAGCAGCAGCAATTAATCGCGCTTTTAAAAGAAAAACGCCAAGCCGTGATTAGCCATGCCGTCACTAAAGGCTTGAATCCGAATGTGAAAATGAAGGATTCGGGTGTGGAGTGGTTGGGGGATGTGCCGGAACATTGGAAAGTAGCTCAATTAAAATTTAACACTTTAGAAATGCAAACTGGCCCATTCGGAAGCCAACTTCATGCAGAAGATTATATTGAAAATGGCACACCACTCATTAACCCAGCGCACATGAGTGAAGGAAAAATAATTCCTGATTTAAAGGTTACTGTTGATAAATTAACTTGCATTAGATTAGATCGCCATCAATTAAAAATTGGTGACCTGATCTTAGCGCGACGTGGAGAATTAGGTCGCTGCGCTGTTATAAGAAAAGAACATGAAGGATGGCTTTGTGGAACAGGTAGCTTAAAGGCAACCCTAAATAAAAAACTACTACCCGACTACGCTTATTTATTAATTACTTCAGAGGGTGTGATAGCTGAATTAGCTTTGGAATCTAAAGGCTCAACTATGGATAATTTGAATACTGAAACACTTGGAAGAATCCGTGTTCCCATACCACCTATAAAAGAGCAAGAAGATATTCTCAGTTATGTGGAAATAATTGCAGACAAATTCAAATTACTTGTAGAAAAAACCCAACAACAAATCGAACTCCTCCAAGAACGCCGAACCGCTCTCATCTCCGCCGCCGTTACTGGCAAAATCGACGTGCGCGACTGGCAAGCCAACACTTAACCCCTCCCAACCTCCCCTTATCAAGGGAGGAGTCAAGAGAAACTCCCTCTTACCCCCTTCCTTGACAAGGGAAGGGCTGGGGATGGGTTATATTATAACGTGCTCAGATACTTGCTATACGAACTCACGGGTGATGACGAACAACGGTTTCGTAATTATTATCAAATGCTCGAAACCCTAGCCGAAAATCGCGATTTGCAAGCCAATTTAGCGGAGGCCAAAGATATGCTCACTCAAGTTGATGTCACACGTTTTTCAACCTACCGCTGGGGCTTGGAAGCAGGCATTAAACAGATGGAAGCGGTGGTTGAAGAAAAAGATAAAGCCATAGATCAAGCACTGCGTGAAAAAGAGGAAACCTTACATCGCTTGCAACAAGGCGTTAAACAATTGTTGATGATGAACACCCTGACGCATCAACAAATCGCCGATGTCTTCCAATTAAGTTTGGAAGAAGTCGCTGCTATTGCGCGTCAACCTCCACAAGATACTCAGCATTAATAAAAATACCAAAGCCGTTCAGCAGCTAATTGGACGTGACAATAAAGCCTTAATAGGCCAAACTTTCGGGCATCTTTAAAACGACTTAAGTGTTTTAGTTATGTCCGACCCCGCTGCTGAACGCCAATTTCAAAATGACATTATTCAAGCCTTTATTAAAAACGGTTGGTTACTCGGCAAAGCTGAACACTACCATCGCGAATTAGCGCTTTATCCTGAAGATTTAATGGGCTTTGTAAAAGATACCCAAGAAGCTCAATGGCAGCGCTTTTGTGCGATTCATCCTGAAAATACTGAGCAAAAATTTCTGGAATTAGTCGGCAAGCAATTAAATAAAGTCGACCCGGATGCCAGTGATCAAGTGGCGCGTACGTTTGGCACTTTAGGGGTGTTGCGCCATGAATTACGTGACCGCAATGCACGTTTTAGCTTATGCCAATTTAAACCCGATCATGATCTTAATCCCGATACTTTAGCGCGTTATCAAAAAAACCGCCTGCGCATTGTGCCCGAGCTAGTGTATAGCCCGTGGGCCAGTGTGAAGGAACTCGCTGAAACAGGATTAAAAGCCAAAGCATGGCGGATTGATTTAGTGCTATTTGTGAATGGTATTCCGGTCGCGACTTTAGAATTAAAATCCGAATTCAAGCAAGCCGTGCAGAATGCAATTAAGCAATATAAAACCACACGGTTAAGCCTAGACCCCGCTACCAAAAAGCCAGAA
Source organism: Thiothrix sp. (assembly GCA_008015155.1). Classification (GTDB taxonomy): domain Bacteria; phylum Pseudomonadota; class Gammaproteobacteria; order Thiotrichales; family Thiotrichaceae; genus Thiolinea. Next base: position 103,542 of record SSFA01000023.1, read on the forward strand.
CCCTTGCTGACCTTTAAACGCGGTGCTTTAGTACATTTCGCAGTGAGCCAATATGAAGTCTATATGACCACGCGCTTGGAAGGGGCAAAAACTTTTTTCTTACCCTTCAATAAAGGTACAAAGGATGGTGGTGCAGGCAATGAAGTACCTGAGAATATTCAGGAATACGCTACCGCTTATTTATGGAATGAAGTATTAAAGCCGGATCATTTATTGCGGATTTTAGCGCGGTTTGTGCATTTACAGATTGACGAAAAAGAAGATTGGCAAGGGCGCAAAACTAAAAAAGAAAGCCTGATTTTTCCGCGTTATCATCAATGGGAGGTGGTGAATAAACTGATTCACGCCGCAAAAACCGAAGGTGCGGGGCAGAAATATTTAATTCAACATAGTGCAGGCTCGGGTAAATCCAACTCCATTGCTTGGGTCGCGCATCAATTATCTGCTTTACATACGGCCCAAGGCGATAAGCAATTTCATTCGGTGATTGTGGTCACCGATCGCACTGTATTGGATGCGCAATTACAGGATACGATTTATCAATTTGAACACACGGATGGCGTGGTTGGGCGGATTAATAATAAAGAAGGCGATGGCTCCAAATCGGAAAAACTCGCCGAAGCTTTAGAGCGTTCGCAGCCCATTATTATTGTCACCATTCAAACCTTTCCGCATGTGTTAAAAGCGATTGAAAATAGTGTCAGTTTAAAAGAACGCCGCTATGCGATTATTGCTGATGAAGCGCACTCCTCACAAACCGGTGCAACGGCTCGCCAACTTAAAGCCGTCTTACAGTTGGAAGCCAGCGAAGAAGAACCTGAGCTAAGTAGCGATGAAATCCTAACGGCTACGGTAGCGAGTCGACGCCATTCGACGAATTTAAGTTATTTCGCTTTTACCGCTACACCTAAACCCAAAACTTTGGAGCTATTCGGGCGTTTACCGAATCCGGCTTTAGTGGCTTCAGCCAGCAATAAGCCTGAGCCTTATCACGTCTACTCGATGCGCCAAGCGATTGAGGAAGGCTTTATTTTGGATGTATTGAAAAACTACACTAATTATAAAGTCGCTTATCAACTCGCTTTAAAACTGCAACAAGCCGATCAAGAGGTAGACAGTAAACGCGCTAAGGTAAAACTCAATCAATGGGTGCGCTTACACGATTACAATATCGCGCAAAAGGTGCAGATTATTGTTGAGCATTTCCGCGAGCATGTCATGGGTTTACTGGATGGGCAAGCCAAAGCCATGCTGGTCACCAGTTCGCGCAAAGAAGCGGTGCGCTACAAACAAGCCTTTGATCAATACATTCAGACACAGGGCTATGACCGGCTCCATGCAATGGTGGCCTTTTCGGGCGAAGTCGAGTTTTCAAGCCAAGACCCCAATTGTGCTGACTTGCTGGGCATTAAATTCACCGAAACCAGTATGAATCCCCATCTCAAAGGTCGCGATCTACGTAGAGCTTTTGATTCAGATGATTATCAAGTGATGATCGTAGCGAATAAATTTCAGACTGGCTTTGATCAACCTAAACTCTGCGCTATGTATGTGGATAAGAAACTAGGTGGTGTGGAATGTGTGCAAACCCTATCGCGCCTCAATCGCACCTATCCCAGTAAAGCGGAAACGGGCACTTTCGTATTGGATTTCTTTAATGAGCCAGCGGATATTTTAGAAGCCTTTCAGCCTTATTATCAAACTGCAGAACTCGCGGACGTGTCTGACCCGAATCTGATTTTTCAATTATTGGATAAATTACGCGCGGCTGGGATTTTTACATGGGCAGAAGTGGAACAATTTTGTAGTGCCTTTTACCAAAAGAATAAATCTAGCCAAGCACTAGCCAATAGTTGTAAACCGGCGGTAGAACGCTGGCAAAAACGCTATCAATCTGCCATCGAAGCGCTTAAACACGCTAAACAAATTCTGGAGCTTAGCAAAAAAACCGGCGATGCGGTGTTGATTGCCAATGCAGAAAACAGTTTAAAAGACTGCCAGAAAGAGAAAGATAGGCTGGAACTGTTTAAGAAAGATTTAGGCTCATTCACGCGCTTTTATGAATTTATGTCACAAATTGTCGATTACGATGATCTTGAGCTAGAAAAGCTCAACCTTTATGCGCGTCACTTGCGCCCGTTGCTACGAGAAACGGTATTAGCTGAGGATGAAATTGACCTCGACCAAGTGATCTTAAGTCATTATCGGGTTGCCAAAATCCGCCAGCAGGACTTGCAGCTCAAAGACGAACAAGGCGAATATCAATTAAAACCTACCGATGGATTAGGTAGTGGCAAGGCGCGTGACCAGCAAGAGGAATGGCTCTCGCAAATAATTCAACGCTTAAATGAATTATTTGATATGGAGGGCTTAAACAATCAAGATACTGTCAATTACGCTTATACCATCTGCGATAAATTGAGCGAAAATGAAAGTGTTATGTTGCAAATCGCTAATAACACACCCGAGCAAGCGCTATTGGGCGACTTCGCTAAAGCCTTGGAAGATGCGGTAATGGATAGCTCAGCCGCTCATCAAAATCAAATGATGCAACTCTTGAGTGATCCCAGCAAACTGCAAACTTATGGACGTTTGCTGTTTGATTTACTATTGCGTCAAGCCGCTAAGAGCCACTCCCTACCCTAAGTATTTAGCACCTCATCACAGACCTATGGCTGATCTAGTTCTCATCCTAATTGCCTTTTTTACTTCCAGCCTAACTGCCATTTTTGGCTTAGGAGGCGGTAGGAGCCTGATTGCCTTCATGCCGCTATTCCTACCCGCCCCCCGCGCCATATCAAACGATGCTTGGGCAGCATGCATCTGATGCATTAACCCATTAAACTGCTGTATGTTCTTAATAGCTCAGTGGAGAAACTATGCAACCCGCTTTAATGATTATTGATATGCAAGCTGCAATGCGTAGGCCCGAGGCTGGTGTGCGCAATAACCCGCAGGCTGAAACGAATATAAGTGCCTTACTGCTACACTGGCGTGCTTTAAAACAGCCTATTATTCATATTCGTCATATCTCCCGCTCAGCCACTTCATTATTTGCTGCGGGGCAAGCAGGAGCAGCGTTTCAAGCTGCTTTTTTACCTTTACCAACTGAGGCGGTCTTTGAAAAAAATGTTCCCGATGTCTTTACTCACAGCAATCTTGAGCATTGGTTGCATGTACGAGGGATTTGCGACTTGGTTATTGTGGGTGTCAGTACGAATAACTCGGTGGAATCGACCGCACGCAGCGCGGGGAATTTAGGTTTTAATACGCGAGTAGTAGCCGATGCCTGCTTTGCCTTCGAGCAAACGGATTATAATGGCATTAAACGCAGTGCGGATGAGGTGCATGCCATGTCTTTAGCCAATTTGGCGGCGGACTATGCCAGCATTATTAAGACCCACGAGCTACTCAGCTAAGCAACCCAGAACCTAAGCCAGACCTTGGCTCTGGCCGAATTTCACCTACTTCCAACTAGGCTTGGCTCCCACTTGCTGCATGCCTCTTTAAGCATTTAGCGCACCCGCTCCCCCGACTCAGTAAACAAAAACGCCCGCACTGGATCAAAGGCAGTTTGTAGAATACTTTTCGCCGCAGTATCGCGATCATGTTTGGCTTCAATCACCAATTTTTCACCACCGCTATTCCGCGCATATACATACGAAGTGCCGCCTAAGTGTTCTGCCACATCCACCGTCACTTTTAAGGCAGTACTCGCATCGCGATCAAAGTGTTCAGGGCGAATCCCAAGCTTGTAAGCTTTTCCAACGGGCATGGCGGTGGTTAAAGGCAAATCCACGCTAAGATTGTCTTGAGCAGGTAAGCGTACTGTGGTTTTGCCTATCGTTGACTCCAGCACTTCCGCTTGCAAGAAATTCATACTGGGCGAGCCAATGAAGCCTGCCACAAATAGATTATTCGGGTTATCGTAAAGCTCTAAGGGTGCGCCGACTTGTTCAATATGTCCTTTACGCAACACCACAATTTTATCCGCCAAAGTCATTGCTTCCACTTGGTCGTGGGTTACATAAATCATGGTTGCGCCCAAATCATTATGTAATTTGGCGATTTCAACGCGCATGGCCACGCGCAATTCAGCATCTAAATTAGAGAGCGGTTCGTCGAATAAAAAGACTTTAGGTTCGCGTACAATTGCCCGTCCAATCGCGACCCGCTGGCGTTGTCCACCGGAGAGTTGTTTGGGTTTACGATCAAGTAAAGGCTCAAGTTCAAGGATTTTGGCAGCTTTGGCGGTGCGTTGTTCGATTTCGGCTTTGGGGGTTCCGGTCATTTTTAAGCCAAAACCCATATTTTCGCGCACGGTCATATGTGGATAGAGTGCATAGGTTTGGAAGACCATCGCGATACCGCGTTCGGCAGCTTCAGTTTGGGTGACATCTTGCCGATCAATGTGAATCGAGCCTGAGGTTACGGTTTCTAAGCCCGCAATCATGCGTAGTAAAGTGGATTTACCGCAGCCTGAAGGCCCGACGAAAACCACAAACTCACCACTATTAATCTGTAAATTGACCCCATGAATCACGGTTAAGGGGCCAAAGCTTTTCACCACGTCTTTTAAGACTAAATCTGCCATCCTCTCCTCCTGACACGCTATTGGCTGTGGTGCTAAGCGTGTGGTCCTAACTTGACTTTCAAACTATTGTTAATGGCTTGAGCGGTCTCTACCACCCACACGCGCCACTGTTCTAACTGCTGGGCTTGCAAACGATATACTGGGGTAGTCACTGAAATCCCGCCGCGTAATTCGCCTTGCGCCGATACCAAAGGGGCTGCCACACAACGAATCCCAACCTCATGTTCTTCACGATCTTCGGCATAATGCTGGGCGCGAATCTGCTCGACTTCAGCTAATAAAGCCGCTGGACTGGTTAAAGTGTGTTTAGTAAACACTTGAAAATCCAAGCGCTGAGCTAACTCGGCAACACTGGCTTGATCCAATACCGACAACATTGCCTTACCCACCCCCGTGCAATAAACCGGCGAGGTATTGCCAATTTGTGAATGCATGCGCACCGCTTGGCAGCTTTCCACCTTATCCAAATACACCACGCGATCATCGCGCAATACGGCTAAATGCACCGTTTCATTCGTGCGCTCATGCAAAGCTGCCAAAAACGGCGCAGCTACTTGGCGTAGGCTGTTTTGTGACCACGCTAAAGATGCCCAATTCAGTAAACGCACTCCTAACTCATACGTGCCGGTATCTGCATTTAGGGTGATCAAACCCTCTTCTAATAAATGGCTGATTTGCCGATGCAAACTGCCACGTGGCTGTCCTAAGCGATTCAATAAATCGGTAAAACGCAGTGGCTCATACGAGGTGGCAATCACATCCAACACTGCTAAGGCTTTACCTAAAGTACCCGTTTGTGATTCGGCTTTATCCAAGTTCATTCCCTACTTGACATTAGTTGCATTTTTGCATATTAATTTAATTATTCCAAATAGTAAAAACAAATTCCACTATTTGGAACAAAAATACCTGCATTAGGTACTTACTAGGAGGAGAAAGACAAGATGTTTACAAGTTTGCGCAAGTTATCTCTGGCTGCGTTGATGGCGGGCTTATTCAGTGCTTCAGCGTGGGCGGGTGATTTAGTAGTCAATTACGATGGTTCTGACCCAGCCCCGAAAAAAGCGTTTGAAGCCGTTATTGCGAAATTCCAAGAAGCCAATCCCGATATTAAAGTGAAATGGAATACCTTCGATCACGAAGGCTACAAAACCTCAATCCGTAACTTCCTCACCGCTGATCCACCCGATGTTGCAGCTTGGTATGCAGCAAACCGCATGGCTCCATTCGTCAAAGCGGGTTTATTTGAAGACGTTTCTGATGTTTGGGAAAAAGAAGGCTTGAATGATTCAATGGCCTCCGCAGCGGGTGCGATGACCATTGATGGCAAAAAATGGGGCGTACCTTATACCTATTATCAATGGGGTGTTTATTACCGCAAAGATATCTTTGAGAAATTAGGCATTGCTGTTCCAAAAACGTGGGATGAGTTATTAGCGGCTTCGGCTAAATTAAAAGAAAATGATATTACCCCGTTTGCAGTCGGTACTAAACAAACCTGGACTACTGGTGGCTGGTTTGATTATTTGAATCTACGTACCAATGGCTATGAGGTACACCGTGATTTAACTTCCGGCAAAATTAAATACACCGATCCACGTATTCAAAAAACCTTTGATAATTGGGATGCCTTATTAAAGCCCGGCTATTTCTTAAAAGATCATGCTTCTTTCACTTGGCAAGATGCCCTAGCACCGATGGTACAAGGCAAAGCGGCGATGTATTTAATGGGTAATTTCGCCGTTGCCCCGTTACGTGAGGCCGGTTTAACGGATGCGCAATTAGGTTTCTTCCAATTCCCAGAAATTACTGCAGGCGTGGAAAAAGCTGAAGATGCACCAATTGATACTTTCCATATTCCTGCTAAAGCTAAAAATAAAGACGATGCGCGTAAATTCTTAGCTTTCTTAGCTTCACCCGATACCCAAACCATGGTGAATAAAGAATTAGGTCAATTGCCGATTAATAAGAATGCCCAAGTCGGTGACGATGTATTCTTAAAAGCAGGCTTTGAAATGCTCTCGAATACTAAGCAATTAGCGCAATTCTATGACCGTGATGCCGATGCAGAAATGGCAAAAGCGGGTATGGATGGTTTCCAAGAGTTCATGATTAAACCCGAACGCCGTAAAGAAATTTTAGAGCGTTTAGATAAAGTGCAAGAAAAAGTGAATGCAAAAGCAAGTAATTAATACACTTGTGTTTCACTAAAGCGTCATCACGGGAAGAATAGCTAGGCTATTCTTCCTCTCGCAAGGAGTTAGCATGAATCTAGCCACACCCCAATCTCAAACGGGCTTTGCGGCTTGGTGGAAACAGCATCGTTTTAAAATTATCCCGTGGCTATTTTTAGCTCCTGGTTTATTTATGTTTACGCTGTATGTCATCTGGCCTATATTCCAATCCATTTGGATTAGCTTTTATGATTGGGATGGTTTAGGCGATCCGCGTTTTATTGGTTTAGCTAACTACCGTGAATTATGGCAGGATGATGGCTTTTATACCTCCTTAAAGAATAATGTCATCTGGCTAGTATTATATATGCTAGCTGTGCCCGCTGGATTATTTATTGCCCTATTCTTAAATCAAACCGTCTTTGGCATTCGTTTATATAAATCACTGTTTTTCTTCCCCTTTGTGATTAGCCAAGTCGTGGTGGGTTTAGTGTTTGCGTGGTTCTATGATCCTAGCAATGGCATTCTCGCGCTGATTTTTCATGCCTTTGGCGGCACACCACCCGCCATTTTATCTGATGAAAACTATGTGACCTACGGCATTATCGCCGCTGGGCTTTGGCCACAAATAGCCTATTGCATGATTTTATATTTAACTGGTTTGAATAATGTAGCCCCTGAACAAATTGAAGCAGCACGCTTAGATGGGGCTAAAGGTTTGCGTATGCTTTGGCATGTGATTTTGCCGCAATTACGCCCTGCTACCTTTATTGCGATTGTGGTGACAGTAATCGGCGCATTACGTTCCTTTGATTTAATTTCGATTATGACACAAGGCGGCCCTTATGGTTCTTCAAGGGTACTCGCCTATTATATGTATGAAACCGCTTTATCCGAATATGGGTATCGTATGGGCTATGGTGCCACGATTGCTGTCATACTCTTCTTGATTATGATGGTTTATATTTCCTTCTTCCTCTGGCGCATGTATCAACAGGAAAAATAATTATGTTTCCACGCCCGATTGAAACTCTTTCGCATCGTACTCAAGTTTTATATAAATTTGCTTTACCGATCGCGCTTATTCTGTGGTTACTGCCTTTATTAGCGGTGATGCTAACTTCGATTCGCTCACCTGGAGATATTAATGCCGGTAATTATTGGGGTTGGCCGACTGATTTTAATCTGATTGAAAATTACAGTGCTATTTTCACCCAAACGCCGATTTTTAAATATATCCTTAATTCCTTTAAAATCACTATCCCCACCGTAGCGATTACTTTATTTTTAAGTTGTATGACGGGTTATGCGCTGGCGATTTATCGCTTTAAAGTGAATCTTTGGGTTTTCTTCATTTTTGTTGCCGGAAACTTTGTACCGTTTCAGATTTTAATGGTGCCAGTACGTGATTTCTCGGTGCAAACTGGCTTATATGACACGATTACTGGCTTAGTCTTATTTCACTCAGCTTTTCAAGCAGGTTTCTGTACGCTGTTTATGCGTAATTTTATCAAAGCCCTGCCCTTTGATTTAATTGAATCGGCGCGGGTGGAAGGCGTGGGTGAATTTAAGATTTTTTGGTATATCGTGATGCCCTTAATGCGCCCTGCGATTGCTGCTTTAGCGGTGCTGATTTTTACTTTCATTTGGAATGATTATTTCTGGGCAACTGCTTTGGTGCAAGGTGATCAAGCTATGCCCATTACCGCAGGCTTAAAATCACTAAATGGCCAATGGATTGCGCAGTGGCATTTGATTTCAGCCGGATCGATTGTGGCTGCTTTACCACCGGTTTTAATGTTCTTTTTAATGCAAAAACATTTCATTGCTGGTCTCACGCTAGGAGCGGTGAAATGAGTTTGCAAACTTGGCGCTTGGATAGCGACACTTGCACTTATGTATTTATTGCTGAAAACCAAGCCATGCCCGAATGTGTATATTGGGGTGCGGCTTTAGCTCGTGATGAAGATTTAGAGCAACTCACCTTTGGTACACGTCGCCCGCTTACCAATGCGACTTTAGATCGCTATGCGCCCTTGAGTTTGTATCCTGAAGAAATCACTGGCTGGCAAGCTCAAGTGGGCTTAGAGCTGAGTGATTTAGATGGTAAGCGCTTATTAACTCAGTTTGTCTTGGTCAAGGCTGAACAAACCGGGCAAACCCTGCACTTCACTTTGACTGAAGCCACTATTGGTTTAAGCCTAAACATCCAGCTTGAGTTAAGGCCTTATGCCGTGTTAAGCGCACGCAGCGAATTGACTGTCACAGGTACGCAAGCTATTAAGATTGAGCATTTCAGTGCGCCGGTCTTGCCAGTGCCCGATACGTGTACGCAATTGCTGGATTTTGCGGGGCGTTGGTGTGGCGAATTTCAGGCGCAAACCCGCGCATGGCAAAGCGGCGCATGGTTACGTGAATCGCATGAAGGACGTACCGGACATGGTTTTAGCCCGACTTGTTTTGCTTTAAACGCCACCAGTTCTAATACCCAAGGCGAAGTACGTGGCTGGCATTTAGGTTGGTCGGGTGGGCATCAGGCTTTAGCGGAAGAATTGCAAGACGGTCGTCGCCAGATTCAATTCAGTCGCGCCCAAGCCAACATGGTATTAAAGCCTAATGAAACTTTAGATACCCCGTCTTTGTATTGTGTCTATTCCGCACAAGGTTTGAATGGCGCTTTGCAGTCTTATCATCAACTATTACGCGAGCAGTTAATTCACTTTCCCGATCCAAAACGCTCGCGCCCTGTACATTACAACTGCTGGGAAGCGATCTATTTCGATCACAGCTTGGATGGTTTAAAAACCTTAGCGACGCAAGCGGCTGAGTTAGGCGCAGAGCGTTTTGTCTTGGATGATGGCTGGTTTAAAGGGCGGCATCATGATTTAGCCGCGTTGGGTGATTGGACAGTAGATAGCGGTAAATATCCGCAAGGTTTGCATCCACTGATTGAGCATATTCACCAAGTCGGCATGCGCTTTGGTTTGTGGGTAGAGCCAGAAATGGTGAATCCGGATAGTGATTTATACCGCGCTCATCCAGACTGGGTATTAGGCCCAAAGCAGCAAGCCTTAGGTCGAAATCAACTGGCGCTCGATTTACAGCATCCAGCAGTGCTTGACTACTTGTATCAAGCCTTGAGTGCTTTATTGCGCGAATACCCGATTGATTATTTAAAATGGGATCATAATCGGGTCTTGACGGGGGCTTCCTATCAGCAAACTCTCGCGTATTACAATCTCTTGACGCGCTTACGGCAAGAATTTCCCCAAGTCGAAATCGAAAGCTGTGCCTCGGGTGGCGGGCGAATTGATTATGGTGTATTGGCGCATACCCATCGGGTGTGGTTGTCGGACTCCAATGATGCTTTGGAACGCTGGCGCATGCAGCATGAAGCCGCTTTGATTTTAGCCCCTGAAATTACCGGTTCGCATGTGGGGCCACGTACTTGTCATAGTTCAGGGCGGGTGTTACCGATGGCGTTTCGCGCGTGGGTGGCAGCCTCACGGCATATGGGTTTTGAGATGGATTTGCGCGAATTAGATGCAGCGGAAACCCAAACCTTAAAGCAAATTACCGCTTGGTGGAAAGCGAATCGCGACTGGCTGTTTAAAGGTCGCTTACATCGTTTGGATAGCCAAGAACCAGACGTGATTGCGGAAATGACGGTGGCTGCGCAGGGTGAACGCTTTGTGTTGTTTGCAGGTTTAATGCAGCCCCCGAAACCCAATTCACGGCGGATTTTGCGCTTAACTGGTTTAGAGCCAACTGCGCGGTATCGCTTGCGTTCGGCGCAACCGGATACCTTAAGTTCGCCGATTAATCGTTTATGGCGCTCACCGATTCAAACGGAACAAGGTTTGGTTTTAAGTGGGCAAAGTTTAATGCAGGCAGGGATTAGCCTACCTCTCACATTCCCAGCACAGATGAATGTGATTGAAGGGGAACGACTTTAAATGACTGAGAATACTAAAAAACCACTGCGTAGCCGCCATTGGTATGGCAAAACGGATAAAGACAGCTTTATTCATCGCTCGTGGATGAAAAATCAGGGCTTCCCCGATCATGCTTTTGATGGTCGCCCGGTGATTGGCATTTGCAATACCTGGTCGGAACTCACCCCTTGTAATAGTCATTTGCGCACTTTGGCGGAAGGTGTGAAACGTGGTGTGTGGGAAGCCGGTGGTTTTCCGGTTGAATTTCCAGTGATGTCTTTGGGCGAAACCCAAATTCGCCCGACTGCTATGCTCTATCGCAATCTCTTGTCGATGGATGTGGAAGAGTCGATACGTGCCTATGGCATGGATGGTGTCGTGCTCTTGGGTGGCTGTGATAAAACTACGCCCGGGCAGTTAATGGGTGCAGCTTCCGTCGATTTACCCACGATTGTGGTGTCTTCAGGCCCCATGCTGAATGGTAAATGGCGCGGCAAAGATATTGGCTCAGGCACGGATGTCTGGAAATTTTCCGAAGCGGTACGCGCTGGCGAAATGTCCATGCAGGAATTTATGGCGGCAGAAAGTGGCATGTCACGTAGTCCCGGTGTGTGTATGACGATGGGCACGGCTTCCACGATGGCTTCTTTAGTCGAAGCGATGGGTTTAAGCTTGCCGCACAATGCCGCTTTACCGGCGGTGGATGCACGGCGCATGGCTTTAGCGCATATGACCGGCAAGCGCATAGTCGAAATGGTGAAAGAGAATTTGCTTTTAAGTCAATTACTCACCCGTGAAGCCTTTGAAAATGCGATTGTGGCAAATGCGGCGATTGGTGGCTCGACCAATGCAGTAGTGCATCTACTCGCGATTGCGGGACGCGCTGGCGTGCCTTTGAGTTTGGATGATTTCAGTCAATTAGGCGGCGAAGTGCCTTGTCTGGTGAACTGTATGCCTTCAGGTCAGTATCTGATGGAAGACTTTTGTTATGCAGGTGGCATGCCCGCTTTATTGAATGAAGTACAGCATCTACTCAAACCTGATGCGCCGACTGTCATGGCTAAGCCCATTCAAAGCTATTGGCAAGGTGCGGAAAACTTTAATCCGGACGTGATTCGCCCCCTCACGAATCCACTACGTAAAGCAGCAGGCATTCGCGTATTGCGCGGCAATATTGCCCCACGCGGTGCGATTATTAAGCCTTCCGCCGCCAGCGAGCATTTATTGCAGCATGAAGCCGAAGCTTATGTATTTGAAAGCATTGAAGACCTGAAAGCGAATATTGATCGCCCTGATTTACCCGTCACCGCCGATACGATTTTAGTATTAAAAGGTTGCGGCCCTAAAGGTTATCCGGGGATGGCGGAAGTCGGTAATATGCCGATTCCAGCGCGGCTAGTGAAAGAAGGTGTGCGCGACATGGTGCGCATTTCGGATGCACGTATGTCCGGCACAGCCTTTGGCACCGTAGTCTTGCATGTTGTGCCCGAAACCCAAGCTGGTGGCCCCTTAGCAGTGGTGAAAACCGGTGATCGGATTCGCTTGGATGTGGCTAAAGGGGAGCTGAGTTTATTGATTAGTGATACTGAATTAGCCGAGCGTATGGCGCAATGGCAGGCTCCTGCTCAGGAGTTTCAGCGCGGTTATTACAAACTTTATATTGATCATGTGATGCAAGCAGATACCGGGGCGGATTTAGACTTTTTAGTCGGTCACAGTGGCTCTGAAGTCAAACGTGAATCACATTGAGGAGCAGCAGATGGATGGGATTGTGAATAAATTGCCTTGCACGTTTAGCGATCTACAAGGCGCGAGTGTGTTTATAACGGGCGGTGGTTCGGGTATTGGTGCAGCACTCACTGAAGGCTTTATCCAGCAAGGAGCGAAAGTCGCCTTTGTCCAGCGTCACGATGCTAAAGAGTTCTGTGATCGGATGGAACAATTGTATGGCACACGCCCGCTGTTTACCCTCTGCGATATTAGCGACATTGAGCATTTAAAACAGGCTATGCAGGAAGCTGCGCAAGCCCACGGTGCGATTAAAATCTTAGTCAATAATGCAGCCGTCGATAATCGTCATAAGCTCAGTGATTACAGTGTTTCTGACTGGGATCAATCCATCAATGTGAATTTACGCCCGCATTTTTTTACCGCACAAGCAGCGGCTGCGGGTATGAAAGCTTTAGGCGGTGGTTCGATTATAAATTTGTCCTCTATTTCCTATTTAATGGGTAATGCAGGGTATCCGGCTTATGTGGCAGCTAAGGCAGGTATTACCGGTTTGACTCGGGGTTTAGCGCGGGAATTGGGACCCGATAAAATCCGCGTGAATGCACTCTTGCCCGGCTGGGTGATGACCGAGCGGCAGAAAGAATTGTGGGTCACGGAAGACGATTTAAAGGCGCATGTGGAGCGCCAATGTTTAAAAGAACTCTTGCAGCCTGAAGATATGGTCGGCGCTACCCTATTTTTAGCTTCAGAGGCTTCAAAAATGCTCACCGGACAAGCGCTTGTGGTGGATGGTGGCGTGGTGGTGACAGGATGAACTTAGCGGTCGCACCGGCTTGGATTGCTGTGGATTGGGGTAGTAGCTTTGTTCGTGCTTGGGCGATGTCTCAAAGCGGGCAAATTCTAGCCGCAAACTCCAGCGATCAAGGTGCGGCAAAGCTCCATTCAACTCAATTTGAAGCGGTTTTACTCAACTTAATTCAAGACTGGCTACCCAGCACTAACACTGTGAAAGTACTGATTTGCGGCATGGCCGGTTCGCGCCAAGGCTGGCAGGAAGCGGCTTATTTACCTATTCCCCTTAAACTCACGAGTGATTTGAGTGCGAGTCGTGTGGCTAGCCACGACTCACGTATTCAAGTGTCTATTCTCCCCGGGCTTAAACAGCTGGAGACGCCTGATGTGATGCGCGGTGAAGAAACGCAACTCTTAGGATTTATTCAACAGCAGCCCGATTTTAATGGTGTGGTGTCCTTGCCTGGGACGCATAATAAATGGGTACGTGTGCAAGCCCAACAAATTAGCCAATTTAGCACTTGTATGACGGGCGAGTTATTCGAGTTATTAGCTGAGCACTCGGTGTTGCGCCATTCGCTACAAAGCTCCGATTGGGATGCGCCAGCTTTTGATGCCGCGTTCTTAGCCACGATTGCCAAGCCACAAGCTTTTATGCAGCGTCTATTCACTTTACGCGCGCGTGATTTATTACAAGGCACACCCAAAGCCCAAGCGCGCGCCCAATTATCCGGCGAATTAATCGGCTTAGAAATCAGCGCTATGCAAGAGGCTGGCTTTATCAGCCCGACCTTACCGCTTGCGTTTATTGGTAGCCGCAAACTCTGTGATTTATATCTGCGTGCTTTAAACCTGCTTGGTATTGAAGCACAAGCTTATGCCGCTGAGCATTTGACGGTACAAGGGCTAGCCGCTGCCTATCAGGAGCTAAGATCATGACTCAACAACGCCAATTAATAGCCATTTTGCGCGGCATTACGCCGACAGAAGTGCTAGCGATAGGGCAGGCTTTAATTGAGGCGGGGATTACTCAAATTGAAGTTCCCTTAAATTCGCCCGAGCCATTAGAAAGTATTCAAGCCTTAGCGCAACAATTGGGTGAGCAAACCCTGATTGGTGCAGGCACTGTACTCAGCGTGCAGCAAGTGCAAGAGGTAGCAGCGGTCGGCGGTAAACTCATCGTTTCACCCAATTGCAATCCAGCCGTGATTGAGCGCACTAAAGCTTTGGGTTTAATCAGCTTGCCCGGTGTGATGACACCCAGTGAGTGTTTTCAAGCGCTCGATGCGGGTGCGGATGGCTTAAAATTTTTCCCTGCTTCTTTAATTGGCACTTCAGGTTTAAAAGCGCTTAAAGCGGTCTTACCTAAAACCACGCGCTGCTATGCAGTAGGCGGCGTGGGTGCGCCGGAATTTGCTGAGTGGTTTAAAGCAGGTATTGCGGGCTTTGGGATTGGCACTGCTTTGTATCAACCCAGCGATAGCGTGGTACAGGTAGCGGAGCGCGCCCGAGCAGTGGTGGCCGCTTATGATGCAGCACAAGGATGAGTTTATGATTAGTTGCTTTCAACATCTGCCCTGTCGTTTAGGCGAAGGCCCTCTATGGGTTAAGGATCGCCTGTATTGGTTTGATATTTTAGATAAGCGCTTATACCACTGCGCAAGCGATGACTCAGATACGCAAGTCGTGCAATTTCAAGAGCACTTTTCTGCCGCTGCGTTAACTAATACGGCTGACTTATTACTCGCTTCCGAAACCGCTTTGTGGCGCTTTAATCCCAGCACTCAAGCTTTGACTCCATTGATTGCACTTGAAGCTGATAATCCGGTAACGCGCTCGAATGATGGGAGAGCCGATCGGCAAGGTGGCTTCTGGATTGGCACCATGGGTAAAAAGGCTGAAGCTAAAGCCGGCTCGATTTATCGTTATTATCAAGGCGAATTACGCTGCTTGCGCCGTGATCTTACCATTACTAATGCGATTTGCTTTGCTCCCGATGGGCGCACTGCTTATTTTGCCGATACCGATTTAGGGCAGATTTATCAATGGCGTTTGGATGCGCAAGGCTGGCCCGAGGGTGAGCCAAGTATTTTTGTCGACTTAAGTAGTCAGGGTATTTCGCCGGATGGTGCAGTGATTGATAGCCAAGGCTATTTATGGAGTGCGCAATGGGGTAGCTCGCGCTTGGTAAGCTATCAACCCAATGGCATAGAAGACAAAGTGATTCATTTACCCGTTTCGCAGCCTTCTTGCCCCGCGTTTGGTGGTACAGACTTAAGCCGTTTATTTGTGACGTCTGCACGCGATGGTTTAAGCGCTGAGGCTTTAAGGCAGGAGCCTTTAGCGGGTAGTGTGTTGGAAGTTAAATTGCCGCTGCCACTAAAAGGCTATCCGGAGGGAGTGGTACAGTTATGAAACCCGCTTTAGGCGTATGCTACTACCCTGAGCAATGGAATGAAGTGCAATGGGCGAACGATGCCAAACGCATGGTGGCAGCCGGTTTGCAATGGGTGCGGATTGGTGAATTTGCTTGGAGCCGCTTGGAAGCTCAAGAAGGTGTATTGAGTTTTGAGTGGCTCGATCGGGCGATTGAAACCTTGGGTCAAGCCGGTTTAAAAGTGGTGTTAGGCACACCGACTGCTACGCCACCGATTTGGATGGTGAACAAATACCCCGATATGCTCGCCGTGGATAAGGAAGGTCGAGTACGTGGTTTTGGTTCGCGTCGCCATTATGACTTTTCCCATTTAGGCTATCGTCAAGAAGCTGCGCGTATCACGGGCTTGATGGCAGAGCGCTACGCGAACCATGAGCACATCGGTTTTTGGCAATTGGATAATGAATACAGCTGTCACGACACCACACTCTCTTACTCGCCTGCCGCATTAGCAGGATTTCGCGCGTGGCTGCAAAATCGTTATGTGACTATTCAAGCCTTAAATCAAGCTTGGGGCAATGTGTTTTGGTCGATGGAATATCAGGATTTTGCGCAAATTGGCTTGCCGAATTTGACCGTGACCGAAGCAAATCCCAGTCATTGGCTGGACTTTCGCCGATACTCTTCTGCGCAAGTAGTGGCCTTTAATAAAGCAATGGTTGAAGCGGTACGTGCCTACGATAAAACCACGCCGATTTTGCATAATTACATGGGCAAAATTACCGATTTTGATCATTTTGCAGTAGGTCAAGACTTAGACGCAGCCAGTTGGGATAGTTACCCTTTAGGCTTTTTAGAAGATCGGGTGCGTGCGGATGAGGCTTGGAAAAATGCCTTTATGCGCCAAGGTGATCCGGATTTCCAAGCTTTTCACCATGACCTGTATCGTGCCGTCGGCAAGGGTCGTTGGTGGGTAATGGAACAACAACCGGGGCCTGTGAATTGGGCTCCTTATAATCCCGTGCCCTTGACCGGCATGGTGCGGTTATGGGCTTGGGAAGCGTTTGCACACGGTGCGGAGGTCGTCTCGTATTTCCGCTGGCGGCAAGCCCCATTTGCTCAAGAACAAATGCATGCCGGTTTATTACGCCCTGATCATGAGCCGAGTTTTGCTCTAAAAGAAGTGCAGCAAGTCGCCCAAGAATTACAAGCCTTAGGCGAAGTAGAAACTACCACTTCACCCGTCGCTATTGTCTTCGACTATGAGTCGCAATGGGCTTGGGATACGCAGCCACAGGGCAAAGGCTTTGAATATTTTTATTTGGTGCTGGAGCAATATCAAGCCTTGCGCCGCTTGGGCTTATCCATTGATATTTGTCCGCCGGATACTAAGGATTTTAGTGCTTATAAACTGGTGTTAGTACCCGGTTTAATGCATTGGAAGCATAATTTAAAAACAGCTTTGCAAACTTGCCAAGGCGCGATTGTTTTAGGCCCTCGTACTGGTTCTAAAACGGCAGATTTCCATATTCCAGCCCATTTACCGCCTGACTGCCCTGAACTGATTAACCTCAAAGTCACTCAAGTCGAAAGCCTACGTCCTAGCTACCAACTCGCGTTAAACACCCAATGCCTTATTCAATATTGGCGTGAATATTTAGAGCTGGGCAAAAGCGTTGAAGTGATTGCATCGGCCGTCGATCAAGAACCAGCTATTGTGCGCCAAGGCAAGGTGATTTACTGCGCGGCGTGGTTGAATACCGCAGGCTATCAAGCTTTACTCCAACCCTTAGCGGCAGAAGTGGGCTTAAAAACAGTGAATCTGCCGGATGGGCTACGTGTGCGGCAATTGGGCGATACAGTGGTTGCGCTGAATTATGCGGATCATGAGCAGGATTTACCTCACATGGAGGGTGTTGAGTTTGGGCAACGTCAGATAGAAGCGGCGGGGGTGGTGTTGGGTAAAGTATTATAAAATGGTCAGTCAAACTTAGCTTAGCACCCACTCAGTAACAATTAGACTATAGTAACCAAGATAACTTGGATGCAAATACTAGGACATTAACCATGCAAACTCAGCTCACGCCTAAAACCCTGTTATGGCTAAATACCCTAGGCTATCTTGGCATGTTACTGGCTAGTTTTGAGGGCGCTACTGGCTTTATCGGCGGCAAAACCATTCCTATGATAGGAGCAGTGCAAGGTAATACCTTACTCACACCGGCACCTTATGCTTTTAGCATCTGGGGATTAATTTATCTATTATTACTCGGCTATATCGTTTTTCAATGGCGACAATTTAAAGCGAATGATAATAGCCATTCTTTGTTACCCAGTGGCCTTTGGTTTGCTATAAGTTGCGTTTTCTATGTGACTTGGATCCTGACC
This sequence comes from Thiothrix sp., assembly GCA_008015155.1. Taxonomy (GTDB): domain Bacteria; phylum Pseudomonadota; class Gammaproteobacteria; order Thiotrichales; family Thiotrichaceae; genus Thiolinea. The sequence continues at coordinate 121,533 of SSFA01000023.1, forward strand.
TGGATCAATGGCTTTATTTGGCTGCCGCTTATAACGATGGCAGGGATTGTTTTCTGCTTATGGCAGTTAGTCAAACGTCTCAACTTGCAACTAGGCCAAGCGACTAAAACCATTGTATGGCAAGTCTGGTATCCGATCGCGATTTATATTGGCTGGGTGACTTTAGCCTTAGGCGTAAATACCTCCGTTGTCTTTAAATTCTTATTTCCCAATAGTTTTTTATTCAGCCCTACAACTTGGGCACTCATCGCTTTAGCGGTACTGATTTCAGTTTATATTCTCTATATCCGCTATAGAAATATGCGCGAAACGGCCTTAGTCGGCGTATGGGGGTTTATCGCTGTGGCAGTAGAGCAGTGGTCGGCCAGCCCTGCTATTAGCTTATTTGCGCTAGTGGTTAGTGCGATCTTAGTAGGAGCGGTTGCAGCACATTATCGCAGTCATAAGTTCAACATTATCCGGTGAATTAACAGGAGGCCGGTTTATTTCACCTAATTTACCGACCTCAGCGGCTCATTCAAGACGCCTTTTCCATATCAATCACTTGAGGCAACTCCGTAAAGCCAAAGTCTTCCATAATCGCGTAGGCGGCGGGCAATACAAATAAGACTAAAATAGTCGAACTGGTCATGCCGAACACAACACTAGCCACTAACGGAATTAAGACTTGAGCCTGTAAGCTGGTTTCGGAGAGTAACGGAACCATCCCGGCTACTGTGGTGATGGAAGTCAAGATCATGGCACGGAAGCGATCGCGCACCGCTCGCACCGCCGAGTCGTGTAAGTTCATACCCTCGGTGGTATTGTATTTCACAAACTCCACTAACAGGATCGAGTTATTCACCACCACACCCGCCAAAGCCACAAAGCCGATCATGCTCGGCAGACTCAGATTCAAACCCAGCAAAAAGTGTCCCCAAATCACGCCGATTAACGCCAGAGGAATATTGAGCAATACTACCACCGGCTCGCGATAATTTTGGAATTGCAGGCTAAGCAATAAAAACACCCCTGCTACCCCTAGCACAAAGCCCGTTAACACGGATTGTCCAGTTTCCGCACTACTTCTCGACTCCCCTTCCAAACCCACGATCAGGGTGGGATAGCGTTGCTTGAGCGTTGGGATGAAGGTTTGCATAGTATGCCCGATGATTTCGCCAGCATTCGCTATGCGTGCATTGACATCCGCGCCCACCGTAACGGTTCGCTCATGATTAATGCGCATAATGCGGGAAAATTCGCGCTTAGGTTCAATCGCCGCAATGGAGCTCAGCGGAATAGGCGTGCCTTGTTTAGAGATAATACTCAGATTCTTAAAATCGCGCAGAGCACGCTGTGGATCAGTATCCAGTTTCACTGCAATCTCAAACGACTCGCGCCCGCGATAAACTTCCCCCACACTCACGCCTTGATAAGCAGCGCGTAATTGGCTCGCCAGCAACTGTGCGTCAACGCCAGAATTTAAAGCTCCTGCTAATAAAGTGACACGGAATTGCGGTGTGCCCGGGCGTAAATCATCCATAATATTCGATACGCCTTGATACCCCGCCAACCAATTTTGCAGCTCCCACGATGCTTGGGATAAACGCTCTAAAGAATCCCCTTGGAGGCGGATGGAAATGGCTTGTCCGCCTGGGCCAAACGCAGGCTCTTTGAGCTGTAAATTAACCAGATCAGCTATAGCCGGAATATTCGCCGCCCATTGATCTTTTAAGGTGTAGAGGGAATTATTGCGCTCTTCAGCACTCAGCAAATCAAGGGCAATAGTGGCCAGATGGGAGCCAGTTTCATTCGCATCATTATTGCGCCCATAGTCAATCTGAATCGTTTTGACCAATTGCTTACCTGCCGCTTCAGCGGGTAATTCAGCCACCGTTTTATCCAAGGCTGTCAACACGGTTTGCACGACTTGTTTAGTGCGCTCATGCGGTGTGCCCGGTGGTAATAATAAGCGTGCTTCCAAGCGATTGCCCTCGATATCCGGAAAGCCTTTAAATTTGATAAAGCCACTCGCCATCATGCCAATAGAAATAATGAATAAAGCAATCGCGCCACCCACGACAATATAACGCAGACGAATCGAGAGGTCGGCGAGCTTGCCTACCGCATCACGCAGTTTTTCAAATTGACGCTCAAACCATTTGCGCCAACGTGCTGGTTCTTGTTCATGATGCTTAAGCAGTGAGTAGTACAAGTGGTGCGGTAGGACTAAAAAGGCCTCAATCAAACTTACCGTCAGCACCGAGAGCAAAACCACCGGTAACACCCCCATGATTTGCCCGATCGTGCCCTTCATAAACAATAAGCTGCCAAATAGAAAAGCCGAGGTGAGGTAAGAGGAAAAGACGCCGCGCCCTACTTTTTGCACGCCATCGATCGCAGCTTGTAGGGGTGTTTTGCCAGTGTGATATTCATGCGCAATGCTTTCAGATATCACAATCGCATCATCCATCAGAATCCCAATCGCCATCAGTAAAGCGACCATAGAAATCATATTGATGGTGACACCCAACACGCTCATCAAAGCAAAGCCACCCAAGAACGAAATCGGCAAGCCTAAAGCGACCCAGAAGGTATAACGCCAAGTGAAAAACAAGAATAAAACCAAGGTGGCTAATAGCAAACCCTGCCATCCATTGCTGAGCAACAGATTTAAGCGATCTTGCACAATCGAAGCCGCATCTTGGGTAATATAAATCTCTGTGCCCTCAGGCAGCTTTTTATTTTCCTCGTCAATAAACTGCTTCACCGCCTGATACACTTTTAAGGTGTCATCGGTTTTGTTTTTGCTAATTAATAAGGAAGCCGCCGGTTCACCGTTTAAGGTGGTATAGCTATCGCTGTCTTCAAATTCATCGCGAATCACTGCTATATCGCCAAGACGCACTTGCCCGCCGCCAGCACTATTTAAAATCACCAGATCAGCTAATTCCTCGGGGGTGCGGCGTAAATTTTCAAAGCGAATCTGATAGGCATTCTGCGCGGTCTCTAAACTACCGGCGGGCGTATCCAGTGCTTGGGCGCGGATTAAATTAGCGACTTCTTGCACGCTGAGTTTATATTTTTGCAAGGTTTCCGGCTTCAGTAACACACTGTATTGATGCTGGGAAAAGCCGCGCACTTCGACCATGGGAATCTGCGGAATCGCCAAGAGTTTGCTGCGATAATATTCAGCCAAGGTCTTAAGCTCAGCCGGACTCAGATTACTGCGAATCGCCAGTACCAAGACCGCATCTACCCGCCCCAACTCGCGGACGGTGACATCCTCCACTCCAGCCGGAAAATCGGTAATAGTATCTACTGCGGCTTGCACATCATCTTTAAACTGCTTGATATCCCCCGCTTCTTGCATTTGCGCATCCAGAGTGCCAACTCCAGCGCGTGCCTCACAACGTTGTTCTTTTAAAAAGCTAATCCCATCAGTCGCATCTTCCAAACGATTGCAAATCCCTTCCTCTACTTCTGAGGGAGTTGCACCGGGGAAAGGCACAGACACACTGACTAAATCAGCTTTCAATTGTGGGAAGGTTTCTCTATTAAGAGTAGGTAGAGCGGCAAGTCCCAATAAAATAATCGCCGTCATTAGAATATTGGCAGCCGTGGGATGGGCTGCAAAATAGCGTAAGACCTTATTCATGGTTGAGCCTTGTCTTCAGGCGCTATAGCTTTCAAAGGCATACCGGCAATCACAGGGATCAGGTCATTCACCACGACACGCTCGCCGACTTGTAAACCACTGGCTACCACCACCGCCTCACCCTCTTCGTAGGCAATTTGGATAGGGCGAATTTCCAACTGATCATTGGCATTCATTAAATACACCCGCCCCTCGTGCACCGCATGGCGCGGAATCACTAAGGCTTGCTGTTCGGGTGCAGCCAATTCCACCTGCACATACATGCCTTTTAATAAAGGTGGGCGCGTTTTAAGGTTCACCTCTTGATAAGGATTATCCACCGCGACCACCACCCCCAACGTACGCTTTACCGGATCAACCGCCTCTGATAAGCGCACCACCCGCGCTGGCCAAGGCTGAGTATCACCGCCGCCGACTAGCTGTACTGTCGCTGTTAGGTTCAAGGTTTCTAATACATTCGCTGCATTCGCCGCCGTTAAATCCATCGACTCTGCAGCCACACTACTGAATAAACCACGCATATGATTCACTGGAATCTCGGCACGAACCTCCACCCCGGCTGTATTATCCGCCTCGAATAATAAACCACCTAGGCTTACAAAACCGCCTTGCTTGGCTTCCACCGAACTAATCCGTGCATCAAATGGCATCTTGATTTCTGTGCGCCCTAGCGTGTTTTTCTGATTTTTCACTTGCTGTTCTACACGGCTGACTTGTGCTTCAGCATTGGCTTTACGATTAGCAAAATTGCGTAATTGTCCTTCTAATTCAGTGACTTGTTGCTGTTGCTGTAAAATACTTTGATCTTGACGACTCAGCGATTGATCCTGCTGAGTCAACTGCTGTTGCATTTGCACAATAGCTTGCTGTTGCTGCACTTGTTGCTGTTCTAATTGCAGCACTTGTTGTTGTTGAGCATCGACTTGGCTTTGGGCAATCAGACGCTGCTGTCCTAGTTTTTGTAAACGTGCCTGCTCTCTTTTCGCAATAGTAAGATTTTGTTGCGTGAGTTTAAGATTCTGTTGCGCCAGATTAAGATTCTGCTGAATATGACTGGTATTTCGTTGCACTGGCGTTGATTGGCTTTGCACATTACTCAAGGTAGCGCGCGCCAAATCTAGGCTTTTTTGCAGATTCCGCTCTTCCTGCTCGATTTGCGCTAATTGCGATTGACTAGCCGCGAGATCCGCTTGGCTTTGCGCTAAGGAGGTTTTGTAATCCTCAGGATCAATCACCACCACCACAGCGCCCGCCGGAATACTCCCGCCTTTCTTCAGCTCAGGGTGCACCGAAGTGATTTTACCGCTCACTTGCGCACGCAGTTGTAAGACCTCAGCCGGTTCTACATTGCCATAAGCCATCACCTGCGGACTAAAAGCTTTTAAACTGACCACTTCGACTTCGACAGGACGCGCTGGCATGGCGGTTGGTGTGTGTTCCAGCGGAGCACGGGTTTGTTTCATCAACATAAACCCGCCGACACCGAGCGCAATCATTAGCAATAACAGCAGTATATTGAATAATTTTTTCATAAGCTCTGCGTTTAGTGATCAATTTCAACTAAAAAAAAAGCGGCATAAAGCGGCTTAAAACATGATTCAGGGGAAAGCGTTACTAGCGAAAAAGCTCAAAATAATGACTGGTACAGCCATTTAAGCTTGAACTTCTGCATTATTTTATACAAATTTACGGGACTGATCTTGGGTAATAAGGCATAGCATAGGGGACACACTCGCCGCGCTTGAGGAACGGCGAGGATTTTCGATAGGCTTGAAATCTTAGGAACGGGCTAAAATGGGGCTAGATGCATTTTAAAATCAGCAGCTTAAAACTAAGCGACGACTTCCAAGCCCGCGCCCGCACACAACTCACGCAAATTCTTATAACCCAATTTCGCATAAGTCAAAGGATGTGCCACCGCTGGATCTTGCTCCGCCTCCACCACCAACCAGCCTGAATAATCCGCTGCTTTCAAGCCTTTAAAAATGGTCGGATAGTCCACAAAACCATCCCCTGGCACAGTAAACACACCCGCCAACACAGAATTTAAAAAGCTACTATCGCGGTTTAATACATCATTCAACACATTGCGGCGAATATCTTTGCAATGCACATGATTAATACGTTTAGCATAGCGCTGTTGTACGGCCACCGGATCACCACCTGAATAAATCAAATGCCCCGTATCCAGCAATAAACCTACTGACTCATTGGTATTCGCCATCAAATTATCAATATCAGCTTCCGTTTGAACCACCGTACCCATGTGATGGTGATAGGCGATTTTCACCCCTTGGGATAAAGTATATTCCGCCACTTGATTGAGCTTTTTGCCTAACTCAGCCCATTGATCAGCGGCTAACACAGGGCGTTTAGATAGAGGTGTTTCGCGCTCACCATGCACACAGCCCGTCACCTCGCAATACACCATCGCGGTTGCACCGAGGCTTTTTAGCAGATTCAAATGAACTTGAATTGCCTCAATATCTTCCTCAACACTACGTTCTAATAACTTACCACTGAACCAACCAGAAACTAATTTCAAACCATGACTATCTAAAATCGGCCCCAATACTTTCGGGTCACGCGGGAATTTATTACCTAACTCAAAACCTGCATAACCCGCTTCTTTACCTTCACTCAAACACACTTCCAAAGGCGTTTCTGCGCCCAACTCAAGCAGATCGTCATTTGACCAAGTGATGGGATTAATACCAATTCTTACGCTCATCTTGCTGATTCCAAAAAATTATTTAAACACTAGGTAGTCATCGATAGCGAGTTTGCGAGGATTTTCATAGAGCCTCAGCCGCAAGGATGCGGCTGTGGAGCCTACATGGAGGTATTCACGGCGACTCTAGGAAAATTCACGTAAACTCAAGCCTACCCATCAATAAGGTTGTTTACGCTTAGCCGCGACATAGTTTTCATGCGCAGTTTGCACTTGCTCACGCGGCGACACTTCCGGCACCGCTACATCCCACCAGAAACCACCTTCTGAAGTCATAAACGGATCGGTATCCAGCGTCACCACATACGAACCCTTCGCCGCACGTGCTCGCCCTAAAGCCGCTTCCAATTCACTGATACTCTTCACCGCTTCCGCCGTTGCCCCCAAAGCACGCGCATGTCCGGCAAAATCAATCTTCGGCGCACCCGTATCAACCGTGACGCAATTTTCTAAGAGGTTATTAAACGGTGCGCTGCCAGTCGCTTGTTGCAGACGATTGATACAGCCATAACCGCGATTATCCAGCACCACCACAATCAGTTTGTAACCAAGCATGACACTGGTTGCGAGTTCAGAATTCATCATGAGGTACGAACCATCGCCTACCACTACAATCACTTCACGTTGCGGTTGCGCCATTTTCACACCCAAACCACCGGCGATTTCATAACCCATACAGGAGAAACCATATTCCAAGTGATAACCATTGGGTTGATCAGTACGCCACAGCTTATGCAACTCACCGGGCAAACCACCTGCGGCACAAACAATAATGTCTGAAGCCTGCCCCGTGCGCTTCACCGCACCCAAAACTTGCGCATCCGAAGGTAAACCAGTGCGTGTGGCGCTTACTAATTCACTTGCTGTCACTTGTTCGTAGTAGCGATTCCATTCTGCAATCGCACCCTGCCCTTTCGCTAACCAACTCGTAGGCACTTGCCAGCCGCTTAAACCTTGCGCGAGTTGTTGCAAGCCCGTTTTGGCATCCGCAATTAGGCTTTGCGCGTTATGCTTAATCGCATCGAATTTCGCCACATTCAGTTGAATCACTTTCACCGCTGGATTGCCAAACACCGTGCGAGATGCGGTGGTGAAATCTTGTAAGCGCGTGCCAATCGCTAGCACGACATCAGCCTCTTGCGCGAGCTGATTCGCTGCACTGCTGCCCGTGACACCAATAGCACCGACATAATTCGGATGATTCCAAGCGAGTGCACCTTTACCCGCTTGAGTCTCAGCCACCGGAATGTTGAAGGCTTCAGCAAAGCTCATTAACTCACTCACCGCTTGCGAGTAATGCACGCCACCACCCGCAATAATCAAAGGCTTTTGCGCTTGTTTTAAAGTCGCAATGGCTTGGGCTAATTCACGCGCATCGGCAGGCGGACGCCGTAGATAATGCACACGTTCCGCAAAGAAGCTCTCCGGATAGTCATAAGCTTCAGCTTGCACATCTTGCGGCAGGGCTAAAGTGACAGGGCCACAATTTTCTGCATCGGTTAGGGTCTGAATCGCAACGGGTAAACTCGTAATCAACTGTTCAGGGCGCGAAATCCGATCAAAGTAACGACTCACAGGGCGGAAACAGTCATTCGCACTAATGGTTGGATCGCTAAAGCATTCGACTTGCTGCAAGACCGGATCAGGCGTGCGATTCGCGAAAATATCACCGGGGAGTAATAACACCGGCAAGCGATTCACATGCGCCAAAGCGGCAGCAGTCACCATATTCGTCGCACCTGGACCAATCGAAGTGGTGCAAGCCATCATGCGCTGACGGTTATGGGTTTTCGCATAGGCAATCGCTGCATGTGCCATGCCTTGCTCATTGTGTGCACGTAAAGTGGGTAAGGTTTCGCGATATTGGTATAAAGCTTCGCCCATGCCCGCGACATTGCCATGCCCAAAGATCGCAAACACGCCCGCAAATAAGGGCAGCTTTTGCCCATCGACTTCGGTGTATTGCGCCGCGAGATAACGCACTAAGGCTTGTGCCATGGTTAAACGAATCGTGCTCATGCGGCTAACTCCTGCGCTGAAGGCTGATCCTGTGATGGATGAGCAGCACGGCAGGCCCGCCATGCTTCAATCAATTGCACATAATTATCGCCCACAGTTTTAATCAACTCCTGATCAGAAATTTGATTGGCTAACCATGCCTGACTACCTGCGGCAAACAGGCTGCGTCCCACCGTGAAACCTTTACAAATCGGGTACTGAGCAGCAATTTTGAACGACTCTTTTAAGCTTTCAATACTCGCGCCCAACCCTAATAACACCACACCGTGGCAATGCGGATCGCGCTCTGTAATGAGCTGAGTGAGCTTGTCCCAGCTTGCTGCGGATTGTGGAGGCAATTTCCACCAATCGGGCGATACGCCAAGGTTATATAAACGTTGGATGGAGCGTGCTGCGGTATCATCATTCACCACGCTATTAGCGGGTGGAATCAGTTCGAGCAGTAATTGATGACCACTCGTTTGACAAGCCACAAACAGCTCTTGAATTTGACGCTCTTGCTGGGTACGCAAATCGACCGGATCGTCGGGGTGATAAAACACCAAACACTTTACAATATGCTCTAGCGGCCACGACACCAAGCGCGAACCAATCGAACGCCCGCCTTCCAATTCAATCGGGCGTGAAGACGGCAACTCAACAGGGCGACCAATCCACCAGCCGCGACCGGTAATATCATTTAAGGCATCTTGCCCGTAAGTGTCATCAATCAGCACCCCACCGGAATGCGGATGCAAATCCGTTTGTTGCATGCCGTATTCGGTGGCTTTCACCAATAAGCGTTTTAGGGTTTTAATTTGCGCCGGATCAGCGCCCACACTCACTGCTGCTTCATATAATTGCTTACGATGATCGAAGGCTAAGACACAAATATCAGGGCGCGAAGCTGGCTTACGGGTGGTGACGCGATGCAGTTGATTAAGCTTTTTATCTTGATCAGGGCGGGGAATCGAAGCGCTATTTTTCAGGTAATAGAATAGCTCTTCTTCACTCGGAATCGCCGGTGCGCAACCGTGACGCGACACGACTAAAGCACCACAGGCATTCGCATACGCAGTGCAATTGGCATAAGACTCATTGCGCAGCCAACCGCGCAAGAAACCGGACATAAACGCATCACCCGCACCCAGCACATTCAGCACTTCGACGCGCACACCTTGATAGACAGTGAAATCATCCATGCTGTCAGGAATCGCGCCATCCAATACCGTGCAACCTAAAGGGCCGAGTTTTAGTGTGATGGTCGCTTTGGACAGGGCACGGATTTGTTTTAACGCGGTGATGGTGTCGGTGCTGCCGCCGGCGATATGGATTTCTTCTTCCGTGCCGACAATCAAATCGCAATGCGGAAGAATAGTCTGGAGGTGCTCTGTCACGCCAGAGGAGGAGATAAAGCGTGTCTCGCCATCCCCCAGACTCGTTAAGCCCCAAAGCACGGGGCGATAGTCGATATCCACAATAATCTTAGTGCCAGCGGCTTTGGCGTACTCTATCGCTGTTTTACTTGCGCGATAGGTGGATTCGGTCGAGAAATGCGTGCCCGTAATTAATAAAGCCTGACTACTCGCGATAAATTCCGGCGCAAAATCGTCGGGGCTAAGCGCCATATCCGCGCAATCTTTACGGTAAAAAATCAGCGGGAAGGTTTCTTTATCTTTAATCCCGAGAATCACTAAGCCGGTTAAGCGCTCTTTATCAGTGACGACATGTGACACATCCACGCCGACACGGGCTAACTCCTCCCGCACAAAGCGCCCCATGTGTTCATCACCCACCCGAGTGAGCATAGCTGACTTTAAGCCTAAACGTGCACAGCCATAGGCAATATTCGCGGATGAACCACCCAGATATTTAGCAAAGCTGCCCATATCTTCCAAACGGCTGCCGATTTGATGACCGTAGAGATCGACGGCAGCCCGCCCTAGGCAAATTACATCTAAGGTTTTGGTGCTTGCATTCATGAGCCTAACATCCATTCATGCGCAGGGTGATTCTTGAAAATCCAACGCCGCGTCGGCCCTGCCATCACATTCAAATAATACGAATCATAGCCATGCGCTGCTGCGACCGGATGATAGCCCCGCGGAACCATTACCACGCAGCGATCTTCCACTGCCATGGTTTCATCAAGGTCTAATTCATCGGTGAAGACGCGCTGAAAACAGAAACCTTGGCTCGGATTAATCCGGTGATAATAGGTTTCTTCGAGGAAAGATTCGTGCGGAATATTATCCGCATCATGCTTATGTGGAGGATAGCTCGACCAGTTACCGGCAGGCGTTTTTACTTCCACCACTAATAAACTATCGGCTGGCTCGTCTTGCGGCAGAATATTACACACATAGCGTGTGTTTGAGCCTTTGCCACGCTGTTCACGGCTCATTTGCTCCGGCTTGATCCAGCGCGTTTCGTGATTGCCAAACCCCGGCGCACTGCACACGGCTAAATCTAAATCGGTGTTAGCTGTGACACGCACCGCTTCACCATTTTTCACATACACCGCATGCGGCGCTTTATCCTCAAACACCTGCATCCGCTCGCCCACGCTGCTGAACTGCTGCTCGCCAGCATGAATATCGGCTAAACCCGCTAACAACACCAAGCATAACTCTTGGTCAGAAGCCGGAATATCCAGTGTCTGCCCTGCTTTCAAGTCGTAAGCATCAAACCCCACATAACGCCACTGCGCATTTTCGGGGGTAATGTGTTGATAACGACCGTCTGCCTCAGACTTGGGGCGGCGTAGTAGTGTCATGAGAATCGCTCCTTATAAATCGACTGGCTGACCAGACTTCAAGGATTGCACGGCGGCATCGGCTAAACGTAAAGCAGCTAAACCATCTTGCTCCGTAGTCGCGGTTTTTGTGCCATTTTGCAGCGCTTGCACAAAGTGTGTTAATTCAATGCGATAGGCATCAGCATAACGTTCAAGGAAAAAGAACTGGGGCTTTGCGCCCGTCACACCCTCTGCACCGGCGAATTTCACGGTGTTTTCAATTTGATTACCCGCTTGCAACATACCCTTTGCGCCAAAGGCTTCAATGCGTTGGTCATAGCCGTAAGTCGCGCGGCGGCTATTGGTAATGATTGCAATCGCGCCACTTTTGGTATTCAGCGTGACACTCGCAGTATCCACATCCCCTGCTTCGCCAATCGCCGGATCAACTAACACGCTACCAGTCGCATAAAGACGGGTGGGTTCTTCGCCGAGTAACCAACGCGCCATATCAAAATCGTGAATCATCATGTCGCGGAATAAGCCGCCCGAGACTTTAATGTACTCAGCAGGTGGCGGAGCTGGATCGCGGCTGGTAATAATTAAAGTTTCTAATTGACCAATCACGCCTTTATCCATTTGCTGCTTGAGTGTGGCAAATTGTGGGTCAAAGCGTCGATTGAAACCGAGCATACAAGTAATGCCCGACTCTTTCACCGCAGCGCTACAAGCTTCAGCACGTTCGTAACTTAAATCAATCGGTTTTTCGCAGAAGACTGGCTTGCCGACAGCCGCACAGCGCTCTAATAAGGGAGCATGTGTATCAGTGGAACTCGCGATAATGTAAGCATCGACGTCTGAACTGGCAAAAATTTCATCCAAGGTCACGACTTTAGCGCCGAACTTATCTGCGACTTTCTTAGCCGCTTCAGGGAATACATCCACTACTTCGGTAATGCGTGCCCCCGGTACACCCTGCACCGCCATTGCATGTACTTGACCAATCCGACCTGCCCCAATCAGACCAAAACGAATCTCTGCCATAAACCTCTCCTCCAAAAGACTGTAGAACCAATGGAAGAAAGTATAAGCCTAATTGGAATAATTATTCCAGTTATTTTAAATTAGGAAATAAATTTTCTATTTTTATAAAACTTTCAATGACTCAGTAGAAGCTATCGATTTAATACCAGCAAATCTCAGAATAGTACTGGTATTGAAGGTTTAAGCGGTTTTACAAAGCTCCGCCGACTCGTTAGCATGTCTGCCTTTGGGCGTGCCGAAATCTTGAATCCTACTGCCAACCCCACGATGCGGGGCATTGTACTCACGCTGATCGCGCTCTTTTTCTTCGCGAGTATGGATACCACCATCAAATACCTCGCGGAGTCTTATAATATTCCACTGATTGTAGCGATTCGCTATATCGTCAATACTTTGTTTATTGTCGCCATCTTTGCGCCACGCCATGGTAAAGCTTTAGTAAAAACTCAGCGCACTGGCTTAGTCTTAGTACGTGCTGCCAGCCTGACGATTATGTCTTTACTGGTTGGCTATGCCCTTAAAGTTATGCCAGTAGCAGAGATGATTGCTATTAGCTTTCTATCGCCTTTATTGGTCGCTCTGCTAGCGCGACCCCTCTTAGGTGAAACAATTGGTTTTCTAGGCTGGTTGGCGACTTTAGTCGGCTTTACAGGGGTGATGTTTATTGCCCAACCCGGCAATGGACTGGCTAGTAGCGGGGTGATTTTGATGCTATTAGCAGTGATCGTGAATACTTTCTATCAGTTATTATCCCGACTCTTGGCTCCTACTGAAACGACCTTGGCTTTATTATTTTATGCCTCATTTTTTGGTGCTTTAGTCTTTGGCTTAGCTCTGCCGTGGGTTTGGTATGGCATGACACCGACTCCCTTACAGCTGATTTTATTCATCAGTACAGGGATTAGTGGTGGGATTGGTCATTATCTGTTTACTGCTGCCTATCGCTATGCCCCTGCTACCGTGATCGCACCCATTACTTACTTTCAATTACTCTGGGCGGGTTTATTTGGCTGGTTAGTATTTGGTGATCTGCCCAGCGCATGGAGTTTGCTAGGGATGGGCTTGGTAGTTGCTTCCGGCTTTATTATGATGCTCAAAACCCGTCAACCTAAGTTGAACAAACCAATCTAGGCTTAGGTGAGTAAACTAAAAAATCAAGAGCTAAGCCCATTTAAGGCTTAGCCCCAACTGAGTTTACAAGCGAGTGTCACACAGACAATGCACCACAGCCTTAAAGGGTTCATCAGGCTTAATTAAACCTTGGATGCGCGTTGCTTCCTGATGGAGCTGCTTCAGCTCTGCTGGTAGAGTGACTGACACTACAGTTGCAGCTAACTGCTCTTGTAAATCCGCCAATAACTTAGCGCCTATCAATTTTTGCAGGAACCAATCGTATTCTGATTCTTCATTTTCAATATAGCGGACTGCAGCACCCTCGCCTAATTTAGCCAATTGCTTCGCTGCATTGACCGCATCTTCCAAACCGCCTAAGGCATCGACTAAGCCTCGGTCTAAAGCTTGCTGGCCTGTCCATACTCGCCCTTGAGCTACGGCATGGACTTGCTCCACAGACATATTCCGCGCTTTACTGACATGCCCGAGGAAGGTTTGGTAGGTATTTTGAATATAGACTTCCATCAGCTTTTCGAAGCGTGGATCAGGCTCCTTCCGTAGGTCGGCTGCACTCTTTAACCAAGTGGTCGCATAACCGCCATGGTTGATGCCGAGTTTATCCATCAAGCCTTCAAAAGTGGGAAATAGAGTAATCACTCCAATCGAGCCGGTAATGGTTGCAGCATCTGCAAAAATTTTGTCAGAAGCGGTAGAAATCCAATAGCCCCCTGAAGCTGCCACATCGCCCATAGAAACAACGACGGGCTTACCTGCTTCACGTATGGCGGCTAATTCACGTCGAATCAGTTCAGAACCAAAGACTGCACCACCGGGTGAATTGACTCGTAGCACAACTGCTTTCACGCTATCATCCAAACGCGCTTTACGGACTAAAGCGGCGGTAGTTGCGCCACCAATGGTTTGACGTGGTGCTTCACCATCAATAATTTCACCTTCAGCCACAATGATCCCGACCCCATCACCACTGGTATCAGGCTTACTTAAACTTGCCAGATAGGTTTCATAATTGATTTGCCGAAAAGTCTGTTTATCACTATCTTCTTCGCCCGCTTTAATAAACGCCTCACGTACTTGCTGAATATCTTTAAGTCCAGTCACCAAACCTTGCTCCAAAGACATTTTAGCTAAGTCACCACCGGCTGCTTCTAAGGGAGCTGGCAAAGCATTAATAAGCTGCATGATTTTACCCTCTGGTAGACCACGTGCTTGTTCAATTTCTTTGGTCATAATCGACCATAAGTCATCTAGCAGATAGGCCGTTGACTCTAAAGTAGCGGGTGATGGGGCGTTATCCGTGAATTGCTCTGCCATATTTTTATAAGGCCCAGTGCGCACTACATGCACCTTGACCCCTAGCTTGTTCAAGGCTTCCGCATAATAATTATTATCACCACCTAAACCATCCAGCAGTAAACCACCCGCTGGGTCAAGCCAGACCTCATTGGCATGCGCTGCTAAAAAATATTGGGCTTGTGAATAATCAGTTGACCAAGCTACCACTGCTTTGCCTGAAGCTTGAAAACGTTTTAAAGCAGCACTCGCTTCACGCAAGGCCGCCAAACCGCCACCATCGAACTCATCCAATTTTAATAACACACGGCTAATATGTGAATCAGTCGCAGCGGCCTCCAGAACAGCCAGCAAATCGCGCAACTGCACTTCATTATTTAACTCATCCCCACTAGCTAAAGACAAAAGTGAACTATCCGGCCGACTTTTTTCCTCGACTATAGACCCTTTTAAGTTAAGCACTAAGGCGGTTTTATCCGCGATTTGCACAACTTCTTTATCAGAACAACTACGCACCACTAACGCGACGAGTCCAAGCAAAATCACCAACGTCAACAAATTTAAGAGCCAACGTCGCAACCAGGTTAAACCCCGCCCGATTCCGCCCAAAAATCCCCTTACACCACCCCGCCGCTCTGCCTGAACCTGCATCTTTGGTTTCCATTGATTAGAAGAACTTCGATTTTAGCTTAGCTTAAGCTTGGATACTTAATAGAATTAAAAATTTCCGGTCGACTCAGCCTATATGACGCATATGATCAACACTGAACTGCCTTGAAAATACTTTCTAAATCCTTCGTCATGCTCAAGTTTTTCTGCAGTACCAACTCACGCTCACCCAAGCCTTGTTGGATCAGTTGTTTCGCTACACCCAATAAGCTTGGATACTCTGTAAAATCTCGCAGATTCAAGTATTTTGCTAAGTTTTCAGCGACTACAATACATTGCCAAGCTGATTTTGGCTGGCCTTGAAAAGCTTTAGCTGTCCCTATTCCCAACATCACTGCAATTTGCCCCTCTTGATCACCCAATTGCAAATAGTCGGTCATACTTTTTTGCAAAAAAGCTAAAGCCGATTCTATATGTCCCTCATTTAACTCCAACCAGCCCAAACTACATGAAGCTTGCGCCCGATAAAGTAAAAACCCTAATTGCTCTGTTAGCTGAATACTCTGCTGCAAATAGGCTCGCGCTGCTGGTACTTGTTGCAGTTGAGCATGCACACGCCCTAAGTTGATCAAAGCGTAAGGCATGCTCAGAGTTAAACCAATTTTTTGATTCAAGCTGATGCATTCTTCAAAAAACTTAACAGCCTGATCCTTTTGCCTTAATCTGAGTAAAGCATGCCCAACATTAACTAGATTAATTTGATAGCCACCCTCATCGCCCGCATCCATAAATAAACGCATACTCTGCTGCCCTGCTGCAACTGACTCTAAATAGCGGCCTTGTAAGCGTCTTAAAATACTTAATACGAACAAACTACGTGCTAAAGCTATATCTCCACCAAAACGGACAGCTATGACCTGAGCTGTACTTATATACTCATCAGCTAAACCATGCTTATCGAGCACCGCTGAAATCCCTCCTGCAGCTAATAAAGCCATACCTTGAGCAAGAGACGGAGACGCATGACGATTTAAATTAAGAAAACGTTCTAACCAGCCAAAGCCCTCTTGCCAATGATTCGACAAAAACCAAAACATGCCTAAATGGCCTGCTAGCTTTAAACCTAAGCTTGGCAAACTCGTAGCAGTTAGCTGTTTAGCAGTGATGCATAAATTTAAACATTCTCGAAAATGGTCATTTTCTTCAGTCAATTGCTGAATAAGAGTGAGCTGCTTTCCCCCTAATATCCCAGCATCAGCAGTAATGGCTAACTCTAAATAGTATTCCACAAAACGCTGCGCCATACGCCAATCTGAATCTTCGGCAACCCTGAGATGACCTGCATACTCGCGCATGACCTCATGTAGGCTGTACCGCCCCGTCAGCTCGCGACTTAGCATGGATTTATCAATTAAGCTGCTATAGTCACTTAAACTTGCACCAGTAATTGCGGATGCTGCTTCCCGGGTAAAGCCACCACGAAATAGAGATAAAATTTGCATGAGTCTCTGTTCACGTGGATTGAGCATCTGCCAAGTTTGAGTGATGACTTGGCCTAGACCTCCTTTTGAGTCTGGATCAGCTAGAGTGTTCGAGTTGGTTAATTGCTGCTTTAACTCTACTAATACTTCAGCACAAGACAAATGTCTTAACCAAGTTGCTGCAATCTCAATCCCTAAAGGTATCCCATGAATTAAGCGACAAATCTGGAGAATTAAGACTTGCTCCTCAGGATTAGGCACAAAGCTATAATTGACACGTCGCGCCGCTTGCACAAACAAGGCAAAACTAGGACAGGTATGGGCGTCCTGTACTAAAGGCGTAACCACTAAACCTTTTAAACGATATAACCACTCACCATACAACTGTAAAGGTTTACGCGAGGTCACTAAAATTTTTAACTGCGGACAAGCTCTTAATAAGCTTTCACAAAGATTTTCATTATCCGGAAGCAAATGCTCAAAATTATCTAAAATAATTAGAAGCTGTTGACTGGCTAAGCTTCTCTGTAATTGTTCCAGATGAGACCGCTGTCCCTGCAAGCTTATTCCGATTTTTGCCGCAATCGCACTCGGAATAAGCTGGACAGATTGCACCATAGCTAATTCAACAAAATATGCACCTTGCGAAAACCGTAGGCTATTTGCGCTTATCAACGCTTTAGCTAAGCGTGATTTACCCACTCCACCGAAGCCTAATAAAGTGATTAAGCGACAAGCGGGATCTCTTAGCATTTGCTCTAATTGTTTTAGCTCTTCGTCACGGCCAAGCAAAGGCAAGAGTTCGTTACAAGCACTCGAAGTTTGGGGTAAACTCCGCTCAGTTGCTAGCAATACATACCCACGCCGTGGCAAGGTCTTTAATAGCTGGTGTTGTTTATCCTGTAAGTATTGACGAATCTCCGCTATGCATTGCACTAAGGAATCATCCGTAACACAAGCTCCTTTCCAGACTTCGTCAAATAGTTCATCCTTGGAAACAAGCTGATTAGCATGACGCGCTAAATAGTGTAAAACCTTTAAAGTCTGATGACGCAAAGTATAAACTTGGCCATTTACATCGCTAAGCTGTCGTTGGCTTAGATCATAATAGTAGTTACCGATTTGCAATTGACTCATAAGCAAAACTGAGTAATAAGGATAAATCTGAGTATAGCTTTTGGCCTTAAAATGGCACTTATTTTATGAACTATTACTAAAGTTTACAGCCAACTAGCTAAGTTAAAGGCACCGCCAACTTATTCACTACTTTGCGCAGTACAAAACTAGTATGCACACTAGTCACACCCGTAATTCGATTAATCCGATTCAGTAGTAAATCTTGATAATGATCTAAATCCCTCACAATAACTTTGAGTTGATAATCAGCGGTTTGTCCGGTAATCAGTAGGCATTCCAAAATCTCGGGAATATCTTGAATTTGCTGCTCAAAGGTTTTGAAACGCTCATCCGTATGTTTATCCATCGCAATCGAAACTAAGGCCATTAAGGCATAGCCAAGTTTTTTTGCATCTACGATAGCATGATAAGCACTGATAATCCCCGCTTCCTCCAAAGCCCTTACGCGGCGCAAGCACGGCGAAGGCGACAAACCAATTTGATCTGCCAAGTCTTGATTACTCATGCGTCCGTCGGCTTGCAAGAGCTTGAGAATTTGATAGTCGTAGCGATCTAATTCCATCATATTTGAATTTATAGCTATATCCTGCTGATTGAAAATCATTTGGCGCTATTTTATGCCAAAAATACCCATCACAAAAGCGCAAAACGCAATCATTTGCTAAGCACTTTTCCCTAAACTAGCAACATTCAATCATTAAACTTTAAGAGACGAGCATGTTAAAACAAGCTTCTACTAAATACCGTGCTTTCCCAGCGGTGGATTTGCCGAATCGCCAATGGCCAAATAATCGGATTACGCGCGCGCCGATTTGGATGAGTACCGATCTGCGTGATGGTAATCAGTCTTTATTTGAACCGATGAATAGCACGCAGAAGTTACGCTTATTTCAGGAGTTATGCGCGATTGGTTTTAAAGAAATTGAAGTGGGTTTCCCGTCTGCCTCGCAAACCGATTTTAATTTTGTGCGCCAATTGATTAATGAAAATCATATTCCCAGCGATGTAACGATTGAGGTGTTAACGCAAGCGCGTGAGCATTTAATCCGTCAAACCATCGAAGCCTTAAGCGGTGTGAAGCGCGCGATTGTGCATGTTTATAATGCGACCAGCCCGCAATTCCGTGATGTAGTGTTTAGTATGAGCCAAGCGGAAGTAATTGATTTAGCAGTGCAATCGGTAAAATTAGTTAAAGCCTTGGTTGCTGAGCATCCCGAAACTGAGTGGGTACTGCAATATAGTCCTGAAACTTTCAGCATGACTGAATTGGATTTTGCCTTGGACATTTGCAATGCAGTGACCGATGCCTGGGAAGCAACACCTAGCAATAAAATTATTTTGAATTTGCCTGCTACCGTAGAAGCCGCGACGCCGAATATTTACGCGGATCAAATCGAGTGGATGCATCGCCATTTAGCCAAGCGCGATAGCATTATTATGAGCTTGCATCCGCATAATGATCGTGGCACAGCCGTAGCAGCCACTGAATTAGCCTTAATGGCAGGTGCTGATCGGGTGGAAGGCTGCTTATTCGGGCATGGTGAGCGTACCGGCAATGTGGATTTAGTCACTTTGGCCTTGAATCTTTATACCCAAGGCATCGATCCTGAGTTGGATTTTTCTAATGTGAATAAGGTGGCGCGTTTAGTAGAAGAATGCACGCAATTGCCGATTCACCCCCGCCATCCGTATGTGGGTGATTTGGTTTTTACCGCGTTTTCTGGCTCGCACCAAGATGCGATTAAAAAAGGATTTGCCGCCCAAAAAGCTGATGAACCTTGGAATGTGCCTTATTTGCCCTTAGACCCGGCTGATGTCGGGCGCACTTATGATTCAGTGATTCGGGTGAATAGCCAGTCGGGTAAAGGCGGCATTGCATACTTGCTCGAAACTGTGCATGGCATTGTGATGCCGCGCCGCTTGCAGATTGAATTTGCCGCGGTGGTGCAGCAATACATGGATGCCTCAGGGCAAGAGATGACTGCGGACAATTTGTGGCAAATTTTCGCGCAAAGCTATCTCAATAACGAAGCGAACTTCGCGTATCAGCAGCATCACTTATTTGAACATGGCACAGCACAAGGCATTCGTGTTTTGATGTCGATGCAAGGTGAACCGCAGTGGATCACGGGCGAAGGTAATGGCCCCATTGATGCCTTCATTCACGCCTTGGCGAGTACAGGCATAACCGTCAATCTACACAGTTATGAAGAGCGTTCGATGAATAATACTAGCGCAGGTAGTCATGCCAAAGCCTGTGCGTTTGTTGAATTGGCACAAGTGGGACAAACAACGACGGTTTATGGTGTGGGCGTGGATGAGAATATTATTACCGCATCCTTGAAAGCGATTATTAGTGGCTTGAATCGCTTGAATTTACCACTGTCTGTTTATCAGCAGGCTGCTTAAAATTTCGAGCTAACTTGGGAAAATTAAGGCGATTTTCCCAAGTTGTTACTAGCTGTTTAACATTAACCATTGCTTGGTAAGGCTTTCGCTCGCAGCTTAGGCTCGTTAAGATGCAGGTCTTTGTCAACCTTGTAGTGACTATGCAGCCAAGCTTTGCTATTTCCTGCCGCCATTTTGAAGCGCAACGCTGTCTTTCCTGCCGGTGCTTAATGCATCCCTATGAACAGCAATTAGCAGCGAAGCAAACTGAATTACAGCGTTTACTAGCTGATTTCCTAGTCCATGAATGGGGCGAGCCTGTCCCGAGTCCATTACAGGGTTTTCGCAATAAAGCTAAAATGGTAGCTTTGGGCGCAGCGCATGCACCGATCCTTGGCATTATCGGTCACGATGGCAAAGCACTTAGCCTTACTGACTGCCCGCTTTACCCAGCGCCTATGCAAGCTTTATTAAAGCGCCTCGAAGTTTGGATTCAGCAGGCGGGTTTACCACCTTATCGCCTTGATAAACAAAAAGGTGAATTGAAATATATCTTGCTCACCCATAGCCGTGCTTATGATCAATACCTATTGCGCTTTGTCTTGCGTAGCGAACAAGCACTGACACGTATTCAAGCCAACTTACCTTTATTACTTAATGATTTTCCGAATATCACTGTTATTTCTGCAAATATTCAACCAGTACATATGGCTATTTTGGAGGGTGAACAAGAAATTTTTCTCACTGACACCCAGCGCCTACCAGAGCAATTTAATGATGTCCCACTCTATATCCGTCCAAAAAGCTTTTTTCAAACCAATCCCACTGTTGCCGCGCAACTTTATCAAACGGCTCGGGAATGGACACACAGCCTCAAGCCTAAAGTTATTTGGGATCTATTCTGCGGTGTAGGTGGCTTTGGTTTGCATTGTGCGCATGCAGATACACAACTCACCGGAATTGAAATTGAAGCTGAGGCCATTGCCTGTGCCCGCGCTTCAGCACAGGCGATGGGTTTAGAGCATGTTCAGTTTCAAGCTTTAGACACCCAAAAGTTTCAAGCCCATTTGACTGACAAACCCGATCTAGTGATCGTGAATCCACCACGACGTGGAATGGGTATAGAGCTTGCTGAGCTATTAGTGAACTTAAGTCCAGCTGCTATTTTATACTCCAGCTGTAATGCCATCAGTTTGGCTCAAGACTTGATTCACCTAAAAAACTATCGCATTCAACGCGTACAATTATTTGATATGTTTGCGCATACCACACATTTTGAGACTTTAGTTTTATTGACTCACTGCCGCTCATAACCTAAAGCAACACAAAGGGTTTGTACCAAACATAAGGTGGAGTTCAAGGATCTAAATCCACGCACTTCTGCTTCACGCACGATAAACACATAGTCTGCAATCTGCGTATGTGCACACAATTCACTGTCTGTAATCAAAATAATTTTTGCACCCTTCTCATGGGCATAATGCACAGCCTCAGTCGTCGTTTTGCCATAGGGATTAAAGGTAATTGCAACTAGCACCGAGTCTGCTTGAATCCATTTCATTTGCTCAGGCGCCATCGCACCTTGTCCATCAATCACATGGCAACGTACATCCATTTGGCTTAAAGCATAATCCATGTAGACAGCTGCAGGATACATACGACGGACTCCACAGATAAAGACTTCTGTTGCCTTGGCCAAAATAGTTACGGCTGCTGCTAATATCTCAGGTTTAATTTGCTGCTGTAACAAACCTAAAGCTAAGCTATTGCCCTCAGCAAAATCATGCAGCAATAACTCTGGCGTAACCTCACCATTACCGCCCACTCGCTTTAGTTGACTAATACGCTCTCGATAATTGCTGGGGTGATCAATGATTTGGTTCTTGTACAAACGTTGCACATCTGAAAAGCCATCAAAACCAAAATAGTTAGCAAAGCGCACTAAAGTCGAAGCATGTACGCCTGCTTTTTCGGCGATCTCAGCAAGGGTATTAAAAGCAATTTGCTGAGGATGCTCCACTAAATAAACAGCAACTAATTTAAGGCGGGCGCTAAGCTTGGGCTGCTCTGCGACGATTAAAGCATGTAAAGCTTCAACCGTCTGCGGTAAGCTCGAAGTAGTTTCTGTAGAGATTTCGGGCACTGCTGAACTCATCCATAACTCCTGTATTAATCGTCGCGGCTACTCTCTACCTTACGCGATACCTTTCAAGACGGGAAGGCGAACTGGACTTTCTCGCGGACGGCCGACGAAGGCCAGCGCTGAGTAATGGTCTTACGGCGGGTATAAAAGCGAATACTATCCGGCCCATAGGCGGATAAATCCCCAAACAAGGAACGCTTCCAACCGCCAAAGCTGTGATAGGAGACTGGAACCGGTAAGGGCACATTGATCCCCACCATCCCCACTTGAATATGATCCGAGAAGTAACGGGCTGCTTCGCCATCACGGGTGAAGATGCAAGTCCCATTGCCGTATTCATGTGCATTGATCAACTGCATGGCTTCTTCCATGCTGTCGACGCGCACCACTTGCAGAACC